>JAALLF010000027.1 GCA_011087645.1 Alphaproteobacteria bacterium
CGGGGAACAAGGTCTTAGAAACAAACAATTCATTTCCGGCCAGGCTCTGAGGAGGCCCGAAGGGCCGTCTCGAAGGGCGAAGACTTGTTATTATTTCTAACTAAACAAGAAACCTCATGCTGAGCTTGTCGAAGCATGACGACTAGACGACCTCGATCCTTCGACAGGCTCAGGATGAGGTTGTTTTCATGAACATTGCACCTCAGTCTCGTGTCCGCCAGTCGCGTTGTAGCTCCAGGGAATAGACGAAACGGCCCTCGGGATGGATTGATCGGGTGCTCTCGAACAACCGGCCATTGTGATCGGTATAATGGCGGATAATCGTCATGGCCGCGGTATCCGGCGCGACCTCTAAATATTCCGCCAAAGTCTCGTCGATGTGGCTGGCGAACATATCGAGCTGGGCGCGGCCGATAATTTCGCCGTGGCGCTGCTCGATGATTTGATGCACGGCGCGGTGATCAATCGCCACTTGACGGGCCGCATCTTCGAACTGGGGCAATACATAGACGTCCTGCCAGCAGATCGGTGTGTTCGCCACGTCCGAACGGCGCACGCCGCTAATATGGAACCAGTCGTCGCCGGCGTGGCTGTGTAAGCTCTCGGCCTGTTTGTCATCCAGCACGATGTGGCCGGCCTCCATCAGCTCGAAGCTGGTGCCGGGATAGCGCAAGAGCTCCGACAGGGCGCTGACCGATTGCACATAGGCCTGTTCGGGTCGGGTCGACATGACACGGGTGCCCGAACCGCGGCGCATCGACACCATCCCCATCTCGCGTAGTTGGCGTAGCGCCTCGCGCACCGTGTAGCGGCTGACATTGTAGCGCTCACACAGTTCCATTTCGGTCGGCAGCATTGAGCCGACAGAGAATTTTTCCGCGACAATATCGGCCATCAAATCATCGGCGATAATCTGGTAGCGCGGCCGGTCCGTATCGTTGAGCGTCGAAGTCATCACTCATTTTCCAATGTCCGTGGCAAAGAATCTAGGTCCAGTTGCGGATAATTCGACACAAGGGTTTTGCGCGTCCAGGCGGACCGCTTTACAGCCGCTAGCGCCAATGCGATATGTGATTTTCCAATAATTAAAAATAACGACAGGGGAACGCCATGACTTACCCGCCCGGTGAAAGTTACGCTTGGAATGTCGAGGCCATCGGCTATTGCGATCTTGAAGGCCGGCCCGGTTTCAAACTGGCGCTCCTAAAGGCCGGCGACCGCTGGTACCTCTACACCGCCAAGTTCTGGCACCCGGGATTTTCCATCGTCGAAGTGACTGATCCGGCCAATCCGCGGTTTGTGCGCTTCGTCGAAGGTCCCTCGAATACCTGGACCCTGCAGGTACAAATCGCCGACGGCAAAATGATCACGTCCCAGGAAAAGATCATGGAGGGTTGGGGTAACACGCCCGGTGAGCCCAACGGCGAAGGGTTTTTGATCTGGGATCTCGCCGACCCGGAGGATCCTCAACTGCAGGGCCATTTCGAGACCGGCGGCGACGGCACCCACCGTAATTATTACGATGGCGGCCGCTATGTCTACGCCACCGGACTGCCGGAAGGTTATGTCGGCCAGATATTGCAGATCGTCGATATCGACGACCCGGCCAACCCGGTCGAGGTCGGCCGTTGGTGGCGGCCGGGCCAGTGGACCGGCGGTGGCGAGGCGGGGCCGCGGGTCGGCACCATGCTCCATGGCGGGGCATATGTGAAAGGCGATCGGGCCTTCTTGCCTTACGGCGCCGGCGGCTTCGTCATTCTCGATATTTCCGACAAGACCAACCCGGTGATGATCAGCGATTTGCCGTTCTCGCCGCCGTTCGTGAACTTCATTTCGGTGCACACGGCGGTGCCCTTGCAGGGCCGCGACATTGTGGTGGTGAACTCCGAGGCGATCCGCGAAAACTGCGAAGAGCCGTTGGGCTATTGTGGCATCGTCGATGTTAGCGACGAGACCAATCCCCATCTGATTTCGCTGTTCCCGCTGCCGGTGCCGCCGGAAGAAGCGCCGTATCGTAATTTCTGCGAACGCGGCGGGCGCTTCGGACCGCACAATCAGCATCAGCCGCAATATCAGGAAATCCTTTATCAGGGCGAAGATCTGTCCTTTGTGACCTATTTCAACGGCGGCTTGCGGATCTACGACATTTCCGACGAGCGCCTGCCGCGCGAGGTCGGCTACTTCCTGCCGCCCGACCCGCTGGAGCGGCGCGGGCTGTTGCCGGCGAGCAAACTGGTCGCACAGACCGAAGACGTCATCGTCGACAATCGCGGCAATATCTTCGTGTCCGATAAGAACCACGGCATTTACGCCCTGCGTTTCAACGGACTGAACCCATAACCGTTCCCTGGAGGCATCCTCATCCTGAGCTTGTCGAAGGAGAGGATGCCGGGCCTCACACTTCGACAGGCTCAGCATGAGGCCCTCTTCGATACACGAATTTCCGCTACCGACCCACGTTGGGCTCGACCGATGCTGACGCGCCGCAGCCGCAAGGGCCTGTTCGCCGCGTTCCGCTATACGGTTCTCACCGTCTGGCTGGTGGTGGTGGTGTTCCCGCTATTTTGGATCGTTGCGACATCGTTTAAGCGGCCCAGCGAATGGATCGCCTGGCCGCCGGTCTGGTGGCCGTCCGATCCCACCTTGGGGAGCTACTTTCGCATTTGGGTTTCCGGCGTGTTCAGCGCCAACCCGGAGACCACGGGTCTGGCCGAAGTGCTGGGGCCGTGGGAAGCGCTGATCAACACTTTCATCATTGCGTTCACCGCGTCGACCCTGGCCACCGGCTTCGCCGCGGTGATCGCCTATGGCGTGTCGCGCCATAACATTTTGACCGATACCCAGCTAATGGCGACTTTGGTGTTGCGCCTGATCCCGCCCTTTGTGATTGCGGGGCCGTTGGTGTTGTATTTCTCGGTCATCGGTTTGGAGGACAGCCGAACCGGCCTGATCTTGCTCTATATGCTCACCACTATCCCCTATGCGCTGTTGGTGCTGAAAAGCTTCGTCGATGACATTCCACGTGAATATGAACAGGCCGCCCAGGTGCTAGGCGCGTCGCGCTGGCAGGTTATCTGGGAAGTCATCTTGCCGCTGCTCAAGCCCGGTATCGCGGTGACGTTCCTCTTCCTGTTCATCCTCAATTGGAGCGAGTTTTTCCTCGCCCTGATCCTGTCGAAGACCGATGTCTCGACCTTGCCCATGCACCTCAACCGCTTGGGCGGCAACAGTGCCTATGGTTTGCAGGCCGCGCTGGCCGTCGGCGCCACCATCCCGTTGGTCGTGATCGGCCTGTTGATCCGCAAACATCTGGTGCGCGGCCTCAGCTTCGGCTTCGTGCGGTCGCGCGGGTAGGAGAAGCCCCTCTCCCTCGGGAGAGGGGTTGGGGTGAGGGGACATCGTTTTGGTTCGCGTATCGGATTACCCAGCCTTATTATTTCCCCTCACCCGGCTCGCTGTTGCTCGCCACCCTCTCCCCAAGGAGAGGGTAAACGCGATCGAGCCGCCTTCGTCGTCCACCGTCAATTGCCTCGATATGTGAGGCGCTATAACAAGATTTGATAGCCAATATCGAGATACATAATTATTCATTGGCGGTCATCCGCGCTATAATTGGCGGCTAGGGACTATGGACTAAGTTCACCGTCGCCGGACGGTCAGGAGAAAGAATAATGAAATTCGGGCTGTTTGGCGGCGCGCAGGCTGTGCCGGGGGAAGTCATCACTGAAGCCGCGTTGGGCTATCATGAATATGGCGACTATATCCAACTGGCCGAGAAGCTGGGCTATAGCAGCGCGTGGCTGGTCGAGCACCATTTTACCGGCTTTTCTCAGTTATCGGCGACCTTGAACTATCTCTGCTATCTCGCTGGAATTACATCGAAAATACGACTAGGCAGCGCCGTTGTCGTGGTGCCCTGGTTCAACCCGATCATGCTGGCCGAACAGGTCGCGACCCTCGATCAGATCTCCAAGGGCCGCTACGATTTCGGCATTGGCCGGGGTTACCGGGCCAACGAATTTGTCGGCTTCGGCATCGACATGAAGGATGCCGAAGACATCTTCCAGGAATCGATTGGAATCATCAAACGAGCCTATACCGAGCCCGACCGGTGGTCCTACAAATCGGACCGCTGGGAGTTCAATCAAGTGATCGTCGAGCCGCCGACCGTGCAAGAGCCCCATCCACCCATGTGGGTCGGCGCCGGCAGCGAGCCTTCGATCCGCAAGGCGGCGCAGAACGGTTATAATCTGCTGCTCGACCAGATGTCGCCGTTTGAGGCCATCGGCGAGCGGATCAACCAATATCGCGACGAAGTCGAAAAGCAGGGCCGCGAGTTCGACCCCTATTCGATCGCCGTGACCCGTGGCCTGATGGTCGCCAACAACGACAATGCGCGCAAAGAGGCGCACATTCTGCGCGGCAAGTTCATCACCGAAGTGCAGGTGCTGGCGACCGACCCGAAATTTCAGGCGAAGTCGTTCAACCCGGTGGCCAATTCGCGCTGGAAAGACCGCGGCAGCCCCGACGGTATTTCCGAAGGCGGCGCCATCCTCGGCAGCTCGGAAGAAATGGGCGAACGGGTGCAGAAGCTCTACGGTCTCGGCGTGCGCAACATCCTGTGCCACGATCTCAGCGGCTCATCCGAGGCGCTGCAGCAATTCGCCGAAGAGGTCATGCCCCACTTCCTCGACAAGGAAGGCCCGGTCGCCCAGGCGGCGGAGTAGGGGTCGGGCAAATTTGCCGCAGCGGCTACCGTCTTGGTAGTGCGCTGTGATAAGTTAATATTTGTCTGCGCGGGCGCTCGGGAGCGCCCGTTCGAATTTCCAATCTGCAAGGCGGGCTATACGCGCCGGCCATAAAAAGGATCACCGTCGTGGACGCACCCGTATTCGGCACTGGGCCATACGCTGTCAGCCAACCCGTAACCCGCAATGAAGACCCGCGCTTGTTGCGCGGCGGTGGGGTCTATACCGACGACCGTAACTTGGACGGCCAGGCCTATGCGGTGTTCGTCCGGTCGCCGATTGCCCATGGCGATATCAAAAGCATCGGCATCGATGCCGCCAAAGATGCGCCGGGCGTGTTGGCGGTCTACACCCACGCCGATATCGAGGCGGCGGGGTTCGGCACCCTGCCCAATAATCTACCCCTGAAGGGCCGCGACGGGACGCCGCTGATCAAGCCGCCGCGTCCCGTGCTGGCCACGGGCCGGGTGCGCAATGTGGGCGAGCCGGTGGTGGCGGTGATCGCCGAGACCCAGGCCCAGGCCCGCGACGCCGCCGAACTGGTCGAGCTCGACATTGAATCCCTGCCGGCGAATACCGATCTCGACGCCGCCGTGGCCGACGGCGCGCTGCAGTTGCACGAAGACGCGCCGGGCAATGTGTGCGTCGACTTCCAGATGGGCGACGCCGAAGCGACCGCCGCCGCGTTCGAGGCCGCCGCCCATGTCACCCGCCTGCGCCTGGAAAACAATCAGGTGTTCGTGTCGGCGATGGAGCCGCGCGCCTTCATCGGCGACTACGAGACCGATAGCGAGCGCTACATCGTCTATACCGGCTGCCAGGGCGTGTTTGGCATGCGTAACATTCTGGCCAACGCTTTATTGAAAGTTGAGCCCGAAAAAATTCGCGTGATCGCTGGCGAAGTGGGCGGCTCGTTCGGCATGAAGGCTATGCCCTATAACGAATATCCGGTGGTACTACTGGCCGCCAAACAGCTCGGCCGGCCGGTCAAATGGACCGCCGACCGCTCGGAAAGCATGTTGTCGGACCATATGGGCCGGGGCAGCGTGTTCGACGCCGAGCTGGCGCTCGATGGCGACGGCAAGTTCCTCGCCGCCCGCGTCCACGGCATCGCCAATATGGGCGGCTATCTGACCGGCACCGGCCCGCTCGCCCAGACCGTCAATGTTTGTAAGAACCTGCCGTGCATGTATCAGACCCCGGCGGTCGACGTGAATATGCGCTGCGCCTTCACCAATACCAACTATGTCGGCGCCTATCGTGGCGCCGGCCGGCCCGAGGGTAATTACATCATGGAGCGGTTGGTCGACGCCGCGGCGCGCGAGACGGGCATCGATCCGATCGAGATCCGCCGGCGCAATCTGGTGCCGCCCGAGGCCATGCCCTTCACCGCGGCGAGCGGCCAGGTCTATGACAGTGGTGATTTTGCGCCGATGTTCGACAAGGTGATTGTGGCCTCGGATTGGGACGGTTTTGCCGGGCGCAAAGCGGCCAGCGAAGCAGCGGGACTAAAACGCGGTCTGGGTATTTGTTCTTATCTCGAAGTTACCGCGCCTCCTGGCAAGGAGATGGGCGGCCTGCGCTTCGGCGATGACGGGCGGGTCACCATCGTCAGCGGTACTTTGGATTACGGCCAGGGGCATCGCTCGACCTTCGCGCAAATTTTGTCCGCCCGTTTGGGTATTCCCTTCGACAAAATCGATTTGCTGCAAGGCGATAGCGATGAGCTGGTCATCGGCGGTGGTACCGGCGGGTCGCGCTCAGTGATCGCGGAATCCGGTGCGCTGTACGAGACCGCTGCGGCGGTCATCGAGAAAGGCCGCGCCGTTGCTGGTCATGTGCTGGAGGCGGCGGTCGAGGATGTCGAGTTCGCCGACGGCGAATTCCGCATCGCCGGCACCGATCGCAGCATCGGGATCTTCGAACTGGCGACCCGCGCCCGCGAGCTGGGCGGCGCCAACGGCCTGCCGGAGACCATCGACACCGAGCTGGTCCACGACACCGCGCCGTCGTCCTTTCCCAACGGGGTGCATGTCTGTGAAGTCGAGATCGATCCCGACACTGGCACCACGCGGGTCGACCGCTACACGGTGGTCGACGATTTCGGCACCATCGTCAATCCGCTGCTCGCGCAAGGCCAGGTTCATGGCGGGGTGGTGCAGGGCATCGGCCAGGCGCTAATGGAGCATATCGTCTACGACGATGACGGTCAGCTGCTGACGGGTTCTTATATGGATTACCAATTGCCGCGCGCGGTCGAAATTCCCGACATCGCGTTCGACGATCATCCGGTGCCGGCGACCACCAACGTGATCGGCGCCAAGGGGGCGGGCGAGGCCGGCTGTAGCGGTGCGTTGCCCGCGGTGATGAACGCGGTGACCGACGCGCTGGCCGAATATGGCGTCACCAATATCGATATGCCGGCGACGCCGCATCGGGTGTGGCAAGCCATCCACGGCGCCGCCGAGTGAACCCTAGCCCGCGTTCCCGTCGATGAGTTTGCAAAGCCTGCGGGCGCGGGCGGCGGCGATCCCGCCGCCGGTGGCGGGCTTTCTAATGGTTGTGATAGCTGCGGCGCTTTTTGCGTCGATGCACAACACTATCCGTTTCGTCACGGTCGTCGAAGGTATTCATCCGTTCGAGGCGGCGTTTTTCCGTAACGCTTTCGGCTTGATCGTTTTCATACCGTTTTTGGTGCGGCACGGTCTGAGGGTTTTTCGCACCCAGCGCATCGGCATGCATCTGGGGCGGGCCGGCATGAATACGATCTCGATGTTGTCCTGGTTTTTTGCGCTCAGCCTCATGCCGGTGGCTGATGCCACCGCGTTGAGCCTCATCGGGCCGGTGTTTGTGGCTCTGCTGGCGATTGTCTTCCTCGGCGAGCGGGTCGGACCGCGGCGCTGGATCGGTATCGGCCTGGCGATTGCCGGCGGCCTGATTATCATCCGGCCGGGATTTACCGAAGTTGGTTTGGGCACCGGACTCATTCTGTTTTCAGCGGTCGTCGTGTCGGGATCGAAGCTCATGGCGAAGGTGTTGTCGGGGACGGAATCGGCGGCGACCATCGTCGCCCTGCTGACCTTCATGATGGTACCGACCACTTTGATACCGGCGCTGTTTTTCTGGACGACACCAAATCTCGAACAGTTGGGATTTCTGGCGCTGATCGGCGTGTTCGGCACCGTCGGTCATCTGCTGTTCGTGCAGGCCTATAAGATGGCCGACATCAGCCTGGTCGAGCCGGCGATTTTCACCCGTATGATCTGGGCGGCGTTGATCGGCCTCGTGCTGTTTTCCGAGTTCCCCGATATGTGGACCTGGATCGGCGGCGGCGTGATTGTCATCGGCACCACCTACATCGCCCGACGCGAGGCCGTGCGCGGGGTAAAGAAGGTCCCTGTCGCCGAAGGACCGGTGGGAGATTGAGGTAACGCCTTGTTTTCCCCTCACCCGCTCACTTCGTTCGCCACCCTCTCCCCAAGGAGAGGGTTAAAGGCCCCTCTCCTTGGGGAGAGGGGTTGGGGTGAGGGGACAACATTTTGTTTCGTGGGTCGCCTACCCCAGCGACGTGCCGTAGCGCCAGCGGTTGATGCGGACTTCGGCGAAGACGCCAGCGGCGGTCATCGGTTCGTTGCCGACCAGTTCTTCGGCGGCGGCGCGGTCGGCGACTTCGATTAGGAACAAGCTGCCCTCAAGGTCGATGCCGTCGTCGCCGCGCAAGGGGCCGTGGGCGATGTAGCGGTCGTGGATTGAGCCCTGATAGGCATGGTGAGCGGCGGCAGTCGCCTTACGCTTTTCAACCACATCGGGGCCGTCGATACATTCGGCGACAAACATCTGCAGGTTGGGATCGGGCGCCCGGTCGCCATGGCGTAGCCGCTTGCTGCTGACGAAGCGGCGGATTTCGGGTTCTTCCAGCAGACCGGCCTGATTGTAGGGGTCGGCGGCGATATAGGCCTCGGCCGCCGCCCGGTCGTCCACGTCGATGATGCACATGGTGCCGATTGGCGTGGCGCCGTCGTCGGACAGCAGCGGATCGGCGAAGTGGATTTGCGCGCGGTGAGCCCGGACATGGGCCAGATGGGCGTCCATCGCCCGCGAGCGCAGATCTAGGCAATCCGGCTTATAGAAGGCGCGGATAAAGAAATGGGTCGGCCGCGCCAGGTAATAGTCCTGCAAGGCCTGGCCCGACAGGCCATAGCGCGGGTCGTCGGGCCGGTAGCCGCCCAAATTGCCGTCGTCGGTCATCGTGCGGGCGAACCCGCCACCGATTACTCGGCGGCGGCCTCAGCGTCTGGGATCAAGGTTGCCGCATAGGTCTCGCGGCGGATCAATCCGGCGGTGAACTCTTCCTCGAAATTCGGTGGCACCGCCCCGGTAATCCGCTCGTCGGAGAGTAGGGCGTCGGCCCAGGCGTTGAGCAGCGGGAAATCTTTCAAGACGTCGTTGCCCAGCAGCCGGTCGACAAACCGGTAGCGCTGCAGGAACGGCGCATAAGCCGCATCGACCAAGCACAGTTCCGCGCCGTTGAAGAAAGGCCCATCATTGCCGCGCTCTTCGGCCAGCGCCTTCTCCACCCGCGCCAGCTTTATCGGCGCGTCGGCGACGGCCTTCTCCATGGCCTCGCGGGTCTTCGAATAGCCGATCGATCCCAGGGTGCTGGAAAAGTCCGGCGTGAAGTCGGTCCAAGCCCGATTACGGGCGCGCTTGATCGGGTCGGCGGGATGCAATGGCGGTTCGACCATCTCATCGAGATATTCAGCTATCGCGTTGGATTCGAATAGAATCTCATCATCGACTTTGAGCACCGGAACTTTGCCGTGGGGTGAGATTTCCAAGAACCAGTCGGGCTTGTCGCGCAGATTTACATAAGTGACTTCGAATTCAACTTCTTTAGCACGCATTAGGATCACGGCGCGCTGCACCCAGGGTCAGGTGAAC
Organism: Alphaproteobacteria bacterium; assembly: GCA_011087645.1. GTDB lineage: Bacteria > Pseudomonadota > Alphaproteobacteria > UBA6615 > UBA6615 > JABDJY01. The sequence goes on from JAALLF010000027.1 coordinate 9,690, forward strand.
GAGCTGATGAGATGATATTTGGTCATGGCGGATTTATTCCCGTGTTTGATCGCGACCGCGATAATAGGGCGCGGACCGGATACGGTCAAAGGATTGAAAGACCTCAGCCCGATGAACACCTATTGCCTAGATGCCATCGGGCTGTAGCTTAATCGAATGCAATCAGACCGACGAGGTGCAATGGGCGCACTTGGTGTCCGACAGTGCGGGCCATTGATTCTATGCCGCCTCTTTCTGCGGAATACCGCCCCGTTCGACCCAGCTATACCGTTCATCGAGGAGCGGCGACAGGGATCGCCGTTTGGCGTCCTCCAAGGCAACCCACATGCGCAACAGGTGGCGCTGACGGTCGGCCTCGCTAGTGTCTTCGAAAGCCGAACGGGCATGTAGCGTCGTATGGTTGCTGAGGAATTGCATATCGCCTTCGCCCAAAGTCATCGAGAGCCGCAGCTCTGGCCGTTGGGCGACCTGTTGGGCGAATTCGATCGCGTCGAGCTGCACTGGGCTGGCGCCAAGGTGATCGCCATGGCGTGTCACCATCTGAATAAACCGGCGGCTGGTGATGCGCGACGTTATGGTGCCGTTGTTCGCACTAAACATCGGCATGGTGTACCAGGGTTGCGAACCCGCAGGCTCTTCGTCCGCCCAGTCGACGTTGAAGGGTTGATACAGCGCTTCAAGAAATTCTGGGTGCTCTGCCAGGATCAGATTGTGGACGGTCTGCGCGCTGACCACGTAGCTTTCGCCGCCCGACTTGGCGGCGTGCGCGCAGAACAGTCCGAGCACGTCGACCGGCATTAAATCGCAGTGAAAATCCATCTTGCTGGCGGTCTGATAGGGCCGGGCGCTGGGGTCGTTAATGTCGCGGCCCTCGTCGCGCACATGGCCCAACACATGGCCGCGGCGATTCTGCGACACCGGCATGCCGATATGGACGCCAATGCCCCAATAGATAAGCTCGCAATCCTCGTCGCTATAGCGTTCGCGGGGCAGACCACGCATCAGCATCAGGCCCCTGCCGCGACTGACAGCCTCGACCAGTGTATCGATTTTCTTGGTGAAATTTTGCAGCGGAAACGCACTGGCCGGGAAGGGGATCGGCGTGCCGGCGGCCTTGACTGCGGCCAGCGCGGCATCGATCTCGGCGACATCGTCGCCGTCGAGCTGCATGATCCAGTCACGGTCGTTCTGAATGTCGGGCCCGAGCCAAACCCCGGGACCGCTAAGTTCCTCGGTGACCATTTCGATCGTCATGTTTATCCCCAAAATGCAAATTCGTTATGCCCGCCAGTATCGCGCCAGTGGCGATGATTTTCAATCCGCTGGGTCTATTGACGGATGGGGATTCACTCAACATGGTGACGGTGAATTTTCTCGGGGCTTCGGTCCGTATTTGGTGAGAGTGGCAGATGAGTTTTTACGCAGATTCGCATTATCCTGTCCGTGACGACCTGGCGGCGGTCCATGCTTCTCAGATGGGTCAACTGGGCGCGCCGGGGACCTGGGGCACCGGCCCGCAACGATTGACTATCGCCGCAGCGGCGCGAAAAGCCGGTATCGACGCTGGCCTCCTTGAAGACGCGGCCGATGGCGACACGCCGGATACCTCTGAATTGCCCGGCATTGCACTGCGGGTCGTCGAGCGCCTGGCCGTATCGCCGAAAGACGTTGACTTGGCCTTTTACGAGGCTGCTCTGAAGGGCGGTCTCACCGATGCGGAATTTACCGAGATCGTTGGCTTGGTCGCGCGGGCCACCAATTTCGACATTTTCGCGCGTGGTATAGGCGTGCCGTTGCGCCCCTTACCGTCGGCACTGCCCGGCGAGCCCACGCGTGAGCGGCCCGGCGTCGCGGTCACCGAACTGGCTTGGGTTCCGACAATTCCCAATCCACCCGAAGGCGGCGATGAGGCGATTGCACTCTACGGTCCCAAGCCAAAGCCCTACATTATCCGCGCGTTAAGCTTGGTACCAGCGGAACTGCGCGCCCATCTAGAGTTGGAGCAGGTGCAGTATCTGCCGTTAAATCGCATCCTCGAATATGACTTTCAGCATCACGAGGGTCTGACGCGGGCCCAGGCAGAGATTGTCGCCGGACGTGTTTCGGCGCTCAATGAGTGCTTTTACTGAACGACTGGTCACGCCCGGTTCCTCCGTGAGAGTGGACGCCTAACCAACTTGAATGTCGATCTTCAAGCGTTTATCAGCCCGGATCGGGATATTGGCGTGCCCGGTGGCGCGCTGTTACTGGCGTTTGCCGATGCCGTGATCGGCACGGACCGGGCAGCGTTGGACGACGCACGCACTGCGCTGGCAGAGGGGTTGAGCCCGGCGGCGGTATCGGGCGCATCGGCCATCGCGGCGAATTTCTCCAAGAACGACCGCATCGCCAACGGCGTTGGTATTCCGATCGATGAGATGGTGATGAAGATCACGGGGGATATACGTGAAGAGCTCGGCCTCAATGATTACCGCTCGGCGTTTAATACGTTTCGCCACGGCGCGGCGGAATAGCGGTGAGAACCTGCCTCGCCTACGTTAGTGTTGGGTGACCTTGTCGGGCTTGTAGCCGAGCTGATGCCAGCAAAATTCGACGGCGCTTTCTTCGCAATGCGCGGCGCTGAAATGGGTACTCCGTCCGGTTTCGATCGGTCACCTCAACCGATCGATGCAACACAAGCGTTAAATCGTTCTGCTGGGGA
>JAALLF010000028.1 GCA_011087645.1 Alphaproteobacteria bacterium
GCACTGCCTTCACACGGCAGGGGTCACAGGTTCAATCCCTGTCGCGCCCACCATTTTCCCGAATATTTTATGCGATTAGTTCGAAAACAGGTCGCCCTGGCCGTCGCGCATCGGCGCGGCTGCCTTCTCATCAGTGGACGCTAACGGATCGACCGCTTCGATAAGGCTCGAATTATCGTTACGCACGCTATTCACTTGGGTCGACACCGGCCTCGCAGTGGTGGTCTCTTCCGGTGCGGGGCGCAGCAGGGCGCTGGCGGGCGCGGTGTCGGTTTCGTCGCGTACGTCCAACCACGCCGCGAAATCGGCCGGCGCTAAAATCACCGGCATGCGCGCATGGATCGACGCCAGCGAATTGTTGGCGGTGGTGGTGACGATGGTGCAGGTCTGCAACTCGCTGCCGTCGGGCGACATCCAACTCTCCCATAAACCGGCGAAGGTGAGCAGGCCGCCATCGGCCGCCGATATCCAGAATGGTTGTTTCGGGCCACGTGGCTGCGCCTGCCATTCATAAAATCCGCTGACCGGTATAAGGCAGCGCCGGCGGCGAAAGGCGGCGCGAAACGACGGCTTTTCGGCCACGGTTTCCGCCCGCGCATTGATCATCTTGGCGCCGATCGAGATTTCCTTGGCCCAGGACGGCACCAGACCCCACTGAAAGAAGGTCGCTTCATTACCCCCGCCTTGATTTGGCGCGGTAATCGCGACGATCGGTTGGGTCGGCGCGATGTTGAACCGTGGCTGAAGGTTCAGCGGCGTCGAAATAATCGAATAGAGTCGAAATATTTCGTCCCAGGTATGAAGCAGTCCAAAACGTCCGCACATGGGCAGACTTTAGCGTGTTATAGGCTGACCCCAACACAAAATATTGCGCCCGCTGCCATAGGGCACACAAAATAGACAGATTTATTGCATCGCCAGGCAAACTCTTGGCTTGCCACGGTTTTCACCCCGATTCGATTGACGAATTAATTCAAACTAGTAAGATGTTCCCGTATTGTTCACGGTGACAGCAGGTCAAGATTTAGTGTTACACTCTTTCTTCGCGACTACATGTTGTGGAACTTTCCCGGCTATCCCCAGGAAATTACCCACACCATGTGGACGACCTGGTTATCGGATTAATGGGGGCTGTACGTATGGATGGGTCTGGGGTCATTTCGGCGGGAAAAGACGCTGTGGATAAGGTGTTCGTAGAAGACGACAAGTCGGAATCGGTGCAAGTCGATACCCAGATCGAACTGGCAATCGAGGCCCCTGTTGAGTCGGCTGAGCCTGTGGAAAACGATCTGGTCGGCAAAGACGCCGATACCGCCAACGTCTATCAGACGGAGCGGGTGCGCATCGTTATCGACCCGTCGCGCGACGGCAATTTGACCGCTTTCGGCAAGGAAACGCTTGAAGATCGCTACCTGCTGCCGGAAGAAGCACGGTCACCGCAGAAGCTGTTCGCCCGAGTCGCGACCCATTACGGCGACGACTCGGAACATGCCCAGCGCATTTACGACTATATTTCCAAGCTTTGGTTCATGCCGGCGACGCCGGTGCTATCGAACGGTGGCACCAAGCGAGGCCTGCCAATCTCATGTTTCCTGAACGAAGCTTCCGATTCGCTCGAGGGCATCGTCGATCTGTGGAATGAGAATGTCTGGCTCGCCGCGCGCGGCGGCGGCATCGGCAGCTATTGGGGCAATCTGCGCTCAATCGGCGAACAGGTCGGGCGTAACGGCAAGACGTCGGGCGTGGTCCCCTTCATCCGGGTGATGGATTCGCTCACCCTGGCGATCAGCCAGGGCTCGCTACGTCGCGGGTCGGCCGCCGTGTATCTGCCGATCAGCCATCCGGAAATCGAAGAATTCGTTGAAATGCGCCGGCCCACCGGCGGCGACCCCAACCGCAAGGCGCCCAACCTGCACCACGGCGTGCTGATTTCCGACGATTTCATGCGCGCCGTCGAAGCCGACGAAGATTGGGCGTTGCTCAGTCCGAAGGATAATGCGCCGATCGCCAAAGTGTCGGCCCGCGCCCTGTGGATCCGTATTCTCACCGCCCGGGTGGAAACCGGCGAGCCCTATATCGTCTATTCCGACACGGTGAATAAGCAAATCCCCGAGCACCACAAGCTGGCGGGCTTGAACGTCAAAACGTCGAACCTATGCTCTGAGATTACGCTGCCCACGGGCACCGACCATCACGGCAATGAACGCACCGCGGTGTGCTGTCTGTCGTCGCTCAATCTGGAAAAATTCCTGGAATGGAAGGACCATCCGACGTTCATCGAGGATGTCATGCGCTTCCTCGACAATGTGCTGCAGGACTTCATCGACAATGCCGCGGATTCGTTCGACCGGGCGACTTATGCGGCCATGCGCGAACGTTCCGTCGGCCTCGGCGTCATGGGCTTTCACTCGTTCATGCAAGATCAAATGGTTCCATTTGAATCAGCGATTGCAAAGGGTTGGAACAATAAGATGTTCCGCCACATCAAGGCCGGTGTCGACGCCGCCTCGGTCGCCCTGGCCAAGGAACGCGGCGCCTGTCCCGACGCCGCCGATTACGGCATCATGGAGCGGTTTTCCAACAAGACCGCGATCGCGCCGACCGCGTCGATCTCGATCATATGCGGCGGCTCGTCGCCGGGCATCGAGCCCATCGCCGCCAACAGCTTCACCCATAAGACCCTCTCGGGCTCGTTCAATGTGCGCTCCAAGGCGCTGACCAAATTGTTGGCTGAAAAGGGCAAAGACACGGACGAAGTGTGGTCGTCGATCACCACCAATGAAGGCTCGGTGCAGCATCTCGATTTCCTATCAGACGATGAGAAGGCGGTTTTCAAGACGGCGTTCGAAATCGACCAGCGCTGGGTCATCGATCTGGCCGCCGACCGCGCCGACCAGGTGTGTCAGTCGCAGTCGCTCAACGTCTTCCTGCCGGCGGACGTGCACAAACGCGACTTGCACCAGATCCATTACCAAGCCTGGAAGAAGGGTGTGAAGAGCCTCTATTACTGCCGCTCGAAATCGCTGCAGCGTTCGGAAAGCGTCGCCGCCTCGCCAATGGTGGCGGTCACCGGTGACGATGAAGCCGACCGCGCCGCGGCCAGCCGCAACGATTACGAAGAATGCTTAGCCTGCCAGTAATGGGCCTGCCAATAGGCGGGTCTGAAGGAAACTAGAATGTCCCTGTTAGAAGAACGCGTTCAGTACAAGCCGTTTAAGTATCCGTGGGCCTATGACGCCTGGCTGCAGCAGCAGCGCGTTCATTGGTTGCCGGAAGAGGTGCCCTTGGCCGACGACGTCAAGGATTGGCACCGCACCCTGACCACCGGCGAACGCAATCTTTTGACCCACATCTTCCGCTTCTTCACCCAGTCGGACGTGGAAGTGAACAACTGCTACATGAAGCATTATTCGCAGGTGTTCAAACCCACCGAAGTGCAAATGATGCTGGCCGCGTTCTCCAATATCGAGACCGTCCATATTGCCGCCTACTCGCATCTGCTCGACACGATCGGCATTCCGGAAAGCGAATATTCGGCGTTCCTGAAATACCAGCAGATGATGGACAAGTACGATTATCTGCAGCAGTTCGGCGTCGACTCTAAAGAGAATATCGCCAAGACATTGGCCATGTTCGGCGCCTTCACCGAAGGTCTGCAACTGTTCGCCAGCTTCGCCATTCTGATGAACTTCCCGCGCTTCAATAAGATGAAGGGCATGGGTCAGATTGTCACTTGGTCGGTGCGCGACGAGAGCCTGCACACCGCCTCGATCATCAAATTGTTCCGCACCTTCATCGACGAGAACCCGGAAATCTGGAACGAAGAACTGCAGCGCGAACTCTATGTGAGCTGCGAAACCGTGGTGACCCACGAAGATGCCTTCATCGACCTGGCCTTCGAGCTTGGCGGCATCGAAGGGCTCGAGGCCCGCGAGGTCAAACAATATATCCGCTACATCGCCGACCGCCGCTTGATGCAGCTCGGCCTGCAACCGGTCTATCGGCTGGACAAAAATCCGCTGCCCTGGATGGAAGAAATGCTGAACGGTGTCGAGCACACCAATTTCTTCGAAAACCGCGCCACTGAATATTCCAAGGCCGCCACGCGCGGCAGTTGGGAAGAGGCTTTCGAATAGCGTGCCAGTTTGTTTCTCTCCTCCCTGAACAGTATGTATATCTGGGCGGTATCGGCAGACAGCCGGTACCGCCCTTCTTTTTCCGCGCAGCACCAGAGAGCGATGAATTTAATCTCCGCATTGGTTCCTTCGAGACGGGCCTTCGGCCCTCCTCAGGATGAGGGTGGTGTGTGGTGGCTAACCAAATCAACCTCATGCTGAGGAGGCGCGTAAGCGCCGTCTCGAAGCATGCCGCGCAGGCACGGCGCCAATCATGACCGCCGACCAAATTCTTATCTTCGCCATCCTCGGCCTCGCCATGGTGTTTTTCCTGTGGGGCCGGTGGCGCTATGACGTGGTGGCATTTACCGCGCTGATCGCCGCGGTGGTTGTTGGCGTCGTGCCGTCGGCGAACGCCTTCACCGGTTTTGGTCACCCGGCCGTGGTTACCGTCGCCACCGTATTGGTGATCAGCCGCGCTCTACAAGCGTCGGGCATCATCGACCATGTCGCCAACCTCTTGGTGCGCACCGCGCGTAGCGAGACATCGCAAATCGGCACCCTGTCGGGCCTCGGCGCCATCCTGTCCGCCTTCATGAACAATGTGGGGGCGCTGGCGCTGCTCATGCCGCTGGCGCTGCGGCTCGGCGGCAAACCGGCGGCCTTGCTGATGCCGCTCTCCTTCGGGTCTATCCTTGGCGGACTGATTACCCTGATCGGCACCCCGCCTAACATCATCATCGCCACCTTCCGCGCCGACGTCACCGGCGAGCCGTTCCGGCTGTTCGACTTCGCCCCGGTGGGCGCGCCGGTCGCCCTCATCGGGCTGATCTTTGTCGTCACCATCGGCTGGCGGCTCATTCCGCGCGGCCGCAGCGGGCGCAAATCGGCCGCCGATCTGTTCGAGGTGCGCGACTATATTGCCGAGGCCAAGATCCCCGACGGTTCCGAGCTGATCGGCGTCTCGGTCGCCGAGCTGGAACATCGCCACGACGACCGCTCGATCGTCGTTGGCTTGATCCGCGGCGACACCCGCCTGCTGCACACGCTGCGCCGGCAAATCCTGCGCGCCGGCGACCGGCTGCTGATCCGCACCGATCCGGCCGTGCTCGATAAATTGTCCGCCGAGAAAGGCCTGGACCTGTCTGGCGAAAGCGCACTAAGCGACGAGAATTTACGCTCCAATGAAATTGGCCTGATCGAAGCGGTGGTGCCGCCGGGCGCACGTATCGAAGGCCGCTCGGCGCAAATGCTCCATCTGCGCCGGCGCTACGGCGCCGCCCTGATCGCCCTGGCCCGGCAGGGCCAACCGGTGCGCGAGCGTTTGTCGACGATCCGCATTCAAGCCGGCGACATATTATTGCTGCAAGGCGAAGCCGATGCTTTGCCTGATGTCATCTCCGCGTTGGGCTGTCTACCGCTGGCCGAGCGCGGCCTGTCGCTAGGCCGGCCGCGCCAGATCTGGCTGCCGATCGCCATCTTCGCCGCCGCCGTCGGCGCCACCGCGCTCAACCTGGCGCCGGTCCATATTTCCTTTTCCGCCGCCGTGATCGCGTTGATCCTGTTCAACCGCATCACCCCGCGAGAAGCCTACGAGACCATTGACTGGTCGGTGATCATTTTGCTTGGCGCGATGATCCCGCTCGGCGGGGCGTTGCAGGCAACCGGCGGCACCGCCTTGATCGCTGGCGCCATCGTCGGCCTTTCGGGCGCGGTGCCGGCCTTCATGCTGGTGGCGATCCTATTGGTCGTCACCATGACCCTATCCGATCTCATGAACAATGCCGCAACCGCCATCGTCATGGCGCCGATCGGCGTGGCCATCGCCCAACAATTGGGGGTCAGCTCCGACCCGTTCCTGATGGCGACCGCCATCGGCGCGTCGTGCGCCTTTCTGACGCCGATCGGTCATCAAAACAACGTGCTGGTGATGGGGCCCGGCGGCTACAAGTTCGGCGACTATTGGCGTATGGGCCTGCCGCTCGAGGTGCTAATCGTGATCGTCTCAGTGCCGTTGATACTGCTGTTCTGGCCGCTTTAGATCTGTTGCCCTAAATCGCCTCTTCCAGCTCGCGCTGCTGGGCCGGTTTGAAACCGACGATCAGGCCGTTATCGATTTCGATCACCGGGCGTTTGATCAGGGTCGGGTTCTCGGTCATCAAGGCCAGGGCGGTGTCTTCGGTGACGTTTTCACGGATCACCTCGGGTAAGTTCCGCCAGGTGGTGCTGCCGCGGTTCATCAGGGTCTCCCAGCCTACCTCCATCGCCCACAAGGTCAATCTTTCCAGATCGACACCATCGGCGCGCACGTCGAGAAAGCGATGGGGAACGCTCCGCCGTTCCAGCCACTTCAAGGACTTCTTCGTGGTATCACAGGTCTTCAGACCGTACACGGTGAGCATCGGGCCGGTTCCGTCGGATTGCTTGGCCGCATGTTATAAAACACACGTTTTCAAGATTGCTTATAACCTGTGCACCGATTTGCGGCGATAAAAAGAATCTGATCAAACAGGCTGTAACAAGGCTGGAGCGGCTGCGGCTGTTCGCCTATCATTGCCACAGCTTCCAAGCTTACTTTTCAACACTGCGAACCATGGAGTAGCCAAATGGGTCAATTCGGCATTGGACAAGCTGTCACGAGGATCGAAGATCAGCGCCTGTTGACCGGCGGCGGCCGCTACACCGACGACGTCAATTTAGACGGGCAAGCCTATGCCTTCATCCTGCGTTCGCCCCATGCCCATGCTGAGATTGCCAGCATCGACACCGGCGCCGCGGCAGCCGCCGACGGCGTGTTGGCGGTGCTGACCGGCGACGATGTCAAAGCCGACGATATCGACCCGATGCCGTGCATGGCGCCGGTCACAAACATCGATGGCAGCGACCGCACCAACACCTACCGGCCGATCCTGGCCCAGGGCCGGGTGCGCCATGTCGGCGAGCCGGTCGCCGCGATCATCGCCGAGACCCTGCACCAGGCGCGCGACGCCGCCGAACTGGTCGAGGTCAATTACAACGAGTTGCCGGCGACCACCGACACCTATGGTTCGGCGCAAGCCGGCGCACCGCAGATCTACGACGACACCGCCAACAATGTGTGCTTCGACTGGGGCAAGGGCGATCAGGAGACAACCGAGGCGGCGTTCGCCAGCGCAGCGCGCGTAACCACGCTCGAACTCATCAACAACCGGGTAGTGGTCAATCCGATGGAGCCGCGCGGTGCGCTCGCCGACTACGACGCCGCGACCGGCCGCTCGACGCTTTACTCCTCATCGCAAGGCACCCACTGGCTGCGCGACACGATCGGCGACAACATTCTGAAAATCGGCAAGGACCAGTTGCGGGTCATCACCGGGGATGTCGGCGGCGGCTTTGGCATGAAGATTTTTCCCCACCCGGAACAGCCGATCGTTGTTTGGGCGTCGCGCAAGCTTGAGCGCGCGGTCAAATGGACCTCCGACCGCAGCGAGGGTTTCATGTCCGATATCCAGGGCCGCGATCATGTGACCCGCGCCGAAATGGCGATGGACGATGACGGCAAATTCTTGGGCCTGCGGGTAACGACCTACGCCAATTTGGGCGCCTATCTCTCACATTTTAGCACCTTCATTCCCACCGAAGCGGGCACCGGCATGCTGAACGGGCTCTACGCCATTCCGACGATCTGGGCCAACGTCAAAGGGGTAATCACCAACACGGTGCCGACCGATGCCTATCGCGGCGCCGGCCGGCCCGAGGCGATCTATTGCATCGAACGGCTGGTTGATAAATGCGCCCGCGAGTTGGGGGTCGCACCCGACGAGATTCGCCGGCGCAACTTCGTCAAACCGGCGCAGCTTCCCTACACCACGGCGCTGGGTGACGTTTTCGATAGCGGCGAGTTTGCCGAAATCATGGAAGCCGGCATGAAACGCGCCGATTGGGCAGGATTCGCCGGGCGGCGAGACGCCAGCGCCAAGACCGGCAAGCTCTATGGCATTGGCATGGCGACCTATGTGGAGAAATGCGGCGGCGGCAATGCCGAAGTCGCCGACGTGAAGTTCGACACGGATAACGACCACATCACCATCTATATCGGCACCGTCACCAACGGCCAGGGTCACGACACCGCGTATAAGCAGATCATGTCGGACCGGCTCGGCGTCGACACCGACGATATCACGGTGGTGCAAGGCGACAGCGATGCGGTGCCGCCGGGCCTGACCGGCGGTTCGCGCTCGGTAACCGTGGGCGGCGTCGCGGTATCGAAGGCGTCGGAAGAGATCATCGAAAAGGGCCGCCAGGTCGCCGCTCATGTGATGGAAACCGCCGACGCCGATATCGAATATGCCGACGCCACGTTCCGGGTCACCGGCACCGACCGAACCATGTCGCTGTTCGACGTCGCCCGCGCCGCGCAAGAGGCGGGCAATTTGCCCGAGGGCGCCGACCCCGGGCTCGACGAGGCCTACAGCCACACCCCGGACGCGGCGACTTATCCCAATGGCTGCCATGTCTGCGAAGTCGAAATCGACCCCGACACCGGCAACCTGGCGATCATGCGCTATACGGTGATGGACGATTTCGGCGATGTGGTAAATCCGCTGCTGATCGAAGGTCAGGTGCATGGCGGTATCGTTCAGGGCGTCGGCCAGGCGCTGTACGAACACACCGTCTATGACGGCCAGTCGGGCCAGCTCGTCTCCGGATCGTTTATGGATTACACCTTGCCGCGCGCCGACGATGTGCCCAATTTCGATTTCAATATGCGCAACGTCAAATGCACCACCAACCCGATGGGCCTCAAGGGCTCGGGCGAAGCCGGGGCGATCGGTGCGCCGCCGGCGGTGATCAACGCCATTATCGATGCTCTGGCCGCCGCGGGCGGATCGACCGAGGTCAATATGCCGGCAACACCGGATGTTATTTGGGCGGCGGCGAACCAGCCCCTCGCCGCCGAATAGCGCACAACGCGGGCGCCCGCCCGCCAGGAGGTTACGTGCCCAATCAATTTGCGCCGATGTTGCCGGCGGTGTGCGATATTGCCCGCCACGCCGGCGCGGCGATCATGGAAGTTTACGCCACCGACTTTTCCGCCGCGCGTAAAGCCGACGGCTCGCCGGTAACCGAAGCCGATACCGCGGCGGAGGCGATCATCTTGCCAGCCCTGCGCACCCTGACGCCGGATATTGCAATCGTGTCGGAAGAGCATATGGCCGACGGCGCCGCGCCGGATATTTCCAGTGGCAATTTCTGGCTGGTCGATCCCCTGGACGGCACTCGCGAATTTATGAAACGTAACGACGAATTCACCGTCAATATCGGCCTGATTATCGATCTCGAACCGGTGTTCGGCGTGCTCTACGCGCCGGCGCTCGATACCATGTTCTTCGGCGCCGGCACGGGGTCGGCGATGCGCGCCCAGAAAGACGGCGACGCCCAGCCCATCGCCTGCCGGGAAATTTCGCCGGATGGGATCGGTGTCTTGGTCAGCCGATCCCACAGCCGCAATGAACGTCTCGACGATTATCTGGCCGATAAAAATGTTCGCGAACGCCTGCCCCGGGGTAGCGCCTTAAAATTCGGTGTCTTGGCCGCCGGCGAGGCCGATCTCTATCCGCGGTTCGGCCCCACCAGCGAATGGGATACAGCAGCCGGGCACGCCATTGTCCGCGCCGCCGGTGGCGACCTTGAGACTTTCGACGGCCAGCCCTTCGCTTACGGTAAAGTCGACAAGAAATTTCTCAACCCGGGTTTCGTCGCCTTCGGCCGGCGTTAATCCGCCCGCGGCGCCATGACAATACGACGGGCAGATAAGGCGAGCCTGGCCGACGCCGCGACGGTCCTCACGCAAGGCGGCCTGGTCGCTTTCCCCACCGAGACGGTCTACGGGCTAGGCGCCGACGCGCGCAACGAGCAGGCTGTGGCGAGTATTTTCGCCGCCAAGAACCGCCCGCAATTCAATCCGCTGATCGTCCATGTGCGCGACCTCAACACCGCAGCCACCTATGCGAAATTCGACGACCGCGCCCGCGCCCTCGCCGCCAGATATTGGCCCGGGCCGCTGACTTTGGTGCTGCCCCGCCGCGCCGATGGCGATCTCTCGCTGCTGGTCAGCGCTGGTCTCGACAGTGTTGCGCTGCGGGTGCCGGCGCACCCCACGGCACAGCTGCTCTTGTCGGCATTCAATGGGCCGATCGCCGCGCCGAGCGCCAACGCGTCGGGCGCAGTCAGCCCAACCCGGGCCGAACATGTTGAACACTCTCTTGGCGACGCGGTCGACCTGATTATCGATGACGGTCCCTGCTCGATTGGGCTGGAATCGACGGTGGTGGACTTGAGCGCCGAGAGTTGGGGCATCTTGCGCCATGGCGCGGTAACGCTAGAGGAATTGGTCGAGGGATTCGGTCCGATCACGGATGTAAGCGAGAATACAGACGACACCGTCAAGTCACCCGGAATGCTCGCCCGCCATTACGCCACCATCCGGCCGCTGCGCCTCGACGCCCAATCGGCCGCCGCCAACGAAGCGTTTCTGACATTCGGCGATATGACATCAACCGGTGCGGCGAGGACCGCCAATCTCAGCCCGGCGGGCGATCTGACCGAAGCCGCGGCCAATCTCTTCGCCCTACTGCGGGCGTTGGACCGGCCCGAGCATGAAGCCATCGCGGTCGCGCCGATCCCCGAAACCGGTCTCGGCCGGGCGATTAACGACCGTCTGCGGCGGGCCGCGACGCCGGCCTGACACCTTTCGTCTCGGCGTCACGCTTGCCGGGGATTTGCGGAAGGATTACATCTTGGGCCATGAGTATTGCCGCCAAAGAGACGATGCCGCCGCTCCCGGCCGGTTTCACCGGGTGATCTCAACTGGTCGACGCAACACTTTATCTTGGAAGCAAAGATGGAGTGA
>JAALLF010000009.1 GCA_011087645.1 Alphaproteobacteria bacterium
AGCCTGGCCGGAAATGAATTGTTTGTTTCTAAGACCTTGTTCCCCGCCCCGTGGGTGAAAACCAAACGCAATGGCTAACGCCACCCCCCCTCCCTAACCCTCCCCCTCGCTGGGGGGAGGGAAATTATTAGCGACCCGCTGGCTATTACCCCCTCCCCCTTGAGGGGGGAGGGTTGGGGTGGGGGTGATGACGCTCGAGGGTCAGATTGATAAACCGCTGATATCGCTCACTTCATTTCCGGTCAAACTCTCAGGAGGAGGGATCAGTGTTTTTTCCGCATAAATAAACCCTCATGCTGAGGAGCCGGCGAAGCCGGCGTCTCGAAGTATGCAAGCTCCTAAGCGGTGACCGCTAATTGCTGCACCACGTCCTCGTCCACGTCGACGCCGAGCCCGGCGCCGTCCGGCAATACCGCCTCACCCTTATCGACAAGGATGGGATTGCGCACCAGGTCTTGCGCGACATATTGCTTGGTGATGCTGAGACCCCAATCGAGCGACGGCGCGGCGGCCGATATCTGCAGCACGGCGGCGCTGGAAATGCTCGATTCCGCCACCTTGCCGGCCATGTTGACGTTCATGCCCAGCTCATCGCACAGGCACGCAGCCTCATAGGCCCGCGTGACGCCGCCGAGCTTGATCATCTTCAAGCTGCCGCCTTGCGCCGCCCCCATTTCCTGGTGCAGGCGAATATCCTTGACGCTATGTAAGCCTTCATCGGCGCCGATCGGCGCCGAGGCATGGCGCTGCACATCGGCCATACCCTCGACGTCGTGGCCCATGATCGGTTGCTCGATAAAGTCCAACGTGTCACCGACGCCCTCAACAAAGGTGATGGCGTCTTCGCGCGTCCAACCCTGATTAGCGTCGGACGAGAGTTGCACCCCGCCATTGACCAGCTTGCGAACATGGTGCGCGCGCTCAATGTCCTCGGCCACCGGGTTCGTCCCGACCTTGATCTTGAATGATTTGAAGCCTTCGTCGAGCTTCGCCTGACCGTCGGATAAGTCTTCGTCGAGCTTGCCTGACGCCAGCATCCACAACACCGGCATACGCGAGCGCCGCACCGTGCCGAGCAATTCGGCCATCGATTTCTGCTGCGCCTTGCCAGCCAAATCGAAAAACGACATTTCCAGCACGGTCTTCGCGCTGGCGTTGCCGTACAGGCGGAAATCCATCAACGCCAAATTTTCCGCGAAATCCGAAGGGTCGCGGCCGATAAAGTACGGCGACAGATAGCGGATCGCCGCCATCATGCTGGCCACCGTCTCGCCGGTCATGGTCGGCGATTCCGAGGCCTCGCCCCAGCCGACCAAGCCGTTATCGGTGGTGACGCGGACCAGCACATTGTCGCTATGGTCGAAGACCAGCCCGGCCATCTTGAGCGGCCGGGTCATCGGCAATGACACGGCGATCGGCGTGATTTCAGTGATCTTCATGAGCGTTTCCTCGGTTGGTTCGCTACTCACCCAGCAATTCTTCGCGGGTGCGCGGGCGGGGTTCCGGCGCGCCGGCTTCGTCGGCTGCCTCTTGGCGCAAAAATTCGGTCAGTTTACGCAACCGCCGGCCGGCGCGGGCGCGGATTTCGGCGACATCCATACCGGCCCAGTCGTAAAATCCCTTACCGTCACCCAAGCCGCCCTCGCCGCGCGTCACCATATTTTGAATCATCGGATTGGGCGTATCGATGGGATGGAGTTCCGGCACGATCGATCGTTGGGCGTCGGCGTGAATTTTCAGCCCACTGACGTCTTTCTGCTGGACCAAGCCGTTGAGACACATGCGCGGGCCGAGCATCAGGCGCGCCGCCATATCGATATCGTCGGGCCCGGCGACGCCGTTTTCCATCAGATAATAGCATTCGTGCAGAATGATGTGCTGCAAGCGGTTGATGAGAAATCCCACCACCGGCCGGTACAGCACCACGGTTTCCTTGCCGGTGCGCTTCATGGCGTCCGACACCGCATCGACATCGTCGCGCGGACAGCTTGGCCCGGCCATGACCTCGACCACGGCGGTGCTTTCGGCCGGCATGAAATAGTGCACGCCCAGAAAACGGTCCGGATGAGCCAGGCCGTCGGCCAGCTTCACCAAGTCGAGACCCGAGGTACCACTGGCGATCAGCGGCGCGCCGCCATAAGCCGCTTCGATCTCCTTATAGACAGCCTGCTTGTCCTCGTAGTTTTCCGGCACGAACTCAATGACCAGATCCGGCGTCTCGGCCGGCATGGTCTCGTGGAAGGTGACCGGATCGGCGCTGCCGGCCAATGCGCCGGCGCGCGAAGAGACCACATGAACGTCGAACCCGGCCTCGGCAAAGGTACCGGAGACCGCCTGCCCCATCACGCTATATCCGTAGATCAGGACTTTGTTGAGGGAAGCCGTCATGGTGCACCTGTGTGTCGTATCGTAAATTTAATGGTCTGTTACCACTAGATCATTTTCTGATTGGATGCGACCGGTTCGCCGTGGCCGAACATATAACTTGAGGAAACTTCAACCTGCCAAGCCCCCTCTCCCATAGGGAGAGGGTTGGGGTGAGGGGTTAAATTCCATCCAGGAAGTTCTCTACCGTCCCTAACCCCTCACCCGCTCGCTTGCGCTCGCCACCCTCTCCCGCCGGGAGAGGGTTATTTTCGCAACGCGCGAGGTCGGAGTGCGAATCAATCCAATCGGAAAATTCCTTAGCTTAGGCCGTACATCACCTTGCCGGCTATGGGCATGTCAGCGGTCATGATGTTGCCGTTCAAGGAGTCCGTGATGAACAGGGTTTTGTTGTCGGGACCGCCGAAAGCGATGTTGGTCATCAACCGATGATCGTCGCCGGCATGGATCAGATGGGTCGGCAGACCGTTATCGTCGAAGCGCCAGATACCGACGCCGAGATGGCAGACCAGCAGACCGTCTTGGGAATCTGTCTCGATGCCATCCGGGCCCGCATGACCGCCCGACAGTTGGATCGCCACACCGGTCTTCGACACGTTGCCGTCGGCCATCAAAGGTAGGCGCCAGACTTGCTGGGTCCGCGTGACCGCGACGTAGCACTGGTTTTCCTTCAAGTTCAGGGTAATGCCATTCGGGCTCGGCACATTGACCGCCAAGCGGTCGAGGCTGCCGTCGGCGCCCCAGCGGAACACCCGGCCGGTCGGATCGGCGATACCGGTCTGGCCCTGATCGGTGAAGTACAAATCGCCATTGTCGGCGAAATGGAGATCGTTGGTGCCCTTGAAACCTTCGCTGAAGACCGATCCCAGCACCGTCTCGACGGTGCCCTTGTCGGGATCGACTTCCATAATGCCGTACTTGTAGCAAGCGACGAAGATGCGGCCGTCTTTATGGATTTTCAAACCGTTGGGCCAACCATCATATTCGGCCACCAACTCGATGTCGCCACCCGGGGGAATGCGAAAGATACGGCCGAACGGAATATCGGTGAAGTAGAGGTTGCCGGCACGGTCAAAGGACGGGCCTTCGAGGAAGCACTCAACCTCGGCGCCCTGGCGGTTCGGGTCGGACCAATCCGAGCGCTGGCTGTTGCGAAACTTATCCGGCAGCGGTTGAAAAACCTTGGCCTCGATAAGCTCGACCTCTTTGAATGGATTGAACATCCGAACTCACTCCCCTGTTTCGATAACACAACAGCGATCGCCAGAACTCGGGCCCGCTGTATTGTTGGCTGATTGAAAACGCGATATATGTCTGGACTAATTATACAATGTGCCGGGGCAATACAAACACCCGTTGCACGACGCCCACAAACGCCGTACGGAAACCCATAACAAGAAACCTGAGGGGAGCAATTTCGATGTCTAATATGCCGACATCCGACGACTTCAACGACATTCTGTTCGAGGTGAAGGACAATGTCGCATGGATCACCATTAACCGGCCGCGATCGCAGAACGCCTTTCGCGAACAGACCCTCGACGAGTTGATCGAAGCCTTCAAATCGACCCGCAACGACCCGTCGATCGTGTGCGCCGTGGTCACCGGCGCCGGTGAAACGTCGTTTTCCGCCGGCGGCGATTTCGGCGCCATGATGAAGTTGAACTGGGCCAACGCATACCATTGGAACGACCGCATGCTGGGCACTGCGATGACCATCCGTGGTCTGCCGATCCCGGTGATCGCCATGGTCAATGGCTGGTGCATGGGCGGCGGCCACGAACTGGCCTTATGGTGTGACATGGTGATCGCGTCCGACAACGCCATGTTCGGCCAGTCCGGCGCTAAGGTCGGCGCTTGCCCGACGGTTGGCGCGACCCAGTACATTCCGCGCATCATCGGCGAACGCCTAGCCCGCGAAATGATCTTCCTCGCCCGCACCTTCACGGCGGAAGAAGCCGTCGATATCGGCCTGATTAACAAGGTCGTGCCGAAAGATAAGCTGCTCGAGGAAACATTAGTCTGGTGCGAAAAGATTAAGGGCCATAGCGGACAAACCATCCGCATGACCAAGAAATCGCTGAACCACGAGTCCGACGAACTCTATGCCTCGTGGCAACACGGCATGGAGCTACTGGCCCATGTGTGGGGCAGCGACGAGGCCAACGAGGGCATGGAGGCCTTCCTCGAGAAGCGCAAACCCGACTTCATGCAGTTCCGCATGAAAAACAAGGAAGCGGTCGACAAGTATCTCGACGACTTCAACAACAACCGCAATCAAATGAAAGCGGAATGAGCCTGCCGCCTAATTCACCCTTCGAGACGCCGGCTAATGCCGGCTCCTCAGGATGAGGGGTTTTCGGGTTTAGGATAAAAGAAAACCTCATCCTGAGGAGGGCCGAAGGCCCGTCTCGAAGGATGAAGCCGAGGATCGCAACCATGACCGACCAACCGAAACCCGGCGCCCTCGACGGCCTTCGCGTGGTCGACTTGACCCGGGTTCTGGCGGGCCCCTTCTGCGCCATGTTGTTGGGCGACATGGGCGCCGACATCATCAAGGTCGAACAGCCCGGGCGCGGTGACGATACCCGCGCGTGGGGGCCACCCTTCGTCGGCGAGGAATCGGCCTATTTCCTCGGCGCCAACCGCAACAAGCGCGGCATGACCTTGAACCTCAAGCACGAGGCGGGGCAGGAAATTCTCGGTGAGATGCTGCGCACCGCCGACGTGGTGATCGATAATTTCAAGCTCGGCACCATGGCCAAATTCGGCTTCGATGACGCCTGGTACGACGCCAACGCGCCGCAAATCGTGCGCTGCTCGATCCTCGGCTACGGCTCGACCGGCCCGCGCGCCGGCCTGCCGGGCTACGATTTTCTGCTGCAGGCGGAAAGCGGGTTGATGAACATCACCGGCGAGGCCGACGGCGACCCCATGAAGCTCGGCGTCGCCATCGTCGATTTATGCACTGGCCTCTATGCGCTATCGACCATCATGGCGGCAGTCAACGCGCGACACCGCACCGGCCTCGGCCAAGCGGTCGAGGTCTCGCTCTACGATACCGGCGTCTCGCTATTAGCCAATGTGGCGGCGAATTTTCTGGCGTCGGGCCAAGCCGCCGGGCGCTACGGCAACGGCCATCCCAATATCGTGCCTTACAACGCCTACCCCACCGGTGACGGCATGATCGCGCTATCGGTCGGCAACGACATGCAGTTCGCCAATTTCAGCCAAGCAGTGGACCATGGCGAATGGGCCGATGACGCACGCTTCGCCCGCAACCGGGATCGGGTGGAAAATCGCGGCGCCTGCGATGGCATGATCGCCGATCTGTTCAGAACCAACACCACGGCCTTCTGGCTGGATAAACTGCTGGCCGCCAAGGTTTCCTGCGCGCCGATCAACACCGTCGAGCAGGCCTTAACGGCGGCCCACACGGTCGCCCGCGGCTTGGTGACCACGGCCGATCACACCACCGAGGGCGAAATCAAGATCCCCGGTATTCCGTTTCGCTTCTCGCGTGATCCCGCGACCATCCGCCGCGCGCCGCCGGTGCTCGGCGAGCATACCGACGCGGTACTAAGCGAGTTGGGTAAGACAGCGGAGGATATCGCCGCATTGCGCGAAGCCGGCGCGATTTAGCATCTCGGTCTGGCGGTTGCGATTACTCCTCGCGCGGTGGCTCGAGCGGTTCGCCCTTCGACCATCGTATGACCGAACCGGCGGTCGCTTCTCCCAGTTTGGAAAGAAGCTGTTCCATGCTGAGGAGGTTAAAACCACCAATCCCGGCGCCACCCGAATAGGCCTGTCGCGCGCCAAACCGCGCAAGTGCCACCCCTTCTGAATCACTGATGTTAAAACTTCCGCCTGCCCTTGCTCTGCCGGCACCAAACCCGATGATAGCTCGAGCCGCGGCGTTGCCTTCGTCCACATTGGTGATTTCACCCGATACAATAATCGCATCCGATGGGGGCGTACCTTCCGATAAAACCACCGCATTGGCGAACGCATCCGACTCCTTCAACGTCTTCAGCATGCCGTCCTTAAAGTGCGGAACCAGGTTTTGCCAAAGCTCGCCCTTCAATGTTATGTCGCCGACCACGACCGTGCCATAGGTCTGTGGCGGCTTGGTCACCAAATCGGGCGTGATGGTTGACGTTGTGCAGCCGGTGACGACGACTATGGCCGCAAGCGCCAGTGATTTCGTTAGACCGCCGTGGGGTTTGGCCTGACGCCCGAACTGTACGCGCCGAGTTAAATTTTGTGGTGCGGAAGCATTCCTAATGAACGTTAAAATTCCGAACATCGGTCCATCTTTCCCTTCTTCAATATGAGGCGAAACCCCAGGAGAACCAACGTGCTGATGCGTTGCTCAACCTAAACACGTCAAATCTAGATAATAACCGTTGAGCGATAGTATCTACTGCCCCGAATCGGTTGCAAGACACACGACGCCGATATCACTAAGTCTTGGCTTTCAACTCCACCCCGTTCGTCTGTAACGCCTGTACCAGCGGATCCAGGTGGTGACGATAGTGGGCGGACCGGCCAACCGCAGTACGATAGAGCGGCCGGCGCACCTGATCGGCGCTGGCGGTTGCCACGAGGCGCGGATTTTCGTGGAACGCGAGGCACCGCTCGTCCCAATCGAGGTCGCAGAATTCGAGCATCGCGGCGATTGTCTCCGTTGGATGCGCGACGAGGCTTTCGTAAGAAATATCGAGTATGGGAATCGGTAATACAGACCGCCAGTGACCCATCAGCGCGGTATACTCAGCGTAGTAGTGACCGAGATGTTCCAACGAGAAGCTATAGGCATTGCGAAACCGGAAATCCTGAAAGTAACAGGACAGACAAGTATCGAGCGGATCGCGCACGCAGTGGAGTATCCGCGCGTCGGGGAATAACAGGGCGATCAGGCCCAAGCGCTCGAAGTTCGCCGGCATCTTGTCGCTAACGCGCGCCGCACCCCCATCGACTTGGTCGAGAATTTCTAAGTAGCGTTCGGCATGGGGATCAAGATCTTCTGGGCTCATCCCGGCCAGACACTTTGGTGTTTCGCCGGCGCCGATGTCATGCTCGATCGCGCCGATCTCCACCAGCTCACCCGCCCCTGCCGCTTGTGGGTGGGAATCGAGAATTTGTTCAACCAGGGACGTGCCCGACCGGGGCATGCCGACAATGAAGACCGGTCTTTCGGTGTGAACATTCGACCGCGCCAGCTTGGCGAAGCGGTCCTCAGTGAAGAAGGTGCGCAAGTCGTGGAAACGCTGCGTCGTTGCCAACGCGTCATAGGTCACCGGCGACAACGCGCTACCCGCGGAGATGGCATCGAAGGCAGCATCGAAATCACCCAGCCGGTCGCGCAACGGACCCAGGGCAAAATTTAATTGCGCCCGATCCGCTCCGGCGATCGCCGGATCGGCAAGCAACGCCGCGATATGGGCGCAGGCGCGGTGACTCAAGGTCTCGTCCTGGGTCGGCGCGATTTTGGCGAACGCCAACACCGGCAAGCTGCGTTCAAAGGCTTTGTCGGCGAGCCCTTGCAACAGTCTCCAGGCGTCGCCGTTTTGTCCGAGTCTGCGCAGATTCAAGGCCTGACCCGCCACCGCGTCGGCGTTGCCCGGATCGAGCGCCGATAGCTCATCGAAGCGTTGCGCCGCCGCGTCAAAATTGCCGAGCTCCTGCTCGGCCAACGCCAAATTAAGTAAAATCTTCGGGTGCCGGCGATCTTCGGCGAGCCGGCGCAGCATCCCTGCCCCTTCGTCTAGATTGCCCAGACCGATATGGATCGTCGCGGCGTTAGCGTAAACGCGCCAATCGTCGGGTTTAAGCTCAAGCGCGCGGGCGTAAGCCGCAATTGCCTCGTGCAGTCTATGCTGTAGCTGCAAGACATCGCCGATGGCCGCCCACACATCTGCCCTGTCCGGCGCCTGATCCCGTGCGGCTTGCAAATGACGCAATGCCCCCGCGCGGTCACCCAATGACTGCAAGGCCCGGCCGAGGCTAAACAAAATGTCGGCGTTTTCCGGGTCGCGCCGCAGCGCCTGTTCCAGCGCCGTGCGGCCCTCCGCGAATTTGCCTTGCTCCAGAAAGGCGACGCCGAGCAGGTAGCGGACCTGGCCGTTCGCCGGATCGGCTTTGAGGACCCGCCGGTAAATTTTCTCCGCGCCCGCCCGGTCGCCGGCCTTATGAAGCGCCACCGCGCGCCGCGCCTGATCAGCCTCGCTCATCATGCTCCTTGTTTCGATCGGTAGCTGGCTCACCAGTGTCGGTCGAGGGCGGCACATCGTCAACGCGGCGATAGATGATCAACACCAGAATGAGGCCGACGGCGAGCATGCCGAACATCGTGCGGTAGGCTATCGCCGGGCTGCGGCCCAATTCGTCGACAGGAAACGCATCGAGCAAGGCGCCGGTGCCCATCTGCACCAGGAACACCCCGGACCAGGTAAACACGTTGATGGCGGTGAACACGCGGCCGCTAAAGTGGTCGGGAAACAGGCTGCGCGCATGGGCGAAGAGCGGCGACGCCATGGCCGAGGTCAGGGTGAACACCGACAACAGGATGGTCACCACCAAAACCGACGGGCTGGAATTCACCGCCAGCAGCGCCGTCGCGCCGGCGAACAACAGCAAGCCGCCGGTGACCACCCCACGGCGCGTATCGAACAACCTGTCGAGCGGACCATAGGTCAATGCGCTGA
The DNA here is from genome assembly GCA_011087645.1 of Alphaproteobacteria bacterium. Lineage (GTDB taxonomy): Bacteria > Pseudomonadota > Alphaproteobacteria > UBA6615 > UBA6615 > JABDJY01. The sequence continues at coordinate 9,093 of JAALLF010000009.1, forward strand.
TAATCCAGGTGACCGAAACCACAAAGATGACATTGCCACGGGCGATTGTATCGAGGTCGAACACGTCGTTGAGATAGGGACCGATCCACAAATTTCGCACAGTGACCAGCGTGCCCACCGCCACCGCCGTGACCGCGGCGAAGGAATAGACCCGCTTGTCACCCAACACATGGCGCAATCCGTAAATGATCTCGCGCAGGGACTCGCTGTTCGCCGGGGCCGGCGCGTCCTCGGGCCGGTCGCGAACCGTGAAGAACAAGGCAGCGGCGATGCCAAACGCCGCGAATCCCACCACCATCAGCGTCTGCCGCCAGCCGAAAGCCTCGGCCGCGGCGGCGAACGGCGACGCCGACAACAGCATGCCCGCGCCGCCGATGGCGATGGAAACGGCCGTCGCGGTCGCCAGCCGGTCGCGCGCCACCCAACGAGACAGCAACACCATCACCCCCATGAACACCGGCGCCGCGCCGCAACCGATCAGGAATAACGCGACGGCGAGGCTGACAATACCTTGGGCGGTGGCGAACACGAGTGTGCCGATACCCGCCACGACGATAAAGCCGAACATGGTTCGGCGCGGCCCAAACCGGTCGAGCAGCACGCCGACCGGCAGCTGCATCAACGCCGCGCCCAAGAAAATCGCCGCCGGTAGGCTCGATAACTGGCCCGGCGTCAGCGCCAACTCGGCGCGCAGATCCGGCGCAATGACCGCCGGCGCCGAGCGCAGAAAATGCGCCAGAATGAAGGCGATACTGAGCACCGGCGCCATGCGGGCGATCGCCGCCCCACGGCTATAGGGCTGAGTTACGTTTAATTCGCGCGAACCGGTGGTCATGATGCGAGGCGGTCTTTACCGTAATTAATTCTCGGCCCGCCGCCAGATAATGACCGCGCGGGTCAAACCGTCGCCGCTGAGACCGGAAAACAACATGCGATCGCCCTGGTGATCGACGGTTCGCTCTCTTGAAGACCCGATCCAATTAGGGTTGGTCGCATGGTCGATATCATGGGTAACCACATTGCCGGCGAGCGACCAGCGGCCCGAATAGGTCATGTAGCTATCGAAGGCGGTGGCCTTGTCGGCGTCGGTCGCGTCGGCGGCGGACAGTCGGCGGTCGCCATAGCCGGTCATCGCCACCATGTAGCCGTCAGCGGTGTACATGATGCGGCCTTGCGGATTATCACCCAAGGCCGGCGTTTGGTTGCCGTCATCGTCTTCGGCGAATGTCGCTTCCAGCGTCCACACACCAACCATATCGTCTGCCCCAAAACTCATTACTGGTTCCCCAAAATTATTATGGCAACGCCACGCGCTGCCCGCCTGTCTCGGCGCGACAACATATAGCCTGTCCGCTCTGCCGCAGCGAGACAGAAGATCGTCAAAAAGGCGTCGCCTTCCGCTCGCGTCCCGTAACGGGCTATAGTTTGCGCGAGCGTACCGGTCGATCGGCCGGTCTGGGGATTTCACATGACGCGTTGGAGGGGGCAATGAGTTTAGATTTTTTCATCCTGGTATCGGCGGCGGGGCTGCTCGCCACGTATATTCACCTGGTCTTCGCCCTGTGGGCGCCGCGCTACGGGTTGCCGCGCATCGATCTGCCCCGCGGCATGACCCAACTTACCTTCGGCGATTCCTTCGAAGGCCCCGCCCCCTATGGTTGGGGTATCGCCGTCATCCATGTGAACGGCATCGTCTTCGCCCTGCTCTACGCCACGGTGGTGGGGCCGCTGTTGCCGGGCGAGCTGTTCGTGCGCGGTCTGATCTGGGGCGGCATTCTATTTATCGGCGCCCAGCTTATTTTCGTGCCATTCTTTCTCAAAGATGGATTTTTTGGGCTCAAAGGCCATCCGCGCGGCTGGATCACCGCCCTCGTCATCCATCTGCTCTACGGCGCAATCCTCGGCTGGCTGTCGCCGATTTTGTAATAGTGGCCGACGCCAAGACACATCGCCGACGTGGAAGCGGGCGTCCAACTCGACGCCCGCCCCTCGCCTCAACTGGATAATCCACTTAGCCGGCTTTAGAACACCGCGCGTTGCGGATTCCAGCACGGATAGTCGGTCGTCCGGGGAGTCGGATTACGCGTATCCGTGCAGCCGCCAAACGGCTTGGTCAGCTGGGCTTTGGCTATTTCCGGATTGCCGGAAAGCGGGCCGTGGTTGCGCACCCAGAACTCCACCTTAACGTCGGGCGCTGTTCCCGGTTGCAGACCGTGGCCGATAAAAATATCACCCGGCGCATTCTTCTCGCCAGCAAACAGCGCAGCCTTAAACTCGGCCTTGCCGGGCCGTTCCGCGACGATTGTGTTACCCGCCCAAAGGATGGTGACTTCCCCATCCGCATGGGTTAGATGCCACCAAAACGTATAGGCGCCCTTCGGCAAATCTTGCGTATCGATGGCAACTCGCAGGAAATCGTCGCCGCGTTCCAGACTACTTTTCGTGCCAGCGACGGCCTGGGTTTCGTCGAGGGTTGTATTCGGCACAAGCTCGGCGACCTGAAAAGTCTCGAGGGTGACGTTGGCCGTCTCCGCCGCTTGAGCCGCCATGGCGAAACAACTGATCGCCGCGGCCGTGGTCACAGTTTTTAATGTCAATTTCCCCATTCTAAATCTCCTTCGATGTGAAAGCAGCGTTGGCGATCCCGTTGATCCGCGCTGCCCGCGCCGGCGCTATCGGCCGGCAATCGACGCGGAGTTAGAAGATTTATTCTATAAAGACAATATTAGAATCTAAAATAGACAAATTCGATCATAATTAGTTACTATAACAGACAATATTGTCTGATTTAGGAGATTTTCAGAATGGATGAGATGGACCGGCGAATTCTCAATATCCTGCAGAATGACGCCAGCCTGTCGGCCTCGGATGTGGCGCGGCAAGTCGGCCTGTCGAGTTCGCCCTGCTGGAAGCGCATTAACCGGATGCGCGAGGATGGTATCATCAAACGGCAAACCGCGGTGCTCGACGCCAGCCGCCTCGGGTTCGGCTTAACCGTATTTGTCAGCATCAAAACCGGCGAGCATTCCAGCGATTGGCTAGAAGCGTTTTCGGGCAAGATTACCGACATGCCCGAAGTGATGGAATTTCACCGCATGTCGGGCGATGTCGACTACATGCTCAAGGTCATCGTGCGCGACATGAAAACCTTCGACGAGTTTTATAAGCGCCTGATCGGTATCACCGCCTTAAACGATGTCAGCTCCCGTTTCTCGATGGAAACCATCAAGGAAACGACGGCGCTGCCAATTTGAGGCTAGTCAGCTCGGGGGTTTCCCCGCCCCTACTCGAAATCCATGTCCTGCTTGAATCCTTGGCGTTCCCATTGCAGGAAGTTGACCATCTCGTAAGCGGCGCCGGCGTCGAGGCTTTGATTGTGCTGGGCGGCGATGTAGCGGTTCACCGTGCGCTTGGTCCAGGCCAGGGCAAGTGGCGGTTTTTCCAACAGCTTGCCCACCAGCCGCGCAACTTCAGCATCCAAATTTTCCAATGGCACCGCGTAGTTGATCATGTGCAACTCGGCGAGCCTTTTGGCGGTGTATTCCTTGCCCAGCATTAAATATTCCTTCGCCAGCGGCGGCGCCATATAGAGCGGGATCAGCGAGGCGCCACCATCGCCGGGCACGATGGCGAACGGCGGACCGTAGGGCGCCACATCGCCCATCGCCATATGCATATCGGCGATCCGCGCGTCCTCGCGCGCCACGATGATGTCGCAACCCAGCATCAGGCTTTGGCCGAAACCGACCGCGTCGCCGTTGACCCGCGCGATCACCGGCTTCTCCATCTCGGTCAATGTCTGGTGGGCGCGAATGATGCCGTTGAAAACCTTCCACGATCCCTTGGGATCATTGTGGCCACCCAACGCGCCGGGCTCCTCATAAACGTCGGTGCGCGGCGCCACCATGAATTCGCCGTCGCGCGCCCCGGTGAGGATCACCACTCTTACATCTTGGTCGTCGCGTAACTGGCCCAAGGCGACACCGATTTCCCAGTGGAAGTCCAAGGTCCGTCCAGCCTGAATGCCCTCGGTGAGGTTGATCATATGGATGGTGGCCACCGGGCCGTCGCGCTCGATCCGCAAGGTGCCAAATTCGTCGCTCATGGGATTTCACTCCTCTTCTAGGTCAGGGGTCGTGACATTGCGTCAGGCGAGACCGGCGATGGCCAGCGCTTCGCTTCGCGCCAGACCCAATGTTTCGCCGGCGCCGAGCAATTGCTCCCAGCTTTCGCGATCAAGCGGTACGCCATTGGCGTTGCGCGCGGCGCGGGACAGGCGCTCGGGCTCACCCGGCACCAGCACCGGCAGTGCCGGGTCGACCGGCGGCGAGGCCTTAACGAAATCGGCCATGGCGTCCACCTCGGCGTTGATCCAACCCACATCGCCCAGCCGCGCCGGGTCGAGGACGATCGCGGTCATGGTGTTGATGATCCCTTCGAGGCGCTCGTTACCCGGTTGGATGGTGCCGCCGCCCGATAGCGCCCCCGACATCAGCTCGGCCATCAACGCCAGGCCGTAACCCTTATGCTCGGCGAAGGGCAGCAGCGCCCCCTTGGGCTCGCGGAACATCACACCCGGATCATTGGTGGGCGCGCCATCGGCGTCGATAACGATGCCGTCGGCCAGCCGCGTACCAGCATTGTTGGCGACCCGCAGTTTGCCCATGGCGACTTTGCTGGTGGCCATATCGAGGATGATCGGCTCCGCCGGGTCCGAGGTGGGCATGGCGATGCAGACCGGGTTGGTGCCGAAGCGGGCATCCGAGCCCCGGTGCGGCGCGACGATTTCGAAATGGTCGGTGACGTTGACGAAATGCAACGAGATGAAACCGGCCTCGACGGCCATTTCGCCATAAGTGCCAACCCGGCCGATATGGTGGGCGTTTTTCAGGGTCATGGCGACGATGCCGGTGTCCCAGCAGCGGTCAATCGCCGCCTGCATCGCCTCGGCGGCGACCCGCTGACCGTAACCCTTGCCGCCGTCGAATTGCAAAAAGGCACCATCGTCGCGCACCGTCGCGACCTCGGTATTGGGGATCAGCAGCTTGTTTTCAAGATTGATCACATAGGTCGGCACAATGCCGACCCCGTGGCTGTCATGGCCGGCCAGGTTCGCCCCCACCAGATGGTTGGAGACAATCTTGCATTCCGCCGCCGCGCTGCCGCCGTGGCGCACAATTTCATGGATCAGCGCGCGCAGCGCCTCGGCGGCGACGATGACTTCGTCGGACATGCTTTCCCCCGATCTTTGTCATGCCGGGTTAGCCCCAGCTATTGGATCATGTCGCACCACAATATCGACAAATGCGCCGATAACCGATAGCGTTCCACACAGAAATCAGCAAAGGCGGCCCACACCATGGCGATCAAGAACTGGCTCCAATCGCTTCCCCGACGTCTTACGGAACAGCGCCGTGAAGCGAACCAAACGCCAAGACGCGGCCGGTCGCCGGCGCCGTTCTGCACCCATATCGCCACCACAATGCATTGGCGCATTTCCGGCGACACTTAACTGTCGTTTATTCCTCCAGGGTTACCAGGCTGGTATTGCCGCCTGCCGCCGTCGTGTTGACCGACAGGGTGCGCTCGACCGCGAAGCGGTGCAGATAGTGTGGCCCGCCGGCCTTGGGGCCGGTCCCCGACAGGCCTTCGCCACCGAACGGCTGCACCCCGACAACGGCGCCGATCATGGAGCGGTTCACATAGGCGTTGCCGGCCCGCACCCGCGCGGCAATGTAGCGCTGGGTCGCCTCGATGCGGCTGTGGATGCCCAGGGTCAGCCCGTAGCCGGTGCGGTTCACCGCGTCGATCACCGCGTCGAGATGACCCGCCTGATAGCGGATAACGTGGATGACCGGCCCGAACACTTCGCGCTCCAAAATATCGAGAGAGTCGATCTCGTAGGCCTTGGGGCCGAAAAACGAACCATGTTGACACGCCTCGGGTAGCGGCAAATCGACCAAGGTCTCGCCGACCCCCGCCATCTTTTTCGCATGGGCTTCGAGGGTCGCCCGCGCCTCGTGATCAATGATCGGCCCCACATCGGTGGCGAGATTCATGGGATCGCCAAGGATGAGCTCGGCGCTGGCCCCTTGCAACATCGCCAACGTCCTGTCGGCCACATCGTCCTGCACGAACATCACACGCAGCGCCGAGCAGCGTTGACCGGCAGAGCGGAAGCCGCTGGTGATGGCGTCGTCGATGACTTGTTCCGGCAGCGCGGTGGCATCGACGATCATGGCGTTCTGACCGCCGGTCTCGGCGATGAAAGGTACAATCGGCCCGTCGCGCGCGGCCAGCGCCCGATTGATCACCCGCGCCGTTTCGGTCGAGCCGGTGAAGGCGACCCCGGCGGTGCGCGGATCGTCGACCAGCGCCTGACCAATCATCGAACCGCGCCCCGGCAGCAAATTGAGGGCGCCCGGCGGTACCCCGGCCTCGTGGAGCAAGCTCACCGCCCGGCGGGCAATCAACGGCGTCTGCTCGGCCGGCTTGGCGATCACCGCATTGCCCGCCGCCAAGGCCGCGGTGACCTGGCCGGTGAAAATCGCCAGCGGGAAATTCCACGGGCTGATACACACGAACACCCCGCGCCCGTGCAGCGAGACATCGTTGGTCTCGCCGGTCGGGCCGGGCAGTCGGTTGGGCTGGGTGAAATCACGGCGCGCCCGCGCCGCGTAGTAGCGGCAGAAATCGACCGCTTCGCGCACTTCGTTCAACGCGTCATCAAGGGTCTTGCCCGCCTCGCGCACCGCCAGCGCCATCAGTTCCGGCCGGTGGGTCTCCATCAAATCGGCCGCGCGCTCCAAACACGCCGCGCGCTCTTCCGCCGACCGGCGCGACCAGTCGTCGAAGGCTTCGGTGGCGGCGGCGAAAGCTTGGTCCACATGGGCGGTGGCCGCCTCATAAACATGGCCGGCAATACGCCGATTGTCGGCGGGATCGGTCACCACCCGGGCTTCGCCTTTACCCATCTCCCCGGCGATCAAAGGGCCGGCGCGCCAGTCGCTTTCGGCCAGCGCCACCATCTCAGCGCGCAAGGGCTCGACGCTCAACGGATCGGTCAGATCGATGCCGCGAGAATTCGTACGGTCGGGATCGAACAGGTCAGCGGGCAACGGAATGCGCGGGTGGGGAACCGCGCTGAGTTTCCGCGTCGTGACCACCGGGTCGGCGATAATATCGTCGAGCGGCGCCTCATCATCGCCGAGACGGTTTACGAACGACGTATTGGCGCCGTTTTCGAGCAGGCGGCGCACCAGATAGGGCAGTAAATCCTCGTGGCTACCGACCGGCGCGTAGATCCGGCACGCGACCCGCGGCGAGGCATCAGCGCCGACCAGTTGGTGATAAAGCGGTTCGCCCATGCCGTGCAGCCGCTGGAATTCGAAGCCCTCGGTGTCACCCGCCAGATGCAGGACCGCCGCGACCGTATGGGCGTTGTGGGTGGCGAACATCGGGTAGACCACGTCGCGCCGGGCGGCCAACCGCGCCGCGCAAGCCAGGTAGGACACATCGGTCGAGCTCTTGCGGGTAAACACCGGATAGCCCGACAGCCCGTCTTCCTGCGCCCATTTAATCTCACTGTCCCAGTACGCCCCTTTGACGAGACGAATATTCAACGGCCGGCCGACGGTTTCGGCCAACGCGATCAGCCACTCGACCACATGGGTCGCGCGTTTCTGATAGGCCTGCACCGCCAGTCCGAACCCGGCCCAGCCGTCGAGCAATGGATCGGCGAATACCGCGGCGACAATATCCAGCGAGATATCGAGCCGGTCGGCTTCTTCGGCGTCGACCGTGAGGCCGATATCGTGGCGGCGGCAGGCCTGGGACAGGGTCAACAGCCGCTGGGTCAGCGCCGGAACGGCGGCGCCGGCCTGGGCGTATTCAAAACGCGGGTAGAGCGCCGAGAGCTTGACCGAGATGCCCGGCGCATCGTAAACGCCGCGTCCGTTCGCCGCAGCACCAATTTCCTCGATCGCGCGCGAATAACTATCGAAATAGCGCTCGGCATCGGCGGCGGTCCGCGCCGCCTCGCCCAGCATATCGAACGAATGGCGGTAGCCTTCGGCTTCGTCCTCAGCGGCGCGCTTCAACGCCTCGCCGATGGTGCGCCCGATAACGAACTGGCCGCCCATCATGCGCATCGACCGGCGTACCGCCTGGCGGATCACCGGCTCGCCGACCCGCGCGACCAACTGGCCAACGCTGGGCAGCGCGCCACCGGTATCACCAGCCCCCTCCTGGACCACCCGGCCCGACAGCATCAACGCCCAGGTCGACGCATTGACGAACCAACTCTCGCTATTGCCGAGATGAGCCTCCCATTCCGCCCCGCCGAGCTTATCGGCGATCAGCCGGTCGGCGGTCTCGGCGTCAGGCACCCGCAGCAGCGCCTCGGCGAGGCACATCAAGGCGACGCCTTCTGGTGTGGTGAGCTCGTATTCCTGGAGAAAATCGTCGAGGGCGCCATAGCGCCGGCGCGCCGCCCGCATGCCTTCGACCAGAACCTTGGCGTGGACGCCAATCGCGTCACGATCCCCCTGGTCGAAGGGAACGTCGCCGATCAAGGCTTCGACGCGCGCCGTCTCTTCGCCGCGCAGCGCCCGGCGTACCGCGTGCCTTAACGCCTCCTGGGTCTTCGCCTCTGCCATCGGCCCTCGCGTTCTAGACGACCGGCGAGCGGCCGCCATCGACGTTGATGCCGCAACCGGTCACGTACGAGCCGGCGTCAGACACGAGAAAACAAGCCATATTGGCAAATTCCTCGGCTTCGCCGAAGCGGCCCATGGGCAGCTTTTCTTCCAAGGGCGCGAGATATTCCTCATAGGACTTCTCCGGCGCATTGGCCTGATGGCGCCGTTCGTGCTGGCCGGATTTGATCAAACCCACCAACAGCGCGTTGACCAATATATTATCCGGCGCGCCTTCGCCGGCCAGCACCTTGGTCAGCGCCAAGCCCGCCGCCCGGGAGACCGATGTGGGCGCACTGGCCGCACCTGGTGTCTTAGCACTTACCGCTAATACATTGATAATACGCCCCCATTTTCGTTCTGCCATGCCCGGCATCGCGAGGCGCGCCAGGCGTATGGCGGCGAACAGCTTGAGGTCGAGGTCGTCCTGCCACATCTCATCGGTGATGTTGGCGAACGGTCCAAACGCGGTCGCCCCGGCATTGTTGATCAGAATATCGACCGACCCGAGCGACCCCGCCACCGAGTCCCACGCCGTCCGGATCTGCGCCGGATCGGTGACATCGCAGCTCACCGTCTCGACCCTGGCCTGGGTTCCCGATACCGCGTCGGCGATTTCCCGTTGGGCGTCCTCTAATTTGCCGGGGTCGCGCGCCACTAGCACCACATTGGCGCCGGATTCGGCGAATTTGCGCCCCATGGCCCGGCCCAGACCCTCGCTGCCCCCGGTAATCAACGCGGTTCTGCCGTCTAAGCGAATATCCATCAAATCCTCCCCAATTATGCCTGCGACTCGTTGGTCACAGGATACTTCCTTTGACATCTGTGCACGAGTGCGGACAATGGCGCGCTCGATAATAGTCAAGGACGCCGCTCTATGGCGCGCAAAGACCTGTTCCACACCTCCCATTGGGGGACCTTCACCGCCGAAGTCGAAGATGGCCGGTTCGTCGGCGTCCGGCCCTTTGCCAAGGATCCTGAGCCGTCGCCGATCATCCACTCGATGGTCGATGCGGTCTATGACGAGAGCCGGGTCCTGCGGCCGATGTTCCGCAAGGGTTGGCTCGATCGCGGTCCCGGCGGCAACCGCCAGGCGCGCGGCGTCGAACCCTTCGTCGCGGTCCCCTGGGACGAGGCCCTCGACATGGTCGCCGCGGAGATCGACCGGGTGCGCACCGAGCATGGCAACCAGGCAATTTTCGGTGGCTCCTATGGCTGGTCGAGCGCCGGCCGGTTCCACCATGCGAAAACGCAAGTGCAGCGCTTTCTCGGCACCGTCGGCGGCTTCACAACCCAGGTCCACACCTATTCAATCGCCGCCGGCTACGCGATTCTGCCCTATGTGCTGGGCAGCGCCCAGGCCGCCATGTCGGAAGCGACGACCTGGGATTCGATTGTCGAGAATTCGGAATTGGTGGTCGCCTTCGGCGGTATTCCCATGAAGAACACCCAAGTCTCGTCGGGCGGGCCAGGCCAACATGTCGCCGGGCCCTATCTCAAACAGGCGCGCGAGGCCGGGGTCGAATTTGTGAACGTGTCGCCGATCCGCGACGATGCCGGCGATTTCCTCGACGCGGAATGGCTGGCCCTGCGCCCCAACACCGACATGGCCCTGATGCTGGCCCTGGCCCACACCCTTGACAGTGAAGGCCTGGCGGATGGCGAATTCCTGAAACGTTACTGCGTCGGCTTTCCTCAATTCGCCCGCTATCTGCGCGGCGACGATGATGGCCAGCCGAAAGATGCCGACTGGGCGTCGCCGATCTGCCAGATCTCACCCGATACCATCCGTATCCTGGCCCGCCGTATGGCGTCGAAGCGCACCCTGATCAACACCAATTGGTCGCTGCAGCGCGGCGATCATGGCGAGCAACCGTTCTGGATGACGGTGGTGCTCGCTGCCATGATCGGCCAAATCGGCCTGCCCGGCGGCGGTTTCGGCTTTGGTTATGGCAGCATGGGCAATATCGGCAACCCGCGCCGCCCCGTACCCTCACCGGCACTGTCCGCCGGCGAGAACCCCTGCGACAGTTGGATCCCAGTGGCGCGGATCTCCGACACCCTGCTCCACCCCGGCGAGATCTATGATTTCGACGGCAAGCAACGCACCTACCCCGATATAAGACTGATCTACTGGAGTGGCGGCAATCCGTTCCACCACCACCAGGATCTGAACCGACTGGTCGAGGCGTGGCGACGGCCCGAGACCATCATCGTCAACGAGCCCTGGTGGACGGCGACCGCGAAATTTTCCGACATCGTTTTGCCGACAACGACGACGTTAGAACGCAACGATATCGGCGCCACCGCGCGCGACCGTTTTATTCTGGCGATGGAGCAAACTATCGATCCCATCGGCGAGGCCCGCCACGACTACGATATATTCCGTGGACTGGCCCGTCGCCTCGGCACCGAAGAGGCGTTCACGGAAGGCCGCGACGAGGACGAGTGGCTGCGTCATATCTACGACCGCACCCGCCAGCGCGCTGCCGAGCGCGACGTCACCCTGCCCTCGTTCGACTCGTTCTGGAGCGAAGGCCATGTGGAGGTGCCCGAACCCGACGCCCCCCATGTCATGTTTGCCGACTACCGCGCCGACCCCCATCTCTTTCGGCTCGCGACCCCGTCGGGGCGAATCGAAATCTTTTCCGAGGCCATCGACGGGTTCGGCTATGACGATTGTCCGGGCCACCCGGCGTGGCTCGAGCCTATCGAGTGGCTCGGCGGCGATGTCGCCGCCCGCTATCCGCTGCATATGATCTCCAACCAGCCGCGCACGCGCCTGCACGGCCAGATGGATAACGGCAAGATCAGCCGCGACAGCAAGATCCAGGGCCGCGAGCCGGTTTGGATTCACCCCAAAGATGCCAAGGCGCGCGGCCTGAAAGATGGCGATGTGGCGCGGCTGTTTAACGAGCGCGGCGAGTTGCTCGCTGGCGTCCTGGTCACCGAGGAGGTCCGGCAAGGCGTGGTGCAATTATCGACCGGCGCCTGGTACGATCCGGCTGACGCTAGCAATACCGGCAGTCTGGACAAGCACGGCAATCCCAATGTGCTGACCCTCGACAAGGGCACCTCGCGCCTGGGCCAAGGCCCCATCGCCCATAGTACGCTCATCGAAATCGAGAAGTATGAAGGCGATCCGCCGCCGGTGACGGCGTTCACGCCGCCCCCCACCGTCGAACGATAAGTCAGTCTGGAAACGACTCAGTCGTCGCCGGTCGCGGCGTCGGGTAAATCCTCGTCATCGGTACGCGGATGGAAGCTGTCGTAGAGTTCTGGCCGTTGCCACTGGCGCAACACACCGGCCTTGGCCCCGTTATGGTTGCCCGAAGTCACCTCGTCGTTCAGGTTGCGCAACTCACGCACCCGCTCCAAATCGACATCGACGATGAACAGGCCCGGCCCGGTACTCTCGAATAAGACTTCTTCGGGCGTCGCCACCATCGCCAACCCACGCTGGTCAGCGGAAAACAGATTTTGCGTGGTCACCGCGATGGCCAAATTTTCGATCGAGCGGGACCAGATAAGGTTACGCCAGGTTGCCCACAGTTTCTGCTTATCGACGCCCCCGGGCAGGAAAATGATTTCGGCGCCACGCAGAGCCAAGGCGCGCGACACTTCCGGCACATAGACTTCGCTGCACATAGCAAGACCGACCCGACCATGAATGGTGTCGAAGACCGGGAACTCGTCACCGGGCACATACTGAAATTCCCAATAACCGCCGCCGGTATATATCCACGGCCCTGGCGGGTGAGTGCGTTTATAGATCCCCGGATTGCGGCCATCGGGATAGGCCAGCATCAGTAAATTATGCGCCGTCGCGTCGGCATCGTTGATCGGCTGCAGCGTACCGAACTGAACATGGACACTATACTTTGCAGCCGCTTCGGCGATTCGCTCGATTGGATTGAAGGTGGCCGGCATGCGCCAAGGCCCGGGATAGGATTCAGGCAATGCGACGAAATCGGCGCCCTGATCGGCAGCCTGTTTTATATAGGCGATCGCATCCGCGACGTTTTTCTCATCATCCGGTGGCTGATGGGCCATCGGCTGAACCACCGCAATTTTAAAACTCATGGCTGATCTCCCCAATTGTTGCAGGGTTGTTCAAGCACTTTCCAGAATTGGGCAGACCTTTCGGCAAGCTAGTCGCTAAATCGGTCGGCCATCAAATTAAAGGTCCGCTCGGCGTGCGCGTCGGCCAACCGGCACGATTCTTCGACATCGCGCGCTTTCGCCGCCGCCAGCATTTGCCGATGTTCTTCGTGAGCGCCCTGTTCCTGTTCATCATTCAAAATGACCAAGCGCCGATACCTCGCGGCTTGATCGTAGACGATTTGTCTAAAATTCAGCAGCCATTTCGACGTACAGGCCGATACCAGCGTATCGTGGAAGTTCTCATTCGCCTGCTCCCACACCTCAATAGAGGCGCCAGAGGTTTTTTGCACAGCTTGATGCTCACGATCCAACCGACCATAGGCAACAACAATTTCAGCTTCCCAGTCGGCATCGCCATTCCGCAGAGAATCACTCAGCGCCGCATGTTCGAGCAACTTACGGGTATCGGTAATGTCGCGAATGTCGGCCAGCGATACGGGAGCAACTCGGAACCCTTTTTGGCCCTGCGCGGTTACCAGGCCGTTGGAAACCAGACGCGACAGCGCTTCGCGAAGGGGGCTGGCGCCGATGTCATAACTATTACGTAATTCCTCGACCCGCAATTTGCTCCCCGGCGCAAAGACACCGGTGAGAATATCCTGGCGTAACTTTGCGAGGGCCAGTTCGACGAGGGTCGAGGCCTCGTTCTTTTCCGTTATCAACGTCATGCCAACTACCACGCTACTCGTAAATCACGTTCACGATTCTTATTCTTAAGGCCAATGATAGCAGGGTTTTCTTATAGGTAAATTAGAGTTCCGACAAATATCTGTTCCGAGAATTCGCTAACACCATAGCACCGTGCCAGAACGGCAAAAAAAAGCGCCCCGCAAAGCGGGGCGCTATTAAACTGAACTGTACTGGGAGGTTAGAAACCGAAAATGTTGTAGAAGATGAATGAATGACCGTCGTTGTCGTCACCGGCCACCCCATCACGGTTTTCAGCTTCGTTGAAGCTCAAGCTAGCGGCCGTTGTCCAACCCGGCGCAACTTCATAGTCCGCATCAAACGTGAGTACTTTGTTGGTGTGATCTGGCACGCCTGCGCCATGCTCGAAGGTAGCTTCATAGTAACCAACAGAAACACCCCAGGGTCCGCTTCGGTATCCAAGACCTACATCCCACCAGGAACCTGCGTCAGTTCCAGGATCGGTCGTTTGATTAGTACCGGCTTCACCGAAATCAGTATAGCCCGCACCGAAGGAGAAACCGCCATAAGCGATGGTACCACCGATACCGAGTGTTTCAGGACCTTCAACGGCCGGATCTTCGCTGTCGCCAAATTCACCAAATGCGGCAATGACTATTTCAAGGTCACCAAATTCACCGACAAAGTTACCGGCGATATCGAAGACTTTCTCAAAACTGCCATTGTTGTCCACCTCACCAAAGCTAGCGCCCGCAGCGCCAGTATCCGGCGTGAACGAGGCACCAAGCGTGAAGCCGGCGATATTCGGTGTGAAATAGGTAATCTTGGTCGATTTACCAACATTGTCCGTACCAACGCCGATCCAGTTACCAAAATTGAAGACATCGGAGACTTCGCCATCGTAGCCACCGCGAGCGGCTATGACATCAGCGCCATCGACGAAGAGTGAATCCGCGGCGTTATCGTTATCGCCCAACTGGATGCGGCCAAAATTGTCGCTGTCAATAAATGCGAAAACCTTGTCACCGTTTGTGGTGTCGTCGGTGTTCACATTGAGGACGATTTCGACACCGTACAGGATGCCGTTATCAGCGGTGTTGCGCGCTTCAATGCCCAACTCACCTTCGTCAGTGACGAACTGGAAGCCACGACCGAAGCCGGCTGAGTCGTCCTGGCTGCGGTGGTTGATCTGGAAGCGGACTTCACCAAACAGGCTAACTTCGAGATTGTCGCCGGATCCGACGGTGCCGGCTGTTGCCGGTGTGAAAGCCAGGGCCGCTACAAGAGCTGTGCTACCTAGCAGGGCTGCGCGATACATAAGGTATTCCCCCTTAATTGATACGTGGTTCGGCGAATGTGATATTCGTTGAACCATAAAAAATCGTTAACGTTAAAACACGCTTGAAACGCTTAAACTACAACCATAATCGGAATGCAACATAATAATATCGATATTTTCCCGGTCGCGCGTTATTGTAACGAGTGTGACATTTTAGCAATGTGACATTTTCGTTAATCACGCAGCTTCAGGACTTGTGTTCGGTGCTGAAGTGAGTGAATGCGTAATTTTGTTGATATCCACAAGTTCAAGCGCTTGACCACACGAATTCAGGCCTAACCGGCCAATATTGTCGGGCACAGGCGACCCGCTTTCCCAGGGAGATCAAAATGCTATTCAAATGCGCCAACCATGCGCCGGCGGCCGATCATGGCCACAGCCAAACCGTGAAGAGCGGCCGCAAGCACCTTACCGTCGACATCCATTGTCACGTGCACATTCCTGAAGTCGACGCCATGGCCGAAGGCCACTGGACCGCGGAAGATGTGCCGGCGATCCACTTTGCCAGCGATCTCACGCGCGGGCTCAACGCCGAGCAGAACGAAATTTTGATGCCCAAGCTGACCCAGCCCGAGCTGCGCATCGCCGATATGGACGCCTGCGGCGTCGATATGCAGGCGATTTCGCCGGCGCCCTGGCACTATTGCTATTGGGCCGATCCCGAATTGGGCCGTGAGACCGCGGTTTACACCAACAACCACATGGCCGAACTGGGCGCCAAATACCCGGACCGCTTGATCCCCATGTGCACGGTTCCTCTGCAGGCCCCGGAACTGGCGGTCGCCGAGCTGGAACGCTGCCATAAGGAGCATGGTATGCGCGGCGTCGAGATCGGCACCAATGTGGGCGGTAAGGAGCTCACCCGAATCGGGCTGGAGAAGTTCTTCGCCAAGGTCGAAGAGCTCGACATGCTAATTTTCATGCACCCGGTTGGCACTACCGAGGGCGATCGGATGAAGGATCACTATTTCACCAACCTGATCGGCCACCCGTTGGAATCGGCCTTGGCGATCGGCCATCTGGTGTTTGACGGCTATTTGGAACGCCACCCCAATTTAAAGGTCTGCATTGCCCATGGCGGCGGCTACCTGCCCGGCTATTGGGGCCGCTTCGATCATCCCTACCCAACCCGCGAAGATGTGCGGGGCAATTTGCCCAACCTGCCGTCGCATTATCTGAAAAAGCTGCATTTCGACACGGTGGTGTTCACCGAAATGCAATTGCGCCACCTGATCGAAGCCTGGGGCCCGGATCATATCCTGATGGGCACCGATTATCCCTACGACACGGCGGAGACCGACCCCGTCGGCCATGTCGACTCAGTTCGGGGCCTGTCGGAAGACGATAAGGCGCTGGTCTGGGGCGACAACGCGGCGCGGCTGCTCAACCTCGCCGTCGAAGCGAAGGCCTAATGCTGCATCCGTTTAAGCGTAATCGATTGAATTCGGGCAGTTATTAAACCGAGCTGACTATATTTTCCGGGAGCTCCGCTCCTGACCCCCCCACCTAAATCCTCCCCCACAAGGGGGGAGGAATTGAGGTCACGTATCGATCACAGTTTAACCCCCTCCCCCTCGATGGGGGAGGGTTGGGGTGGGGGTGACGGGACAAATTTCTTTTTGTGGAACCGGGCGCTTAGGCGGCCTTCGGTAGTTTCGCGAAATCGAACCCGGTATCGGCGGCAAAGGCGGCGATCAGCCGGCTGGTGATCGGTCCCGGCAGCTCGAGCCGCGGCTGGAAGCTGTCGATTTCACGCACCGGCATGGCGCAGATCGCGCTCGACGTCAGGAAGCATTCGTCGGCCTGGGAAACGTCGTACATGGTGAACAGGCGCTCCTCGACGGGAATATCCAGACGCTCGCACAGTTCGAACACCACTTTGCGGGTAACCCCTTCCAGAATGTTGCCCTCCGGCGGGGTAATCACCTTACCGTTGCGTACGATGAAGAAATTGGCCACCGAGTTTTCCGCCACATTGCCGTGGATATCGAGCATCAACGACAGCGAGTCGTTTGAGGCAGCGTCGAGTTCCGCCAGAATCTGGTTCATCTTGCTGGTGACCTTGGCGCGCGCCTCGATGCATTCGGGCGGATTGCGGCGGGTCGCGGAGACCGACAGGCGCAATCCATTGGCCTGGTTGCGGGCAATCGTCTCGACATCGACTTTGCGGAAGAAAATCATCACCGTCGCCGGCCCCGCGGCCCGTGCGCTCATGGAATTGGTATCGACGCCGCGGGTGATCCAATGCCCCACGCGGTACATGCCACCGGCCTCAAGCCGACCCGCATTGGCGGCCAATGTTTCGCGCGTCGCCGCCGCCATCGCCGCCTGATCCATGCCCGGGTCGATGCGCACATAACGCAGCGAGCGGTAGAGCCGGTCCAAATGGTCATCGAGGCGATAAAGCTGGCCATCGAAACTCGGCGTAATCTCATACACCCCATCGCCCCATAGGAACCCACGGTCGAAAGGTGAGATGCGGGCATCGGCGGCTTCGACGATATCGCCGTTCAGATAGATCAACGGTTCGGATGACATGGCGCGCTCCACTTTATGTCGCTGAATTTAAGGCGTCAGACTACGACAGACGCCGCCACAAGGAAAATGATGGCGTGCATAGCCACCGACCTTTGTGTTTGAGTGGGCAAAATTTTTGGGGAAAATAATAAATGGAACGCCGCGAAATTCTGGCGATTGGTTTAGTGGCGTGGTTCACCATCAGTTTCGCCCTGACCAACAGCATGGCCGGCCTGGCCTACCAAGCCGGCAGCGACCCGCTGACCGTGGCGACCGCGCGGTTCATCGTGCCGGCCGTCGTGCTCGCCCTATTCTTGATGGCGACCGGCGCGCGCTTCGCCCTGCCCAAGCGCGACGCGCTCGGCGCCATCATCCTGGGCTTGGTTACCGTGGCGTTTTCGTTCTCAATTCTGAACGCTATCGAAATTCTCGGCGTGTCGCTGGCGGTGCTGATCTTTTTTCTGTTCCCGCTGTTCACCAGCCTGATCGTCGCGGTGATGGGGTGGGAAAAGCTCACGCCCATTACCATCATCGCCGCGATTGTCGCCTTCGCCGGCCTGGCGCTCACCCTCGGTGTCAGCAGCGAGAAGCTTTCTGTTATCGGTATACTGTACGCCTTGGCCGGCGGGTTCGGCCTGGGCTTCGTCTCGGCAACCAGCAGCCGTCTCATCCGCAGCGGCGAATCCCGTAAGGTGACATTCTATATGATGGTCACCGCCGCAATTGTCTTCATCATCTTCAGCGCCATTCGCAGCGATTTGCAGCTACCGCAATCGACCAGCGGCTGGGTCGGCATTGTGGGCACATCCGTATTCTACGCCTGCGGTATCATCGGCTTTTTTGCGGCGATCGCCATGATCGGTCCGGCCAAGGCGACACTATATTCCTATGTCGAGCCGCTGTTCACCATGCTCGCCGCGTTTATATTCCTGGGCGAGTTATTAGCGCCGCTGCAAATCGTCGGCGCGCTGATCGTCGTCGGCGCCCTGACCGCAACTGGGATCGCTGGTTTGCGGGCGCGATAGGGTCTACGCCACGCCGCGCTCAACCGACATGGGCGGTCGATGAAATCTCGACTAAGAACTCCGGCTTCACCAGTTCGGCCTTGATGCAATAGCGCGCCGGCGGATTGCTGGGGAAATATTCGGCATAGACTTCGTTCATGGCGGCGTAGCCAGAGAGGTCGGCGAGGAAAATCTGGTTAAACGCGATATCGCTCATCGAGCCGCCCGCCGCCTCGACCACGCTCTTGATCGATTCCAGCACCTGGCGGGTTTGCGCCTTGAAATCGCCCTCGCCGACAATGTTGCCGTCGCTATCCATCGCCAGCACGCCCGATACATAGACCGTGTTACCGACGCGCACGCCAGGCGAATAGGGCGCCAGCGGCGGCGCCGATCCGGCAGGGATGATTGCTTGATGTGCCATTGTCTTGCTCTCCCGTTATTGCTTCTGGAGAAATCCCAGAACATGTTCGTTGAATTCCCGCGGCGCGGTACGCGAACAGGCGTGGGCGCCATACGCCATTAGGATCAGCTCGGCCGACGGAATATTCGCCGCCAAATATTCTGAAAAATAGGCCGGTGTCTGACTGTCGTCCTTCGCGCAAATCACCAGGGTCGGCGTCGTGATTTGGCCCAACTGGTCACGCCGGTCGAATTTCTGCACCGCCTCGATACGGCTGGTCATCACCTCGACCGGCGCCAGCATCTTCATCTGAGCCGCCTGCTGGCTTTCCAATTTTTCCGCGTTCTCGACGATCCAATTGGGCGGATACAACATCAGGCTGCTCATATCGCCGTAGAGCGCCGCACCCTGCTGCTCAAGAATAGCCCGGCGCACCCGCCAAACTTTCGAGCGGTAATGATCGCCATGGGTGGTGCTGGCATAGATCACTAGCTTTTTAAGTCGGTCGGAATTTTCGATGCCGGCGATCTGGGCGATATTGCCGCCGGTCGAATGGCCCATGAAATCGACCACCTCGACATCCAACACATCGAGCAGCGCCAGCAAGTCGTCGCGTAACTGTTCGATACTATCCACGGGGCTGTGATCAGAGCGGCCGGTGCCGCGCTGGTCATAGGTGATTACCGTGTAGTGCTGGGCGAAGAAATCGACCTGGTCGCCCCAGTAATTCGCCGTGCCGCCCATGCCGGCCACCAGCACCAAGGGCGGGCCGTCGCCGGTAATTTCGTAATATTGCTGAATTCCGTTCGCGGAAACGACAGGCATCGGTTACGCCGCCATCTACGCGACCGGCGGGTCGAAGGGCATCAACTCACCGAAGGCATTGGCGACGTCGTCACCGAATTCATTGGCGACCCGCTCCTTGACCGAATTGGGCATCGAGACATCGTCGCGCTCGACCGGGCCGGTCAGCACGGTAAGCTGAAAGGCTGTATCCTCGCCGACATTACTGAACTCTCGGTAGATCCCAGGGGGACAGGAGAATACGTCCCATTGGTTCAGAACCCTTTTGTGGATAATGGGCTCGCCGATGCGGTATTCGATGGTGCCCTGCAACACCATAAAGGTCTCGTAGGTATTGTTGTGGGAGTGCAGGCACGGCCCCTGCCCTGGCGGCATTTCGGAGATAAACATGGTCGTCCCCTCGGCGCCGATGATCGGCGCGTCGTTGCCGAAGGGGCTCTTGGTATCCTCCAGGATCACCGCCTTAATGGTCTGGGCGAAAAATATCTCCCACGCCTTTTGCGGAACCCAGGATAAATCGTCGGCCGTCGACATGGGTTTCAACTCGTTGAAACGCCCGATCCGCGCATCCACCTCTTCCGCCGTCGGTGTGTAGATATCGTAACCCATCGAACTGTCCCTCCCGATTGTTGCTTATTCCTTTGCCTTACAGACTATCGCAACTTGGCCCGATGCTTAAGCCGGTAAATAGGTTTTCAGCCAATCGTGCAGGGCGTCGCGCGGGCGGTCATTACCAATGGAGAACGGGAAATGATCGACCCCTGACAACAGCAGCAGATCGGTCGGCTGACCGGCATGGGCGAACAGTTGCAAGGACTGGTCGGTTGGCGTCACCGAATCGTCCGAGGCGTGGAACAGCAGCAGCGGGCGTGGCGCGATTTTCCCGACCACATCGTTGGCGCGGAAATCGAACATGCTCTGGGCGGTCTCAGACGGGAAATCCATGATCACGTTCTCGCCCATATTGGTGCGCAAATGTTCGGGGATCGGCACAATGTCCCACCGCGACATGCGCAGGTCGGGTTCGCCGGCCTCGCGCCGCCGCTTGCCTTCGGCCAAGGCGTCGGTGAATTTCGTCCAGTCGTCGCCGAGATGCTGGAGCTGGAACTTGGTGTCCCCATCGCCCCAGCCGCACGACGAAATGACCGCGGCGATGCGCTCGTCGACGCCGCCGGCATAGGCGGCGACCGCGGCGCCGAAACTATGGCCAATCACCCCGATCCGATCCGCATCGACACCGTCCTGCTCGGCGATCCAGGTGACCGCGTTTTGCGTATCGGCCACTTGATCGAGGCAGCGGATCAGGCCGCGTTCGCCCTCGCTCTCGCCACAACTGCGATAATCGAAGCGCAGCGCGATATAGCCCCAGTCGCAGAACATGTTCGCCATGATCTCCGGCGTCGAACCATCCTTGCTGGTGCCGAAGCCGTGCATCACCAGAAGCGCCGCCCGCTTCTCACCAGGCGCCATATCGTCGGGCGTATGCAAAATACCGGCGAGCTTCAGGCCGTCAGACATGAATGAGACAGGGGTTTCCATTTTATTTTCCTTATTAGAACTGTGCCGAAATTAGAACTGTGCCGAAACGTTGGGGTCGCGGGCGGCGGCGCGACCGACCAGGGCGAGCGCGAGCATACCAAGTAGGGCAAACAGGGCAACCAGCGCGAAGGTCGTTGTGTAGGCACCGACAGATATAAAGACCAGCGAGAATACTGCCGGGCCGACGATCACGCCGCCATAGGTCGGTGCGGTGATGCCGCCGATCACCGAGCCGAGCTCGCCCTGTGGGGCGTAACGCGCCGCCTCGACTTGAAACACCCCGGTCCAACCCAGCGCGTTCAGACCGAACAGCGTAAACAGCAGATAAATCGCAACGGTGCTCCAGGCCTCCGATACCGCCATAACCAACAGTGCGCCGGTGATGCAGGCACCGCCCATGATGAGTAGAACCACGAGACCATTGCCGAGACGGTCGGCGACCCAGCCCCAGCCGACCCGCCCAACGACCCCGGCCGCCTGAACCACGGCGAGAACGGCGCCCGCCTCGACCAGGCTGAAATCGGTGTCGCTGACCAGCAGGGTCACCACGAAGGTCGCCAGCGAAAGCTGCACCGCGGCATAGAAAAATCCGCTGATCGAGAGCCAACGTAAGGGCCGCGATTGCCATACCATGGTCATGGCGTCGAACGGGTTTTCGCTGAACCGCGCCGTTGGATCCCGGTCGGCGTCCCACACGGCGCGCAAGGGCTGCATCAACAGGACCAGCAAAAAACACGAAATGGCGGCGACGGCCGGCGCCCATTGCCAACCGAAGGTCTGGCTGATCGTCGGCGCGGTCAACCCCGCCAGGACGCCGCCGATCGGCACCCCGGTTTGCTTGATCGAAAAGATAAGGTTACGCCGTTCCGGCGGCATCAGGCGCAGCAGTAATTCCGACGCCGCCGGGTTGGTCATGCCGTAGCCGAAGCCGATGATCAACGATCCCACGGCGATCACCGCGACAGAGGGTACAACCGCCAAGCCGGCGCCGACTGTGCAGAACATCAGGCTCGCCTGGCTCACCCGGATCGGCCCCCAACGGCGCAGTTGGAACCCGGCCACGGTCGACATCACCGCGGCGCCCAAATAAATCAAGCTCACTTGGAAGCCGACCAGTTCAGGCGACACGCCGATGCCCGCCGCCACATCGGGTGCGATGGCGGCAAGCGATAATGTGGTGAAGGTCGCCAATACCTGTACGGCAATGGTGACCAGCAGGATCAGCCAAAGCCCGGCCCGTCGGGGACTGGTCTCGCCTGCTTCTGTCATGGCTGCGCGCGCGTCATATTGCCACCGCTATAACGGTCCGAAGACGCGTCCGCAACCCTAAGACCGTACTTAACCGGCCAGAGGAAGCGCCGTCGTGTCTAGGCTGATTTTTTCTTAATCATGCGGTAGCCAATAAGCAGGATCACCGCACCGGCAATCGCCAGGATAATGCTGCCGATATTAAAGCCGGAAACACCGCCAAGGCCTAATAGGTTGCCGACAAAGCCGCCGATGACCCCACCGGCGATACCGATAATAATCGTGACGACAATGCCGCCAGGATCATCGCCCGGCATGATCAGTTTCGCGACAAAGCCGGCGATCAACCCCAAAATGATCCAAGAAATAATGCCCATCTCTACCCCCAGTTAATGACGCGCCATGATACCGCGCCGTTGGGACATTAATGAGTGCCGGGATTCACGTCAAAGCGCCGCTGAGCCGCCTTTGGTAGCATGCGTCTTTTGTCGCGCCGCGCTTGACGGCGCCAATTCACCCTCACAAACTCGAACCTATGAAAGTGCTCACGCGATGACCCTGACCCACCCCTCGGCCTTGCCGGCGACCGACCCCAACGATTGGCGCGACGCGGTCTATGAACTGTTTCGCGCCAGCGCGATACGCCAAGTGGTCTATGTGCCGGACGCCGGCCACACCCGGTTGATCGACCGCTGCCATGCCGACCCGGACATGCACGCCGTGGTGCTGAGCACCGAGGAAGAAGGCGTCGCCCATTTGGCCGGCGCCTGGCTGGGTGGCGACCGCGGCGTCATGCTGATGCAGTCGAGCGGCGTCGGCAATTGCGTGAACATGTTCTCACTGCTCGCGGCCTGCCGGCTGCCCTTCGTGACCTTGGTGACCATGCGCGGCGAGTGGGGTGAGTTCAATCCGTGGCAGGTGCAAATGGGCCGCACCACGCCTGACATTCTCAAAATATCGGGCCTCACGGTCCACCGGGTCGACGATCCGGCCGATGTGGCGGAGACGGTGGACTCCGCGCTGCGCATCGCCTTCGACGGCTCACAAGGTGTCGCGGTCCTGCTGTCGCAACGGCTGATCGGCCGCAAAGATTTCACCGCCGAGGACTGAGATGAGCGCCGCACTTCTCGACCGCCGCGACGTTGTCGCCCGCCTGCTCGCCGACCGGAGGGATTTGCTTGTGGTCTCGGGCCTGGGCTCGGCGACTTACGACTGCGCGGCGGCCGGCGACGATCCGCGAAACTTCTATCTGTGGGGCGCCATGGGCGGCACCGCCGCGCTCGCGTTGGGCTTGGCGCTGGCGCAACCGACCAAACCGGTGTTGGGCATCACCGGCGACGGCGATTTGTTGATGGGCCTCGGCACGTTAACAACCATCGGCGCCCAGGCCCCCGCTAACCTCTCCATCATCGTCCTTGATAACGAAGTCTATGGCGAGACCGGCGAACAACCCACCGCCACCGCCCACGGCACTGATCTGACGGCGGTGGCCCGCGCCTGCCGACTGAACGCGGTCGACGAGGTGGCGGATATGGCCGGGGTCGAAGCCCTGGCGGCGCGTCTTCACGCCGGCGATGGGCCGCTATTCGCCAATATCAAAATCGCGCCGGGCAATCCGGAGAAAGTATTGCCGGCGCGCGACGGCGCTTATCTGCGCGACCGGTTTCGGGGCGCGGTCTTGGGAGATGCGGCGTAACGGTTACAGACAGGAGAAAGTCCATGGCGGAAAAAATTGGCATTCTTGGCCTCGGCCTCATCGGCCGTTTGACGGCGGAGTTGATCATGCCCCACGGCTACGAATGCATTGCTGTGCGCCGGCCGAGCACTGAAGATTTTCCCGATATGGGGGGCAGCCTGGTCGACACGCCGCGCGAGCTTGCCGAAAGCTGCGATTTCCTCCTCTCCGCTTTGCCCACCGTGGAATCCGCCCGCGAGGCCTTTTACGGCGAGGACGGGGTATTGGCCGGCGTCCATGACGGGCTGATCATCATCGAGATGAACACCTTCCCGGTGGCGATTAAGGAAGAACTTAAGGCCGAAATCGACAAGACCTCGGCGGTGATCATCGATTGCCCGATCAGCGGCACCCAACCGGTGATCCGCGCCGGCAAGGGCGTCGTCATGATGAGCGGTGACGAGGCGGCCTGCGACAAGGTCAAATCCATGTTAGAGCTGGTCGCGCCGAAGACGACCTATGTTGGCGACTACGGCACCGGCATCAAGCTCAAACTCATGATCAACTTCATGGTCGGCGCCAATACCGTGGCCCTGGCCGAAGGCATGCTGTTCGGCGCCCAGATGGGCCTCGACAACGAGACCATGCTCGATATCGTCGGCCCCAGCGCCGCCGGCTCGACGGTCTTCGGCATGCGCGCCGGCATCATCGCCGAGCGCAAGTGGCAGCCCTGTGCGGGTCCCAGCAAACTGTTGTGGAAAGACCTCGACATCGTCGAGGAACAGGCCGACGTGTTGGGCCTGTCGGCACCGCTCTTACGCATCTGCAACCAGTATTACAAAAAAGTCGCCGCCGCCGACCGCCTGGAAGACGAATGCGCCGTGGTCTTTGAAATCCTCGAAGATGAAATTACGGCTGCCACGGAGTAGAATTTCGAAAATTCCAACAAGACCTCATGCTGAGCTTGTCGAAGTATGAGGTCGGATCCTCGCCCTTCGACAGGCTCAGGGTGAGGATCTGCGCGAGACAGTTATAGTTCGTTTTTTCGCGCCATCTGTCATCATGTTGTCACAATCGCGCACTATAAAAGCCCCGTTACCGCGCTGATGAATTTAAGGTAGGTGCGGGGAAAAGAGGAACCGCCCGGTCGGAAAACATCGTGGCGGTTTTTTTATTCGTCGCCATCTTCCGGCGCGGAGGCGAGCTGGCGCAGCAGAGCTTGGTAGATTTCCTTCGGAGAGCGGTCGAGCTCGTCTTCGGCCATGGCTTCCAACAGCTCCTCGGCGCGGCGGCTGATCAGGCCTTGCACCTGATAGCGGGTGCGCGCGCGGCGTACTTGGTCCGCGTCAACACGCGCCTGCCGCCAGGCGCGGTGGGCTTCGATGGCCTCGTCGAGCGCGGCGAAACTGTCGGCGTCGCGGCTCGAGGTTTGCAAGACCGGCGGCACCCATCCCCCTTCAACATCCGCCCGGCGATCGGCGGTGGCGGCGATGTCACCGGCCATCAGCTCGGCGCCGGGCAGATCGGCCTTGTTGACCACGTAGATGTCGGCCATCTCCAGCAGGCCGGCCTTCATCGCCTGCACCGCGTCGCCGGATTCCGGCAGCAACACCAGCACCACCGTGTCGACGATGGCGCGGATCGAATATTCCGCCTGGCCGACCCCGACCGTCTCGACGATGACCTCGTCGAAATCATGTCCCTCCATCGCCCAGAGCAGATCGGCGGTGTTATCCGCCAAACCGTCATGGGCGCGGCGGCTGGGGATCGAGCGGATGAAAATATTGGGATCGTCGGACACCGCGTCCATGCGAATGCGGTCGCCCAAGATGGAGCCCTGCGACACCGGGCTGGTCGGATCGATGGCGACGACGGCGACCTTCGCGCCGCGTTCGACTCGGCGTGATGCCAGCCGGCTGATCAATGTGCTCTTGCCGGCCCCCGGCGCGCCGGTCACCCCGATGCGGTAGAGTTCTTGGTCCGGCCGTTTCGCCTGATGTTCCGCCTGATGCTTTAGAGTCTCGGCGACGGTGGCATTGGCCACCCGCGATAGGGCGCGGCTCATTTCGCGCCTTGGGTTTGGCTGCGGATTGCGGCCCCCCTTGCTCATTTGGCCGCCGTTGCGACAGTTCCAGCCAATACGTCGTCGGTATGCTCTCCCAGCAAGGGCGGCGGCCCATAGCTGGCGCCGTGATCGGACATTTTGATCGGATTGCCAACGACGCGCAGCGGTCCATCGGGGGTTGGGATCACCGCCACCATGTCGCGGGTCGTGGCGATGTCGCCGTCGAGAGCGGAGTCCAGGGTCGCGATACCGGAGACAACGATGCCCTCAGCCCCCAACAGTTCGACCCACGCCGCCGTATCGCGGGTCTTCATCAAGGCGGCGGTCTCGGCGATCACCTCTTCGCGGTTCTCCGCCCGCGCCGCCATGGTGGCGAACTTTGGATCGTCGGCGCGCTCGGGCCAGCCGACAATATCGCAGAACCGGCGCCAGAACTTGTCGGTGGAAATGAACAGCACCGCGTAGCCATCGCTGGTCGCGAACACTTGCGCCGGCACCATATGGGGATGGCCGCTATTAGCAATGCGCTGCGGCTTGACGCCATGGTTGAGATAGGCCGAGGCGAGGTAATTGAGCTGCATGAGCATGGTGTCGAACAAGGACACATCGACCTGGCCGCCCTTGCCCTCGACGATCTTCGCCAACAGACCCACCGCACCCATGATCCCGGTCGAATTATCGACCGCCGAATAGCCCGCCTTGGTGGGCAAGCCGCCGGGATCGCCGGTCAGCGCCATCACCCCGGTCAATGCCTGCACGATATAGTCGTAGGCCGGCTTATCGGCATAGGGCCCATCGAGGCCGAAGCCGGTCAGCGCCACGCAGACCAGCTTATCGTTGTGGGTCTTGAGAGCGTCGTAGGTCAGCCCGAACCGCTTGATCGTCGAGGGCCGCAAATTGGTAATCAGCCCGTGCGCCGACGCCGCCAATTCGGCCATCCGGGTCTGGCCCTCAGCCGTTCCAAGATCGAGCACAATACCGCGCTTATTGCGGTTGATGCTGGTGAAATAGTCGTTATAGGGCCCGATGAAATTACCCGTGATATTGCGCGCCATGTCGCCGGCTGGCGGCTCGATCTTGATCACATCGGCGCCGAGATCGGCCAGGATCATGGCGCAAAACGGACCGGCCAGAACATGGCCGACTTCCAAGATACGAATGCCCGACAGGGGGCCGCTGCTCACGCGGCCAGCTCCTTATCGATCGCCGACAACACGTCGTCGACCGTCATCTCGGCGGTATAGATACCGCACACCCCCGCCGCGATCAGCCCGGCATGGTCGTCGGCCGGGATGGTGCCGCCGACGAATATCTTAATGTCGCCGGCGTCGAGCGCCGCCAGGCAATCCACCGTCTCGGCGACGATTTCCTTGTGACTGCCCGACAGCATGCTCAGGCCCACCGCGTCGACATCCTCATCGACGGCGACCCGGGCGATATAGTCCGGGCTCTTGCGCAGGCCGGTATAGATCACATCGGCGCCGGCGTCGCGCAACGCCAGCGCAATAATCTTGGCGCCCACATCATGGCCATCGAGGCCCGGCTTGGCGATCAAGATACGTTTTCCCTTAAGGCTCATGATGCCGTTATCCGTTTTCCAAGCAACGATTTCATCTTTTAACGTCACCCCCACCCCGGCCCTCCCCCATCAAGGGGGAGGGAGTTAGGGCGGTAGCCGACACACGGTTCAAAGTCCTCCCCCTTGATGGGGGAGGATTTAGGTGGGGGTGACCCTCGACAATAAGCCCCCTCTCCCATGGGGAGAGGGTTGGGGTGAGGGGGTAAGATGGATCGAGGAAACGCGGAGGGGTTTGTAACCCCTCACCCGGCTCGCTTTCGCTCACCACCCTCTCCCTCTGGGAGAGGGTCTTCCTATCGCCATCCCTCACAATCGCACCGGCTCTTCGAATTCGCCCCACTGGCCCTTGAGGGTGGCGACCATCTCACCAACCGTGGCGTAGGCGTGGCAGCAATCGATCAGATAGGGCATCAGGTTTTCGCCGTCATCGGCCGCCGCCTTCTCGAGCGCCGCCAGGGAGGCCTCGGCGGCGGCGGAATCGCGGGTGTCGCGTACCCGCTCGTATTTCTCGACAACCTTCGCCGTCGCCTGGGGGTCGAGTTTGAACACTTCGCCGACCCCTTCGCTCTGGTCGTCGCGGCGATAATAATTCTGTCCGACGATCACGGTGTCGCCGGTATCGGCGGCGCGTTTACGCTCCGACGCCCGCTGGGCGATTTTCATCTGCAGCCAGCCATCCTCGACCGCTTTCTCGACCCCGCCATATTGCTCGATCTCCTCGATCACGCCCATCATGCCGGCTTCCATCTGATCGGTCAGCCATTCCACATAATAGCTGCCGCCCAGGGGATCGACGGTACGCGCGATGCCGCTTTCGTGGGCAATAATTTGTTGGGTACGCAGCGCGATCTCGGCGGAATGCTCGGTGGGGATTTGGAACGCCTCATCGAAGGCGCAGGTAAAGATCGATTGCGCCCCGCCCAACACCGCCGCCATGGTCTCAGTGCCGACCCGCACGATGTTGTTGTGGGGTTGCGAACCAATCAAGGACGAGCCGCCGCATACCACGCCGAAGCGGAACATCTGCGCCTTGGGGTCCTCGACGCCATAGCGTTCCTTCATCAGCTTGGCCCAGAGCCGGCGGCCGGCGCGGAATTTGCAGATCTCCTCGAAGAAATCCATGTGGACATAGAAGAAGAAGCTCAGGCGGCGGGCGAATTTCTCCACATCGCCGCCACGGCGGATCAGCTCGTCGGTATAGGCCAGCCCGTTGGCCAGGGTGTAACCCATCTCTTCGACCGCCGTGCAACCGGCGTCCCGCACATGGGCGCCGGCGATCGAAATCGCGTTGAAACGCGGTGTCTGCTCGTTGGAGAACAGGATGGTATCAGCGATCAGGCGCATCGACGGCTTGACCGGGAAGATCCAGGTGCCGCGCGCCACATACTCTTTCAGAATATCGTTCTGGATGGTGCCGGTCAGCTTCTCGCGCGGCACGCCCTGCTTGTCGGCCACGGCGCAATACATCGCGTAGCTGATCGACGCGGTGCCGTTGATGGTGAACGAGGTCGAGATCGAGCCGACGTCGATGCCATCGAACAGCAGCTCCACTTCGGCCAGGTTAGATAGCGACACGCCGACCTTGCCCACCTCGGCCCGCGCCATGGGATCGACCGGGTCGTAGCCGCACTGGGTCGGCAGGTCGAGGGCGACCGACAGGCCGGTCTGCCCCTGGTCGAGCAGGAAGCGGTAGCGCTCGTTGGATTCCTCCGCCGTGCCGAACCCGGAATATTGACGGATCGTCCACAACCGGCCGCGAAAGCCGTTCTCGAATATTCCTCGGGTGAAGGGATACTGGCCGGGCTGGCCAACATCGGCGAAATCGACCATATCGGGCGTCACCACCACCGGCACCTCGATGCCCGACGGTGTGAACGGGTTGGGCTTATCGGGCGGCGCGCGCTCGGCCAGCGCTTCTTGTTCGGTGTGGCCTTTGGTAGCTTTGCTCATATCGTTTATTTCCGCGACGGCAGAACCTTCTCGGCCGCCTCCCAGTGATCGTCGTGAACCCAAGTCTCGACGAACATTTTGGTCTCTATTTCCTGCATTGTCTCGCGGGAATCGCCCCGCCTATGCGCGTCGCTAAGCGCCTTGAAAACACGCATCACTTGCGGCGCCTGCTGGCGCATGGGTTCGAGAAATTCCTCCACCACCTCTTCCAAACCGTCGTTTTCACTAGCGACTCTATCGACCAGACCTATCGCCCACGCCTCGCCGCTGGGCACCATCTCGCCGGTCACCATCAGCCGCAATCCCTGCGCCCGGCCAAGCAGTTGCAGCAAATCGGGACCGCCGCCCCAGGCCGTGGACAGCGCCAGCCGCCCCTGGACAAAGCCGATCCTTGCATGGGCCGCGGCAATGCGGAAATCACACGCAACGGCCAGTTCCGCCGCCCCGCCAAACGTATTACCGTTGAGAGCGGCGATCACCGGCACCGGAAAAGTGCGGATGGCGTTCAGCGCCGCCTTGGCGTCGCGCGCCATCTGTTCGGCCTCAGGCGCGGTGCGCAACGCCGCTAATTCCCGCAGATCGCCGCCGGCCGCGAATGTTTTCTCGCCGGTTCCGGTCAGCACCGCGGCCAGCAGCGTGTCGTCGCCGGCTTGGCTTTCGAACAGTTTTCGCAGGTCCGCCAGCAATGCCAGGCTCAAGGCATTGTGCTTTTCCGGTCGGTTCAAGGTCGCGTAGAGGACCTGGTCGCGGACCTCGACAAGAAGGTGGTTCTCACTCATTACAACCGCCTTCTATCAAAGCCGTTTGCGCCGCGATACACATCGGCGAAAAGTTAGTTGGTGGCGCCAAAATTCGAATGGGCGACGACCTTCCATATATCGTCGATTTTTCGAAATACTGTCAGTCTCGGCGCACGCTTTTTTACCGGTTTGTCATCGATCGTCTCGTCTATCCGAAGAAAATAACGCACAACCATGACATCGTCATCGACTGTGACGACGAGATCTTCGTGCGAAAAGTCGGGTTGCGCATTGACCGAACCGGCGCCGCGGTTCAAATAACCGTCACGGTCATAACCAACCCCATTAGTGCGCATGATCTGATATTCAGGCGCCAAAAGAGGCGCTAACACGTCCGGGCCCGCCAACACAGCTTCGGTAAATTCGACGAGAGCGGCGCGTGCCTCATCCATCATGTCATCAGCGACAGCGCTCACCGGTAACACCAAGACACCGGAAACAAAAACCCAAACCAGTATCCGTCTAACGAATTTTAACATTTCGAATACCCTTACCTACTCCTCGTCCATCTCCGTCGTCCGGTAGATATAATTACCGTCCATATAGGTGATGAAGAAGTCGTGGAACGACATGGGCTCGTATTTAGGTTTCGCGCCCGGCTCGATGCAGGTCGGGATGGGATCTGCAACGGTCTCGTCGTTGGCGTTGAAGAAGAAGGTCAGCGCGTAGCGGTCCTTCTTCGGCGGCACCACCCGGTGAGGGGTGGCGATAAACCGGCCGTTGGTCCAGCGGTTTAGAAACTCGCCGGTATTGACCACAATGCCGCCGCGCAGCGGCGCGATCTCGATCCACTTGCCCGACGGCGCCATAACTTCCAGCCCCGGCACGTCCATCAACGGCAGATAGGTAATCGAGCTATGGTCGGCATGGGGCGCGAGCGAGAATTGTCCCTCTTCGGCGTCGGCCGGCGGGTACCAGGCGCAGCGATTGTAATATTCCGGGTGCGAAAACTTATCGTCGAAATAGTCCGCCGGCATTTCCAATGCGCGGGCATAGACCGGCAACATTTTCTGCGCCAGCACCGCCATGGTCTCCTGGTACTCCAAGAGCACCGGCCGGAAATTCGGCAGTTCTTCCGGCCAGTTATTGAGCCCGCGATGGCGCACATTGGCGACCACCTTGGGATCGTCGGGCGTGCGCTCGCGCATGAACGCCCAGGCTTCGTTTAAATCTTTCTTCTTGTTGTCGGCGATCTTCGACCAGCGCAGCACGGTCGCCTTGTCCGGGATATAACCGATATGGTGGTAGTCGACCCGGTAGTTCATCTTGGTGTCGAGTGGCAGGGCGAACAGCTCTGCAACCTGCTCGAAACTACGATCGATGATATCCTGCGGCACGCCGTGATTAACGATGACGTAGAAACCCAGGCTTTCCTGGATCGCCCGCAGATCCACCGCCAGTTGTTCGCGCGCGGCGACATCGCCGGACAGATAGGCGCCCACATCGACGATAGGAATTTCTTCTTCGGCGATGCACCGGGCAATGTCCGGCGTGACAGTAGGCTCGATTTCTGCAGCAACCGACATGGCAGGCCTCCTTAGTCTTCATCCATCTCCGCGGTTCGGTAGATGTAGTTGGTGTCCAGATAGCCAATCTGAAATTCGTGGAACGATATGGGTTCGTATTTCGGTTTTTCGCCGGGCTCAACACAAGTCGGCAACGGGTCGGCCAACGTCTCATCGTTGGCATTAAAAAAGAACGTCAACGCGTAGCGGTCCCGTTCCGGCGGTACCACCCGGTGCGGCGTGGCGATGAAGCGCCCGTTGCTCCAGCGGTTCATGAATTCGCCGGTGTTGACCACGATGCCGCCGCGCAACGGGTCGACCTCTATCCATTTGCCCGACGGCGCCATGACTTCCAGCCCCGGCACTTCCATCAGCGGCAGATAAGTCATCGATGTATGGTCGGAATGAGCCGCCACCGAAAGTTGACCCTCTTCCACCTCGGTCGGCGGGTACCAGGAACAGCGGTTGTAATATTCCGGGCAGGTAAACTTGTCGTCAAAAAAGTCCGCCGGCATCTCTAATGCGCGGGCATAGACCGGCAGCATTTTCAGCGCCAGCGCTTCCATCTTGTCTTGATACTCGCGAATGATCGGGCGGAAATTAGGTAGTTCCGCTGGCCACTTGTTGAGCCCGCGATGGCGAACATTGGCCACCACCTTGGGGTCGCCGGGGGTCCGATCGCGCATGAACGACCAGCCCTCGTTCTTGTCTTTCTTCTTATTGTCGTTGGCCTTCGATATTTCCGAATGGCGCAACACGCTGGCTTTGTCGGGGATGTAGCCGATGTGGTGGTAATCGACCTGATACTTCATCTTGGTCTCGAGCGGCAGCGCGAATAGCTCGGCGACCTGCGCAAAACTGCGATCGATGAGGTCCTGGGACACCCCGTGATTGACGACGACGAAGAACCCCAGGCTTTCTTGGATCGCCCGCAGATCGACGGCGAATTGCTCGCGCGCCTCGATATCGCCGGCCAGATAGGCGCCGACATCGATGATCGGAATTTCTTCTTGCGCAATACACCGAGCAATGTACGGCGCGACAACGCGTTCGACATCTGCAGCAAGCGACATGACAGGTACTCCCTGTTCGTATTGTCTCCGGTGCCGGTTTACTGCGCCGCTGCAGCCGCATCCGCGTCGTCCGGCACAAGATGCTTGAGTTGCGGCATCACCTGTTTGGCGAGCAGTTCCATATTGTCTTTCCATTCCTGGAACGGCTCGTAGGTGTACTGGATCTGCAACACCGTGCCGAAACCGCCGACGTCGTTGTAGAGGGTCTCGAGCTTCTCAGCGACCGTATCGGGACTACCGACGACCCAGATGTTGTCGCAGACATATTCCGCCGTCAGCGCCTCGTCGGGCATGTCCGGATCCGACTTATAGAGATCGACCACGCCGAGCGACTGCAGCACGTTGAACATGTAGTTCGAATAGGCCGCCGCCATCGGGCCGTTGAGCACTTTATCGCGCGCTTCGGCGTCGGTCTTGGCGACGAATATTTCCCGCGCAATACGCCAATCGCGCCGGCTCGGCGTTGGCCGGCCGCCTTTCTTCGCGCCATCGCACACCGCACCCCAGTGGGTGATCAAATTCTCCGCCGGCAGATAGTTGATGCTCATGGGAATCCAACCCTGCTCGCCCGCCGTGACCAGCGATTCCGAGGCCTTGTGCAAACCGGCTACGGCGATCGGCGGATGGGGGTCCTGATAGGGACGAACGTGATGATAGAGCGGCACCTGCATCATCGGCTCCGGCACCTTGAACTGCCAGAATTTACCGTTGTGCTCGAACGGGTCATCCTCGGTCCACAAGCGTTTGATGACGTCGATCGATTCACGCATACGCGCGCGATGTTCGCCTTCCTTGTAGTCGATGTCCCAGAAGTGGAAGTCGGTCGGCGCGCCGCCGGCGCCGATGCCGAAATTCAGCCGGCCTTTCGACAGATGGTCGAGATAGGCGATACGCAGCGCCACCAGGCGCGGATCGTGCATGGGCAGCAACACAACCCCGGTGCCGACGCGGATTTGTTCGGTTTGCGCAAAAACGCTGGCGGCGAAGAGATCGGTCGACGGCACGGGCTCCCACGGAATGGTGTAATGCTCGCCCATCCAACCTTCGCTGTAGCCGAGCTTATCGCCCAGCACAAAAGTCTCGACGTCCTGATGGTATTCCTTGGTGACATCGCCTCCGGGGGGCCGAAGGGGCATCGAAAACATCCCATATTGCATAGCGCCGTTCTCCTGTGCTGGTTGCGGACACGCAATCGCAGTTCTTGGTTTTATTGAGGTCATCATTGTACGCGCGCCAGCGCGATAGGAGTCAAGAAACCTTCCTGGCGCCAAGTAGACGATTCTCGCGCCCGAAACGTTCTCAGGCCGCCCAAAACCGGCTATCGTCGCCCTATAGCGGGGAATTCGGCATTATTCGAGCTCCACCGATAACCATAAAAAGAAAGCGAAAAACCATGTTGATCGGCAAAAAGGGCGAGGCCAAATCGGCGATCGAAACGTCTGACGCAGCCTCGATCACGGTGCGCGGCAAGGATCTGTGCAACGAGGTGATGGGCCATGTGTCGATTGCCGAGTTCTTCTACTTCCATCTGACCGGCAAGGAGCCGACCGAGGATCAGGCGTTTTTTCTCGACCTGCTGGTAGTCGCCCTGGCTGAGCACGGTCTGGTGCCCAGCGTCCAAGCCGCCCGCATGACCCTGGCCGCCGCGCCGGAGGCCCTGCAAGCCGCCGTCGCCGCCGGCATATTGGGGGTCGGCTCGGTGATCCTGGGTAGCGCGGAACAGGGCGCCGAGATGCTCGACGCCACCCGCCAGCGGATCTCGGAAAAAGGTCTGTCCGCCGCCGATGCGGCATTGGAAATCGGACAGGAATACAAGGCCGCCGGCAAGTTTCTGCCCGGATTCGGCCATCCCATCCATCACCCTATCGACCCGCGCGCCGAGCGGGTGCTGGCGCTGGCCGACGAACGCGGCGTGAGCGGCGAGTATGTCGCCCTGCTGCGCGAATTCCCCGCCGTCGTCGAACAGGTCTGGGGCAAGCCGCTGCCGATGAACCTCACCGGCCCCATGGCCGCCGTATTGCTGGATCTGGACGTGCCAAAAGGTGCGGTGCGGGGCATTCCGATCCTGGCGCGCACCTTGGGCCTGATTGGTCATCTGAACGAAGAGCAGCAACGGCCAATCGGCTTCCTGATGTCGCACTATGGCGCCGAGCCCATCGAGTATGACGGTGGCTGACCCGGCCGACCGCCGGCCGGATATGTTCGAACCGGAGGTGGAGACCCGCGATCCCACCGAACAACGGGCGATCGATGAGACGCTGTTTCGCAAACAGATCGCCTATCTGTACGAAAATTCGCCGTTTTATCGCGCGAAATTAGCCGATGCCGGTTTCGCCGACGCCGAGGCGGTGGGCGGGTTGGACGATCTGGCGGACCTGCCCTTCACCACCAAGGACGAGCTGCGCCAGAGCCAGGCGGATACCGCGCCCCTGGGTGCCCATTGCGCGGCGCCCCTGGACAAAATCGCGCGCATTTATTCGTCCAGCGGCACCTCTGGCGCGCCGATGTATATCCCCTTGACCTATAGCGACCTGATACGCTGGATACGAACCTCGCAGCGCACCTATACCGCCGCCGGTATCCGGCCTCATCACCGGGTGCTCACGACCTATAATTCCGGCCCCTTCGTCGCTGGCGCGGTGGGCGAATCCCTACAAGCCCTGGGGGTCAATCTGGTGCCGATCGGCACCGGCAACACCGACCGGCTGATCACCGCGCTCGACCGCTTCCGCCCCAACGCCATGCCCGGTACGCCATCGTTTCTGGCCTACATCGCTGAGACCGCGCGGGCGCGCGGCATCGACCCGGCGGCCTGCGGGTTAGAGACCTTGGTGTGCGGCGGCGAGCCGGGCGCCAGTGAGCCGGCGGTGCGCCAGCAACTCGAGCAAGCCTTCGGCGCCAGGGTCCACGAGGTGATGGGCATCGGCGATATTTCGATTTCGATTTGGGGCGAAGGACCGGAACAGGCGGGCATGCATTTCTGCGCCCAGGGCTTTGTCCATGTGGAACTCATCGATCCCGATACGAGCGCGGTGATCCCGCTGGAAAACGGCGCCAGCGGTGAATTGGTCTACACCCATCTGCAACACGAGGCCGCCCCCCTGCTGCGCTTTCGCAGCCGTGACCATGTGGTGGTCTCCGCCGGACCGGTGCCTAGCGGGCGCACCGGGGTGCGGGTGCGCTGCATCGGACGCACCGACGACATGCTAATCGTGCGCGGCGTCAATGTGTTTCCCAGCGCCATCCGGGAAGTGGTGAGCACATTCGCGCCGACGGTCGGCGGCATGATTGCCGTGCGCCCCACCGCGCGTGGCGTCAAACAATCGCCGCCGTTACCGGTCGCCGTGGAACTGGCGGAAGGCGTAGAACCCGAGGCTGGCCTCGCCGCCGCCATCGAGACGGCAATCCGCGAGCGGCTGATCTTCACCGCCCAGGTCGAGCTGGTCGCCGCCGGCACCCTGGCGCGCAGCGAATACAAGTCACGCTTGGTTGACTATACCAGCGCCACCGACGGCTAACCCGCTACATCAGGCTCGGGGTCAGCGTGTAGAGACCCATCACGCCGCCTTTGGCGAGGATATGACCTTCCATCGCCGCGAGCGCGTCCTGGCCGCTAAACGCGCCGCTTAAGTCGAGGCTTTCCACGTCCAGCGCATACACGGTGAAATGATATTCGTGCATGATCTCGTCGTTCCACGGCGGCGCCGGCCCGTCATAGCCGCCGTAATCACCTGCCATATCGTCGTTACCGGCCATGAACATGCCAAAATTGTTGGCGCCGCGAACGCCATAATCGACCGGACCGATGGGCTTACCTTTGGCGACCACAGCATCGGATTCGGCGCCCTTGGCAATGCTTGCCACGGCAGCCGGCACATCGACCAGAATCCAGTGATAGAAGTCCATGCGCGCCAAATCGGCCGAGATAGTCTTGCCCTCTTGGTTGGCGTCATCGAACACGGTCGGCACGCTGGCATCGTGCATGATCACCGCATAGGACTTGGTGCCGTCGGGTCCCGCGCTCCAGCTCACGGCCGGGCTGATATTGGGACCGAAGGTGAATAATTCGTCGTCGGCCGGCACACCAAAGGCGAACTCGCGCGCGATGCGCCCGCCCGGTTCCAGCCCTTCAACGGTGACGTCAAGATTTTGCATATCCCTCCCCTTACTTGATCGTTTGAAGGGGCAAACGATAGCACGGCCCAAAGCGCCGCTGCCACATGGCGATTTTCCGGCGGCGTGGCGCGGGCAGCCTGTCGCGTCAGCTCTTGTTTAGATGGGGCAGAATTCCCGCGAAACTCTCTAGGCCCAAAAACGATCCAAGCCGCGCTTCCGCCTGGTCATCCGCCAAGTTGATCACCAGCAGATCGCGGGGGCGGTAGCGGAAATATTCCCGCACCGCGTAGTTGTGTCGCAGATAATGGCTTTTGAATATTTTTTCGTCGTACAGCGTTTCCTCGTTGATCCCGTAAGTCAGCCTTGTGACGTCCCACACATATCCCTGGTGGTGATACATGAAGTTTTTCAAATCATCGGCGGTAGGTATACGGTTCTGGCCGATAATTTTGGTGTGAAAGCGGACAGCCGACGCATACCACTGGTCCTCGTTATCGCGGACCGACAGGATGAATTTCGATCCCGGGAAACTATGATCGAGAATTTGATAGGTGTAGGGCAGGCTAAACGGCACGTCCTGAAAGGCTTGCGCCGAGCGCGCAAACTCGACGATTCTATCGAATTTCCGCGCGGCCCAGTCGTATACCAGGCTCTCCCCGGTGTTTTGACTGCCCAGCGTCAGCCCGGCATTTTGCAGCGCCGCCCCTAACGATGTCGTGCCGGTCTTGTTGCGACCGATGCAGAATATTTTCTGATTTTGGGAGGCTCGTTCGCTCATATCTTCTGACGCCAGGCAGGTGAATATAGAGGTATCCAATATTACCAGTCGCGGGCAAGATTGTATGCCTCATCGATCGGGTCAGACCAGCAACAGTTCCGACATGGCCAACAGATCACCGTTCATTCATGCCGAGGACAGGAGAGGTTTGTGTCGATGACGAAAATCAGAGCCAAATGTGGCCTGGGACGGCCGCCTTAATGGTGGTTGAAGGTTAATCCAGACAAATACCGTCCCCCGCCGCGATCACGTTGTCCAGGGCAACCTAGATGACTACAATTGTGCCGGAAACCGGGGTTCACATAGAATATGTCGGTAAAAATGGAGATATTAGATGGAATGTGAGGAGACTACAGAAAGTGAAAATGTCTACGACAGACAGAAACTTTACGCCTCCAGACTGTATGACAAAATCGATTATAATAAGAAAGTCCGATTTCAGATTCCCATCTTTTCGGCAATAGCGAGTTTTGCTTTCTTAACGGCCTCCCTAGAGTCTAAGTCCCCAGACCTTACGGGCGTTATATTTGCTCTAACTTTCATTGCTATCGCAGCGATATCTGCGTGGACAATGCGTGTCGTTAGGAGATCATACAACGATAATACAGATCAGCTAATCCACCTATATAAGAGAATGAAAATTAGCGGTGATAGTTTTGCTAAAAAAGACGAGTATTTAGTAGAGAAAGCAGAAGATATGTGGGGCCTCCTATACTTTCTTATTGCAATATCATGTTTCTTCCCATTCATACTTAGTGTCACCCCGCGCATAGCTAAATGGTTTGTTGACCCATCTTAATGACCGCTGGGCCAGCTACGGATCGCTGATCGACGAACACCGCAGATGGCTCGGCCAACTGCCGCCGGAAACCGCCGAAGCGATCGCGCAAACCAACGCCATGCGCGTCTTCGGTATCTCAGCGCCGTCGCAATAGTTGGTGAGTGCGCCAATGCTTCGATAAACTATGGACTAAGCCCCCAATTGCCCTAAGGAGAAACCCCATGGCCAAGCTGCGACATTTCGCGCTGTCTGTTCCCGACCCGGAGGCCGCGGCGGCGTTTTATGAGAAAGCGTTCGGCCTGGAACGGGTCGGCGAGAACGATCATCCCGGCGCCACCGGCGTCTATCTGTCGGACGGGGTCATCAATCTGGCGCTGCTACGCTACAAGACCGACGAGGCGGCGGGCGAAGACCGCGGCAAGGATTATTTCGGCGTCCATCATTTCGGCTTCGTGGTCGACGATGTGGCGGAGACCTCGACGCGCATCGAAGCGGCCGGCGGCAGCCATTTGTCGGGCGAGGAATCCAACACCGGCGGCTTCTACGAGATCAAGTTCCGCGATCCCAACGGGGTGATCTTCGATATCAACCATAATGGCTGGAAGACCGGCTAGTCGGAGAGGTAACGCATCTGGCGGCGGGTGGAATTCCGCGTCCTTCGAGACACACGCTACGCGAGCCCTCAGGATGAGGAATTCTGATAGGCCCTCGCGAAGCCTCACTCTGAGCGGCGTCTCGAAGGGCAAGGGTTCACACCCAGCGTCAGCGCGGGCCGGCCTCGGCAGCTATTTCGGGTTCTAGCGAGACCGCTTCCTTTTGCCGGGTCTCCCGGTGGGCAATGTAGGTGGCGCTGGCGACGATGATGGCGCCACCGACCCATGTCCACAGCACTGGCTGTTCGCCGAACACTAACAGCCCGAGCAGGGTCGCCCAGACCAATTGCAGGAACTGCGCCGGTTGGGTCACCGTGATCTCGGCGCATTTGAAGGCTTGCGTTAACGTAACGTGGCCGGCGGTGGCCAGCGCCGCGACGGCGAAAAGCAGCCCGAGTTCCGCCACGGTCGGGGTTCGCCAAGCCAACAGGGCGGGCGGCAGCAAGACTATCGTGACGATGATCGACAAAAAGGCGACGATCGCGGTACTGGATTCCGTCTCGGTCAGTTTTTTGGCAATCAGGAAGGAACCAGCGAAAACCGGGGCTGCGGCGACCTGCGCCAAAGCGCCAATACTCACCGCCTCGAACCCCGGCCGCAGAATGATCAGGGTGCCGCCAAAGCCGATCAGGACCGCGCCAATACGTCGAATGCGCAGTTTCTCGCCGAGAAACAGCGCGGCGCCGATGGTGGTGAAGATCGGCGCGGTGAAACCCAGCGCCGTCACCTCGGCGATGGGAATACGCGCCATGGCGAAGAACCAAAGGGAGACGCCGATGCCGTGCAACAGGCCGCGCGCCAGATAGAGCCCCAAGATGCTGTTTGACGGACGCAATGTCTCGAGGCGCATAAAAATCGGGATCATCAGCACAAAGCCGAAGCCATAGCGGATGAAGGCCGCCTGGATTGGGTTCATATCGGTGCCCAGGTGGCGGACGATACCGGTCACCGCGACAAAGAACAGGCCGGTCAGCAGCATCCACCCGGTGCCGCGCAAATTACCGGCGGCGGTGCCGGGGCCTGTCGATGGGGAACTCATGGAGATTTGTGCACTCCGCACTCGGGCTGGATAACGTCAACGCGCTGTGCGTAGGCTACCACTTGGCAGGTAAATTCGGGAAACGCCGATTGTCACACCGAAACGCCATCATGGTCATGACCGGCCGATAACTATTTGGCGATTTATGAAATTTCTGTGAGGTATCAAAGTATGATGCTGTGGATTGAGCTAGGATCATCCTTTCACCCAGCGATTTGTGAACCAATATGAGCGACCAACCACCCTTTTCGCCGTTATTCGACGGCCTGGCCCAATGGACCCTGCAACAGGGTCTGCACGAGACGACGGTCGCCGATCTGGTGCAGGGGTTCGGGCGCCGGCTAGTTGCCGGTGGCATTCCGGTCAGCCGCATCTCTATTGGCGGGATGGTTCTGCACCCGGTCTTCGGCGCGGACGACATCGTGTGGGAAGCCGATCACGACCAGGTGTCGGTACAACGTGTATCGCGCAACATCATAACCAGCCCCGAATTTCAAAACGCGCCGTTTTTCCATATGGCGTCGAACGGCATTCCATTTGTGCATTTTCATCTGGAAGAATCGACCCGAATCTAAATTTCCCGCTATTCGACCGATTGCGGGCGGCCGGAATCACCGACTATTTCGCGTTCTTCCAGTCCTACGGCAACACCGATGAATTGCTTTGGGCCGAACTGCCGCCCGGCATGGCCGGCGTTCTCGGCGCTTTCTCAACCCGCCGCGCCGGCGGCTTCGCCGAGATGGAGATCGAGTATCTCAAGGCGATGTCAATGCCGCTGGCAGCATCGATTAAGGCGACAGTGACCTATGACCTCTCGAAAGCACTGCTCGACACCTATCTCGGTAAATATTCCGGTGGGCATGTTCTCGACGGGCTCGTCGAGCGCGGCGATGGGCACTTGATCGATTGTGTGCTGTGGTACTGCGACTTGCGGGATTCAACGCGCCTAGCCGACGAAATGCCCCTCGACGACTATCTGGAAACCTTAAACGACTATTTCGACTGCACCGCCGGCGCGGTGCTCGACCATGGCGGCGAGGTGCTCAAATTCATCGGCGACGCGGTGATGGCGATCTTCCCCATCGAGGATGACGCCCGCCCCGCCGCCGACATGTGCCGGGCGGCGCTGATGACCGCCAAGGACGCCATTGCGCGAGCCCAACGCCTCAATGATGTCCGCGCCGGTCAGGAGCAGCCAGAGATCAAATTCGGCATCGCCCTGCATGTCGGACAAGTCATGTATGGCAATGTGGGCACCGACCGGCGCCTCGATTTCACCGTCATCGGCCCAGCCGCAAACGAGGTCGCCCGGCTCGACGGTTTGTCGAAGAAACTGGCGACGCCAATCGTCGCCTCTGCGCATTTCAACGACGCATTCCCCGACGACCTGGCCGCGTTGGGAACCCACGAAGTGCAGGGTATCGACCGCGGGTTGGAGGCGTTCACAGCGCCCGAGTTGGCATCGTTGAACAAGGGCGACTGAGGGCGGTCAGCTAAGCGCCGCCACCAAATTAAATCCACCATCCCCTTGCATTCCGATTATTAGGTGTATATACATCTATTATGGCAACCGCGACCAAACATGTCACTCTCCGCGACCCTCTGGATGTGAGCGCCTGCACGCTGGCAAATGTCCGCCAGGCATCGCGGGCGATCTCGCAGGTTTATGACGCCGCGTTACAGCCCGCCGACATCAAGGCAACCCAGTTCACGGTACTGGCGGCGTTATCAAAAAACGATCAACTGCCACTCAGCCAGCTCGCCGAGATCATGGTGATGGATCGCACCACCCTCACCCGCAACCTGCAACCGTTGGTGAAGCGCAAGCTGGTCTCTATTGCCCCCGGCAAGGATCGGCGCGTTCGCAATGTGCGTCTGACTTCTCAGGGCAGGCGACTTTTAGAAACCGCGTTACCGCTATGGCGCAAGGCTCAATCGCAACTGGTCGACGGTCTTGGCCGGCAACGCTGGGCCGGTCTGCTCGACGATTTGTCGCAAACGGTGTCACTGACCCAAGCGTGACCCTTTTTTTGGACCATTACGTGCATATACACTTTATGACAGGAGAAACCCGATGACGAACCAGCAATCCGTACTTGCATGGACCAGTTCAACGAAACTCATTACCGCGGGCCTCGTGGCCGCTTTGGCGATCATCGCCTATTTCACCGGCATCAGCGGCCTAGTTTCGGCCGATCCAAGCCAGGTGTTTCGGCCGGTCGGAATCGCCGTCATTGTCCCGGTGGCGCTATTCTTCACGGCCTATCGGTATTCGAGCCGCCTGCGTAATTTCGTCTTGGCCCAAGATCTGCGCACCCTGACCATGCTGCACCATTGGCGGGTTCTGGGCTTCACGTTTCTAATTCTCTACGCCCACGATATTTTCCCCGCCGCCTTCGCCTGGCCGGCCGGCTTCGGCGACATTCTGGTTGGGTTCACCGCACCCTTCGTGGTTTCACGGTTGGCCCGCGACCCGGCCTTTGCCACCAGTTGGCGCTTCATCGCGTATCACGCTCTGGGACTGTTCGACTTTGTGGTCGCGGTGATGGCGGCAACCCTGACCTCGGGCGCTTTTCCAGGTTTATTCGCCAGCCCGCTGACCAGCGGCGCGATGGAAGTATGGCCGCTCAACCTGTTCCCCAGCTTCTTCGTGCCGCTGTTCATCATCACCCACATCATCGTGTTCTTGAAAGTACGTGAGTTGCGGCGCGAGGCCCGCGCCGGTGCTGACACTGCATTGCAGGCCGTCTAGTCGGCGGTATAGCCCCCGTCGATATACAGCGTGTGGCCGGTGACATAGTCGGAGGCCGGCGAGAGCAAATAGATCAGACCGCCGATCAGATCGTCGGTCTCGCTCAGCCGGCCGACCGGCACCCGGTCAAGCATCTTCTCGCGCACCGAGCGTCCCGGCTCTTCTTCGGAAAACATCCATTCGGCCAAGGGCGAGCGAAACACGGTGGGGCCGATAGCGTTGATGTTGGTACCCTTCGCGCCCCATTCGCAGGCCAGCGCCTTGACCATGCCGTCGAGCCCCGATTTCGACGCGCAATAGCCGGTGTAGCCGCTCGGCAGACCATGGCGACCGCGGGTTGACGACACCACGACGACCTTGTTGCGCGCGCCATTATCAGGCTGTTTGGCGAACTGACGCCCCGCCGCCTGGCAGGCCAGCCAGTAGGTGTCCAGGTTGGCGATCATCACCTTGCGCCAATCGTCGAACGGCTGGTCCTCGATATAGGCGACATCGTTGGTGCCCAAGGCGATGAACATCAGATCGAGACGGCCATGGGCGGTCACTACCGCATCGACGATGGCCGCCGCATTGGCTTCCGTATCGGGCCAGTTATCGACCATCGCGACCGTGCCGCCAGCGGCGGTTAGTTCTTCCGACATCGCCGCCAATTTGTCGGCGCCGCGGTCGGCCAGGGTCACCTTGCAGCCGGCGGCGGTCAGCGCATGGGCGGCCGCGGCGCCAAAGGTGCCCGTGCCGCCAACGATCAGCGCCGATTTACCGGATATGTCGAAAAGGGACAGGGGGTTGCTGGTCGTCGCGGTCATTTTGGAACTCCTCTTTTGCGCCACGCGGATTGGCGTCTAACCTAGCCGATCAGTTAGCAAAAGCCGAATATCGAGCTGTCGCACCTTGCCGTGCGGACCTAGCAAGCCTAACTAGGCCGGAAGGCGCCCCGCACGACTGGAGTAAGTTGAACATGAGCAACCCCGTCACTACCGTCATCAACCCGCGCGACCGCGATCTCGGTGGGTTTTCCGTGCGCCGTGTTTTGCCCGCCGCGCAACAGCGAACGGTCGGACCGTTCGTCTTTTTCGACCATATGGGCCCGGCGGCGTTTCCCGCCGGTAAAGGCGTCAATGTCCGCCCCCACCCCCATATCGGCCTGGCCACCGTGACCTATTTGTTCGAGGGCGAGATTATGCACCGCGACAGTTTGGGCGTCGAACAGGCGGTCCGGCCGGGCGATGTAAATTGGATGACCGCCGGGCGCGGCATTGTTCATTCGGAACGCACAGCCGCCGAGGTTAACGCCGTGGAACATCGGCTACACGGGATCCAGTCATGGATTGGCTTACCGCTGGCCGACGAAGAAACCGACCCCAGCTTTTTCCAC
Organism: Alphaproteobacteria bacterium; assembly: GCA_011087645.1. GTDB lineage: Bacteria > Pseudomonadota > Alphaproteobacteria > UBA6615 > UBA6615 > JABDJY01. The sequence goes on from JAALLF010000009.1 coordinate 53,596, forward strand.
CACGGCGCCGATAGCCTACCCCAGATCGCCCAAGGCGGTGTGACCCTGCGGCTCATCGCCGGTACTGCCTTCGGCCACACGGCGCCGGTCAAAACATTCTCGCCGATGTTCTATCTCGACGCCCCACTGCCGGCCGGCGCCTTGGTGCCCCTGCCCGACGGCCATGAAGAGCGGGCGGTCTATGTGGTCGACGGCGAAGTTTCGATTGCCGGCGAACCCTATACGAGCGGGCAAATGGTCGTGGTGGCACCGGATGTCGACGTCAGTATCGACGCCGTCAGTGATAGCCGGGCCATGCTGCTGGGCGGCGCGCCGATGGACGGCCCGCGGCATATTTGGTGGAATTTCGTCTCGAGTTCGCAAGACCGTATCGAACAGGCGAAAGACGATTGGAAAAATCAACGCTTCGATGGGGTCGCCGGCGATGACGAATTCATCCCGCTGCCAGAGACCTCGCAGCCCTGATCACCGAACAGGCCGGCCTGACCAACGAAAAAGGCCGGCGCTGGTGCGCGCCGGCCTTGATCGTGTCGTTCCGTGCCGTCGAGAGCGTGTCTCGACAACCGATAGCTGGATCAGCTACCGCCGATAGTCGGCAGGTTGTCAGCAGCGCCGTCGAGCGCTTGGCCGATATCGTCGAAGAAGATGCTCAAGTTTTCACCGAGCAGGCCCATGCCCGCAGCGGCGACGATGGCGATAAACGCGATCAGGAAGGCATATTCCGTCGCGACAGCGCCGGCTTTGTCTTTGCGCAGGCGCAGGGCCAGCGTTTGAAGATATGCAATTGCAATCATTTCTCTCTCCTAGATTACAGCAGGCCCAACCTGGCCCCGTGGTTGTTTGCCTGCTGTCCTAGTCAGGCAATATTAGTAAGTATTCACAAATAATTCTGGCGCTCTGGTAAGATTACCAAAATCTTCAAAAATTATAGGAGTAAGATAATATTATTAAAAGTTCCTTTATATAAAATTTATTCTATTAACCTTAAAGATCTCAAGAACCTGGGAATTTCTACGCTATTAAGCATAAATAATTGTTCACCCAATCCGCTTCCGCCTCGCCGAGAATGCACGATTTAACCATATCCGAGGTGAATATAGAGGCCGCCGCCGTTAACGATTGGCGTCGATAGCGCATGGGTAGAATGGAGGCCCCGAAGGGAAAGCTCCGGTGTTTAACGGTGCTCGGGGTTCTCGAAATCGAAGCGGCAACCCGCATCCCACGCCGCGCGTTGATTGCCGTGCGCCGGAAACCCGCCCGCATCCTTCATCATGCGCGCCGCATGCAACAGGTTCCATGTCATGAAGGTGGTGTTGCGGTTGGTGAAGTCGTTCTCGGGCCCGCCTGAGCCCTCGTCCAGATAGGACGGTCCCGGTCCCGCTTCGCCAAGCCAACCGGCGTCCGCCTGCGGGGGAATCACATATCCCAGATGTTGCAGGGAATAGAGCACGTTCATGGCGCAATGCTTGGCGCCATCCTCGTTGCCGGTCACCAGGCAGCCGCCGACCCGGCCGTAATAGGCATACTGGCCCTGTTCGTTCAGATGGCTGGAGTTGGCGTATAGACGCTCGATGACCTTGGTGCAGACCGACGACTTCTCGCCCAGCCAAATCGGTGTGGTAATCACCAATATGTCGGCGGCTTGGACCTTCTTATAAACCTCCGGCCAATCGTCCCGCTCCCAACCATGCTCGGTCATGTCGCCATAGACACCATAGGCGATGTTATGATCGACCGCGCGAATGGTCTCGTGGGCGACGCCGTTCCGCTCCATGATGGTGCCAGCAATATCGATAAGCCCTTGGGTGTGAGACATGCCGGGGCTGCGTTTAAGGGTGCAATTGATGAACAGCGCCTTGAGATCGGAAAAATCCCACTTGCTTGTGTCGCACCATTCCTGCTGAAGTTCGTTGAGCATCGTATTTCCTCCACGTGATCTGCGGTGTACATATTGCGCCTGGAGCAGCGTAGCCGACACCGCCAGGGGATAACAGCATGTCGAATGAAGCAACGGATCGCCAAACCATCCGCGAAATGATCGAGTGCTGGGCGATCTGGCGCGATACCGCCAACTGGGACCGCTTTCGCTCTCTCTGGCATGACGACGGCGTCATGGTGGCGACGATGTTTCAAGGTCCGGTGGATGAATTTATCGACCAGGCGCGGCGCGGCCATGAACGCGGCGTCACGGCGCAGCATATTCTGGGTGGCTCGGCGGTCGAGGTAAACGGCAACCGCGCGGTGGCGCAGACCCGCGCGACCATCGGTCAACGGTTACCGGTCCATGACGTGCTGTGCGACGTGGTCTGCACCGTGCGCTTCCACGATCTATTTGAAAAACGCGACGGGCGATGGGGCATGGTGCACCGGCAGGGCGTCTATGAAAAAGACCGGCTCGACCCGGTCGACACATCGCAAACCGTCACCCTGGACCCGGAAATTTTAGCGCGTTTCCCCAGCGGCTATTGCCATCTGGCCTATTTGCAGACCGGGGCTGGCCTCACCGTGAAGACCGATATGCCGGGCCTCACCGGCCCGGAAGTCGAGGCGCTATACGCCAAAGGCGCCGCCTGGCTGGCGGATGCTTAATTCTATATGAATTAGCCGAGAAAAGTCGGTTATCGATGGTCCGCCGGCGCCAAATCGACTTGCTTGATCCAGTATTGTTCGGTGAGCCACCGCACGCCTGCGGGCTTGACCCGCACCAGCAGCGTGGTCGATCCCTCGGTGCCACGCTGCACGCCCAATGTGTTGTAAATATTGGAATGGAACCGCTCAGGCGGAAAATTCGCGGTTACCAGTAAATCAACATTCCTGGGATTTTCATCGAGCGCAGCCACCAGCGCATCAGTAATTCGCGACGGCCCGGTGACAAGGCCATAACCCCGACCAACGGCAAAAATAGCGGCAACGAACACGACAAACAGGATGTCGCGCCGGTGATACCACGCCCGCCGCCTTCTTACTGGGCGGACTTCATCTAGCTCTTGTGACGCCATATCAGGTTGGTTTCCAGACTAGACCCCAACGTTCGATGGTCCACTTCTCTAGCGGGACCAGCATATAACGATCGGAAATGAGATAGATTAAAGAAATCAGGATCACGCCAAGGAACACCTCTTCGGTCTTGAACTCTACCGCAGAGACGAAGATCATAAATCCAAGTCCGCTGTCGCCACCGATCATCTCGGCCGCGATAAGCGCGCGCCAACCAAATCCCAGCGACATACGCATGCCGGTGATAACCGACGGCATGGCACCGGGTAGATAGACGTGCTTGATCGTATCGTAATACGACCCTCCCAATGTCTGCACACCCTGCACCAAGACCTTGGGAACGGCGCGCACTCCCATCATGGTGTTGAAGAAAATCAACCAGAAGATCGTGTTCAGCATGATGAACAGGGTGGTTTCCCAACCGACGCCAAACCACACGATGGCGAGCGGGATCCAGGCGATACCGGACACCGAGTTCATGAAAATACCAACCGGCTCGAGATAGCCGGAAATGGTGCGGTTCATACCGGCCAGGATACCGAACGCGATACCCAACGGAATGCCCACGACGCCAGCCAAGATGACCCGCCCCAGCGAAGACATGATGTTGTTGGTCAGGTTGCAGTCATTGTGTTGCTGCATTGCGGCAACGAATCCGGGACAATCGGATTGCAGAAAGAATATCGCGCCCCACACATCGGAGAGCGGCGGAATTTCGATCGGATCAAACCAAACAAATTGAGTGTTGAGCTCCCAAAGGATAATCAAAAAGATGAACGGAACGGATCCTAAAAGCACCTTGAAGGCTTTGAGAAGGCGCTGACGGCCAACGCGCTTTTGGACAGCAATCGAGAATTCGGTGATGGCAGTCATCGTTGCACGAGCCCCCATCTTTCGATTGTGTCAGACTCCAACGGTCGCAATAGGAAATGGTCGAGGACGATCCAAGTAACCCCGATCATCACCATGCCGAGCAAAATTTGCGCGGTGTTGTCAAATTCTTGGCCCGAGAAGATCATGTTGCCGAGACCGGGACGACCGGCCAACATTTCACCGGCAATAACCGCACGCCAGGCAAATCCAATTGACAAACGCGTGCCAACCGCGATCGACGGCATGGCGCCTGGCAGAAGAACGTCGCGCACCACCTGAAAGCGCGAGGCGCCGAGGGTACGCGCCGCCTGAATATAGCGCACCGGAACTGAGCGCACACCGGACAACACATTGAAGGCGATCGGGAAGAAGCTGGTGTACAAGATAACGATGAGAACCGTGGTATCACTGTTACCGAACCAAATAACGATTACCGGGAAGATGGCGATACCTGATACCGACTGGAAGAAGTTCATCAGCGGGTAGAACATATCCGCGACAAATCTGTTCAGGCCAAGCGCCAGGCCGACCGGAATACCAATTGCGATGCCGACAGCGCCGCCAATCACCAGGCGAATCAGCGTGTCTGAGTAGAAACTTATCAGCGAGCCTTTGTAGAGCATGTCCGCTGACGACAATACGACGGACAAGGGCGAGGGTAGATAGCGATCGGGTCGCTCGATCAGGAACGCTGAAATCAGCCACCATAATATGATCGAGCCGACTAGAAATATGATCAGCCGGCCGGCGCCCTCAGTGGCGAATTTCTTCCACTTGAAGAGACGTGCCTGTTGAAGATCAATGCTCGTCATCGCTGGTCACCTCCTGGCGTACTAGACGAAGAATTTCATCGCGGGCATTTGTGAACTTGGGATTTGAAGCCATATCCTTCCAAACCCGTTCCTCGCGCGGAATGTCGATCTTGATTTCGGTCTTAATTTGGCCAGGGCGGCGCGAAAACACGATGCACCGATCGCCGAGAAAGGCCGCTTCTTCGACCGAGTGCGTAATAAACAGGATTGTCTTCGCCGTCGCCATGACGATGCGGTTAAGTTCGTCTTGCAATGTGATACGCGTCTGTGCGTCAACTGCGGCAAAGGGTTCATCCATCAGCATGATAACCGGATCGGCGCACAAGGTTCGTGCCACAGCGACACGCTGCTTCATGCCACCGGATAATTCATGCGGGTAGCGATCCTCGAAGCCCGATAAGCCGACCAGATCGATATATTCTTGCACGCGCCGCCGGGTTTCTTCTTTTGGCACGCGTTGTAATTCGAGACCGTGGCCAATATTTCGCGCGACCGAGCGCCAAGGCAGAATAGCGTGTTCCTGAAACACCACGCCGCGGTCGGGACCAGGCCCGTGAATTTCATTGCCGTCGACCATGGCGCGGCCTTCACGATAAGGCAGCAACCCGGCGACGATGTTCAACAATGTCGTCTTACCGCAGCCGCTGGGCCCGACGATGGCGACAAATTCGTTTTCGTAAACTTGGAGATTTATGCCCTCCAAAGCGTGGACAGATTCGCCCGTATATTCATCCGGATAGTGATGACACAGATCCTGGATAATTAGTTTGGCTTCACCAGACATGTTTCTTCCAAGTAATCGGACGGGCGCGGGAATTTGCCCGCGCCCGTCACAGTATCAAATTAAGCACTTAAGACAGAGGTAGAGGCTTAGCTGGCCGCACCCAAGTCTGAGAACCATTCCGGATGGCGTTCCATCGTCGAACGAATGAACTTCGAATCGAGATAACGCGCCGGGTCGTACTTGCTCTTCATTTTCTTTTGCTCGATCAACAGATCGACCGCAGAACGGAACGCTTTGGCCGTATTCGCGCCGATGCGCGGATCGTAGACCCACAAGTCGAGACCGGCCAAAACTTCTTCTTTGGTCATGTTAACGAAGCGGGTGCCGATTTCGGCAACTTCGTCTTTGTTCGCTTTGTCGCGAACATAGGCCGCTGCTTCGGCGATAGAATCGACAAATTTTTGCGTCTTCGCTTCGTCTTTGTAGACCGTATCCGGATTGCCGTGCAGGTAGGCGCAGAAGCAAACCAAATCGCCGCCACGCTTGACGACTTTAGAACCAGCGACCTTATTCAGCATCCGGAAGTTAAAGGGCTCCCATGCGACGACGGCGTCAACGCCGCCAGTGTCGAGCACTGATACCAAGCTCGGCGGGCGCGTGTTAACGCGCTCGAGATCGTTGCGGCCAAGACCAACTTCCTTCAACGCCTGCAACAGCCAGACATCACCAGTCGACCCGAAGGTCACGCCAACTTTTTTGCCTTTGAGATCGGCAACGGTGTTGATGCCGGAATCTTTCGATGCAATGAGCGCGACAACGTCATCGGTCGTCGGTTTTTCAAACGCCGCGCCGACATAGCCGACGATACCGCGAACATCGAGACCACGCTCGAGTGCGGCTGGCAAGTTGGTGAAAGCGGCCGGTGCAAAATCGAATTCGCCAGCGCGCAAACCCTTGGAGAGCTCCGAACCGGTGTTGCGAATTTCAACTTTCACGTCAACGCCATTTTTGGCGAAGAAGCCTTTTTCCTGCGCGACAAAGACCGCGAGGCCACCCGGATTACTCGCCGCCGCGACGACGAGTTCATCCTGAGCGCTGGCTGCGAATCCCGAAGCTGTGAAGCCAACAGCCGCAGCTACCGCTATCAGGCTGGTTCTAAATTTAAACATCGTTTCCTCCCGTTTCATGAATGCAATTGTTAGTTTCTATCCCTGTCGTAGGTCAACTCTATCGCATAACGACAGTCATCAACAGTCTCGTGCCAATAGGTCAATAGTTTGACGGTTCAAATTATCGACAACTCTCTCAAAACCGCCATTCTTTCCAAATTATCGATATTTTTCACACCCCTACAGATAGTGGCGAAACCAAGCGGTGGTCTCGCTAGCCACCGTTTCAAAGTACTCGGTATTAGAGAATTCATAAACATGATTATGCCGCGCACCGGGTAGTTCGACCAGCTTCTTAGGTTCGCCACATTTCTCATAAGTCGCCACCACTTCCTCCGGCGGGACAATCGAGTCGAACTCGGCGGCGAAAAATAGGACCGGCCGCGGCGATATGCGGTCGACCACCCAATCGGGCTTGTAACGCAAACATGCCTCGACGCTCTCCATGTCCACATGGGTCACATCTTCCGCGCCATGTTCTTCGAAAGTCAGTTTCGGTTTCTCCACCGCGTCCGGATCGTTGGGATAAATATCGTAGCGGTAGATCATCTCCTGCTCGCCGGTCACCACGCGGCGGCGCGCCTCCTCACGAACTTGGTCGCGAAAATTGAACCAGTCATAGGCCGAGCGCACCGAGCGCAGCCAACGCTCGCCATCATGGACGCCGACAGCGGAGACGACGACCTTCATGCGCGGATCGAAGGCGGCCGCCCAAACGGCGTTGGCGGCGCCGAAGCTAGAGCCGTATACGCCGATCCGGTCAGCCGCGACGCCGTCGACGGTTTCCAGATAGGTCACTGCGTCATAGGTATTTTGCGCCTGCTCCAGCGGCCGGTGCCGGCCGCGTTCGCCTTCGGCCTCGCCATAGCCGCGATAATCCGGCGCCAGCGCCACGAAGCCCTCACGCGCAAGCCGGCGCGGAATGTCGATGGTCGCGACATTCTTGCGACCGGTATAGCCGGTCAGGCAAACCACCGCCGGCAAGGGCGCGTCGCCAACCTGCCAGCTATCCGGGCGGTACAGATGGGCGGTAATTTTGAGACCGTCGCTATAATAAAAAACGTTCTCGCGGGTCATGCCCTCTTCGGTCACGACATTACCGCTCATGTGAGTTTCCCGCGCCGGTCATGGGCCTCCTGCAACCACGGGGGTTTTTTCGGCGCGCGGCGAGACCCATCGGTGGGGATCCACTCGGCGAACCAATCGACCGCGTCTTTCAGCCCGGCGCTGGTGCCCGGTTCCTCGTAAAAGCCGAACTGATCGTGGTTGTAGGCGATCATTTTCTTCGGCTCGTGCGCCTTGGCGTAGCCCTCGTAGATCTGATCGATCGGGTGAATGACGTCGTACCCGCCGGCGGTCACAATCAGCAATGGGCGCGGCGCGATCAGATGGATCGCGTCGGAAGCGTTGAACTCGATGATTTTCTCCATGGATTCCATGGCGATGTCGAGCCGGTGGGTCTCGACCGAACTCATCCAATTGGTGACCAGCTCTACATCGTCGTCCGACGGCATGGCGCTAAATTCGCCTTCGCTACCATGGCTCACCACATCGATGCGCGCGCTGTCTTCGCCATTCGCCCGGCGCTCGCGGTCCTCGTCGATGCGGTCGAGCAGATCTTCCCACTGCACCCCGGTGCGCAGCGAGCGCATCCATTTGCGCGAATTCATGATCGGCACCTGCGCCACCACGCATTTCACCCGGCGGTCATAGGCCGCAGTCTGGATGACAATGCCGCCGCCATAGCTGGTGCCCCAGATACCGATTTGGTCCGTCATCACATCGGCGCGGCGCTGCAAATAGGTAATCGCGTTCTTGTAGTCTTCGACCTGCCATTCGGGGAACAGCCGCGCGCGGGGCTCGCCGTCGCTGCGCCCGAAGGTGCGGTAGTCGATGGTCAGGGTGACATAGCCGGCGTCGGCGAAGTACTGGCCGTGGAATTGCAACACCTCTTTGACGCCGCTGAAACCATGGCCGACCACGATCGCCGGACGCGGATTAGCGGCATCGCAGCCGTCGGGCATAAACAGGTCGCCCTTACACGCGACCCCTTCGCTATAAAATGTAATCTCTTCGATGTGAAACGACCCCCCGATATGTCTAGCCGCGCGCCGTTGGCCGGCGCTTCAGTTAATTGCTGGCCGCTTGTCCGCCCACGGCCGGGCTTCCTCGAACGCTGCGGCGGCACGGAAAATATCCACCTCACCCAAATGACTTCCGACAATCTGCAGGCCCACCGGCAAGCCGTCGACAAAGCCGCAGGGCACCGATGCAGCGGGCAAGCCAGTCAGGTTGAAGGGGTAGGTATAGGTCAGCCAGCCAATGACATTGTCGACGGAGCCACGCCCCGGCGGGTAGTCTTCACCAGCATCGAAAGCGATGACCGGCAATGTCGGCGTCAGTAGCAAATCGTAATCGGCGAAAAAGTCATACACCGTGTTGCGAAGATTGTAGCGCTGGAAAACCTTATTGTAATACTCCCCCATGTCCTGACCCAGCGCGCCATCAAGCATGTGGGCGACAGTCGGATCGAGCAATTCGCGTGAATTCTCCAGCACCGGGCGCAGACGCGTGCCGGCGCCAGCAAAGAATTCCGACATAATTAGATCGAGCGGATCATCAAAGACTTTATCGACCTCGGTAACCTGACAACCCAGTTCTTCAAATACGCCAACCGCGGCAGTGACCGTCGCCAATACCTCGGGGTCAGGGTCGCCATAGCCGAGGGTTGGGCTCCAAGCGATGCGCAGACCCTTCGCCGGTTGGTCGCACGCGGCCAAGAAGTCGGGCACTTCCTGCGCCACGGCGCCGGCATCGCGGGCGTCGTAACCGGAAATTGACTGGAGCAACAATGCGCCGTCACGCACCGTTCGCGCCAAGGGGCCAACATGGGCCAGGGTTGGTGTCGCGCTCACCGGGAAGACCGGGACCCGGCCGAAGTGAGCCTTAATGCCGAACAGACCGGTCAAGGCCGAGGGAATTCTCACCGATCCGCCGCCATCGGTGCCAAGGCCGAACGGCGATACGCCCGCAGCGATACTCGCCGCCGCGCCGCAACTCGACCCCCCGGTGGTCTTTTCCAAATTCCACGGATTACGGGTGACGCCGGTCAGCGGAGAATCGCCAACCGCCTTGCAGCCGAATTCCGACGTGGTGGTTTTGCCGAGGATCGCGCCGCCATCGGCTCGGATCCGTTCCACCGAGGGGGCATCGATATCCGACATATTGTCGGCCATCGCCCGCGAGCCAAATGTCATTCTGGCGCCCTTGGCGGCGATCAAATCCTTGACCGAGACCGGCAGACCATGGAGCGGCCCCAATTCGGCGCCCGACATGACCGCGTCCTCAGCGGCGCGCGCAGCCTCCATTGCTTGGTCTTCCGTAACATCGAGGAAGGCGTTGATCGACGGCTCGACCTCACGCAGGCGAGCGAGCGAACCCGACACCACATCAACCGGCGACACCTGCTTAGAACGCACCATATCGCGTAGCTCCAACGCACTCTTCCAGGTCAGTTCCGACATGGTCGTACTCCTCGGACAGGGATTAGACAGCGCCCCAGCGCGGATCGAATGTGGCGGCAGGCCGGTCGAGCGACGTTTCGAACGCTGCCAGAATATCCTCTTTTGAAAGCCGCCGGCCGATCACCACCAATCTGGTCTGCCGTTTTCCCCCAGGCCAGACATCGGTATGGGACGGCGGGCTGAACACCGCTTGGACCCCTTGGATGATCACCGGCAGTTCGACCGCATCGATTTGCACAATCGCCTTCACCCGGAACAGATCATCGCCATAGCTGTCGACCAGCCCTTGCAGGAAAGCTACGAAGGGCTCCCAATGCAGCGGCCGTTCCTCGACGATCGACACCGAGACGATATCCGAGTGGGCGTGATCGTGCGCATGCTCATGGGGCGAGTGACCATGGTCATGCTCATTATCCCCGTCCCCGCCGATCCAGTCGGGGACCACATCGTCGCGCAGTTTGGGTTCGAACAGATCGATGTCGAGCAGGCGCTCAACGCCGATGCGGCCATATTCGGCAACTTCGCGCGGCGCCAACGGGTTGAGATCGTCTAAGACTTCAATCCCGGCTTCGTATTCCTCATCGCTGACAAGGTCGCGCTTGTTCAAGATCAACGTCGGCAAAGGCGATTTGCTTACGCGCTTCGTCGGTGGTCTCAACCATCTTTTGAAAATGCTTGAGGTCGATCATGGTCAACACCGCGTCCAACCGATAGGTCAAGCTGAGGGTCATATCGGTGTAGAAGAGCTGCGCCAGGGGAGTCGGGTCGGCGATCCCGGTGGTTTCGACGAGCACCCGGTCAAATTCGATCTTGGGCTCGATGATGCCACCGCGGCGCTGGACCAACCGCAATAGCGTGGTCAGCAGATCGTCCTTCATGGCGCAACAGATGCAGCCGTTGGTCAGCTCCATCATCTCGTCGTCGGCGCGGGTAATCAGGTCGCCGTCGATGCCGATCTCCCCGAATTCATTGACGATCACCGCTGTCTTGCCGCTATCGGGGCTCGACAGGATATGGTTGAGCATTGTCGTCTTGCCCGACCCCAGAAACCCGGTGAGCAAGGTCAGTGGCGCCCGCCGGTCGGCCGTTTCGCCATCGTGTGTTTCGGAAGTCACGGTTCGGATTTCCCGCGGCGGCCAAAAATGACCGCCGCACAGGGTCGATCCTAGCTGAGCACGGCGAAGGCGCGCACCGGCGAGCCGCTACCGCCGTTCAACTTCAATGGCACGCCGGAGAAGAAGAACTCACCGGCGCCGATCAACTCTTCCATGTTTACCAGCCACTCGTAATGGGTGATGCCACGCTCGCGGCAGACCCGGTGGCTGGGAAACTCCGACCAATCTGGACGATCGGTCGAGGGGCCTTCGACACCGTGGATCTTGGAACCCCGGTCGGCCAGCCAATGTGTAGCGGCTTCCGTAAGACCCCAATTGGCGATAACGCATTCCGGATTGGGATAATGGCGCTTGGTTAGGCCAGAACACATCAAGACGATATGGCCGTCGATCTCCACACCCGCTTTCTCTTGCGCTTCCTCTATGTCGCCAACGTCGACGTCGCCGAGGTCAGGGATGTGCTGCAAGTCGAGACAAACCGCTTTGCCCATGAACATATCCAACGGCATCTGATCGACCGGCATGCCATCGGGATTTACGTGGAAGAATGCATCGATATGAGTGCCGATATGGTCGATCGTGCTGATATGGGTGGTGGCGAACGTCATCGGGTCGTCCGGCACGCCAAGGCCGAAATCTTTGGTGTTTTCGTGGGTGTGGTGCGGAATGATCACAGGTCGCTGAAACAGCCTGTGCGCCGGCATATTGTCTTCGAGCGTGAGCGTCAAATCGACGATACGCCCGGAAATATTGTTAACCGCCATGGTTCCTCTCCCCTGTTTTTTCTAGTTAAGGGGCAATTCCATAGGGAGTCAAACGCGCCACCGTGGCGCGGGTCGACAGATCGACGCGTATTTTAAGACAGGCGCGCCTTGAGGTCCTGGCGTTGACTTTCCAATGCCGCCGGCAAGCGGTCGCCGAAATCGTCGAACAACGCTTTCTGAGCGTCGGCTTCCTGCATGGCGGCCTGCGGATCGACGGTCATGATGTCGCCGAACGACGCGGCCGAGAAGTCCAGCCCGGTCCAGGTCAAGTCCTCATAGCTGGGCATCATGCCAATCGGCGTTTCTTCGGCGTGGCCGTGGCCGTTGACCCGGTCGACGATCCATTCGAGCACCCGCATATTCTCGCCGAAGCCCGGCCAGATGAAGTTGCCCTCGGCGTCCTTGCGGAACCAGTTCACCCGGAAGATCTGCGGCGGGTTGGCTAATTTTCCGCCGAGGGTCAGCCAGTGCTGCCAATAGTCGGCCATGTTGTAGCCGCAGAAGGGCAGCATCGCCATCGGGTCGCGGCGGATCGCAGCTTGGTCGACCGCGGCGGCCGTCGCCTCGGAGCCCATGGTGGCCGCCATATAGACGCCGTGCTCCCAATCGCGGGCCTCATAGACCAGCGGGAAGGTGTTGCTCAGCCGACCGCCGAAAATAAACGCGCTGATCGGCACGCCATTGGGATCGTCCCAGGCCGGGTCGGCACTGGGGCATTGGCTGGTGGCGCAGGTAAAGCGCGCATTGGGATGGGCCGCCAAGACGTCGCTATCCGGCGTCCAGTCGTTGCCTTTCCAATCGATCAGATGATCGGGCGTCTCGCCGTCTTTGCCTTCCCACCACACATCGCCATCATCGGTCAGCGCGACATTGGTGAAGATGGTATCGCGCTCCATCATCGTCATGGCGTTGGGGTTGGTCTTCATCGACGTGCCCGGCACCACGCCGAAATAGCCGGCTTCCGGGTTGATCGCGTAGAGGCGGCCGTCATCGCCCGGCTTGATCCAGGCAATGTCGTCGCCGACCGTGCTCACAGTCCAGCCGTCATAGCCTTCCGGCGGAATTAGCATGGCTAAATTTGTCTTGCCGCAGGCGCTGGGGAACGCGGCGGCGACATAGGTCTTTTCACCGCGCGGCGATTCTAAACCGAGGATCAGCATATGCTCGGCCAACCAGCCCTCGTCGCGCGCCATCACCGAGGCAATGCGCAGCGAGAAACATTTCTTGCCGAGCAACGCGTTACCGCCATAGCCGCTGCCATAGGACCAAATCGAACGTTCTTCGGGAAATTGAATGATGTATTTGGTGTCGTTGCACGGCCACGGCACATCGGCCTGGCCCGGTTCGAGCGGCGCGCCGACCGAATGCATGCACGGCACGAACTCACCATCGTCGCCCAATACATCGAGCGCCGCCTGACCCATGCGGGTCATCACGCGCATGCTCATCGCCACATAGGGAGAATCGGTCAGCTGCACACCGATATGGGCGATGTGCGAGCCCAGCGGGCCCATGCTGAAGGGCACCACATACATCCGCCGGCCGCGCATGCAGCCGGTGTAGAGCCCCTTCATGGTCTCGCGCATTTCGTCGGGGTCGATCCAGTTATTGGTCGGTCCTGCGTCGACCTCTTCGCGCGAACAGATAAAGGTGCGGTTCTCGACCCGCGCGACATCGTCGGGATCGGAGCGCGCGAGGAAGCAACCCGGACGCTTTTCCGGATTGAGCGGTAGCAGCGTACCGGCTTCGACCATGAGGGCGGTTAGCCGATCGAATTCATCCTTCGACCCGTCGCACCAATAAACGCTTTCGGGCGCGGCGAGCGCAACCATCTCGTCGATCCAGGCCAACAATTTGGCGTTCTTCGTGCCCACCCGTAACGGCTCGGCTAGCTCAGCCATTGTACTCGTCCCCTCTGCTCGCCGGTTGGCGATAACTGCAGTTACCCTGCTTAAACTAAACAATAAACTGATTGAGTCGGGTGATGTAAATAGCCGCGTGAGAATCGTTTCGGTGGATTAATGATGATTCCCGCCAAAACCCCGCAAATCCGCCAGCCTGATCGCTAAAATGCTTTATTAAGGGGGCGCGTCCGATCGTCGCGGCGTATAGTAAGGTCCCCACCCGTTGTTCTCCCCCAGCCCATTAGAAACGAATGCCCCGTAACGTCAGGTTCGTCGCCCTCCTCGCGTTGATGTCCGGTCTCGCGCCGATCTCGATCCATATCCTGCTGCCGGTGTTGCCGGAGATCGAGCGGGCCTTTGGGCGCGGCGGCGGTGTCAGCCAGCTCACCCTGACGCTCGGCCTGGTCGCCATGGCGGTGACGACGATTGCCTATGGCCCCGCCGCCGACCGGTTCGGGCGCAAACCCGTCTTGCTGTTCGGCTTGGCGCTGTTCGCCTTTGGCAGCCTGTTGTGCATCTGGTCGCCCAACATCGAAGTGCTGATCGTCGGCCGTGTGGTGCAGGCCGCCGGCGGCGCCGCCGGCATGGTGATCAGCCGCGCCATTGTGCGCGACGTCTATGACCGCGAAGAGTCGGCGCGGATCATCGGCTATATGATGTCGATCATTATTCTGGCGCCGATCTTCGCGCCGTTGATCGGCGGCTTTCTCACCGAACTCTTCGGCTGGCGATCGGTGTTCATATTCGCCGGCCTTATGGGCGCCATCGCCCTGGTGTTTACCCTCGTCGGTTACCGCGAAACGACACAGCGGTTGCCCGGCGGCAGTTTTCTCAGGGAAATCAGCACGGCGTTTCCGATCCTCCTCAAGGACCGCGCGTTCCTGGCCTATACCGGTTACGCCTGCTTCGGCGTCAGCATCTTTATGACTTTCTCCGGCGGCCTGCCACACATCATGGTCAATCTGTTCGACCGGCCGCCGTCGGATTTCGGGCTGTTCTTCATGATGATCATGACCGGGTTTATGATCGGCACTGTGTTGAGCACGCGGCTGACGCCAAAGATCGGCATCGAAAACATGATCCGCCGGGCTAGCGCCACCGGCTTCCTTGTCGCGCTTGTCATGCTGACGCTCCTGCTCACGGGCCATGTGTCGCCCTGGACGATCTTCGTCCCGGCCGCCGCGATGGGCATCTGCCATGGTCTGGCGATGCCCAACGCGCAGGCGGCCGGCGTTAGCGTCAATCCCTCCATCGCCGGGTCGGCATCGGGATTGCTGATCTTCATTCAAATGGCGGTCGGCGCCGCCTTTGCCCAATCGGCTGGCATGATCCCCACCGACACGCCCTTCCCGCTGGTGATCCAAGTCACCATCGCCGCGTTCCTGGCCTTCGCCAGTTTCAGCTTCTTAATTGGTCGCCGGCGGTCTTAAGGCGCGCCAATCGTCGCAATACGCAGAACGTTGGTGCTGCCCGGCGTGCCGAAGGGGACACCGGCGGTGATGATGATTTGCTCGCCGGCCTCAGCGAAACCCTCGCTCTCGGCGATGGCCGCGGCGCGGTCGACCATGTCGCGGAAGCTTTGGGCGTCCTCGGTCTCGACGCAGTGGACACCCCAGGCAATCGCCATGCGGCGCGCCGTGTCGCGGCTCGGCGTCAGCACCATGATTGGCACGTCGGGCCGCTCGCGCGACGCGCGCAACCCGGTCGAGCCCGAGGTCGTGTAACAGACGATGGCCGCCACGCCGATGGTGTCCGCGACCTGGTGCGCCGCCAGCATGATGGCGTCCGCGCTGGTGGTCTCCGGCCGCGTCTCGGCCTGCTCAATGATCGCCCGGTATTGCGGATCGGTCTCCACCGAATGGGCCACCCGATCCATCATGGTCACCGCTTCCAGCGGATAGCCGCCAACCGCCGATTCCGCCGATAACATCACCGCGTCGGCGCCCTCGAACACCGCGGTCGCCACGTCGGTCACCTCGGCGCGGGTCGGGGTCGGCGCCTCGATCATGGACTCAAGCATTTGCGTCGCCACGACGACGGGCTTACCGGCCCGCCGGGCCGCCCGGGTGATGGTCTTCTGCAGACCCGGCACCTGCTCGATGGGCAACTCGACGCCCAAATCGCCGCGCGCCACCATGATGGCGTCGCTCACCTCCATGATTTCGTCGAGATGGTCCATCGCCCGGGGCTTTTCCATTTTCGCCATCACCCAGGCGCGGTCGCCGATGATTTCGCGCGCTTCCGTAATGTCCGCCGCCCGCTGGACGAAAGACAGGGCGATCCAATCGACCCCCAGCGACAATCCAAAATCTAAGTCTTCCCGGTCTTTCGCCGATAGCGCCGTCACCGGCAGAATGGCGTCGGGCACGTTGACGCCTTTGTTCGAGGTCAACGAACCGCCGACTTTCACCACCGTATCGGCGCCATCCGGCGACACAGCGGTGACTTCGAGGCGAATTTTGCCATCGTCAAGCAGCAGCGCCATGCCCGGTTCCAGGGCCGCGAAGATTTCCGTGTGGGGTAGCGCGGCCCGCACGGCATCGCCCTCGGCCTCGTCGAGGTCGAGGCGGAACGGTTTGCCTTCCTCGAGCACCGTGCCATCGGCCATGGCGCCAACGCGCAATTTCGGCCCCTGCAGGTCGACCAGGATACCGATCGGCCGGCCGAGCTCCTGCTCCACGGTGCGGATCGCCTTGTGCCAGGCCGCGACATCGTCGTAATTACCGTGGCTCATATTCAATCTGAAAACGTCGGCGCCCGCCTCGAACAACCGGCGGATCATTTCGGGCGAGCCGCTCGCCGGGCCCAGTGTCGCCAGCACTTTTACGTTGCGGGTTCGCCGCATGGGAACTTTCCCTTTTATCCTCTGGTGGGTCCGCCAACGTAACACTACGCCGCGAATTCAACGCAACCGGAAATTAAGCAGGCGTGTCGCTAGCGCAGCCGGCATGACTTGTGCTGTATAGGGACAACAATTCAACTCGTCCGAAGGCGAGTATCCGGGGGAATGAGTTTATGCGCGAGTATGGAATCGGCCAGTCGGTGCCACGGGTCGAAGACCGCCGGTTGCTGACCGGGTTGGGAAACTATACCGACGATCGCAAGGTCGCCGATCAGGCCCAAATGGCGGTCGTGCGATCGCCCCATGCCGCCGCCCGGGTGACCGCTATCGACACCGCCGCCGCTGCTGAGATGCCGGGCGTCCTGGCTGTCTTAACGGGTGCGGATGCCGACGCCGACGGGCTGGGCGGTCTGTCGTGCAGCGTGAAACGGCGCCAGCGCGACGGCCAGCCGATGGTCGAACCGCCCTACCCGATCCTGGCTCATGACGCGGTCAATATGGTCGGCGTCGCGGTCGCCATCGTGGTTGCCGAACGTCTCGACCAAGCCCTCGACGCCGCCGAGATGGTCGAGGTCGATTACGACGTTCTAGACGCGGCGACCGATACCGGCAGCGCCATGGAGGCCGGCACCCCGCAGGTCTGGAACGAGGTCGAAAACAACGAGAGCTTCTATTTCACCCTGGGCGACCAGACAGCCATAGAAGAGGCCTTCGGGTCGGCCGATCATGTGGTCGAGTTGGGGTTCACCGTCACCCGGGTCTCGGCCAACCCGATGGAACCGCGCGGGATGATCGGCTTCTACGATCCCAGCGACCAGCGCTACACCTTATATGCCGGCATGCAGTCGCCGCACCGGGTGCGCAGCGAACTGGCGGCCAGCGTGTTGCGGGTGCCTGAGGCGCGGCTGCGGATTATCTCGCCCGATATGGGCGGCGGCTTCGGCATGCGCGGCGCACCCTTCGCCGAGCATGCGCTGGTGCTGTGGGCCGCCCGGCGGCTGGGACGTCCGGTGCGCTATGTGGCGACCCGTTCCGAATCCTTGGCCACCGACTACCACGCTCGCGACAATGTCTCCTCGGCCGGGCTGGCGCTCGATAGCGACGGCAAGTTCCTCGGCTTGCGGGTCAGCACCAAGGCCAATCTCGGCGGCTATCTGAGTTTCGCCGGGCCCCATTCGCCGACCAATAATCTCGGCGGCCTGTCGGGGGTCTATACGACGCCGGCTATTTTCGCCGAAGTGCGCGGCGCCTACACCCATACCAGCCCGACCACCGCCTATCGCGGCGCCGGCCGGCCTGAAGCCTCCTACGCAGTCGAACGCCTCATCGACACCGCGGCGCATGAGTTGGGTTTCGACCCGGTGGAGCTGCGCCGGCGCAACCTCATTCCAGCCAGCGCCCTGCCCTACGACACCGGCTTCGTCTTCACCTATGACACCGGCGATTTCGAAGTGGTCTTGGACAAAGCCGTCGAGGTGGCTGATCGGGCCGGCTTCGCCGCGCGCCAGTTAGCGGCGCGCGACCAGGGAAAACTGCGCGGTCTGGGCATCGCCTGCGTCATCGAAATCGCCGGCGGTCCGCTGCCGGTCCCCAATGAGGAAAGCGCCGCCATTCGCTTCGAGGCCGATGGCGGGGCCACTGTCGCGATGGGCACCCACTCCCACGGACAGGGACACGAGACCGCGTTTCGCCAAATCACCCAGGAACTGCTCGGCCTCGAATTCGACCAGATCTCCATTACCTATGGCGACACCGACGTGGTGCCCCACGGCAAGGGCACCTTCGGCTCGCGCTCGATCAGTGTTGGCGGCGCGGCGCTGCAGCGGGCGTCGGAAAAAATCATCGACAAGGCAACGCGGATCGCCGCGCACCTGCTCGAGACGGCCGAAGCCGATATCCGCTTCGACGACGGCCAGTTCATTGTCGAGGGCACCGACCGCTCGATCAGCCTGACCGACATCGCTAAGGCCGCCTATGCGCCGGCGCGCCTGCCCACCGGCATGGAAATCGGCCTGGCCGAGAGCGCCATCGTGCTGCCGCCAGGGCCGACCTACCCCAATGGCTGCCATGTCTGCGAAGTCGAGATCGACCGCGACACCGGCGTTGTCGAGATCATCAATTACGTCGTCATCGACGATTGCGGGCGCATGCTCAACCCGTTGCTGGTCAAGGGTCAGGTCCATGGCGGCATCGCCCAGGGCGCCGGCCAAGCCCTGATGGAAGAAGTGGTTTATGACGGCGACAGCGGGCAGCTCCTCACCGGCTC
The DNA here is from genome assembly GCA_011087645.1 of Alphaproteobacteria bacterium. Taxonomy (GTDB): domain Bacteria; phylum Pseudomonadota; class Alphaproteobacteria; order UBA6615; family UBA6615; genus JABDJY01. The sequence goes on from JAALLF010000009.1 coordinate 72,586, forward strand.
TTTCATGGACTACACCATGCCGCGCGCCGACAATTTCCCCTCCTTCGAGGTGGTCGGCCATGAGGTGCCGTCGACCAACAATCCGTTTGGCTTCAAAGGCGCCGGCGAAGCCGGCACGGTGGGCGCCCTGCCGGCGGTGATGAACGCGGTGTGCGACGCGCTGCGCCCGCTCGGCGTACGCCACCTGGATATGCCGGCGACGTCGCAGCGAATCTGGCAGGCGATCCAGAACGCAGAATAACCTCCCTTATTAGGTGTAGATTCTCACTCCTATTTCACGAAGGCGTGTAGTCGGCTCTGACGAATTGACTGCGCTAACCATTCCTCTCATGATTTGGAGCGTGTGTTCCAATTTATTTTGTTGCACACGCTTCAGAAATATATTGGGGAGGAATCAGTTGTGAGCAAAGTTGGGAAAAAATCTGAGAAGTCTGTTGTCGAAACCAAGGAAGAACAGGTAACGACCGGCATGGATCGCCGTGGTTTCTTGGGAGCCGCCGGTCTAGGCGCGGCAGGCGTCGCCACCGCATCGGCGACCGGACTATTGTCCAAAGGCGCGTCCGCGGCAATTTCAGCGCCCGACACTGGTATTACGCCAGGCGCTGAATCTGTGGCGCGCATGGCGCCCTATACGGATTCATGGAACCGCATCGCCGCCCGCCCCTTCGGCGGCTTCAACTTCGCACTGGGTTACATCGGTGAAGGCGTCGACATGATGGACCCGAAGCAGGACAAGCCAAACCCGTCCGGCCTGTTCGAAAGCGCCAACCCGGCCATTGTCTCTGGCGTCGGCGACAACGAGACCGACGACCGGTCGGCCGAATATTGGTATCGCGGCATTTTGAATTGGTCGAACGAGACCATCGCCAACGATTTCTGGTCAGCGATCAACTATATGCGCCGCATGTGGGCACTCGACCTCGATGATCCGGAAACCGATGGCATTCAGCTCGGCGACGGTTCGCGTTATCGCTATCCCGGCAGTCCCAATCCGAACGACGAAATCAGCTTGTGGTCGCCGCGCATCGCGCGCGACGGCAAGGGTGGCTATGTGCGCATGGCGCCGACATTGCTCGCCCCCTCGGTTGGCTACACTGTCGTTTTCCGAGCCGGCCGCGACCATCCCAACTATACCGGCGGCACCACGGCGCGGTCGCCGGAAGATCCCGGTAAAGTTCGTGACGGCGGCATCTGGGGCGGCACTATTGCCGATATGGATGTGCTGAAGATCATGCAAGATGTCGAAGCCGGCAATCGGACTTACACAACGCCGGGCGGCAATAAGAGCGATTCAGCTTTGTGGGGTCAGTTCTGGAGGCGGGTCGCACCGCTTGAAAATGTCAACATCTCGCAGATCAATCCGGACACCGCGTTTGCCGACCGGCCGGCGCCGCGCAGCAACTGGCCAATCGGCTATCTGCCGAGCGGCACGGACTATTTCTGGGGCAACTACGATCTGAAATTCGGCGAAGATGAACCGACGGTCGTGCTGCACTATGAATCGCAGATCCCCACCCGGTTCCGCGACTTTGATGGCGTTCCGGAAGCCTTCATCTGCGAACTCACCGCGCATCCCGGCGGCACCGATATGCCGGCGGATCAGGTCGCCCGCGGGTTCAAGGATACCGACGGCAGCCTCTCCGGATTTGCCGACCTGAACGATCCGAACTTGAACGGTCAAAACCAGTTCGGTCATGGCCGGGTACACGGCACGTCCTACCCGCGCGGTGTCGATGCGCAGGGCCGGACGACCTTCCACTTGCGTAACTGGTTGTTGTTCCCGCCGCGCCTCAATGCGGTGAACTCGATCAACGACACGGTGCCGGGCAAGGGTATCCTCAGCGCCTAGCCAAATTGATCAAGCGCTACAGTTACCAGCCTCCCAGCCCTTGCCCAGGGCAAGGCGCCAACCCTCTCTCCCCATCCGCGGTATGGGGTGGGGAGAGAGTGGGAGGTTTTGCCAACGAACTTAACTTTTATGGCGCGGCCGTCCATGGAATGGTTACGCCGCAGCGCCATGCCGCTGCCAAACAGGTCGAGAGAGGCAATCGTTATGTCAAAAGGTCCGAGCGAAGTCATCGAGCATTTGGACGCCGCCGTCGCGGCGGCGGAACACGCCGAAATGAGCGCCAGCGAAATCATGGGCATGCTGTTTTATTACGCCCACAATATTGCCCAGCGGGCCCGCGAGACGGCGCTGGAAAATCAGGAGGACAGCTAACCGGCGCTACTCAAGACGCGCCGTCAGCATGTTTTCGATTTTGGAACGCTTGCTTCAAATAATAACACAGCATATGCTCCATAATTATCAAATGGTTATGGCCCCGCCCGTGGGGCCGTGTTTATTTCGAGATGGTGGTTATGGCACTAGGAACTGAAACGCGCACAAAGATACCGGCGAGCCAACGGGCGCCGGGGCGTCCTCGTGGCTTCGAAGCGGATGCGGTATTGGACGCGGCGCTGGAGTTGTTTTGGAAACACGGCTATCGCACGACAACAACCCGCGATTTAGAATCCGCCCTCGGCCTATCTCAGTCGAGCCTCTACAACACCTTTGGGTCGAAGAAGGATCTGCTGGAAGCCGCCCTGGATCGCTACGAGGCGATGACCGACCGCGAACTGTTACGGCCGATGGAACAATCGAGCGCCGGCCTGGCGGCCATCGACACCTTCTTTGTCGATCTGGGTCATTGGGTGACCCATGAGGGCCGGCGCGGTTGCATGCTGATCAATATGATGGCCGAAGATGGCGGTGAGACCGACGCCATTACAATTCGCGCCCGCATCTACCGCACCCGCGTTCGCGATGCGCTGCGCGCCAGCGTTGCCCGCGCCATCGCCGAGGGCGAGACGCGCGACATCGACGCCGATGATTGCGCGGATTTGCTGCTCGGGTTGGTGTTGGGGCTGAACATCGCCGCGCGCGGCGGCGCGTCGGATACCGAACTGGCCACGTTGATGGACGCCATTCACGCCCAGGTCAGCGGTTGGCGCGTCGCGCCGAGCTAATTGCCTTTACAGGTTTGACTATTGCGCCTGAAACCGCAGGCGCAAATCTTCGTAACCGCCAATATGCTCACCGTCGATGAATATCTGCGGCACCGCCTTGGCGCGCGGCAGACGCTCTTGGAAATCCGCCAGGATCGCCGGGTCCGACATCACGTCGAGGTTGGTGTAGGCCAGCCCCTTCTCGTCCAGAAGCTTTTTGGCGGCGTCGCAATAACTGCATTGCGGCGTTGAAAAAATTTCGATTTTCATGGGTCTCCTCGCGCGCGGATGGGGAGGCTGGCCTGGCCAACCTCCCCTACCCTGATATGTCGGTTAGCCGGGATGGTTGATTGTGAGCATTGGCTTCACGCCGTCGAACATCGGCTCGAGCGCAACGCCAAGCGCATCGCCGAATTTGGAAACGGCGATGTACTGGGTAATGACAAAGGCCGCGTCGACGATCTGCGGCTCGGTCCAATTGGCGTGCAGGCGATCCCACAGCTCCTTCGGCACCCGGTTGGCGTCCTCGCCGATCTGTATGCAGAAATCGAGCAACGCCACTTCACCCTCGGTAAAGTGCGGGCTGGTGCGATACTTGACGCCATCGATATCGCGGATCTTCTCCTCTGTCATGCCAAGCATATCGCACAGACGTTCGTGCTGGATAACGCAATACTGACAGTCGTTACCCTGAGTGGCTTTAAGGATCAGCAATTCCTTGGTCAGCCAGTCGAGCTCACCGTCTTTCAAAATCGCCATAATCATTTCGGTGAAGGCGTTGCCGTACTCGGGCTGATGGCCAAACACTTTGAATATGTTCAGCAGGGCCTGAAAACGATCCTCCGCTTTGTCGTAGAATTCCAAGGTTGCCGGATTGGCGGTTTCACGTTCGACGTATGAGACACTCATCTTCATTTCTCCCTGTTTTGACTGTTCGTTCCAAACTCACTAAAAAAAATTTCTAACGCAACAATGCCGCCGCTTGGGCCGCGACCGACCGCAGCAACGGTTCTTCCGGGCGCGAACGCGACAACACCCGCAACCCGATAAATAGCCCCAACAAACCCCGCGCCGTATCGACCGGATCCACATGGGCCGGAATCTCGTCGGCGTCCTGCCCTTGGTCGATCATGTCGCGAAAAAAACTCTCCATTTCGGCCAAGCCATGATCGACAATTTCTGAAATTTCCGCATCGTGCGGCGACAATTCGAGCGCGGTATTCACCAGCAGGCAGCCATCGCTCGAACCGGCATCGACGACTGCCGAGATCACTTGATCGAAGGCGGTCTCGATGGCCGCGCGCGGGCTGTTCGCGGCAATAACGGCGGCAATCCAGTCCTCCCGATAAACCGAGTCATAGCGGCGCAACGCCTCGATAAACAGACTGCGCTTGTCGCCGAAAGTGGCGTACAGGCTGCCCCGGTTGATGCCCATGCACTCGACGAGGTCCTGCATCGACGTGGCGTCGTAGCCTTGCGCCCAAAAGGCGCCCATCGCCTTCGACAAGGCCGCGTCGTGATCGAACTGTTTTTCCCAGGGCATCGTTACCTCGTTTTCGGCATCATTTTACTGATCGTGGAACGATCGGTCAAAACTCTGGCGCTCACATAAACGCGATTTCCGGGAAAAAAGAACCCGGCCGAAGCCGGGTTCTCATCTGCATAGATAACGCCTGCGAGCGTTATTTATTTTTCTGCGATTCGTAGAAATTCACCATCTTAACCACATCGGACGCATCGAGCCGGCCAAGCGGGCCGTCGCTGTAGCATGAATTCATGATGGTATTGGTTTCCGCATTGATCAGGTAGGCCGTCGGCTGAATGATTTGCCGGCGTTCTTCCCACCAGGATCCCAATAGATCAGCGGTCGCTTTGGTAAGCCCATAGCCGATCGGGAAGTTGACCGTATCGGCGATTTCTTGCGCCTTATCGAGCGGATCGACGCTGGAAGCGACAACCTTGACGCCTATCTCGTCAAATTGGTCTTTGTGTTCTGCGAAGCCGGCTAACTGACGGCGACAATAGGGTCACCAGTGACCCCGGTAAAACAGGACGACCCGGTAACTAGAATCCAGGCCCTCCGGCAGGTCGAGCGTGCCGCCGCCGACGAGATCAACTGTCACGGTCGGCAGGGTATCGCCTATGCCAAATCTGTCAGACATGTATGCCCCTTTGTCTAAACAATGCTGCGGCGGGTTCGCAAAAGCCGGTGCCGCGATCCACCACCATCATGCAACGAAGCCTAGCGTCGGTGCAACGCTCCTATTTCGGCGAAGGTAATCGCATGTGACAGCCTCGCCCTTCGAGACGCCGCCCTTTGGGCGGCTCCTCAGGATGAGGCTTTGTGCATATCTAACAGAATTCCTCATCCTGAGGGCTCGCGCAGCGAGTGTCTCGAAGGACGAGGAATTCCACCACGCGCCTCATGCGATAGCCCCCCTATTTCGGCGGCTTACCGCCGCCCCTACCGCCACCGCCGCCGTTGCCCCCTTTACCTTTTTTGACATTCAGCGAGACGACCGCCGTGGCGCTACCGCCGTTTGGATCATCGGCGCTGAAGGTAAAGCTGTCAGCGCCGGTGTAATTATTATTCGGCGTGTAGGTCTGGTTTGCGCCGGTCCCGGATAGCGTTCCATTCGACGGGGCCGACACGATCGCAAAGCTCAGCGCATCACCATCCGCGTCGCTGCCAGTCAAGGTGATGTCGACTTGCGTGTTCTTTCGCGTCGTCACAGACTGATCATCAGCCACCGGCACATCGTTCACCGCCGCTACGGCAACCGAAACGCTAGCGCTATCAACACCGCCCTTGCCGTCGGAGATGGTGTAGTCGAACCCGTCATTGCCGTTGAAGTTCGCCGCCGGCGTATAGGTGACGCTGTCATCGGCGTTGATCAGCACGGCTCCGTTTGCGCCTTGGGTGACCGAGACAACCGACAGGCTATCGCCATCGGGATCGCTATCGTTGGCCAACACAGCGATCTGAACCGCGACATCTTCGTCGGTTGCGGCGCCGTCGGCGGTTGCCACGGGCGGATCGTTCGGCGTGGTCACGCCAACGGCGATCTCGATCTGACCCGACGCACTGTCGGAAATGCCGTCGTTCACTGTAAAGAGCAGATCGTCGTTGCCGGCATATCCCGGGTTGGGCGTGTAGGTCAGGTTCGGCGCTGTCCCCGACAGGGTGCCGTTCAAGGGTAGTGACACCAGAGCGTAGGTCAACGGATCACTGTTGGCGTCGCTACCGGTCAGGGTGACCGCGAGCGCGGTATCGGCAGGCGTTACCAATTGCTGGTCGTCGGCGACCGGCGCGGCCAAGCCGCTGCAATCGCCCCATTGCTGCGAACCGCGATCGCCGGTCGTGGTGGTGGCCTGGGCGACGATGCACTGGGTCTGACCCTCAAGGGCCTCGAAGGTGAGGTTGAGGTGATAGTCGGCCGGATTTAAGTCGGCGGTGCGGATTGTCACCCCATTGAACTGTCCATCGTGGAAATTGTCCGGGTGCTGTTGGTCCATATGCACATGCGCGCTGTAGGTCTCGCCATGGTCAGGCCAGAACGGCCCCTCGTTGACGCCGCCCTCGCCAAAGCTTTCCCAGGGAACGCTCGAGCTGTCTTTATGAGTGTATTGGCGGTTCCACTCGGTCATATCGAACCAGGACGGGTACGCATTGTAGCCGCGCGCATCGGGCGTATTACCCGGCTGGATCAAACGCTGGGCGGCAAAATCGTAGAGCAATAGCTCGACCCGATTGACATCCACCCGCGGCGTGTCGACCTTCACTTCGACCACCGGGTTCGAGGGGCTCGACGTATCAACCGCGCCAAAGGTCACTGTCGGCGGTGTCGGATCGCTATAGGGCAACACAATTAGCGGATGGATGGCGTCGCGCTGCCAGCTGCTGAACTTGTCGTCGGCCGGCGCGTCGCGGATTTCGAAATGCAAATGATCGAAGCCGCTGGCGCTCTCGCCAGAGAAGGCGACCAGGTCGCCCTTCGAGACGGTGTCGCCGACCGACACGGCCCAACCGCTCAGATGCATGTAGTTGCTGTGATAGCAGCCGACGCCGTCGCAACTGGCATGGCCGGGACGGAAATGGCGAATCTGTACCACCGGGTCGGAATAGCTCGAGTGATTACCGGCCAACCGAACGACACCGTCGGCGATGGCGAAGATTGGTGTACCGATCGGCGTCGCGATGTCGAGACCGCGGTGGAAATCGTAGCGGTCGTTCTGCGATGTCAGCGGCCGCGGACCATAGGTCCAGTTTAACGGCAGATCGGTGTAGTCGGCGTTGCCCCAGCGTTCCTGCGGACATCCGTGGGACGCGGCATCCCAACCGGCGGGCGGCGCATCGGCGATGCGCCCGCATAGGGGCCAAGCGGGTGCCGGATCGAATTGCTGGCCAGAAGCCGCCGCGCTCCACAGCAAAGGTGCCAAACACAGAAAAAAGAGGAAATATCGTTTGATCATGATCTCGCCCCCAAAGACGATGGAACGGCGCGAGTTTTCCCTCGTACCGTCTAAGATTTATATTTGATGCCAATACTCACATACAAAGTAATTAATATCAAATATGAAGGATACGACGCCAGATAGGATGGTTTATTATTATGGTTAACGTGAAGACTGTTTAACACCGACCATTGTTCTGTTATGTATTAAAGGAATGAACTCTTAGCATTTCGACTAGTCATACAGGTAGGGGTACTTTTCCATGCTGACGATGAGACACTATCTGGCCAGCCTCGCCGTTGGCCTGTTGCTTTTTGGCGGCGTGCAAACCGGAGCCGCAGCGGTTCTCGAACGCGGCCCCTATCTGCAGACCCCTACCGCGTCGAGCATGGTGCTGAAATGGCGCACCGATACGCCGACTGATTCGGTGGTGATTTTCGGCGATGCGCCGACCAGTCTCACCACCACCGTGTCCGACCCCACCTTGACGACGGAACACGAAGTCACGGTCAGCGGTCTCGCGCCCGACACGCGCTATTATTACTCGGTGGGCGCGACCGGCGAGACCTTGAGCGGCGCCGATAGCGATCACTTCTTCACCACCAGTCCCGCGCCCGGCACCGCCACGCCGACGCGAATCTGGGTCATTGGCGATTCCGGTACCGCCAATGCGGACGCAGAGGCTGTGCGCGACGCCTATAAGGCGGTTACCGGAACCAGTGACACCGATCTATGGCTGATGCTCGGCGATAACGCCTATCCTGACGGCACAGATAGCGAGTATCAGGCCGCCGTGTTCGACACATATCCGGAGCTATTGCGCAAGATTCCTCTGTGGCCGACCTTGGGCAACCATGACGGCCACAACGCCGATTCCGCCACGCAGGCTGGCCCCTATTACGATATCTTCACCCTGCCGAAGAATGGCGAGGCTGGGGGTCTGCCCTCGGGTACCGAGGCCTACTATTCGTTCGACTATGGCAACATCCATTTCGTCAATCTGGAATCCTACGAGACCGACCGCTCGCCGGGCGGCGCCATGATGACTTGGCTGACCAACGATTTAGCGGCCAACGACAAGGAATGGGTCATCGCCTTCTGGCACCATCCGCCCTACACCAAGGGCTCGCACAATTCCGACACTGAAGGCCGACTAATCGATATGCGGCAAAACGCGCTGCCGATCTTGGAATTCCATGGCGTGGATTTGGTCTTGTCGGGACATAGCCACGCTTACGAACGCTCCCATCTGCTCGACGGCCATTACGGCGCGTCCAACACCTTGGACGACGCCACAATGATCCTCGACAACGGCGGCGGCAGCGAGGCCGGCGCCGGCGCCTACGACAAGCCAGCGGGCGGCACCAACGCCGGCGCGGTCTACGCCGTGGCGGGCAGCTCGGGCAAGACCAGCAGCAGCGGTAATCTGGACCATCCGGCGATGTACTTCTCGCTGCGCAGCCTGGGCTCGATGATCCTGGAAGTGAACGCCAACCGGCTCGACGTCCAATTCATCGACCAAAACGGCGATGTCGATGATGAATTCACCATCACCAAAGGCCCCGATACCACACCACCGACCATTACCAAGACCGAAGCCGGCGACGCCGCGGCTGTCACCGTGACCTTCTCGGAAAAAGTCGAGGCGGCAAGCGCGGAAGACGTCACAAATTACGCGATCGACAACAGCGTTGACGTTGTCGGAGCAACCCTGGCAGCCGATGAGCGAACAGTGACCCTCGACACATCGCCGCTTACCGAGGGTGTTCTTCATACGTTGACCGTCAACAATGTGGACGACATCGCCGGCAATACGATTGCGGCGAACAGCCAGAGCCAGTTCACCTTCGTGGTCATCCAGACTAAGGACTTCCAGGATGGCGTGGCGCCGACATCCGGCTATGCCGGCACAAGCGACGCCTATATTTCCGAGGGTTCGCCGAACGGCGCCTTTGGCACCGCGACCACATTGTTGGTCGACGGCAGCGACCCGTCGGGCCTGGATCTTTCGTCCCTAATGTTTTGGGATATCAGCGAAATCCCCAGCGATGCCCTGGTCGATAGCGCGTCGATCACCATCAACGTCACCAATGTGAACAGCACCGCCTACAATATTTACCAGATGCTGACCGGTTGGCAGGAAACCACCGTGACGTGGAATGAAGCGTCCTCGGGGACCCCCTGGCAAAGCCCTGGCGCGGATGGTGCGGCGGATCGCGGCGCGACGGTGTTGGGCGCCATGTCCAGTGGCGTCACCGGCCCCCTTACGGTGCCCCTCAACCAAGCGGGCCTCGACGTTATCCAATCGTGGATCGACGGCAGCGCGCCGAACCACGGCTTTATTACGACGAATACATCGGCGAGCAACGGCCTTGATTTCAGCTCGCGCGAAGCAAGTGGCGCCCTCAACCATCCGAAATTATCGGTGACCTATTCGCTGCCGACCAGCGGCCCGGACACGGAGCCCCCAAGCCCCCCTTTTTCGCTAACCAATGATTCCAAGACCGATACCAGTATCTCTTTTTCCTGGCAGTCGTGCGAATCGGCGCCTTGCGACAACGTTGGGGTGACCGGTTACATCGTTTACCGAAACGGCGGCATGGTGGGGACGCCGGTCACACCATCGTATATCGATAGCGGCCTGACGCCGGACACACTCTATACCTACGAGGTCAGCAGCATCGACGCGGCGGGCAATGAATCTCCGCTCAGCTCTCCTCTCCCAGTGATAACCGATCCGGCGGCAACGCCGACGGTTCTGGTCAACGATATCGCTATGTCCTTGCTGAGCAACAGGAAGCTGCGCGCCAGCCGCGCCGATGTGGTTATCGTCGATGGCAATGCCCAGCCGGTTGCCGAGGTTACGGTTTCCGGTTTCTGGAGCGGCTTGACGAGTGCAAATGTGACGGGCAGCACCGCGGGAGATGGCACGATCACCTTCGATTCTGCCGAGGTACCGAAGAATAGCGGCGGCGAATTCGCATTTTCGATCACCAACCTCGAGAGCGTCGACCATGTCTACGACGAAGCGGCCAATATCGAATCCAGCGACTGCATCACCAGCGGCGGCGGCGCCTGCAGCGACGGGCCTGGCGATCCTCCCGGCGACCCGACATTCTTCATGAAGGTATCTTCGATCGTCGTGATGCCACTCGCCGCGCAAAAACGGTGGCAGGCCGAGGCTGAAGTAACAGTCGTCGACACGCCAGACGGCAATCTCATTCCCGGCGCGACCGTGACCGGTAATTGGACATTCATATCGGGCAGTACGGTGGATCTCGGTAATGCTAGCGCCGTCACCGATGGATCGGGTGTCGCCCGCTTATTATCGCCTAAACGCAAGGCCAACAGCGGCGATGAATTTATCTTCACGCTGACCGGGGTGACCAAAACGGACGGAGCGCTCGACAATAGCGAAGGGCAGTCTACCGGCAGCGCACTCGTACCCTAGGATGAGACGGCCCCGAGGATGAGACGGCGCGATTTTCGACGGAATGTTTTTGCCGCAGCCCTGTTTGTTGCCGGGCTGCTGAGTCCCGCCGCGGCGTTTGCCCATGCCGATATCATCGAACGTATCACCGCGCTCGATGACCAAATTCTAGCGACGCCACAAGACCCTGCGCTTTACCTTAAGCGCGGCGAGCTGCACCGTCTGCACCGCGATTGGCCGGCGGCATTGAACGACTACAAGCAGGCCGAACGTCTCACCCCCGATGATCCCGCGATACACTACTATCGGGGGCGCATGCGGTTGGAAGCCGACGAACCAGCCTTGGCGCGGCCCCTGCTCGACCAATTTCTCGCCGCCCGGCCCAACCATGCCGACGCGCTGCTGATCCGGTCGCGCGCGCTATCCCGGCTCGGCGCCTGGCTGGCGGCGGCCGACGATCTGAGCCGCGCGATCGCCCTGCTCGATCCGCCGACCCCGGAAGTCTATCTGGAACGCGCGCGCGCCCTGGTTGCGGCGGGCCCCGAAAATGTCGACCGGGCGGTCGTCGGTCTCGACGCTGGCATCGAACGCCTCGGCCCACTGGTCACGCTGATTGGTTATGGGATTGATGTCGAGCGCACCCATGGTCGACACGCGCAAGCCCTCGCCCGCCTCGACACGCTGCCAGTGCAAATTAGCCAGCAACCGGCCTGGCTTGCAACGCGCGGCGACATTCTACGCGACTTGGGGGAACTCCGGCAGGCGAAGGCGACTTACCGGTCCGGCTTGGACAAAATCGAGACCTATCCCATGGCGCGGCGCAACTCGCGCGCCACGGTTGAGCTGGAGACCCGTCTCCGCGAAGCGCTGCAATAGCGCCGCCGCCGGCTCGATGATTTCGAACAATATTAACGGCGGCGGCAAAGAGAAGTCCGGCTAACTCGATTGCGGTGCGATACCCGCCGCCAGCGCCATGCGCACGAGATGGGACAGGCTGCGCGATTGCATTTTCTCCATTACGCGGGCGCGGTGGGTTTCCACCGTGCGGGTGCTAATGCCGAGTTCATAGGCGATTATCTTATTCGGCCGGCCGGTGACCAACTGTTCCAGGACTTCGCTTTCACGCGGCGTGAGCAGCGCAATTCGCTCCACCGCGTGAGCGAACAGTGTTTTTTCCGCCTGTTGCATCTCGTTTTGCGCCAGTGCCCGCCGAACACTGTCGAGAAAAATATCGTCGTCGAACGGTTTTTCGATGAAGTCGAAGGCGCCGGCCTTCAGCGCCTGGACGGCCATGGGCACATCGCCATGCCCGGTGATGATGATGATCGGCAGGTCGATCCCGAGCACCGCCAAGCGGGCCTGCAATTCCAGCCCATTCATGCCGGGCATTTGCACATCAACGACCAGGCAACCGGTATCGTCGGCCGAGAACGCATCGAGGAAAGACTGAGCTGATTCAAAGCCCCGGGGAGTCAATCCATCGGAATCGAGCAACGCGCATATGGACTTTCGGACCGCAGGGTCATCGTCGACAACGGATACATTTAGCTCAATATTCATCGAGGCCCTCGGTTTGCGGTAGCGGCAAGGTAAAGTGGAAACTGGTTCCCCCACCGGAGTTCGGCGTTGGCCACAGCCGCCCGCCATGTGCGTCGATTATCGAGCGGCAAATCGACAACCCGACCCCCATACCGTCGGTTTTGGTCGTCACGAAAGGCTCGAATATTCGTTTGGCGACCTCATCGGGAAGGCCGGGGCCGGTATCCGAAATCATCACCATGAGGGAGGCTTCCGGCGTTGGTGAAGCGCTTATTGTCAAATGGCGCTCCTCCGCCCTCTCCAACGCATCGACGCCGTTGCGCACTAAATTAAAGACGACCTGCTGAATTTGGATCCGGTCGATCAATACCGGCGGCATGTTGGGCGCCAATTCGTAAGCGTATGAGACTCCCTTATCGGCAGCGCCGACCAGCGCCATGGCGCTGGCTTCTTCGACAACGCTGGCAAGATCTTCCAACAGTCGTTCGGTTTCGCCGCGTTGGACGAACTCGCGCAATCGTCGGATGATTTCGCCCGCTCGCGCGGCTTGGCTCACCGCGTCGTCCATATATTCGTAAACCTGCTCGGACACATCGCCATCGGCGGCCTGTAATTTCCGCCGACTGGCCTGCACAAAATTAATCATCGCCGTGAGCGGTTGGTTTAGCTCATGCGCAAGGCCGGTCGCCATCTCGCCCATCGCGCTCAACCGCGAAATGTGGTGCATCTTGGTCTCGAGCTCGCGCACCCGCGCCTCGGCCAGTCGGCGCTCGGTGATGTCCACCAGCGCGGCATTCGCGCCGATAATTTTACCGTCAGGGTCGCGGTCGGCGACCGACGTTAAAATCACATCGACAGTCTCACCGTTTTTTTTGACCAAGGTAAACTCGGCGGTTTGTGGAATGCCGGCGCCCAAGACGCCGGGGATATTGGTCCCCACCGCGCGGCGGCGAGATTCTTCGGTCAGAAAATCACCCGCTTTCCGGCCAATAGCCTCCTCGCGCGCATAGCCCATGACCTTGAGCCATTGTTCACTGACACTAACGAAACGGCTGTCCATATCGATGGCGTACATCATCGCCGGGGTATTTGTGAAAGCGGCTTGGAAGTGGCGTTCCTGTGCGACGATCGCAGCTTGCCGGCGCCGATTGTCGGTCATGATCGCCATGTAGTCGCTCAGCGAACGTAGGATCGCGAGATCATCACCATTGAATTGTGTACTAAGATTCCGCCCCGCCAGAACAAAGCCAAACCGCCGTTCGAAACTACCAACCGGCGCGATCGCCAAGGTTCGTGCTTGCAGTTTTTCGTGCAACAGCGGACAGGCTGGAAGTTTCGAGTTCGCTACTCCGTCGACGAGCGTGTGCACGACATCATCGTTTGTGCTGTCAGATAAAGTTTCGAGCTCCGCACTCAAGGCCGGTTCGATATTCTGAGCAGATTGATTTCCGTTTTCGTACGTTCTCAGATGCCACGCCCGATCAGCGTCGTCGCGCCAGACATAACCGCCGAGGTCGCAGGAGATGATCGACAAAATACCCTGCGCCAGCAATTCGCCCTGTTCGACCTCAGTTTCCGACGCGGCGATCGACGCAAATAACCCACTCAAAGCATGCGCGTATTTCAACGCTTCATCGCTTCGTTGTTCGTCGAGAGTGTGCGCCATCTGACTTTCGATTATTGCTCACGACATTGTTCGGAAACGCCCGGGTCGGAGTCAAGAATTACGCTCTGGGTATTATTACCCATACTGTCGGGCCTCCATCGCACATAATTTCTAGTAAACCGGCCAACCGATTCACGGGCGCTCATCTGGGCCCTTTGCCGGAGACATTAGTGTGGTCATGGAGAAAACGGTCTTTGTAGTGATGATAAACGGCGATCGAGCCGTCGCGGATTCCATGGCGGCCTTAATTGGCAGCATGGGTTATGCCGTGCGCGTCTACGATTCCTGTGAAGAATTTGTGAGTGCCTATGTCCCCGATCAACGCGGTTGCGTGGTGATCGATTTAGACCTGTCGGACCACAAGGCCGTGCAGCTGGTCGAAGATCTTCCAACGCGCGGCGTAGCGTTACCCATAATTATGATGGCCGAATATGATCCCGCGGCCGCAGCCGTGTCGGCGTTGCCAGCGGGCGTCATCGTATTGCTGCAAAAGCCGTTTATGGATGAACTGCTCGCCGACACGATCGAGCAAGCGTTTACGCGCTAGCCGCTGTCCGTAGTTTTACCGGGGTATAATTCCGAATTTCGCGATTTCGCCTTCGCGCTTACGTTGAATCTCATAGATCGACGACACCGGATCTGAGACGCAACACCAGACAAGCGGAGGAAACGTCATGGTCACCCGATTTGTGCAACCGAACATAGAGTCGGCCACCTCGTTAGAGGACACGGGTAAAATTCCGACATTCCGCGCTTTGAAGGGTGTTGTGTTCGCCACCTTGTTGCTGTTTGGAACGACACTTTTGAGTGCGTCCGGTGGCGCTCAAAATCCGTACTTACTGCGCGGCGCGTTCGTCAAGAATCTCGACAACATGCACGCCGAGATAAGCATCGCTTGGGAATATGCCGGCACGACGGGGCGGATTCTAGGAACAATCTGAGCAACGTCGATCTCTGACTGTCCTTGCAACCCACGACAACGGAGAAATCAATATGAACGCCCGAAAAATCTTACTAAGACCGACCCTACTCGCGACCGCCGCGGTATTCACCGTCGGCCTCGCTCTGTCCTCCACCGCCTTGGCGCAGGATAAATCGCTTTATGAACGCCTGGGCGGCTACGACGCAATTTCAGCCGTGGTCGACGATTTCGCTCCCAAGTTGTTCTCCGACCCGGTCGTCGGCAAACGCTTCTTCGGCATGAGCGATGATTCGCGCGAGGGCTTTCGGCAAAAAAATAAAAACCTTGTCTGTATCGCCACCGGCGGTCCCTGCAAGGTCATCAGCCGCCCGGCCAAGGTGACCCACGGCGGGCTCGGCATTAAGGCCTCGGAGTTCAACATCGTGGTCAATCACCTGGTCGACTCTCTCGATAAATTCCAAGTCCCGGCGAAAGAGCAAAAGGAGCTCTTGGCCATCGTCGGCAGTCTGCGGCCCGATATCGTCGAGGTTGAAGACGGCAGCTAGCACGTTTCCATCCAACGGGGCCGCGGCTGGCGTCGCGGCCCCTATTCTCTCGCACCAACAGGGGGCCGCCATGCACTACAATCGTTTCTTCGCCGATCATATTCATGAACTTCGCCAAGAAGGACGTTACCGCGTCTTTGCCGACCTGGAGCGCCAAGCCGGTAACTACCCGACGGCCAGCTATCATTGCGACGACAGCCTCGACGATGTCACCGTTTGGTGCAGCAACGATTATCTGGGCATGGGCCAAAACCGCGACGTCCTGGCCGCCATGACCAAAGCCATGCACGCGTGTGGCGCCGGCGCCGGCGGCACCCGCAACATCTCCGGCACCAGCCACTATCATGTCTTGCTGGAACGCGAGATCGCCGACCTCCACTATAAAGAATCAGCGCTGCTGTTCACCTCCGGCTATGTCGCCAATATGACAGCGCTAAGTACCCTGTCGGCACAGCTGCCCAATTGCGTCGTGCTGTCCGACGCCCATAACCACGCCTCGATGATCGAAGGCATTCGCCACGGCCGCGCGGAAAAACTCATTTTCCGCCACAACGACCCCGACGACCTGGATCGCCTGTTGCGTCGGATCGATCCGGGCCGGCCCAAACTCGTGGTCTTCGAATCGGTCTATTCGATGGACGGCGATATCGCACCGATCGCCGAAATCTGCGATGTCGCCCAGAACCACGACGCCCTGACCTATCTCGATGAAGTCCATGCCGTTGGCATGTACGGCGAGACCGGCGCCGGCATCGCCCAACGCGACGGCGTCGCCGACAGGGTCGATGTAATCCAAGGCACATTGGCAAAGGCGTTTGGCGTCATGGGCGGTTATATCGCGGCCTCAACCAACCTAGTCGACTTCGTGCGGTCCTGCGGTTCCGGGTTTATTTTCACCACAGCGCTGCCGCCGTCCCTGGCGGCCGGGGCGCTGGCCAGCGTTCGGTTGCTGAAAGAAAATCCGACGATCCGCGAACGCCACCAAGAACGGGCACAACGCGTGAAGACGGTTCTTACAGCTTCCTCGATCCCGGTGCTGCCATCGTCGTCGCATATTGTGCCGGTGCTGGTCGGCGACGCTGAACTGTGCAAACAAATCAGCGACGATTTACTGGCCGAGCATAGGATCTACGTGCAACCCATTAACTACCCGACGGTGCCCCGGGGCACCGAGCGCCTGCGCCTCACCCCGACACCGCTCCATGACGACGCCGCGATTGACCGGCTGGCGGCAGCGCTGACGGAAGTGTGGGAACGCCATCGCCTTCCGTTAGCGGCGTAAATCACGCCTCGACTTCGTTGTTCTCGCGGGTCTTTAGCTTGCCGTAATGAGTATAGGAATTCTTCATATACCAGTCGAAAAACTCCCAATAAGTCTGCGTGGGGAATTGCGGCGGGTTGTCCGCATCGGTGCAAGTCGCCAGGCATTCTCCCACCGTGTCGAAGCCGGGATTGACGAAACAGGCGAAAGAATAGCGGTCATTCTCGCGCGGCGGCACGACGCGGTGCGGCGTCGCGCGAAACCGCTTGTTGGTCCAGCGCTCGAGGAACATGCCCATATTGACGATAATCGCGCCCTCGGGCAGCTCGGGCCAAAACCAGGTTTCGTTATCAGTGTCGAGAATCTGTAGACCCTCTTCATTGGCCGGCGGCAGATAGGTGTTGAAGCCGGTATCGCAATGGGCGTTCGAGCCCATCTCGCCATCGTCGAGATCGTTCTTCGGCGGATATTTGGCGACGCGGAAATAAGTATAGCTGCGCTCGAAAAAGGGATTGAAGAAATCGGCCTCGAGCCCAAGCGAGCGCGCCCAAACCGGCAGCAGCGATTTACCGAGCCCAGTGATTGCCGCCATATAATCCTCGCAGGCGGCGCGAAACCCCGGCAGTGCGTCTTCGGGTAGCCACGGGGTATGGCCGTAGAAACGCTTGCCCTCGACCACATTGGCATCGTCGGCGGGATAGTCCGTGGCCAACACCAAACACTCCACGGTGTTGAGTTTCTTGCTCTTATGGAACTTGGAATGGGTGGTCAGACCGCCGCGCGCCGGCACATAGCCTTTCTGGTCGTGGGTCACGGCGACCGACATCTTGGTCTCCAGCGGCAGATCGTGGAACCGCTTGGCGGTCGCGGTCATACCGTCGATTTTCGACTGCGGGATACCGTGATTGACGATGCACAGAAAGCCCAGCGTCTCCCAGACGTCGCGCCACTGCTTAGCCACTTCCTCAATGGCCTCGGCGTCGCCCAACCGGGCGCGGCCGACATCGATCACCGGCAAGGGCTTGCGCGGCAAATCGCGCGCGCTGCGGGCGAAGGCGGATTCGGCAGGGGTATCGGCTGTAGCGGTCATGACGGCTTCTCGTTGGCGCTCAGGGGTCCATGCATTATAGCGCAGATGGGCTCTTTCCGCTCAGCCGTCCACAAAGCCGCCCGCGCCGTCGACGAAGAGCGGGTCGAGTTCAGGAATTCGGCTAATCAGCTTTTGTTCGTGCAGATAGCGCCATAGGGTTTCGACGATCTCGCGGTTCTTGTCGGTCAGGCCGAAGGGAACCGGATCGTCGTCGGTGGTATCGCCCCAAGGGTTGAGATTTCCGCCCTCGGCGTAGAATTGTTTCTTGCTGGCGCAGCACGCCTCAAAAATTGCCCGGGGCGCGGCTGGATATTGCGCCAGACAGCTCTCATGGATCACCACCGCATGGTTCAGCGGATAGATCCCGGTGCGGGCAAAATAGCCGCGCTCGGCGGCTTCGGTGTCGGGCATTAAGGGCCGAAGCTGTTGTTCATCCGCCGGCTTCTTGCTGTCTTCAGTGCGTGGCGACAAGAAGGCGTCGATCTCGCCGTCGATCACCAACTGTTCCAGGTCGCCCTCGACCATACTGACCGCCGCTTCCTCCGGCGGCACGAACCGCCGCTTGGTGCCGGTGACCCATTTCAGGTCGGACCAATGCAGATCGTATTCATCGATCATGGTGCCGCGCCACCAAACGCCGGCGGTTTGGGTGAATTCCAAAGCGCCAATGCTCTTACCAGGCAAATCCGAGGGATGTGTCAGATCGCTATCGCGACGCACATAGAGCGAGCCGTGCCGGAAGGCGCGGTTGAGGAACACCGGGATCGCGGACATCCACTCCACCCCGCGATCGCGCATCATGGTGTAGTTGGCCAGCGAAAATTCGTTGGCCTGGAAAGGTTGATTTTCCAGCACGGCCGTGAATGCCTGGGTCGGTCCCACGGCCATGTATTGGATATCAATGCCGTCGCGCGCGCCCGACACGTGGCTAAAAAACGGCCATTCATGGCCCACAAACTCGATCATCGCCTCGCCTACCCCATCCGGCATTGTCCGCCCTTCCCTTCTATCGACTATAAAACTGGCCGAATAATAGTCCCGAACCCCGGCGAAAGTAATCCGCGGGAGCGTTGCTATGTCTCCAATGTACACTTTCCTTGCCGGCGTAAAGTGGCTTGAACCTCAGCTTCCCTGATTTAGAGTGGCAATCGTTATGTCTGACCTAATCGCCCTGCACCAAGCCTATGAACGCGGCGACCTGGAAGCCGTCAAAGCCGGCCTGGGAAACCCGCCGGATTTCCCCAACTGCCGCGGCCCGGTGGCGGTCGGCGAGATCGTCCTGGAATACGCCATCTATCACAGCCCGCTGGCGTTCATCCGCACCTTGCTGGAGATGGGCGCCGATGCCAATTACGGCGACCATGCCGGGTTTCCATCGCTGATCGCCGCGCTGACCTGCGCCGACCGGGACGATATGTACGAAATTTTAGAGCTGCTGCTGGCCCACGGCGCCGACATCCAGCAACGCGGCTTCAACGACTACACGCCGCTCCATTGGGCGGTCGCCGACGGCAACATCACGGCGGTGGAATTTCTGCTGGCGCGCGGCGCCGATCCGAGCGCGCGCACAACCATCGACGATTGCGCCACCCCGCTCGAGGAAGCCGAAATCCTCGGCCTCACCGAAATGGCGGCGGCCCTGCGGAAGCTCATTGCCGCCGGGTCGAAAATCTCACCTACCAAATAATTTATTCAGCCCACCCAACGGGTTATCTGAGGTTGTTGAACTATCGTCACCGGAACTGTCAGTGCCGGGAATGACGCTCTTAAGAGCATCCAAGGGACTGTCGCCGCTGGCCCCATCGGTGCCGGGGATCGCGCCCTTCAGGCCCTCAAGCGCCTTCGACGGGTCCTTGATCAACTCATCGACGGCGCCCGTCAGATCCGGCGCGAATGCCAGATTATCCCACGGTCCGGTGATCTTTACCGGCACAGATATTCCGGCCGCCTGTGCGTCGCCGCCTTGACCTTCTGTGGAGGCTACCACCTTTGGCGTCACCAGATAGTCGACCATGCGCTTGGGCATATCCGACGTGCCCTTGCCATCGACGCGCAACAGCGGCGATTTCAAGAACAAATCGTCATTTTTCACGATGCCGTTGGTAATGGTGTAAGTGCCCGCCAGTTCGGCGAAATCGGTCTTCTGGGTTTCCTTCGCCGAGGAATCGAGAAACGCGCTGGAGATGTTACGCATCATCGCCGCCAAATTGATCCCGCGGACGGCGCCGTCGAGAAACTGAATGCTGCCGTTACCGTTGAGCGCCGACACCAGTTGGCGCTGGGACGCGCCACGGGTGGTCACGTCGGCAACGATATTGGCGGTGCCTTCGATGCGTTCGAATTTCGCCGCGTCGGTCAGCAGCGGCGCCGCCTGAACGCCTTTCAAATCGAGTTTCTGCGTAATCGAGTTGCGCCCGGCATCGACCGTGATGCGGCCGGTGCCGTTGCCGTCGTAAAGCGCCATCTCATTAAGATCGAGGGCCAGCTTGCCGCCGATAAGGACAGTCTTCAGCGCGGTCTTGCCAACCTTGATATCCTTGACCGTGAGGCCGCCGGTGACGAAGCTTAGATCGGCGTTGACCAATCTCAGCGCGGAAAAGTCGATCGGGTCGTCGCTCCAGTCGCTTGGGCCCGCCGCCGCGCCACCTGCGGGGGCGCTGCCGCCGGAAGACGCCGCCGGTTTATCGCTCGCCGGCGGCAGATAGGTGTTCAAATCGATCTTGTCGACGTCCAGGGACGCGACGATTGACGGCACGCTGCCGCTGGTGTCGACCTCGAAATCGCCCTTCGCATTCATATTGTCGATGGCGATTTCAGCGCCCTTGAAGGCAACGCTCTTGCCCGCCATGTCCAGCGTGCCCTTGATCGACAGCGGCCCCAAGCCCCCGCCGGCGGCCTCGATGGGCTTGCCGGCCCACGCCGCCAAACCGCGGATCGAGGGCACATCCAACGTAACATCACCGGCCACCGCGACCGGCTTGGCGTTGGTGATGGACCCCTTATAGTCGAGCGAGACCGGGTTCGCCTTGATCGAGGTTTCCACGCCGGTCGAAGCGCCTTCCATCAGCGCGCGGGGCTGGTCCACTTTCAAGGTCAGTTCGATGGTTTCGCCGTTCCAGGCCAGGGAACCGTCGGCGGACATCGCCTGGTCGAGGCTCGGCAGATTGATATTGGCGTTGATCGCCTGAATTTCCTGGCTGGTGCCGGCTTGCGCATCGGCAAACCGCACCGTGCCGTTGACCAGCCGCACATCGCCCAGGCTGATTTCGCGCAGGCCGCCGCCATCGCCGCCGTCGCTGTCCGAGCTTTTTTCGCCGCCGTCGTCAGAGGCTTCTTTTTCCTCGAACTGCCAGTTCGGCTTGCCGTTGGCATCAACCTCCAGATTGATCACCGGATCGATCAGCACGAACGACGAGACTTCCACCTGACCGCTGAGCAGCGGGAACAGCGAGACGCCGACTTCCAATTCGGCAAGCTCCAGCATATTGGTCTGCTTGGCCCCGGCCGCGTTGGCGAAGGTCACGTCGCCGGCCTTGAGCCGAACCTTGGGCAGGATCGACAGGTCGAAATCGCCGGCGATCGTCAGCTCACGGCCCGTCGCATCTTTGGCGCGGGTGGTTATTTGCTCCTTCACCGTGTCCAACGGAATGAAAAATGGCGCAATCACCGCCGCTCCAACAACGAGCACGACCAAAACTACTATGCCTATTAGGATTTTTTTCATCGGACCAACTTTCGCTTTCAGGCCTTCGCCAAGTTATGTGATTGATCATCACGCCGGCTGAGGCGGAATATGTCGCAAAAGTGTGCCATATCGGCCAACGCGCAGCCAGAGAGTCGGCGCGCATTTTCTCTAGCGCCACATTGTGTCAATTTGGTGTCAGAATCGCCCGCCCTTAACTGACATTTGTGAAGAATTGGCCATGACTAACACCCCAGAAATCGCGGATACCGCGACCCGCTACGTCCAATCGCCGGGCCACATCGCCGAACTGGCCGGCCAAATTCGCGCGGGCGAGATCAGCCCAGCCGAGCTGGTGCAGCGCTATCTCGACCGGATCGCCGAGAGCGACCCCGCCGTGTGCGCCTGGCTATCGGTCGATGGCGACGGCGCCATGGCGGTGGCCGAACAATTGGGGCAGGAAGCCCAGGCCGGCAATTTCCGCGGCGCCCTGCACGGCGTCCCCATCGGCATCAAAGACCTCATCGACGTCGCCGGCTGGCCGACCAAATGCAACAGCGGCACCCGCCGCAATGCGCCGCCGGCAACCGCCGATGCCGAGATCGTCGCCGCGCTGCGCGCCGCCGGCGCGATTATCCTCGGTAAATGCCACACCACCGAGTTCGCCTATTTCCATCCCTCGCCGGCGCGCAACCCCCACAATATCAACCACACACCGGGCGGCTCGAGCAGCGGCCCGGCGGCAGCGGTCGCGTCGGGCACGGTACCCGGCGCGCTCGGCACCCAAACCATCGCCTCGGTCAATCGCCCGGCGGCCTATTGCGGCATCGGCGGCTTCAAGCCCAGCACCGGCGTCGGCACCGCCTACGGAGTGACGCCGCTGGCGCCACTGTTCGACACGGTGGGTTTCTATGGTGAGACGGTGGCCGACGCGGTGGCGTTATTCGAGGCCACCTGTCCGGCCTATATGGCGCCGCCGGCAATCGATCAGGCTGCCGATCTTCGCGTCATCGTGTTGGAAGACCCGTTCTTCGACTTGGCCGACCCGGAGATTCTGGCCGCACGGGACACGGTTGCGGGCCAGATGTCGGCGGCCGGCCACGAGGTCGTGCATCTATCTTCGCCGGTCCCCCTCGAAGCCTTATGCAAACAGCAAATGCGCGCCGCCGAGTTCGAACTAGCGCGTGTCCATGCCGGCTTGCTCGGTCACCCCGCCGATGACGTTAGCGCCAAACTGCGAGAGGCCATCGGGCGCGCCGGCGATTGCAGCGAGGACGCGTATCTCGCCGGCCGGCGTGAGATGGCCCGAGCGCGTGAAACATTTTTCGCCGACATAGCGAGCGCCGACGCCGTGTTGGTGCCAGCAGCGCCGCAAACGGCGCCTGAAGGTTTGGACTGGACCGGCGATCCGCGCTTCATCGCTCCGTGGACGGCGCTTGGCGGACCGGGTGCTTCGCTGCCGTCGGGGGTCGGAAAATCCGGCTTGCCGATCGGTTGCATGCTGGCCGGCCGGCCCGGCGAAGACCGCGGCTTCGCCCGTCTATCGTGCCGTCTTGCAGAAGCTGTTAACGGTTAAGCTAAGAGTTCGGGCGGGGCAATGTCCCTCTCCCCTTGGCAGAGGGGTTGGGGTGAGGGGAAATAATTCCACCACTTCCTGTACCTAATCAGCGCAATCTGTGAGGACTTGTTTTCCCCTCACCCGCTCGCTTTGCTCGCCACCCTCTCCCGGTGGGAGAGGGTCTTCGATTTAGATGCCCTTTTCCTCACCGTGCACGTGGTAGGAGATGTCGCGCGACGGCGGCCGCCCCTTAATGTCAGCGCCGGTTGGCAACCAGGCGCACGGATTAGCGCCGGGCGCCCAAACCGTCTTGCAGCTGCCGGGCACGAAGAACTCGACGAAGACGATCTCGCCGTCACTGTCATTACGGAAAGAATGAACCTCGTGCTCGTAATTGTAGAGCACATCGCCAGCGCTCAGTGTGCTGGTCTCGCCGTCGAGCAACGCCGTAACGGTACCGGAGAGAAGGTACTGAAAATGTTCGGCCCCCTCATGGTGGTGCGCCGGCGCCTCGGTGCCGACCGGGTAGCGGATCATCTCGCCGCGATAGGCGCCGGTGCCGGTCAACGTGCGGGTCGCCATATAGATGCGCGTGCGCTCGTCATGCTCTGATTGCAGCACCGGCTCGTGGGACCAATCCGTCGTCCTTACCTCCGCCGGCGTATCGGCAACGTCGGGGTCGAACCGGGCGGCCTCGGGCACCGTCGCCATCAAAAGCCGGGTGTCATCGGCTGCAGCGCTGAAGCTGCCGGCATAGCCCAGAGGCAGATAGGTCACACCGTTGGGCTCCAGCGCCTGGTCAGAGCCGGTCAGCGAACCCGAACCGTCGACAATCTGCAGCCAACCAAACATATCGTCGCTCAACGCTAAATCGAAAGCGGCCCCGCTCTCAAACGTTATGAGATCGAGCAAAACATTGTCCGAGCCGGTATTTTCCGGCGATAGCAGCGATTGCCTGGAAACTCCGGAACCAACCGGCTGGGCCGCGACTTCCGCGCCGCGAACAATGATGGGCATGACGTTTTCCTTCAAACAGTTCCGATATTGATCTCAATATGCCATCGCCCGCCTAGCCCGACAACGGGCCGAACGACGGCGGCGAGACCCGGCGCTGGGACGCCGCCTCATAGGCCGACGCGACCTTCAACAACACGTCCTCCTTGCCCGGCTCAGCCCGGAAGACCAACGAGAACGGCAGACCGGGAGCCACCGCCGGGGTCGGCGTATGGGACGGCGCGGAGACATATTTCGTGCCGTCTTCGCTCAGCGCGAACACCGGATCGTAGGCGGTGTCGACATAACCGGCCGGGATCAGCACTTCGGTCAAACCGGCATTCGGCCCGTTGAAAGTCTCCGGACGCAAGTTATGGACAATGTCATATTGCGGCGGCCCGCCGATGATCCCTGGTGGCCACGGCGTGTGCAGGCGCACCAGCCCATCCAAATGGTTCTCCAGGATCACCATCATGTCGACCCGGCGCAGCAATTCGCGCAACATGATGCGTTCGTTGACGCCTTGGCGGTGACCGTGGGGATTGCGCGGATCAGCCACCTCTTCCCAGTTTTTGAACGAGGCGCGCTGGTCGTCACCCCAGAATTTCGAACGCTCGTTGAGAGCGGTGAAATCGGTCAAGGTTTCGGTGTAGCCCCGCTCGGCCCAGTCCGCCGCCCGCCGCGACAGATATTGCGGAATGTGGAAGCGGAACGCCATCGCCATTTCCTGGTGCTGGATGGTGCCGATATCCAAATTCGACGGCGGCTCGATCCGCCCGTCGGCCATCTCGATCATATAGTCGATGGGCGACATGTCGCCGGAGCCAAAGGTTTGGCCAGGCATGAACTCAGTGGGAACAATCGCCGCCGCGAAGTCTTTGAAGATCGGCTGCCCATCGCCGCCCAGCCGGAACATCAGATCGGGCATAAAGACCGGGATCAGCCGCGCCAGCGCGGTGCGGAAATCGACCGTCATCGCTTCGATTTCCGGGTCCGGCTGCCAGAGCGGATCAGACGATTCCACCAAGGTCGCGCCGAGATGACCGCCCAAGACCGTTTTTATTTCTTGCACCGCCGCCGCGCAGATCGGCTCCTCAGTCTTCGAATCCGGCGGATAGATCATCGATTCCCGGATGACCCCCAGCCGCATGCCGGTCAACGCGCCGGGGTTGCCGTCCATCTTGATGTGGCTGGCATAGGGCGTATCCAACACCGACGAGCGCGGCACGGTGGTATAGGGATCGCGCGGGTCGTAGTAGCCCTCTTCCGGGTCTTTCAAGGCATCGAGAATTGTCGCGCAGTCGGCGATCGAGCGGCAATGAATGCCGCTGCGGTCGCAATATATGTCCGCGCCAATGGCGCCACCGTCAAAACCAAGCATCGATTTGTGGGGCAGGATCAGCGCCACCGAGTTGTGGTTCGACGGCCCGCGGCACGAGGCTCTGGTCTCCTCGCCCAGGCTCGCCATCACCAGATTGGTGCTGACCGAAACCGCCGAGCCCGAGCTTGAGCCCAGCGAGGCGGCGCGAGTGGTGTCGTAAGAGTTCGACGGATTGCCGCCCCAGGTGCTGCGTTGGAACCCTAATGTCGAGGGCAGTACCTTGTCGGGATTGTGCCGGCCGCCGCCGGGGTCGCCCGCGCGGCCGTTATATTCGGTGTTCACCGCCTTGGCGTAGATGATCGCGCCCTTATTGCGCAGCTGCTCGATCAAAACATGATCGCGAGACGGAAAATCGATGTCATAGGCCGCGTCACCGCCGCCGGTCGAGCGCATGTCCTTTGTGTCGAACGGGTCCTTGAACGAGAACACCACGCCATACATGGGCATGGCTTCAAGGTCGGGATTGGCGCCGAATTCAGCGTCCAGCTCGGCGGCGCGTTCCAGCGCGTCGGGTTGCTGGCGGAACATCTCGCAGACCGGCGGCGCGCCGGCGGGCAGCGGGCCTTCTGACGGATGCCGGTCGAAATCGCCGCGGCAGGTCACCGACCGCTCGCCGCGAATATTGAGGGTCGCCAGAGCGTTGACCTGCCCCGCATCGGGGATGCCGGCGATCATACCGAACTGCTGCTGCACCTCGGGGTCCGAGGCGGTCGCCTCCATGCGGCCGAATTCCAGCGGCGGCCCCTTATACTTGTCGAGATCGGGCAGCACGTCGGCAACGGCGATGGTTTCGGTGGGAAAGCGCAGCGGCGACTGGGCCCGCACCGCGCCGGTCGCTTCGGGTACCGGCGCGCCATCTTGCGTGACCAGCATGCTGGCGACACCGTTATAGGCCCGCGCCCGCGCGATATAGGTTTCGACAATCTCGACGCAGGTCGTCTCGCCCGCTTTGATCGCCGCCTGCATTTCGTCGATGGTCGCTTCCTCGAGACGAAATGGCGTGTCTTGCCCACTCATGATGCTCTCCCCCTTTATTATCTTTTTACGGCCCCTCGACCGCGCCGGCTAACCTGGTTGCGCCTCCCTACGTTGTACACTGCTCGACCACAGATAAAACACCGCAAAAGCCCCGATCGCCACGACGGAGGGGAACGACAGGCTAACGCCCACTGCCGGCGATAGTAATTGCAGAAGCCCAACAGCCCAAACGACGAATATGAGATCGGCGTTCAATCGGCCCAGCCGGCTCAACAGCACGATGAAGGCGATGACGACGATGCCGCTATCGTAAAACAGGGTATGGGGCGAAATGAGCACGATGGCGAGGCTCGCCAGGGCCATTTGCGCGTTGAAGTCGGCGGTGCGCCCGCCGCGGTACCAAACCCAGCTTATGGCAAGAATAGTCGCCACCGCGAGACCCCAGCCGAGCGTGAGGGCAACGGGGTTCCCGGCGCCGATGACCGCTTGGACAAATCCCCGCCACGACACCAGTTCGGCGAAATTGAAGCGCAAGTCGAGGCCGGAGAAAGTGCCGATGATATTGAACCAATCGACAAACCAGGCCGGCCCCAGTAACGCGGTGTTCACGCCGTATAAAACCAGGCCGGTGGCGCCGGCGCTGACCCACACCCGCCAGCGACCCGACAGGAAGAACAGCCCGGCCAGAGGAATGGCGAATTGGGGTTTGAACAGAAGCAGGCCCAAGTAAATGCCGGCCTGGTAATGCTTGTTGTGCAGCACCCGGTGCCAACACGCGACAATAAGAAGAATCGTCAGCGCGGTGTTCTGGCCGCCGATCACCGAGCGGAAAATCGGATAGGCGGTAAAGGTCAAAAAGAACAGCAGATAAGGGCTGGCGATCAACGTGGGATAGATCTGCTGGATCAGGACGGCGGCCAACGCCAGCGCCGCGACCATCGCCAGGGTATGGACGGCGTAGGAAAGCCGGAACGGCAATTGCGACAGGGGCACATAGGCCAGCGCAAAATGCGGCGGATAGGCGAAGGGCAGCACGCCGGTCTCCTCGCCCACCACATGGCTCTGATAGGCGCGTTGCTGGCGCAGCGAATACAGAGTTTCGGCTTGGCCGTCGGCGATAATCTGACCCGCGGTGTAGAAGGCCGGATAGTCGCCGCCGACGCGTCCCCCCAGCGTCGTCGTGCCGGACCCGGACAGCAGTATCACCAGGAACGCCCCCGCCAGCGCCAGCAAGGCGCCGCGCGAGTACAGTTTCACGCGCCACGGGGTGAGAAGGGTCTCAAGCATAGGGGCTACAAGTTCGTTTTATGAAACACGAAGGCCGGCACGTTGCGGATAATCACCATGATGTAGCGCCAGAACCAAGGCGAATAAACGACCGGTCGCCCCTTTTCGATAGCCCGCGCAATGTCGCCGCCGACTTTGTCCGGCGACGCCCATAGAGCGCCTTTGTCGAAGTCCGCGGTCATCGGCGTATCGACAAAGCCAGGGCGAATATCGATCACCTTCACATCTGTCGCCGCAAGGCGGTGGCGCAACCCATCGAGGAAGGTGCTGACCGCGCGCTTGGCCGTGCCGTACACATAATTGCTCTTACGTCCCCGGTCACCGGCCACGGAGGTGATGACGGCGATGGTTCCGCTACCCTGCTGCTCCAAACGCTCGGCCAATAAGGTCAGTAGACCGATATGGCTCAACCCGTTGACCTCCAGCGCCGCCAGGGTCTGCGCGGCATCGCCTTGGCAGGCCTGCTGATCGGGCAGCGTGCCGTGGGCCAACAACGCCACATCGACTTTGTCGAACGCGCCATACAGCGCCTCGACCGAGGCTAGCATTTCGGACGGCACGGCCAGGTCGCTGGCGAATATATGAACCTCTTGGGCGCCACGTACTTTTAGGTCGGCGGCGACCTGGTCGAGCTTGGCGCTGTCGCGGCCGACCAGAAAAAACCGTCCGCCGGACGGCGCCAGGTGGCGTGCGGTGGCTTCGGCAATCGCCGAATAGGCGCCAAAGATGACAATATTTTCCATCAACTATTATCCTGACTATTGGCCCCGTTCACGCGCCGCCAAAAGGACGACGAGAAGGCCGGATCGGTCCACTTCGCGAATTCTTCCAATCGGGGAAAGGCTTGGCGAAACATCTGCGGCGACATACGCGCATCTTTGGCCGGGTAGACCGCGCCGCCGCAAGCCCCGGTGATCGCGTCGAGCTGATCCAACAGGCCGCGAACTTTGTCGCCCGTGTTGGGAAAATCCAACGCCAGCGTCACACCGGGCCGTGGAAATGACATTAATCCCGGTGACGGCCGGTCGCCGAATATCTTGAGCACCGCCAGGAACGACCCCATCCCCGCCGCCGCTATTTTTCGCAGAATTTCGGTCATGCCGGCGTCACCTTCGGCCAGCGGCAGGACACATTGATATTGGAAGAAACCCTTGGGACCGTACATACGGTTCCAGTCGCCGATCGCGTCGAGGGGATAAAAGAACGGCCGGTAATGAACTTGAGCAGCGGCCTCGTCTTCGCGTTGTTTTCGAAAATAGAGCGCATTGAAGGCGCGCAAGCTCACCTGGTTGATCAGCGATAGCGGCGGCGCAAAAGGCACCGAAAGGCCGTCGCGCGGCGTCTTGGGTTCGCCGCGCGCGATCTCCGTCGCATGGTTGCCGCGCATGAACAGGCCCCGGCCCAAAGAGACATCTTTCGCCAGACAATCGATCCAGGCAACGGTGTATTCGAACCCATCGTCGGAGGCTTCCGACAGGCGAAAGAACTCGGTCAAATTATGGAAGCGGATAATTTCCTGGTCGATATAGGCGTTGGCGATCGGTTTGAGTTGCAGCTCCGCCCAGGTCACCATCCCGGTCAGACCGAGGCCGCCGATGGTGGCGTGAAAATAATCACGGTTCTCCTGGGGCGCGCAAAACAGACGCGCGCCGTCGGATCGCAACAGTTCAAAGCTTCGCAGATGGGACCCGAAGGTGCCGGCCCGGTGGTGGTTCTTGCCATGGATATCGTTGGCGATAGCGCCGCCCACAGTCACTAGACGAGTCCCCGGGCTGACCGGCAGAAACCAGCCGCGCGGCACGACGACATCGAGAATGTCGGCCAGCAGCACCCCAGCTTCGCAGCGCAGCACCCCGCTATCGGCATCGAAGGCGATAAAACGGTCGAGGTGGCGGCAATCGATCAACACGCCGCCGGTGTTCAGACATGAATCGCCATAGCTGCGCCCGTTGCCGTAGGGCAGCATGGTTTGACCGGCTTCGATCTGCGGCAGCGCCGATGTGCGGTCATCGAACCGCACACCCGATTGCGGGCCGAAATCGATCCGGCCCCAGGATTGATACGGACCGCCGCTCACAGCCAAACGGCCAGCGCGACCGGAATCAAGGCAATAACGAAGGCCGCCCGCGACGCCCAATCCCGCATCGCGAATACGATCGGATCGTCGGTCAAGACGCCGCGCTGCGCCGCCAGCCAAATATGGGCGATCCAATACAACAGCACCGGGCACACGGCCCACAGAAACTCCGGCGTGGCGTACAGATCCGGCGTCGTGAGATTGTTGACATAGAGCGCCAAGGTGACGATCGAGGCCACACCGGACGCGGTGCCCAGCGCCATCAAGACGCTCTGATCGCCGGACCGATAGCCGCGCCCTTCCACATCGCTCTCGCCGCGTTTGAACACGTCACTGACTTCGGCATAGCGCTTGGCGAAGGCCAGGCTGGCAAACAGAAACATCGAAAAGGCGAGAAGCCATAGGGTCAACGGCGTATCGGTCGCTGCCCCCCCCGGCAATAATGCGCAGCGTGTAGAGACTGGCCAGAACGATGATGTCGACCAAAGGCTGGCGCTTGATCCATAACGAATAGGCGCCGGTGATAAGCAGATAGCCGATCAGCACCAGCCCAAATTCCGACCCGACGAAAAACGCGCCGGCCAACGAAACCAGCCCCAGCACACCCGCGGTGAATAGGCCCGGTAGCACGGCCAACCGGCCCGACGCGAAGGGCCGTTGTTTCTTGCGCGGATGGCGGCGGTCGGCCTCCAAATCCATCAGATCGTTAACCAGATAGACCGAGGACGCGGCCAAACCGAAGCACAAAAAGGCGAGAACAGCCTGCACCAAGCTCAAGCCGCTAAATTGCTGCGCGGCCAGGATCGGAATAAAGATGAGGATGTTTTTGACCCACTGATAGAGCCGGGCCGCCTCTGCAAGGCTGGTCAGAAAGCTCGCCTTTTCTGACAATATTTCAACATGTTCCTTGGCGCTCTTGACATCAGACGTCAAAGCAGACAACGCGTTTACCAGGACCGCGGTGCGCGCCGCCGACCAGACAATCTTGTCGACCGGCGCATTGGCCATATAGTCGAAACCGCCGGCCCCAAAACGCTCGACCAATAAATCGCGCTTCGCCGCGCCGGAAATATTGTGATCCGCGGTGCTGGCGATCACCTCGTCGAACAGACCCAGATGCGCGCCGATCGCTTGTGCGACAGCGACGTTCGATGCCGTTGCCAGCACGGTTCGCCGGCCCGCGGCCCGCGCCGCGCGGACATGTTCGAGCACATCATCGTCATAGGGCAAGAGACCCACATCAACGGGCGCGTGGGTCGCTATTTCATGCTTGAAACGGGCTTTGCCCGCGCCCAGCCAGCCCGGCAGCCGCAGCACATCGAACGGGCGATTTTTAAGGAGTTCGACCACCCCTTCGTGCAGGGTGTCGGTGCGCGTCAAGGTGCCGTCCAAATCGACGACCAACGCGATGTCTGGCGCGATGTCTGGCGCGACATCGGACGCCAAATCCGACGTCCCATCCGACACTGGGGAACCAGGTTCAGGCGCCCCCTCCTGCACTTCAATAGCCATGGACCTGATCTATCCCCGGCAAAATTAACATTGCCTTAAGCATAATCGCCGCAGCGCCAAAATAGTGTCTTATTTTGGGGTGGATTTCAGCGCCAATCTAGGGCGTTCGATCGAGCCGGATAGGGCGTCAGCAGCGTTTACGACCTTGGCGTTGCGAGAAAACAGAACTGCCCGGAATATTGCAGTTTAAGAAACGCGATCATCGGCGGCGGTAGCATTACGACGGTCCCCAGCAGGCCGATCATCAGGTTCATCGGCGACAACTTGAAAAGGAAGTTCAGTAATCGGGGACCGCCAACGAGCTGACGTGCAATCAGGGAGTAAGCGTCTATTCCTGGCCGGATCTCTAACAATTCGAGACCGGCGTCCGAAAAGACCCGGCTGAGACCGTAGGGTGTAAAATTGAAAATACTGTAGGAATGATAAGGCTCCAGATAGGAGACCTCGCCGATCAGCAGACCTCCTTTACGCAGGGTACGTCTAACATCGGGCATGAGTTTATCGGGGTGCCTGACATGCTCGAGAACCTGGTTGGTGTAGATCAGATCGAAGAACCCGTCTTCGTAGGGCAAGTCTATACCATCGAATGTGTCGAACTGGATATCTTCGCGTGTCCGGCTGTCGACCTCGGGAGATGACTCGATATCAACGCCATACCACGCCGCCGCAGGCAGCACGCGGTTAAAGAGCTCGATCGACCGGCCGTCGCCACAGCCGAGATCAAGAATGTTATTTGCAACGCCAACTTGCTCGATAACCTCGCCGATCCAGGACTCGGCGGTTGTTTGCCGGCGGCCCCGTTCGGTGATGTAGGGTTTCAAGACTTGGTATGCGTTCTGCCGCTCGATGAATTTTCTCAGCATTTTCCAACTCCAACAGCCATTAGAAAAACGCTAACACGGCGGGTTTTCCGCTTTGCTAAAAAAGTGAAAGTGGTGAAATTATTCTGGCTACCAAAGACCCGGTCAGGTCTTTGTTGAGCCTTGGAAGCGGGATCTACCGCCACCGATAGAGGGTAAAAGCCGTTCAAGTTTTTGCTGCTAAAAAAACTGGTTCTTAGGCCGCGGCAGGCCGAGATTTTCGCGTAGGGTCTTGCCCTCATATTCGGTCCGGAACAGCCCGCGCCGCTGCAGCTCGGGCACTACCCGGTCGCAGAAATCGTCGAGCCCGCCGGGCAGATGGGAGAACATAATGGTGAAGCCATCGCTGCCGCGCGTCTCCAGCCATTCGGCCATCTCATCGGCGATTGTCTCAGGCGTGCCGACCATCGCCGCGCCGGAATAGCCGCCGAGCCGCTGGGCCAGTTGGCGCACAGTCAGATTCTCCCGCTCGGCCATGGCGATGGCGCGGGCGCGACCGCTCTTGCTGGCGTTGCTTTCGGGGACTTCCGGCAAGGGCTCGTCGGGGTCGAATTTCGACGCGTCGTGGCCCAACGCAATCGACAGCGACGCGATGGCGCTGTCGGAATGCACCAGACTATCGAGCATCGCGCGTTTTTCCTTCGCCTCTTCCACGCTGTCGCCGATCACCACGAAACAGGCCGGCAGAATTTTAATATGGTCGGGGTTACGCCCCGCCTTTTCAGTGCGGCCCTTTACATCGGCGTAGAAGGCCTGGCCAGCCGCCAGATCGGAGTGCGAGGTGAACACCGCTTCGGCGGTCTCCGCCGCCAGTTGACGTCCGGCATCCGACGAACCGGCCTGCACGATCAAGGGCCAGCCCTGGACCGGGCGGGCGATATTGAGCGGGCCACGCACCGAGAAATATTTTCCCTTATGGTCGAGCACATGCATCTTTTCGGGATCGGAATAGATGCCGCTTTCCGGATCCTGCAGAAACGCATCCTCGTCCCAACTGTCCCACAGGCCGGTGACCACATCGTAGAATTCGCGCGCGCGGGCGTAGCGGTCGCCATGTTCCAGCGCGTCTTCCAGGCCGAAGTTTTTCGAAGCATCCGGATTCGAGGTGGTGACGATGTTCCAGCCGGCCCGACCGCCGCTGATATGGTCCAACGAGGCAAACCGGCGCGCCACATGATAGGGCTCGTCATAGGTGGTCGACCCGGTGGCAACCAGGCCGAGATGCTCGGTCACCGCGGCCAGGGCGGGTAGCAGGGTAAACGGCTCGAACGAGGTTGGGGTGGCGCTGCGCTTCAGCGCCTCTAGGGGCATGTTGAGGACGGCCAGGTGATCGGCCATGAAAAACGCGTCGAACTTGGCCGCCTCCAGCTTTTGCGCGAAATGCTTGATATGCGCGAAATTGAAATTCGCGTCCGGATAGGCGCCGGGAAACCGCCAGCCGCCGGTGTGGATGGTCGCCGGCCGCATAAAGGCGCCGAGATGGAGCTGACGGGTCTCGCCCATGGGACACAAATCCTCTTAAAAACGCTTCGATAGGGGATCAAATAGGTCGCGATCGCCAACGACTCAATCCGACCGCCCAACAATAATTTTACGCGCTGTACCGCCCACCGGACAAGCTTGCCCCCGCGTTGCCGCATAGCCTAGTTTGCTCGCACTCAAAGGGCGAGAAAACCGGCATGACAGAGAGCGACGGTACCGGCGCAAACACCATCGATGTGGGCTCGTTCTGGCGCGCCATCGGCCAGCGGGCCACCGGCGCGACCATCGTTACCGCCGCCGGCAGTAGCGGTCCCGCCGGTTTGCTGGCGCTGTCGGCCACCCATGTCACGGCCGATCCGCCGACCATGCTGGTCTCCATCGACAACAAGACCTCGGCGTTGGCGAGCGTGCTCGAGGCCAAACACTTCGCCGTCAACTATTTGCCCCAGGGCGCGGAAGATATCGTCGAGCTGTTTTCCGGCAAAAGCCCGCTGAAAGGCGCTGATCGCTTCGCGGCTGGAAGTTGGGGCGCGCTGGCTACCGGCGCGCCAACCTATAACCGGGCCATTGGCGTCATCGATTGCACGCTGGAAGAAGTCATCGAGCGCCACGGCGTCTCCATTATTTTGGGCCGGGTGGTCGATTTCCACGCCGACCCGGATGGCGCGCCGCTGGTCTATTTTCGCGGCGGTTACTTGGCTTAAAGGGGTATTTAAAAAATGAAACTCATCATCGGCGCTTCCGGGGCGGTCGGCATCCCGTTGATCAAACAACTCGTGCAACGGGGCGAGGCGCTGCGCGCGCTATCGTCGAGCGAAGGCTCTGCCGAACGGTTGCGCGAACTCGGCGTTCAAGAGGTCATGGTCGGCGATTACCGCACCGATGGCGTCGTCGAGCAGGCCATGGCAGATGTCGAGAGCGCCTGCTACGTGCCGGCGCGCTTCGTCGCCGATGAGTTCGAAATCGGCAAGCGCATCGTCGACGCCGCCAAGGGCGCGAGCTTGGAGCATTTCCTTTTTTGCTCGGCCTTCCACCCGCAGCTCCACGAACTCAGCCACCACTGGCAAAAACTGCAGGTCGAGGAATATCTCGTGGATAGCGACTTGCTGAATACCGTGGTCCAACCGTCGATGTTCATGCAGAACATTCGCGTCGAATGGAGCCGCATCGTTGAGGCGGGCATCTATCCCCGCCCCTATTCGCCCCACAGCAAGATGAGCGTGATCGACACCGATGATCTGGCCGAGGCCATGGCCAACATCATGACCGAACGCAAATTTCAGGGCGCAAGCTACCAGCTCGCCGGTCCCGGCCCGATCACCCATGCGGAGATGGCGGCGGTTATTTCTGAGGAAATCGGCAAGCCGGTAGAAGCGGTCCACCGCGACCTTAACGATTGGAAAAGCTGGGCCGAGGGCCGCGGCTGGACCGACTACGCCATCACCAACTACATCGCCATGTGCACCCATTACGACCAGCACGGCTTCAAATACGGCAACACGATCACGCTGGCGGCGATCCTCGGCCGCGAGCCGATCGATTACCGGGCCTTCGTGCGGAAGCTTGTGGCGCAATAAATCGTTTATGAGCAACGCGTTCGATTACATCATCGTCGGTGGCGGGTCGGCCGGGTGCGTGCTGGCCAACCGGCTTTCGGCGCGCGCGTCGTGCCAGGTGCTCTTGCTGGAGGCGGGACGCGATACGGCGCCGGGGGCCGAACCGGCCGACGTCCTCGATACCTACCCGGTGTCCTACTACAATCCGCGCTATATGTGGTCCGGGCTCACCGGCCATATGCGCCGCCACGACAGTTCGCCGGACTTGGCTGTCCGCCAGGCCCGCATTCTTGGCGGCGGCTCGTCGCTGATGGGTATGGTCGCCCTGCGCGGCACCCCCGACGATTATGACGGCTGGGCCCACATGGGCGTCGACGGTTGGGGCTGGCGCGATGTGTTGCCTTACTTCCGAAAACTCGAAAATGACATCGATTACGGCGCGGACCCCGAGGGCGATCTGCACGGCCAAGACGGTCCGGTACCGATCCGCCGGCTCGCACCGGCCGACTGGCCGCCGATGGTTCACGCGCTGAAAGATTATTGCGAAAGCCGGCAAATCGCCCATATCGACGATTTCAACGGTGATTTCCGTGACGGCTTCGGCGTGCTGCCGATCAGCAAGTTCCCCGACAAGCGGGCGTCGAGCGCCATCTGCTATCTCGACGCCGCGACCCGCCAGCGCGCCAACCTGCGCATCGTCACCGACGCGCCCGTACGTCGGCTTGAACTCGACACCAACGCAGGCAACAGCCGGGTCACCGGCGTCAGCGCCGAAATCGACGGCCAGGTGCAAACTTTCACCGCTGGCGAGGTGATCATCTCCGCCGGCGCTCTGCAATCGCCAACGATGTTACTGCGCGCCGGTATCGGCCCAGCCGACGATCTGCAACGTCTAGGCATTCCGGTCGTCGCCGATCTGCCAGGGGTGGGCGCCAACCTGCACAACCACCATATCGTCTTTCTCGTCGCCCATATGCGCCGCGCGGCGAGCCACCGCGACCGCGCGCGCCTCCACACCACGGCGACCCTGCGCTATTCGTCGGGCATCGACGATTGTCCGCCCAGCGATATGTATATCTCCCTGGTGGGGACGACCGGATGGCACGCGCTCGGCCGGCGCATCAGCTCGCTGACCCCCGCCCTGTTGCAACCGGCCTCGCGCGGGAAGGTTTCCCTGCGCAGCGCCGATATAAACGACCGCGCGCTCATCGAGTTCGACTTTCAGTCCGACGACCGGGACCGCGTGCGCCTGGCCGGCGCCGTGCGCCGGGCGGCCGAGATGCTGCTGGCGCCGGATGTTCGAAAACTATGGCACCAGGCCTACCCGGTAGTCCGCGCCCATCGCATGCGCCAGCTCAACAATGTCACCCCCTACAATGCGCTGCGCGCCAGGGTTTTGGCGAAACTGCTTGATACGCTGCCGGCGGCCGGGCGGCCGATCGTCGGGTCGCTCTCGGACCCCGGCTTGGATATCGCGGCGCTGCTCGCCGACGAGGACCGGCTCAACGACTTCGTGACCGGTAGCGTCTCCGGCATGGCCCACCATGCGGGCACCTGCCGCATGGGCGCCGCCGATGACCCGCTGGCGGTAGTCGATGCAAACGCGCGCGTGCGCGACGTCCCCGGTCTGCGGGTGATCGACGCCTCGATCATGCCGGTCATCCCCCGGGGCAACACCAATATCCCGACCATCATGGTGGCGGAAAAAATCGCCGCGGCGATGGTGGAAGACCGCTAACCCACGGTTGGCCTGACGTTTGGCGTTATCGATTTAGCCTTGACTCCGCGCCACATATATCTGATATTTCTGTCATGACAGAAATTACAAACAATTCGAGCAACCTCTCCCCCGCCGTCGAGCGTTTCATTCTTCATTGGGGCGATTTGGGCGGCCAATGGGGGGTCAACCGCTCCGTGGCGCAGATCCACGCGCTGTTATACCTGTCCGAGCACCCCCAGACGGCCGAGGATATCGCCGAAACCCTGGGCCTCGCCCGCTCCAATGTTTCCAACTCGATCAAGGAGCTGATGGGCTGGAAACTCATCCACCGGGTACCGGTGATGGGCGACCGTCGCGATCATTTCGCCGCCGAGACCGATATCTGGGAAATGGTGACGCGCATCGCCCAGGGCCGCAAAGAGCGGGAAATTGACCCGGCGGCCGAAGCCCTACGCGCCTGCATGGCGGAAGCCGAAACCGACACCCAGATCAGTCCGGTGGCTTTGAAACGCCTACAGGAAATGCTCGAATTCGTCGAAACCATCAACCGGTGGTACACCCAGATGCTCAATGTACCCAAACCGGCTTTGGTCACCCTGATCAAGATGGGGTCGAAAGTCACCACCTTGCTCTCGCCAATCACCCGGCGCGGCGGCAAAAAGGACCGTGAAACGGCAAACCAAGACGCGTGATATTTTTTTGCGCCGTTGTTTCTGTCTCTACAGAAATAACGGTTTTAAGGATAATATGGAGGGTTCGATCATGTTGCGGCTTGTTTCCGACCGAAGTGTTGAAAAACCCGTCGCCGCGCGGTCTTGGACCCATAGTGCCGATCTCGACGATTTACGGTTTCGGGCCCTGGTGGGTGCGGAAGCCTGGAGCCGCCTGCCGAAAGCCGTGCAAACTCGCTTTGCCAAACGGCTGACCGACCAACGCGCGGCAATGTATGCCGGGGAAATTATCGAGACCCGCATGAACCCGCTGGGCTGGCTCCTCGCCCAGGCCACGCGGCTCATCGGCGCGCCGTTACCGCTCACCCGCGACGCCGACGTGCCCGCCACGGTGACAATCACCGAAGACGGCCCAAGCAAAGGCCAATATTGGACCCGGGTCTATGGCCGCCACCATGGCTTCCCGCAAGTCATCCATAGCTCCAAACGGTTCCGGGGGCCGACCGGCTTGGAAGAATATATCGGCCGCGGCGTCGGCATGGCGCTGACCGTCCACGCCGACGATTACGCCATCCGCTTCCGCAGCGATCATTACTTCATGCAGCTATTGGGATTGCGCCTGCGCCTGCCGAAATGGCTGAGCCCGGGCACGGTCACCGTAAGTCACATCGATTTCGGCCCCGATCAATTCGCCTTCGTGCTCGATCTTCACCACCCCCTGTTCGGCGAACTTGTGCACCAGAGGGGAATTTTCCGCGACACCGTTTTCGAGGAGTGAACGCCATGCCCAATCCCAACGCCACACCCACCAACGAATTTCGGATCACCGCGCCAATGGCCCAATTCCTCGACTATTTCGGCGAACTGGGGCCGCGCTGGGGTGTCCGCACCGAGACGTCCAAGACTCAAGCGCTGCTGTTCCTGGCCGACCGACCGCTGAGCCGCAATGACATCGCCCAGGCATTGGACATAACCAAGCCCAAAGCGACCAGCGCGCTCAAGGATCTGGACGATTGGGAAATGGCGCACCAAACCGATGACGGTCGCTGGCGTACCGGCAGCGAACCCTGGGATCTGCTCTTCACCGCGCTGGAAACCCGTCAGCAGCGCGAGATCGCGCCAGCCTTGGACATCCTGCGCCAGTGCACCGCCGGCGCCAAGGCGGACCCGACCACGCCAGCGTCAGTGCGGCGGCGGATTGGCGGTGTGTTGAAGCTGGTCGAAAACCTCGCCGCGATCGATGTGCAGTCCCGCCGGCTGCCGAAGAGCCTGCTGCCGCGCCTGGTCAGCGCCACCGGCACCGCGTCGCGCCTGATCGATCGCGTCTTCCCCCACCAAACAGCCGCGCCCAAGGAGAACCGCCATGAAAACTGATGCCCCGCTGCGCGTTCTCATTGTCGGCGCCACCGGTGTCTTTGGCCGGCGCCTGGCCGAACAATTGGTGCACGAGCCGGGCATTACCCTGATCCTGGCGGGCCGCACCGCCCAGACGCTGGCGCACCTCGACACCAATCTCGGCAATCGCACCGAGCGCGCAGTGCTCGACCGGGCGTTGGTGACAGCGGGCGATTTGCAGAACTTGGGCGTGCGTTTGGTGATCGATGCCGCCGGCCCGTTTCAGGAAAGCGGCACCAGCCTTATCGAGGCCGCCATCGAAGCTGGGTGTCACTATGTCGACCTGGCCGACGGGCGCGCCTTCGTCGCTGGCATCGGCCGGTTCGACGCGGCGGCGCGCGCACGGGGCGTCACCATTCTCTCCGGCGCCAGCTCGACGCCAGCCCTCTCCCATGCAGCTGTCGACGCACTGACCCGCGGCTGGCGCGCGGTCGATACCATCCGGGTGGCCATCAGCCCCGGCAACCGGGCGCCGCGCGGCGTATCGGTGGTGCGCGCCGTGCTGTCTTATGCGGGCCAGCCGATACGGCTTTTTCGCGATGGCGGCTGGCGCATCGCGCCCGGATGGGGTCTGACCCATGAGCTAGACTTTCCGGGAATCGGCCGGCGCACGGTTTCGCTTTGCGAAACGCCGGATATGGACTTGTTTGTCGACCGTTACCGGCCTCGCATAGCCGCCGAGTTCTTCGCCGGTTTCGAATCCCGCCTCATGCATCAGGGCCTGCGTCTCGCCGCCCTGCTCGTGCTCTGGCGGTTGATTAGGTCCCTAGCACCCTATGCCACACCGTTGCATTTTATCGCGTCGCTACTGCAGCCCTACGGCACCGACCGGGGCGGCATGGTCGCCCAGGTCACCGGACAAGATCGCTATGGCCGGCCGGTGGCGGCCCAATGGTCGCTCGCCGCCGAAGGCGGCCGCGGCCCCTTCGTGCCAACCCTCGCCGCGTTGGTCCTGGCTCGCCACTTTCGCGATGGCAAGATTACCTATCGCGGTGCGATGCCCTGCGCCGGCACCCTGGCGATCGAGGATTTTCACGCCGATTTCCAGCGCCTGGGCATCAAGACGAAAATCCGCCGTTCAAATCACGCGCGCGCCGAAACCGCCCGCGAGACCAGACGCCGCAGCCCGGCACCGATAAACGCGAGCACCACGCAAGGCCCGACAACGAACAAGCAGGCGAAGGCGTTGATCTCCGGACCGCCGATAATCCAGGCGACCACACAGCCCGCCGCCGCGCCGCCATACAGCGAGACCCAGCCAAATTCCAAGAAACGCGGCAACAGGAAAATGCTCGCCACAATCGCCAGCGGATAGACCCCGGGGATCGCCAACACCGGCGCGCCCAGCAGGGTCACGCTCAAGATCACCGCGGTCGCGACGGCGACGGCGCCGGCATAGGGCCAGCGAATTTCGATCGCGCGCCGCAACAGCACCACCGCCGCCGCGGCATGGATCAGCAATAGCAACGCAAGTCCGCCTTCGAGGAACGCGCCGACCTGTTCGAGTTCGCGGATCGAGGGATCGTTGGCGGCGGCTTGGGCAGCCTGAAAGTGCGCCACGGCGACACTGGCTCGCCATACGGAGCCGACGGCCAGCACCAGCGCGACACCTATCATTGCTACATGTTTCACGCAGCCGAAGCCTTTTCAGTCGTGTGACCGGCGACATCCCCATTCTACGGCCATCATCATATTCCGGTAAGACCGGCACAATGCGAGATAATTATGACGGTTTATTGCGCCCCTACCCGCCCCCAACACTCCTGACAGGAGGTTGTCAGGAGGGGTGTGCAAATATCGCGGCCATCGAAACCCCTGAGAGGAGACATCCCAATGAGCTTTTCCCCTGAACATTTGGTCGCCTGGTGCGAACTGCGCGACGATTTCCGCATGTTCCGTCTCGACCGCATCTCCGGGATGGACGATAGCGCCGGCGCCTTCCGCCCCGAGCGCGGCAAGACCTTGACCGATTTCTATCGCAGTATGGAAGAACGGAACTGAGCGAACCTCCGCCCCGCCCCAATCATTGATGAGCTATAACCCGGCTTGGGTGATGAACTTGGTGTTGAGATAGGCGTCGATGGCTTCGCTGCCGCCTTCCGAGCCGTAGCCGGAATCCTTGACCCCGCCGAACGGCGTCTCGATCAGCCCGATGCCATGATGGTTGATCGACACCATGCCGCTCTCGAACGCGGAACCAATCGCCTCGGCGGTTTTCGCCGACTTGGTATAGGCGTAGGCCGCCAGACCGTAATCGAGCCGGTTGGCCTCGGCGACCACCGCATCGAAATCGCTGAACGGCATGATCGGCGCCACCGGGCCGAAGGGTTCTTCGTTCATGATGCGCGCATCCATCGGCACGTCGGTCATCACCGTCGGCTCGAAGAAATAGCCCTTATTGCCCTTGCGCTCGCCGCCGGTGCGCACGGTCGCGCCCTTGGCCACCGCGTCGGCGACGAAACCCTCGATGGCCTCGACCCGGCGGTCGTGCGCCAGCGGTCCCATCTTGGTGTCCGGCTCCAGGCCGTTGCCGACCGGCAGGTTCGACGCGAACTCGGTAAAGCCCTCGACGAACCGGTCATAGTGTTTCTCGTGCACCAGAAAGCGCGTCGGCGAGACGCAGACCTGGCCGGCGTTGCGGTACTTATTCGCGGTCAACACTTTGAGCGCCACTTCCACATCGGCATCTTCGAAGACGATCGCCGGCGAATGGCCGCCGAGCTCCATGGTGACCCGCTTCATATGGGCGCCGGCCATGGCGGCGAGCTGCTTGCCGACCGCGGTCGAGCCGGTAAAAGTGATCTTGCGGATGGTGCGGTGGGGGATGAGATATTCGGAAATCTCGGCCGGGACGCCGTAGACCAGATTGACCACCCCGTCGGGCAGGCCGGCATCGACGAAGCACTTGAACAGCGCGGCGCAACTCGCCGGGGTTTCCTCCGGGCCCTTCAGAATGATCGAGCAACCCGAGGCGACCGCGCCCGACAGCTTGCGGACCGCCTGGTTGATCGGAAAGTTCCACGGGGTGAAGGCCGCCACCGGGCCGACCGGCTCCTTGGTGACCATCTGGGTCACGCCGGCCATGCGCGCCGGGATGACCCAGCCATAGGCGCGGCGCGCCTCCTCGGCGAACCAGTCGATGATTTCGGCGCCGAACAGGGTCTCGCCCTTGGCCTCGAACAGCGGCTTGCCCTGCTCCTGGGTCATCACCGCGGCGATCTCGTCGGCCCGCTCGCGCACCAAACCGGCGGCCTTGCGCATGACCTTATAGCGCTCCATCGCCGAAGCATCTTTCCATTCGCGGAACCCGGCCTCGGCGGCCTCCAGCGCCGCGTCGAGATCGGCGATGCGGGCATGGGCGACATTGCCGATGGCCTCCTCGGTCGCCGGGTTGATCACATCGATGGTCTCGCCGGCAGCGGCGGGCAACCATTTGCCGGCAATGTGGAGCTCGGTATTGGGATAGGTGTCGGTCATGGGGATGGGTCCTGATGTGTCGGTTTGAGATGATGCGAATATCGGGGGCCGGTTAGCCGGCGCGGCCCTACATTTCCCGCATTCCCCGCGCGCGTTCAAGGGCTGTGCGGGATTTTGTGGGGTTGGGGAGACTTTGCTGGTGAAACTATCCCAGGCTCACCAATCCTAGAAGACAAACATACGAACACTATGCCGGTCTCGCGGTTGTGGCGGCGATTGCACTCTACCTCTCGAACAAAACACCGCACGCGATTGAGGAATACACGATTGTGGGTCTTGGTGATGAGACGTCGTCTGTAGGGTCAAAACAGGATGATAAATGATTATTACGCTGAAGACAGGTCCATTATTGAGCCTCAAGAAAACTATAATGCGCTGCCCCCAATTCCACACCGCTGTTACTTACAATCAAATTTATCTAGGAATTTCTAGGAAAAAATAACACCTAAGCGGGGTAAATTGGGTGAATTTCCGCGTTGTCTGCAATTTTCTGTTGAAGAATTCGATCCTCTTGTTGAATACCCCTAATTTCTGAGTGGGAGGGTAATCTTCGTTCCTGATCCGGCGAATAGATCACATGCAAATTGCGCGAATGCCTTTGGCCCAAACGGTTTATCGTACCCACTTTAACCACCGCCAATTGATGTGATTTACGGATGGTTCGCGTGCTGGCAATAAGTTCCTCACGCAGTCGATTTAGTTGGTCGGCAAAAGCCTCACCCTCCCTTTCGACCCAAAGACCTGAAACATGTGGATTTTCTATCGTTGGAGCAAAAGCGATACGAAATAGCCAAGGCGGTTGATGGTAGTCATCATCATCGTCACTAAAGTCTTTACCGCCCACCCCTGAACAGTGAGCTGCGAAATGGTCCTCTGGTGAAAGCTCCG
This sequence comes from Alphaproteobacteria bacterium, assembly GCA_011087645.1. Taxonomy (GTDB): domain Bacteria; phylum Pseudomonadota; class Alphaproteobacteria; order UBA6615; family UBA6615; genus JABDJY01. The sequence continues at coordinate 115,999 of JAALLF010000009.1, forward strand.
TATTTGTCAACTGTTCTCAACCCAATCAAGCACTCCATAATTATCAATTCGCTCAATCAATTTTTGTGGAGCACATCTACCGTTTGCTTCTTCCGTACCCTCTTCGTCCTCCGGCCAAGGAACAAATACGAGCCAAGAAACGGTGTTATTGTTCTGAAATACGATAGACAAAAGTTCGTCCCGACTTGGGCGCCAACTCGCATCAAAATATCCCACGTGGTCGACGAAAATTGAGGGAAATTTGAAGTTCGGATGTAAAGCCAAAAAGTTCAGAAGTGCATCGAATGATTCAGGATTTGGAAATCCGTCGACATCCTCCCAGTCTTCAGGGTTGAGTAATGCAGAAATGCGTTTGTCTATTTTTAAAGAATATTCGTGTGGAAAATAATTATGGTAATGCTTCAAACTAGAACGAAGAGACTTTTCCAATCGGGCGTAGATTAATGTGGTCGGTAGATCAAGATAGTCATCAAGCGACCGGTCCGCTGCGTTTTCGACAACAGAACTATCATCGCTATAGCCGTGTGGAGTAACAGATGTGGAATAGGAGAAGGTCGATGACTCTCCCAATTCCAAATCTTCTGAAGATACATGTTTAGTCATCGAAATAAGTTCTTTGCCTTTTCTGTCGTAGAATAGAAAAATATGTCGTCCTTATATTCTCTAATGCGCTCTAAATCATCCCAGATTTCATCAGCATCTACTTCATAATCGACGTCTTTGAAAACATCTATGTCAAACAGGAAAGGAATAATTGTTCTGTCTTCTCCGGGTTTTTCTAGGGTTGTCGTGATTACTGCCACCAAACCCTGCTCTAGTTGAGGCACAACTATGCGACAAAATTGTTCAGCGATGCCTTGAGGTAACTCATCTGCTATTTGAATTTTTGTGTTGAAGTACTCATCAAAATCGACAGGCAAAGGTAGCTCGATTCGGTTAATAAACCTGGAGGCCAAACGAACCACTCTTTTTGGTTTTGTTGTGTCTCGAAATACGCTCCACAGCCGCCGAGTGTTGTCTCTGAGTTCTTCCCAATCCTGATATGGTTTTAATTTGCTGTAAGTAAATCCGTTAATCCGCACCTGTATAGCTTTTTCGCGATTCTCTGAGTGTAAGACACTACCTATCTCCTCACTCTCATTAGGTGGGTTGGGCTCTTCTCCGGGGGCAATCGCAAAAGTCAGCTGAACCCTTTTCTCGACCGTTGGAAATTCCCCCTTGAGTTGTTCAACTACAGTTGCCAAGTGTTCTGTGAGATTCTCGTCATCGATTACAACACGCAAATCTATCAAAGCTTCAGTGATCGGCGCGTTGGGGAAAATTTCTCGATTGGACATTCAGTTCAAATCTCTGCTGTTTGTAGTATTGCTGAGAGGGTACGATATCGAGGTTTATATTAGACAGGTCTATATTCCAGTTAAAGGGCGACCACCAGCGACAATCAAATCATTATCATCAACACGATGAATGAAAGCGAATTGGACGAAACAGCGCCAAATGTCCACTTTCCTCTCTGCAGCCGACGTCTCTCGCGTTGCTCGCTTCCGGTCGCAGGTATCGTCGTTCAAGCGACTGGCGAGAGCCCGCTTAAAATCCTTTCCCAGCGGAATATTACCAAGCAATCGAGATCAATATTTTTCGGAGTTCATAGCCTCGGTCAAAAATCGAACCTCACCCGCTCCGGCGTACGCATGTTGAAGTGACGGCACCCTTTCTAGAACACTGGGATCAGTATTTGGGGTTGTTCCACCGGACGCTATAACACGCACCAGAACCAACAACTCCTGTAGCGCGTCAAGCATGATCCCAACCAGATTGTCGTCAATATGCGCAGTTACTGGGTCTCGCGTCCGCTGCTCACCATGCCATGCTGCGTTGAGAACCAATCCGCCTCCTACGCTGGTCGGTAACAACCGACCATGCACGAGGGCATTACGATATTCGGCTAGGTTCTTAGCCGTATCACACAGCAGCGTCACAATGCGTTGCCAATCGCCACCCTCAAGTTTCAGGCCCTCTTCACGAAACATCGCAATTAGTCGGCTTACCGGTTTCGTGTCCGTTGTCGGGACCGTACCTTCAGGAACTTCGTTGGTTAGTTGCCACAACGCCCGTTCAAGATCGCCTTCAAAGGTTGCCCACATGACAACGAACGCCCCAATTTTTTCAATGGTCGTTCGAGCAAGTCCATACCGCGTCTCCAAAATACTGAGGAGAGAACTACCGGGTTCCTGATTTGTCTTAGGTTTTCCCATTCTTCGTTGAGGAATAATACAGAATGGTAAAGGAGATGTTTCACCGCAAATTCGGTGCAAGTCACCACGCAGCCCAAACACAAAAGACCCGGCGGGGTTTACCCTTCGGGATCTTCGCTGTGCGCAGCTAAACAAAAAGGCCTGGGTATTCGGGCCTTTTTGAAGCTGCACATCAGCTTGTTGGTTGCGGGGGTAGGATTTGGCGGTTTATGTCCCGACCACGCGGGCTTCGCCCGCGCGCCGGGTCCCTGTTCGGTCCATTCACCGCACCCCACGTTCCAAACGACAAAACCCCGGCCAAGAGCCGGGGTTTGATCGTTTGGTTGCGGGGGTAGGATTTGAACCTACGACCTTCAGGTTATGAGCCTGACGAGC
>JAALLF010000022.1 GCA_011087645.1 Alphaproteobacteria bacterium
ATCCCCAGCAGAACGATTTAACGCTTGTGTTGCATCGATCGGTTGAGGTGACCCCGATAAACTCGCCGAAATCGTCGGCGCGGCGGGTATCATTACCGATCCCGCCGATATGGCGCCCTATCTCGAGGAGACCCGCGGCCTCTACGACGGCGCCAGCCCGGCTATCGTGCGGCCGGCCAATACCCAAGAAGTCGCCGCCGTAGTGGCGGTTTGCGCCGAGGCCAACGTGGCGATCGTGCCCCAAGGCGGCAATACCGGCTTGTGCGGCGGCGGTGTCGCCAGCGGCGAAGTGATCGTCAACCTGGCGCGGATGAACAAGGTGCGCGCGGTCGACCCCCTCAATTATACCATGACCGTCGACGGGGGCTGTATCCTGGCCGAGATCCAGCGGGTCGCGGAAGAAAATGACCGGCTGTTTCCCTTGAGCCTGGGCGCCGAGGGGTCGTGTCAGATCGGCGGCAACCTCTCGACCAATGCCGGCGGCACGTCTGTCCTGCGCTACGGCAACACCCGCGAGCTCACCCTGGGCCTGGAAATGGTGCTGCCCGATGGGCGCATCTGGGACGGGCTGACGGCGCTGCGCAAGGACAATACGGGCTACGATCTGAAGCAGCTATTCATCGGCGCCGAAGGCACCTTGGGTATCATCACCGGCGCGGTGTTGAAACTGTTCCCCCGCCCCAGCGAACGCCACACCGCGTTCGTCGCCCTGAGTGAGCTGGACGCGGTGCTCGAACTGCTCAGCCGCGCCCGCAAGGCCAGCGCCGATACCGTCTCAACCTTCGAGCTGATCCCGCGAATCGGCATCGATTTATCTCTCAAACACATGCCAGAAACAGTTGATCCAATTGCAGAAAATCATGACTGGTATGCGCTAATTGAATTCGAGGGCAGCGCGTCGGGTGACGGCCTCGCCGCCGCGATGGAAGACTTTCTAGGTGCGGCCTTGGAAGACGGTATGGTGGTCGATGCCGCAATCGCGCAATCGGAAACCCAGCGTCAACAGATGTGGTTCATTCGCGAAGCCATGGTGCTGGCGCAAGGTCCCGAAGGCGCCAGCATCAAGAATGATATTTCGGTGCCGATCTCGAAAGTGCCGGACTTCATCCGCCGCGCCGACGCCGCCGCCATCGCGCGCTGCCCCGGGGTGCGGCCGGTCGCCTTTGGCCATATCGGTGACGGCAATGTGCACTATAATTTACAGCAGCCGGTCGGCGCCGATAACGTGGCCTTCCTGGCCCGCTGGGACGAATTGACCGAAGCGGTGATCGATATCGTCCGCGACCTGGGTGGCAGCTTCAGCGCCGAGCATGGTATCGGCCTGCTCAAAGTACGCGAGCTGGCCGACTATAAATCGGCGGTTGAAATGGACCTCATGCGCACCGTAAAAAAAGCGCTCGACCCCAAGGGCCTGATGAACCCCGGAAAGGTTCTGTGATCGCTGTAATTCTCGAAGATGGAAACCACTTATGACCGACTACAACGCGCCCGTTAAGGACATGCGGTTCATCTTCGATGAGCTTTGCGATCTCGAAGGCTTGAACGCCCTGCCCCCCTTCGCCGAGGTCACACCGGATTTGGTCGATCATATCTTGAATGAATCCGCCAAGTTTACCGGCGAAATGGTCGCGCCTTTGAACCAGAGCGGCGATCAACAGACCTCGACCCTCAAAGATGGTGTGGTGACGACCCCGGATGGCTTCAAAGAAGCCTACGCGCAATTCGTCGAAAGCGGCTGGAACGGTACCCCTTTCACACCCGAAGAAGGCGGTATGGGCCTGCCCTGGACCGTCACCACAGCGCTGCAAGAAATGTGGCAGTCGGCCAATCTGGCCTGGTCCCTATGTCCGCTGCTGACCATCGGCGCCATCGAGGCGGTGATCGCCCATGCCACTCCCAAGCTCCGCGCCACCTTTCTGCCGAAGCTGGTGAGTGGCGAATGGGCCGGCACCATGAACCTGACGGAGCCGCAGGCCGGCACCGATCTGGGCCTGCTCAAAACCCGCGCGGCGCGCGACGGCGACCATTATCGCATCAAGGGTCAGAAAATATTCATCACCTATGGCGAGCAGGATTTCACCGATAACATTATCCATCTAGTGCTGGCGCGTCTGCCTGACGCCCCGCCGGGCGTGAAAGGCATCAGCCTGTTCCTGGTGCCGAAATTCCTGGTCAATGAAGATGGCAGCCTGGGCGCGCGCAACGATGCCTACGCGGTCAATCTGGAACATAAGCTGGGTATTCACGCCAGCCCGACCTGTGTCATGGCCTACGGCGATGAGGACGGCGCGATCGGTTACCTGATTGGCGAAGAGCATGACGGCCTGCGCTGCATGTTCACCATGATGAATAATGCGCGCCTTAATGTCGGCCTGCAGGGGGTGGCGGTTGGCGAGCGCGCCTACCAGCAGGCGGTCGAATACGCCAAGTCCCGGGTGCAATCGGCGCCGATCAGCGGCGGGACGGAATCGGCAACGATTATCCAGCACCCCGACGTGCGGCGCATGCTGATGATGATGCGCGCGCAGATTGAGGCTATGCGCGCCCTTGCCTACTACACCAATTCGGCGCTCGATATTTCGCGCCACCATGACGATGACGAAGTGCGCCGCGCCAATCATGCGCGAATGGAGTTGCTGACCCCGGTGGTGAAGGCCTGGTGCACCGATCTGGGCGTCGATATCGCCTCAATGGGAGTTCAGGTGCATGGCGGCATGGGCTTTATCGAGGAGACCGGCGCCGCCCAGCATTTGCGCGATTCGCGCATCGCGCCGATCTATGAAGGCACTAACGGTATTCAGGCGATCGACCTGCTGGGTCGTAAATTGCTGCGCGATGGCGGCGGCGCCATGAGCGACCTGCTCGACGAGATGGAAGAGATCGATAGCGGGTTACTGGCCACTGAGGATGCCGATTGTGCGGTTGTCCAGAAATCCCTGGCCGCCGGGCGGGTCGCGTTGCGCCAGGCGTCCGAGTGGCTGCTCGACCCCAAAAATAACGATATCGACACCAAATTCGCCGGCGCGACGCCGTTTCTGCATTTGGCCGGAACCGTGGTCGGCGGCTGGCTGATGGCCCGCTCGGCGCTGGCGGCGCACAAGAATTCGGCCAACGGCGGCGACCGGTCGTTCCTGGAAGCCAAGATCGTCACCGCGCGGTTCTACGCCGAACATGTGATGCCGCGGGTCCACGCTCTGCTGCCGGAAATCACCAACGGCAGCGCCTCGGTGCTGGCGCTGGCGGAGGATCAGTTCTAGGCACAATTCATTCCGTAACCACAATACCTCATCCTGAGCTTGTCGAAGGATGAATGGGAGCCGCCCCCATCCTTCGACAAGCTCAGGATGAGGACTATTTGTTTAACCTGTGACGACCGTCACTGACGCTTAGACCGAAGCCCTCTATGTTCTGATCATTGCTCCTGTGTCAGGGAAGCAAGCATTCCCCTAAAGCGGCGGACGGAACAGGTAGTTCGGTCCGCCGTTTACCGTTTCCGGCGGTGAATTGCGCATAATTGAAATCCGCCGCTATAATCCGGCACCTCATTATCTAGCCGCTCGAGACGCCCCATGACCACACCGATCGATTTCTACTTCGCCTGTATTTCGCCCTGGTCGTATCTGGCGGTCGACGAGTTGAAGCGCGTCGCCGATTCTCACGGACGTAGCGTTGCCTACAAGCCGATCGACGTCGGTCGCTCGTGGAGCGAGGCCGGCGCCGGCCAGCCACTGGGTAACCGCCCGCAAGTTTTGCAAGATTATCGCCTGGTTGAGCTGCCGCGTTGGGCGGCCTGGCGCGGCACCGAAATCAATACTCATCCCAAGCACTTCCCGGCCCCCTATTTCCTATCGTCCAACGTCATCATTGCTGCGCGCCAATCGGGGGCTGATCCCTATCCGCTGACCCGCACGCTGATGCGCGGTTGTTGGGTCGACGAATTGGACGTCTCGGACGCAGATACGGTGGCAAAGCTGGCCGACGATGTGGGTCTGGATGGCGCGGCCCTGTTGGCGGCGGCTGAAACCCCGGCGGTCGCCGACGAAATGGCTGCCAACACCGATGAAGCGCTAGCGGCCGGCGCCTGGAGCGTGCCATCATTCGTCGTCGACGGCGAGGTGTTCTTCGGGCAGGACCGGCTGGAAATGATCGCCTGGCGGTTGGACGGAAATTAGGCGTTTCGCCTAAGCCGTCCCGTCCGTCGCCAGCCAGGCCACCGCCTCGGCAAGCGAGCCGACCAGGGCGTCGGCCTTGGTCTGGTCCGGCGCTTCGTCGGAATCGACTAACAATTTTCGGCCGACCCCGGCGCCAATCGCGGCCTCGATGTCGGTCTCCCGGTCGCCGACCAAAGCCGAAGCCGCTAGATCGATTCCCAACGCATCGCGCGCCTTGAGCAGCATGCCCGGCCCCGGCTTGCGGTCGATTGATTCGCGCCGATAGATACCGATGCCCTCTTCCGGATGAGTTGGGGCGTGGAAGACCTGTGCGATGTCGATGTCTTGGTCGGCGAACCGGGCGCACATCCATTGGGTCAAATCCTGGAATTGTTCTTCGCTGAACAGACCCCGGCCGATGCCCGCCTGATTGGTCACCACGACGAGCTGATAACCCAACGCAGCCGCCCGGCGGCAGGCGTCGAACACCCCGTCGCAAAAGATGAAATCTTCAGGACGCCAAATATAACCGACATCGACATTGATCACACCGTCGCGGTCGAGGAAGAGCGCCTTGTCGCCCACCGTCATGGCGCTAGTCCGCGTTGGCCGCCGCAACCCGTTCGCGCATCTGGGTCAACGTCATATTGCTGGACAAGAGTTCCTCGCTGACAATCAGCTCGATGACGGCGGGACCGCCGGCGGTCAAGGCGCGCGCGAAGGCCGGCGCGAACTGCGCAGTGGTCTCGACGCGCTCGCCGCTGGCGCCGAAGGACTTCGCCCAGGCGACAAAATCCGGGTTCGTCAGTTGGGTCGCAGGACTGCGCCCGGGATATTCACGCTCTTGATGCATGCGGATGGTGCCGTACATGGAGTTGTTGGCGATGATTAAAATGATCGCCAGGTTATGGCGCATGGCCGTCGCCAATTCGTTACCGGTCATCATGATGCCGCCGTCGCCGGCGTAGCAAATTACCGTGGCCTCGGGGCGCGCCACCTTGGCGGCCACTGCCGCCGGCATACCGTAGCCCATCGCGCCATTGGTGGCGCCGAGCAAAGTGCGGTAGCTATGAAAGGGAAAATACCGGCCGGCCCAGCCGGCGAAATTACCGGCATCGCTGGTGAGGATGGTGTCGGCCGGCGCCAGGTCGCGCAGTTCGTGATAGATCTTGCCCAGATCGAGCGGACCAGGCGCCTCACCGGGAATGATCCACGCCTCATAATCCTGGCGCGCGGCCTCGGTCCAAGCGTCCCACGCGGAAGTGTCGGCCTGCTGGCTTTGCCGGGCGGCTGCGACAAACGGCCCGACACCAGCGTTTATTGCCAAATCGGGCTGATAGACCCGCCCGAGTTCCTCTGGATCAGGGTAAACATGCACCAGTCCCTGAACCGAATTGGGGGCGGATAATAGCGTGTAGCCTTGGGTCGTAATTTCCCCCAGGCGCGCGCCGATGACGATCAGCAAATCGCTGTCGCGGACCCGCTGGGCTAGTTTCGGATTGGTGTTGATGCCCACTTCGCCGACGAAATTGGGATGCCGGTTGTCGACGATGTCTTGGGCGCGAAACGATGTGGTCACCGGCAGATTGTTGGCTGCCGCGAAGGCTTCCAAATCGGCGCCGGCCTCCGCAGACCAACCGCCGCCGCCGACCAAAACCAGCGGATTACTGGCCGCCTGCAGCATTTCGCGCAGCCGCGCCATGTCGCCCTCGCCGGGTGTTGCCTCGATGCGACGAAAGGCCGGCGTGTCGGCAACCTCGACCAGATCGGTCAGCATATCTTCGGGCAGGGAGACCACAACCGGGCCCGGCCGTCCGGAAACAGCGGTCGAAAAGGCGCGCGAAACGATTTCCGGCAGCCGCGCCGCGTCGTCGACCTCGACCACCCACTTAGCAAGCGGGCCGAACATCGCTTCATAGTCGACTTCTTGGAACGCCTCGCGCTGGCGAAATCCACGCGGCACTTGTCCGATAAACATTACCATCGGCGACGAATCCTGCAGGGCGGTGTGAACCCCAATGCTGCCGTTGCACGCGCCGGGACCGCGCGTAACAAAAGTGACTCCGGGCTTGCCGGTAAGCTTGCCGTAGGCTTCGCCCATGAACGCCGCGCCATTCTCATGCCGGCAGGTGACGACCGATATGGCCTCTTGCGCATCGTGCAGCGCGTCGAGCACAGCTAGGTAACTCTCGCCCGGGACGCAAAACACCGTGTCCACGCCATGCACCTGCAATGCATCGACCAGAACTTGACCACCAGTACGTCGCAAATCGCCCCCCTCGGATCGCAAATCCGACTACTCGATAGCGGTGCAACCACCGCCAATGGGCGCGAAACTAACATCGTCATCGGCCGCGGCAAACCGCAGATTCTCTCAATCTAATGAGGTATGGCGAACAACCATGCGTGGAGCTAATGTAGGGATAATAATATAATAGTATCGATATCGAGCAGTACCGTGGCCGACTTCCCTACCTCCCCCGCCAAACCCACCGTTTACATCGTCGGAACCCAGCCCCTTCCAGAGGCGCTACTCAAGGTCTATCCAAAATGGGCCCGCCGGTTCGATCATAGATCGACCGCAATCGAGCTGGTTAACGCGCCATCGGCAGCCGATGCCGGGGGGTATGGGCGCTTCATCGAATTTCTGCGTGACGAATATAATGCGGTTGGTGCGGTTATGGCATCGCAGGCCAGCTCGGTCTTCGAACATGCCCGCCAATTGTTTGATAACGCCGACGACGACGCGGAGTTGCTCGGCGAGATCGGTGTCGCGGTTCGCACGCCCGGCACTCTCACCGCCCTGGCGCCAGCGAAGAGCGCTGCGCGGCTGGCCTATGAACATACATTCGGCAGTGACACCGCTCCGCCGGAAGCTCTAATCATCGGCGCCAGCGCACCGGCGCGTGCGCTAGCCTTGGCTCTGTGTACCTCCGCGGGAAAATCCACCCCGCCGCGCGTATGCCTCACCACGCTGGACGGCAAGTCGATGACCGAAATGCGCGCGCGGGTCGCCGCGCTGCCGGAGGAACAACGTCCGATGCTGCGCCATATCGAATCTCAGTTGGAGCATGACCGGCTGGTCACCTTGTTGCCGCCGGGCAGTCTGGTCGTCAACGCCATGGGCCCCATCGACAAAGACACCCCCTCGCCGGTTGGTTCGGCCGCGCTGTTCCCGGAAAATGGCCTGGCGTGGGATCTCGACGCCGTCGGTATCAGCTCGCCCTTCCTCGACAAAGCCCGCCAGCAGCGGCAAGAACGCGGCCTACGCTTGGCCGACGGCCCGGTGTTTTACAAATATCAATGGCTAACCGCCGCCGCCGCCGTGTTTGGCGCAACGCCGGACGCAGCGGAAATCAAAAAAATGCTGAAGCAGATCGGCTAGAGATACTTCGCGTACCAGGCGAGCGCCTCGACCTTCTGGATTTCGTGCAGCGCAGGATTGGTCATGTAGTAGGAATCGTAGTGCTGGGCGCCGGGAATCTTGAGTAATTTCTTGGGCTCGCCCAGGGCCTCGTAGCATTCCAACTGTTCGGCCACTGGTACCAGCATGTCGAATTCGGAATAGACCATCAGCACCGGGCGCGGCGAAATCTTATGGGCGACCCATTCCGGCTTGAACCGCCAGCACGCCGCGGCGCTTTCCAGATCATATTCCGGGTTGAAGCGATGGTCTTGGGAATGAAAATTATCGATTACGTCCTTGGTGTGAGGATCGAGCAGCATGATGTCGCCCAGCGGCAAAGTAGTTTTCTCGCCGGTGACGACGCGTTTGCGCTCGGCCTCTTCGACCTGCGCCTTGAAGGACTGCCACTCGTGGGGCCGGCGTACTGTCCGCATCCAGCGTTCGCCGTCCGACACCATCACCGCCGAAACGATGACCTTCACCCGCTCATCGAAGGCGCCGCACCAAATGGCGTTGGCGCCGCCCCAACTCGAGCCGTAATAGGCGATCCGTTCAGGATCGACGCCCTCGACAGTTTCCAAAAAAGTTACTGAATCATAGGTTGCCTGGGCCTGTTCCAGCGGCCGGTGGCGGCCCCGTTCACCCTCGCTGACCCCGAAACCGGGATAGTCCCAAGACAGCACGAAATAACCCGCCTCCCACAGCCACTGAGGCACATCCATGCCGTAGACGTCTTTCATGCCGCTATAGCCGTGCAAGCAGACGATGGCCGGTCGGGCGGCGTCGCCAGGCCTCCAATCCTTCGGCCGGTAGAGAAATCCAGCGATTTTCCGGCCGTCGGAATAATATTCGACCTCATCCCAAACCTTCTCGTGCGCCATTGCCGCTCCCCTCCGCCGCTAGTGTGTTCTTATTCTCGTCTAACCAAGCGTCGCGTACCAGTCGCGCAACGCCGCACCCATATCGTCGGGCGAATCCTCTTGGGGATGATGCAAGCCGCGCACCGAGACTTCGGTCAGGTGAGACCAGCCGCGAATGATCTCCAGATCACGTTCAAAAACGATTTGCCCCGGCTCCACATTGATGAACAATTTTGGCAGGCTGTTTCCGGCCATCCAAATGGCCTGGTCTTCAACCAAGTCGGCAACGTCTTTCGGCTCACCGGCGATCGGAATTTGACGCGGCCAAGTCAACGTCGCCCGCCGGCCCTCACCAGCTTCGCTATAGGGACGGCGAATTTCGGTCATAGTTTCATCGTCGATGTCGCGCATCACCCCGGCGGTGAATACCTTCTCGACGAAAAAATTTTCTTCCAGCACCAACTGTTCGCCCTCGGGCCCGCGCAGGCGTTTCAATAGTCCGCCGACAGCCGCGGGGTAATCTTCGTAGCTGGCGTGATCGCACACCAGGGTCTCGCAGAACGCCAGTCCCTTGATCGATTGCTCGTGGCGCCGCGCCCAGGTCAAGCCCAGCGGCCCACCCCAATCGTGCATGACGAAGGTCACATTGTCGGTGACGCCCAGCGCTTCAAGAGTGCCGTCGATAAAGGTCTGGTGCTCGGCCAATGTGTAGGCCTCGGGCCCGGAGTGTGCGAGTTTGGCCGAATCGCCCTGGCCAATATTGTCGATGGCGATCAGCCGGCCCTTGCCTTCGAGATAGGGCATGATGTTGCGCCACATATACGAGGACGTCGCGTTGCCGTGCAGGAAGACTACCGGGTCGCCTTCACCCTCATCGGTATAGGCCATGGCGTAGCCGTTGACCTCGACAGATTTCTTTTCGTACGGCATGCGGGGACTGATCGTCGTCATTGCGGGGTCCTCATTGGTTTCAACATCATAGATTGCGACGCCACTACGCCAAGCCTTCGCCGATCTGGTCCGGCGGGTTCCCTCGCGTGGTGAAAAATACTCAACGACAGTCGGTCGTTGGGCGCAACCCGCAAACCCACAAAGCAGCCTTGCGTGATTGCCGCTTCACTGCGACCCGCTTCGTGATAGTGTCCGCCGCGCCCCCGACAGCAGATGGAATTTCGACATGGCGGAACATCTCCACCACGTGCATTTTTTCACCGCAGACATCGACGCCACCATCGCCTGGTGGCAGGACATGCTGGGCGGCAAGGTCATTTACGACGGCGATTTTGGCGGCGCCCGCAATGTGTTCATGCGCATCGGCAGCGGCCGGCTTCACCTCTACGAACAAGCGCCGCGCGACGAGGGCAAAGGCGCGGTCCACCATGTCGGCATCCGCACCGACGATCTGGCGGCACTCGAGCAGCGCCTGCGCGCCGCCGGGGTCGAATTTCGCAGCGGCATTCGCGATTTCGGCGCCTGGAAATACATCATGTGCCCGGCCCCCGATAATGTGTTGCTCGAGCTGTTCGAAGTCGACGAAAGCCAGCTCGAAGGCGGCGCGGCGGAATATTTCAGCGACATGACGTCCGCCTAACTCCCCAACCTTAGAAATAGAACCAGCGTTTTGACTTCAGCGATAGACACCGCGCGGCCCACCGGCCGTCCCTCGATCATTCTGCTCGGCGCCCTGGCGGCCGCCGGGCCTTTGGCGCTGAGTATCCACGTGCAGTCGGTGCCGGCGATCGCCCGCGAGCTGGGGACCAGCTATACCTCGGCCCAGCTGACGGTCTCGCTGTACCTGCTGACCTTCGCCTCGGCTCAGCTGTTTATCGGCCCCCTGTCCGACAAGATCGGCCGCCGCCCTGTCATCTTCGGCGGTTTGGTTCTACTGGCCGTGGCGAGCATCGGCGCCACCTTCGCACCTTCGATCGAGTTGCTGATCGTGGCCCGCATTCTCCAGGCCTTGGGCGGCTGCGCGACCCTGGTGGTGCCACGAGCGGTCGTGCAAGACATCTATTCCGGTACCCAGGCCGCCCGCATGATGGCGCTGGTCGCCATGATTCAGTCGATCGCGCCGCTGACCGCGCCGATTATCGGCGGCGTTCTCGACACGCTATTGGGCTGGCGCGCGATCTTCGCTTTCCTGACCGTGTTTACAGGGGTCCTTGGCGTTTGGACGGTGGTCGCGCTGACCGAAACCCGGCCTTTGGAAGCCGACGGCAACAGCGCTAGGTGGGGGGAAATTTTCGCACGCTACGGCCGCTTGCTCTCGTCACGGACCTATGTCGGTTACACACTGGCGTTTGCGGCGGGCACCTCGGGCTTTTTCGGATTTCTCGCCGTCGGACCAACTCTGATCATCGGTCAGATGGGATTTGCGCCGATCTTCTTCAGCATTCTCCTCATGCTCATTACCATCCAGTTCCCGGCCGGCAACTACATCGCCACCCGCATGACCGCGCGCATGGGTATTGATCGCACCCTGCTATGGGGGGCGGTTATCGGTATCGCCGCGGCCATTGGGCTGTTGGCGCTGTCGCCGGTGCCGTCCCTATGGGCGATCATGTTGCCGATGGTGGTCTACGCATTTGCCAACGGCATCCTATTTCCCAACGCCATGGCCGGCGCGGCGAGTGTCGACCGCAGGATTGCCGGAACCGCCGCGTCCTTCGCCGGATTTAGCCAGCTCGGCGCCGGCGCCGTCGTCGCCTTCACGATTAGCGCGCTGCCGACGGACAGCTTCTCCCCTTATGGATTTTCCCTGGTCATTCTTGCCGTCGCCACCCTCGCGGGTGTTTCTCTGGTTTATTCTGCCCGGCGTAGGAGGTAATAAAATGGCAAATGGTACACCGCGACAAAATGCCTTCGGCCAACCCATCAGCAATGAAATTGTCGGCTGGACTCCGCCCGCAGTGCCGCCGCGCGAAGCCATCGAAGGACGCTATGGCCGGATCGAACCGCTGGACCCCGGGCGCCATGGGGCGGACCTATTCGACGCCTTCGCCGCCGACCCGCAAGGGCGAAATTGGACCTACCGTATCGAGGGACCGTTCAACGATCAGGCGGCGTTAGAGGCGTGGCTGGCCGACATTGCGACCAAGAGCGACCCGCTGTTCTTTGCCTATATCGACCGGTCGACCGGCAAAGCGGTTGGCAATGGTGCCTTTATGCGCATCGACGCGAAGCTCGGCGTCATTGAGGTGGGTTCGATTATGTTTTCCCCACTATTGCAGCGCTCCCGCGTCGCCACCGAGGTGATGTATCTCAAGATGAAGCGGGTCTTCGAATTGGGCTATCGCCGCTACGAGTGGAAGTGCGACGCCCTGAACGCGCCGTCACGTCGCGCGGCGCAACGGCTGGGGTTCAGCTTCGAAGGGGTATTCCGCCAGGCGACGACGTATAAGGGCCGCAATCGGGACACCGCCTGGTATGCGTGCATCGACAGCGAATGGCCGCAACTACAAGAGGCCTTCGAGACCTGGCTCGACCCGGCGAACTTCGACGGCGCCGGTCAACAGAAACAGCGCTTGAGCGACCTCACCGCGCCAATACTGGTGGCGAAGGGATAGTTCCGGTGGCTTGACTTGCCGGGGTCGCGTTGGAAAGCTTAGCGAAAATACGAATGGGAACGGATCGATGATTACCAAAGGCATCAAACAACTTTGCGCCGAGGCGGAGCAGGAAATCGAAACCCTATCGGTGGCGCAGGTGCTCGAAGCGCGCGACGATCCCGATGTGGTACTCGTCGACATTCGCGATGTTCGCGAATTGTGGCGCGAGGGGACCATCCCCGACGCCATTCACGCGCCCCGCGGCATGCTCGAATTCTGGGTCGATCCGGAGAGCCCCTACCACCGCGAGGATTTCGGCTCGGGCAAAAAGTTTATCTTCTATTGCGCCGGCGGCCTGCGCTCAGCCCTGGCGGCGCAGTCGGTCCACCGGATGGGGCTGGAGCCGGTCGCCCATATGGCGGGCGGTTATAGCGCCTGGGTCGAGGCCGACGGACCGACGATCGAGAAAGAGGCAAGGCTGCCCAAGCCGAAGAGCGACTAACCCGCCTCGCGCGGCCGCAGGCGCAGCTCGTCCAACTGATCGGTCAGGCGCGAGACCTCATAGAACGCCACCTGGTAGGCGGGCCGGGCACGCATGCGCTCGAACCAGTCGGCGACGCGCGGGGCCTCGGCCCAAATATCGGCCATCCCAAGATCTTCCATACGCTGAAACAGCGGCGCGACGCAGATATCCGCGATCGTGTACTGGGCACCGACAAGCCATGGTCCTTTGGTCAGGGCCGCATCCATGCGCTCGACGGTGGCCGCCAATTGCAGCAATGCGTTGTCGTATTCTTCATCGCTAAAACCGGTGCGGTTGAGCCGCATGAAAAATTCACGGCGCAGCGTGTTCTGGTCGCGGAAGGCTTCGTATTCCGCGTCGCTCATCGCCAGAAACCGCGGCAGGAAAACGTTCTGGAAACTGGGCACGCGGATCGCCATCGACGGCACTTCATCGATAAACCGCAACCAGGCCCGCATGTCCGCGCGCTCGACGGGGTCTTTCGGCGATAGCTTCGGCGCGTCGGGCCACACTTCATCGACATATTCGCACATCACTGTGGACTCGATGATCGGCCGGCCGTCATGAACAAAGGCGGGCACCACCCCATTGGGATTGATAGCGAGATATTCCGGCGAGAGGTTTTCCGCGTTCGCCAAATCCACCGGGCGGTTTTCCCACGCAACGCTTTTTTCCGCCAGGCAGATACGCACTTTCTGGCTACACGTCGATTTGTCGTGGTGATAAAGCACCAGGGTCATCGCACGTCTCTCATGGGCGACTGGAAAAACACAAGCGCCGCCACGTTCGCCAAGCGACCACGGTCGCTAAGCTTATTCGGCGGCTTCCGCGGCATCGCTATCGGCGAAGGCCGGCATAATTTCCGCGGAGAACCGGCGCAAGCCCTCGATGCCCGAACCGCCATCCGATAGCAGCATGTAGCGCACGCCACCGTCGCGCAATCGGGCGATCTTTTCCGAGATTTCATCGACCGTGCCAAACAGCGCGGCTTCCATCGCCGTCTCGGTGGTGTCGTCGTAGGACATGATCGAGGCCTTGTTCGCCCCGTCGGGGCGCTGGGCCATTTTATCGACACGCGCCCGCGCCGCCATACGCCGTTCGATGGCGGCATCGCGATCGGCTTCGTCCTTGGCCACATAAAGCCCGCGCGCAAGGCCGATATCGTTGGCGTCGAACTTGCGGCCGCGTTTCTCCACCGCGGTGCGGAACATCGCGATACGATCCAGCGCCACACTGATCGGGGCAAACTGATCGAGCAGCAAGTTATAGCCGCGCTCGGCAACACCTTCGATCGAGTTGGGGCTGCCCGCGCCCATCCAGAACGGCGGATGGGGCCGCTGTATGGTCGGTGGTTCAACCAGCACGTTTTTGAAGCTCCAGAACTTGCCGTCGTGGGACCACGGCTCGTCGGTGGTCCAGGCGCGGGTCAACACATCCAGAGATTCTTCGAACCGATCGGCGGCTTCCTCCATGGGAACGCCGAAACCCTCGAACTCGTTGTAGCGGTATCCCTTGCCGACGCCGAAGTCGAGACGGCCGCCGGACAGCAAATCCACCGTCGCCGCCTGCTCGGCGAGCAGAACCGGATTATGCCAGGGCAGCACCATAACCGCGGTGCCCAGACGCAGCGTCGTGGTTTGCGCCGCCAAATAGGTCATTAAGTTCAAGGTCGCCGAGACTTGGCCAAAGCCGGTGAAATGATGCTCGACCGCGAACGCGCTATGGAAACCCAGCGCTTCGGCTTCGATATTATATTCCAGAAAGTCGTGATAGCCCTTGGCGCTATCGACGTCGGGGCCCTGGCCACGCTTGGCTTGGGCGCTGCCGAATAATCCGAATTTCATATTTCTACTCCAGCGAGGGCGTTTGTCGTATGCGCTAGTTAGCATTCCACCAGCCCGCTACAAAACCATATCGACGCCATTGTCTCAATATGTGAACACGCTGACGGGCCTGCCCACCGGCCGGTCATTGGTGCTATTCTGCGGAAAACAGGCGTTGCAAAGATAAATGTACAGGGGGAAATAATGTTGAAAACCGCCATAATCGGCCTTGGCTGGTGGGGCCGCACGCATATCGACGCGATCCACAATAAAAGCGACAAGGTCAAAATCCAGCGGGTAGTCGACCTCGATATCGATGGAACGCGCGATTATGCCACAGAGCAGGGTCTCGAATTGACCGCCAATTTTCAGGACGCTCTCGACGACCCGGAAGTCGACGCGGTGGTTCTGGTGACCCCCCACAGCTTGCATACCGAGCAGATCATCGCTGCAGCCGGGGCGGGTAAACATGTGTTCACCGAGAAACCCTTCGCCCTGAACAAAGCCGATGCTGAACGCTCCGTGGCGGCGGCGCAGGAGGCGGGCATTCAATTAGGCTTGGGTCACAACCAGCGCTACGCGGCACCGCAAACCGAAATCAAGCGGATGATCGAGGCCGGCGAGCTCGGCACCATCATGCACTTGGAAGGCAACACCAGCCATAACACATTGTCGGGTTTCGTCAGTTGGCGGCACGACCCCAAGGAAGCGCCGGGCGGCGGCCTCTACCATATGGGCAGTCACTATGTTGACTTGTTCTGCTCGTATCTCGGCCCGGTCCGGGAGGTCTATGCCCAGGCGCTCGACCGTATTCAGCCGCTCGATTCCGCTTCCGCTCTGCTGACCTTCGAAAGCGGCGCCAGCGCTTATATCGGCAATATCATGGTGACCCCGATCAGCCGGATGTTGAACGTGTTTGGCTCGGAGGGTTGGGCCAAGGTGGTGGGTTTAGACACAATCGAAATCTCCATGGCCGATGGCTCCACCGAATCTCGCAAGGTCACTCCGGTAAACCCGGTTCAAGCCAACATGGAAGGCTTTGCCGACGCCATCGCCGGGGTTCACGATTATAAATTCACCACCGACCAGATGATCCACGATGTCGCCGTACTCGCGGCAATCGAGCGCTCACTAGTTTCCGGCAAACGCGAACCAGTCTTGTAGGCTTACGACATCCGCTATCACTGGCGGATTAACTATATACAATTTTATCTATCGCCTTCGCGCCAGCAGATTGGTATGGTTAGCCAATCGTTAAACAACCCTTGGTTGTACACTTTGACATTGGGGAGAATGTCATGTCGGTCGCACATGCTTTTACCGCCACAAATGGCGAAGCCTACGAAATCCATATGGGCCGCTGGAGTAAACGCCTGGCGGAGGTGTTTCTCGATTTCGCAGGCGTTGCGGAAGGCGAGCAGGTCCTCGATCTGGGGTGCGGCACCGGCAGTTTGACTTTTGCGTTGGCGCAACGGGTCGAAAAGCAGACCATTGTTGGGGTCGATCTCTCCGAGGCCTATGTCGAGCACGCCCGCAGCTTAACCGACAATCCGCAAATCCAGTTTCGGGTCGGCGACGCCACCGCGATCCCGGTGCCAGATGACAGCGTCGACCGGGTGCTATCGTTGCTGTTGTTGTCGTTCGTCGAAGATACCCAAGGCGCGCTGACCGAAATGAAGCGTATCGCGCGGCCTGGTTCCACCATCGCGGCGGCGATTTGGGACACGATGGGCGGCCACGTCACCAACCGTATTTTCTGGGACGCCGCCGCGGTCTTCGACCCCCATGCCAACGAATTGCGCAAAACAAATTACACCAGACCAATGACCCAACCCGGCGAACTTGCCGGCGCATGGCAGCAGGCCGGCCTGGAAAATGTTGAAGAAGGCATGCTCGCGGTTCGCATGAACTTCGAATCCTTCGATGATTTCTGGCTGCCCAATTTGGGCAAACAGGGTCCGATCGCCGATTACGTCGATTCGCTGGAGCCCGAGGCGTTCGACAAGCTCCGTGGTCATCTCCGCGAGGCTTATCTGGGTGGTTATGACGATGGCCCCCGCTCGTTCGCGGGTGTCGCCTGGTGCGTCAAAGGGACCATGCCGAAAGCCTGACCCTCCTCTCCCGACCGGCATTATCTTAATCTAGAGCCCCAATCGCAGACCTCTTTCGGGTGGCACATTGTCATCGGTCAAATTGTAGCTGTAGCTACGTTATGTTTCCATATGGCCAATGTTGATCTACGGCAAATATAGCGGTTTAATCCGCGCTCAAGAGCGCCATGAGGCGCCCGGTATTTGGGTCAGAAGGCAGAGCAGTATGATTTCCCGGTTGTTGCGGACCGTATCGAACCGTCGCGCCTTTTTGGGCGCCGGCGCCCTGCTGCCTTTGACGCCGCTTTTCGCCGCAACCGGCAACAACGCAATCGCCAGCGAACACGCGCACCCGCAATCGACATCGTCCCATACTGGGGCCCATGGCGGCATGACGACAGTGGGTACGGTCGATCACGCGCGCAACGGCTTCGACCCCCATGATTTGCTCACCGATTGGGAGACCGGCACGCTCGCCACCGATAGCGACGGCAATCAGGTTCGCACCTTCGACATCACCGCGGTGGATGTCGAAATCGAGATCGCACCGGGCATCTTCTTTCCCGCCTGGACCTATAACGGCAGGGTGCCCGGTCCGGCGCTGCGAGCGACCGAAGGCGAGCGGTTGCGCATCAACTTCATCAATAACGGCAGCCACGCCCATTCGCTGCATTTTCACGGCATCCATGGCGCCAGTATGGACGGTATCGCCGGCGCCGGCCTAGTCGGACCGGGCGAGCAATTTACCTATGAATTCTCCGCGCAGCCGTTCGGCTGCCACCTCTATCATTGCCACGCGGTGCCGCTGAAACGTCATGTTCACAAAGGCCTCTACGGCGCGTTCATCATCGACCCGGATCCTGCACTCCACCCCGAACACAGCGAGGTCGCACAGTCACGCCTGCTTGGCACGACCGAGAACCAGGACTGGCAGGAAATGGTCATGGTGATGAACGGGTTCGATACCAACTTCGACGACGAGAACGAAATCTACGCGGTCAACACGGTGGCGCATGAGTATATGAAGCGGCCGATCAAAATAGACCGCAATCGGCCGGTGCGGATTTATCTAATCAACATCACCGAATTCGATCCCATCAACTCGTTCCATATTCATGGCAATTTCTTCGACTATTACGACCACGGCACGACCCTCACGCCGACGCTGAAAACCGTCGATACGGTTATGCAGTGCCAGGCCCAGCGCGGCATCATCGAAATGTCGTTCCACGATCACGAGCCCGGCCGCTACATGTTTCACGCCCACCAAAGTGAATTCGCCGAACTTGGCTGGATGAGCTTCTTCGAGGTGGCGTGATGGGCTGGAACCGCCTCGCGATCGGCATCCCACTGCTTTTGCTGGCGGTGGTCGCACTGGCCGTTTTCGCCTTCGACCCGTTGGCGAAATTCGGCGACGGTCTGCCGCCAGAAGAAGCGCTGGTGGTCGAGCGGGTCAGCGCCGGCGCGCAAGGCATTGTTGCCCAGATCCGCGGCGATGGACGCGATCCGGTGCAAATCGCGCAAGTTCAAGTCGACGGCGCCTATTGGGCGTTCCAGCAATCGCCGGCGGGCCCGCTGCACAGGTTGGCGGCGGCGCAAATCACCGTGCCCTATCCCTGGGTCGCCGGCGAGGCCCACCATATGCGCTTCGTCACCAGCACCGGCGCGACGTTTGAATACACCATCGATGTCGCGCGCACGTCGCCGCCGGCCAGTCCAAACACGCTGTTCAGCCTGGCATTGCTCGGGCTGTTCGTCGGGGTCGTCCCGGTTGCGCTGGGCATGATGACCTTGCCGGTGCTGCGGCGCATGGGCAACGAGGGCATCGTCTTTGCCCTGGCGCTCACCATCGGCCTGTTGGCGTTTCTCATGGTCGACACAATATTGGAAGGCCTGGAACTCGCCGCCGAAGCGGCCAGCGCCTTCCAAGGTGACGTCGCGGTGTGGATGGCCGCCGCCCTCACATTCCTCGGCCTGACGGCGATAAGCCGGCGTTCGAACCTGCCGGCGGGAGGGGTAGCCCTCGCCACATGGCTAGCGCTTGGCATCGGGTTTCATAATTTCGGCGAAGGTCTGTCGATCGGGGTCGCGCTGTCGTTCGGTAACGCCGCCCTGGGCAGCCTGCTCATCGTCGGCTTCACGGTGCATAATTTGACCGAGGGCGTGGCGATCGTCGCGCCAGTGTCGCGCCGCAAGGTGAGCATGGCGATGCTCGCCGGCTGGGCGGCGCTGGCCGGCTTACCCGCGGTCGCCGGCGCGTGGATCGGTGCATTTACTTTCGTGCCCCATTGGGGCGCGGTATTTTTCGGCATCGCCGCGGGCGCGATCTTGCAGGTGATGGTCGAAGTCGGCAGGACCATTTGGTCGAACCGCGACACTGAAAGCGTGAAAACACCAGCGGGAACCGCCTTCGCTGGTTTCGGCACCGGCGTGCTGGTGATGTACGCGACAGCATTTCTGATTCAGGTGTAGGCAATGGCCGAGCGTAGCAAATCCGCGACGAAAGATGCCGTTCCCCTGCCCGGTGAGGTGCCCGACGAAATGATGGACGCCACCCTGCAAGCGGCCCAATTCGAGCGCGTGCGCACAGCGCAGCAAACCGAGAAAGCCGAAGACTATGTCGAGATGATCGACGATCTGATCAACGCCTATGGCGAGGCCCGCGTTGTCGAGCTGGCCAAGCGCTTCGGCGTCTCCCACGCCACGGTCAACAAAATCGTCAAGCGCCTAGCCCGCGACGGCTTGGTGCATACCCGACCCTACCGCTCGATCTTCTTGACCGAGGAAGGCCACCGCCTGGCCGATGCGTCGCGCAAGCGCCACCAGATCGTGTTGAACTTTCTACGCGCCATCGGGGTCAGCGAACGCGCCGCCGAACTCGACGCCGAGGGCATCGAACACTATGTCAGCGACGAGACCCTAACCGCCTTCGCCCGCATCGCGGAGAATAAGAAGAAATAGCGGGCTAGTAGCCCCTCTCCTTTGGGGAGAGGGGTTGGGGTGAGGGGAAATAAGCTATCGGCAACATCCAATTCGAAGTCATTTTAGGATCGAAAAGATGCGGCCCCCTTTCTACGACAAGAGGCCGCAAACAACTGTTTGTCCCCTCACCCGGCTCGCATGCGCTCGCCACCCTCTCCCGGGGGAGAGGGTTCTAACGCTACAGCGTTAACACGGTCGAGCCGGAGGTGCGCCGTTCCATCACGTCGATTTGCGCCTGGGCTGCATCGGTCAGGGCATAGCGCTGGCCGATGACCGGCTTCACCGCGCCACTCGCCATCACGTCGAATAAGGCGGCGGCGGCGTTATCCACCTCCTGGCGTGTCAGGTGGTAATAGCGCATCGACGCCTTGGTGAAGAACAACGAGCCGTGCATCTGAAGTTCGATCGCATCGATCGGTTCCAGCACGCCCGACGCGTTGCCGAAATTCACGTAGTAGCCACGCGGGCGCAGGGCCTCAATAGACGCCGACCAGACGGCCGGACCGACAGAATCGTAGACCACATGGACACCTTCGCCGCCGGTGACTTCGCGCGCCAACTCGGTGATATTTTCCGTGCGGGAATTGACCGCATGCGCGCCGCCATTGGCGAGGATCAGATCCTTCTTATCTTCCGATGTGGTCGTGCCGATAACGGTAACGCCCAAGCTCTTGAGCCACTGGCACATATACAAGCCAACGCCGCCCGCCGCGGCATGAACCAGCGCGTATTCGCCGACATTGACTGGGTAACAGCGATTTACCAGATATTCGACGGTCATCCCCTTGAGCAGGCTGGCGGCGGCGTCCTCGTCGGAAATTGCATCGGGCAGCGCAACGACCACGCTGGCATCGATCAGCCGAGCCTCGGCATAAGCGCCCGAAAACCCCGACGCGTAGGCGACCCTCTGGCCGACCTCGAACCCGTCAACGCCCTCACCCACCGCCTCGATGACCCCCGCCGCCTCGGCGCCGGGCACCGCCGGCAGTTCCGGCAACACGGGATACTTCCCCTCGCGCACCAGCGCATCGAGGAAGTTGAAACCGATCGCCGTATGGCGCAGCCGGACTTCGCCCGGGCCGGGATCGCCGATATCGATATCTTCGAATTTGAGCACCTCGGGGCCACCGAATTCGTGAAAGCGGATTGCCTTGACCATGTCTCCTCCAAAATCGCTGCTTGTTTGTCGCCCGGCTCTGCCGTGATAGGCTGGCGGTAATAATTCCAATAACGCCGCATAATGTGGCCACGTAAGGGGGAAAAGCAAACCATGGCCCGTCCCGTCATCATCAGTTGCGCCGTCACCGGCGGCGCCGACACCAAAGGCATGAACCCTGCGGTTCCGGCCACCCCCGAGGAAATCGCCAACGAAGTGCTTGCCGCCAATGCCGCCGGCGCCGCGGTGGCCCATATCCATGTGCGCAACCCGGAGACCGGCAAGGCCAGCATGGACCCGGTCTATTATGGCGAAGTCGTCAATCGGGTCCGCGATGCCGGCTGTGAGGTGGTGATCAATCTGACAACCGGCCCGGGCGCGCGCCTCGACGTGAACACCGAAAATCCGGTGCAACCCGGCCCGGGTAGCGTGATGAAAACCGCCGAAGAACGGGTCATCCACGTGCTCGAGAACAAGCCCGATATCTGTTCGCTGGACGTGGCGACGATGAATTTCGGCGACCGTCCGATGGTCAACTCGCCAGAGATGATCGCCGAGATGGCCAAGCTCATCCAGTCGGTCGGTGTGAAGCCCGAGCTCGAAGTCTTCGATGTGGGCCATGTGCGCCTGGCCAATTCCCTGGTCGAAAAAGGCGTGATCGCCGGCCCCAACCCGCTCTACCAGCTGTGCCTGGGCATTCCCTGGGGCGCGCCGGCGGACGCCGAGACCATGACCTTGATGCGTAACATGCTGCCCGACGGCGCGCTGTGGGCCTCGTTCGGTATTTCGCGTTTCGAGTTCCCCATGGTCGCCGCGGCGACCGTGCTCGGCGGCCATGCCCGGGTCGGCCTGGAAGACAATCTCTACATCGCCCGCGGCGAACTGGCATCGGGCAACGCCCAACTGGTCGAGCGCGCGGTGCAGATCATCGAATTGCTCGGCGACACTGTGGCGACCCCGGCCGAGGCGCGCGAGATATTCGGCATCGCTGGTTCGGGCAGCGCGAGCAAAGCAGCGGAGTAGAGAAATACACGCCACCGAGCGGCATGGTCGTCAATAGAAGCCCCTCATCCTGAGCTTGTCGAAGGACGAGGGGTGGCAGCCACGGACCCCATTCTTCGACAAGCTCAGCATGAGGTCCTTTTACCTACCGCGCTGATCAACGGTGCTTAATAAAGGGAGGGCTTTTACCATGGCACGTCCCGTTATCGTTTCCTGCGCCATCACCGGCGCGTCCGACACCAAACACATCAACCCGGCGGTGCCGGTGACCCCGGAGGAGATCGCCAACGATGTGATCGCCGCCCACGCGGCCGGCGCGGCCATTGCCCACATCCATGTGCGCGATCCGAAAACCGCCAAGGCCAGCATGGACCCGGCGCTCTATAAAGAAGTCGTCGACCGGGTACGCGACGCCGGCTGTCCCATACTGCTCAACCTGACCACGGGTCCCGGCGGCGTTTTGGTGGTCGAGCCCGATGCACCGCACAATCTGCGCAAGGGTAGTAAGCTGGTCAGCGCCGAAGAGCGGGTGCAGCACGTGGTCGAGAACCGGCCGGAAATATGCACCCTCGACGTCACCACCATGAACTACGCCGATATGGCGGTGACCAACACCCGCGCGATGCTCGACAAGATGGCTGGGCTGATCCAGCAAGTCGGGGTCAAGATCGAGATGGAGGTCTTCGATACCGGCCAGCTTTGGCAGGGCGCCGATATGTGCGAACGCGGCGTGATTACCGACCCTCAGCCCCTGTTCCAGCTCTGCCTGGGCATTCCCTGGGGCGGCCGCCCGTCGATGGAAACCATGCAATTGATGCGCGACCAATTGCCGTCGAACGCGGTATGGGCGTCGTTCGGCATCTCGCGTTTTGAGTTTCCCATGGTCGCGTCAGCCGTGGTGCTCGGCGGTCATGTGCGCGTTGGCATGGAAGATAATCTCTACCTGTCGCGCGGTGAACTGACCCCAGGCAACCGACCGCTTGTGGAACGAGCGGTGCAAATCATCGAATCCATCGGCGAGTACCCGGCAAGCGTTGATGAAGCCCGCGACCTGCTCGGCCTCGGCCAGCTGCGCGCCGCGGCAGAGTAAACCGCGCTCTTCGATCCGGTTCCGTCATGCGCCCCTTGCTCGCCGCGGAAGGAGGCATATTTAATCTCTATATCGTCGTCGATAGCGAAGCGGGAGATGTGTGAAATGGGCGAAGACGAACTGGAAGAGCTGCGCCAGGATTTCCGGCGCTACAATAGCGAGGACTTCCTCGACGCGACCGCCGCTGTCTGCGCCTTATCCGCCATCGCCGACGATAAGGTAAGGCCGGACGAACTCCATAGCATCGAACATCTGGTCCTTAGAGACCCCGCCCTGCAAGACATTGACGCCAAGCAGCTACAGAACAAGCTCACGGAAAATTTGAGCGCATTGGAGAAGGACCGGGCGCAGACTGAGAAGTTTTTGTCGGACAAAGTCCGGCGCGTCGCCGGTGATCATGAAATGGCCAAAGCGCTCATGCGCGCCGCCTATCTGATCATCGTCTCCGATCGCGGGCTTCGAACCCGGGAAATGGAAGAATTTGGCTGGCTGTGCGGCTTGCTCGAACTGGATGCCGATCAGGTCTGGGAGGAACTGTCACATCGGTTTTTGCTATGGAACAATGTCGACGGCGCCAGGCTGATCAGAGTCCCGGCGGGCGACGTCGCGTTCATCGTCAACCAATCCCCGAAAGATGCGTGGCGCGTGTTTGAAAGTTTCGACACCGCCAAAGACGCAGCGGCGAACCTCTACCAGCGCGCGGTCGAGCATTACAACGAAATAGAGCAGGCCGAGCGCGCCGAAGAAATGGAGCGCCGTCTGGCAGATCTGCCCGCCCTCACCGCGCGCGAGACCCCGGCTATGTAACCATTGAAAAGGGCGGTCCTGTCAGGGGCCGCCCTTCCCGTATGCGGTTTCGGCTGGCGCTTATTGCACGCCGCCGAAGGACAGATATTTGATCTCGAGATAGTCGTCGATGCCGTATTTCGAGCCTTCGCGGCCGACGCCGGACTCCTTCACACCGCCGAACGGCGCCACCTCGGTGGAGATCAGGCCGGTATTGATGCCAACGATACCCGACTCGAGGCCTTCGGCAACTTTCCAGATGCGGTTGACGTCGCGGGCGTAGAAATAAGCCGCAAGACCGAACTCGGTATCATTGGCCAGGGCGATGCCCTCTTCGTCGGTGGTAAACCGATAGAGCGGCGCCAATGGCCCAAATGTCTCTTCGCGGGTGACATCCATGGTCGGCGTCACATCGACCAGCAGTGTGGGCTGGAAGAAGGTGCCGCCGAGATCGTGGCGTTCGCCGCCGACAGCGATCTTGGCCCCCTTGGCGACAGCATCGGCGATATGCTGCTCGACCTTTTCGACCGCCGCCATGTCGATCAGCGGCCCTTGATTCACGCCATCATGCAGGCCGTCGCCCACTTTCAGGGTTTTGACCGCCTCGGCGAGCTTCTCGGTGAAGGCCTCGTAGACACCGTCCTGCACCAGGATACGGTTGGCGCAGACGCACGTTTGGCCGGTGTTGCGGTATTTCGACGCCATGGCGCCCTCGACCGCCTCGTCCAGATCCGCATCGTCGAACACCACAAACGGGGCGTTGCCGCCCAACTCCATCGACACCTTCTTCACCGTGCCGGCGCATTGCGAGAGCAGCGTGCGGCCGACCTCGGTCGAGCCGGTGAAGGTGAGCTTGCGCACGATCGGGTTCGAGGTCAGCTCGCCGCCAATATCGCCGGAGCCGCCGGTGACCACGCTCAAAATTCCCGGTGGCACGCCGGCGCGCTCGGCCAGTTCAGCCATGGCCAACGCCGAATAAGGCGTCGAGGTCGCCGGCTTGACGACCATGCCGCAACCCGCCGCCAAGGCCGGACCGGCCTTGCGGGTGATCATCGCCGACGGAAAGTTCCACGGGGTAATCGCCGCGCAGACACCGATCGGCTCCTTGAGCACGACGATGCGCGAGGTACGCTGATGGCCGGGAATAGTGTCGCCGTAAATCCGTTTGGCCTCTTCGCCGAACCACTCGATGAATGACGAGGCATAGACGATCTCACCCATGGATTCAGCCAAGGGTTTGCCCTGTTCCATTGTCATCAGGATCGCCAGATCCTCCTGGTTCTCCATCATCAAATCGTGCCATTTGCGCAAGATCGCCGCGCGTTCCTTGCCGGTGCGCTGGCGCCATTCCTTCATCGCCTCTTGGGCGCCTTCGATGGCGCGACGGGTCTCGTCGGCGCCGAGTTTCGGGATGGTGCCGATGACCTCGTTGTTGACCGGGTTGGTGACCTCGATGGTGCCGCCGTTGTCGGCGTCGATCCACTCACCGTTGACGTAGCATTGCTGGCGAAACAGTTTGGAATCGCTCAATTGCATGTCTTTGCTCCCTGCTGGAATTTTGAAATGATTGCCGGCGAGGCATCGACCGCCGCGCTCATTATTTTCATTGTACGCGCGACGCGCCCCTGACGCCACGCGCAAAGCTGTGCGTTATTCGGCGCAACGGTAGCGCGTATCCGGCAATCATCGCAATTTCAGCCAGAAAAACCGCCATTCATCAATATTTCTATTGATGGTGATTAATTTTATTCCATTGATAATAATCATTATTTTCCTATTATCATTGATAATACTAATGAGAAGCACGATGACCCATCTACCTTCCACAATGGCGCTTAGGGCCTTCGAAGTCGCCGCCCGGCGGTTGAATTTCACCCACACGGCGAGCGAGTTGAACCTGACCCAGGGCGCGGTGAGCCATCAAATCCGCGAATTGGAAACCCGGCTCGGGGTGGCGCTGTTCGAGCGCCAGGGACGCGGGTTGGAACTTTCGTCTGCCGGCCGACAATATCTGCCCTATGTGCAGGATGCCCTCGACCGTCTGCGCGCCGGCGGACGGGCGCTGCACGATGACGGCCCCAATAACGCGTTGACGGTCAGTCTGTCGCCACCCTTCGCGGCCAAATGGCTGGTCCCGCGGCTGGGCGATTTTCTGACCGCGCACCCGGATATGGATCTGCGCATCAGCGCGTCCATGCACCATGTGACCTTCGCCGACGATGGCATCGACATGGCGATCCGCCACGGCAACGGCGACTGGCCCGATCTTCACGTCACCCGGCTGTGGGTCGAGGAAATCTTTCCGGTGTGCAGCCCCGCCCTATTGGCCAGCGGTCCCCCGTTGCGCGAAATAGCCGACCTGGCCAACCATGTTCTGATCCATGACCGCAGCCGCGCCGGCTGGGCCACGTGGTTGGACAATGTCGGCGCTGACACCAGCGCCATCGATTTGGACCGCGGCCCGGGCTTTAACGAGACCAGCCTGGCGATCGACGCCGCGGTGGCCGCGCAAGGCGTCGCGCTGTCGCGTAGCGCACTGGCGGCCGGTGACCTCGCCGCCGGCCGCCTGGTGCAGCCCCTGCGCGAAGCCCATCCCGCCCCCTTTGCCTATTGGATCGTCTGCCCAAAATCCAGCGCCGAGCAGACCAACATTGTGCGGTTTCGCAACTGGCTGCTCGAAGAGGCCGCGACCGATGCCGACAATATGCCGGCCGCCGGCAGCAAGGTGGCTTGATGGCAGAAGCTTATCTAAGAGAGTTAGAGGTTTTACTAGAGCAGATGGATGGCGCGGCCGACATCGAAGCACGGCATTTTTTCAGCGGGGCGGCAGCCTATGCCGATGGCCGAATATTCGCCAGCCTGACCCCCGTCGGGCTGGCCCTGAAACTGTCCGAAGCCGACCGCGCCGCCTTACAACATCTGGGCGCCACGCCACTGCAATATTTCCCCAAGGCGCCAATCAAAAAGGATTATCTGGTGCTACCCGACGCGATCGCAGACGACGCCAATGCGCGCGACGGTTGGATCGAAAAAAGCGTCGCCTACGTCCTCACTCTACCGAAACCAAAAGCTAAGTCGGGCGGTCGCTAAGGGCCATGTAGAGCAGCGATTTCCACAACAGGACCCGGTCAATGGGGTTGCCCATGATCGGCTTTTTCGCGACCGGGTCGGTATGGTCGAGCCCGGGCAAGACGATGTAGCGGGCATTGGGCAACAGGGCCGAATCGACCGGCACCAACCCATCGTTTTCGATGCTCTCGTCGTGCATCCATCGATAAGTCGGCGCCACGTGCAGAGACGGCGTCCGCTTTCCGTCGAGATAGGTTGCCAATACGACCATCGGAATAGTTTTTGTAATGTTTTCAATGTTTTGAGAATATTTTTTCATGTAATTACTGCGAACTTTGACGGTCAAATCATCGATCGAATTGCCGTTGCCGCCCAGGGCGCGGAGCATCGGTTCGGTGATGCCGCGGGTCCAGTCCTCATCGACGATGAGATCGGCGACCGGCGAGCCCGCAAAGGGCGACTGTAGGACCACCCAACAGGCGATTTGGCGGCGAACCTCCGGTTCAGCCCGTAGCAGGAATTCCAGCGTATCGAGCCCCCCCTTGCTATGGGAGACGATGCATACCGGCCGGTCGCTGACACCTATAAAAGCCGCCAGACGCCGGCCGTTTTCCGCCACGCTTTCCTCGGTATCTACCGGCGCGATGACTGTCTCGATCCGCTCGGCATTCAGCGCTTCGATTTGCGAGCGAAAATAATCGGTGAGGCGAAATTCGCCAGCGTCGATGAGAATGCCGCTCAGATAGGACGGCACCACGACCACCCTATAGCCGCGCAACTCGTCGACCACGGTGGCGAAGGCCGTATCAACACGCTCGGCATCGATGTCGCCATCGCGCCAAAAGGCCTGCCATTCCGCGGTGACGTTGCGCGCCCCGGGTGGCACGTCGATTTTGGGTTCAGCGACGGCGGCTGACGACACCCAAAAGGGCGGAAGCGCTAAGCCGAGCACGGCGACAAGTCGAAAGACCGTGGCGCGTGCCGACGACGCGATATGCATACGCGTAGCCATCACCCTAGATTATGGGTGCCGACGAGCCGGCTTTCAATGCATGTTGTTGAACCCTCTCCCCACGGGAGAGAGCCAAATGCTACCCGCCGAACTTGGCCTTCGCTTCTTGCCGGCGGGCGTGCAGGATCGGCTCGGTATAGCCGTTGGGCTGCTCGCGGCCTTTGAACACCAGATCGCAGGCCGCCTGGAAGGCCACGCTGTCGTCGAAATTGGGCGCCATTGGCCGGTATAACGGGTCGCCTTCATTCTGCCCGTCGACCACGCCAGCCATGCGCTGCATGGTTTCGCGCACCTGGTCTTCGCTACAAATGCCGTGGCGCAGCCAGTTGGCGATGTGTTGGCTGGAAATCCGCAACGTCGCACGGTCCTCCATCAACCCCACATCGTTGATATCCGGCACCTTCGAACACCCGACACCCTGATCGATCCAGCGCACCACATAGCCCAGAATACCTTGCGCGTTATTATCCAGCTCGGCCTGAATATCGTTGGCCGGCCAGTTGGGGCGGTCGGCCAAGGGAATGGTGAGGATGTTGTCGAGATCGGCGTGGGCGCGCGATTGCAACTCGCCTTGCCGCGCTGCAACATCGACCTGGTGGTAATGGGTAGCGTGTAGAACCGCGGCGGTCGGCGACGGCACCCACGCGGTATTCGCGCCGGCTTGGGGGTGGCCGATCTTGGTATCGAGCATATCGGCCATCAAGTCCGGCATGGCCCACATGCCCTTGCCGATCTGGGCGTGGCCCGGCAGACCGCATTCCAGGCCGGTATCGACGTTCCAATCCTCGTAGGTTTGGATCCACACGGCGGCCTTCATATCGGCCTTGCGGATCATCGGGCCGGCCTCCATGGCGGTGTGCATTTCATCACCGGTACGGTCGAGGAAGCCGGTATTGATGAAGAACACCCGGTCCTTGGTGGCGCGGATACACTCTTTGAGGTTCACCGTAGTGCGGCGCTCCTCGTCCATGATGCCGACCTTCAGTGTGTTGCGGCCGAGCCCCAGCGCGTCTTCGACTTGGGCGAACATCTGATCGGTCAACGCGACCTCTTCTGGTCCGTGCATCTTCGGTTTCACGATATAGACCGAGCCGGCGCGGCTGTTCTTGTGGCCCTGTAGATCGTGCATGGCGATCATCGACGTCACCATCGCGTCAAGAATGCCTTCCGGCGTCTCGTTGCCGTTCATGTCGAGGATCGCCGGGTTGGTCATCAGGTGTCCGACATTGCGGATCAGCATCAGGCTGCGGCCCTGCAAGGAAATCTCAGACCCGTCGGGCGCGGTATAGGTGCGGTCCGGGTTCAGCGCGCGGTCGACCATCTGGCCGCCCTTTTCGAAACTGTCGGTCAGATCGCCCTTCATCAGGCCCAGCCAGTTGCGGTAGGCGACGACCTTGTCTTCGGCGTCGACCGTGGCCACAGAATCTTCGCAATCCATGATCGTCGTCATCGCCGCTTCGACCACCACGTCGCTGACCCCGGCGGCATCGTCCTGGCCGATCGGGTGGCCGCGGTCGATGGTGATCTCGAAGTGCAGGCCATTATTTTTTAGCAAAATCGCCGAAGGCGTCGCAGCGTCGCCGTTATAGCCGGCGAATTGTCCGGCATTGGCCAGACCCGGCGCACTGCCATCGGCAAGCGTAACCGTCAGCGCGCCGTCGGCGACCGTATAGGCGGTGGCATCGCGGTGGCTGCCACTGGCCAGCGGTGCGGAAGAATCGAGGAAGTCGCGGGCGAAAGCGATGACCGCGGCGCCGCGCACCTCGTTATATCCGCCGGCGCGCTCGGCCCCACCCTCTTCGGAAATCGCGTCAGTGCCATAGAGCGCATCGTAGAGACTGCCCCAGCGGGCGTTGGCGGCGTTCAGCGAATAGCGCGCATTGGTCACCGGCACGACCAATTGCGGTCCGGCGATGGCGGAGATTTCCGGATCGACATTGGCCGTGCCGACGGAGAAGTCGCCGCCCTCGGGCACCAGATATCCGATCTCCTGCAGGAACGCCTTATGGGCAGAGACGTCGGACGCCTGGTCGCGATGGTCTTTGTACCAGGCATCGATTATCGCCTGCAGATCGTCGCGCTTTGCCAGCAACTCGCGGTTACGCGGCGCAAAATCAGCCATCAACGCATCGAAGCTGGACCAGAAGGCGTCCGGCGAAATGCCGGTGCCCGGCAAGGCCTCATCATTGATGAAATCGTACAGCTCCTTATCAACCTGGAGCGCTCCAGCCTCGATCCGGTCCGTCATTGCCTCTATCCCCGCCTTATCGGTTTTTCTCAGAAGAACGCGCGCGGTCTACGCCGCCCGCCGATGATTTATACGGCCCTGTGATCTTACTTTCTGTCGCCCGTGTCAAATCGACTTTGGGCGGAAGATGCACTCGACGCTATCGAAAGCCTCATGCTGAGCCTGTCGAAGCATGAGGGCCCGCACGATCATCCTTCGACAAGCTCAGGATGAGGACACCCTAATTCCGAATAACCACACCGGGATTCAGGATGCCCTTGGGGTCAAGGCGTCGTTTGGCGTCGGACAGCACGTCGCCGAACAAGGCCGGGCGCTGCTGCTCGTACCATTTCTGATGGTCGCGGCCGACTGCATGATGGTGGGTGATGGTGCCGCCATTTGCGATAAGCGCGTCAGACGCCGCGTTCTTTATCTCTTGCCATTGTTCCAGCATGCCGTCGGGTCGGCCCTCGCCGTGGAAGGCGAAATAGGGCGCCGGGCCGTCGGGATAGGCATGGCTGAACCGGCATGACACCGCGCCGGGTTTGCCGGTGATCTCGCGCAGCGCCGTCGCCGTCGTGTCCTTGACGGCGTGATAGAAATTTTCGAAATTGTCCCAGGTGGTCGCAGTTTCGAACGTGTCGGAGATAATGCCGCGCGGGGTCAGATTTTCGCGGTTATAGGGCATGCGGATAAACGCCGTGCGCCACGCGCCGACCGCGCCTTGCAGGTTGGCGTCGGGGTTATCGCGCCAGTCCACATCGACCCTGCCGCCATGGTCGAGGCAGCATTGCTCGGCCCGCGCCATCCAGGCGTCGACCGGATGGTCGGCGGATTCGAACGAGACCACCATCAACGTGAAGGATCCATCGCCCGCGCCGTTAACCTGCAACTCTACCCCATCGACGATGCGCACATTGGCTGGAAACAGGCCGGCTTGGGAGACAGCGCGCACCGCACGGGCGGCATCGAAGAAATCGGTAAAACGGAACCCGGCGGTGGCTTTGAAGGTCGGCCGACCCTGCAGGCGCACCCAGGCCTCGGTGATGATGCCGAGCGCACCTTCCGCGCCCATCATGAAGCGGTCGGGGCTGGGGCCCGCACCGGTGCCGGGCAACCGGCGCGACTGAAGGGAACCGGCCGGCGTAACCGTGGTGATGTTCTCCACCAAATCGTCGATATGGGTGTAGAGGGTTGCGAAATGGCCGCCCGAGCGCGTCGCGATCCATCCGCCCAGGGTCGACTGTTCGAACGATTGCGGGAAGTGGCGCAAGGTTAGACCATGAGGTTTGAGTTGCGCTTCCAGATCAGGCCCCAAGGCGCCGCCTTCAATCCGCGCCGCGCGCGATACATCGTCGACTTCGAGCACCTTGTTGAGGCGCGCCAGATTGACGGTCACCGTGCCGGCGAAATTTCCGCCCACATCCGGTGTGACACCGCCGACCACCGACGACCCTCCACCGTAGGGAATGATGGCAGCGCCTGCTTCACCGGCCCAATCGTAGAGCGCGGCGATGTTTTCCGAACTCTCCGGATAGGCCACCACGTCGGGCGCGTGGGCAAAATCGCGCGCGAAGGTGCGGATCGAATCCGGTTGCGACTGGCCGAAACTGTGGAGAATGCGTTCGAACGGCTCGCTGGTGCAGATCTTCGCTAAGCTCGCCGGCGGGGTAAGCCGGACTTCAGCCAGGGTAATATCGGAAATCTCCGGCCGCCTGCCGTCAGCCGTGGGTCTGATGTCGAAACCGTCGGCGAAGGTATTTAACAGCGCGCTCGTCTGATCGGCGCTGAGGCCGTCATCGGCATAGCCCCAGCCCCAGTATTTTAATGTTCGATCGGCCATCACCCGCCCCTACAAATTTACGATCCAGCGATGTTCGCCCTCGCCTACTGGGCCTGATACTATCGCGGCAGCCCGCCAAGAGGCTACTGGGGGAGGTTATCTAAAAATGCCAACCGCGCTCATCGCCGGAGGGCTCGGCGTCGTCGGCCGCGCCCTCGTCGAACATCTGGAAGACGATCCAAACTGGACCGTCATCGGCCTGTCGCGGCGGACGCCCGATTTCGACACTTCCGCGCAATTCATCTCGGTCGACCTGCTCAACCTCGCCGACTGCAAACTCAAGCTCGGCGCGCTGACCGGCGTCACGCACATATTCTTCACTCCGTATGCAGCGCGGGCAACCTTCGCTGAAGAGGTCGCGCCCAATTTAGGCATGCTGTCCAACCTGCTCGACACCATCGAGCCCATCGCGGCCGACTTGGCGCATGTGCAACTCATGCAAGGCGCCAAATGGTACGGGGTCCAATTCGGCGCGCCCTATAAAACGCCGGCCAAGGAAGACGATCCGCGCCATATGCCGCCCAATTTCTATTACGATCAGCAGGACTGGCTGGTCGAGCGCCAAAAGGGTAAGGCCTGGACCTGGTCGGGCCTGCGGCCCCACGGGGTCTGGGGCTTTTCCATCGGCGGGCGGATGAATTTGATGACCGGGATTGTGCTCTATGCCGCCATCTCCAAACATCTGGGACTGCCCCTGCGCTGGCCCGGCAAAGCCGGTTTCTACGATTGTCTGTACAATATGATCGACGTTGAGTTGCTTGCCGAAGCCATGGAATGGGCAGCGACCGATCCGGCGACGGCGAACGATGCTTTCAACATCAACAATGGTGACTTCTTCCGCTGGAACCAGGTATGGCCGCGCATCGCCGAATTTTTCGACATGGAGGTGGGCCCGGTGCAGACCGTACCTTTGCAAACGGTGATGGCGGACAAGGAACCGGTGTGGGCCGAAATCGCCGCATCCCACGGGCTGCAGCCCTTCACCCTTGCCGAGCTTACCAATTGGGACTATCTCGACATGGCCTTGGGCAATGCCTATGACCAGATGTCGAGCATGACCAAGGCGCGTCACGCGGGCTGGCATAAGACCCTCGATACGGAAGCAACAGTGGCCCGCCAGATGCAACGGTTGCGCGACGACAAGATCATTCCCTAGAACACGATGAATTTTACTTCGGCTGTAGTCCAACCGCGATCCTTCGAGACGCCCTTTCGCCTCATCCTGAGGAGGGCCGCCAGGCCCGTCTCGAAGGGCGAGGCGAAAGGGCTCCTCAGGATGAGGCCTTAGTGTCGATCTCAAATCACAATACTCTTAGCGAAAGTAAGTAGATGAATTCCTTAGTCATCAGCAGCGCCTTCGACGGCGGCAACATCGCCTGCGTCGGCGCCGACAGCGCGGATAATATCCGTCTAGAAATCCTCAAGGATAACCAGTCTGACTTTTATCAATGGTTCTATTTCCGCCTGTCCGGCGCGCGCGGCGAGGCGTGCAAGCTGCATATCACCAACGCCGGCAAATCCGCCTACACCAAGGGATGGGAAAGCTATCAAGCTGTCGCTTCGGACGACCGCCAGACTTGGCGGCGGGTGGCAACGACATACAGGGACGGCGTGCTCACCATCGAGCACACGCCGGCGGCGGACTCGGTCTGGTTCGCCTATTTCGCCCCCTTCACCATGGAACGCCATAGCGACATGATCGCGCGGGTGCAGGCCTCGCCACGGGCCCAGCTTTCGGTTCTCGGCAAGACGCTGGACGGGCAAGACATGGATCTGCTGCAAATCGGCGCGCCGGGCCCCAATAAACGCACCTGCTGGGCGGTCGCCCGCCAGCACCCCGGCGAGAGCATGGCCGAATGGTGGATGGAGGGCTTCCTCGACCGCATCCTCGACCCTGACGACGCGGTCGCCACTGCGCTGCTCGACAAAGCGGTGTTCTATCTGGTCCCCAACATGAACCCGGACGGCAGCCGGCGCGGTCATCTGCGCACCAATGCGGCCGGCGCCAATCTGAACCGTGAATGGGCTGAGCCGACCATGAAGAAGAGCCCCGAGGTGTTTCTCGTGCGCCAGCACATGCATGAGACTGGCGTTGATTTCTGCCTCGACGTCCATGGCGATGAGGCCCTGCCGTATAACTTCCTGGCCGGCATGATGGGTATTCCGTCGTTGAGCGACCGGCAGAAGAAACTGCAGGCCGATTTCGACAAAGCGCTACTTGCCGCCAGCCCGGAATTCCAGACCGAGCACGGCTACCCGTCGAGCCCGCCGGGCAAGGGTAACCTCACCATGTGCGCCAACTATGTCGCCGAGGCGTTTGGCTGTTTGTCGCTGACCCTGGAAATGCCCTTCAAGGACAATGCCGACCGGCCCGAGCCGGAATTCGGCTGGTCGCCGGCGCGCTCGCGCGATTTCGGCGCCGCCCATCTCGATGCCATCGCCGCCATCCTCGACGATCTGCGGTCGTAAACCCTCTCCCATGGGAGAGGGTGGCGAGCATTGCGAGCCGGGTGAGGGGAAATAAACTTTTTTGGTTTCAGCAAATAGGGTCGTCCCCTCACCCCAACCCCTCTCCCCGAGGAGAGGGGCTTAGCGCCCTTCACTCAAGACCATCGCGCTATTCATCCACCACATGGTTGCTGAGCGTGCCGATGCCAGAGATTTCCACTTCGATGGTGTCACCGGCCTTCATCCAGAGTTTCGGCGTACGGCTGTTGCCGGTACCCGCCGGCGTACCGGTCGCGATGACGTCGCCGGGCTCGAGCGGCGTGATGTCGGATAGGTAGGAAACGATCGTCGGGATTGGATAGATCAATAGATCGGTAGTGCAGTTCTGCATGATTTCGCCGTTCAAGCGCGTGGTCAGTTCCAATGCTGTTGGGTCGGGAATTTCATCCGCCGTCACCATCCAAGGACCGAGCGGGCCGGTGCGGTGAAAGTTCTTACCGGCAGTCACCGAATGGCCCTGATAGTCGCGCACGCTGCCGTCCAAGAAACAGGTATAGCCGGCGATGTGGGACAACACATCGGCCTCGGCAATATGACGCCCGCCACAGCCGATAATGAGCGCGAGCTCGCCTTCGAAATCGAAATTGTCGGATACGGTGGGCCGCACGATGGGGTCGCCATGGGCGACCAGCGTGTTGTGGAGACGAGAGAACACCGTCATGTGTTCGGGCATGTCGCCGATGAATTCCTCGACATGGTCTTTGTAATTGAAGCCGGCGCAGAGGATCTTGGCCGGGTTGGGGACGACCGGCAGCAGGGTCACCTCGTCCATTGTCGTGTCAGGCGCAACCCCATCGGCCAGGGCGGCGACCTCGACCAGCGCGTCGGCGGTCAACACCGCGCGTAAATCGGGATACGGCCCCTTGCGGCCCATATCGACCACACCGCCCGTCTCATCGACCACACCGAATGTCTCGCCGGCGGCATCGCGATAACTGATAATTTTCATATGTGTCCCTCCAATTTATTCTTTTGGCAGCGACGTTATATGTGGCCAAAGTTCATCGGCGCCCCCTGCCGTAATAACCGCGCCGAGATGGGCAGCCCAGAGAAGTTCGGCGCCAAATTCGGACCGCCACGACCACAGCCGCCGGGTCAAGTAATGCAGCCGGTATTCTTCAGTAAAACCGATGGCCCCGTGTACCTGGTGGCCGATCGCCGCCGCCTTGCCCGCCGCCTCGCCCGTGCGAATTTTTGCCGTCGCAATCTCTTGGATTGCCAAGCTGGCGCGAGGAGTCACGTCGACCGCCCGGCAGGCATATTGCGCCGCGGTCTGCGCGGCCGCCGCTTCGGTCGCCAAAATCGCCAATTGATGCTGGATCGCCTGGAACTTGGCGAGCGGCCGGCCGAACTGCTCTCGGTCGCCGGCATATTCGACGCACAGGTCGAGCACGCCCGCGATCGCACCGGCCATCTGGGCGGAGCGGGCGAGCGCTGCAAATAAGAGCATAGGCGCCGGCATAAAGCCGTTTGGCAGGTCGGCAACGGCAGCCGGGCTGGCGTCCGAAACACTGATAGCGCCGCGCGGATCGCGGCCAATGTTGGTATCGGATTCGACGGAAATTCTGTCACGCTCCAGTAAAACGAGTTTCCGTTGATCGTCGTTCTTGGCAATCGCCAATATATGGTCCGCCGACCCTGCCCAGGGCACTTGTTCGAGTCGACCGGACACATGCCAGGCACTGTCGCTGCCGGCCAAATCTAGCGAGGTTTGATCGTCAGCAAGGGTGATCGCGCCATCAGGCACCGCCATGCCCGCCTCAGCCAATTGCCAACCGGCGACGATGGTCTCGGCCAACGGCACCGGCGCGGCGTGATAGCCGGCGGCGAAGAGGATCGGAAACGTGTCTTGCCAGGTCAGGCCCACGCCCCCTTGCGCTTCCGGAACCAGGGGTCGGGTTAGCCCGTTTTCCTCCAGCGCCGGCCACAGATCGCCGGGCCATTCGCCGGCCTCGGCGGCGCGCAGACTGTCGGCGGTCACCAAATCCGTGAACAATCGGGTGCAAGTCTCGGCGAGAAGTGTGCTGATGTCGCTCATCAACTAATATCCATCACCTTAGGCCCAACCCCCGCGCGATCACGCCGCGCAGTATTTCGGTGGTCCCGCCACGTAGCGAAAACGACACATTGGCCTGCTGAACATAGGCCAATGCCTTCTCGAAATCGTCGCCGCCGTCCAGGCGCGGCGATACGCCGAACAGCTCGTGGGCGATTTCCGGTATCGATTGTTCGAAAGCGACGCCGAGATCTTTCACCACCGTCGCCTCGACGACCGGCTGGACCCCAGCATCGAGCTGCGCGGCCACCGCCAACGACATCTGCCGCAGGGTGATCAGATGTGCGACCAGCCGGCCGATGGCAATATCGGTGCGATCGCTTTGTTTCTCGCGCGGCATTTCGCCCGCCCGGCGAACCATCTCCACGATCAATCCGAAACTACTCAGGAACCGATCGGGGCCGCTGCGCTCGAACGCCAGTTCGGCGATCACCTGTTGCCAACCGTTGCCCTCCTCGCCAACCAGCATATCGTCGGGGATGAAGACGTCTTCGAAAATAACCTCGTTGAATTCCTCATCGCCGATCATGTTGCGGATCGGCCGCACCGTGACCCCCGTCGTACTAAGATCGACGATGAATTGGGACAATCCCGCGTGGCGGTTGTCGCCGGCCTCGCCAGTGCGCACCAGGGCGATCATGTAGTGGGATTTATGGGCGTAGGTGGTCCACACCTTTTGGCCATTGATCACCCAGCCACCATCGGCGCGCACGCCACGGGTGCGGATCGACGCCAGGTCGGAGCCCGAATTGGGCTCGCTCATGCCGATGCAAAAGAAACTTTTCCCGGCCACGATGCCCGGCAGTAGGCGCTTTTGCTGATCGTCGGTGCCGAAGCGCAAAATCAGCGGACCGCTCTGACGCTCGCCGATCCAGTGGGCGGCGACCGGCGCACCGGCCGCGAGCAGCTCTTCGATCACCACATAGCGTTCAAGCGCGCTGCGTTCCCGGCCATAGGGTTCCGGCCAGGTCATGCCGAGCCAGCCCCGTGCGCCCAGTTTGGCGCTGAAGTCGCCATCGAAGCCAACCCATGACCGCGCCCGGCCCGCCACAGCAAATTCGGCGAGCGTCTCGCCGAGAAACGCCCGCACCTCCTCGCGTAACGCGGCAGCGCTCGGCGGCAATTCGCAGAGATCGAGATTAAAAGCTTGCATCGCCCTCTTCCGTTATTTCCTAGCTTAGCGGAGTGGCGCCGTTGTGCTAACTACCGGCCAACAAGAATTCCGGGAGGATCAAATGGGCGACTTTCTAAAATACGAGCAGGACGGCGCGGTCGTCACCTTGACCATGGACCGGCCTGACGAGCGCAATGCGCTATCCGGCGGTGACCAGTTCCGCGACTTCGTCGATGCCTGCGACCGGATCAAGGGCGACGACAGCGTCTCGGTGGTCATCCTGACTGGCGCGGGAACCGCTTTCAGCGCCGGCGGCAACGTGAAAGACATGCGCGACCGCAAAGGTCTGTCGGCCGGCACCGCCTACGAGGTACGCAACAATTACCGGCGCGACATCCAGAACATCCCGCTCAACCT
The DNA here is from genome assembly GCA_011087645.1 of Alphaproteobacteria bacterium. Taxonomy (GTDB): domain Bacteria; phylum Pseudomonadota; class Alphaproteobacteria; order UBA6615; family UBA6615; genus JABDJY01. The sequence goes on from JAALLF010000022.1 coordinate 37,664, forward strand.
CTACGACCTCGATGTGCCGACCATCGCCGCGGTCAATGGCGCCGCCATCGGGGCCGGGTGCGACCTGGCCTGCATGTGCGACATCCGCATCGCCTCGGACCGCGCCAAGTTCGCCGAGAGCTTCGTCAAACTGGGAATCATTCCCGGCGATGGCGGCGCGTGGCTGCTGCCGCGTCTGGTCGGCCAATCGAAGGCGGCGGAACTGACCTTCACCGGCGACACTATCGACGCCGGCGAAGCGCTGGCCTGCGGACTGGTGTCAAACGTTGTGCCCGGTGACACGCTGATGGACGAAGCGCGCGCGCTAGCCGACCGCATAGCCGCCAACCCGGGCCATTCGCTGCGCATGGCCAAACGGCTGCTACGCGAGGGCCAGCATGTGCGCCTCGACACACTGCTCGAAATGTCGGCGGCGTTCCAGGCCATCGCCCACCACACCAAAGAGCACGATGAAGCCATCGACGCCCTGCTGGCGCAGCTAGAAGCGGCGCGAAAAAAATAGCAAAGAGCGGGCTCTCGAACGCCCTTTACGTCAGTACCCGCTATCAGGGTAAATGTGGATAATTCTTGGTCGTTTTGGTGATATACTCGAGTCGGTATATGGCCCTAGGTGATCGAAAAATGACGAAGGCAAAAGCGCTACGCTATTTCGCTCTATCGGCTTTTCTGATCTACGGCGGCGGGGTGATTTTTTCTCACTTGGTGTATTCTGCGGACGATCGCACCGCTTGTCATCGCGCCGGCGGCTTTATGGGCCGGATCTGGTGCCCGGATTCCGTGGATACCGTGGGCTTCCAGGTCCATTTCGTGAGAGCCCTGGGCTGGCCGGTCGAAATCATTCCATCTTCGTCGAATCGTGTAACGGAGATTGAACTCGCCGCCATAAAGGCCAAGCACGAGGAAGACCGGAACGCGCTGCGCGAGTTACAACCCTTGGCCGAAAAAGGTGACGTCCAGGCGCAGGTTAAACTTGGTTTTATGTATCAGGAGGGTCTTGCTGGCTCACCGGATTTCGCCGAGGCGGCGAGGTGGTTTCAGGCGGCGGCCGATCGCGGTGAACCGGAGGCCCAGAACAGCCTCAGTTTTGCCTTTGAAAAGGGCCTCGGCGTCGGCCAGAATTTTGTCGAAGCCTATAAATGGGCCAGCCTGGCGGCAGCCCAAGATAGCGAAAAATCACTCGCCAACCGCGACACCCTGCTGGCGAATATGAGCGCGTCGCAGATCGAGGAAGCGGAACGCCAAGTGCGCGCATGGAAGCCCAAAGCCGGGTCCGCGAACGCGTCGCTGGCGCGAAAGGCAGCGGCACGCGCGGCGGTTCGCGATGTTCAGGGGATGCTAAATATCCTGGGATACAATGTCGGCGAACCCGACGGCGTTGCCGGTCCGCGAACCCGCGAGGCGATTAACCAGTTTCAGCTTAAAGACGGCATGGCGACCAGCGGACAGGTTTCCGACGAACTGATCGCGCGTTTGAAAAACAGCGTGCAAGCCAAACAGGCTGAAACCACGGGCAACCGATAGGCTCGTTCGCCGGCGCTAATCGAATATCCTGTCGCCTTCCAGATCGACGATCTGTTGACCCTTTGAGATCGAGAATTCCGCCGCAGTGTCCCGGCTGCCGTGATAGTCACCGCGTACAAACCGGTGCTCCTTTACGGTTTCGCCGAATTCCTTGGTGATCACGCCAGCGGTCAGCCATTGTTTACCGTCCGCTTTCGGCGCTGGCTGGATAATATATCCCTTATAGGCGACCGGCGCGCCCGCCGCCTGAGCCTCGCCACTCTGCCCGCTGGATCCCAACAAGCGACGCAGTGTATCGCCGATACCCGGTGCCATGCCTGCCCTCCCTCTATCCGTTCCATTCTTGCGGCATAACTCTACCACCACCCCGCCCCACGCGTCTCTAGGCGAGCTTCAACAACGCGGCCGCATTGCCATAATAGATAAGTTCGCGCTCGTTATCGGGAATATCCAAGCCGTCGACCGCCTTGATCGTTCCATCGATCAAGTGGGCCCCGCCCAAGGGATCGAACGGCGCATCCGTGGCAAACAGTGATCGCTCGGTGGTGAAAAAGGCGTGGCCGCACTGCATCGCCGGCAGCGATCCGTTGGTCGCGGTGTCTCCGTAGAGCAGCTTGAAATACTCCGCGGGTTGCTGTTTGAGGCCGAACTTCTCCTGCGCCGGGTTATGGTCGACTGTCCCGGTGAAGACCTGGGAAAATCCCAAATCCACCTTGCCGGCGAAATAGGGAATAACACCGCCCATATGGTGGGAGATTATTTTTAAGTTTGGCAGCTTGTCGTAAATGCCCGAATAGATCAGCCGGGTTATGCAGGCGGCGGTCTCGTAGGGCCAACCGAAGGTGAACCAAATTTCGGCCTCGGACTGGTCTTCGGTAGCGTAATCGGGATGATTGGCAAGCCGCATGGGATGCACCCAAACCGGCAGGTCGAGACCCGCCATGGTTTCGAACACCGGGAAAAAACGCGGATCGCTAAGCGGCACATCGTTGACGTTGGTGAAGACTTGAACGCCGCGCGCATCCAGATCGCGCACCGCGCGTTCGGCCTCGCGCGCCGCCGCATCGGGATTGTTCATGGGCAGGGACGCGATAAAGGCCGGAAAACGGTCGGGATGACGCTCACACACCGCAGCCAGCGCATCGTTTACTTTCACCGCGATCTCCGGCGTAACGGACCCATCGCCGAGGGTTTCCAACGGCGGATTGGAGAGCGACAGCACCTGCCGATAATCTTCGAACTGATCCATCACCCGGCGATGTTCGTCCAAGTCCCATAGTGCCGGCACCCCCTTGAACAAATTGGCAATCGGGTGGCCCGGCACCCAAACCTGAAGTTGCTCAAAGATCTCCAGGGGCATGATGTGATTAAAAATATCTAGCTTTTGCAATATCTTATGACCCCTATTTCAGGTATTTCTTGAAAAAGGTGACAGAGCAATCCAACGCTGCCTCAGCCTCCGGCGCCGAATAGGAATTGGCGCCATGCCGGGCAAAGGCGTGTTCCGCATCGGGATATTTATGGATCGCCACGTTCGGGTTATCGCCGATTTTGGCCTCGATAAATTTGCAGATCGCCGGCGGCACCCAGGTGTCGGACAGGGCTTGGTGCAGCATAAACGGCTGGGAGAGATTAGGCGCTTCCTTGATCGCGTGCTCGATATAGGTGCCGTAATAGGCCACCGCGCAATCGATATCGGTGCGGCAGCACATGAGGTAGCACATCTTGCCGCCGAGGCAGTATCCGACGGCGCCGACCTTGCCGTTACCGCCCTCGATGGAGCGCAGATAGTTCATGGTCTCCTCCATGTCCTGCGCGCCCAGATCGTAGTCGAACTGAAAATAGCGATCGAGCGATGGCATCCAGTCGTTGGGGTTGTCTGAATCCAAAATCACATCCGGTCCCAGCCGCCAGAAAAGATCCGGCACGAGACAGATATAACCAGCCTCGGCGAACTCCGCCGCGTGCGCTTTCATAGTGTGGTTGACGCCCCAGATTTCCATGATCGCGATAACGGCGCCGACCGGCGCGGCCTCGGGATAAGCGACATAGGCGCTCATCTCACCGTCGCTCAGTTGAACCTTGATATTTTCCGTACGCATGACGTCACTCCCCGATGACCTGGCGTCAGGATATCACCGCAGCCGACGTGGCGTAACGCTGTATCGCTTTCCATGAGAATTGGGATAACCTGGAAACCGACAGCAAATTGGCCCAGCCAGAGGCCCAACATTCGGGAGAACGAGAATGCTATACAGATGCACCCCCCACGCGCCGGCCGCCGACCACGGCCATAGTCATACAATTAAGAGCAATCGCAAGCACCTGACCGTGGACATCCACTGCCATGTGCACGTTCCCGAATGCGACGCCATGATCGACGACAAGTGGACGGTTGAGCAAATGCCGATGATCCATTTTGCCAGCGACCTGACCCGCGGTCTCAATGTCGAACAGAACGACATTCTGATGCCCAAGCTGACCGACCCGGAGTTGCGCATCGCCGATATGGATGCGTGCGGCGTTGATGTGCAGGCAATTTCGCCGTCGCCGTTCCACTATTCCTACTGGGCCGATCCCGAGCTGGGCCGCGATGTGGCCCGCGTCGCCAACGACCGCGTCGGCGAATTGGGCGCCAGCTACCCAGACCGCTTCGCGCCGATGTGCACGGTGCCCCTGCAGAACCCCGAAATGGCGCTGGCTGAGTTAGAGCGCTGCCACAGCGAGCACGGGATGAAGGGCGTCGAAATCGGCACCAATGTCGAGGGTCAGGAACTGACCCGCGCCGGCTTGGAGAAGTTTTTCGCCCGGGTCGAAGAACTCGACATGCTGATCTTCATGCATCCCCTCGGCACCACCGAAGGCAATCGCATGAAGGATCACTACTTCACCAATTTGATCGGCCATCCGTTGGAATCGTCGCTCGCCATCGGCCATCTGATATTCGACGGCTATCTCGAACGCCACCCGAACTTGAAGGTCTGCATCGCCCATGGCGGCGGCTATCTGCCGGGCTATTGGGGCCGCTTCGATCATCCCTACCCAACCCGCGAAGACGTGCATGGCGATCTGCCTCATCCGCCGTCCCATTACTTGAAGAAATTGCATTTCGACACAGTGGTGTTCACCGAAATGCAGTTACGCCATCTCATCGAAGCCTGGGGCGCCGACCACATTATGATGGGTACCGACTATCCCTACGATATGGCCGAACCCGACCCGGTCGGCCATATCGATTCCGTCGAGGGCCTGTCGGAAGACGATAAGGCCCTGGTCTGGGGCGGCAACGCGGCGCGGCTGCTCAATCTGGCATACGAGACAGCAGGCTAACGGTTTGGCCAGGCCGTGTGATGCGTGTCGATAACGTAGGCGTGCTTGTGTTTTAGCGGCGCGTGCCGGTGGGGATGGCGGTGGGGTTCCGGCCCCTCCCAGCCCTCGTGCTCATGCTGGTGATGTTCATCATGGACATGTAAATGCTGGTGATCCGTCGCCGGGTGGTGATGTTCCAATTCGCCCGGATCGTGGGCCGGCCATAGCGCCAGGCCAGCCAACGTCGATGCCAACGTTGCGATCGCCAATATCGTAAAAGCCGCTGACAGGCCGAGCGTGCCGCCGACCCATCCAGCAAGCGGATAGGCTATGAGCCAGCAAGCGTGAGACAAGGCGAACTGCGCGGCATAGATCGCCGGGCGATCGCCGTCGTGGGCGGAGCGCATGAGAAGACGCCCCGCGGGCGTGAGTACAAGCGACGAGCCGGCGCCAATCAAGAACCACACCGGCAACAGAGCGAGCAATCCCGGCTCAGTCAAGCCGAGCAAGAGGCCGGCTGTCATAACGCCGCCGCCAGCAAGCATGAAGGGGCGGTCAGGCAAACGGTCCAATAAACGCGGCAACGATAACGCGACAATCATCGACCCCGCGCCAACCGCGGCGAATGCCAAGGCGGTGTCACTTTCCGAACCGCCAAGATGGTCGCGCACATAGACAACCGTATTAACAATGACCATGGCGCCGGCCGCTGCGGCGGCAAATGATAGCGCCAGCAAGCCCCGCAGCCGGGGCGTATTGAGATAGGCCCAGATACCGAAGCTCGTATTGTGCCAAACACCGCGCTCGCGCTCATGGGGTTTGGGCGATGGCAGTGAGATGGAAAAAACTAGCCAGGCCGAGACAAGAAACGCCGCCGCGTTCGCTGCGAACAGCGCATCAAAGGTCAGGAACAGCAGCGCCGCCGCGGCGATTGTCGGACTTAGTAGATTCTCGAGATCATAGGCCAGCCGGGATAGCGAAAGCGCCCGCGTGTACTGGGCCTCGTCGGGCAGCACGTCGGGGATGGTCGCTTGGAAGGTCGGCGTAAAACCGGCCGAAAAGGCGTTGAGCAGAAAGATTAGCAGGGTCACCTCAACCGATCGATGCAACACAAGCGTTAAATCGTTCTGCTGGGGATT
>JAALLF010000023.1 GCA_011087645.1 Alphaproteobacteria bacterium
AATGGTGGGCGCGACAGGGATTGAACCTGTGACCCCTGCCGTGTGAAGGCAGTGCTCTCCCGCTGAGCTACGCGCCCGCCTGGTGGCGGTTAACCGCCGCGTCTATAGGGCGGGCTGAACGTGGGAGTCAAGCGTGGCGGTGACCCCCAATCTGTTGAAAACGCCCACTTATGCTATAATAAACGCGATGTTTTCGACTCGACGAAATGCGGCAATCGCCGGCGCCCTGATGGTCGCCCTGGCCACGCCTTCCGCCGCGGACAAGTTGGCGGCGCCTGAGAGCGCGGCGGTGCCTGCGGTTCGGCAGGCGGGAGCACCGGTCGGTGACGGCTTTCGCCTATCCTACGACGTCTACAAAAGCGGATTTCGCGCCCTATCGCTGAATTTCGATGTGGCTCTCGATGAGGACGCCTATCGCACCGACGCCCGCCTGGAATCGTCAGGCATTATCGGGTTTCTGTTCAAATGGCGGCTCGAAGCCGTCAGCAAGGGTCAGCTCCAAGACGCCAATGTGGTGCCCCAGCGTCACCGCTTTGCCAATCACTGGCGCGGCAAAGTTCGCACCGTCGAGATCGGCTACCAGGAAGGCGTGCCGGCAGACATTCGCGCCGAGCCGCCTTATGGCAAAGATGCTGAGCGCGCGGTTTCCGCCGATCTGCTACCCGGCGCCGTCGATCCCATGAGCGCGGTCACCGCCATCGTGCTGGAAAACGCGACCGGTGATCTGTGCCGCCCGACGACTGCCGTGTATGACGGCCGCCGGCGCTACGACGCGACGCTGACCCCGCTGGGCTCTAAGCAATTGAAGGCCAGCAACTTTGCTCCCTATAGCGGCCTGGCCGAAGGCTGCCGCCTGAACTTCGAGCGTATTGCCGGGTTCAAGGAAGGCGACGAACGCATGAATAAGATGAGCATCGATATCTGGCTGGCCGATGTCGGGGCCGGACGCGGTAAGATCCCGGTGCGTTTGCAACTCGATACACCGTGGGGCATCGGCTTTGCCCATCTCGTGCGCGCCCGCGGCGGTGACGGCAAACTGGTATTTGGAACCGCCGACGAGTAAGGCCGCGCGGTCTTTTTGCAACAAAGCAGAATAATTAGTGACTTGGACCGGATCGGGCGGCTGTGGCAGTGTCCGTTGGTCCGGATCGGGGTGTTTTGTACCTCGCCGGTGGGCCCCTAGAAGCCATCTGAATGCACGACGATGCCTGACACGCCTGTTGCCGCCCTCGTTCTCGCTGCCGGTCTTGGCACGCGCATGAAATCCGAGCACCCCAAGGTGATGCACCAACTCGCTGGGCGGCCCATGGTGTCGCACCTGCTCGAGACCGTCGACACTTTAGCGCCGGAACGGGTCGCCGTGGTGATCGGGCCGGGCATGAGCGAGGTCGCGGCGGTGGTGGCGCCGCGTTCGGTCTGCGTGCAGCATGAACGGTTGGGCACGGGTGACGCGGTCAAGGCTGGCCGCGCAAGCCTGGAGGGTTTCACCGGTCCAGTGCTGGTGCTCTATGGCGACACGCCATTGGTGAGCGCCGAGACCATGGCAGCGGCTGTGGCGGCGTGCGCCGCTGGCGCGGCTGTCGTGGTGGTGGGGTTTCGTCCGGCGGATGTTAGCGACTATGGCCGCCTGGTGACCGACGATAGCGGCGCGCTGGCCCAAATTGTCGAAGCTAAGGACGCCACCGGCGCGCAAAAGGAAATCGGCCTCTGCAATTCCGGGCTGATGGCGATCTCCGGCGCTCATTTGTTCGACCTTCTCGAGCGTCTCGATACCGACAATGCCAACGGCGAATACTACCTGACCGACATTATCGCGCTGGCCCATGGCGATGGGCTACAAACCGCCGTGGTCGAAGCCGGCGAGGCAGAACTCATGGGCATCAATAGCCGAGGTGAACTGGCGGTCGCCGAAGCTATCGTGCAGACCGAATTGCGCGCCCGCGCCATGGCCGGCGGCGCGACCCTGGTCGATCCGTCGACGGTCTGGCTATCCCACGACACGGCGCTGGGCCAAGACGTGACGATCCACCCCAACGTTGTGTTCGGTCCCGGGGTGACGGTCGGCGACGATGTCGAGATCAAATCCTACAGTCATATCGAAGGCGCTACGGTGGCGCCGGGCGCCATCATCGGCCCGTTCGCGCGGCTGCGGCCGGGGGCCGATATTGGCGAAGGCGCACGGGTGGGGAATTTCGTCGAGGTCAAAAACGCGGTGCTCGAAGCCGGCGCCAAGGCCAACCATCTGAGTTATATCGGCGACGCGACGGTCGGCGCCAAGGCCAATATCGGCGCTGGCACCATCACTTGTAACTATGATGGGTTCGACAAGCACCAGACGGTGATCGGCGCCAACGCCTTCATCGGTTCGAACACCGCCTTGGTGGCCCCGGTGACGATCGGTGAGGGCGCCATCGTCGCCGCCGGCAGCACCATTGGGCGCGACGTGAGCGCTGACGCGCTGGCCATCGAACGCGCCTCCCAGGAAGAAAAGCCTGGCTGGGCCTCCTCGTTCCGCCAGCAACGCCAAGCCGCCAAGCCCAAGACGTCAGAGGACTGATCCTAGAATGTGCGGCATCATCGGTATTTTGAGTTCGGGCGATGTGGCGCCGCAACTGCTCGACGGGCTGAAGCGGCTGGAATATCGCGGCTACGATTCCGCCGGTGTGGCGACCCTGATCAACGGACGCATCGAGCGCCGGCGCGCGCAAGGTAAGCTGGTCAATCTGGAAAGCGAACTCGACGCCGATCCGTTGCCTGGCGATGTGGGCATCGGCCACACCAGATGGGCGACCCACGGGGTGCCTAACGAGGCGAACGCCCACCCCCACGCCACCCACCGGGTCGCCGTAGTCCATAACGGCATCATTGAGAATTTCCAGACCTTGCGCGCCGAACTCGCCGACGCCGGCCACAATTTCGAAAGCGATACCGATACCGAGGCGATAGCCGCGCTGATCACCCGCGAACTCGACGATGGGGCGTCCACCACTCAGGCTGTGGCGGCGACCTTAAGCCGGCTTGAAGGAGCATTCGCTTTGGCGATTATCTTTGCCGGCGAACATGACCTGATGGTCGGCGCGCGGCGCGGCAGCCCGCTCGCGGTCGGCTACGGCGATGGCGAGATGTTCCTGGGTTCAGACGCGTTGGCCCTGGCGCCGCTGACCAAGCGGATCTGCTATTTGGAAGAGGGCGACTGGGCTCTGGTGACCCGCGACGGCGCGGCGATCTATGACGAGAACGGCAACCAGGCCGACCGTGAGGTGCGTGAGACCGAACTATCTGGCGCGCTGATTGGCAAGGGTAATTACGACCACTTCATGCAGAAGGAAATCTTCGAGCAGCCGGCCGTGGTCGGCGACACACTGCAGAGCTTCGTCAACGCCGCCACCCGCGAAGTCACCCTGCCGCCGCTGCCTTTCGATTTGGCCACTGTGCCGCGCATCACCGTGGTCGCTTGCGGTACCGCCTGCTACGCCGGTTGGGTTGCCAAATATTGGCTCGAGCGGGTTGCTGGGGTCCCGGTCGAAATCGACGTGGCGTCCGAGTTCCGTTATCGCGAAGCACCGTTGCCCGAGGGTGGGGTAGCGTTATTCGTCAGTCAGTCGGGCGAGACCGCCGATACATTGGCGGCGCTGCGCCATTGCCGCAAATTGGGCCAGCATGTGGTCTCGGTGGTGAACGTGTCGGAAAGCTCAATCGCGCGGGAATCCGATGTGGTGCTGCGCACTCTGGCGGGACCGGAGATCGGCGTCGCCTCGACCAAGGCGTTCACCACGCAACTGGCGGTGCTGGCATGTTTGGTTATCGCGGCGGGGCAGGCGCGGGGCACTATCGATGCCGAGCGCGCCGCCGCGTTAGCCGGGGCGCTGACCGAAGTACCGTCGCGCATGGCCGAGGTGCTCAACCATGATGGTGATTTGCGCGCGCTGGCGGTCGAAGTCGCTAAGGCCCGCGACGTGCTCTATCTGGGCCGCGGCACGGCCTATCCCATCGCTTTGGAGGGCGCGCTCAAGCTCAAGGAAATTTCCTATATCCATGCCGAGGGTTATGCGGCCGGCGAGATGAAGCACGGCCCCATCGCCTTGATCGATGAAGCGGTGCCGGTGATCGTGCTAGCGCCGCCGGATGCGCTGTTCGACAAAACCCTGTCGAACGTTCAAGAAGTGATCGCACGCGGCGGCAAGGTCATCTTCATGTCGGATGCCAGCGGTGTAGCGCGGATGGCCGACCAGGCTTGGGCCAGCGTCGCCATGCCCCGGGTCGACGATTTCGTGGCGCCCCTGCTCTACGCCATTCCGGTGCAGCTGCTCGCCTACCACACCGCGGTGGTCAAAGGCACGGACGTCGACCAACCGCGCAATCTGGCGAAAAGCGTGACCGTTGAATGACGGTTGATCCGCCAGCTCCCGCGCCGCTGATCTCGGTCGACCGGCTGGTCTTCGACTACGACACCACGCGCGCCCTATCGGATATTTCCTTCACCATCGAACCCGGCATGGTCGTGGCCCTGGTCGGCCCCAACGGCGCGGGCAAAACGACTCTGATGCGGTGCATCTCCGCGCTCGAACAGCCGACCGCGGGCGACGTTCATGTGGATGGCTTGGAGGTGCGCGAGGATCCGCGCACGATTCATCGCAAGATCGGATTCCTGCCCGATTTCTTCGGGCTCTATGACGAACTCACTGTGCGTCAGGCGCTGGCCTATCACGCGGCGGCGAAGAAAATCGCTCCTGAAGATCGAGCGGCCCGGGTTGGTTGGGTGGCTGAGATGCTGGGTGTCGACGCTATGTTCGACCGGCGGGTGGGTGAATTGTCGCGCGGCAACAGGCAGAAATTGGCGATCGCCCAGTCCGTCATCCACCGCCCCTTGGTCGCGTTGCTCGACGAACCCGCCTCCGGCCTCGATCCCGATGCGCGGCGCCGGCTGTCGGAAACCATTCTGGCGTTGAACGATGAAGGCATGACCCTGATCGTGTCGTCCCACATCCTGTCCGAACTGGAAGATTATTCGACCCATGTCCTGGTCATGCGCGGCGGCAAGCTCGAAGCCTTCCGTGACCTGCGCCAGGCGGCGGGCGGCGGACCCGAACGGATCACCCTGCGGGTGCGATTGTCGACACCCGATGTGCGCTTGGGTGAAATATTACGCGGCGTGCAAGGAGCCGATGTGCTCGACGCCGGCGACCGCGATGCGACATTCGTATTTCCCGGCGATGCGTCCGCGCAGCATGATTGTCTCAAGCATCTGATCGATAGCGGTTTGACTGTTTCGGAAATGGCGCCGACCGCCCAATCCATGTCGGACGTCTATTTCGACAGCGGCAATGGGGCCGGGGAGACGCGATCGTGAACCCGGAACTCAAACGCAATTTTCTGATCGAAATCACCGGGCAGCGTCTGTTGGCGATGCCGCTGATTCTTGGGCTTATCTTCGCCGCCGCCTGGGCGTTGGAAGATTCGAAAGGCCTGATCACCACGACGGAAGTGTTGTTCTGGGTTTTGGTTTTTCTGTGGGGCACTCGCAAGGCCGCCGGCGCGTTCGATTCCGAGATGGCGAACAACACCTGGGACAGCCAACGCCTGTCCGCCCTGACCGCCGGCCAGATCTTCGTCGGAAAACTATTCGGCAGCACCTCATTTGTGCTCTACGGCGCGTTGCTCAGCCTTCTCGTCAACGTTGCCGCGCGGTTCGATCTTTACGTCACGTCGCTGGACGATGCGGACATCATTCGCGGACGCACTGTGGTTCTCGATCCGGGTGAGATTATTTGGTCGGCCGGACATGATTTGCTCGTCGGGTTACTTGGTCTGGTCGTCGCCATGTTCGTCGCAGTCGTCCTGATGGCGCGGACCCGGTCGTCAAAAGGAATATCCGTAACCCTGTGTCAGCTATTCGCGATTGGCGTCGCCGGGGTATTCGCCGACCGCATCGGCAATGTCGGACTTGCCGGTTTTAGCCGGGGTTTGACCCACGACAATTTCCTGAACGCGGAATGGTACGGATTATCGATCCCGATCATCGGCTTCATCACCGCCAGCTTGTTGATTTATCTCGCCTGGACGGTTCTCGGTACGGTGCGCCAGTTGCGATCGGTTTTGCAGTTCAGAGGCTATCGCTGGGCTTGGCCGCTGTTCGTGCTGTTCGTCGGCGCCTATCTGGCCGGGTTCGATACCCTGTACCAACACACTCAAACATTCGGTAACCAGGCGTTTTTGTTTTTGACGGTGTTCTGGATGGTTGCAGTTACGTTTACCTACTTGGCGGTGTTCAGCGAAACCAAATCCCTGCAGGGCTACCGGTCCTATATAACTGCGGCACGGCGATTGCGGTTTTCCGAAATCATGCAGCACCAACCGTTTTGGCTGACGTCGCTCATAATTCTCGTCATCACGCTTATTCTGAATCTCGCGCTCGGGGAGGCGCAGGTTGGGATTCGTCATGAGATGGATTCCGATTTAGGCAATTTTCTCGGCCTTGGCTCGGCGGCACCGGACCTACAAACATGGCTGGTTTTAGCCAGCCTGTTTCTGGTACGCGACTGCTTACTCGTCATGGCCCTGAACTTTACCCCGAACCGGCGCCGGGCGGATTTAGCGGCGTTGATCTATCTCGCGGTACTCTATGTGATCGTGCCCTTGCTGCTCCATGGCATCAATCTCGATCAAACGCTTCTCATGAAATTCTTCGTGCCCCAGGTCGGCGGCGGTCTGATCGCGTCGGTCTGGCCGATCGCCCTGGAAGTTGCCGTAGTGGCAATTCTAATGATGTTGCGCTGGCGCACGGTCCGTCAGCCGGTGGCGGCCGACATAGCCTAGAGGATCGGCGAAAGCCAGCCGACCACCGCGCCATAGAGGACATGCACGATCAGGGCGGTGATCCAGGCCTTTGAGTCGTGTTTGAGGCTAAAGAAACCGCCTTTCAGGAAGATCGGCACAAATATTATCTGCGCGGCGAAGAACAGGATAACGCCCCAGATGAGGCCGCGCACGAACGGCTCGCCGGGCAGAAGCGGCGCCACGACCGTGGCGTAGAGCAGCGCGAATATGATGCCGTTCACGTGCAACAGCGCTACGCCCCAGCCATAGGGCGCGGGCCCCTCGAACGAATCGCCGAAGGTGAGCTCGGTCATGCCGCGGGGAAAATCGAGCCGCGGCAGGCCATAGCGCGGCGCCCATAGTGCGAAGACCAAGAGGATATAGCCGGCGAGAATCCCCACGCCCGATACGTGAATGAAAAAGCTTAAGTCCATGATCCCCTCCGAAAACCAGCGTCGATCTACTTCACCGCAATTGCGTCAGCGTCACAACAAGAATAAACGCCAGATAGCCGATAAAGGCCCGGTGCAGCAGCTTATCGGCGACTTTGTGGGATGCGCGGATGCCGAATGGCGATCCGGCCAGGGCGCCGATTGCCAGGCCCGCGAAGGCCGGTAAATAGAGATATCCCAATGATAGCGCCGGCAGACCGGTTTCATTGAAGCCGCCGAAGACATAGCCGCCGGCGGCGGCAAAGCCCAGCAGGCCGGCCAGCGCCGAACAGGTCGCGGCGATGACCGGCATGGGATAGCGCGCGGCGCGCAGATAGGGGCTGATGATCACGGCGGGGCCGGGCCCGAGCAGCGCGCCGGTGACGCCGGTCAGCGTGCCGTGGGTCCACAGGCTGGGGCCGTTGATGGCCGAGAAATCACCACCGCCTTCCACTGTCGCCGCCTGGCGCTGGAAAATGCCGCGCACGATGGCTAAGCCGACGAACCCGATGAAGATAATTTTCAACACGATGCCCGGCAGGGCGTCGCCGACCAGCGACCCGCCGACCGCGCCGGCGACGATGAAGGGCACGAAGCGGAACATCAGCGGCAGGTGCAAATCGCCGACGCGAAACCGCAGCACGGCGACATAGATCGACGTAGTCGCCATCACCGCCAGCGCCGTGCCGGCGGTCAGGTGCATGACCTGGCTATCGAGGACGCCCTGCAGGGGCAGCGCGATGATCAGCGCCGGGGTCATAGTAAAGGCGCCGCCGACGCCGAACAGCCCCGACACGAACCCGGCCAATAGTCCGGCGGCGATGTAAATGGCGATGGCTTCGAGCAACGAGGGGGACTCCCGGGACGGTACCAATAACGGCCGGCACAGTGCCCCGTGTGATGCGGGCTGGCAATGCAGTGGAAGGCGATCCTTTTTACGAACTATTTGATATTCGCCGGTGAGACGCTAAGTAACGGCCTACAAGGTTGGTTCAACGATTATAAAACTAGGTGAGGCGGCTCCCCGTGTCTGAATACGATTACGATCTCTTTGTCATTGGCGCCGGTTCCGGCGGCGTCCGGGCGGCCCGGTTCTCGGCCAATTACGGCGGCCGGGTGGCGATTGCCGAAGACATGTTCATGGGCGGCACTTGCGTCAATGTCGGCTGTATCCCCAAGAAATTGTTCGTCTACGCCGCTCATTTCCATGAGGATTTCGCTGATTCCGCCGCCTATGGCTGGTCCGTCGAGGCGCCCAGCGCTGACAATTTCAACTGGCGCACCCTGGTCGACAATAAGGACACCGAGATTAGCCGCCTCAACGGCATCTATGAGCGCCTGTTGGGCAATTCGGGGGTCGAGATCGTCAACGGCCGCGCCACATTGGTCGACGCCCACACCGTCGCTGTCGCCGGCAAAAATTACACCGCGAAGACCATCCTGGTGGCGACCGGCGGCTGGCCGGTGGTGCCCGACATTCCCGGCAAGGAACATATCGTCACCTCGACCGAGGCCTTCTATCTGGAGGAACTCCCCAAGCGCGCCATCGTCGTCGGCGGCGGCTATATCGCGGTCGAGTTCGCCGGCATTTTCAACGGTATCGGCGTCGATACCACGCTGATGTATCGCGGCCCGATGTTCATGCGCGGCTTCGATGACGATGTGCGCAGCCATCTGGCCGGCGAGATGGTCAAGAAGGGCATCGACGTGCGGTTTAACACCAACATCGCCTCGATCGAGAAAACCGATGGTGGCTTCATCGCCACCTGCGAGGATGGCTCGACGGTCGAGACCGACCTCATCATGTACGCCACCGGCCGCGCGCCGAAAACCGCTGGGCTCGGCCTGGAGGCGCTCGGCGTCGACCTGGCGGATAACGGCGCGGTCATCGTTGACGATCATTTCAAGAGCTCGGTGGACTCGATCTACGCCATCGGCGATGTGATCGACCGGGTGCAGCTCACCCCCGTCGCGCTCGCTGAAGGCATGGCCGTCGCCAAGACCCTGTTCCGCGACGAACCTTCGAGCGCCGACTACGACTATATCGCCACGGCGGTATTCAGCCAGCCGCCGGTCGGCACCGTGGGTCTAACCGAAGAAGAGGCCCGCGCGCGCCATGGCGACGTGGCGATCTTCCGCAGCACCTTCCGCGCGCTGAAACATACGCTCACCGGCCGCGACGAACAGACCCTGATGAAGATGATCGTCGATAAGAAAACCGACCGGGTGCTGGGCGTCCATATGGTGGGCGCCGACGCCGGCGAGATATTGCAGGGCATCGCCGTCGCGCTCAAAGCCGGCGCCACCAAGGCGGTGTTCGATTCCACCATCGGCATCCACCCGACCTCGGCCGAGGAGTTCGTCACCATGCGCGAGCCGGTGCCCGAACCGGTGGCGGAAGCTGCGGAGTAGGGGGAAATAGGGAGCTCCAGTTTATGAAGTATATGCGTACATTCGCGACCGAGGACGGCGGGTCGTCAATGGAAGAAATCTCCGTCGAGGCGATACCCACCGAATTCGTGCCGGGCAATCCATCGATGGGCGTCTCCGAGCCGCAGAACGCGGGGACGGTAAAGTTCCTGCAGGTTGACCCGGGATGGGACGGTGGCTGGCATCCAAGCCCAGCGCGCCAGTATATGGTTCCGCTGACGGGTGGTTTCCGTGTCGAGACCACGGACGGCCAGGCCGTCGAGCTACGCCCCGGCGATCTCGTGTTGCTGGACGACACAAGCGGAAAAGGACACCACACAACCATGCTGGATGGCGTCGAATGCTGGATCGCCGTGACCACGTTGGATTGACGAGGCAGACGCAGCCAAGGCGGTGGAGTAGGGCAGCTTGGTTAACGCTACCGCGTTGAATTTGGGCGCTTTTTAGTGGAAGCTATCGCTTAAACGGCGTATAGGCTGGCCGGCGCGGCGAGCGTAACTGGTATTTCGGGTTCATTTAAACGACGAGGGGCGCCCCATGGTGGCGTCTGGAGGAAAGTGACATGTCCGCAGCTTGGCAATTGGACAGCTGGCGCGGCCGGGAAATCCGGCAGGTGCCCGACTATAACGACGCGGCCCATCTGGCGCGGGTCGAGGAGACGTTGCGCAGCTCGCCGCCGCTGGTGTTCGCCGGCGAAGCGCGCACCCTGCGCAATCATCTCGCGCGGGTCGCTCAGGGCGACGCCTTCCTGCTGCAGGGCGGCGATTGCGCCGAGAGCTTCGCGGAATTTCGGGCCGACAATATTCGCGACACGTTCAAGGTGTTGCTGCAGATGGCCGTCGCGCTGACCTTCGGCGCGTCCGTGCCGGTGGTCAAAGTGGGCCGCTTGGCGGGTCAGTTCGCCAAGCCGCGCTCGGCGCCGACCGAGACCATCGACGGCGTCGAACTGCCGAGCTATCGCGGCGATATCGTCAACGATATGGCCTTCACCACCGAAAGCCGGGTGCCCGATCCCGAGCGCATGGTGCGCGCCTATAACCAGGCCGCCGCGACCTTGAACCTGTTGCGCGCCTTCGCCCAGGGCGGTTTCGCCGATCTGCACCAGCTTCATCGCTGGAACCTGGACTTCGTCAAGGAGAGCCAGCAGGGCGAACGCTATGAGGAAATGGCGACGCGCATCGACGAGACTTTGGGCTTCATGGCCGCCTGCGGCCTGACCAGCGAGTCCGTGCCGCAACTGCGCGAGACCGATTTCTACACCAGCCACGAGGCGTTGCTGCTGGTCTACGAGCAGGCCATGACGCGGCAAGATAGTTTGACCGGGCGCTGGTACGACACCTCTGCCCATATGCTGTGGATCGGCGACCGCACCCGCCAGCCCGACAGCGCGCATATTGAGTTTCTGCGCGGCGTCGAAAACCCGCTGGGCCTGAAATGCGGTCCCACGCTGGATCCCGACGAGCTGCTGCAACTGATCGATATCCTCAACCCGGATAACGAGGCCGGCTGCCTGACCCTGATCTGCCGTATGGGCGCAGACAATGTCGGCGACAATCTGCCGGCGCTGGTGCGCGCGGTCGAACGCGAAGGCCGCAGCGTGGTGTGGTCGTGCGATCCCATGCACGGCAATACGGTCAAGGCCTCCACCGGCTACAAGACCCGGCCGTTCGATCTGATCTTAAAAGAGGTCGATGCTTTCTTCGATGTGCACCGCGCCGAGGGCACCTACGCCGGCGGCGTGCATTTTGAGATGACCGGCCAGGACGTCACCGAGTGCATCGGCGGCGCCCAGGCGATCACCGAAGAGGCCTTGTCGGACCGCTATCACACCCATTGCGATCCGCGCCTCAACGCCAACCAGTCGCTCGAACTGGCCTTCCAGATCGCCGAACGCCTCAAGCGCCACCGCGATACCGACAGCGCCAACGGCGCGGGTAAGGCCGCAGCGCAGTAATGCGGTGGTGGCTTAGGTGATAACCCTCTCCCAATGGGAGAGGGTGGCGAGCGAAAAACTATCCTCATGCTGAGCCTGTCGAAGCATGAGTTAGCGCAGGACATCTCCATCCTTCGACAAGCTCAGGATGAGGATTAAAGGGTAAACCTTAGAAAGCCGACTTCACCCGGATTTGAGCCGAAGGCGCTACTGTTTTCGCCTACTCCGCCGCCGCCGGGCGGGGTACGGGATTGCTCCAGACCGTCTCGTTGCCCTGGTCTGGGTTGCGCGGGATGAGTTGCGAGAGCAACAGGCTGACCACCGCCATGCCGGCGCCGGCGTAGAACACGGCGGCCGGGTTGACCAGCCAGATCAGCCCGAACGCGGCGGGGATGATCACCGCGGCGATATGGTTGATCGAAAACGAAATGCCCGCCGTCGGCGCGATATCGCGCGGGTCGGCGATTTTGCCGAAATAGGTGTGCAGCGCGATCGCCATGGAGAAGAAAATATGGTCGAGGATATAGAGCCCGCCGGCGATCCACACATTTTCGACAAGCGCGTAGGCGATGAAGACGCCGATCAGCCCGACATATTCCAGGGTCATGGCGCGGCGCTCGCCGAAGCGCATGATGAACTGGCCGATCTTCGGCGCTAGGAAGGTATTGATGATGTGGTTGACCAACAGCAGCAGGGTAAGGTTGGCTGCCGACAGGCCGAATTTTTCGACCATCAGGAAGGCGGCGAAGACAACGAAGATTTGCCGCCGCGCGCCATTGATGAAAGTCAGCACATAGAACAGCCAATAGCGCCGGCGCAGGAAAAGTTCGCGACGCTGGTCGTTGTCGACCGCCATGCGGGGAAACAGCTTGTGCACCAGGATCGCCGCCGCCACGGTCGCACCGCCGCCGACCGCGTAGATGATGGCGAAGTCCAGCTCGAGCAGTTCCAACCCGGCCCAGACCAGGCCGAAGGCGACGATCGAGGCGACGCTGGTCGCCGACAGCATACGTCCCAGCAGCACCGGCGCTTGGTCGCGGCTCGACCATTGCAGGGCCAGGCTTTGGGTGGCGGTCTCATGGTAGTGGAAGCCAACCGACATGATGATTGTGGTGACCATCAGGCCGAGAAAATTGGGGAAGAACCCGGTCGCCACCACCCCAGCGCCGAGCAGCAATAGCGAAATCACGGCGATGGTTTGTTCGCGCATGAAAATCAACAAGGCGACGAAGGTGAAGGCGAGGAAGCCAGGAACTTCACGGGCCGACTGGAGAACACCCATATCGGCGCCGTCGAAGGCGGCGCGCTCGACGGCGAAATTGTTGATCAGCGACATCCAGACCGCCACGCTCAACCCCCACGCGGCGGCCATGACCAGCAGCAAGACTTCCGGACGGCGCCAGCCGGTGAGGTGTTCGTTGAGCATGGGCGATTTTCTTACCTTTGTTTACCTGTTAAAGGTCGCCGTCGTAACGGTCCACCGAATTCGCCCATCGTGATTGACGGCGTTTGAGCGCGGGATATAGGGTCGCCGCCGGGCTAAGGAAACATTTGCGAATGACAGATTCATTAACCATCGCCCTGGCGCAGCTTAATCCCACGGTCGGCGATATCGACGGCAATGTGGCGCGCATTCGCGCTGCCCGTTTGGCCGCCGGCGCCGGCGGGGCCGATCTGGTGGTTGGTACAGAACTTTGCGTGTCGGGCTATCCGCCGGAAGATTTGGTGTTGAAGAACGCGTTTCTCGACGCGGTGCGCGCCGGGGTCGAAGAACTGGCCGCCGATACCGCCGATGGCGGCCCGGGCTTGATTGTCGGCGCGCCGTGGTTGGGCGATGACGGCCAGCGCTACAACGCCGCTCTGGTGCTCGATGGTGGCAAGATTGTCACCCGCCGCGATAAATACGATCTGCCCAATTACGGCGTGTTCGACGAGAAGCGGGTGTTCGATGCCGGCGCGCCGCCGGGCCCGGTGAATTTCCGCGGCGTGCGGTTGGGGCTGGCCGTCTGCGAGGATATGTGGACGCCGGACGTGTCCGAGACTTTGCAGGAATCAGGCGCCGAAATCCTGGTCTTCATCAATGGCAGCCCCTATGAGCGCGACAAGGTCGATGTGCGCCTCAACCTGGCCGTGGCCCGGGTCAATGAGACCGGTTTGCCGTTGATCTACACCAACCAGGTCGGCGGTCAGGACGAGTTGGTGTTCGATGGCGGCTCGTTCGTGCTCAACGCCGACCGCAAGATGGCCGCGGCCTCGCCCCAGTTCGTCGAAAACCTGTCGATGACCCGATGGCAGCGCGGCGAAGGCCAAGCGCCGTGGCATTGCAGCGACGGCGAGCTAACGGCGCAGATCGAAGGCAGTGAGCGAATTTACCAGGCGATGGTGCTGGGGCTGCGCGATTATGTGAACAAGAACGGCTTTCCCGGCGTGGTCATCGGCCTGTCGGGCGGCATCGATTCCGGCATCACCGCGGTGGTCGCTGTCGATGCGCTGGGGCCCGAGCGGGTGCATTGCGTGATGATGCCGTCGCCGTTCACCAGCCAGGATAGTTTGGACGACGCAAAGGAACTTGCCGACCGTCTGGAAGTCCACCTCGACAGTATCGATATCGGGCCGGCGATGGGCGCCTTCGATGAGATGTTGAAACAAGGCCTCAACCAGCCGGCTGAGGGCGTGACGGCTGAGAATATTCAAAGCCGGTCGCGCGGCCTGACCCTGATGGCGATCAGCAACACCACCGGCGCGATGCTGCTGACCACCGGCAACAAGTCGGAAATGTCGGTCGGCTATGCCACTATTTATGGCGACATGGCCGGCGGCTATTCGGTGATTAAGGATGTCTACAAGACCGACGTGTTCAAGCTCTGCCGCTGGCGTAATGAACAATATCCCACTGGAGTGCTCGGTCCGGCCGGCGACGTCATCCCCGAGCGCATCATCACCAAGCCGCCCTCGGCCGAACTGCGACCCGATCAGAAGGATGAGGATTCGCTGCCGCCTTATGATGAGCTCGACGCCATCCTGCATGGCTTGATCGAGGAAGATTTAGGCGCCGATGATCTGGTGGGCCGTGGGCACGCGGCGGATACGGTGCAGCGTATCTGGCGGCTGCTTGAGATGGCGGAATATAAGCGCCGGCAAGCGCCGCCGGGGGTGAAACTCACCAGCCGCGCCTTCGGCCGCGACCGCCGCTACCCGATCACCAACGCGTTTCGGGGCAAGGCGTAACTGCGCGACCCTCATGCTTCGACAGGCTCAGCATGAGGATGTTTTTAGTATGACTGAAACGGCACAGTCCTCATCCTGAGCTTGTCGAAGGATGAGGACGCTGCGCCCCATGCTTCGAGACGCCGGCTTCGCCGGCGCCGAGCCATGAAGTAATTGGTTAGGGCAGATACAATATTTCCTCATCCGGAGGAGGTGCGCAGCGCCGTCTCGAAGGGTGAGGGGTCGAGCATCGGTGTCGCAGGGTGCGGTAGGTAGGGTTAACCGCCTGAATTGCCTTAGTTTCCGTTCGGCGCTATACAGCGACCCCATGGAGACCTGTTCCCAGCGATGTTGCGCAACCGGCCGGCGAATTACCGGCTGACGACCTTGCGGCTGCGCCATCCCCGCGCGGCGCTTTGTGCCTACTGAACCTGGGAATTTTTAAATGACGCTCCAACTCCACAATACGCTAACCCGCACGAAACAACGGTTTTTGCCGCTCGATCGGCAACATGTGCGGATGTATGTCTGCGGGCCGACGGTCTATGACGATGTCCATATCGGCAATGCGCGGCCGCTGGTGGTGTTCGACGTGCTGTATCGTTTGCTGATGCACGCTTACCCGAATGCCCAGGTTACCTATGTGCGCAACATCACCGATGTGGACGACAAGATTATCGACCGGGCGGCGGAGAGCGGCGAAGCCATCGACGATCTGACGCGCCGCACCACCGAACGGTTTCACGCCGCAGCAGCGGCGATGGGCTGCCTGCAGCCCGATGTGGAACCCCGCGCCACCGACCATATTCCGCAAATGGTGGCGATGATCGGGGCCTTGACCGAAAAGGGCCACGCATATGAGGCCGAGGGTGAAGTGCTGTTCAGCGTGCCGTCGATGCCCGATTACGGCAAATTATCGGGTCGCAACCGCGACGAAATGATCGCCGGTGCGCGGGTCGAAGTGTCGAGCCATAAGCGCGACCCCGCCGACTTTATTCTGTGGAAACCCTCCGACGAGAACCAACCCGGCTGGGACAGCCCCTGGGGCCGGGGTCGGCCCGGTTGGCATATCGAATGTTCGGCGATGAGCGAGCATTATCTGGGAACCCAATTCGATATCCATGGCGGCGGCGTCGATCTGGTGTTTCCCCACCATGAAAACGAGATCGCCCAGTCCCTGTGCACCCACCCGGAGGAGACGTTTGCCCAAGTGTGGATGCACAATGGTTATCTGATGAGCGAAGGCGAGAAGATGTCGAAGTCGCTCGGCAACTTCTACACGGTCACCGATCTGCTCGACGAATTTCCCGGCGAGGCGCTGCGCCTGGCCCTGCTGGCGACCCACTATCGCCAGCCGCTCGATTTCACCAAGGACGGGGTGCGCGAAGCCGTCGCCCGCCTGGATCGCTATTATTTGGCCCTACAGGCGGTCGAAGAAAGTGATGCTGGCGAACATCCGGCCATGGGACATGGCGATGACGCGTTCGGCGATGCGCTGCACGATGATCTCAATACACCGGCGGCGTTGAGCGCTCTCGACGGGTTGGCGACGCGAATCATCAATGGAAGTCCTGAGGAGCATGCGCAGCTTGGCGGGGTATTTCGCCAAAGCGCCAGTCAGCTTGGTCTGTTGGGTGAAAGTTCGGCGCGCTGGTTCAAGCGCGGCACATCGGATAGCGAGCAGGCCGAGATCGAGAGCCTGATCGAGCAGCGCATCGCGGCCCGCTCGGCGAAAGACTTTGCCGCGGCCGACCGCATCCGCGATGACCTCTTGGCGCAAGGCATCGTGCTCGAAGACGGTCCCGAGGGCACCACCTGGCGGCGGGGAAGCTAGGGTTATGTCCTGCTACCATGCGACCAGCATCCTCATCCTGAGCTTGTCGAAGGATGACCGGAAGGACCGAGCGGCGGCCTCGTGCTTCGACAGGCTCAGCATGAGGCCATTTTGTAAAGCCGGTGAGGTGAGTTAGCCATGCCCGAGCGCATCTCTCTCTTCGACACCACCCTGCGCGACGGGGCGCAGACCCAGGGGGTCGACTTTTCGGTCGACGATAAGCGCGCCATAGCCCGGGCCTTGGATAGCTTGAACATCGACTATGTCGAAGGTGGTTGGCCCGGCGCCAACCCGGTCGATGACGACTTCTTCGCCACTTCACCTAATCTGAACAACGCCATTTTCACAGCCTTCGGCATGACCAGGCGGCCTGACCATAGCGCCGCCAACGATCCCGGTTTGAACGCCCTGCTGACCAGCGCCGCCGATGCGGTGTGCATGGTTGGCAAGACCTGGGACTTCCATGTTGATGTCGCGCTGGGCATCGCCCGGGACGAAAACATCGCCATGATCGCCGACAGCGTTACCCACGCTAAGACCCGGGTCGACGAGGCATTGTTCGATGCCGAGCATTTTTTCGACGGCTATAAGGCGAACCCGAAATTTGCCCTGGCGTGTCTAAAAGCCGCGCTCGACGCTGGCGCCCGCTGGGTGGTGCTGTGCGATACCAATGGCGGCACCTTGCCCCACGAGGTGTCGCGGATCGTTGCTGAAGTCGGCAAGCATATTCCCGGTGACCATCTGGGCATCCACGCCCATGACGATACCGGCAACGCGGTGGCCAATTCTCTCGCAGCGGTCGAGGCCGGCGCGCGCCAGGTGCAGGGCACCTTGAACGGGCTAGGCGAGCGCTGCGGTAACGCAAATCTGGTCACCGTCATCCCCAATCTGCTGCTTAAATATGACGGCGCCTACGAGACCGGCCTGGGCGACGGCGAATTGAGTCAGCTTGCCCATGTCTCGCGCCTGCTTGATGAGTTGCTCAACCGGGCGCCCGACCGCCACGCCGCCTATGTGGGTGAGGCGGCGTTTGCCCATAAGGGCGGCCTGCATGTCTCGGCGGTGCAAAAAGACCCGCGCACGTATGAACATATCGAGCCCGGCATCGTTGGTAACAGCCGCCATATCGTGATTTCCGATCAGGCGGGCCGGTCAAACATTCTGGTGCGCCTGGCCGAGGCCGGTATCGAGATCGATGCCGGCGACAAGCGCATCGGCCGGCTGGTCGAAGATGTCAAAGCCCGCGAATATGAGGGTTATTCCTACGATGGCGCGGAAGCGAGTTTCGAGATATTGGCGCGGCGCGCTTTGGGCGAAGTGCCGCGTTTCTTCGATGTGCAGAGTTTCCGCACCGAGGTCGAGCGGCGCTTCAACGCGCGCGGCGATCTGACCACCATCAGCCAGGCGGTGATCAAGATCGAGGTTGGCGGTGAGCCAACCATGCAGGTTGCCGAAGGCAACGGCCCGGTCAATGCGCTCGATGCGGCGCTGCGCAAGGCGCTGCTGCCGAAGTTCCCGCAACTGGAAAGTATGCGGCTGGTGGATTTCAAGGTGCGCATCCTGACGCCGCAACAAGCAACGGCGGCGGTGACCCGGGTGATGATCGAATCGACAGATGAGACCGGCCGCCGCTGGGGCACCGTGGGCATATCGCCCAACATCATCGACGCTGCCTATGCCGCGCTCGACGACGCCATCGTCTACAAGCTGCTGCGCTCGGATAGTGGAGAGTTAGCACATCAGTAAATTAACCCTCTCCCGGCGGGAGAGGGTGGCGAGCGAATGCGAGCGGGTGAGGGGAAGACAAGTCCTCATGGCTCGCTTGTCGAAGGATACGGACAGCAATACCCCAATCCTTCGACAAGCTCAGGATGAGGTGCTGCAGATAGAATATCTCCCCTCACCCCAACCCCTCTCCCCAGAGGAGAGGGGCCAATCACGGCGAATTGAGCAGCCTTCAGGTGGCATTGGAGGCGTTCGCCGCTACGTTTGGTTTGCGACACTATAGGCGAGCCCATGATTTCTGATTTCTATCCGCGCAATATTTGCGCCCGGCTTTTTGCCATAGCCGTCACCGTGATCCCGTTGTCGGTATTCGCTTCGATGGCGGCGGCCGATATTGCGGCGATCAAGTCGGCCTGGCCGCGCACTGACTTCGATAAGACCACGGTGGATTTGACGGAAATCTTCTCCGGCGGCATTCCACGAGACCATATTCCGGCAATCGACGATCCCACCATCGGCACGCTGGCCGATGGCGCCAATGTGTATGATCCCCGCGAACCGGTGATCACGGTGAAGGTCAAGGGTAAGACCCGCGGCTATCCGCTGACCATTCTGACCTGGCATGAGATCGTCAACGACCAGCTTGGCGGTGTGCCGATCACCGTGACCTATTGTCCGTTGTGCAATTCAGCCGTGGTGTTCGACCGGCGGGTGGGCGACCGGGTGCTCGATTTCGGCACCACCGGCAATCTGCGGTTCTCCGATCTGGTGATGTATGACCGCCAGACCGAAAGCTGGTGGCAGCAATTCACCGGCATGGGCATTGTCGGCGAACTCGCCGGTACCGAGCTGACGATTTTGCCGGTGCGGGTCGAGCCGTTCGGTGTATTCGCCGAGCGCAATCCCGATGCCGACATACTGCTACGCACCCCGGGCTTTCCGCGCAATTACGGCGTTAATCCCTACGACAGTTACGATTCGGGCGAACAGCCGCTGTTTCCCGGTATTCCTGAACCCGAAGGCATCGCTCCGTTGGCCTATGTGGTGGCTGTAGAAGACCAAGCCTGGAGCCTGGAACTGCTGCGCGAGAAAAAGCGTATCGAGGCCGGCGATCTGGTGCTGACCTGGGAGCCGGGTCAATTGTCGGTGCTCGATATTTCCTACATCAAGGAAGGCCGCGACATCGGGTATGTGACCGTGCAGCGTAAGCAGGACGGCGCCTTGGTCGAGGTGCTACACGACATGACGTTCGCCTTCGCCTTCAACGCCTTTCGCCCCGAGGGCAAGATCCACCAATAAGCCGGATTTGAATTGGCGTTAAGCGCCGCTGGCTTGTATGTACGTTGGCGGAGGCAGAGCTGATGGCTGGTACCAACCGCACCCAGCCGCCGGTGACCGGCGGCCCGCGTATCATTCTTATTGAACCGCAATTGGCGGAGAATATCGGCGCCACCGCGCGCGCCATGCTGAACTGCGGGCTGACCGATTTGGCTATCGTCAATCCACTTCAGGAATTCCCCCACGGGCGAGCTGTCGCCATGGCGTCGGGCGCCACAGAGGTACTCGACACGGCGCAAGTATACGACAGCGTCGAGGACGCTATCGCCGATCTCAACCGGGTCTATGCGACAACGGCGCGGCCGCGTGAACTGACCGTGCGGGTGGCCACGCCGCGTCTGGCAGCGAGCGAGCTGCGCAACGCCTGGCGGGCCGGCGAGGCCGTCGGCGTCATGTTCGGGCCCGAGCGCTCGGGCATGACCAACGAACATGTTGCCCTGGCCGACACGCTGATCTCGGTGCCCTTGAACCCGGCCTATTCGTCGCTCAACCTGGCCCAGGCCGTGCTGCTGGTGGCCTA
Organism: Alphaproteobacteria bacterium; assembly: GCA_011087645.1. Taxonomy (GTDB): domain Bacteria; phylum Pseudomonadota; class Alphaproteobacteria; order UBA6615; family UBA6615; genus JABDJY01. Next base: position 20,235 of record JAALLF010000023.1, read on the forward strand.
TGAGTGGTTTACCGCGGACGACGAAACGCCGGCTGAGCAATTCGTCGAACCCGACACCGGGCCCGCCACCAAGGCCGAACTTGTGGCTTTTTTCGAGCGTTTCGAGACCGCCCTCGACACGGGCGGGTTTTTTCGCACGCCGGAAATGCGCCCGGCCATGGTGCGAAACCTGCGCGCCATGCTTCAGCGCGGCAATCTCACCGAGCAGGAGGTTCGCACCCTGCACGGCGTGGTTTCGTGCCTGACCGGCAGTTGGCGGGACACCGAAAACCAAAAGCGCTATCGCGAGGCCGATAAATAACGCCTCATGCTGAGCTTGTCGAAGTATGAGGCCGGCAACACCTCGATCCTTCGACAAGCTCAGGATGAGGCGTTGCTTTGATTACGTAACGCCATTGGCCGAAAGGGAAGGGATGTCCATGCCAACCACACTCCGCCGTGTCGTCACCGGCCACGATGGCGACGGCAAATCGACCATCGTTCTGGACGACGCGCCCGATGCCGCGATGCTCGGTGGCGATAAGGATCGGCGCGCGCTGACCGAGTTGTGGGCGACCCACGCCACCGCGTTTGAGCCGGGCGCCAGCGAGTTTCGCGTGGTCGACCTGCCGGCCGGCAACCGCCGCGAGATGCACCGCACCGACACGGTGGATTACGGCATTGTGCTGACGGGCGAAGTCCACTTGATTTTGGAGGTGGCTGAGACTCTATTGCAAACCGGCGATGTCGTCATTCAGTGCGGCACTTATCACGCCTGGCACAATCGCAGCGACAGCGTGGCGCGGATGGCCTTCATCAATTTGAGCGGCCAGGTTACCGACGAGGCGCGCTGCCCCGAGGTCTGATACTTCTTACGATCCGGCGTGTTCAGGACACCCTGAAACTCTTTGAATAAAACACCGGCTAAACCCCCTCTCCTTTTGGGAGAGGGTTGGGGTGAGGGGTTACGTTCCATCCTGGTAACTCTCCACCGTCCCTAACCCCTCACCCGGCTCGCCTCGCTCGCCACCCTCTCCCTATGGGAGAGGGTTTACTACCCGCCCCGAGATTGGTGCGTGGCCGACTCGATATTTTTCGCCGCGCGATCTACCATCCCGCCATGAAACCACGCGTCTTCGTCTTCCAACCGGTCCCGCAGATCGCCGTCGACACGCTCGAGACAGCCGCCGATGTGACGGTCTATCCCCATCTCGACCGGATGATCTCGATGGATGAAATGATCGGCGCGGCCCGGCGTCACGACTATTTGCTGGCGCTGCACGAAAATTTCATCCCGGCGGAGGTCTTGCGGGCCAACCCCGACCTCAAAGGCGTGGGGATTCTGGGCGCTAAAACCGGCATGGTCGATTACGACGTGGCCCTCGAGCTTAAGGTACCGGTCGTTAGCATCGGGCGCGAAGGCATACCCGGCGGCGGCCCCAATAAGAACACCGCCGACTTGACCGTCGCCCTGGTCCTGAACCTAGCCTACCGGGTCATCGAGGCCGACCGCTACACCCATGCCGGCAAGTTCAGGCAGAACCAGACCATGGCCCTGATGGGCGTGGGTTGCCCCGGCAAGACAGTGGGCATGATCGGTCTGGGCAGCATGGGCGGGCATATGGCGCCGGTGTTTCGCGCGCTCGATATGCGCGTTGTCTACAATAAGCGGTCCAGACTGCCGGCCGAGCAGGAACAGGCGCTCGGCGTCGAATGGGCCGACGATATGGACGATGTGTTCCGCCAAGCGGATTTTCTGGTGGTCGCCTGCCCGTTGACCCCCGAGACTATCGATCTAATCGGTGCCCGCCAATTCGAGCTGATGAAACCCACGGCCTATTTCATCAACACCGCGCGCGGCCGCATCGTCGTCGAGGCCGACCTGATCGCCGCCTTGAAGCAGGGCAAGATCGCCGGCGCCGGCATCGAGACCTTTGCCACCGAACCGCCCGAGCGCTGGGAAGTGGAAGTGCCCGACGAGCTGCGCAACATGGAGAACGTGATCCTCACGCCCCACAATGGCGGCGCCACCTGGCAGACCCGCGGCTTCATGCTGAACAGCGTCGCCGAAGGCATCGTCGCGCTGATCAACGGCGAACGCCCGGCGAGCCTGATGAACCCGGAAGTTTTCGGCGACGAAACGCTCTATCCCGAGCTCTACGGCCGCGGCCCAGCGGTCCCGGTCACCGACGGCGGCCCGGCGATTTACGCCTATTAGGACTTATGCGCGATCCGAGCTGTGCCCGCTCACGTAAAAATAGACCGCCAAAGTGGCGATGATCAGCGCGCCGCCGGCCAGGCTGGTCGCGGTGGGGACTTGGCCGATAAACGCCCAAGCCCAGAGCGGGCCGATCACCGCTTCGAGCAGCACGATCAGGCCCAATGGTCCCAGCCACAGGGCATCGCGGTTCCGGGGCGAGCCGTATCTTCGATCTTTTGCAAAACTAGAGCGTATTAGCGCGCTGTCTCGGTTCCTCCTGTCTATTTTCTCTGTTCAAAAAACTCCGTCCCTATGCGAGCATAATCACGAATTCGTGTAATCGTTAACCATAATTTCCATTAGGTGATCAAAAATAAATTTCACTAGGATTATTTTTCACAAAGTGTTTGTCGGGGAGGAACTACGATGCAGTATTCAATTACGTCGGCTTTGATCATTCTATTGGGCTTGGGATTTATCTCAGGAGTCGCCCATGCAAAAAAACAAAATAAAGAATCGGTCACTACCATCGATTGTGACAATTCTACACCGGGTAATACTATTACAGCGGCCCTGAAGGGCGCTTCGCCTGGGGTCACGTTGACAATCGAATTCACCGGTACTTGTAGAGAGAATGTCACCATATTATCCGACGACGTGGTCCTTCAGGGGGTTGGTCCCGCAATCAGTAGGATCGAAGGCGTGCCAGAGGTGGACGTTGACGATAGTCCCGTAACGATCCTTGGAGCCGAGCGCGTAGTCATCGACAATGTTAATGTCAGCAACGGCGAAACCGCTGGTATTGCTGTAACCACAGGTTCCGTCACTGTCACTAATTCCGTTCTCGAAAATAACCTCCAAGGGATTTTTGTTGGGATGGGATCCCGCGCGCGTATAGATTCCAATGTTATCCAAGGTAACACTTTCAACGGGATCGACGTCGCCTATGGCGGGTTCGCCGAAATTATTAACAACACAGTTCAAAATAACGATCGAAACGGCGCTATCGTGCGCGACGGAGCAAGCGCGTGGATTGGTCAAGATGTACTTTCTAACGCTGGCGCAAATATAATTTCGAACAATCAACAGAACGGCATACTGGTTTTTGCGGGCGGCTCGGCGCGTATCTCCAACAACACAGTTACGTCCAACAATGCCAGCACTCTCGGAGCAGGGGGAATTTTGATTTCGGAGGCTACAGCCAGGCTGACGGGTAACAACACGATCACTGGAAATACCGAATCCGGCATACTAGTCATACAGGGTGTCTTACGAACATTTACAAACTTCGCGGGCGGAGAAACTATCTCTGGCAACACAATCGACGGTGTCATCGCTATCAACGCATCGTCGCTGGAGATCCAAAATGCGACGATTGAAAACAACGGCAGGGATGGAATTATCCTGACCGATAACTCGACTCTACGGTTAGGTAATTCCATAATTCAGTCCAACGGAGCAAATGCGGCACTGCCCTTCAGGGGTCGAGGGCTTTTATTGCGAAGGGATTCAGGTGCTCGATCACTTGGCGGGAATACGGTTTTGGGCGCAGCGGGGGCTTCCGACGTTCAATGTCTCGATACTGAGTCAAGCCAGGAGGGCTTTGTTGGCAGCATTTCCTGCACCGGTTTTTAACTGGTTAGGTAAAGTACTAGTAGAACGGAGGCCTTTTATGGCCGCCGTTTTCGTAACAATAAATCCGAAATAGCTTTTTATCCGCTGCGCGCCCGCGGTGCGCCCTCTATCAGATGACTTGGTCGCCGCCGCGGCTCACGTAAAAATAGACCGCCAGGGTGGCGATGATCAGCGCGCCGCCGGCCAGACTGGTCGCGGTGGGGACTTGGCCGATAAACGCCCAAGCCCAGAGCGGGCCGATCACCGCTTCGAGCAGTACGATCAGGCTGACTTCGGGCGCCGGCAGATAGCGTGGGCCGAGGCTGATCAGGCCGAACGAGACCGGCAGCACGATCAGGCCCAATAGCCCCAGCCACAGGGCGTCGGCCGGCGAGGGGATGAGGGCCGGGGCGAAGATCAGCGCGATGGCGGCGATCAGATAGCCGCCGCCGGCGATTGCCAGGGGGGCGTCGGTCTGCGGTGAATGGCGCAGCAGAACCAGCGATCCGGCCCAACAGGCGGCGGCGAAGACGGCGGAGAGGTTACCCAGCAGATTGCCGCGGCCCAGCCCGTCGCCGAAGATGATCGCCATCCCGGCCATGACAACGACGATGGCGACGATGGTTCGCGGCGCGATCGGTTCCTTGAAAAACACCCGGGCAAAGGCGGCGGCGAAGAGCGGCGCTGCGGTGATCAGAAACAGGGTATTGGCCACACCGGTGGTCACGATGGCGGTGACGAAGGCGACCGACGAGACCGCGAACAATAGGGAGATGCCGACTGCGGACCGGTTGAGGATTGCCCGTCGGGTAATCGTGCGCTGTCGCCGCCAGATCAGCGAAAATGCGGTTAGCGCGAGGGCCATCAGCAGTCCGCGCCAGAAAATCATCGTCCAAATATCGGCGCTGACCAAAGTGGTTAACAGCCCGTCCGGGGTCAGCACCAGCACGCCGAGCACGACGATGGCGACGCCGCGCCGATGCACCGTGGCGGGGCTAGTTTGCGGGCTAGGAACGGTCAAAACAGCTCCTGAGGAATAGAAAGAGCGCCCGATAGAATCTGGGCGGCAAAGGAAGGTTTGACATGTGCTGGTCGATCCTTATCCGAGCTCGCCAAATTTGGATTTCCATGGTCATTGTCTGTCGCGAGCCCTTCTGTCACATTTTCAATAACGAGTACTACGTGAACATGACAGTGGAATTAGGCATGAGAAATTACTTCGCCCCCATGATATCGATGGTCGTTTCAATATTGGTGGCGACACTGATAATTTGGCCAAACGCGGCCAGTGCCCAAATTGAACTGCAACCTGCGCCGTTTGTCGAAATTAAACCCGGGTTTAAAGCGGTCTGGGAGCAGGTCGGTGGGGACGGCCGTGGGACAGCCGTGTCTGGTCTGACGCACAAGTACAAATATCATTGGACCTTCGAGGGTAAATCGCGAAGCGCTTATTATTACTGTCTACTCTGTAATGCGAACGGCGCAAAGTTTGATTTCGATAAGTATCTGGAATTTTGGCCGCTTGAAGTTGGAAAAAGGGTCAAACTCGATGCGACATTGTTTGTCCAGGCCAGGTCTCAAGATTTGAGCTATCGGATTACGATGACGGTAGCCGGCACCGAGCGGCGAAAAATGCCTTTTGGGGAAATCGATACTTACGTGATTGAGTCAAAGGTGGACGGGATCGATAACCAATTCCGGCGCCGCGCAAAAATATGGTATGCGCCGAGTTTAGGCGCAGTTGTCGAGTTTGAAGACTCGGCAAGCAATCGAAAAGCCTTCAATTGGCGAATGGTCAGTTTCGACGAATCGACCGTGGGATTCACGGTACGTTGACGACAATCGGCCGCAAATCGTAACGAAATCATACGCGAGGCTCTAAATCTCATGCTGGCAATTAACCGCACGGTTCTGGGTGTATTCGTGTTGGTCGCTTTGGCGAATATTTCGCCCGCGAACAGCGAGGAAGTGCAACTTTCCCCACAGGAAGTTCGAGACACATTTATCGGTACGCCCTGGCACACAATCACCGGTGCGTTTCTCTTCAAGGAAGGCGGCACATACACATATAAACGCTTCGATAGTCCGGACCCCTTGGGAGAATGGGGATTCAAGATGCAAACGGACGGTTCCCTTAAGGGTGAGACAACGACCTACACATTCTACCGGGACGGTGACAGTTATCGGTACTATCACAGCCGGTCCAAACGATATTTTCCAGCGGTGCCGAACCGAACATTTGAGTAACGCTTGGCGTTAATATACGGCGCTAAGGCGGGCCAATATTCTGGCTCAAAACGGCCAAAACAGCTCCCTAGCAGCATATAGAGCGCTCAATGGGCGTGGGGCGGCAAAGGAAGGTTTGACATGTGCTGGTCGATCCTTGTAAATGCGCGCGATTCCTGGGAACGCGGACCGGCCAAAGAGCCGTCTCCCGTGCAACGCCGCTTATATCGCGGTCGCGCGCCTACCGGGACAACAAATGAAGCCAAAAGGTGCAACCGCATGACGAAACGTCATTCATCAAAGTACAAGATCGATCGCCGACTCGGCGTAAATTTATGGGGCCGTCCGAAGAGCCCGTTCAACCGCCGCGAATATGGCCCCGGCGAGCATGGCCGGCGCCGCAAGAAGCCGTCCGATTACGGCCTCCATCTGGCCGCCAAGCAGAAGCTCAAGGGCTATTACGGCAGTATCGGCGAGAAGCAATTCCACCGCTATTACGTCGAGGCTGTGCGCCGCCGCGGCGATACCGGCCAGAACCTGATCGAGCTGCTCGAACGCCGTCTCGACGCGGTGATCTACCGGATGAAGTTCGTGCCGACGGTGTTCGCCGCGCGCCAGTTCGTCAGCCACGGCCATGTGCTGGTCAACGGCAAGAAGGTCAACATTCCCTCCTACAGCGTCAAGGACGGCGACGTCATCGAGGTGAAGGAAAAATCCCGCGAAATTCCCATCGTGCTGGAAGCCAGCGCGTCGGCCGAACGCGACCTGCCGGAATATATGGATGTCGACTTGGATCGCCTGCGCGGCACCTTCGTGCGTGGGCCCAGCCTAGCTGATGTACCCTATCCGGTGCAGATGGAGCCGAATCTAGTTATTGAGTATTACTCGCTGTAGCCAACTATAGATTTTTGACAAGAAGGGTCGCTCCTCGGGCGGCCCTTTTTGCGACGGTACAGCTAGTTCCGCCAATATGGCGTCGATGGTCGGCGGGCTCGAATGATTAGGGTCGGAAAACCGCCGGACCACCGTGCCGTTGGGGGCGATCACCAAAATAATCGGATGGGCGATATTGTAACCGTAGCTGCCGACCGGGTAGCTTTCGTTGATCAGTCCAAAGGCGCGGATGATTTCCGACTTCGGGTCGGCGAGAACCGTGTACTTAATTTTCCGGCGCTTGGAAAAGCGGTCTAGAGCGGGCACGTCATCGAAGGTTATGCCGGCGACTTCGTACCCCAACGCTCTGAATTCCTCGACTCTGTCGTTCCAGGCGACCGCCTGGATAATGCAGGGGGTTCACCAATCAAACGATCGGGAGAACAGCACGATCAGGCCGTTCTTACCGGTCAGCGCGGAGAAATCGCGGTTCTCATTGGTTTGATCGGGCGCGGTCAGCGGGTGTGGGATCGCCGTGCCAATGGCGGGGCCTTTATCGAGCGTGTCTAGTCCGGTCGCCGCAAAGGCACCGGGCTGGGAAAGGGTCAGGGCCAGAGCGATTAGGGCTGTGCAGATCAGATAATTTGGGGAAAACTTGGACGCGGACAACATAACAACCTCGAAACGATACTCACACCGGCGTGATTATAGAGGGGTAAACACCGAGTTGGGGTTGTTTATTCCACCGTATGTTTATTTTTGTTTAGGCGGTCGAGATGGAGTTGAGGCTAGTTATTAAGAATAAATCGGTGTAGCCGGCGCAAAATACTTTCCGTCGGTGGTGGTTCGGAAATTGGATTCTCTGCGCTCACCGGATTGCGCTCGACAATCGGCTCCGTACCTGCGATGAGCCTCGGTGGGTCTTTCCTCAGTGCCGATATCACTGCATCGATGTTCGGCCGGCGCACATAACCCGCCCGGGAAAACCGGTGGGTGACGATGCCGTTTTCGTCGAACACGATGGTGATGGGGTGGGCGACGCCGTGGGCGTAGCTGCCCACGGGATAGTCTTGATTTATTAATCCGAACGCGCGGATGACCTCTGAACCTTTATCGGCGAGCACCGGGTATTTGATTTTCCGGCGTTTGGCGAAACGCGTTATCTGCGGCACCCCGTCATAAGTGACGGTCGCGACCTCGTAGCCGAGCGCTCTGAATTCATCGATCCTGTCGTTCCAGGCGACCGCCTGGATGATGCAGAAGGGTCACCAATCGAATGATCGCGAAAACAGCAGGATCAGCCCCTTTTTGCGCTTCAGTCCGGCGAAGTCGCGGATTTCGTTGTTCTGGTCGGCGATGGTGAGCTGGTGCGGGATGGGATCGCCGACGCGTGGCCCCTTATTCAGCACATCCAGCTTGTTCGCCGCCGATGCGCCTTGCAGCGGTAGCGCCAGAGCCAAGGCGAAGAGCGCAGCGCCCAACAGTCGCGACAGAGAAAACTTAGTGGAAACCAAAATCCATTCCCTCGACAATATTGTTCGTGCGCCGCGAGTATAGCGATAGGTAGGTTAAGCGTTGTTCGCTTTTGCTACACAATATCTTGAGGTTGGATCTTGAAGCTGGATCTTGAAGTTGGGCCTGTCGGTTCGGTGAAATGAGGCTCGGCTAGGCGGCCTTGGTTTTTCTCTTAGTCTTGGCGCCGGGGAATTTCAGAGGCGCGGGCACGCCGAGCTTTTTGTTCGACTTCGATATTTTCGATTTTGACTTACTGACGCGCAACGGCGGGGTTTTATTGAGTTTTTCGCCCTTGCGGTACCGTCGGCGGGCCTTCGCGGAGCCGTAGAAAGGCTCTAAATCTTCGCTGCCGTCGGCTTGAAACTGTATCTCGATCTTGTTGCCGTCGGGGTCGAACACATTGACCTGGCACATTTTGATGCTTTCGAGGGGCACCATGTAAAAGGGCGCGTCGTGTTTGCGCAGTTTGGTTTGAAACCGCTTTATCGAGCCCGAATTGCGTAAGGCGAAGTGTTCGACCTGGGCTTCGCCGGCGGGAATATTTTTGACCGATTCGACGAGGTGGACGATCGCCCGGCCCTTACAGTAGTGCCACGCCCCGCCGAATTCGAAGGGTGGCCGTTTGCCGCGCTTCAAGCCCAGGACGTTTTCGTAAAATTCCGACATCTCATCGAGGCGCGCGGTGCGGATATTCACGTGGTCGAGCCATGCCATGGTCATCGTACTTGCTCCAATTTGGCCTTGTGTTTCGTGCACTTATTTTGCGCCGCCCGGTGCGGCGTTTCAATGGCGATAATACTCAAACCTGGCGGGTTCGCCATACTTCGCTGGTGTAGAGGAATAGTCCGGTCCACAGCAGGCCGAAGGTGACCCACTCGCTTACCGTGAACTGCTCGCCGAACAGCCACACCGCCAACACCAGATAGGTCGATGGGGTGAAATATTGGAACAGGCCGATGGTCGTCAGTCGAATGCGCCGGGCGCTGGCGGCGAAGAAGAGCAGCGGTATCCCGGTGATTGCCCCGGAGGCGATGATCAGCAGATCGAAGTCGAGGCCTCTGGTGCCGAACGACCCCGTGCCCTGCCATTCCAGCCAAAATAGAAATCCCAGGCTGAACGGCATCAGCAGCAGGCATTCGACGAACAGCCCCACGGCGCTGCCGGCCCGCACGGTTTTGCGGATCAAGCCGTAGAGGCCGAAGGTGAAGGCAATGGAGAGCGCGATCCACGGCAAAGCGCCGTAGGCGATAAATTGGCTGGTGACCGCGCCGGTCGCTAAGGCGACGGCGATCCATTGGGTGCGGGTGGGGCGCTCGCCGAGAAAGACGAAGCCACGGAAAACGCTGACCAAGGGGCTCAGAAAATAACCCAGGCTCGAGGCCACGAGCTGATTAGTGATGACGGAGAAAACGTACATGCTCCAATTGACGCTGACCAACGCCGCGCTGACAAAAAGCGTCGCGAAGACCCGGCGGTCGGAGAGGGCGGCGTAGACGGCAGGCCACTGGCGGCCCAGCGTCAATACGATCAGCATGACGGCGACGCACCACACAACCCGGTGGGCGATGATTTCGATCGCACCGAGGTCGGACAGCGCGCGGAAATAGAACGGCGTGAAGCCCCAAATCAGAAACGCCGACATACCGAAGCCCAGCCCGGCGATCTCGTCGCGGGTGAGGTGCCGTTTGACAGGTAATTCGGGCGGGATCGGAGACAGGAGAAGGGCTCGACGGCTAGTTATGCCGGACGAACCCTAGAGCAACGTCAAACCAAATTGAATAGTTGCGGCGTGGATAGTGACCCTCTCCCGGCGGGAGAGGGTGGTGAGCGAAAGCGAACCGGGTGAGGGGTTAGGGACGGTGACGGGTTTCCTGGTTATAGCGTAACCCCTCACCCCAACCCCTCTCCCACAAGGAGAGGGGCTTAGCGCCTCTGTGCTATCTGCAGTAACGAGGAGCCAAACTTACCCTAGACGGCTTCGCGCTCGATGCCGGCCTGATTGAAAAATTCTTCCAACTCGCCGGTCTCGAACATCTCGCGTAAGATATCGCAACCGCCGACGAACTCGCCCTTCACGTAAAGCTGGGGCACGGTCGGCCAGTTGGAAAACTCCTTAACGCCCTGACGAATTTCCGGGTCGACCAAGACATCGGTCGAGCCGAACTTTACGCCCATATGGTTGAGAATCTGCACCACCGCGGCGGAGAACCCGCACTGGGGAAACACCGGGGTGCCTTTCATGAACAACATAACGTCGTTGCCGCTTACATGCTGCTTGATGCGTTCGACTGTCGGACTGTCTGTCATTTTCTAATCCCTATCCGGTATTTCTGATCATCTAATTTCTATGCGCTCTCGCGAACCGCGGTTTGCAGGGCCAGCGCATGCAACTCGCCGCCCATACGCCCCTGAAGAGCTTCGTAAACCATCTGATGTTGCTGGACGCGGGTCTTGCCACTGAATGCGTCGGAGACCACATGGGCGAGATAATGATCGCCATCGCCGCGCAGATCTTCGATGCGGACATCGGCGTCGGGCATGGCCTCTTTGATTAACCGCTCGATTTCACTCGCCGCCATCGGCATCTTCAATTCCCCTTCAAACCGCCTATCGCGCGGCCATATAGTCGGGCAGCCAGCTTTCGTGCAGCGCCTCTAACTCCGCGACGGATATAGGTCTGGTGCCCGGCAGTGTCAACGTAGCCGCGGTGGTTTGGCCGATGGCCCGGGCTGGCACCCCGGCCTTCGCAGCGGCCGCCGCGACGGTCTCTGGCCCGGTGGTGGTGACCACGTAGCGCCCCTGATCCTCGCCAAACGCCCAAGCATGGGCCGGAATAACGGGCGAAACGTCGATTTCGGCGCCTAAACCACCGGCGATCGCCATTTCAGCGATGGCAACGGCCAATCCGCCGTCGCTGACATCGTGACACGCCGTCAGTGCCCCGTCGGCGATCAATTGGCGCACCAGATCGCCATTTTTACGCTCAATATCCAGATCGACCGGCGGTGGCGCGCCGGTGGCCTCACCGCTCATATGGCGCTGGTAGAGCGAGCAGCCGAGCCAGCCTTGCGTTTCGCCGATGACGAATATGGTCTCGCCAGCGGCCTTGAATTCGGCGGTAACAGCCTTGGCGACGTCGCCCATGACGCCGACACAGCCGATCACCGGAGTCGGCAAAATCGCGCTGCCGTTGGTCTCGTTGTAGAGCGAGACATTGCCCGAGACGACGGGGCAAGCCAGCGCCAGGCAGGCCTCGCCCATGCCCTGCACGGCGCCGACCAACTGTCCCATGATTTCGGGCCGTTCCGGATTACCGAAATTCAAATTGTTGGTCACCGCCAATGGCGTGGCGCCGACGGCCGTGACATTGCGCCAGGCCTCGGCGACCGCTTGGCGGCCGCCCTCGACGGGGTTGGCCAGCACGTAGCGGGGTGAACAGTCGGTCGACATGGCCAAGCCCTTGCCGGTGCCATGGACGCGCACTAGGGCGGCATCGCCGCCAGGACGCACCACCGTGTCGCCCATCACCATATGGTCGTATTGCTCCCACACCCATCGCCGCGAGCACAATTCCGGGCCGCCGATCAGCGCCATGAGAACATCGCCGAGATCATCGGGTGCCGGCACGTCGCTGGCGTTGATAACGGGCCGCGGCGGAGTGGCCGTCCAGGGCCGGTCATATTCCGGGGCGGCGGCGACCAGGGGTGCGACGGGAATATCGGCGGTCGATGCGCCGTCCTCGAGCAGTGTAAGCTGGCCGCTGTCGTTGGTCATGCCGATGACGGCGAAATCGAGTTCCCATTTCTCGAAAATCGTCCGCGCCATGTCCTCGCGGCCTGGCTTGAGCACCATCAGCATGCGCTCCTGACTTTCTGAGAGCATGAGCTCATAGGCCGTCATGCCGGTCTCGCGTCGCGGCACTTGATCGAGGTCCAGCGCGATGCCGACATCGCCCTTGCTGGCCATTTCCACCGAGGACGAGGTCAGGCCCGCCGCGCCCATATCCTGGATGGCGACAATGGCGTCGGTCGCCATCAACTCCAGGCAGGCTTCCAACAGCAGTTTCTCGGTGAACGGATCGCCGACTTGGACGGTCGGGCGTTTTTCTTCCGAATCGTCAGCGAACTCGGCTGAGGCCATGGTCGCCCCGTGAATGCCGTCGCGTCCGGTCTTGGACCCCACATAGACCACCGGCAGGCCGACCCCGGCGGCGGCGGAATAAAATATCTTATCGGTCGGCGCTATGCCGACGGTCATGGCGTTGACCAAAATATTGCCATTGTAGGACGGATCGAAATTGACCTCGCCGCCGACCGTCGGCACGCCGATACAGTTGCCGTAGCCGCCGATACCGGCAACCACGCCGCCGACCAAATGGCGGGTCTTGGGATGATCGGGGCTGCCGAACCGCAGCGCGTTGAGGTTGGCGACCGGGCGGGCGCCCATGGTGAAGACATCGCGCAATATGCCACCGACGCCGGTTGCCGCGCCCTGGTACGGTTCGATGAAACTGGGGTGGTTGTGGCTTTCGATCTTGAAAATCACCGCTTGGCCGTCGCCGATATCGACGACGCCGGCATTCTCACCTGGCCCCTGAATGACCTGCGGCCCGTCGATGGGCAGGGTCTTCAGCCACTTCTTCGACGATTTGTACGAGCAATGCTCCGACCACATCACCGAGAAAATACCCAGTTCGGTGAAGTTCGGCGTCCGGCCTAATATGTCCAGAATCGTATCGTATTCGCCGTCGCTCAGACCCATCAGATCGTCGGGGCGGGGCTCTGTCTTGCTCATGCGGCGATCGCCTCGGCCAGGGCGTCGAACATCGGCGCGCCGTCGATGCCGCCGAGCAGCGGGTCGGCGAGGCGTTCGGGGTGGGGCATCATGCCCAACACGTTGCCATCGGCATTGAGGATGCCGGCGATATTGTTGATCGACCCGTTCGGGTTGGCCTCAGGAGTGACGTTGCCGCCCGTGTCACAGTAGCGGAAAGCAACCTGGCCGCCGTCTTCCAATCGTTGCAGCGTCTCGGCGTCGGCGAAATAATTGCCGTCATGGTGGGCGACGGGCACCCGCAATATCTCGCCTTGGGCATACGCGCCGGTGAAAACCGTATCGGCGCGCTCAACCCGCAGATCGACGTCGCGGCAAACGAATTTCAGGCTGGCGTTACGCATCAATATGCCCGGCAAGAGCCCCGCTTCGGCGAGGATTTGGAACCCGTTGCAGATGCCCAGAACTGGCGTGCCGGTGTTCGCGCGTTCGATCACCGCGCGCATGATCGGGCTGTGCGCCGCCATGGCGCCCGAGCGCAGATAGTCGCCATAAGAAAAGCCGCCGGGCACGACGATAAGGTCGCAGGCGGGTAGGGCGCTCTCCTGGTGCCAGACCATGGCCGGCGCGCGGCCGGTCGCGGTTTCAAGGGCGACCGCGACGTCGCGATCGCAGTTCGATCCGGGAAAGACAATGACGGCTACGGGCATCGGTTACACCTCGCGTCCAGCTATCAGCATTGGGCGATGAGTCGCAAACCTAGGGCCTGTGGATACTGTGTCAGGCAACAATTTCGATGTCGTAATTCTCGATCACCGTGTTGGCCAACAGCTTTTCGCACATATCGGAAACCTGGACGCGGGCGGTGTCGGCGTCGCTCTCGGTGAGCTCGATTTCGATAAACTTGCCCTGGCGGACGTCTTCGACGCCGTCGAACGCCAGGCCGGCCAGCGCCTGCTGAATGGCTTTGCCCTGCGGGTCGAGAACGCCGTTTTTCAAAGTAATGTGGATACGTGCTTTCACGTCTGCCAAGCGCTGGGTTTGGGTTATTGCACGGCCACAGGACCCTGGATGTCCTGCTGACCGGCCTCGGGCGTGATGCCGAGGCGACGGGCGACTTCCTGATAGGCTTCGGCGACGCCACCCAAATCGCGGCGGAACCGATCCTTGTCCATCTTCTCGTTGGTCTCCGAATCCCACAAACGGCAGCCGTCGGGGGTGATTTCGTCGGCCAGCACCACGCGCACCTGATCGTCTTGGTAGAGCCGGCCATATTCCAGTTTAAAGTCGACCAGGCGCAGGCCGATGCCGAGGAACAGGCCGGTGAGGAAATCGTTGATGCGCAGGCTGAGCGACAACATATCGTCGATTTCTGGCGGCGCGGCCCAGCCGAAGGCGGTGATATGCTCTTCAGAGATTAGCGGATCGCCCAGATCGTCGTTTTTGTAATAATATTCGACGATGGAGCGCGGCAGGGCCGAGCCTTCTTCCAGGCCGAAGCGTTTGCAGATCGAGCCGGCGGCGATATTGCGCACCACCACTTCGACCGGAATGATCTCGACTTCGTGCACAAGTTGCTCGCGCATGTTCAGGCGGCGCACGAAATGGGTGGGAATGCCGACCTCGGCCAACCGCAGCATGAGATATTCGGAGATGCGGTTATTGAGCACGCCCTTGCCGGTGATGATGCCGTGCTTTTGATTGTTGAAGGCGGTGGCGTCGTCCTTGAAATGCTGGACGAGCGTGCCCGGTTCGGGCCCTTCGAAAAGGACCTTCGCCTTACCCTCATATATCTTTCGGCGTCGCGGCATTGTCGTGGTTTCCGGCTCTGCGGAGCATCTCTCCGCGCCCTAGGGTACAGTGGGCGGCGAGATATACCAACCGCGTGCCCGCGAGACAATCGGGCCGGCGATATATCGTCTCAATTTAAATCGTTTCGGCGGAAAACTGCGAAATTTATGGTTAACCGGCCGTTAATTCGAGCCACCGCCGGTTTTCCAGACCCTGCTGGATATGAGTAGTGGCTAAATGCTGTTGCCAATAACAACGATCGCGGGAATTGGGCGCTGGGTACAAAATCTTTCACTGTTGGTGAGAGTGGAAGATGAACGGCGATTTTACCTCCGAAAGCTGCGGTAGTTTGGGAAAGTCATTGACGGGATTTATAGCCAAATTCAGTCCTTGATAATTGGCATTGCCAATGAGATGGGGGAATTAGTCACTATCCAGGCGTCTATTGTTGTCGGACGCATTTCCCGTCGGTGATTTTATAGGTTTCACTAATGAAATTATCTTCCTTCGTCATACCCAAGGCGATGATGACCACAACGTCAGTTTCAACTTTCACATCTTTTATTCCGCGTTCAATATTCGCTTGAATAAACCTCTGTCTTCCTTTTTCTTGCATCATTTGAACCGTGGGGTCTTTAAGCGTCGCATTGCACGCCAAATCAGCGTCGAATTTACTAACGTCTACATTCGCCCCCTCTTTAGGTCTGAACATTAATGGAAACCGATATACTTCATCGACTTTTTGTCTCGGTCCACCAACGACAAACCAGCCTTCCAGGCGACCTGGATAAACTATGCTAGCTCTTTGGTGCGCCTCTTCGGACAAGCATTCGCCAGCGATGACTGGAATTGATACTGGGAACGGCCAATAGAGCTGACTACTTCCATTCATAACGTTCAGGTCTATTCGGAAAATATCTTCTTCGTGGATTGTTTCAACTGGGGTGTCAGGCTTCAGCTGTAGTAATTGATCGCAAGATGAGTAAACTAAATCAGATATTGTAACGCTACGATCGCTTGTTTCCTCCACGGAAACACTGGCGCTGAACAGCCACTGTTTTTCTATCTCAACCCATTTGATATCGAGGACGCGCCAAACGCCACCCAGCGTGTTGAATCTGTTTTCACCACCATCTGCCGCAATGGCGCTGGTGCTCGCTACGCAACCACATAGGAGGATGAGTAGTCGTAAAGCGTAGATTCTGAATATGTTTCCCCAGGGATGGGTCATCGATGCTTTCGTTTGTGTGAGCAATTATGCGTCTGACCACCTATTAAAGCATCTAGATGACCAAACCGAAACGGCAACTTAGGGTCAACTCCGGCCGAAATCGGCGATGGCAATCCATGTCCGATCTACCCTCGGAAGCCGCTGACGAATCTGCCAGAATTACCAATACCGGAAGATGGCACCTATTTTGGTGGTGCGGCAGTTTAGGGTTCCTCACGCCTCGCGCCTTCGCAGGGGTCTATCAATCGCTGGCTGGTTTCAACGGTCCGTTAGTAGTCCGCGCGGCCATCGGAAATGTCGAAGGAGGCGCCGGTGTTGAAGGAGCAATCCTCCGAGGCTACCAGGCCACCATGGCCGCGACCTCGGTGGGTTCGAGCAGCCGGCCCATCGGCTGGAAGGTGGCGATGCGCTTGGGCATGGCGCTTCGCCCTCCCTGTTTCGGCGCTCAGTTGCCGCCCGGCTCGCTCGGCAGGGCGCAGCCGACGACGCAGTCACGGCTGATCAGGGCCGCCAGTTCGGCCTCGGACATGGCGTCGGTGCCGGCCGGCCGCATCGGCATGACGACGTAGCGCAGGTCGGCATTGCTGTCGTGCACGGCGATGTCGACGCTCTGCGGAATGTCGACGCCGAACTCCTTCAGAACCTGGCGCGGCTCGCGCACGGCGCGCGAGCGATAAGCCTTGCTGACATAGAACGCCGGCGGCTCGCCAAGCAGCGAGCGCGGGTAGCAGGAGCACAGTGTGCAGACCACGATATTGTGGCGATCGGGCGTGTTCTCCAGCGTCACCAGCTCGGCCTCGGTCGTCTCGATGCCGAGTTCGGCTGCCGCCGCCTTGGTGTCGTCGATCATGCGCGTCTTGTAGTGGGGATCGAGCCACGCCTTGGCAATCATGCGCGCGGCCTGATGCGGACTGCCGCGTTCGTTGAACTCCATACGCTTGCGGATCTCTTCGGCGGTGACAATACCCTGCTCGATCAGCAGGCTCTTCAGGGCCAGGAACGTCGCCTCGCGCTCGGTCAACTCGATATCGTCATCCTCGCGGGTCGGCGCATGATCGTCATGCTCGTGGTCATGGCCATCGCCGTGCCCATCGTCGTGCCCATCGTCGTGATCGTGCGGTTCCGTGTTCATGCTGCCTCCTCGCCGGCGGGCGCCAGCCAGTGATCGTAGATTTCCAGTTCAAGAACGTCGTTCGGCGCGCCGGTGTAGCCGGGCCACAAGTCCGACTGCATCAGGCGCACCCGGTAGAGGGCGATGGGCGCGCCGTCCCAGCGGCCATAGGCCTTGTCCTCGGGGTTTACGAAATCGCCGCAATAGCGCTCGATGATGCCGATCTTGTGACGGACATAGGTTGGCGTGCGAACATGGCCCGGCTTGCCGATATCGAGGATCCGCACCTGGTCGCCGGTCTCGTATTTCGGCTCAGACATGGTCGCGGGTCCCGGCCTCGAGGATCGCTTTGGTACGTTCTTCCAGCGCCTCCCGGTCGATGATGGCCTTCTCGATCACCAGGGCGACAATGCCCTCAAGACGCCGGCCATAGAAGGTCGAGTTCTTGTAATAGTCCGCCGGCATCTCCTCGACGATGCGCCGGTACTCGTCGGTGACAACATGCTGTTTGGTCTGCAGCAGGTTGAAGGTCGCGATCATCTGCTTTTCCCAGAACAGCATATTGTAATCGTCGCGCGGCACGTCTCCGGCCGCTTCGCCGCCAATATCGGTGATCAGTTTGTCCGCCATCGTTCCTCTTATTCCCCGTTGCAACTCGATCCACCGCAATGGTGCGCGAAACGGAAACGCATCGCAAGCGCTGTCGGCAGTCGACACGCTGTCCGACCCCTGCGCCGCAAGATCGGGCGTCCGTCTCTCTCGCCGGTTTCAACCGCCAGCTAGTAATCCGCGCGGCCGCCGGAAATGTCGAAGGCGGCGCCGGTGCTGAACGAGCAATCCTCCGAGGCCAGCCAGGCCGCCATGGCGGCGACTTCGGTGGGTTCGAGCAGCCGGCCGAGCTCCATGCCGTCGGCGATGGTCTGGCGGTATTTTTCATCCAAATTGTCGAATAGCTCAGTATTGACGCCGCCCGGCGTGATGCAGTTCACCAGAACGCCGGTCTTTGCGGTGTCCTTGGACAGCGACTTGGTGAGGCTCACCACCCCGGCCTTGGCGGCGGCGTAGGGGGAATTATTGCGGATGCCCACCTTACCGGCGTTCGACGCGATATTGACGATGCGCCCGTAGCCCGCCTCTATCATTGCCGGCACGATGGCCCGGCAGCACAGGAAAGGGCCGGTGAGGTTGAGCTTGAGCATGCGCTCCCAGTTCTCCACCGGTTGCTCCCAAACTGGACCAATAGTGCCGACGGCGCCGGCATTGTTGACCAGGATGTCGATCTTGCCCATGGCGGAAAGCGCCCGCTCGGCCCCCGCGGTAACCGCGTCGACATCGGTGACGTCGACCACGTCGGTGGAAACAGTGCCGGCATTGGTCAACGTGGCGGCGGCTTCGCTGAGCCGGGATTGATCGATGTCCCAGACCGTCACAGTCGCGCCAGATTGTAAGAGCCGGTCGGCGATGGCGTAGCCTATGCCCTTGGCGCCGCCGGTGACGATCGCGGTGCGGCCGTTCAGGTCGATATTGTTCATGGGGCTGTTCCTCCCGGTCTGACGATTGCTGTTGTTCTTCGTGTTTGCAATGATCTGGCCCGACTATAACCCGGGAAGAGAGCCAATGAACGAGCGAAAGAAAGTCTGGGAAGAGGTTACCTTTTATAGCGATGGCCTGACCATCGCCGCGCACCTGTATACGCCGACCGATTGGAGCCCCGGCGACCCGCCGCGCCCGGCGATTGTGTGCCTGCACGGCTATACCGGCATGAAAGAGATTTACGGCATGGATGTGCCGCGCCGGCTCTGGGAGGAAGGCTATTTCGTCATCGCGCCGGACCATCGCGGGTTCGGCGAGAGCGAAGGGGGGCGCGGCCGCCATCGGCCGCTGGAACAGGCGCAAGACGTCTACGACGCCTTCACCTATTTGGAAACCGTCGACGGTGTCGATCGTCAGCGCCTCGGGCTATATGGCACCAGTTGGGGTGGCGCGTCGGCGATTTGGTGCGCCGCCTTCGATGAGCGTATCCAGGTCATCGTGAACTCGGTCGGGGTGTCTGATGGCGAGCGCTGGCTGGCCCACGCCCGCCGTCCCCATGAGTGGCAGACGTTTCGCGAAACAGTCGCCGAGGCGGCGCGCACGCGCGTCAGCACCGGCGAGCCGACAACCATGCCTTTGGTCGATATTATGCTGACCGATCCCCATACGTTCGGGATCATCCAGCAGCAACATCAACAGCACGACCATTATGTCCCCGACTATGATCTGGAAAGCGCTGAGGCGTGCATGCGGTTCAAGCCGGAGAAGGTGGCGCACCTAATCTCGCCGCGCCCGGTGTTGGTGGTCTACGCCGAAGACGATTGCACGGTGCCGCCGGAAGAACAGCTCGGCTGCTACGCCCAGTTGGGCGAGCCCAAGAAGCTCGTCAAGCTGCCCGGCGCGCAGCACTATGAATCTTACTATTTCTGCAACCCGGAGATGCACGAGCTCGGCATGTCGGAGGCGGTCGCCTGGTTCAAGAAGTATCTGTAGCGCCCACTCTCTCGAACGGCGCCTCGCCGGGCCGCCCAGCGGCGAAGCGCCAGACATAGTCCTGCTCGACGAGCTCCGGCGAAGGTAGCGCGATCAGCGAGCTCGAGACCGTGCCGTAGCCGCGGTCGGTGACGATGCACATGGCCTCGTTGGGGCCGTCGGCGGCGTCGTACAGCCGCGAGGCGAGCAGATCTTCCCAGGCAGACCAATCGCCGGAGTCCACATCGGGCGGTGGCGCGTCGCGGAAGCGGCGCAGGAACTGCGGTATCCGCGGGCTGTCGGCATCGTTGAGCTCGCCCGAGGTGATCATGTTAAGGCCGGCGGGGACCGGCGCCACAACGACATTGTTCTCCCCCGTGCTGCGGACCCAGTAGGCGTTGCGATTGTCGGCGATGATCAGGTTGAAGGACCGATAGGCGCTGCCGTTGAGACCCGCTAGAGCTTCGGCCGCCGCCGCGGCGTCGGCGTGATCGAGCGCTTCCAATACCAGCTCGCCGCGCGAACGCTTATCGGTGGTCGGCCCCAGCGAGCCGATGCGGTTGAGGATCGCCGCGCCGACCCCGTGATCGTTGACGCCGAGCCAGGTGCCGCCGGCAAGCTCGTCGCGGCCGGCGACGACGTCAGGGCGATCGGGCCAATGCCGCGCCGGGGGCTGCCATGGCCGATCGAGCATTTCGTCACGGTTTGCGGCGAGCAGCAACGGCCAGGCATGGTCGGGACGGCGGAGAATAACGAGGGTGCACATTGTGGCCAGGATGGGTGGTTGGGACTGAAAATTGGTGAAAAAGTGCTACAATCCAGCGCTTAGGCGAACTATATCTTGTTTAATCAAGGGGCCCAACTACACCGGTAAATGGCCCGTTATAAGGAGAGCGGTTGGCAATGGCCGATTTCAACGAACGAGAAAAAGCATTTGAAGCGAAGTTTAAGCTCGACGAGGAGTTGCGCTTCAAGGCAACGGCGCGCCGCAACCGTCTGTTGGGCGTATGGGCGGCTGAGAAAATGGGCCTAAACGAGAGCGAAGCCGACGCTTACGCGAAGGAAGTAATCAAGTCCGATTTCGAAGCGCCGGGCGACGATGACGTCCTCCAGAAGGTTCTGGGCGACTTGCAAGGCAAGTCGATTGAGACTTCCGCACGGGATCTGCGTAAGCATATGGACGAGCTGATGGAAGTCGCTGTCTCCCAAGTGCAGAACGAAGGCTAGACTGTCCGTCTAATCGCCCTTCGAGACGCGATCTGCGATCGCTCCTCAGGGTGAGGATTTGTTATTCGGTTTAGTCAGCACGGCTTCCTCATACTGAGCTCGTCGAAGTATGAGCGGGCGCACCCTCGCCCTTCGACAAGCTCAGGGTGAGGGTTTTATTTTATATATGACCATCACAAACACCTCATGCTGAGGAGACCGCGCGAGCGGTCGTCTCGAAGCATGTTGTCGAAGGGTGCGCTAAATTCGTCGAACCCTCGCCTAAAACAAGCCCTCTTCGAAGGGATGCCAGCCATCGCGATGTTCGATCTCGACGATCCACACATCGGGGTCGCGGCTGGCGGTGCGCTCTAAGTAGGCGTCGGCGTCGGCCTCTTCGACCAGTGCGCCGTCGAGCGCGGTAAACCAGGTCAGTTTTCCGTCCAGGTCGCGGCCTTGGGTGAGGATGCGGCAGCCGGCGTCGCGCTGATTGAGTTTGAGAACGACCGTGCCGCTTTGCTTTTCGCCACGCCGCACCACCGTGGCCGGTATGCCCTCATTGCTGCAACGGCGCAGACCGGCGGTCAGCCAAACTTCCGTCGGCAAGCGGCCTTCGCTCATGCCAACCCACTCATCCGGTGTTGAAGACGCGGGCGAATATGGTGTCCACATGCTTGGTGTGGTGGCCCATATCGAACAGGGCATCCAGGGCGTCGTCGTCCAATTTGCCGGTCACGTCACCATCGTTTTTCAAGAACCGCTGAAAGGCGCCGGGACGGTCGGCCTCGGCCAGCCCCCACACCTGCATGGCATTGCGCTGAACCGCTTGATAGGCGTCTTCGCGCGCCATGCCTGCTTGGGTCAGCGCCAGCATCACTCGCTGGGAATGCACCAGCCCGCCCAACCGGTCCAAATTAGTTTGCATCGCCTCGGGATAGACCACGAGCTTTTCGACCACGCCGGTCAGCCGGCCCAGCGCGAAATCGAGGGCGATGGTCGCGTCGGGTCCGTTCACCCGTTCGACCGACGAATGGGAAATATCGCGTTCGTGCCACAAGGCGATGTTTTCCATCGCCGGCACCGTGGCCGCGCGCACCAGCCGCGCGATGCCGGTGAGGTTTTCCGTTAAAATCGGATTGCGCTTATGGGGCATGGCGCTCGAGCCTTTTTGACCTGGCGCGAAATATTCTTCCGCCTCGCGCACTTCGGTGCGTTGCAGGTGGCGGATCTCGATCGACAGGTGCTCGATAGCGCCGGCGACGATACCCAAGGTGGCGAAGAACGCCGCATGGCGGTCGCGCGGAATGACCTGGGTCGAGACCGGCTCGACCGCCAGGCCGAGTTTCGCCGCGACATGGGCTTCGACCTCGGGGTCGATATTGGCGAAGGTCCCGACAGCGCCGGAAATCGCGCAGGTGGCGATTTCAGCGCGGGCGGCGACCATGCGATCGCGGCAGCGCGCGAATTCAGCATAGTGGCTGGCGAGCTTTAAGCCGAAGGTCGTCGGTTCGGCATGGATGCCGTGGCTGCGGCCGATGCAGACGGTGTCTTTATGTTCGCGCGCGCGCCGTTCAAGGGCAGCCAAAAGAGCATCGAGGTCGGCAAGCAATAGGTCAGCCGCCTGGGTCATCTGCACCGCCAAGCAGGTATCCAGCACGTCGGACGAAGTCATGCCCTGGTGGACGAACCGGGCCTCTGGACCGACATGCTCGGCAAGATTGGTCAGGAAGGCGATGACGTCATGGTGGGTTTCCCGCTCGATTTGGTCGATCCGCGCGATATCCCATTTACCGCGCTGCCAAACGGCTTGTGCCGCCTCTTTGGGGATCGTGCCGCGCTCGGCCATGGCATCGCAGGCATGGGCCTCGATCTCGAACCAAATACGAAATTTGTTCTCGGGCTCCCAGATGGCTGTCATCTCGGGCCGGCTGTAACGGGGAATCATTGCTCTATCCAACGGCTGAATGTGGAGGGCGCACCATAGAGCAGTATGCCGCCGGTTTGAACCATTCCGGCGGTCCAAATTAGCGTTGTGAGCAAGCGATGAACAGGACAGCCGCCGGCCAAGGGTCGTGGGGCGTGGATAGTTAGAATACGAGGGTGATCTCAACTGGTCGACGCAACACTTTATCTTGGAAGCAAAGATGGAGTG
>JAALLF010000024.1 GCA_011087645.1 Alphaproteobacteria bacterium
GAATCCCCAGCAGAACGATTTAACGCTTGTGTTGCATCGATCGGTTGAGGTGACCTGTGTAAACCTGCCGTGAGTGGTCATGGGTGACCACGGCGGGTCAGGTCTCTTGGATATTGCCGTCCTCGTCGAGCGTGAAACCGGCATCTTGTGCACGTCGGATGACATCATCGTGCCAGTCGACGCGGCTGGGTTTGGTGCCGCCGAGAATGGTCAGATGCCAGGCATCGCTATCGCCAGCGTTACGAATTGCGCGCATTTCGCCAATCGGTACCGATATCACATCAAACGGCTCGAGAAAGGTTTCGTATTCGCCTTCATCGCCCCATGTGACCGACCATCGTCCCGTCATTGCGATGAAGACTTCGACATGATCATGGGAATGCAGCGACGGACCCTTGCCTGGAGCGGCCTTCATATAGGTGAGATTGAAATCCTGCGCGAAGTCAATCGCCGGCTTGGCATCGGGGTTCTCGGCGACACCGGTACCAATGACATTGTAGTTGAGCCGTTCATGGCCGGGCAGCATAGAATCGAGGAAAAACCGGGGATCAGTCTTTAGGTCGTCAAAGCGCGCGATCCGCTCGCCTTCCATGCGCTCGACGTCCCATTTGGATTTGGTCATGGTGTCCTCCAGGGGGCCGTTGGTTTGAATGGGTGACGGCGGGCGGGCTATTCAGCCGGCTCGACCACTAAATTGCCGTCTTCGTCCAGCCGTAATCCAGTCTCGCCAGCTCGGTCGAGCACCGACTGGGCCCACTCGACCTTGCCATTGTCGTCACCGCCGACCACAGCGACCATGTGCGCATATTCGTCACCATCGTTGCGGAAACCCCGCATCACGCCGGGAGGAACGGAGAAACAGTCGAGAGGGCCAACTTGAATTTCATTCTCACCTTCATCGCCCCAATAAATTGTCCACTGCCCGGAAAACGGTATGAACACTTCTACGGTCACGTGATTATGTAAGGCGGCGCCGCAACCCGGCTCGGCGCCCACATAGGCAATATTGAAGCCATGACTATCGGTAATCGAAGGACGAGTCGAAGGGTCCTCCGATACACCGGGACCGATCACACTGAATAAATCGCGGGCGTGCTCAGGCAGTCGGGTGTCGACGAACATCATGGGATTGGGCTTAGAATTGCCAAAACGAGCCACTCGCTCGCGCTCCATCTCTTCAACCGAAATTTCTAAATTTGCCATCGATCATTCCCCTTGTTGGAAACGGCGTTTCGGCGCTGGTGGGCTGTTATGTGAGTACGTGTTGTCGCCCATATTTGGTCGTATTCTACGCCAAGCTCCGCCAATTCCCAATTGGCTCCCCCGAACGATCCATATCGCGCCGGGCATCGTGCCACCTTCGCGAAATCCGAATAGTGAAAAAAGGGCAGCCGAAAGGCTGCCCTAGATTCTCGCAAGTTCTGAAGAATTCCGACTACTTGATCGTATAGTCGTAGGCCGGCTTCGCACCGTTTTGCTTCGCCAGTTCAATCAACCTTTTGAACGTGGCGCGACCCTCGAAGCCCTGATCTTCGTATTCCTGGGCTTTTTGATTGACCCATGGCTCGATTGCGCGAGCCATCTTGCGGCGCTCCTCATCGCCGAGATCGCGCACGGTTACCCCTTGATCGCTGAGACTCTTGAGCGCGGCATTAAATTTCCTTGATGATTCCTGCTCAACAGCGTTGGAATAAACCGTCACTTCTTCTCGGATAATTTTCTTCACAGAGTCGGGGATCTTAGCCCAGGTGTCGTTGTTGACGCTGAGCGGATAAATCAGGGTCGAGCCCCATCCCATCGTCGTATAGTACTTGGCCGGCTCACCCAATTTGAAGCCGAAATACGGCGCTGGAAAAATGACAAGACCTTTATAGACGCCCGATTGCAGGGCGTTATAGGCCTCGTTCAAGTTAGTCTGGACCTTGGCGGCGCCGGCAAAATCGAGCCACGGCAAATTAGGACCCGCCGCGCCGATTTTCACATTCTTAAGCTCTTCCATTTTGGTCCAAGGAAAACTGGTGCCGAGACCATAATCGTCGAACGCACCGCCACCGAGATAGGTCTGGTTGTAGCGCTCGAAAACCTCATAGAAATAGTCGAACTCTTTCTGAACCTGCCGGGTTGTCGGCCCCATGATCTTGGGGTCGCCCGAGAGAAAGGGCACAAAATAGTTCAAGTTGTGCGCAAACAGTTTAGTGGGCTCAAAGGCCGACGGTATGGAACCGAAATCGACCAATCCCTTTTGGGTCGATTCGAGCACTTCAAAAAGGTTGGCGATCGTTCCGCCATAGCCCTCAATGAACCGCACTGTGTGTTCGGTTTCCGCAGCAACGCGTTTTGTAATGTTCGGTACGAAGGTTTTTTGCAGTTGGTTGACGGTCGCCAATGGCGGTGCCGGGTGGCCAGCTGCGATACGAAACGTGAAATTCTCCGCACTTACCGGTGCCGAAGCAATCGCCCCCAGCGCGAAACATACCCCTATCATTCGTGTTAATCGAAGTGACATCTTACTGTTCTCCCCATTCAGTTTAGTTGAAGGTTCTCGGTGTTACCGAACACCATTGAACATAAACGTCCTCCCCATGAGTAAATCCCATTAAGCCGGTTGCCACAACCGGCACCGGACAGTTTAGTCGCGTCACAGCACGCGGTATATTAGTTTGTTCTGAAGTGCCACTTATGGCAAACAACCGACATTGGTAGCGATGACCAATTACGGCCAGTATCCCCGACACGAGACATCGAATATCTAAGATTAGGGCGGTCCATTTCTCGCATTCGTACATGCTCAAAACAGCAGTAACACGAAAAAGGCCGGTCCCTACCTGGGACCGACCTTTCCGCATCTTCCGGCCTACCTGACCGGTTGGCCTACCTGGCCAGAATTCCGTTCAAACGATTTGGCTGCCTGCCGATTGCTTAGAACGGAAATAGGATATCGAGTACCTGCTGGCCGTAACGAGGCTGCTGCAGGTCCGAAATTTGTCCGCGTCCGCCGTACGAAATACGGGCTTCAGCGATTTTTTCGTAGACGATGGCGTTGGTCGACGAAATGTCTTCCGGCCGGATGATGCCGGCGATCTGCAATTCACGCGCCTCGAAGTTGACGCGGAATTCCTGCCTGCCATGGATCACCAGATTGCCGTTGGGCAACACTTGGCTGACAACCGCGGCGATCTTCAACTCGATCTGCTCGTCGCGGGAGATCTGGCCATTGCCGTTCGACGCGGAATCCGAATTCAAGTCCAGTAGGTTTGCCGGGTTGATCGCTTCTGGCAAAACCGTTCCGAGACTTCCCTCATATCCGAGTAGGCGGTTGAGGGAGGCGCCCTCTTCGGCGCTGCGGGCCCGTGTGGTCGCATTGTTGATGGTCGCCTGATCGTCGATGTCGACAACCACGGTCAGAATGTCGCCGACATCGGCCGCCCGTTGATCCTTGAAGAAGGCCCGCGCGCCGGTGCGCCACAGCGAGTTGGCGTTGCGCTCGACCGGCTTGGGCGCCGGCATGGGCATCGACACGGGACGGTAATTCGCCTGCAGCGTCGGGTTCTGGATGGTCGTTAAGGGCGGCTCGGCGCCGACACTGGACAAGCGGGTGAGGGCGTTACAGCCGCTGAGCGCGAGGGCGAGCGCGATGATCACCGGCACGCGCAGCGAGGTGCGGTTTAGGCTCATTGTACGTTTCCTTCTGACGAGGCGAGTTGGCGAAGCGTCGCCACTTCGACGCGATTGGGGCCGAGGATTTTGGCGTCGACATTGGTGTTGGTCTGGGTGTTGCGGACGGTGATGAAGTCGCCGGTCGAGCCGGCTTCCAGGGCGCGCCCACTGGCGGTCAGCACCATCGAGGAGGTGCGGAAGATCATCGTGACCAGCATCCCCTTCGACACGGTAACCGGCGCGCGCAGATCTGAGCGTTGCACCATCTTATTGGCGCTCAGGGGCCGCTTCGGCTCCAGGCTCAAGAACTCGTTGGCATCCGTCACCGTATCGTTGCGCACGGTGTTAGCGCGCACGCGCTTCCATTTAATGTCGCCCTCGCGGATCGGATTGCCGGGGCGCAGGGCGCGGGCCGGCACCGGCACTTCGACGACTGAGAACATCTGGCCCACGACGGTGATGCGGCGGGCTTGCGGATCGCCGGCGGGCACCGCGATGATGGCCGAAAACTGTCCGCGGCGCGATGCGGCGGCCAAATGAACCACCTCGATCGTCGGCGGCAAGGCGCTATCGATATGCACCAAAAGATTTCGGTTCGAGAGCTCAAGGTCGATGGCGCCGGCATTGCCACGCGCTTCGATTTCGTTGCGCAGCGCCGAGACGATGTCTTCGGCGTTAATAACCGTGCTGGCCCGTTCGACGACGACGCGGTCGAGGCGCGTTGTTGGGCGCCAATCCAGGCGGTGGCGCTGGGCGACGCGTGATAGCCACTTGGCATCGAAGACGGCGCGCCGTCCCGGTTGCGGGGCGTAGGCGACGATGGTCTCGCCGCTGACACCGCTACGCGGGGTCTCGAAGCCGTCGAATATATCGCCGAGATGGATCGAACCGCCGTTGATGGTCACGTGATTGCGCAAAGTCAGCGGCGCGTCGAGGGTGGCATCGGCCGACACTGTCGACAGGCCCAGCATGACGGCGAAGAACGCCGCCAGCGCGAACCGGGTCAGCAGGGTGAGGCTTTTAAAGGCGTTCATCAAAACCTCCCTACCGCAACCGGTTGATGGTGCTGAGCATCTCATCGGATGTCTGGATCACCTTCGAGTTCATCTCGTAGGCCCGCTGGGCGGTGATGAGGTTGGTGATCTCGGTCACCGTGTTGACGTTCGATGTTTCGACAAAACCCTGCTCGATCACACCCAGACCGGTGGCGCCCGGTGTGCCGGTCGTGGCGGCGCCGGAGGCGGTGGTCTCGAGGAATAGATTATCGCCCTGTGGGTCGAGGCCGGCGGGGTTGGGGAAGTTGGCAAGCGTGAGCTGGCCGACAATCGATTCAGCGACGGTATTGGGAAGCTGCACCGAGACCTGGCCGCTGGCGTTGATAGTCACCTGTAGCGCGTCTGCCGGCACGGTAATCGCGGGATCTACCGTGTAGCCGTCGACGGTGACAATTTCACCGGTCGGGCTCAGTTGGAACGAGCCGGCTCGGGTATAGGCCGTGTCCCCGGTGGGCAGCGTCACTTGGAAATAACCGGCGCCGCTAATCGCCATATCGAGCGGGTTGCTGGTGGATTGCAGATTGCCTTGCTCGGCGATGTTATAGACCGCCGCGGCTTTCACCCCGAGGCCGATTTGAACGCCGGCGGGCACCACGGTGCCGCTGTCCGACGAGGTCGAGCCGACGCGTTCGACGGTCTGGTAGAGCAGATCCTGGAATTCCGCGCGCTGGCGCTTAAAGCCGGTTGTGTTCATGTTGGCGATGTTGTTGGAGATAACCTCAACATTGAGTTGCTGGGCCAACATGCCGGTCGCGGCGATGCTTAAAGATCTCATTTTATTCCTCCTGGGCTCACACGATTTGGGTGAGTGTT
This sequence comes from Alphaproteobacteria bacterium, assembly GCA_011087645.1. Taxonomy (GTDB): domain Bacteria; phylum Pseudomonadota; class Alphaproteobacteria; order UBA6615; family UBA6615; genus JABDJY01. The sequence goes on from JAALLF010000024.1 coordinate 5,526, forward strand.
TCGATGGCCTGCTGCTCACGTTCCTCTTCGGTCGTGATCAGTTGTTGAGCGGCCTGATAGCTGCGCAGAAGCTGGATCATGCGCGAAATTTCAGTCACGGAAATGACGTTGGAACCTTCGAGCATGCCTTGAACGACGGCGGAGTCGGCGGCTTCGAGCGGTTCCTGTTCGGACGACATCAGGCTGTTGCCGAGATTTAACAGCTCTTGTTCGTCGGCGAATTCAACGAGGCGGAAGCGGCCGATCACACCGTTTTCGGTACTGATCGTGCCATCTTGCGTAACGTCGATTTGGGATTCGCCCGGTGCGATTACGATGGGGTCGTTACTATCGTTGAGCACCACAGCGCCGGCGCTGGTGATGAGTTGTCCGGAAGAGTCGAGCCGGAAGGCGCCATTGCGCGTATAGGCAATGCCCTCTTCGTTCTCGACGACAAAGTAGCCCCTGCCTTCGATGCTGATATCCAGCGGGTTCCCGGTGAAGTTCACCGGGCCGGGGTTGAGGTTTCTCACCGTGCCCTTATCGACGACATAGGCAATTTGCTCGCCGGTCTCGTCGACCGAGACCAGAAATTCCGCGAAAATCGGATGGCTGCTCTGGAACCCGGGGGTGGTCACATTGGCGATGTTGTTCGCCGTAATGTCTAACTGATTAGAAAGCGCCAACTGATAAGACAGCGCGACTTCGCCTGTAGTGGTCATTTTGTATTCCTGGTGCGGATCATCACGCCCCTCACTAAGCAGGTGCCGTGCCAACATATATTTTCTAATTAATTCAAATACTTAGAAAATTCTATCCGGCCCCGACGGGCATCAGAAGTGCCGGTTAGGCAGTGATTGCCGGGCAAGGGCTGCCTTGCGGAAGGCCAAAATTCGCGGTCGCCACCGCCGCCTTACAGGGGCGATGTGGGTGGCGATTTAACTTTTGTTAACCAGGTTCGGCCTAGTATTTCCGCGAATTTCGCCATCGCGCTTGCGGTCGCGCGGTCACTTGGAAGCAGCGACATGACAGACGAAACCAATACTGACGAACCCGATGAAGAACTCGAGGGCGCCGAAGACGGCGAAGAGTTAGAAGAAGGCGGCAAAAAGAAGGGCGGCAAAAAGAAGCTGCTGATGATTGTGCTGCCGATTCTGTTACTCGGGGGCGGTGGCGCCGGCGTATTTCTCTCCGGCCTCGCGGATGGTCTGCTCGGTAAAGAGGAGCCCGTTGAGGTCGCGGACGGCCATGGCGCGCCGGCCGCCGGCGAGGTCGACGCCCATGGCGGTGGTGAGGAACACGGCACAGTCTATTTCGAACTGCCGCAGATGTTGGTCAATCTGAGCACGTCGGGACGGCGTACCAACTTTCTGAAGATCGTTGTTTCGTTGGAGCTGACCAGCGAGGCCGATAAAGCCACCCTGGAATCGGCCTTGCCACGAATCATCGATAATTTTCAAGTTTATCTGCGCGAGCTTCGCGTCGAGGACCTGCGAGGCTCCGCCGGCCTGTATCGGCTGCGCGAGGAACTGTTGTTTCGGGTTAACGCGGCGGCCAGCCCGGCGCGGGTCACCGATGTCTTATTCAAAGAAATGCTAGTCCAGTAAAGTACGGAGCGCTCATCTGTGAGTATGGAAGACGAGTCGGCTGAGAATCCGGAAGAAACCGAGAACTCGGAAGAAGAGGAAGTCCTCAGCGACGAGGAGATGGCTGCCCAATGGGAAGCCATGGCCGCGGGCGAGGGCGACGACGGTGACGGTGACGGCGCCGTCGACGAGCGCGTCCTCGATCAGGACGAAATCGACAATCTGCTCGGCTTCGATGGGCCGGGTAACGACGGTGCCGATGACGGCATGTCGGTTCTCATCAATTCGGCGCTGGTCAACTATGAGCGTCTGCCGATGCTCGAAGTGGTCTATGACCGGCTCGTCCGTTTGATGACCACCAGCTTGCGTAACTTCACCTCGGACAATGTCGAGGTGTCGATCGATTCCATTCAGTCGATCCGCTTTGGCGACTATCTGAACTCAATTCCCCTGCCGGCGATGCTCGGCGTTTTTCGCGCCGAAGAGTGGGACAATTATGGACTGCTGACCGTCGACAGCTCGCTGATTTACTCGATCGTCGACGTGTTGCTCGGCGGCCGCCACGGCACCGCGGCGATGCGCATCGAAGGCCGGCCCTATACGACCATCGAGCGCAATCTCGTCGAGCGCATGATCAATGTGGTGCTAGTCGACCTGTCGGCCGCCTTCGACCCGTTGTCGCCGGTCAACTTTCGCCTCGACCGGCTGGAAACCAACCCGCGGTTTGCCACCATCGGCCGACCGTCCAACGCCGGTATTATCGCGCGGCTGCGCATCGATATGGAAGATCGCGGCGGCAATCTGGAGCTGATGTTGCCCTACGCCACGTTAGAGCCGGTGCGCGATCTGCTGCTGCAGATGTTCATGGGCGAAAAATTCGGCCGTGACTCGATTTGGGAATCCCATCTTGCCACCGAACTCTGGCAGACCGACGTCAACATCCAGGCCGTTCTCGACCAACAGCAAGTGTCCCTCAACGATGTCATCAATCTCCAGGTCGGGTCCCACCTGCCGTTGAACGCGGCGCCGGACGCCCCAATCACCCTGCTGTGCGGTGATATGCCGATGTTCTCCGGCAAGATGGGTCGCAAGGGTAACGTCGTCGCGGTGTGTATCGAGGAAAAGGTCGAACCGGAGCAAGTGTCGGAATGAGTGTCGCCGTCGCTCTCGACCTTCTAGTCGCCGGATTGCTGGTGGCGACGATTGCCTATGCGATCGTCCTCAACCGCCGTTTGAGCCAGCTGCGTGGCGGCGCCCAGCAAATGGAGCGCTTGATCAGCGATTTCTATCAGGCGACCACGCGGGCGGAATCGGGTCTCTCGGCCATGAAAGAAGTGGCCGGTCGCAATGACTCCGAGTTCTTCGAGCAGTTCGAATCGATGAAGAAACTCCGCGATGAACTTGAGTATCTGGTCGAGCGTGCTGAAGGGCAGGGCGCGCGCCTTGAAGGTTTAATAAGTGATGGCCGCGCGCCGGCCGCGAAAGCCCCGGTGGGTCCGGCCGATGGATTATCGGCCAACGCGGGTCTCGATGCCGAGCTGTTTGGCGATCCTGAACCCCGTCCGGCCGCTGTACAGGAGTTACGATGACGTATTCCGGGTCCCCGAAATCGCGAATGAAAATCCGTCTGCTTCCCGTTGTTATCGTCGGCGTCGCGGCCTTGTTTGTCGTGCGCGTGGGCGAGTTGTCGTTCGGCGTCGATCTGTCGCCGACACGGCCCGCCGTGGCGGCCGAGAAGAGCGACACTAAAAGCGGCGATGAGTCCAAGCCTGAAAAGGCTGGGGCGGGCGATCACGCGCCAGCCGGTGACGCGGCGCATGCCGACGAAGCCCACGAAGCGGCGGAAGAAGACCGGCTAATCGATTTCCCGGTCGAGTTTACCCCGGGCGAAGTCGCCGTGCTGCAGGAACTCGCCGCGCGCCGCGATGAGCTGGCGGTGTTCGAAAAGGAATTGGAGGCGCGCGAGCGTCTGCTGAACGTGACCGAAGAGCGCCTCGATAGCCGCATCGCCGAATTGCAGTTGCTGCGCGATTCGATTGAGGCGTTGGTGCGCCAATACGATGAGCAGGAAGAGTCCGAGCTGCAAAGCATCGTCAAAATCTACGAAACCATGAAGCCGAAGGATGCTGCGAGCATCCTCGGTGACCTCGATATGAGAATTTTGCTCGGCATCATGGAAGCCATGAAAGAGCGCAAGAGCGCCTCGATCCTGGCCGCGATGGAGCCGAAACGCGCGCGCGAAGTGACAACCGAACTGGCCCGCCAACGGGCGATCGATTTGACCACGCCGGCGACCAAAACTGAGCCGTCGGGCTGATCCAAGGCTAAACGGCCGCGGTCATTTAGCGGCCGCTCAAGTGAGATAAATGGCAAGGTTTGACGACCATAGTGACGATCAAAGCGCCGACGGATTTGCCCATGCATCCGCCGATCGCGACGACATCCGCGTGCGCATGCAAGCGGCGGGGCTGACATCGGTACTGTCGTTGTTCCTGCTGCTGCTGGCGTTCTTTATCCTGTTGAACAGCTTGGCGCAGTTCGAGGCGAACCGAACCAAGGCCGTCTTGGGCAGCCTCGCGGCGACCTTCAATCTGAGCGATCCCGACGGCCAGTCGCGCACCCTGGGCTCGTTCGTCGGACATCTCGAAGCGGCGGCCGATTTGGAGCGCGAAATCACCGGATTGCTGCGCACCTTGGTTGGCTTTGGCAGCTTCGATCTGATCCGAACCGGTACCCTGCTCAGCACGTCGATCGATAACAAGGTGCTCTTCACCGATGGCGTTGTGAGTTCACACAAGTTGCGCGAACTCGCCGAACCGGCGTCGGAACTGCTGACCTTGGCGGCGGATGATGTGACCATCGAGCTCACCGCCTATGGTCGCCCGTCTGGCGGCAAAGTGATCGGCGCCCGTTCCGCGGCGATCGAAGCGGCGGCCAAACGGGCCGGGGCGGTGGTTCGTACCTTTGCTGAATTTGGCGTGGTGCCGGGGCAGTTGGTGGTGGCGCTGGAAGATGGCGATCCCCGACAGACCCGCATCGAATTTCGCGTTCTGGCCAAACCGCCGACCGGGGAGGCGAGCCCATGAGCCCGATCTCACTCGTCGCCCGGCCAACCTTGAGTAACCCGGCGGGACAAAAACGCCGCTCCGAGGCGCGCTGGCTGATCACCTTCGCCGATCTCGCCGCGGTGATGGTCGCCTTCTTCGTGCTGCTGTTCTCGATGGCCGAGGTCGATTCCGACAAATGGGAAGGGGCGACGACCGCCTTCGACCGGCAGTTTCGAATTTCCGAATCGCGCGTTACGCCGCGGCCTGTCGAAACCGCCAACATCACGCAGCGCGTCGAAGAAGCGGCCCTCGATCTGCGTTATCTCGAGCGCGTTGTCAGCGAGCAACTGGGGGGACAAACGGCGCTCGAAGATGTGCGCATGCTTGTCAGTCCCGACCGGATCGCCCTCGATTTTCCTGGCGAACTGGTCTTCGCCAATGGCCGGGTCGGGGTCACCGCGGGCGGTCGCGAGTCGCTGTTTATTCTCGGCGGTCTATTCGCCGGTATCGAAAATCAAGTCGCCGTGGTGGGCCATGTCGAACCTGCTCAGAGCGAGGATGGGCAATCGATTATCGATTGGGAGTTATCGCTGCTGCGCGCGGCGCGGGTGGCCCGCGCGCTCGAGGCTGGCGGCTACACCGGCCCGATCGAAGTGCAGGGTCGCTTTGGTAGCCACTTTGGCGACCTGGCGCCGGTTGAGCGGATCGAAGGTCCGCGCGGACTGCCGGTTCGCCGTATCGAAATCATCGTACAATCCGAGACAGGAGACGGCCCATGAGCCGCCACATAACCTTAGCCATTCAGGCTGCGCCGTGCTGGTTTACGCGTATGGCGATCATCCCCGTTTTGGCCATTGCCATCCTGATCGCCACGATGGGCACCGCTCATGCGGCCGAGCAGGTGCGTGTTCGCGGTGGCCTGCACCCGACCTTTGGCCGCCTGGTCTTCGACTGGAAGGCGCCGGTTTCCTATAAGGTCGCGACCACCGATCAACAGCTCACCGTGACCTTCGACCGGGCGATGGAAGGTAGGTTCGACAAGGCTCGCGCCGAGATTCCCGAATATATGGGAAATGCTCGTCTGGAGGATGGCGGCAAGCGCGTTGTGATCGACCTCAAACGCCCGATTAAGACAAACCATTTCATCAACGAGGGCTCGGTCGTCATCGATCTTCGTCCCGCGGGCGAGGCGAACGCTTCGGCCAAGACGGTACCACAGGTGCCGGTGCGGATATCAAAACGTAACGGTTACGCCCGTATCGTGTTCGATTGGCCGGTGCGCACCGACTATGATCTGTCCCAGAAGAACGATCGGGTCTCACTGACCTTTGCTCGCGCCGGCGACATCGCGGTGCCCAAATCAGCGAGCACAACCTCGCCGCTGCTTACCAGCATGCAAAGCGCGCAGCGCGACGACGGAAAACCGCAGATCGATCTGGGTGTGGCCGGACAGGTGCGCCACTTCCGCGACGGCCGCAAGGTCGTCGTCGATATTCTGAATGACAAGGACGCCAAGCCCGGCGAAACCAATAGCCAAACGGCCGCGCCGGAACCACAGACCGCTGCCGTGCCAGCGCCGACCGGCGACAGCGCGGCGAAGGGCGGCGCCCCGCTGCAATTGGTGCCGCCGAGCTTACGTGCGGCCGACGCGGCGCCGGCATCCTTGCCCGACGATGCGAAGACCCTGGATATAAAGGTCAAAGTCGAACTCGACGGCATCGGGCTGGCCTTTCCCTTTACCGACGCCACTTCGATGGCCGCCTTCCGGCGGGGCGGTTGGTTGTGGCTGGTGTTCGACCGCCCATACCGCATTGACACTTCGGCGATCGTCGCGGCAGAGGAATTTATTTCCGCCGCCGAACAACTGGAACATGGCAACGCGACCGTGTTGCGTCTCGCCACAACCCCGGGTTTCAACGCCTCGGTGGCGCGAGAAGGCAACAGATGGGAGGTCGTCATCGCGCCGCAATTGATGCGGCCGGAAACCCGCTTGAAGGTAACCGCCAATCCTGGCCGCGACGCCAATGTTGCGCTGGGGCCGACGGTGCCCTCGACGCCCTTGGCGCTTAACGATCCGGAGGTCGGCGACCAGATTTTTGTGGTGACCGTTGCCGAAAGCGGTCATGGGCTGGCCCGGTCCCAGCAATTCAGCGATTTCCGCTTACTGCCCTCGGTGCAGGGTGTCGCCGTTGTGCCCTATGCCGACGGGCTAAAGGTGGAGCCGCGCGGCCAGCAAATTATCGTGTCGTCCGCGCGCGGTTTGCGCTTGGCCAATGCACAGGTCCGCCGCCGGGTTCTCGCCACCGCGACGGAGAATTCCAAGGCCGAGCGGATGTACGATTTTGATGCCTGGCGCCATGGCGATGTCGGTGATTATGCGGCCGCGCAAACTCATTTGTTGACGCAAATCGAGCATGCCGCGCCCGAGGCGCGCAATGCCGAGCGCTTGGAATTGGCGCGGTTCTATTTCGCCCAGGGTATGGGCGCGCGCGCGCGCGGCATATTGCAACTGGTCGCCGCCGAAGACGAAGACGCTACGCGGCTTGGAACGTTCAAGGCATTGCGCGGCGCGGTCGAATATATCATGGGTGATTTTGACAAGGCGCGCGCCGACCTTCTCGATCGCGACCTCGATAGCGAGCCCGAGATCGTGTTGTGGCGTGCCGCGCTGGCGGCGGAGGAAGGCCGGTTCGATGAGGCGACATTTGGCCTGCGCCAGTCCGATCGCTTCGTGCAGAGCTATCCTGATGGCATGCGCAAACGATTTGCCTTTCTCGGCGCGGAGACCGCGTTTGCCAACGAAGATCCGCGCGGCGGCGAATTCTGGTTGGAGATCGCCGAAGGCGCCCACCTCAACCCGACCGATAGGGCCTATAAGCATGTCTTGGAAGCCAATATCGCGGCGCTCGATGGGGAAATCGACACCGCGTTAGGCATGTACGATTCCGCCATCGCCGGGCGCGACCGCCGCAGCCGCGCCCGCGCGGTGTTGGAGAAAACCGAGCTGCTGGTCGACGAAGGTGAAATATCGACCGAGCAGGCGATCGACGATCTCGACCGGCTGCGCTATGTGTGGCGCGGTGACGGCATCGAGTTCCGGGTGTTGCGCCGGCTCGGCGAACTGCAGATCGAATCTGGCCAGTATCGCGAAGGCCTGCAAAGTCTGAAGCGCCTGGTCACGAATTTCGGCGACCATCGTCTGGCGCCGGAGATCGCCGAATATATGCGCGGCACCTTCGCCCAACTCTATGCGGCGGGAACCATCGAGACCCTGCCGCCGGTGATGGCGATCGCCCTGTTTAACGATTTTCGCGAACTGGCGCCGGCGGGCACCGACGGTGACGCCATGATCCGCCGATTGGCGGACCGGTTGGTGTCCGTCGACCTGTTGCCCCAAGCGGCCAAACTGTTGTCCCATCAGGTGGAATTCCGCTTGAAGGGCGAGGACAAGGCGCGCGTTGGCGCCCGGTTGGCGGTTGTCCGGTTACTCGACCGGGATCCTGGCGAGGCGCTGGCGGCGATTGCCGACAGCCATTCCGACGGTATTTCCGAGGAGCTGGATCAAGAGCGCGGCCTGATCTCCGCGCGCGCTTACACCCAGTTGGCTGCCTTCGATAAGGCGCTGACGGCGCTGAACGGCAACCAAAGCGCATCAGCAGACCGGGTTCGCGCCGATATTATGTGGCAAACCCGCGATTGGGCCCAGGCGGCGGAAGTGTTCGGCCGGCTGGCTGGCAAGCCGCCGGCGCGCGGCCAGTCCCTCGATGACGTGCGCAGCCGCTATGTGTTGAGCCGCGCTGTGGCGTTGGCCTTGAACAGCGATTTGCCGGGGTTAGGGGCTCTGCACCGCAATTTCTCGTCGGCCATGGCGGCGACCCCGTTCGGCGCTGATTTCCAGGTCATCGCTTCGGTCGATTCCGCCGCCGCCGACTTCCAGGACGTGTTGCGGCGGGTATCGGTCGCCGATGATTTCCAAGCCTTCATGGAAGGCTATCGGGCACGCTTGGCGCAGACCCAGACCGCATCGCAGGACAGCACCGTCAATTAGATTCAGCCACCCTCCAGCGTTGGGCGAAAGTCCATCTGTCGGGTGGTATCAGCGTATTTATCGGCTACACTCCCCGCCGGCTCTGATTAACCGAGCCGCAGCGCCGACGCCTGTTCGCGATTTGCACTTCTGTTTAAAAACAAATGCCTAAGGGAGGTTTATAATGTACTTTATGACTGTTTGGACGTTTAGTCCGGAGAATTCACAAGCCACGATTGAACGCTTCATGGAAACCGGCGCCGTACCGCCCGAAGGTGTCACCATGTTGTCGCGCTGGCACGACGCGGCCGGTCATCGTGGTTTCGCGATCTCCGAAACCGATGATCCGATCGCCTTGGCTAAATGGTGTCGGGGCTGGACCGATTTGTTGGAGTTCGAGATCATTCCCGTGCTCAATGACGAACAGCTCGCCGCTGCCCTTTCGGAATAGCGGGACGGGGTGATCGGTAGGCGCTGCCCCTCTAAACAGCGTCCGCCACATCCGAATTATCTACGACTGACGCAAGTCCGGCACGCGCTCGCTGCGGAAGGCCATGAAGCTGACCGGATCGTCGGACATATCCTTTATCACCATCTCGAAGACCTTCTTCGCCGGCGTTGTGTGGGTCACTTCGACCATGCGCGCCGAGACTTGGTGTTCGCGCATATTAGCCGAGGGCTTCCCGTCGGGATCGGTAATCACGCCGCCGAAGGTGACAAAGACGTTGCCGGTGTCCGGCAACCGGTAGGCGCCGCTGACGAAATTCGCATAAATCGGATCTTCGCCGCCATCGCCGTAGGACCATATCTGTTCGACGGCCATCGTCGCCGGGTCGACGGCGAATTCCACCGCGCGGCTGTGGTTCTTGCCCGGCGGTGTCTTGGGTTCGAACGGCACGGCGCGGTTATTGCCATTGTCGAACACCATGAACGTGCCTTCATGCGTCACCGAGGGGTCGTGCTGATGGTACTGCCATTCCAACCCGTCGTCCGGGGTTAGTAGCAGGTCCCGCCAGCGCTCGCCCCAATTGGCATGGGTGCCGAGAATCCATTTTAGATCGCCGGTCTCGCGGTCGACTTTGATTAGCGCGTCCTGGTGGCGCACCGACACCAGGTAACTGTTATCGCTGGCGTCATAGGCGATGCCGTTGGCATGGGCCCAGTCGACACCGCCCTCATAGCCGCGCATATGCCAGAACGGATCGTTCAGGCCGTAGCCGATGCGATAGGGGTCGAGCAGATCGAATAGCTTTATGTCCCGCACGATCTCGCCGTCGCGGGTGAATTCGACGATCGTGTCGCCGATGATCGGCCGGGTTTCCTTCGGCGCATCCGGGTCGCTGTCGTCGGTCGGGTAGTCGTCGAAATCCGTGGTCTCGTGACTCAGCACGACGATATTGCCCGACGGCATTTCGGCGATGGAGTGGTGGATACTCTGGGTCTCGATGGCGACCCCATCGGGCGGTGGATTATCCTTATGATGCAGCGGATACCAGCGTCCCACCTGGTTGCCCAGCATGTCGAGTTCGTTGAGGATAAAATTGCCGGTGAGCCATAGCAGATTGCCGTTGGCCAGCCGTTGGACGTCCTGCACTTGGCCCGGCATTTCGCGGTGCCAGACAATGTCGCCGTGCTGGTCGATGCCGACCAGATAATTAACGTGTTTCTCGACCTTTGCCAGGGGGTGATGGCCGACCGGAAAGATCATCGTCGCCGGTTCGCGCGCCGCCGGCTCGCAGAGCTGAATGTCGAGGGGCGGGAAGTCGTCGGGCAGGGGCGGCGTGGTGAAGTGCAACGGCGCGTCCGCGGCAACCATATTGCCGGCGTCGTCGCGGGCGCTGACCGTGATCTCGTAATCGGTGCCGACCGCCAGACCGAGCAGCGCTTGGCTGTGTTCGGTGGCCGCATCGTCGGTTTCGACGGTCCAGCTATGGCCGCCGCCCGACACCGCGAATACCGCGCGCGATGGCGCATCGGTGGCGAAGCTGACGATCGCCGCCAAGGGCATGGTCTCGTTGGGATTGGGGGCGACGCTGGGCGATTGGGTAAATTGCATGGCAGAACACTCGACGATCAATTGAATTGATCGCGTTCCTACCATGAATGCCGCCCGGCGGCATCTCGACTTTCGGATGGCTATGGTGCGAGCGTCGTCAGCCGAAGCTTTGCACCAGGCTGCCGGCGACCAGATACCAGCCATCGACCAGCACGAAAAAGATCAGCTTAAAGGGTAGTGAGATCATGATCGGCGGTAGCATCATCATGCCCATCGACATCAGGATCGAGGCGACCACCATGTCGATGATCACGAAGGGGATGAACAGCAGAAAGCCGATTTCGAAAGCGCGGCGCAGTTCGGAAATCATGAAGGCCGGGATTAGTGCGCGCAGCGGTGTCGCCTCGGGGCCTTCGATATTCTCGATCTCGGCCAGGTCGAGGAACAGGCGCAAATCCTGATCGCGCACATGGGTGACCATGAACACTTTGACTGGCGCCATGGAGCGCTCGAAGGCTTCGGTCTGGGTAATTTCTTCGTTGATCAGGGGCTCGATGCCCTGTTCGTAGGCGGCCTCGAAGGTCGGCGCCATGACGAAGGCGGTAAGGAACAGCGCCAGGCTGACAATCACCGTGTTGGGCGGCGTCTGCTGGGTGCCGATGGCGGAACGCAGAAACGCCAGCACCACGACGATGCGGGTGAAGCTGGTGACCATGATGATGATCGAGGGCGCCAGGCTGAGAACCGTCAGCAGCGCGACCAGTTGAACGATACGCGTCGTCGTCGTGGTGCCGTCGCCGAGGTCGAGCGACAGGCTTTGCGCCGCCGCCGGCACACTGATGATCAGCGCGATCGCCAGTCCCAGGCTGGCTGTCAACGCCAGCCGGCGAAGCCGTTGGGCCATGCTCATCGGGTTGGCTCGCTGCGGTCGGCTTCGGTGGCCGCCTTGGCGGTTTCCAGCCGGTCGGCGAAGCCGTCGCTATTTGCCGCCATGGTGATACCGGTTTCGATAACGGTCTCGGCGGTCGGGCTGAGCAGGATCAGATGCTCCACATCGTCGCGTTTAATCAGGATAAGCCGGCGCTTGGCGTCGACGATGGAGACTTCGACCACCCCCAACCGTCCCTTACCGGCGGCAGCGGTGATGCGGCCGGTGCCGTAGCGCCGCAGTACCCAGGCCAGGCCGGCCAACAGGCCGATGACGACCACGAAGGACAGCAAAAAACGGGCGAAATCAACGAGATCCATGAGGCTTAACCGGTGACCAAATCAGGAAAAAATCGACATAAACTCGGCATTGCAGCCGGGGGCGCAGTCGTAGGTGCAATCGGGAATTCGATCAGTCCTGGCCGCCGGTGATGTCGATTTCGCCGGCCGCGCTCAGATCGTTGAGCCGCTCATTGATTTCGGTCTGCTCGGCCTCGATATCGGCTTTGACCTCGTTGAGGCCGCTCAGCAAGCGCTCGAGCTGTGGGCGCACCTTGGGCGCGTCGGCTTGCGGCAATTCGACCGCCGCCTTGCAAGTCTTGGCAACCATCAGGTTGAAGCCGTCCAGGTCGACGGCGTCACCCTCGCGCATGGCGACGCGCAGATCGTCGAGCGAGGCGACGGCTTGGTCCAATTCTTCGCGGACAGTGTTCAGATCAGTCATGTCATAGCCTCCGCTATGGGTTGTTGTTGGTTCGGCCGGCGGAAACATCGTTGGCCCGGTAGACGTAGCTAAGGATTTCAGCGACCGCGGCGAGCGCGTGCAGCGGCACCTCGGTATCGACTTCGATGGCTTCGAGAATTTCGGCGAGATTGGCGTCTTCACGCACTTTCACGCCGCTGGCGAAGGCCAATTCGAGAATTTGGTCGGCCACCGCGCCATGGCCCTTGGCGATAATGCGCGGGGCGGTCTCGGTCAGCGGCGCGCCGACCTTCTCGGCATCGGTGCCTTTGATCGCAATCGCGGCTTGGCGCGCTTGCGCTAATTTCTCGTCATCGAGTTCTTCAGGCACGAAAGGGTCCCGTCGGGTTGCAAGCAGCCTTCTGCCACTCGCCATCGACCCTGACCGATTATGCTTAAGGAAACGTTAAAGGCGGGCAGTGCGCAGGGTTGCGCGCGGCTCTGCGAACCGGTTTCTAACAAGCCAACAGGTTTGAAATAACGTCAACTAGCTGGGGAGACCCGGCCCAATCATAGTGTCAGCCCCGACTACTCCGTCTGCAGCAGCGAATAGCGCTCGTCGGCGGCGATGCAATCGGCTTCCGGCAGGCCGAGTTCCTTGCGCACGATGTTGGTCCCGAGCACCAGCGACACCATCTTCTCGCGCACATGACGGCGGTGGCGCGGTACATGAGCTATTCCTGCCAATTAGGATTCGATTTTATAAGTTGCGGAACGCGTAGAGCGCCACGATGGCGGAAGCAAACGAGGATGTCGTTGATCGTCGCGCAGCGGATGGCCAGTCGGCCTTTGAATGCGGGTATCGGCTAGTCGTCGTCGGTGGCCGGACTGGCGCCGGCCGCTTCGGCGGCTTTTTCCGCTTGGATCCGCTCGTAAATCTCCTGCCGGTAGACGCTGACATCCGAGGGGAAAGTCAGGCCCAGCTTGATCGATTTGCCGCGGACGTCGACGACGGTGAGTTCGATGTCGTCGTTGATGATGAGCGATTCGCCGATTTTGCGTGTCAGATAGAGCATGATCCTGCAATTGGTCCGGCGATCAGGGGGGCGAAAACCCTTACATTCCCTGCGATGGCGACGATCGACCGGCCGATCCTCCCTGGTTCGTCGCGCCCAGTCTATCGCGCTTTACCTTTTGTTAATAGCCGAGCGTGATACTGGCCAAGTTAAATCAAATTTTCGATAAATTGTTTGCTAATGCCTGTCCCGGTGGAAATTCCGGCGCGGGCGGAACGGCGCGGATGGAATTTAACAACGTCCCCATAATGCAGATGATGACCAAGAAGATGTCTTGGTTGTCGCGTCGCACTGAAGTCATTGCGCAGAACGTCTCCAATGCCGATACGCCGGGCTATAACGCGCGCGACCTGAAGCAGGTTGATTTTCGCGACCTGGTGGCGCGTGAGGCGGGTCCGAAGGACGCCGGGCCGCGGGTCACCAATGCCCGCCACATGACCGGCACCACCGCGACCCTGCCATTCGATTCCGAAAAGACCCCGGACAATTTCGAAACCAGCATCAACGGTAACGATGTCAGCCTGGAACAGCAGTTGACGCGCCTCGGGCAAACCCAACTGTCGTATCAGGCGACCACCAATCTGTACCGTAAGCATCTTGATCTGTTCCGCATCGCGCTCGGCCGTGGCCGCTAGCGCGTGGCGTTGAGGAGGAATTTCATTGTCTGAATTTCAAAAGGCCATGCAGGTCGCCACATCGGGTATGATCGCGCAGAACGTGCGCGTGCGGGTGATCTCGCAAAATATCGCCAATGCGGAAAGCTTGGGCACCAGCCCGGGCGGCAAGCCCTATCAGCGCCAGACCGTGTCGTTCAAGAACGCCATGGATCGCGCGAGCGGCGTCGAAGTTGTCGAAGTCGGCAGGATCGGGGTCGACCGCACGGCGTTCGGCCAGAACTTCGATCCCGGCCATCCGGCGGCCGACGAGAACGGCTATGTACTGTTGCCCAACGTCAAGCCGCTGATCGAAATGGTCGATCTGCGCCAGGCCCAGCGCAGCTATGAAGCCAATCTGAGAGTGGTCGACGTGGCGCGGACCATGGTGTCGCGCACCATCGATTTACTGCGTTAACGCGACAAAACACGCGAACGATCCGACACTAGGAGGAGAAGGTTATGTCTACATCTATGGCGACAGCCATTAATGCCTATGTTGATGCGGTTAAAAGCGCCGGCGCCGGCACTGGCGGCGCGGCGGCGGAGAAAATGCCCGGCGGTAACTTCGCCGATGTGATGAAGTCAATTGGCGAGAGCGCGCTGGAGGCCGGTGCAAAGGCTGACCAAATGTCGATCGCCGCGGTCGAGGGCAAGGCCAATGTCGCCGAAGTCGTCACCGCCGTCGCCAACGCCGAATTGGCTTTACAGACCGTGGTTGCGGTGCGCGACCAGGTGGTCACGGCGTATCAGGAAATTCTGCGGATGCCGATCTAAGGATAACGCGCGGCTCCAATCCCTTAACCGCAGAAAGCGTTCATATGGATATGGCCCAGGTACTCGATGTTACGCGCGAAGCGATCATCGTCCTTCTAAAGTTAGCCTCGCCGCTGATGATCATCGCCCTATTGGTGGGCTTGGTCATTTCGCTGTTCCAGGCGCTGACCCAAATTCAAGAAATGACCCTGGCCTTCGTGCCGAAGATCCTGGTGATCTTCGTCTCGCTGCTGTTTTTCCTGCCGTTCATGGTGACGACCCTGGTCACGTTTACGCAAGGCCTGGCGACCCGCATCATCGGTATTGGCTAAGCGCCACCCCGCGCCATGCTTGAAGGGCTGCTCGTTACAGACGTCTATTTGTTCCTCGCGATATTTGCGCGCATGGGCGCCGCCGTCATGGTTTTGCCCGGCTTCGGCGAGTTGACCATACCCGCGCGGGTGCGCCTGGCTCTGGCGCTGACCCTGACATTTGTCCTATTCCCGCTTGTCGTCGATCTTATCCCGGCGATGCCGGCGAACGGGTTTGGCTTGGCGACGTTTATCGCTGGCGAGGTGCTGATCGGCATCGTCATCGGCGCACTGGCGCGTATCCTGGTCTCCAGCTTGCAAGTCGCCGGCACCATCATCGCCTTCAATTCCGGCCTCGGCAGCGCCCAGCTATTCGATCCCACAGTGGGCCAGCAGGGCGCCATTACCGGCGCGTTCTTGGCGACCGTCGGCGTGACCCTGTTGTTCGTGACCAACCTGCATCATCTGATGTTGCTGGCGTTGGTCGATAGCTACCAACTGTTTGTGCCGGGCGGCGGCTTTCCGGTAGGTGACGTCTCCGACTTGGCCGCCCAATTCGTATCCCGCAGTTTCCAGATGGGGCTGCAAATCGCCATGCCGGTGGTCATTGTCGGCATACTGATTTACATCTCGATGGGTCTGATGGCGCGCCTGATGCCGCAGATCCAGGTCTTCTTCATTGCTCTGCCGCTGCAGATGCTCGTCGCCTTCACCATTTTGGCGCTAACGGTCGGTGCCAGCATGTTGCTGTTCCTCGACCTGTTTGAATCCACCATCCGCGATTTCCTGATTGTCAGGTAGGGCAGGTCGAGATGGCGGAAAATGATGATGACAGCCAAAAAACAGAAGAACCAACCCACAAGCGCCTAACCGATTCGCGCAACAAGGGCGATGTCGCGCAATCGCGCGAAGTCGCCAACTGGTTCATGTTGTTTTCGGCGGCGGTCGCCGTGGCGCTGTTCGCGCCGTTTAGCGCCGAGCGTATCTACGCCGTCAGTTACCAGTTCCTCGAGAACCCCCATCAAATTTTGGTCAGCCCGGATTCGCTGCGCAAGATATTCGTCGAAGTCTGGTTCGCGGTGGGCTTTGCCATCGCCGCGCCGATCGGTTTGTTTTTGATCGCCGCGGTTTCCTCGTCGCTGGTGCAATACGGTTTGCTGTTTGCGCCCGAAAAGATCAAACCGACGTTAAGCAAGATATCCCCGCTCGCCGGCGTCAAACGCATGTTTTCGCTGCGCTCGGTCACCGAACTTCTCAAGGGCTTGGTGAAAATCTCTCTCGTGGCCGCCATAACGCTTGTGGTGGTCTCGCCGATCTTCGACAAAATTTCGCTTCTGCCGTCGATGACGGTGCCCATATCGCTGGGCGTTCTCCACGACTCGATCACGCGCCTGCTGGTCGGCGTCGTCTCGGTGGTGACCGCGTTGGCGTTGCTCGACTTTTTCTATCAACTCTATGAGCACCGTAAAAAGTTACGCATGACCCAGCAGGAAGTGCGCGACGAGATGCGCCAGTCGGAAGGCGACCCCCATATCAAGGCCCGGTTGCGCCAAATCCGCACCGAGCGCGCGCGCCAACGGATGATGCAGGCGGTGCCCGAGGCGGACGTGGTGATCACCAACCCGACCCATTACGCCATCGCGCTGAAATACGATCATGACGAGATGGACGCCCCGAAGGTCGTCGCCAAGGGCGTCGACGAGGTGGCCCGGCGTATTCGCGAGCGCGCCGAGGAATATGACGTGACCCTGTTCGAAAATCCGCCCTTGGCGCGGGCGCTCTATGCGGCGGTCGATATCAACGACTATATCAAGCCCGAGCATTACGAGGCGGTCGCCGAAATCATCGCCTTCGTGATGGGCATCAAGAAGGACCGGCCACGTCCCATGGCCGAGACCGCTTTCGATGAGGCGCCGGAAGCCGGCGATTAGTCGCGCTGTTGCTATGGCGTCGGCCGGCGTGACAATTTGGCCGGGCAACCGAACGGCGATGTGCTGTTCGACGGGAACGGCGACGAATTAATGACCACATCAGACCAGCTTACCGCCCAAGATTCCGGCGATGCCGCCGGCGAGAAGCCGGTAGCGCTGTGGCGTGATCCGCTATGGCTCGGCCTTATCGTCATCTTTATTGCCACCAGCGCGGTATTGATTGGCGCCATCGCCGGTCGGGCGGCGGAAGTAATTGATATGTGGGCGCTGGCGGTTGGTGGTCTCGCCGTCGCGGCGGCCGCGGCGGCCAGCGTGGCGATTGTCACCTGGCGCCAGCGCAACGCCGCGCGCGACACGCTGTCGTCCGAGATGTTGGTTCGCGCGTTGCCTCAGGCCAGCGCGGTTATCGATGCGACCGGCCGCGCCCAAGCCGCCAATGAGATGTTCGGGCAGCTCTTCCCAGATACGCAGCATGCGCCGCTTACCGCCCTTAAACGCCTGATCGGCGGTGACGGCGCGGCCGCCGATCTCATTGGCCGCCTGATCGCTGGCGTTGCCGCCGGCAGCGCTGTTACCGAGGACGTGCTGCTGACCGATAACCAAACTGGCATCGTGGCGCTGCGCGTCTCCGCCATACCCTTGGCCGATCAAGATGGTCTGGCGCTGTGGACCTTCGAGGATACGACAGTTACCTATCGAGCAGAGGCCGAAATACGCGACGGCCAGGCGAGCTTGGCTGAAACTCTGGCGACCGCGCCGGTCGGGTTTTATTCCGTCGATCAAGATGGCCGATTTTTGCTAGCCAACGACGCCTTGGTGTCGTGGCTGGGCTACGCGCCGGGTGATCTCGAAGCGCAGGGGTTGCGGCTGCACGACATTCTCATAGCGCCAGTCCCGCAGACGCTCGCCCATCGCGTTGCGGATGGCGATCCAGCAGCGGGGGCAACGGGTCGAGCTGAAACACCGGGACGGGGCTGCGGTGCCGGTCGTTGTTGTCCAGTCGGAAAATCGGGCGACGGATGGTGGATTGCGTACCAGCAGTGTCGTGCGCCAAAGCGCCAGTGTTCAAGAAGCACAGCCGGTCCCGCTTGGTAGTGAGCGGCGATTCGGCAGTGTGTTCGAGAATGCGCCGGTCGGCGTTGTTCTGCTCGATAGCGAGGGACGGGTCTTGGAATCGAACCCGGCCTGGCAGCGGCTGGTGGCGCCCGATGAGACAAATCTGACCGGTCGGCCGATCACCGAATTTATCGCCGATGACGAGGTGAGTAAGATCGAGGCTTGGCTCGAGCGCGTCGCCGGCGGCGCCGTGCCGGTGGCGCCACAGGACGCCACACTGCGTACCAACACGCCCACCGGGACGGCGCGCGTCGCCACCCTCTATCTCAGTCGCATCGAAGGTGGGCCGGGTGACGGCGGGTCGGTTGTGCATTTCCATGAAACCACCGAGCAGCGCAATTTGGAGGAACAGTTCGCCCAGAGCCAAAAAATGCAGGCGGTCGGCCAGTTGGCTGGCGGCGTGGCTCATGATTTCAACAACCTGCTGACCGCCATGATCGGCTTTTGCGATCTGCTGCTATTGCGCCACAGCCCCGGCGACCAGTCGTTCGGCGATATCATGCAAATCAAACAGAACGCCAACCGTGCCGCCCGGCTAGTGCGTCAGCTATTGGCGTTTTCGCGCCAGCAGACCCTGCAACCGCGCGTGCTCTCGATCACCGATGTTCTGGGCGATCTCACCAACCTGCTGCGCCGGCTGATCGGCGCTAACATCAAGCTCGACATTGCCCATGGCCGCGATCTGGGTCTGGTGCGGGTCGATCAGGGCCAGCTCGAACAGGTGGTCATCAATCTGGCGGTCAACGCCCGCGACGCCATGCCCGAAGGCGGTGCGTTGACGGTGCGTACCTTCAATGAGTCGGTGATCGTCGAGACAAGGCGCGGCAATGAGGTCGTTGCCCCCGGCGAATATGTGGCGATCGAAATCGCCGATAATGGCAGCGGCATTCCGCTCGATATTCAAGAACGTATCTTCGAGCCGTTTTTCACCACCAAGGAAGTCGGCGCTGGCACCGGTCTTGGTCTGTCGACTGTCTATGGCATCGTCAAGCAGACCGGCGGCCAGGTCTTCCTCGACAGTGCGCCGGGCGAGGGCGCCAAGTTTACTATTCTGATCCCGCGCCATACCGCCGACGCATCCGATGAGGTGCGCAAGGCCGAAGCGGCGGACGGGCCGGCGGCGGCCGACACGACGGGGGCCGGCACCGTGCTGCTGGTCGAGGACGAGGACGCGGTGCGGCTGTTCTCCGCCCGGGCGCTGCGGGCCAAGGGCTACAAGGTACTCGAGGCGCGCACTGGCGAGGCGGCCCTCGAGTTGCTCGGTGTGGTCGACGACCATATTGACTTAATGATCACCGATGCGGTGATGCCGGAGATGGATGGTCCGACCCTGATCATCGAAATGCGCAACGATCGGCCCGACCTGCCGGTGATCTGCATATCGGGCTATGCCGAGGAAACCTTCCGCGAAAAGCTCGGACAAAGCGACGATATCCACTTCCTGCCCAAGCCGTTCAGTCTCAACCAATTGGCCGGCAAGGTGAAGGACGTGATGAGCCTGCCCAACCCCGGCTAGCGGCTATCGCGGCGAATCGCCCGGTGGCCTTACGGTTAGGCGGTACTGTTAACCATGATTACGGTAATACCGCTTGGCGTAAGTAGAACAAAAAAAGAACTTGTAAAAAAGAACAAAAGCAGTACAGTGCGCTCACTGCCGCACCAACACCGTTCCATTGCGGGCCGCGCGGCAACGTGGAATAACAGGAGGGATATCTATGGCGACCTCGCTTCGCGTCGTTGAGAAGGAAAGTATGGAAGATAAAGGTAAGGCGCTGGATGCCGCGCTGGGCCAGATCGAACGGGCCTTCGGCAAGGGTTCGATCATGCGTCTGGGCGACGAGCAGGCGGTCGAGGTGGCCTCGATTTCCACCGGGTCCCTGGGGCTCGATATTGGTCTTGGCCTGGGCGGCGTGCCGCGCGGCCGAGTGGTCGAGATTTATGGGCCGGAGAGTTCCGGCAAGACCACATTGGCGCTGCATATCATCGCTGAATCCCAGAAGATCGGCGGCACTTGCGCCTTTATCGATGCCGAGCATGCGCTCGATCCGACTTACGCCCGCAAGCTGGGCGTCAATTTGGACGATCTGTTGATTTCCCAGCCCGATACTGGTGAGCAGGCGCTCGAGATTACCGATACGCTGGTGCGCTCCGGCGCGCTTGACGTGCTCGTGGTCGACAGTGTCGCGGCCCTGGTGCCGCGCGCCGAGCTTGAGGGCGAGATGGGCGACAGCCTGCCCGGCCTGCACGCGCGGCTGATGAGCCAGGCGCTGCGCAAGTTGACCGGGTCGATTTCGCGCTCCGACACCACCGTGGTTTTCATCAACCAGATCCGCCACAAGATCGGCGTGATGTTCGGTAGTCCGGAAACCACCACCGGCGGCAACGCGTTAAAGTTTTACGCCTCGGTGCGTCTCGACATTCGCCGCATCGGTTCGATCAAGGAACGCGACGAGGTGGTCGGCAACCAGACCAAGGTCAAGGTCGTCAAGAATAAGCTGGCGCCGCCCTTCAAGGTGGTCGAGTTCGACATCATGTATGGCGAGGGCATTTCGAAGATGGGTGAGCTGATCGATCTTGGGGTGCAGGCCGGCATCGTCAATAAGTCGGGTTCGTGGTTTTCCTATGGCGATGAACGTATTGGTCAGGGTCGGGAGAATTCCAAGACCTTCCTGCGCGAACATCCCGAGATTGCCGAGGATATCGAAAACCGCATCCGCGCCAGTGCTGGCCTAATTTCCGACGCCATGCTCGGCTCGCCGGAGGATTTGGCCGGTGAAGGTGACGATGATGCGTCCCTCGCCGAGGGTGACGACTGACGCCGCCGGGCGGTGAAATTTGGGCCGGCACTGAATTAGCGGTCCTGCGAAACAATAGCGGCGTCCCCCGGGGCGCCGCTTTTGCGTGGGATGTCGGGAAACGCGGGTCTCGACACCTCTCGGGGCGCAAGGTAAAACGCCGGGCCGACGTCTCACCGCCCATCCACCGGTCCAAGTCTTCATATTATGGCAACGACAAGCGAAATCCGTTCCGCCTTCCTCGATTTCTTTGCGCGCTACGGCCATGAAATCGTTTCCTCGTCGCCCCTGGTGCCGCGCAACGATCCCACCTTGCTGTTCACCAATGCCGGTATGGTGCAGTTCAAGAATGTCTTCACCGGCGCCGAGACGCGGCCCTATCAGCGCGCCACCACATCGCAGAAATGCGTGCGCGCCGGCGGCAAGCATAACGATCTGGAAAATGTCGGCTATACGGCGCGCCACCACACCTTCTTCGAGATGTTGGGCAATTTCTCGTTCGGCGATTATTTCAAGGAACACGCCATCGAATTGGCCTGGAACCTGATCACCAAAGAGTACGGCCTGCCGGCGGACAAGCTGCTGGTCACTGTCTATGCCGACGACGATGAGGCGTTCGATCTGTGGGGCAAGATTGCCGGCCTGCCCGATGCGCGCATCATCCGTATCGCCACCCACGATAATTTCTGGCAGATGGGCGACACCGGCCCGTGCGGCCCGTGTTCGGAAATCTTTTTCGATCATGGCGATCATATCCCCGGCGGGCCGCCCGGCAGCCCGGACGAGGATGGCGACCGGTTCATCGAAATCTGGAACCTGGTGTTCATGCAGTACGAGCAGCATGCGCCGGGCGAGCGGGCCGATCTACCCAAACCCTCGATCGATACCGGCATGGGGTTGGAGCGCCTCGCCGCGGTGTTGCAAGGCAAGCACGACAATTACGATATCGACCTCATGCGCGGCCTCATCGAGGCTTCGGCCGATGCCTCGAACGTCGCCGCCGATGGCGACCAGGCGGTGAGCCACCGGGTGATCGCCGATCATCTGCGTGCGTGCTCGTTCCTCATCGCCGACGGGGTGCTGCCGTCGAATGAGGGCCGCGGCTATGTGTTGCGGCGGATTATGCGCCGCGCCATGCGTCACGCCCATTTGCTCGGCTGCCAGGACCCGTTGATGTATCGCCTGGTGCCGGCCCTGGTGAGCGCCATGGGCCAGGCCTTCGGCGAACTCGGCCGGGCCGAGGCGCTAATTACCGAGACCTTCAAACTGGAGGAAGAACGCTTCAAACAGACCCTCGACCGGGGCCTGCGCTTGCTCGACGAGGAGACCGATCGCCTGGGGTCCGGCAAGACCTTGTCCGGCGAGGTCGCGTTCCGCCTCTACGATACGTTCGGTTTCCCCCTCGATCTGACCGAGGACATTCTGCGCGGCCAGGGCCGCACCGTCGACACCGGCGAATTCGATGCGGCGATGGAGCGCCAGCGCGCCGCGGCGCGCCAGGCCTGGTCGGGCTCGGGCGAGGCGGCGACCGATGAGATCTGGTTCGATGTCCGCGAGAAAACCGGCGCGACCGAGTTCCTGGGCTACGAC
Organism: Alphaproteobacteria bacterium; assembly: GCA_011087645.1. Lineage (GTDB taxonomy): Bacteria > Pseudomonadota > Alphaproteobacteria > UBA6615 > UBA6615 > JABDJY01. The sequence goes on from JAALLF010000024.1 coordinate 27,998, forward strand.
ACCAGCGTCGCGGAAGGCATCGTCGCGGCCATCGTGGTCGGCGGCGATGTGGTCGATCGGGCGGATGTCGGCGACGCGGTGGCCCTGGTCCTGAACCAGACCCCGTTCTATGGCGAATCCGGCGGCCAAATGGGCGATACCGGCAGCCTGTTCAGCGCCGCGGGGGCCGAGGTCGCGGTGACCGACACCCAGAAGAAGCTGGGCGATCTGCATGTGCATTTCGGCACCGTCGCGCATAAGCCGTTAGCGGTCGGCGATGTGATGGAAATGCGCGTCGACGGCGCCCGCCGCGACCGGTTGCGGGCCAATCATTCGGCGACCCATCTCTTGCACCAGGCCTTGCGCCGGCAGCTCGGCGATCATGTGACCCAGAAGGGTTCGCTGGTCGCCCCCGACCGGCTGCGCTTCGATATCAGCCAGCCGACGCCGATTGCCGCCGATGATCTGGCGGTGGTCGAGGAAATGGTCAACGAGCGCGTCGCGCTCAATGCGCCGGTGGAAACCCTATTGATGACCCCCGATTCAGCGATCGAGGCCGGCGCGCTGGCCCTGTTCGGCGAAAAATACGGCGACGAAGTCCGCGTCGTGTCGATGGGTGGCCCTGGTGGTGCGGACAGCGACGATGGCCCCGTCTTCTCGGTCGAGCTGTGCGGCGGCACCCATGTAACGCGCACCGGCGATATCGGTCTCTTCACCATCGTGTCGGAGGGCGGCGTGTCCGCCGGCGTGCGCCGGATCGAGGCGCTGACCGGTATCGATGCCCGCCACCATCTGGCCGAGCAGGCGGGCTTGCTGAACTCGGCCGCCGAGGTCTTGAAGGCCAGCCCCGCCGATGTGCCGGCGCGGGTCACGCAATTGCTCGACGAGCGGCGCAAGCTAGAGCGCGAGTTGGCTGAGACCCGGCGCAAACTGGCGACCGGTGGGGGCGGGGAGAGCGAGGCGGCCGGCGCGGATATTGGCGGCGTGACTTTTGTCGGCCGCGCCCTGTCGGATGTGCCGCCGCGCGAGCTGAAATCCATGGTCGACGATCTCAAGGGCCAAATCGGCTCGGGCATCGTCGCCATCACCGATGCTTACGACGGCAAGGGTTCGATCGTCGTTGGCGTGACCGCCGACCTGGTCAAACGCTTCAGCGCCGTCGACCTGGTGCGCGTTGGCGTCAGCGAGCTTGGCGGCAAGGGCGGCGGCGGGCGGCCCGATATGGCGCAAGGCGGCGGTCCCGATGCCGGTCAGACCGATGCCGCCTTAGCAGCGATCGAGCGCCTGCTCAAGGAACAATTGGCGGTTTAACGATAGGGCCAGGCAAACCCCTACAACAGCAAGTCTCTGCAACAAGTGGAACGATCCATGCGCTTTGAAGGTACCGAGACCTACGTTGTTACCGAGGACCTGCAGGTCGCGGTCAACGCGGCGATTACCCTGGAGCGGCCGCTGCTGGTCAAGGGCGAGCCGGGCACGGGCAAGACCGTACTGGCCCACGAGATCGCCGCCGCCCTCGGCGCGCCGCTGATTGAGTGGCACATAAAATCGACCACCAAGGCGCAGCATGGTCTCTATGACTATGACGCGGTCGCCCGGCTGCGCGACGGCCAGCTCGGCGACGAGCGGGTGCACGATATCGGCAATTACATCGTGCGCGGCAAGCTATGGGAGGCCTTCGACAGCGACGTGCGCCCGGTGGTGCTGATCGACGAGATCGACAAGGCTGATATCGAATTCCCCAACGATCTGTTGCTCGAACTCGACCGTATGGAATTTCATATCTACGAGACCAAGACCACGGTCGTCTCCAAGCACCGACCGATCGTGCTGATCACCTCGAACAATGAGAAAGAGCTGCCCGACGCCTTCCTGCGCCGGTGTTTCTTCCACTACATCACCTTTCCCGATGACGAGACCATGACCCGCATCGTCGATGTGCACTATCCCGACATCAAGAAGAACCTGCTGCGTGAAGCCTTGCGGGTTTTCTACGATGTACGCGATGTGCCGGGGCTGAAGAAAAAGCCGTCCACGTCGGAACTGTTGGACTGGCTCAAGCTGCTGGTCGCCGAGGACATCGATGCCGAGGTGTTGCGCACTAGCGATCCGGCGAAGCTGATCCCGCCGCTCTATGGCGCGCTGCTGAAGTCGGAACAAGACGTGCAATTGTTAGAGCGTTTGGCGTTCCTGCACCGCCGCGAGCGGGCGGGCGAATAGGACACCACGAGGCCGATGTTCTCCCAATTCTTTTCCGAGCTGCGCCGCGCCGAGGTTCCGGTCTCGCTGCGCGAATATCTCGACCTCATGGGGGCGCTCGACCGTGGGCTGGGTCATTATCAGGTCGACGAATTCTACTATCTGTCGCGCGCGCTATTGGTGAAAGACGAGCGCCATATCGACCGTTTCGACCAGGTGTTTGCCCATATTTTCCGAGGCCTCGAGCCGCCCAACTTCGATGAAGACGTCGCCGAAATTCCCGAGGAATGGCTGCGCAAGATGGGCGAATTGGTGTTGACCGAAGAGGAGAAGGCCGAGATCGAGGCGCTCGGTGGCTGGGAAAAGCTCATGGAGACCCTCCGCCAGCGCTTGGAAGAACAAAAGGGCCGACACCAGGGCGGCAATAAATGGATTGGTACTCAGGGCAAGTCGCCCTTTGGCGCGCAGGGTTACAACCCCGAGGGCGTGCGCATCGGCCAGGACGAGAACCGCAATTATTCGGCGGTGAAGGTGTGGGATAAGCGCATCTTCCGCGATCTCGACGCCGACGTGGAATTGGGCACCCGCAACATCAAGATGGCGCTCCGCCGGTTGCGCAAATTCGCCCGCGAAGGCGCCGCCGACGAGCTCGATCTCGACGACACTATTTCATCGACCGCGCGCAATGGCGGCTGGCTCGACATCAAGATGGTGCCCGAGCGCCATAACGCGGTGAAGGTGTTGCTGCTATTCGATGTCGGCGGGTCGATGGACAACCATGTGCGCACCTGCGAGGAGCTGTTTTCCGCCGCGCGCACCGAGTTCAAACATCTCGAATATTTCTACTTCCACAATTGCGTCTACGAATCGGTCTGGCGCGAGAACCGCCGCCGGCAGTCGCGTCGCATGGCCACCTGGGACCTGCTGCACACCTATCCGTCCGATTACAAGCTGATTATCGTCGGCGATGCGGCGATGAGCCCTTACGAAATCGCTCATCCCGGGGGCAGTGTCGAGCATTGGAACGAGGAGGCCGGCGATGTCTGGCTGCGCCGGTTGCTGCGCACCTATCCCCATGCCGCCTGGCTCAATCCCTTGCCCCAGGACCGTTGGCGCTATTTTCCGTCGGCCGGCATGATTAGCGAGTTGTTCGAAGGGCGCATGTTCCCGCTCACCCTGGAAGGGCTCGAGGGCGCGATGCGGTCAATGAGTTATTAACCATAGTGATTATTTTCTGCTGAACGCGAAAAACCTTGGAATATTTATCTGTTAGCGGTGTTTGCCACCTTGGAAGCCCAAATTTTATCTAACACCAAGGAGAATTACGAATGTCGATCGCACGAATGATTGCGGCAGCCGCCGTTGCAACGATGGCCCTGTCCGGCGCGGCGCTTGCCGAAGGTAAAAAAGCTGATGCCATGGGCAAAGGCGACGCCATGAAGTCTGAAATGGCCAAGGACGAGATGGCTAAGGACGGAATGGCCAAAGACGACGCTATGGCCAAGAAGGACCACGCCAAGGGCGAGATGACCAAGGAAGAGATGATGGCCAAGGAAGCGGCCATGAAGAAGGACGAGATGGCTAAGGATGCCATGGCCAAAGACGCGTCCATGAAGAAGGACGAAATGGCCAAGGACGCCATGAAGAAGTAAGTCATTAACGGACCGGCGGCCGCGGTGACTGTGGCCGCCGGATCAGCTGCTTCATAGTTACCGGTATGGATTGTGAGCACGGATAATAAGCGAGAGCTATTGATCGCGGAAATACCGCGGCTCAGGCGATATGCGATCGCGCTGTTGCGCGATCGCATAGCCGCCGACGACCTTGTTCAGGACGTGGTTTTACGTGCCCTCGACAAGCTGCATCTGTGGCGCGACGGCACCAACATGAGGACCTGGCTTTTTACGATTATGCATAACCTGCACGCCAACGATATGCGCCGGCTTAGCCGGACTGCCGATAACCAGCCCCTCGAGGGGGCTGCGCTATCCCATGGCAGCCCGCCCGAGCAGGAGGCGGCGGTCGAGTTATCGCAACTGTCCACCGCCATTGCCGGCTTGCCGGTCGCCCAGCGCCAAGTGCTGCTTTTGGTGGGTTTGGAAGGATTTAGCTACGCCGATGCCGCCGAAGCGCTCGATGTGCCGGTCGGCACGGTGATGTCGCGCTTGTCGCGCACCCGCGAAGAGCTGCGGCGCACCTTGGATGGCGAGAATGTCTCGCAGATCCGGAGGATCAAATGATCGACCGGCAGATCGACGACGGCGAATTGCACGCCCTCCTTGACGGCGAGCTCGATCCCGCGCGCCAAGCCGAGGTCGAAGCCTGGCTGTCGGAGAACCCCGAAGCGGCCGGCCGCGTGGCGCGGTACCGGGCGCAGAACGCCGGTTTGCACGCGCTCTACGATGGCGTGCTGCACGAAGAATTACCCCCCGTCATTATCGATGCGTTGGCCGGACGCCGGCGCCAGTGGCTGCCGCGCGGCGCCGCGATCGCGGCGGGTTTCGCGCTGTTGCTTTCCGGCGTGGTCGCCGGTTGGGTGGTGCGTGGTGAGTTTCCGGCCGGGCCCGGCGACGCGGTGCAGGTCGCCGCGGTCACGCCGCCGATCAACACCCAGGTTCTGATGGAACGCGCCACCAGCGCCCATATGTTCAGCCGCGACGACGATTTGCGATTGGCTAGTGCCACTGATGGCGGTGACATGGCGCAATATATCAGCACGCGCATGGGCGAACGGGTGCGGGTGCCGCAGCTGTCCGACCTGGGTTATCGGCTGGTCGGAACCCGGGTGTTGCCGGATAACGGTGGTCCCGCGGCGCAGTTCGTGTTCGAGGACGCCGACGGCGGGCGGGTCAGCCTGTACCTGCGCAGCGAGACGGCGCGCGGTGTCGATATCACCTATGCGCTGTCGGACGATTTATCGATGTTCTACTGGAATGATTCGCAACATTCCTACGCGCTGGTGCGCGAGCTCGAAGATGAAAACGGCCGCGATGCGCTGCTCACCGCCGCCCAGGCCGTCTACCAGCAAATCACCGAATAAGCCGATACATACCCCCCACCCGACCCCTGCCCCAGCGAGGGCAGGGCGACCACCGCCTCGCCCTTCGAGACGCCGCCCTTTGGGCGGCTCCTCAGGATGAGGCTTTGTGAATATCTAACCGAATTCCTCATCCTGAGGGCTCGCGCAGCGAGTGTCTCGAAGGACGAGGAATTCCAGCGCCGCCATATGCGATTAGCCTTCCCTCAAAGGGGGGCTGTGGAGCGAGCCGTCGCGCAACAGCGCGGCGAAAGTCGCTTTACAGAAAAATATTTCGGCTGGCTTACGCCACGCCACTGGCGTGACGGTCCAGCCTCAATCCCCCCAGCGAGGGGGAGGGTTAGGGAGGGGGGGTAGTTTAGTGATACAGTTTGTTGGTCGCCGGCCTCAACCGCCCCAGGGCGCGATCTTCTCTTTCAGCGCCGCATAGCCTTCCAGGAAGCCGGGCCGGGTGTTGCCATAGACTTCGTCGAAACTATCGAGCGCGGCGTCGAGCCATTGGCGCAATTCCGCGTTGTCCGGGTTGGCATCGAGATAGGCGTCGCGGATCAACACGAAATGGATGCGCGGATCGTAGGGCTGTTTAGTGCCACCCATGGACTCGTCGCCGTCGAGCAGGCGCAGCAGCATGGCGTCGGCCGAGCCCAGCGTTTGTTCATGGATCGCCGGGCCGCTCGTGCGGTGCATCACCGAGGTCATGTCGCGGCCATTGCCGGTGGTGTAGCCCATTTCGGTCCACACCTCGCCGGTATCGATGTCCTGGCCAAGCTGGGCGGCGAGGCGTTGGGAATAGGCGCGCAGCGGATCGGACACATCAGCCAGCAGATCGGTTAGCCGGTCGCCATCGAGGTCGGTCGCCAGAATGATGCAGTCGCGTTGTTCGATCAGATCCCACAGCAGCAGACCGTAATTGGTATCGGCGATATGCTGCTCGATGCGGCCGCCCCAATTCTCCATGCCGTCCTTGAAGTCGGCCGGCAGCAGGGCGACGATCTTGTCGATATTCTCCTTGTGCTCCTCGTAGGGGTCGACGGCGTATTTGCGGCCGACCTCGAACTTGGTGCCTTGCAGCATCCAGGCGTGCAGGCCGGCGTTGATGCCGTCTTCCATCGCCTGGGTCGGTTTCATGGCGACCCGGCCGAGCTTGCCGCTCTCGTGCACCATCCGCAGGAACAGCCGGTTGGCGTAGGCCATTTGCACGCCCGGCGAGTTCATTTCGGTGTGCACCAGCCCGGACTGGGCATCCACGGTAAATTTCGGCCGGTCTTGCGAATAGGGCAGGCACGGCATGCAGCGCACCACCGTGATCGGGCCATAGGGGCGCACGTTGCAATAGACACCGGCCTGGGTGCGCAGCGGCGCGTTGCCCGATTTGCCCATGACGACCACTTTCTTGCCGTCGGCGTCGTTCACATAGGCGTCGCCGGCGGTCGACCATTTGATCGATATGCACGGCATGTTGCCGAACCAGGCCAGACAGTCGAGCTTGGTGTCGTGGCGATATTGCGACCACATGGGCACAGCGTAGAAGGGCAGGCCGAGAATATCGAGCGCGGCGACGGTGCCGAGCAGCGCATAGGCGTCGGTCATCGAATGCGCCACCGGGCTCACCCCGTCGGTGAAATTGCCACCCTGCCACACCACTGCGTCGGGATAGCCCTCGGGCCGAACGTCGGTCGGCTGATAGAGCGACTGCAGGGTTCCGAACAGATCGCCGCCGTCGGCCTCGGTTCGCGCGATGGACATTAGATCAATCATTTACGCCTCTTTCGATGAATATTCTTAACGGGGATGGGGGGTTGGTCAGGACCGAATCCGGTCGGCTGACAAAGCAAAATACAGAGCCGGTTGTATGCTTTGTCCGCCCGCCGCTGTAAAGCCCTGATCGGGCCTAGGCAATTGCATATGCCGCGTGCTGGAATTCCTCGTCCTTCGAGACGCTCGCTGCGCGAGCCCTCAGGATGAGGAATTCTGATAGGCCTCCGCAAAGCCTCATCCTGAGGAGCCGCCCCACGGGCGGCGTCTCGAAGGGCGAGGCTGTTATAGGGGATCGCCTTGGCCGGTCGGGCGGGTGCGGTAATTTGCGGTGATGCCGCCGCGTCTATAGACGCTCCGCCGCAAGCTTACCCTCGCCTTCCGGCAGTTCCGCCAGGGTCGGGAATACCTGGTCGACATCGTCGACGAACACCGCCAATTGGGCGTTCTCGGGCCGCGCATAGCCGGCGGCGACGATGCCATCCATGGTGGCGCGCAGACCGTCCCAATAGCCCGCGCTATTGACCACGACGATGGGTTTGGTGTGCAGGCCGAGCTGTTTCCAGGTGACGATCTCGAACAGCTCTTCCAGGGTGCCCAAGCCGCCCGGCAGCACCACGAAACCATCGGACAGTTCGGCCATGCGCGCCTTGCGCTCGTGCATGGTGGACACCACCTCCAATTGGGTGACGCCCTGATGGCCGACTTCGTGGCGCATGAGAAAGTCGGGGATAATGCCGGTGACCGTGCCGCCGCCTTCCAACACCGCGTCGGCCAGCGCGCCCATCACCCCGACCCGGCCGCCGCCGAAGACCAGCCGCACGCCGTGGCGGGCCAGTTCAAGGCCGAAGGCGTGAGCCGCCTCGCGGTGCGCCGCCGGGCCCCGGTCGGATGAACCGCAGTAAACGCAGAGGGATCGAATATGTTCCATGATTGTCCGTGGCCTGCCCGAAAAACTAACTATAGCGTGACTTGCGCCGATTGCCTTGACTCGTATGGCGTAATACCGTGTTTTGCCTACAACAAGAAGTCAGCAGGAACGCCAACGTGAATCGTCCGCTCGTATATTGGGGTGTCGCCGCGCTCGCGGCCGCGGTGGTGATCGGCGTGGTGGTGTTCTTTCAACTGCCGTCGCCCAACACCCCGCCAAGCCAGGCGCAGGCGCCGGCGGCCGAACCGTCGACTTCGCCATCGCCCGCGCCGGCAAATGGCGCGGCGCCTACCAGCACGACATCGGCCAGCACGACATCGACCGGTGCGGCGCCAAGTCCCGGCACGATAGGAACGGGCGCGCCGCAAACCGCGGCCCTGACGCCCGGCGTGGCGATTGCGCCCATGGCGCCGGAATTCGACATCGTGCGGGTCGACGATAATGGCAATGTGGTGATCGCCGGCCGGGCGACGCCGGACTGCACGATCACCGTACGCGACGGCGATGCCATCGTCGGCGCGGCGACCGTCGACCGGCGCGGCGACTGGGTGGTGGTGCCCGACGAAGCGCTCAAGCCCGGCGACCGCGAATTGAACCTAATCGCCAACTGCGGCGACAGCGACCCGGTGGAATCGGACCGGGTGGTGGTGCTCGCCGTGCCGCAACCGGCGCAGGGCGTCGGCGCGCTGGCGGTGGCGGTGGCGCGCGATGGATCGGCGCCGACCCAGGTATTGCAAACCCCGGCCGGTGGTCAGCCCGGACCCGGTGGCACGGGAGCCGACGTGGCGGTGGCCGCGGTCGATTATAACGATGCCGGCGCGGTGGCCCTGTCGGGCACGGCGCCGCCGGGCAGCACGGTTCAGATCTATGTGGATAACGAGCTGATCGGCCGCACCAAGGCCGACGCGCAGGGCCGCTGGTCGCTGATCCCGGACCGCAGGGTCGACCCGGGCTCTTATACTCTGCGCGTCGACCAGGTAACGCCGCAGGGCCAGGTGGTGGCGCGTTCGCAAATTCCCTTCGTGCGCGGCGAGCCGTTGACCGATTTGCCGGAAGGTCGGGTGGTGATCATCCAGCCGGGCGACTATCTGTGGCAGATCGCCCGCGAGCGTTACGGTGCCGGCCCGCAATACACGCTGATCTACGAGGCCAACCGCGCGCAAATTCGCGACCCGGACCTGATCTATCCCGGCCAGATATTCATGGTGCCGACGGTCAATTAGAGCGCCCGTGTCCTTGCCGTTTTACATCTCCTCGCTGGAACTATTTAGACCCGCGCTGCCCTCGGGCGGGGCGAGGCGCTGCCCGTGAGGCCGCGCGTTGGCATCATCGGCGGCGGCTATTCCGGCGCGGCCTTCGCCATCCACTTGAGCCGGACTTCGGCCTTGCCGCTCGACATCACAATCGTCGAGCCATCCGCCGGGTTGGGGCGCGGCGTTGCCTATGGCACCACCGACCCGGACCATCGCACCAACGGGCCGACCACCACCCATTCGCTCTACCCCGACGATCCAATGCATTTCGATCGCTGGTTTCGCGGGGGCGGCGGCCTTGCCGCGGACCCGGAATGCCTCGACCCGCAGGGCCGTATTTTTCCCCGGCGCGGCGAGATGGGCCGCTATGTGGGCGATGAGCTGAGCCGCCATCAAGCCGACAATCCGTCTGGTTCCTCGATCCGCCATATCCGCGACCGGGCGGTCGACACGGTGGCCGACGGCGACTTGTATACGGTCAAGCTGGCCGGCCATGACAACCTGGTGGTTGATCTGTTGGCGGTCACCACCAGCAACGCGCCGCCGGCTTTGTTGGCGCCGTTCAGGGGCGCGGTGGCGGCGCACCCGGCTTTTTATCCCGACCCCTGGGACCTGGACCGTCTGTCGCGGATTCCCGCTGACGCCCGCATCCTGATTATCGGCACCGGCCTCACGATGGCCGATGTGGCGCTGGTGGTGCTGCGCGACCGCCCCGAGGCCACGGTTACCGCCCTGTCGCGGCGCGGGCTGATGCCCCAGAACCAGCGCCAGGCGCCGGCCGGGGCGACGTTTTTAGAAATCATGAGCCGCGCGGCGCCGGCTTTCGTCGCGCGTCACGGCCGGCCCGATACCGCGCGCGCCATCCTGCGCGCGCTCCGCGCCGATGCCCGCGCGATGGTGGCGGCGGGCGGCGAGTGGCAGGAAGCGTTCGACGATGTGCGCGACGCGGCGCATCAGCTTTGGCCGCTGCTATCGGATCAGGAGCAAAGCCGGTTCGTGCGTCATCTATGGCCTTGGTACGAGACCCGCCGGTTCCGTTACCCGCCCCAGGTCGACGCGAAAATCCAAGGCATGACCGCAGCGGGCCGGTTGATCTCCCAGGCGGCGGCGGTGGTGGACGCGGCACCGAAGCAAGCCCGCATTGAAGTTACCACCCGCCGGCGCGGTCAGGGCGCGGTATCGACAGCGCTATTCGACGCGGTCATCAACTGCACCGGCCCGGAGCGCAAGCCGAGCCCGACCGGCGATCCGTTTCTGCAAAACCTGGTGTCGGGGGGCTTGCTGGTAAACCATCCGCTGGGCCTCGGCCTGAGGGTGGACGAATTGTGCCGCGCCCAAAATAGCGCCGGTCGGCATGCGGCGAGGCTGCGGGTGATCGGCCCCCTGGCGCGGGGCCGGCTGGGCGAGAGCAACGGCGTGCCCCATACCGCGCTCCACATCATGCGGGTACTGCCCGATATTCTGGCCGAGCTGGAACAGGTGGTGCCGCGCGCCGGCGCGACGCCGTCAGGGGTGAGGGATGAGGCTAAAACTTAACCTGGGGCTCGCTCAGGAAGGTCGAATTCAGGTGGATCTGTTCCGCCCGGTATTCTTGGACCAATTCATCGGGCACCTCTGAGGCCTCGCAATAAACCGTCGGCCCGTCGAGGCGGTGATAGTCGCCGCACTCTTTTGAATTGAGATAGCCGCGCCGCCGCTTCCAATGATTGGTAAAGCCGTCGATCGAGTTCTTCGACAACAGCTCGCGAATTTCGTCGTCGGTAAGCTCAATACCCTCCGCCGAGGGATCGGCCACGCCCTGTTCGACGCCAGCCGGTTCACCCCCCGCGGCATCGATACCGCCGGGCGTGGCGCCGCTGGAAGCCGCCACGCCTTGGTCGACGCCGACCGGCTCCGGCACAGCTTGTTGCGCCCGCAATGGGTCGGGGGAGAAGACCTGCCAGCCCGCGGCGACCAGCACGGCAAGAATCAAGGGCGCTAGGAATCGTTTCATCAGGCAAAAATACTAACATGCCGCCAGCCGCACAACTAGATTTAGATCAACAACCGCATCGGCTTGGTCGGGAGAGCTAATGGGAAACTGTCCCATAAATAGCCATAAAAGGGGCAGTTCGAGTTGTGGATCGGTGCGGCGCAGGTCTGCTTTTGGCCGGTCACCTCAACCGATCGATGCAACACAAGCGTTAAATCGTTCTG
>JAALLF010000010.1 GCA_011087645.1 Alphaproteobacteria bacterium
GGTCACCTCAACCGATCGATGCAACACAAGCGTTAAATCGTTCTGCTGGGGATTCAAACCCCAACGTTTTGCGTGGTCGTTCGTTGAGTTGCCGCGCCACTTTATTCAGATGCGCTTGGCTGTGCACCGACAAATCGGTGCCCTTGGGGAAGTACTGTCTGAGCAGGCGGTTGGTGTTCTCGTTGGAGCCACGTTGCCACGGACTTTGTGGATCGCAGAAGTAAACGTCGATGTCGGTCGCCAGGCTAAACCGCCGATGATCGGTGAGTTCCTTGCCACGGTCCCAGGTCAGCGATTTGTACAGCTCAGACGGTAGCTTCTTGGCCTGCTTGATGAGCGCAGCGACAACCGTAGCGGTGCGTTTATCAGCCACCTTCGCCAACAGCACATAGCGCGTATGACGTTCCACCAGGGTTACGATGTAGCTGTCCTTCGGTCCCGACAGAAGATCACCCTCCCAGTGACCCGGCACCGCCCGGTCTTCAACTGAGGCCGGTCGCTCGCGGATCGAGATCATATCTTTGATCTGTCCACGGCCATCGCCTTTGCCGCTGCCATGCCGGGAGTGGCGCATCGTGCGCTGCGAGCGCAGATACTGCATCAGCTCTTTCTTAAGCACACCGCGGGTTTGCACGAACAGACTGCGATAGATCGTCTCGTGAGACACCTGATAAGCCCCTTGCCCTGGATGCGTGCGCTTCAGCCAACCGCCAATCTGCTCGGGCGACCAATTCAACCGGAGTTGCTGTGCCACCACCCGCCGCAACCACGCGCTGGTCGTCAGTTTACAGTGCTTCGGACGACGCGCTCTAGCCCAGGCTTGTGCATCAGCCTTTGCCGCGCGGTAGCGACGGGTGCCGCCATTGCGGCCAACCTCGCGGCTCACCGTCGACGGCGCGCGGCCCAGCGATCTCGCTATCGAGCGGATCGAGTATCGCGCCACAAGAGCACGAGATATCTCCTCGCGTTCCGACAGCGTCAAGGCCAGCCGCGAGCGCCGCCGTTCCACCGGCCGGATCCCACCATGCGGCGACACCAAACAATAAATCGACGACGACGGCCTACCAAACGCCCGCCCGATCGCCGACAGCGATTCCCCGCGCTGCCAGCGATCCCATAACTCCGTCTTCTGCGCAGACGTTAAACCTGGACGATACCTTTGACCCATATCCAATCACTCCATCTTTGCTTCCAAGATAAAGTGTTGCGTCGACCAGTTGAGATCACCGGGGTAATGCGGCCGTGAACTGCCATTGGTGATGACGACCGTTTGTGATCCTAAGCGGACAAATGCCCTTTCCGCCAGTTACTGGAGGAATAAACATTGCACGTTGAACGCGATCGGATCACGCCTTTGTGTGTAACTTCTGGTGGCTCGACGATTGCCGACAACAGACGGCCAGTTGAAACTGTATTTCCTTGTTAAAGAGCCGCTTTATGAACAAAATATTATTTTAAGATGGGAGGGTAGAATGTAATGAGACAACGTGTGCAAGGAAATGCGCCGGACAAGCGCCATAATAGAGTGCTCGACTTTCTTGTTCTTGGCCTTGTGTTTTTGGTCGTAGTTACGACAGCCGACGTTGCCTCTTCTGCCCAAGTAAAAATTGTTCACCAAGATGGTACTGTCGATGAAATCACAACTAGTGGCGCGACCCCGCAGATCCAAGTTCAGCAGGGAGATAAGATCGAGGTCCTAAACGCGACGCTGACATCGGCTACGGTCGACGGAAATAATTATGTCGTCACTATGACTGATCCGTCGGGCACGATGGAGATCACCTTCGTCGATCTGTTTTTGTTGCTGGAAACCGTCGACCCAACCACTACCCCAGCTGACGCTGTCGGTGCTGAAACAACGGTTTTGGTTATTGGAGAGACCGCGATCACTAGTATCGTGGATGCCTTGAGATCCATTCCCTCCGACGGCTCCGGCTCCGGCGACACCTCTGAAGTGACGGATCGCAGCATTAAAGCTGCCCGTGTATTCGCCGGCCCCGATCAATATCCGCCATTGAAGTTCGCTGCTTATGGGATAATGGCATTCCCATTGCGAGCTTCGGAATTTAACCGCGACCGCCATTTAATGATTTGTCGTGCGTATGTCGCGGGTATCCTCACGTCGAGGACACTAACCAATCTAGGTATTTCACATACGCAGCAAATGTTCACAACGTGGCCGGTGACAACTAACGCCGTTGCAGATGACCTCAATCGGACGCCGCCCAGTTTTTATGCAGGAGTTTGTAAATTTGCTGTGGATAGTTACGGATTAGAGGTGGCCGCACAAGCTCTCCGGGACGCTGAACTTGCAAATGTGGATACGTCTGGTAGAGGCCCTTATCTCCTTGCTTGGTCTCCTCCGTCCAAAAAGGGAATGAGAGAAGCCTTGGTGCTAGTTTCAGATCTTTCCAATGTCACTACGGAAGAACAGGCTCAGCAGATGTTGCGTTCGTGGACCCGTAGAATCGAGCAGACACCAGGTTTATGGCGCAACGGCTGGAATAAGGAACGGCTTCGCATTGAGATACGCCATTGGGTCGATAGATATGGCCCTGGGATTTTAACGATGTTTGAACAGTAGGAGACAAGATATCATGTTTGCAGTCGTACCCAAACTCGGTGTTAGTGGTGGCGTCGGTCTTCTGCTTGGACTTGTTGCTGTGTGGTGGGTGGAACCAACAACGAATGCCGGCATTGCTCTTCTGATTGGAATTTTTATTGTCGCCTCCATGGTTGTCAGCGGGATTGCCACGCTCATTATCGGCAAAAAAAGAAGCGGTAATTAATTCAGGTTCATCCCAATGTTTATTGAACTACCGTAATAGTCCCATCCAAAAAAATAAGCCGATAACCAAAAAAGGGGCGTGGTCTTGTGCGGCAGCTGTAAATACTAGACGCTGTATCTCTATTTTTTGCTTAACTTCTGTAAATGGCTATTTCCGGCCGTCAGCCCCGCGCAAAGTTACGTCCGCTATTGACGGTGGTCTCAACAGGTGGACGCAACACTTTATCTTTTTTGGAAAGGTGGAGTGTTCAGATGAAGCGCCGACGTCGGATATATTTTACAGCGGAGCAGAAGAGCGAGATATGGGATCGCTGGCAACGCGGTGAGTCCATGAGTTCAATTGGGCGTGGGTTTGAACGGGAATCGTCATCGATCTACCCGCTTCTATCGCGGACAGGAGGCATTCGGCCTCCGGAGCGAAAGCGCTCCAGATTATCCCTGACGCTAGGGGAGCGTGAAGAGATATCCAGAGGCCTTGAGGGCCGCTTGTCGTTGCGTTGTATTGCCCGGCAATTGCAGCGCTCGGCCTCGACAATCAGCCGCGAAGTTAAGCGCAATGGCGGCACAGATCATTATAGGGCGGTCCGGTCTGATCAAGCCGCTTGAGATCGTGCCCGTCGCCCTAAGCTTTGCAAGCTGGCTTGCAACAGATCCTTGTGCCGAACAATATCCAGGAAGCTTCAGTTGAACTGGTCTCCTGAGCAGATTGCAGGATGGCTTAAGCGGTCGCACCCGCGGGAAGAGCACAATCAGGTGTCGCACGAGACGATCTATCGCAGCTTATTCGTTCAAGCGCGCGGTGTGCTTAAGAAGGAGTTGATGCAGTACCTTCGCTCGCAGCGCACCATGCGCCGTTCCAGACACGCCAGTTTGAAGCGCGACGGGCTGGGCCAGATAAAGGACGCCGTATCGATCAGCGAAAGACCTGCTTCAATCGAAGATCGTGCTGTTCCCGGCCATTGGGAGGGTGATCTTATCGCGGGCTCAGGGAACAGTTATATAGCGACCCTTGTCGAGCGGCATACGCGTTACGTGATGCTGGTCAAAGTGCAAAACAAAGACACGGAAAGTGTCGTATCGGCCTTGATAAAACAGGCCCATAAATTACCCCGGGAACTCTATAAATCTCTGACATGGGATCGGGGCAAGGAACTTGCAGATCACCGCCGCTTTACACTGGCAACCGATGTCGATGTGTACTTCTGCGATCCGCAAAGCCCGTGGCAACGCGGTTCGAACGAGAACACTAATCGATTGCTCAGGCAGTACCTTCCAAAGGGAACGGACTTGTCCGTGCATTCACAGGCCCATCTTAACAAGATCGCCCGCCAGCTAAACGGACGACCCAGAAAGACATTGCAATTTGAAACACCGGCTGAAAAATTTAACCAATGTGTTGCGATGATCGGTTGAGCTCACCAATGTATAGCGGCCGTGATCTGTTAGAAGAAACGCCGACGCGGCGACACCCTGCTAAACCGTCCTATTATGTCGGTAACACGGCTGACCGCAGCCCTGCGCGTCGTCGCTACTCCGCCGGCGAAGGCGCTGCGCCGCTGTCGGCCAGGCGTCGACGTTGACGCCAGGCGGTGACGTTTTCGCGGGCCATCAGGGCGCTCGGCGTGATGATCAGGGTCAGCACGGTGGAGAAGGTGAGGCCGGCGGCGATGGCGGTGGCCAGTTGCACCCACCATTGGGTCGAGGGCGAGCCGATCGCCACCTCGCGGCTGACGAAGTCGATATTGATCTGCAGCACCATGGGCATCAGGCCGAGGATGGTGGTCACGGTGGTCAGCAGTACCGGGCGCAGGCGTTGCGCGCCGGTTAACAGGATCGCCTGCATCGGGTCGGCGATTTGTTTGCGCAGCCGGTCATGGGTGTCGAGCAGCACGATATTGTTGTTCACCACAATACCGGCGAGCGCGATCACGCCGATGCCGCTCATCACGATGCCGAACGGCTGGCCGATGATCAGCAGGCCGAGCATCACGCCGACGGTCGACATGATCACCGCCGACAGTATCAGCAGGGCGGAATAGAAGCTGTTGAACTGGGTGACCAGAATAATCGCCATGAGGAACAGAGCCACGGCGAAGGCTTTTTTGAGGAAGTCTTGCGCGTTCTTCTGCTCTTCGTCCTCGCCGCGAAATTCCACGTCGACGCGCGGATCGAGGCCGGCGGTCGGCAGCCAGGCGCGGATCTGCTGGGTGATATTGTCGGCCAGTACACCGGGCTGCACGTCGGCCTGCACGCTCATCACCCGCACATTGTCGACCCGCCGTAGCAGGCCGGTGCGCGGAATGGCGGTGCGGGTCACGAAGTTGCTGATCGGCACCAGGCCTTCGCTGGTCTGGATACGAATTTCGTCGAGCTCGTCGATGGTGCGATCGGCGATGGGATAGCGCGCGACGATGTCGATTTCCTCGTCGCTATCGTCGGGCCGGAATTCGGTCACCTTCATGCCGTTGGTGACGAACTTCACCGCGTTGCCGATCAGCGTGATGTCGGCGCCGAACTTGGCGGCCTGCGCCCGGTCGACCGCAAGCTCCCATTCGATGCCGGGTACCGGCCGGCTGTCTTGCACATCTTTCAAACCGTTTAGGGTGTCGACAAAGGCCCGCACCTTGCCGATCTCGGAGATCAGCAGGTCGGGGAAGCGCGAGCTGAGTTGCACCTGCACCGGCTTGCCGACCGGCGGGCCGGCTTCCTCCTTGCGCGTCTCGACGATGATGCCGGCGAGGCCCGACGTGCGTTCGATAATATCGGCCAGGATGACGTCGGCGGCGCGGCGCTGCTGCCAGTCGCCGAACTCCACATTCACCGTGCCGATAATGTCCTCGGCCTCGTCGTCGCGGTTCTGCAAATTGCCGGACAGGGCGTAGACCGAGGCTAGTTCG
This sequence comes from Alphaproteobacteria bacterium, assembly GCA_011087645.1. Lineage (GTDB taxonomy): Bacteria > Pseudomonadota > Alphaproteobacteria > UBA6615 > UBA6615 > JABDJY01. The sequence goes on from JAALLF010000010.1 coordinate 5,686, forward strand.
CCTTTTTCGGCGCGCAATTCCAATACCTTGCGTTCGACTTCGCCGACCAGTGTCGCCTTTTCGCTGACCGACAAATTGCCGCGGGCGTGAATTTGGATCGCCGCCTGTTCCGGTTCGACCTTGGGGAAAAACTCGACACCTTTGCCGAACACCGCGTACATCGCCCACGACCCGATCAGCAGCACCAGCGCGCCGGATAGGATCCAGCCGGGCGCCGACAGGGCGCGCGACAGGACGCGCACATAAAGCCCGGTGCCGCCGGTCAACTGGCTAAGGTCGGCATCGCCGTCATCGGAGACGGTGCGATACTTGTTGGGGTCTGACGGGACCGGATTGGCGACCGCGTCATAGGCGCGTTGGGCCAGGCGCAGGCCCAGGCGCAGGCCAAATACCACCCCCGCAATCGCCGCCGCCGCCGTCGGCAGGCCAACTAATGGCCCGGGGGCCAGGCCAATGACTTGCGTTAGCGCCAGGAAGACCGCGACGCCGGCGCCGCCGCCGCCGACCGCGATCGACGCGACGATAACCAGAATGCGGGCGAGGGTGGCGAAACGGGCGCCGAGCACCGGCACGAATAATAACGCCATGGCCAGCGAAGCGGTCAGGGTCGCCACCAGGGTGATCGGCAAAAACTTCATGAACTGGCCGACGATGCCGGGCCAGAACAGCAAGGGCGCGAACGCCGCCAAGGTGGTCGCCGTCGAGGCGGTGATCGGCCAGGCCATGCGTTTGGCCGCCATGGCGTAGGCGCTGCTCAGGGGTTCGCCCTCGCGCAGCTTGCGGTCGGCATATTCGGTGACCACGATGGCGCCGTCGACCAGCATGCCGACCGACAGGATCAGCGAGAACAGCACGACGATATTGACCGTGAGGCCCAGCGCGTTGAGCACCAGGATGGCGGTCAGGAACGAGCCCGGAATGGCGATGGCGACCAGGATGCCCGAGCGCAGACCCAGCGCGGCGATGACCGCGATCATCACCAACAGGACGGCGCTCAGAACGTTGTTCTGCAGGTCGCGCAGCATATCCTTGATGCGGATCGATTTATCCTGCGAGAAGGTGACAGTCACCGTTTCCGGCCAGGCGAGGCGTTCAATGGCGACCACGTCGCGGACCTTGGCGACGGTTTCGATGATGTTTTCGCCGGTGCGCTTGGATATTTCCAGCGCCACAGCCGGTTGGCCGTTGACCCGCGCCAGGGTTTCGCGATCGCGGAAGTTACGGCGGATCGAAGCGATATCGCGGAATTTGACCACCGCGTCCTGGTTGACCTTTATCGGCATCTCCAGCAGGTCGTCGACGGATTCGAACAGGCCCGGCACCTTAATCGCGAAGCGGCCTTGCCCGGTATCCAACGCGCCGGCGGCGATCAATTGGTTGGAGCGGGTGAGCAGTTCGATCACGCTAGCCGCGTCGAGGCCATAGCTTTCGATCGATTCCGGGTCGACGACGATCTCGACCAGCTCGTCGCGATCGCCGCCGATCTGCACCTCGAGGACTTCCGGTACGCCCTCGATGGAATCCTGCAAATCGCGCGCCAGGCGCATCAAGGTGCGTTCGGGCACGTTGCCCGACAGGGTTACCACGAAGATCGGGAACAGGCTGAGATTGACCTCGCTGACCACTGGCTCGTCGGCATCGTCGGGCAGATCGGGTTTTACGAAATCGACTTTTTCGCGCACATCGTCGAGCGCCCGGTCGACATTGAAGCCGGCTTCGAACTCCATCAGAACATTGCCGCCGCCCTGATACGCCGTCGAGCGAATTTCCTTGATCCCCTCGATGGCGCGCATTTCGGCCTCCATCGGCCGCACCAGCAAGCGCTCGGAATCCTCCGGAGAGATCCCCTGATGGTTGAGGGTCACGTAGATGATCGGAATATTGACGTCCGGTTCGGCTTCTTTGGGGATCGCGTTGAAGGCGAAGCCGCCGGCGATCAGCAGCAGGACGAGCGAGGCGATGACCGTGCGCGAGCGATTGAGGCCCGCATCGATCAAGCTCATGAAGCGTCTCCCGCCGCCGCCGTGGCGTCGACGCTTACCGCGGTGACCGGCTCGCCTTCGACCACGAACTCTTGCCCGACAACGATCAGCCGGACCTGGTTGGGTAGACCGCCGATCCACACGCCGCGGGTCTCGTCGGCGAGAATTTCCACCGGCTTGAAGCGCACAATGTCGTTTTCATCGACGGTGCGCACACCGACCACGCCGGCATCGTTCAGGGTCAGCACCGAGGGCGAGACCAGATGGGCCAGTTCCTCGCCCAGTGGGAAGCGGATTTCCGAAGTGATGCCGTCGCGAATCCGGTAATCGGCATTGCCGATCTCCAACTCAACCCGGTAGGTGCGGGTCTGCGGATCGGCGACCGGGGCGATGAAGCGAATGACCCCGGTGTGGCTGCTGCCATCGACCAAGGTGATTTGCGCGGTGCCGCCCTTTTGCAGGCCGCCGATCTGGCGTTCCGACACGCTGCCGACGGCCAGCACCGGGTCGAGGTCGACGATGGTCGCCGCCACGTCGCCGACGCGCACAAAGTCGCCCAATTCCACATGGCCTTCGCGCACGATACCGTCGAACGGCGCCTGCAGGGTGGTGCGGGCGATGTCGATCTGCATTTGCTGGACCACGGCGCGGGCGGCGTCGAGACGCGCGATCGAGCCGGCCTGATCGGTGGTCGAGCGGAAACCCTTTTCGTGCAGCTTTTGTGCCGCGTCATATTCGATTTGGCGCTGCTTCAGCACCGCCTTGGCTTCGGATAATTTGGCGCCCCGGTCGTCCTGGCGCAGCCGCGCGATCACCGCGTCCTTCGCCACCGCGTCGCCGCGCTGGGCGAGTAATTCGACGATCTGGCCCTCGGTTTCGGCGCGCAGTTCGACATTGCGCGAAGCTTGGGTGCGCCCGGTGATCGAGACCGTTTCCATGCGCGGCAGGGCGGTCAGATCGGCGACGCGGACCGTGGCGCGCGGCGCTTCGGTTTTGGGGTCGGTGGGGGCCGAGGCCTGTTCGGCGCCATTAGCGCCGGTGCCGATTTGGCCCGAAGCAATCCACCCGGCGGCCAGCACGGCGAGGCCGGCGGCGATCAGTGGCGATTTGCCAATTTTCATCGACCTCTCCTCCTATTCGGCCGCTACTATGCGGCGGCGGCTATTCGGCAACCGCGCGTTCGGGCATCAGCGAGGCGCCGACCAGCTGGTAGCGATTATCTTCGATATAGTCGGCCATAGCGCGGTAAATCGCCAAGGCGTAGCCGTTGATGAAAGTCTCGCTGGCCGGCGCGAACTGGTCGTCGGCGGCCTGCTGTAGGCCGGCGATCGCGGCGTTCAGCACCGCCATGCGGTCATCGATCATGACCTCCAGCGCGCTCGGCGACAGCAGGTGCGCGAACATCATGCGAAACAGAAAGTCCGAACGAACCTTGTCCGGCTCGGTGGGCTCGTCCAGCGCGTCGAGCAGCAACAGGCGGCCGGCCGAGGTCAGGCTATAAATCTTCTTATCGGGCCGGCCTTCCTGGGTGTACTGGGTGACCGTGACCAGCTCTTCGCGTAGCAATTGCGCCAGCGCGGGATAGATCGAGCCGAAGCCGATTTCCTGAATGTGACCGAAGGGCCCGTCTTCAAACGCCTTCTTAATCTCGTATCCGGAGGCGTCGCCTTGGGTGAGAACGCCGAGACAAAGAGTTTTTGTATCCATAGACCGACCCCATCTGAAATTTACCTGACTATACCCGATCAATGCATATCGAGTCACTAAGTAGTTAGTATGATATATTTCATTATGGTATATATCGTGACGATATATATGGATTTCAAGAAAATATATCCGGCAGGGACCGGTTAATCGCAGGGCTTCGGCGGAATGGTGGCCGGCGCGAGGTGGCTGGGGGAATAGGATTCGAACCTATATTGGCGGAGTCAGAGTCCGCAGTCCTACCATTAGACGATCCCCCACCAAGGCGGGCGCCGGGTGTTTATCATATCTTCCGGCCTCTGTGTAGCGCCTACAGTCGACCCACATGCCGGCTTGCCATGGCGCGCGCGGCGGTTAAAGTTGGCACAGTTTTGCCGCTGGCGTTGCAGCGGTCGTTCACGATGCAATCTAGAGACAATCGCCGTGGCCCGGTCCGACCAGACAAGCACTTCGCAACCCGCCGCCGGCCGCGCCGCCCACACCTATGCCGCGATCGATCTGGGCACCAATAATTGCCGTCTGCTGGTCGCCCAACCGGATGGTGACGGCTTTCAGGTGATCGACGCGTTTTCGCGCATCGTGCGGTTGGGCGAGGGATTGGTGGCCACCAACCGACTAGCGGATCCGGCGATGGGACGCACGATAGAGGCGTTGCGAGTGTGTGCCGACAAGGTGCGCCGGAGCGGCGCCTCGCGGGTCCGCGCGGTGGCGACGGAGGCCTGCCGGCGGGCCGAAAACGGCGATGATTTCGTGGCCCGGGCGTTTCAGGAATCGGGCATTCAGCTGGAGATTATCGAAACCCAGGAGGAAGCCCGGCTGGCGTTGACCGGTTGCGCGCCGCTCTACGATCCGCCCGACGGTGATGACAGCTATGCGCTGTTGTTTGATATCGGCGGCGGCAGTACGCAAGTCACCTGGCTGCGTCTCGACGAGCCGTTGGCGGGCTGCGCCCATCCGGACTTCACGGTGCTCGGCTCGGTGTCGCTGCCCTGCGGTGTGGTCACCTTGAGCGAAAAATTCGAAGCGGTGGAAAATGCCCAGGGCGAAGTCAGCCTCGACGCCTATGTCGCGGTCTGTGACCATGTCAGCGAGTTACTCGAACCGTTCGAGCGCGAATTCGATATCGCGACCCATGTCGCTGCCGGGCGGGTGCAGATGGTCGGCGCGTCGGGTACGGTGACGACCATTACAGGCGTACTGCTGGACCTGCCGCGCTATAACCGGGCGCGCGTCGATGGCCACGCGCTCACCTTCGACGAAATCATTCAGGGACGAAATCAGTTGATGGCATTAAACCGTTCCGGGCGCGCGGCGCATCCGTGTATCGGACCCCAGCGGGCTGATCTGGTCATCGCCGGTTGCGCCGTGCTGCACGCGATTTGCGATGCCTGGCCGGTCGGCAGGTTACGGGTCGCCGACCGCGGGTTGCGCGAAGGCATATTGCATGGGCTGATGCGCGATGCCGACCGGGAAGCCGCGCTGGCGGGTTAGGGACTGATGGCGCGCGGTAAGGGGTCTCGATCGGGGGGCGGTGGTGACGGTATCGGCGACGGCGGTGTTCGTCGCGAGGCCGAACGGGTGCGCACGGCGCGCCGGCGCAAGATCGGCTCGACCCGCTGGCTGCAACGCCAGCTCAACGATCCCTATGTGATCCAGGCCAAGAAAGACGGCTATCGTTCGCGCGCGGCCTACAAGCTGCGCCAAATCGACGACAAATTCGAATTGCTACAGCCGGGCCAGCGGGTGGTGGATTTGGGCGCCGCGCCGGGTGGCTGGACCCAGATTGCCCTGGAGCGCGTACAGCCCGAGCAGAGCGGCGGCCGGGTTATCGCCTTCGATATTACCGAGATCGCGCCGATCGGTGGCGCCATCGTGGTGCAGGGGGACTTGTTCGACGACGACGCGCCGGCTGCCCTACGCGACGCCATCGACGGCCAGGCCGATGTGGTGCTGTGCGACATGGCGGCGCCGGCGACCGGTCATGCACCGACCGACCATCTGCGCACCATGACCCTGGGCGAGGGGGCGTTGGAGTTCGCCTGCGAGGTGCTCGCCCCGGGCGGCGCCTTCGTGGTGAAAGTGCTACAAGGGGCCGACGAGCCGGCATTATTCGCTGCCATGCGGGCGCGGTTCGGCGGCGCGCGGCGGATGAAACCAGCCGCCAGCCGCAGCGATTCGACCGAACTTTATCTGATCGCCACCGGCTTTAAGGGCGCGGAATAGAGCGATAGAAGCCAAATTTAGCGCTAGTCCTTGTCGCGGGCTGCGCATTGTGTATATAAGCCCCGTCAACTCGTGGTCCGGAATTAAGGCGAAGTTGACATGCAAATCCGCGATGCTCTCACATTCGATGACGTCCTGCTCGAACCGGCAGAATCGCGAATCCTGCCCAGCCAAGCGAACACCCGCACCAAGCTGACCCAGACGATTGAATTGGGTATTCCGCTGATGTCGGCGGCGATGGATACGGTGACCGAAGCCGAAATGGCGATCACCCTGGCCCAGGCCGGTGGCATCGGCGTGGTTCATAAAAACCTCGAACCCGAAGAGCAGGCCGACGAGGTCCGTAAAGTGAAACGGTTCGAATCGGGCATGGTGGTGAACCCGATCACCATTCATCCCGATCAGCCATTGTCCGACGCGCTGGCGGTCATGGACACCCATTCGATTTCCGGCATTCCGGTTGTCGCGAAACGGACTGGCCGTTTGGTTGGTATCATCACCCACCGCGATGTGCGCTTCGCCAGCGATCGGTCCCAGCCGATCAAGGAGCTCATGACCCGCAAGCTGATCACCGCCGGCGAAGATGTCGACATGGAAGAAGCCAAGCGTCTGCTTCATGCTCACCGCATCGAGAAATTACTGGTGGTGGACGACGAAAAGCACTGTGTCGGCCTGATCACGGTCAAGGACATCGATAAGGCGCAGACCTATCCCGATGCCTGCAAGGACGCCCAGGGGCGCTTGCGGGTCGCCGCGGCGACCGGGGTCGGCGATGCCGGCTTCGCGCGCTCCGAAGCGCTGCTCGACGCCGGGGTCGACGTGATCGTGGTCGACACCGCCCATGGGCATTCCGCCGGCGTGATTGATCAGGTCAATCGCATCAAGCGCATTAGCAACGAGACCCAGATCATCGCCGGCAATATCGCCACCGGCGAAGCGGCTCGCGCGCTGATTGGCGCGGGCGCCGACGCGCTGAAAGTCGGCATCGGCCCGGGCTCGATCTGCACCACCCGCATTGTCGCCGGCGTCGGCGTGCCCCAGCTAACGGCGATCCAGGACGTGGTCGAAGTGGCTCACAAGACCGGCATCCCGGTGATCGGCGATGGCGGTATCAAGCAATCGGGCGATCTGGCCAAGGCCATCGCCGCCGGCGCCGACTGCGCCATGATCGGCTCGCTTTTGGCGGGCACCGATCAAGCGCCGGGCGAAGTGTTCCTGTACGAGGGCCGGTCCTACAAATCCTATCGCGGCATGGGCTCGATCGGCGCCATGGCGCGCGGCTCGGCCGACCGCTATTTCCAAGCGGAAATCGCCGACACGTTGAAGCTGGTGCCCGAAGGCATCGAGGGCCAAGTGCCCTATAAGGGACCGGCGCCCAACGTGATCCATCAACTGGTCGGCGGTTTGAAAGCGGCCATGGGCTATACCGGCAACGCGACGGTCGGGGATATGCAGGAGAAATGCCGGTTCCTGCGGCTGACCAATGCGGGCCTGCGCGAAAGCCACGTGCACGATGTGGCGATCACCCGCGAAGCGCCAAATTATCGTAGCAATGCGTAACCGCGTTCCCCGCGCCCGGGCGTCGTGACCCCGGCGGGCCGCGCCGCGGCGGCCATTGAACTGCTGGCCAGTATCGCGGCTGGGGCGGATCCGGCCGATATCATCATCACCGAATATTTTCGCCGTCGCCGTTATGCCGGTAGCGGTGACCGCCGCGCCGTGCGTGAAAGCGTCTACGAGGTGTTGCGCAATCTCGCTCTGTTCAAATGGCGGGTTGGGGAGGCGGGCGGCGACAGCTCCGATGCCCGAGCTTGGCTGATCGCTGTGTTTGCCACCGGCGATACCGGCGATCTGGCGGCGATATTCAGTGGCGGCCAGTTTGGTCCCGCACCCTTGAACGACGACGAAGGCGCAATGGTCGAACGCCTGCGGACCCAGGCTTCAACGCCACCGCCACGGTGGGTCCGACTGAACTGTCCCGAATGGCTGCTCGAACGCTTCGACCGGGCCTTTCCGCAAACCAGCGACGCGGAAGTCGACGCACTTAACTCTCTGGCGCCAGTCGACCTGCGGGTCAATTCCCTGCGCAGCACGCGCGAGAAGGTTCAGGCCTTTTTATTGGAAGAGGGCCATGCCGTTATGGCGACCCCATTGTCGCCGACCGGCTTGCGCGCGCAAGGCTGGCTGCCCCTGGCCAACACCAAGGCGTTCAAGGATGGGCTGGTCGAAATTCAGGACGAGAGCAGCCAGTTGCTGGCGTCGGTGGTGAACGCGCAACCCGGCGAGCGGGTCGCCGATTTATGCGCCGGCGCCGGCGGCAAGACCCTGGCTTTGGCCGCGATGATGAAGAACAAGGGTGAGATCATCGCCGCCGATGTGTCGGCGTCACGCCTGCGGCGCATGACGCCGCGCTTGCAACGGGCTGGCGTGACCATTGCCCACACCACGACTATCGAAGCGAGTGCGTTGGCCGACGCGATTGAGCCGGTCGACCGGGTGTTGATCGATGCGCCGTGCACGGGCACGGGCGCCTGGCGCCGCCACCCGGAAGCGCGCTGGCATCTGACCCCGGAACGGCTGGCGGAGGATGTCGCGACCCAGTTGGGGCTGCTGCGCGACGGCGCGCGATTGTTGCGCCCGGGCGGCTGGCTGATCTATGCGACCTGTTCGCTGTTGCCCGAGGAAAATGAGGAACAGGCGGCGGCCTTCCTCAATGACCACCCCGAATTCCAACGGGTGCCGGCCGAACAATATTTGTCCGACGATCAGCTGACGGCCACCGGTCTTGGCGCCGACGGCGATTTGCACTTGTCGCCGGCCCGAAACGACACCGACGGTGTGTTTGCGGTGGTGTTCGAAAAGGCTGCCTAGGCATGCGTGGCGACGCCACCATCAGGCCGGCCACGCCCGACGATGGCGAGGCCATCGCGCAGATCCATGTGGACGCCTGGCGCGCGACCTATGCCGGCATCATTCCCGACACCTATCTAGTGAGCATGAATGCCGGCCAGCAACGCCAGATATGGCGTCAGACCTTGCGCGGAAGCGGCCGCCGGTATCCGGTGTTCGTGGCTGAACTGGTGGACGGCGAGATTGTCGGATTTGCCAATTGCGGCCCGGCGCGCCGGCGCATGCTGCCCCGCCGATCTCCCTATGACGGTGAGGTCTATACGCTCTATGTGGCGCCCGATCATCAGGGCCAAGGCCATGGCAGCCGCCTGCTCGACGCCTGCTTCGGTACCCTGCGAAGCCAAGACAAAACCGCCGCCGTCCTATGGGTTCTGGCGGCCAATCCGGCGCGCTTCTTCTACGAAGCCCAGGGCGGCCGCAAGGTCGCTGAGCGCATCGAAAAATTCGCCGGCGCCGAGCTCGAGGAATTGGCGTTCGGCTGGGATTTGACGGCGTGATTTTGCAGGTTGCAAACCCTTTCCTTGGGGAGAGGGTGGTGAGCGGAGCGAGCCGGGTGAGGGGACAACAAGGCATCGCTGGTCAAACTGGTCTAGTGCGAGATAACTTAGCATGTAGTGGAATTATTTCCCCTCACCCCAACCCCTCTCCCGTGGGGAGAGGGGCTCTTGCCTATGACAGCCTCGCCCTTCGAGACGCCACCCTTCGGGCGGCTCCTCAGGATGAGGCTTTGCGCATATCTAACAGAATTCCTCATCCTGAGGGCTCGCGTAGCGAGTGTCTCGAAGGACGAGGAATTCCACCGCCCGACATAGGTGATCACCTTGCACGGGAGAGGGGCATACGCTTACCGCACCAATGGGATCAGACCCTCTTCGCAGGCCTTGATCTGCAGGCCGAGATATTTCGAGTAGATGCGGCATTGGGCGAAGCTGCCGGCGATGAACCACAGGCCGGGCTGGCCGGTGCGCATCCACATGTTGCGAAGCTCTTGGCTGTCCTCGTCGAAACCCCAGATTGGACCGGTGCGGTCGGCGATCGCGTCGCCGAACAATTTACGTACCAAATGATCCTGGCCCTTGAAGCCGGTGGCCAGCACGATGAGATCGGCGGGCCGCGTTTCGCCGTTTAGCATCCTGGCGCCGTCGGCGGTGAACCGGTCGATATCGGCGAACTGCACCAGCCCGATCTCGCCGTTGGCGACCAGATCGGAACAGCCGACATTGAAATAATAGCCGCCGCCGCGTTCGAGATATTTGAACTGCCAGCCGGTGTCGTCTTTACCGAAATCCAATTTGAAACCGACCCGCGCCAGGCGCTCGAGCAGCTCCTTGTCGAGCTCCTTGGATTTCGCGGTGACCATCTGGTGGGTCTTGCGCGCCAGGCGCAGCGGCATCGAGGCGGCGATCAGATCGCAGTCGGCCAGGTTGGGGCCCTCGTCGTAGAGCGCATAGGGCAGTTGCGCGCTGGGCTCGACGCTGACGATCAGGGTCGAGCTGCGCTGCACCAGCGTCACATGGGCGCCGTGGGAATGCAGGTCCTGGGCGATATCATGGCCGCTATTGCCGGTGCCGATGACGATGGCGTTGCGGCCGGTCCATTCCTCGGCGCTGCCATAGGCGCCGGAAGGAACGACGGCGCCGGTGAAATCGGCCAGGCTGGGAATCTCGGGTAGGTTGGGGATGCCGCTAACCCCGGTCGCCATGACGATGTGGCGGGGATGGATTTTGCGGGTCTCCCCGTTCGCTTGGCTCAGCTCTACCGACCACCGTCCGCGCTGCTCGTCATAGGCGCCGCCGGCCAATTCGGTGCCGGTCCAGAAATTGAGCTCCATGATCTCGGCATAGGCCTCGAACCAGCCGGCGATTTTGTCCTTGGGGATATAGGTCGGCCAGTTGGGCGGATACGGCAGATAGGGCAGGTGGTTGACCTGCACTTGATTGTGCAGGGTCAGCGCGTGATAGCGGTTGCGCCAATTGTCGCCGACGCGCGCCTCGCGGTCGACGATCAGCGTATCGACGCCCAACTGGGTCAGGCGCGCGGCGATCGACAGCCCGGCCTGGCCGCCGCCGACCACCAGCACGGCGGGATCGCGGTCGTCATAGGCGGTGGCGGCGTCGCGCTTATCCTGCCAGTTGGGCCCGCTGAAATCGCGCGAATAGACTTCGCCGGTCGGCCGCGCCGCGTCAACGGTCTCTTCAAAGCCGGTGATTTCGTCGAGCGCGGTCAGCAGGGTCCAGGCCTGCAGGGTGTCGCCGTCGCCGATCAGGCGGAGGACGCCATTGGCCTTGCCGGCGGCGGTGTCGAAAAGAATGATCGCCTCGATCACTTGCGTGCCGGCGCGGTTCACTCTGCGCGGCGGTGTGCGCTTACGGTCGGTCTCGAACCCGGAGGGCTTGGCGTCACCAGCGTGGGTCGTTAGCGCTGCGGCGATAGTTGCCGCGCCGCTAAAGGTCTGGACGTGCCAGGTCAGGGCCAACAGGTCGCGCCAATGACCGTCGCTGTGGAACAGGGTTTCGAGCGCGTGCGGGTCGGACCCGCCGAGCGCTCGCTCGAAGTCGGCCAGCCAGCGGTTTGTGGCCGCCACCAGACTGTCTTCGGTTCCATCCAGCATTCTTTCGCACCGGTTGTTCGTCGGGGGCTCGCGGGTCCGTACCGCCGGAAAGTATAGCAGCTTTGACGGCGGTCTCCGCAGGGCCGAATTTCGGATTATCCCCGCGCGCCCTAGTGCAGCAGGGATCAGAATCGGGTATCAAACGTCATGACAACCGAACTTCCGATTTCCGATAAAATTCTCATCGTCGATTTTGGCTCGCAAGTCACGCAGTTGATTGCGCGGCGGGTGCGCGAGGCCGGCGTTTACTGCGAAATTCACCCCTGCCACCGCATCGATGCCGAGCTGATCGAGCGCTTCGGGCCGCAGGCGATTATCCTGTCCGGCGGCCCGGCCAGCGTCATCGAACACGCCGCGCCAGATGTGGATCCGGTGGTGTTCGAGTGCGGCCTGCCGGTGCTGGGTATCTGCTATGGCCAGCAGATCATGTGCGCCAAGCTGGGCGGACGGGTCGAGGCGTCGGACCATCAGGAATTCGGCCGCGCGGTGCTGACGATCTCTGACCAGTGCCGGCTGTTCGACGGGGTCTGGCAGACCGGCGAGCAGCACCAGGTGTGGATGTCCCATGGCGACCGGGCGACCGAACTGCCGGAAGGATTTACCGTTGTCGGCACCAGCGACGGTGCGCCGTTTGCCGCCATCGCCGACGATGCGCGGAAGTTCTACGGCGTGCAGTTTCACGCCGAAGTGGCGCACACGCCGGACGGGGCGAAACTGCTGGCGAATTTTGTGCACGGGGTGGCCGGCTGCGGCGGCGACTGGACCATGGCGGCGTTCCGCGACGCCGAGATCGCCCGGGTGCGCGAACAGGTCGGCAGCGGCAACGTGATCTGCGGCCTGTCGGGCGGGGTCGATAGCGCCGTCGCGGCGGTGCTGATCCACCAGGCGATCGGTGACCAGCTCACTTGCATCTTTGTCGACCACGGCTTGTTGCGCCAGGGCGAGGCCGAGGATGTCGACCGGGTGTTCCGCGAGCGCTTCAACATTCCCCTGGTTACCCGCGATGCGTCGGAGCTGTTTCTGGGCAAGTTGGCGGGGGTCAGCGACCCGGAGGCGAAACGCAAGATTATCGGCGGCGCGTTTATTGACGTCTTCGAGGAAGAAGCGGCGAAGATCGGCGGCGCCGAGTTCTTGGCTCAAGGCACGCTCTATCCCGACGTGATTGAGTCGGTGTCGTCGTTCGGCGGTCCCAGCGCGACCATTAAATCGCACCATAATGTCGGCGGTCTGCCCGAGCGCATGAACATGAAACTGGTCGAGCCCTTGCGCGAACTGTTCAAGGACGAAGTTCGCGAACTGGGCCGCGAGCTTGGCATCCCGGAAATCATCGTCGGCCGCCACCCGTTTCCGGGTCCCGGCCTGGCGATCCGCCTGCCCGGCGAGATCGAGCCCGACAAGATCGAAATTCTGCGCAAGGCCGACGCGGTCTATCTCGAGGAAATCCGCAACGCCGGCCTGTACGACGCCATCTGGCAGGCCTTCGCGGTGCTGCTGCCGGTGCGCACCGTGGGCGTGATGGGCGATGCGCGGACCTACGATTATGTCTGTGCGCTGCGCGCCGTCACCTCGACCGACGGCATGACCGCCGACAGCTACCCGTTCGACCACGAATTCATCGCTGGCGTGGCCACGCGCATCATCAACGAAGTGCGCGGCATCAACCGGGTGGTCTATGACGTGACGTCCAAACCGCCGGGGACGATAGAGTGGGAATAACGATTCGCTTTTACGCGACTTAGTTATAGGATTATTGGTTTACGCAATCATACTGGAAACGAATCCAGCGCTTGAACAAGGCGCGAATTATCACCAAAAATAACAGCGGATTCACTATTGCGCTATCGTCCCGAAATAGATGGCTTGCGAGCCGTCGCCGTCATACCGGTAATCCTATTTCACGCTGGTTTTGATACGTTTAGTGGCGGCTTTGTCGGCGTTGACGTTTTCTTTGTCATTAGCGGTTATCTCATCACCTCCATCATCCTGTCGGAAATGGATGAGGGAAACTTTCGTCTTATAAATTTCTACGAACGACGAGCTCGTAGAATATTGCCGGCATTATTCTTTGTGATGGGGGTATGCATTCCATTTGCCTGGATGTGGATGACGCCGCGCGACTTGAAAGATTTCGCTCAGAGCCTCGTCGCTGTTTCAACGTTTTCATCAAATATTTGGTTTTGGCGCGAAAGCGGATATTTCAACACCGCAGCTGAACTAAAGCCGTTACTGCACACTTGGAGTTTGGCGGTAGAAGAGCAATATTACATTCTCTTTCCTCCGTTCCTCATGCTCGCATGGCGTTTTGGTAAGCGCTGGATACTCGTTCTATTGGTTGCCGCGGCGCTGATCAGTTTAGGTTTGGCGCATTGGGGCGCGTTTAACAAACCGATCGCGACTTTTTTTATCTTGCCAACACGTGGGTGGGAAATTTTACTCGGGTCATTGGTTGCCGTATATTTCAACCGACAACGTTTGTTGGAAATTCATCATTCGGTTAGCCAAATATTGAGCGCATGTGGGATTGCCCTTGTTGTCTACTCAGTCTTTGCGTTTGATAAGCAAACACCGTTTCCAAGTCTCTACGCGCTTGTTCCGACGGCGGGCGCGGCCCTGGTAATCCTGTTTGCCCAACCCACCACATTCGTCTACCGGTTGCTCGGCAGTCGGTTATTGGTTGGATTGGGGTTAATCAGTTACAGCGCCTATCTATGGCATCAGCCGCTGTTTGCGTTCGCCCGGCATAAAAGTCTGGGTATCCCTTCGGTGGGCTTGATGGCAATTCTATGTCTCGCCGCATTTCCGCTGGCCTATATAAGTTGGCGTTATGTTGAAAAACCTTTTCGACAGAAAAATAATATTTCGCGGAAGTCAGTGTTCGCCTTCGGTATTGTGGCATCTACAGCTCTCATTGCCGTTGGCCTGGTTGGCCATGTAAATGCCGGATTCGAAAAGTATTATTTAGATTATCGATTAACTGAAATTCAGAAATATAATAATAACCTAATAAAGAGCCATACAGTTTACAATATGATCGACAATATGGTCGATGATGGAAACTGTAATTTTTGGAGTCCCTCCATTGATAAGGAGACCGTCGAAAGATTTATGGGGTGTTCTGAAAAATTTGGCGAAGCCGTCATCGTCCTTGGTGATAGCCACGCGATGAACCTGTACAACATCTTAGCAAAATCGAATTATCATCCGTTCGTAGTAAGTATATCGCAAGGCGGATGTCGCCCCCAGAACGAAAGGTCTTACTGTCACTACGATTCGTTCGACGAGTTTATAAAAGAATATAAAAATAAAATTAGTTACGTGTTGTTCCACCAATCTGGCTCATATTTTATCGAAGACACCTATGGCGGCGTTGACTCTGCTCTCGCATTTGAAGATGACCAATCATATGCCTTCGGTGTCGACAATATTGATCTTGTGTTGCGATATTTGGGCGGACTAAACGAGTATACTCCCACCCTGTGGATTGGGCCGTTTGCGGAAGCCAGAATCAAATTTGATTCCAAAGACTTGCTTAATGGGAATTATTATCTGAACCCAAATAGCATCAAAATATTCTCGGAACTTGAGAAATCGATTACGGATCGGATCGAATCTCAAGAGTTCTTCGACCGCAGAAAATTTGTACCGTTTAGCAAAATCATAGAGATAAAGAGCGATTTTCTGCTCACCGGAAACTGTGTCACGTATAGAAATACGGATCACTTTAGCCGGTGTGGTGAGGAAATAATTTCTGAACATATCAATCCAAAATTATTTGAATTGGAATAATTATTATTTTGAATCCGAATAACAAAATGTTGGTCGACCGCATATTGACTGTTATCGAGGACGATATCGTGCCCCTTACGCGCCAGGGCGTGGACATCGGCGACAAGGTGTTCGGCGCCGCGATCCTGCGCAAAGACGATCTGTCCCTGGTGGTCGCGGCGTCCAACCACGAGACCGAAAACCCGCTATGGCACGGCGAGGTCCACACCCTGAAAAAGTTCTACGAAATGCCGGCCGATCAGCGCCCGGCGACCGGCGATTGTATCTTCGTCGCCACCCATGAGCCGTGCTCGCTGTGCCTGTCGTCGATCACCTGGACCGGCTTCGACAATTTTTATTATCTGTTCGGCTATACGGACACGTCGGACGTCTTCAATATCCCGCACGATCTAAAGATCCTCAAGGAAGTTTTCAAGATCGACAACGGCGCCTATGGGCGGACCAACGCCTATTGGACCAGCCATAGTTTGCTGGCGCTGGTCGACGAATTGCCGGAAGCGGCGCAAGCGTCGCTCTTGGCGCGGGTGCAAGCATTGGAAGGCGTGTACCGCGACCTGTCGGACACCTATCAGGCCTCGAAAGGCGATACCGATATTCCGTTGGCTTAGCTATTGAGCTGAATGCTTCGAGACGGGCCTTCGCCCTCCTCAGCAAGAGGTGTTTTATTTATTGAAGTGGACAATTCTCCTCATCCTGAGCCTGTCGAAGGATGAGCTAGCCAGCGTGCATGTCTTCATGCTTCGACAAGCTCAGCATGAGGATTGTGTTTTGGGATTGTCGAGTAGGTTCGCATTCCGAACTCCTCGAAGGATGGGGTCTTGAATTCTGTGGAGCGATTTTTCGCCGCACCCTCGCGGCGCAACCCCCCACCCTAACCCTCCCCCACTAGGGGGGAGGGAAGGAAGGCAGTGCTAGTCTCGATACTAAAGCCCTCCCCCTTGATGGGGGGGGATGGGTGGGGGTGACGCTTCCAAAAAACATTACGCGCCGTCGCCCATGGCCGCTTCCAGCGCTTCCTGACCGGCCAGCCAGCGGGTTTCCGCGGCGTCGAGGTCTTTTTGCAGGTGGCCCATGGCCTTTTGTAGCTCCTGCGCTTCGTCGGGCTGGTCGCGGTAGAAGTTGGGGTCTTTGAGTTTCTCCAGCATCGCCGTCTTTTCCGCGCTCAACCGTGTGAGCTCGGTTTCCGCGTCACGGGCCGCGGCGCGCAGCTTGGTCAGCGACTGGCGCTGTTCGGCGGCGAGCCGGCGCAGTTCCTTCTTGCTGGTCCGGTTTGCGCCATTCGCCGATCCGGGGGCTGCGCCGTTGGTCGGTTTTGCGCTGTCCAAAGTTTCTTCGGCGGGGCGTGGCGTGCGCTTTTGCTCGAGCAGCCGGCGACGGTAATCGGCCATGTCGCCTTCGAAGGGCCGCACCTGGTGGTCGGCGACCAGCCAGAACCGGTCGACGGTGAGCTCGAGCAGGTGAGGGTCATGGCTGACCAGCACGACGGCCCCGGGGAAACGGTTGATGGCCTGGATCAACGCTTCGCGGGAGACCATGTCGAGATGGTTGGTGGGCTCGTCGAGCAGCAGGATATGGGGCTTGGCCAACGCGATTTGGGCGAACATCAGCCGCGCGCGCTCGCCGCCCGACAGTTGGCCGATGGTGCCCAGCGCCATGTCCTGGGTGAACCCGAAGGCGCCCAAATGGCGGCGCACGGCTTCGGGAGTGTCTTCGGGCCGCTTGCCGGCGATGGCGGCGACCGGTGTTTGGGACAGATTGAGCTCGTCGGTCAGGTCTTGGCTGAAATAGCCGACGCGCAGTTTCGACGACTTAGTGACGTCGCCATCCATTGCCCCCAACGCGCCGGCCAGCAGTTTGATGAAGGTCGACTTGCCATTGCCATTGGCGCCGAGCAGGGCGACCCGGTCGTCATTGTCGAGGCGCAGCGAGATTTTTTTCAACACCGGCACGCCGTCATAGCCGACATCGACGCGTTCTAAACTGTAGAGTGGTGGCGGTAGTTCGGCGATTTCCGGGAACATGAAATTGGGCGCCCGTTCCTCGAAATATTCGCCGACCGGCTCCATGCGCGCGAGCATCTTCAGGCGCGACTGGGCCTGCTTGGCCTTGGTTGCCTTGGAGCGGAAACGGGCGACGAAGGCCTCCATATGGGCGCGTTGGGCGGCCTGCTTAGTGCGCTGCTTGGCGTTGAGCTCGATCTGCAGACGCCGGGTGGCCTCGAACCGGTCATAGTTGCCGCGATAGGTGGTCAGCGTCGCGGCTTCCAGATGGACGATCTGGTCGACCGCCACGTTGAGCAGTTCGCGGTCATGGCTGATCAGCACGACGGTGCCCTCGTAGCGGGCGATGAAATCCTCGAACCACAGCACCGCTTCCAAATCGAGATGGTTGGTCGGTTCGTCGAGCAGCAGCAGATCGGGGTTGGTGAACAGCAGCGACGCCAGGGCGACGCGCATGCGCCAGCCGCCGGAGAAGGAATCGCAGGGCTGCCGCTGGGCGGCCTCGTCGAAGCCCAGCCCGGCGAGGATGCGTGCGGCTCGGGCCGGCGCGCTATGGGCATCGCGCTGCGCCAACCGGTCGTGGATTTCGGCGATGCGGTCGGGGTCGGAGGCAGTTTCGGCCTCGGCCCATAGGGCGGCGATTTCCCGATCCGCGCCGATCACCGTGTCGATCAGGCTTTCCGGGCCGCTCGGCGCATCCTGTGTGGTGATGCCGACACGCCAGCGCGGCGGCACTTCGATGGACCCGCCGTCGGCTTGCAGCGCCCCGGTGATCAGGCGAAACAGGGTGGTCTTGCCGGTGCCGTTGCGCCCCACAAGCCCCACCTTGGCGCCGGGATGGATCGCCACGCTGACCTGGTCGAGCAGCACCCGCTCGCCGATCCGGTAGGTTAAGTCGTTGATTTTCAACATAATGCTTGGGTGGCTTGTAAACCGCTGTTCTTTCCTGGCCGTGTCCCTATATTGCCCGCGTTATGAATGCAACGCCCTTCGACATCACGCCGGTCTCGGTGGCGCCGATGATGGACTGGACCGACCGCCATGAGCGGTTTTTCCTGCGCCAGATCAGCCGGCGGGCGCGCCTGTATACGGAAATGATTACCACCGGCGCAATTCTCCACGGCGACCGGGCGCGGCTTTTGCGGTTTAACCCTGACGAGCATCCGGTGGCCCTGCAGATCGGCGGCGCCGATCCGGTGGCCCTGGCCGAGAGCGCGCGCATCGGCGCCGATTTCGGCTATGACGAGATCAACCTCAACATCGGTTGCCCCTCGGACCGGGTGCAGTCGGGCGATTTCGGCGCGTGTCTCATGGCCAAGCCCGATGTGGTCGCCCGCGCGGTCGAGGCGATGGGCGCGGCAGTCGATCTGCCGGTCACGGTCAAGCACCGCATCGCTATCGACGATCAAGACGAGTGGCCGACGCTGACCGGGTTCGTCGAAACCGTGGCCAATGCCGGTTGCCGCCATTTTATCGTGCACGCCCGCAAGGCGTGGCTGACCGGATTAAGCGCCAAGGAAAACCGCGAAGTGCCGCCTCTGCGCTACGAGCTGGTGCACCGTCTCAAGCAGGAAATGCCCGCGCTGGCGATTTCGATCAACGGCGGCTTCACCACGCTGGATGCCACGGCGGCGCAGCTCGACCATGTGGACGGCGTGATGATTGGCCGCGAGGCCTATCAGAACCCCTATGTGATGGCCGAGGTCGACCGGCGCTTTTTCGGCGAAACCGCGGCGGCGTCAACCCGCCACGACATCGTTGATCGTTTGTGTCCTTACGTGGAACAGTCGGTTGCGGACGGGGTGCCGCTGAAATCGATCACCCGCCATGTTCTCGGCCTGTTCAACGGCCAGCCCGGCGCGTGCGCCTGGCGGCGCTATTTGTCGGAAAATGCGCCGCGCTTCGACGGCGGCCCCGGTGACGCCGTCGCCTTGTTGCAAAACGCCGCCGCGCTTGTCGCTGAGGACGATCGGTCCGTCGCCGCGGCTTAGGTGGGTAATCATTGGCGCGATGCGCGAATAGCCCCCTCCTGACGAGAGCGGAGCTTTACTGTCACGCAGATCTTTTATTTCTCGTCACCCCCACCCCAACCCTCCCCCATCAAGGGGGAGGGAGTTTAAGTGGAGACCGATGCGCAACATCAAGTCCTCCCCCCTTGTGGGGGAGGATTTAGGTGGGGGGTCGGGAGCGAAGCTCCGAATAACTTTGGTTGGAGTCTGATTATCTGCAGTTGGCTTAAGTCGCCGCAGCCTAGACGTAGCCCCCGACCAGGGTGGTGGTCTCGCCGCCCATACCCTGCTTGAAGCTGGCGACCCCGGGCGCTTCGGCGTTGATGCCGCCAAGGTCGAGCCAGCGCAGCCCGGCTGACTTGAGTTGCTCGACGGCGCGCCACAGCAGCAAATTGTGCGCCCGTACCGGACGTCCCGCGTCGCCCGACCAGCCGACCAGATAGGTCGCCGACTTGCCGTGTACGGCCAGCAAGATGCCGGCCACCGGCGCACCCGCATGGTGGGCGATCAGCAGTAGCGGTTCCTGGCCGGCCGGCGTGTTTTGCCGCAAGGCCCGCAGCAGGGCGGGCGACGGGCCCCGATAGTTGTGGGCTTCCATGTGGCTTGCGTGGTTCTCGTAGAGCCATTCGAACTGGCCGTCGTCGGTGGCGGCAATAACCTCGACGCCGTGTTTCTCCGCCTGGGTTAACTGGTTGCGCCACTTGCCACGCAGATTGGCCCGCAAGGCTTCGAGCGGCGGGGACAGGTCAAGCCAGAGGGTGGTGTAACCGTCGGCAACGCGGCGAAATCCAGCGTCTTTCAAAATCTTGCGGTTCGCCGGGCCATCCGTCAGTTCGGGATGGAATGTTAGGGGGCGGCCGCGCCACCAGCGATGGCGATAGCGCAATTGGCGCAAGGCGACTTTTAACATTTCGGCGGGGATCTCGTCATAGATCCACAGAGGGCCCCGGTAGAGGCTGCTATTGGCGGCGCCGGCGAAACCGCGCTTCTGGGTCACGATCGTCATGCCGACCGGTTTGCCTTGAAAGCGGATGAGGCCGTAATCGGCGCCGCCATTTTCGACTTCAGCATTGGCCGCCGCATAAGCCGGGCTTTGCGGCAGGGTGGGCCGCGCGCAACTGTCGAGCATGGTCCACCATTGCGCGGCGCTATGGCGATTCCAGTCGATTTGAAACAGCGTGGCGGTTGGATCCGGCGCGTCGCCCATCGTAAGAATCGGCCGCGCTTTAGCCGGCTGTAGCGGCCAGCGCGCGCCGCAGATTGCCATCGTGGCGGGCCAGGAGCGCATTTGCGTCATCGAGAGCGACGCCCTTGGCGATCAGGATGGCCAGCTTGGTGTTGTCGCCGGCGGTGGCGAGCGCAGCGCGGGCGGCGTCGGCGTCGACGGTCGTGATCTCGCAGATCATGCGTACCGCGCGGGCCTTCAGCTTGTCGTTGGTCAAGAGCACGTCGACCATATAACCGCCATAGGTCCGGTTGAGGCGGATCATGGTCAGGGTTGAGAGCAGATTGAGGGTTACTTTCTGCACCGTGCCGGCAGTCATGCGCGTTGAGCCGCCGATGGGTTCGGCCCCCGATAGGACCGCGATGGGGTGTTCGGCGGCGTCGAGCAGCGGGCAGGGTGCGTTATTGGCGACCCCGATGGTCAGCGCCCCGTCAGCGCGCGCGGCTTCGCACACGGCCAGCGTATAGGGCGTAGTGCCGCTGGCCGAGATGGCGATGACCGCGTCGTCGGCGCCCAGCTTCAGTGCTTGGGTCTCGGTTGTCCCGGCACTTGCATCGTCTTCCGCACCCTCGATGGGTTTTACCAACGCGTCGAGGCCGCCGGCGATGAGAAAGCCGCCGCGTTCCGCCGGCCAGCCGAAGGTGGGGATCAGTTCGGCGCCGTCGAGGACGCCCAAACGCCCCGAGGTGCCGGCGCCGGCATAGATCAATCGGCCGGTCACTGAGCTACGCAAGCGATTGGCCAGCGCCGACGCTGCGGCGGCGATCGCTGCGGTCGCGGTGCGGGTCGCCGCCAATCCGACGGCTTGCGCATCGAAAATGAGGCCGATGATCTCATCATCGCTTTGCGCGTCGAGATCATGGTAGCGGGCGTCGAAGTCTTCGGTGTGCATATAACCGAATCGCTTGAGATCGTTGGAGCGTTTTCCATAGCATAATTCGCGACCATATTTCGCGAACTGTCGGCGCGCCTGGTGGTATAGGGTGGGCCACAATCTTTGGTGTGGGTGTGGATATATGCCGGAACGGCTTTTTTGCGGTATCGATGGCGGCGGGAGCAAGACCCGAATCGCCCTGTGCGACGATCAAGGCCACCGGCTTGGCTTGACCGTGGCGGGTCCGACCAGCCTGACCCTGCGCGGTCCCGGAGCTTGGGATGTGATCGTCGAGGCGTTGCGCGGCCTGTGCGCCACCGTCGGCCGTGAGGCCGGCGATTTTAGCGAAGTGCATTTCGGGATCGGGCTGGCCGGCGTCAACAACACCGCGCAGCGGACCCTTTTCATCGAAGCCGCGCCGGCTGTCGCGGCGCTGCACGTGGCGACCGATGCCTATATCGCCGCCTTGGGGGCCCATCAAGGCGCGCCGGGCGCGATCGTCATCGTCGGCACGGGCTCGGTCGGCTATCGCATCGAGGCATCGGGCGCGTCGCGGTTGGTCGGTGGCTGGGGCTTTCCTATCGGCGACGAGGGCAGCGGCGCCTGGCTCGGCCGCGCGGCGTTGGCGCAGACGCTGCATGTGGTCGAAGACCGTTCCCCGGTACGCGCAAGCGAAATGCACCGGGCGCTGATCGAGCGCTGCGGGCCATCGCGCGACGCCTTGATGGGGTGGGTGCGCGGCGCCAGTTCAACCGAATATGCCGCCTTGGCGCCGCTGGTGATCGAATGCGCCGGCCGTGACGACCCCGCCGCCCTGCCGTTGGCGACCGCCGCCGGTGTGGAAATCGACGCTCTTGCCCTGGCCTTGGACCCTGGCCGCTCGATACCGCTGTCGCTGGTCGGCGGGTTGGCGCAACCGCTCGCGCCCTATATGCCGGCGCCGTTGCGGGATTGGATTCAAGAACCCCATGATGAACCCATCGCCGGCGCTTTGATGTTGGCCCAGGGGTGGGCGCCCGACGAAAGCCTGGCCTGGAGAGGAGAATAGGCATGGCGAGCTTGGGCGGGCGTATACTAACGCCGGAAGGCTGGACCTGCGGCCGGGTGGATTTCGGCGAGAAGATCACCGCTATTGTTGCGGGGGACGAAAACCCGGATGGACTGACGATCCTGCCGGGGTTTGTCGATTTGCACGTGCCGGGCGGTGGCGGCGGCGATGTGATGCAGGGCCTGGAGGCCATTCGGCGCTGCGCGGCCTTGCATGCGCGCCACGGCACCACCTCCTTGCTGGCGACGACAATAACCGCGCCGGCCGACGATATTGCAATCGCGGTCACCGCGATCACGCAAGTGGCTGGCGATCGCCGCCCGGATGAAGCGCGTATCCTCGGCGCGCATCTCGAAGGCCCCTATCTCAGCCCGGAGCGGCTCGGCGCCCAGCCGCCCTTCGCCCAGACGCCCGATTTGGAATTTGTCGGCGGGTTATGCGCCCGCGCGCCGGTGCGTCTGGTCACCTTGGCGCCGGAATGCGACGCCGGCCATGCCCTGATCAAGGATCTGGCGTCGCGCGATATCGCGGTTCAAATCGGCCATAGCGCGGCGAGCTATGACGAGACGATGGACGCTTTGGCGGCCGGTGCGCGCGGATTTACCCATTTGTATAACGCCATGTCGCCGCTGCACCATCGCGCGCCGGGGGTCGTCGGCGCGGCGCTGGCCCATGGTGAATACGCGGCGTTGATCCCAGACCTGGTCCATGTCGCGCCCGGCGCCATTTTGGCCGCGCTGCGCGCCGTACCGCGGCTCTATTTCGTCACCGATGCGACCGCGGCGGCGGGCATGCCTGACGGCGACTATCCCTTGGGACGGCACACGGTGACCAAGCGCGGCGGCAGCGTCTATCTGGCCGACGATACCCTGGCGGGTAGCGCGCTGACCATGGACCAGGGCCTGCGCAATTTGGTGTCCATCGGGATTGACCTCGACGATGCGGCGCGGCGCCTCTCGACTTATCCGGCCGATTTCATTGGCGCCGGCGACCGGGGCCGGATCGCCGAGGGCGCGTTCGCGGATTTTACCGTGCTGGATGCGAACTTGCAGGTCGTCCAAACCGTCGTCGAAGGCGAGACGGTCTTCGCGGCCTAACTGCGCCACTGGCTTAGAATATCATCGGCGTTTTCGCCGCGACCCAGCGCCAGGCGCAAACTGTCGCTGCCGAGCAAGGTGTCGATCACATAGCGGTCGCCCGGGGTCTCGGAACCCACAGCCATGACCGGCGCCGACCGCCAGGTGAATTGCGGGTGTGCGCCGGCGACCCAGGCGAGCAGCCGGATGCCGAGGCCGAACCCGTCGCAGGGCGCGGCAGTTGGCTCGAACCGGATGGCCGGCAAGACCTGTCCCTCATAGTCGCCGCTGTTCGGCTGGATTTCGCATGGCGTGGCGGTAACTCCGGTCGGCCAGCTATTAGCCGCTTCCGCCGATGCCACCGCGTCGAGCCAGGGCGCGCCGATGCAGCGAAACGGCAGCGGCGTGCCGCGCCCCTCGCTGAGATTGGTTCCCTCGAACAAAACCAGGCCGGGATAGAGCTGAACGGCGTCGGGCGATTGCAGCGATGGTGATGGAGGAACCCAGGGGTTCTGCGGGGAAACCGCGCTGCTTTGCGCCGAAATCACGGTCAACGCAGCCGAACTTGGATGGTGGTTGAGAGCGCCGGCGACCAGGGATCCCAGGGTCTCGCCGTGTACAAACGGCGTGTCGAAATAGGCCAGGAACGAGCGGAAATCTGGGTCGAGGCGGGGTCCGTCGGCCGTCGACCCCAACGGGTTGACCCGGTCGCAGATGATGGTTTCGACCCCGACCTCCAATGCGGCGTCGGCCGCCAGCGCCGCAGTGGCTGCGTAGGTGTAGCAGCGCACGCCGACATCGCGCAGATCGACGATAAGGGTATCGATCGCCGCCAGATGTTCCGGTGTCGGCGTGCGACGGGCGCCATAGAGGCTGATCACGTTAAGCGCGCTGGCCCCATCGCGCTGATCGTCGACAGGCGCGCCGGCCGCGTGATCGGTGGCGGGCCCGTGTTCGGGGGCGAACAGACAGGTCAGGCCGGGGCCTGCGTTATGGGAAAGCGCATCGTTGAGGGCGGCCGCGGTTTGCCGTCCGTTGGCGGTATGGCAGGCGGTGTTGGTGAGCAGACCGACCCGGCGCGCGCGTAGCGACTCCAGCCGATCGTCATCGGCCAGTAATATGTCGATGCCGGAAGCGGGGGCCGATGCCTTGGGAAGAGGTGTGCGAGTCACGCCGTCGAAACTATCGGCGCGCGCGCGAAGAGGCAATTACCGTGAGGGGAGGGTGGCGACGCTTTCGGCGCGTTAGGCGAAGGTCTCGACGAGGGGGCCGGAATCGCTGATCAGGGCACGGATATCGTCGGGCAGTTCTTTGGCCGGCAATTGTTGGCGCACGTCGCCGGTTTCGGGATCGAGAATTTCGACGATCACTTCGTCGGCGTCCTCGTCGTAATTGAGACGTGCTTGAAAGGCGCGCGACGGCAATTCAACACGCTGCGCCTGGGTCCGTGTTTCCGCGCTTTCGTCCTGTTCAAGCTTTTCAACCCTTTCAACGGGCTGCTCGCTGTTGGGTTCGGGCAGGCGCACCGCAGGCGTTTCGTCTCCCCGAAGAGAGCCGGTCTGCCGTGAGCTACCAATCGCGTCGAGACTGGGCATACCATTCTCCAAGCAACGTTGAACCGATTAAGTACTATTACGTACTGAGCGAAATGACGGATCAGTCAAAAACTAGACCTTCTGATACCGTCAATATAGATCACTATTACTAGAAATGTGTCGTAAGGAAAGAAGTATTAAATAAAAAATCATATAAATTAAGTACAATATAAATTTATTTAAATGATATTATTGTTTTAATAAAATATTCGGTATATTTGAGAGACTCAATCGTGCCGGGCGACCAGCCCCAGGGACGGCCAGTTGGGCCGGGTTGCAATATCCTTGGCGCCGCAGCCGCTACACCGTAGCCGGGCGCCAATTTCCGGTACCGGAATGTGCGGGCCAAACTGGTCCATCAACATCTGCGCCGCCAGGACTGCGTGATGGGTGCAACGATTACACCAGCAGAACACATCGACTTGGTGGGAGACCAACTCGCTCACGGTGATGGCGGAGATTTTATCGTCGCGGCTGTTTTGCCACCGGCGTTTGAGGGCAGCCATGGGAATTCTGAAATATGTGGAACTAAAAAGAACATAACAAGAACATTTAAGGCGGTCAATCGCGCCCGCCATGAGCCGCTGAAATGTAATTGCTAAATGAGGTGAGGCGGTGGTCTATCAGCCGATCGAAATAAGGTGGGGTCGCCGTTCGATCGAATGTAAAATTTTGTCGAGACTGGAGTCTTGGCGCAGACGAACCGGCCCGCGCAGCAACCCGTAACGCCCGCCATTTCCGGGCAGCTTTTCGATCGAATAAAGCGGATGCTCGGCAGTATGGCGAAACACCGAAAATACCGCCCTGTCGCGGCCATGATCGATGGCATAGTCGCGCCACTCACCGGCGGCAACCCGGCGGCTATATTCGTTCAATAAAATACGGAGTTCGCTGCGGTCAAAGGATACGCGCTTGGTCGGTTTACCGACAATTTGCCGGTTACTGGCCTTTACCCTGTGAAATGAACTCATCGGCGGTGCACCTGCTGACTTGGTTCTCTAGCACAAACGTTACAGGAAAAAGTTTTCCCTATTTTGGCCGATGTGTCCAGGGGCGGCGGTCGAGGTGCTATTGGGTGCGGCGGCTGGCGGTTTCGTGTGGATTATCGTGGGTGTAGCAGGTCACATTGGCGATCGAACGATAACAGGCCAGGCTGGCCGCCGGATCGGGCGTATCGTTAATTGGTTGCTGGCACCAGCTCTCACCGGACAGGGAGTTGCCGATACTGCAATTCATACCGGTTGCGGCGGACATGGCGTGGTCGGAAATCGTCTTGCCGGTCTGCACCACCGATACAACGCTAGCGCCGCTAAGCGCCACGGATAGCGGGTCTGTGCAGGCGGTCAGGGCGCCGAGGGCCAGTAGAGCCGCAAGCGGTCGAAGGGCCTCTATGGGGAACGGTCGTTTTGGCATACCTGCCAGTTCCTCTACATACGCTTTCAGTGCTAAATAGGGCCGAGGAGCCCGTCGAGATCACTATTCGCTTATTTTGTTAAGATTCTGCTTTAATTGTGCCGCCGAACGACATAATCCATTCAAAAGCCAGTTAATTCTTGATTTAGAGACGCGAGCAGCGATATAGCGCGCAAGGGCGTTGCGGCGCGGTTGTCGCGCGCTATAGTTCGGCGGTGTCGGCGGGAATTTAATAATGAGGTTAGCACGTGTCGGATGATCTGTTCCGCGAAGTCGACGAAGAAGTTCGTCAGGAACAATATATACAGCTCTGGAAGCGATACGGCGTCTACATTGTAGCGGTTGTACTGGTCATCGTTGTGGGTACCGTCGGATTTGTCGTTTGGCGCGATATGCAACAGAGCGCCCGCGATGCCAGCGGTGAGCAATTGTTGGCAGCGATCGATATTGACGAGGATCGGCCCGATGAGGCGCTCGACCAACTGGCCATTCTGGCGGAGGAGGGGCCGAAGGGGTATCGCCTGCTGGCCCGCTTGCGCGAAGGCGCCTTGCTGTCTCAAACCGGCGATACCCGCGGCGCCGTGGTGGTTTACGATAACGTTGCCGAGGATTCGGGCCAGGATCGGATCTATCGCGATTTAGCAAAAGTGTTGGCGGTCTCCCACGGCATGTCGGTTATGGATCGCGGCGAAGTCGAGGATCGTCTGTCATCGGTGTTGGATGAAGACAATCCCTGGCGCTATTCGGCGCGCGAACTTATCGCGACAGCGGTGATGGTGTCAGGCGATAGGGCGGCGGCGGTCGAGGCGTTTCGGGCGTTGGCCGATGACGTGGAAGCGCCGGCCGGGTTTCGAGCCCGTGCCGCTGAAATGCTTGCGATATTGGCCCAATAGATCGACGTGACGAAGGCGGTGGAGCGGTGATGAACTGGCGCGATTTACGGGTATGGATGATTGCGGCCGCGGCGATCGCGTTGACCGGGTGCGATACGATCGACGATGTGCTGGGCAACCGCGAGGGGCCGAAGCTGCAGGGATCGCGGATTCCGATCTTGTTGGCAAACGATACGGCGCGGGCCGATCCGGGAATTTCCGATCTTGCGATCTTGTTGCCGCGCCCATTGGCTAATGCCTCCTGGCCGCAACAGGGCGGCTTCCCCAACCATGCCATGCACCATCTGGCATTGGGCGACCTACCCCAAGCGGTTTGGTCGGCTGACGCGGGGTCGGGGTCGGACAGCGACGCCCCCATCTTGTCGGGGCCGGTGACCAGCGGCGGCCTGGTCTATGCGATGGACGCCGACGCCGTCGTGTCGGCTTACAACGTCAGCGACGGCCGTGTGGTCTGGCGCGCCGACATTGAACCGCCGGAAGAAGATGACGGCAATTGGGGCGGCGGTCTCGCCGTCGATGAGGGCTTGGTATTTGCCGCGACGGGGTTCGCTCAAGTGGTGGCTTTGACCGCGGACGGCGGCCAGGAAGTGTGGCGCACCAATGTGTCGGGCCCCATGCGAGCCGCACCGACCGCGTTCAACGGCCGGGTTTTCGCGGTCACCAAGGACAATCAGCTATTTGCGCTGAACGCGAAGGATGGCGAATCCTTGTGGTCACATACGGGTTTTGAGGAAACGGCGGGCCTCATCGGCAGCGCCAGCCCGGCCGTCGATGGCGATATCGTCGTGGTGCCCTATTCGTCAGGGGAAATCTTCGCGCTGCGGGTCGAAAATGGGCGCCAGCTCTGGGGTGAAAACCTGGCGGCGATTCGGCGCGTCGATGCGGTCTCGGCGCTCGCCGACATCCGCGGCCGGCCGGTGATCGACCGCGACCGGGTCTTCGCGATTAGCCATTCCGGACGCATGGTCGCCATCGATCTGGCGAGCGGCCGACGTATCTGGGAGACGTCGTTGGGGGGGGTTAACCAACCCTGGGTCGGCGGTGATTTTATTTTCGTTTTGACCACCGACGCAAACGTCGCCGCGATTACCGCGCGCGACGGCCGAATCCGGTGGTTGACGCCGATCGGTCTTTATGAGGAACCCGATAAGCGCCGAGGGCGCATAAACTGGTCGGGGCCGGTTCTGGCGGGTGATCGGTTGATTGTCTCCGGCAGCCATGGTCTGGCGGTGACCCTGTCGCCTTATACGGGTGACATCATTGGCGAGCAGGAGATGCCCGATGCGGTCTCGCTGCCGCCGGCCGTGGCGGACCAGACGCTCTACTTTTTGACCGACGAGGCGCGCCTGGTCGCCTACCGCTAACGCGGCGCCGGAATACCTTATGCAGCCAACTATCGTCATCGCAGGGCGGCCGAATGTCGGCAAGTCCACCCTATTCAATCGCCTGGTCGGCCGGCGCGACGCGATCGTCAACGACCAGCCCGGGGTGACCCGCGACCGCCGCGAGGGCGATGCCAGCCTGGGCGATTTACGGTTTCGCGCTGTCGATACCGCGGGGCTCGAAGATGCGTTCGACGATAGTTTGCCAGCGCGCATGCGCCGGCAGACCGAAGTCGCCATCGGCGACGCCGACCTGGTGCTGTTGGTAATCGACGCGCGCGCTGGCGTGACGCCGGTCGACGAGCATTTCGCCAAATGGCTGCGTACCCTGTCGGTGCCGGTGCTGCTGCTCGCCAACAAATGCGAAGGCCGCGCGGCCGAGCCAGGAACTTATGAGGCCTACAGCCTGGGTCTGGGCGATCCGGTGCCGGTATCGGCCGAGCATGGCGGCGGCATGAACATGCTCTACGACGCCATCTCGGAAGTGTTGGCCGACCGCGGCGTGCCCGACGATCTCAGCGAAGCAGAAATCGAGCAGGGGCCGCTTAGGCTCGCCATCGTCGGGCGGCCCAATGTCGGCAAGTCCACCCTGGTGAACGCGCTGATCGGCGATGAGCGGTTGTTGACCGGCCCCGAGGCCGGCGTCACCCGCGATGCGATCACAGTTGAATGGGAATATCAGGGCCAACGCATCGCCCTGGTCGATACGGCCGGACTGCGGCGCAAGGCGCGCATCCATGAAAAACTCGAGCAACTCTCCGTTGGCGATGCCTTGAATGCCATTCAATATGCCGAAGTCGTTGCCCTGGTGCTCGACGGCGAGCAGATGCTCGAGCGTCAGGATTTGACCATCGGGCGCCATGTCATCGAAGAGGGCCGCGCCTTATTGCTGGTCATCAATAAGTGGGACATCGTCGCAGATAAACCGGCGGCCATGGCGGCCCTGCGCGACCGCTTGCAGACATCGCTGCCCCAGGTCGCCGGCGTGACGGTGGTGACGCTGTCGGCGCTGACCGGCAAAAATCTTGAAGCGCTGATGCCGGCGGTGCTCAAGGCCTACGAGGTCTGGAACCAGCGAGTGCCGACCGCCGGGCTGAATAGCTGGCTGGCCGACGTCATCGAGCGCCATCCACCGCCGCTGGCCGCCAACAAGCGGCGTATCCGACTGCGCTATGTGACCCAGCCGAAGGCCCGACCACCGACTTTTGCCGTCTTCGGCAACCGGCCGGAGGATTTGCCGGACAGCTATGTGCGTTATCTGGAAAACTCGCTGCGCGACCGTTTCGATCTCGCCGGCACGCCGATCCGCATCAATATGCGCAAAGGCAAAAATCCGTACGGCGATAAAAAAACTAAGTGAGCTCGACCATCTCGCCGTGGCGGGTGCAGTCCGGCGACGCCAGGTCGAGGAAGGCGTCGGTCACCGCGTCAGGTGTCTTCAGGGTCAGCGGGTCTTCGCCGGGAAACGCCGCGCTGCGCATACCGGTCCGGGTTGCCCCCGGGCTCAACAAATTCACCCGCACGGACGTATTCACCAACTCCGCCGCCCACACTTGGGTCATGGTCTCGAGCGCCGATTTGGTGATCGCGTAGGCGCCCCAATAGGCCTTGGGATTTTTGGCGGCAGCGCTGGTCACCAGGATCGCGCGGCCGGCGTCGGACATCCGCAATAACGGTTCGACGACACGCATCAGCCGCCAATTGGCGTGAACATTGGCGTCGAAGACTTCGGACCAGGCCTTGGCATCGTACTGGACCAGGGGGGTCATCGGCCCGAGGATCGCCGCGTTACCGACGAAAATATCCAGCCGCCCGAAACGCTCGAGCAGGGGTGGGCCCAGATTATCGAGGCGGTCGAATTCGGTGAGATCGCAGGGGACCAGGGTGGCGGCGCCGCCCAGCGCCTTAATCTCGTCATCGACCTCTTCCAGGCCGCCGACCGTGCGCGCAACCAGGATGACGTGGGCGCCTTCGGCGGCGAAGCGCTTGGCCACGGCGGCGCCGATGCCACGCGAGGCCCCGGTGATCAACGCCACGCGGTCGTGTAGGCGGCCGTTATCGGACATTTGTGGGGCGCGGTGGGTTAGGCGAGGCCGGCGAGGAGCGACATTTGCGTCGTGGCGCCGCCTTCGTCGAAGTCGGTGAGAGAAATCGGGTAGTCGCCGGTGAAGCAGGCATCACAGAATTGCGGCGCGTCGTTATTGCGCTCCGCTTCGCCCATGGCGCGATAGAGGCCGTCGGTGCTGATGAACGCCAGAGAATCGGCGTCGATTTGCTGGCGAATGCCTTCGACATCAAAATTGGCCGCCAGAAGCTGGCTGCGCTCGGGCGTATCGATCCCATAAAAACACGAATGCATGGTCGGTGGGCTGGAGATCCGCAAATGCACTTCCTTAGCGCCCGCTTGGCGCACCATCTCGACAATCTTCTTCGACGTGGTGCCGCGCACGATACTGTCGTCGACCAGGATGACCCGCTTGCCGACCAATTGCTGACGGTTAGCATTGTGTTTGAGCTTCACACCCAGATGGCGGATCTCGTCGGTCGGTTCGATGAAGGTACGGCCCACATAGTGGTTGCGGATCAGGCCGAGTTCGAAGGGCAGGTTGGATTGCTGGGCGAAGCCGATCGCCGCCGGCACACCGCTGTCGGGCACCGGGATGACAATGTCGGCGTCGACCAGGCTTTCACGGGCCAGCTCGGCGCCGATGGCCTTGCGGGCCTCGTAAACGTTGCGGCCGTCGACGGATGAATCCGGCCGGGCGAAATAAATATACTCGAACACGCAAAACCGCTTGCGCATGGGCGGGAACGGTTTGTGTGAGTGCAGGCCGCTCTCGTCGATGACGATAATTTCACCCGGTTCGACATCGCGCACGAATTCCGCACCGATGATATCCAGGGCACAGGATTCCGAGGTGATGATGAGCGCGTCGCCCAGCTTGCCGAGGATCAACGGCCGTACGCCCAAGGGGTCGCGGGCGCCGATCAGTTTGCGCCGGGACAGGGCGACCAGCGAATAGGCGCCCTCGACGGCGCGCAGGGTTTCGACCACCCGATCAAGCAGACGACCGCCCCGGCTGGTGGCAATCAGATGCTGGAAGACTTCCGTATCCGAGGTCGACTGGAACAGCGATCCGTGTTCGACCAGTTCATGGCGCAGAGCGACGGCGTTGGTCAAATTGCCGTTATGGGCCAGCGCCAGGCCGCCGAAACTGTAGTCGGCGTAGAGCGGTTGCATATTACGCAGGGCGGTTTCGCCGGTGGTCGAATAGCGCACATGGCCGATCGCCGAATTGCCCGGCATGGTGTCGATGACTTCTTTTTCGCCGAAAATTTCGCCAACCAGGCCCAGCGCCCGGTGGGGATAGAACCGGCTGCCGTCAAAGGAGACGATGCCCGCGGCCTCTTGGCCACGATGCTGCAGGGCGTGCAGGCCCAGCGCCGTCAACGCCGCGGAATCGTCAGAACCATAGACGCCGAAAACGCCACATTCCTCGTGGAATTTATCGTCGCCGGATGCCGCAAAAGGATGGGTCGTCGAGCCTGGGATCACTGATTATTCTGGATCAATCGATCCAGCTCCTGCCGTTCGCGCTCGTTATAGCCTGGACGCGCGGACGATGCAGGTGTTTTCGGTGGTAGCGACAGACGATCGATCGCCTCGCGGGCGGAATCTATGCCCTGCGTGCGTTTGGTGATGATTTCGAGCTGCTCACCCGCCGTGCCGACAATCGACTCGGGCAGCACATCGCGCACCAAAAGAGCGGCCGACTCGACCGCCGGGCGAGTACGCGCCTCGCGGACCCAGTCGGGCGGGTCCTGGGCCCAAATATCGCTCAAGAACAAGAATCCGACGGCGATGGCGACCGCCGCGGTGCCCAACCCGGCGAGCAGGCCGAACGACCGGTCGAGCGCATTGAGCCGGCTCGAGCGGACCCATTTGCTGAGGAGCTGGCTCACCAGGTGCAGTATGATTAACGCCACGACGAACAACACCGTGCCGCCCACCAGGTCGGCGATCCAGGGCGTGTCGATATATTCGCGGGCATAGGGGCTAGCGGTGGGGAATCCGAACACCGTGACAGCGCCGGCGCCGGCCCACGACAGCAGGAACAGCCCGCCGCGCACGAAGCCGGTCACAAGTCCCGATAGCGCGCCGATCAGCAGTATGCCGATAACCGCGAGATCGAAGGGGGAGATGCCTAAGGCGTCCATATCACAGCGCTGCCGTCTTACCGGCGGCTAGAGCGCCTTCGAATATTGCGAATAAATCATGCAGGCTGGCCATATTACGGGTCGCGATTGCTGAATCCGGCGCTCGATCGCCGCGCCGGCGAGGCGATGCTTGGGGCACGATGGCGCTGGTAAAACCAAGTTTTTCCGCCTCTTTCAGCCTTGCATCCGATTGTCCCACGGCGCGAACCTCGCCGCCCAGACCGATTTCGCCAAAAACCACCGTTCGCTCGGGTAGTAACTGCCCCAAATGTGCCGAAATAAGGGCAGCGGCCACCGCCAAGTCTGCAGCAGGTTCCGATATACGCAGTCCGCCGGCGACGTTCAAGTAGACGTCGGCGGCGCCCAGGTTGAGGCCGCAGCGGCTCTGCAGCACCGCCAGGATCATCGCCAGACGCGCACTGTCCCAGCCAACCACGGCACGACGGGCCGTCCCTAGGGCGGTGGGGGATACTAAAGCCTGAATTTCAACCAAAACCGGCCGGGTTCCTTCGATGCCAGCAAAAACCACGGTGCCGTTGACGTTGTCACTGTGGCCGGCGAGGAATAGCTCGGACGGGTTAGCGACTTCCGCCAACCCGGTACCGGTCATCTCGAACACGCCGATTTCGTCGGTCGGGCCGTAGCGGTTCTTGACCGCCCGCAACAGGCGGAATTGGTGGCCGCGCTCGCCCTCGAAATAGAGCACTGTGTCGACCATATGCTCCAGTACGCGGGGGCCGGCGATGGCGCCTTCCTTGGTGACATGGCCGACCAGGACCAATGTGAGGTTGCGCCGTTTGGCCAAGCGGATCAGTTCCTGGGCGGCGCTGCGCACTTGCGCCACCGTGCCGGGCGCTGAATCCAGCGTGTCCACATACATGGTCTGGATCGAATCGATGACCACCACCCGCGGCGCATCGGGCATATCCAGGGTCGCCAGAATATCGCGCACGCTGGTCGCGGTCGCCAGACCGACGGGGGCGGCGGACATTCCAAGCCGGGTGGCGCGCGAGCGAATCTGATCGACCGCTTCCTCGCCGGAAATATAGGCGACCTGCGTGCTGGCATTGGCCAGCCCGGCCATGGCCTGCAGCAACAGGGTCGATTTGCCGATGCCCGGATCGCCGCCGACCAGCAGGGCTGAGCCGGCGACCAGGCCGCCGCCGCAGACCCGGTCGAATTCGCTGATGCCGGTGGTGATGCGCGGCGCCTGCTCTTCGGTGCCTTCCAACGGCACGAAAGCGACCGGCCGGCCGCCGGCGCCGGTGACGCCCTTTGGCGCGGCTTCCCTGGCGGCCTCTTCGGTGATCGAGTTCCAGGCGCCGCAATCGTCGCACTTGCCGGCCCATTTGCGATGGCTGGCGCCGCATTGCTGACAGACGAATTGGCTTGCCGGCCGCGCCATGGTCAGCTCGCCACCAGCATGTCGATCGGCCCATGGGAGCGGCCATTGATGAACTGGTCGACCACGTCGCTGCCGGAATCGTCTATAGCGTCGACCGGGCCGTGCCAGACGATGATGCCGTCATAGATCATGGCGATATTATCGGCAATTCGCCGCGCGCTGGCCATATCATGGGTAATCGACAGCGCCGTGGCGCCCAATTCGCGCACGCTCTTGATGATCAGATTATCGATTACGCTGCCCATGATCGGATCAAGGCCGGTGGTCGGTTCGTCGAAAAACATGATTTCCGGCTTGGTGGCGATGGCGCGGGCCAGCCCGACGCGCTTTTGCATGCCGCCGGACAGCTCCGCCGGCGACCGTTCGGCGATGTCGGGCTCTAATCCCACCTGTATCATCGCCTCGATCGCCTTCTCGCGCGCGTCTTGTCGCGCCATCCGCTGGACCTGAATAAGCCCGAAGGCGACATTCTCCCAGACCGGCAGACTGTCGAACAGCGCGGCGCCTTGAAACAGCATGCCGAATTTGCGGGTGACCTGCTCGCGATCGCGGCCGGTCAGCGCCGTCACGTCCTGGCCATCGATCAGAACCGAACCGGAGTCGGGATGCATCAAACCGATAATGTTCTTGATCAGCACCGACTTTCCGGTGCCCGAGGCGCCGATGACGGCCAGGGATTCGCCGGGCTGGATGGTCAGATTGACGCCACGCAAGACCTGTTTGCCGCCGAAGGCTTTGTGCAAATCGCGGGTTTCGATCTTAGCGGGTGGGGGCGTCGTGGTCATGCCGCGAAGAAGATTGCCGTGATAATAAAGTTGAATAATAACAACAGAATAGAAGCAGATACGACAGCATTGGTTGTGGCTTGGCCGACACCTTGGGAGCCGCCCTTCGAGTTGTAACCATGATAGGTGCCCATCAGCGCGATAATAAATCCGAACACCGCAGCTTTGACGATACCGGAGAAGAAGCCGATGAATTCGAGATTGTCCCAGGTGCTGCGCAAATAGGTCATCGGGTTAAAGCCGAAATCGTAGATCGACACGATGAAGCCGCCCATGACGCCGATAATGTCGGCGACCAGCACCAGCAGCGGCATCATGGCGACGGCGGCGATCAGGCGCGGCGCCACCAGATATTTGTAGGGATTGGTCGATAGAGTGGTCAGCGCGTCGATCTGCTCGGTTACCCGCATGGTGCCGATCTCCGCCGCCATGGCGGCACCGATGCGCCCCGCCACCATCAGGCCGGCCAATACCGGGCCCAATTCGCGGGTGATACCCCAGACCACAACATTGGCGATCGTGGCCTCGCCGGCAAAGCCGAAGCCGCTGAAGCTCTGCAAGGCCAGCACCATGCCGGTGAAGATCGCCGTCAGCCCGACCACGGGCAGGGAGTAAAAGCCGATCTCGACCATCTGCTGACCGACCAGCCGGGGGAAGAAGGGCGGGCTGAAACAGTGGAAAACGCCGTTGCCGGTGAAAACCCCGATACGCCCGGTCACCGCGAAAAGATTGATGACCGAACGGCCGAGTGCTCGAAGTAGCCCCATTAAACGGTATCTCCGCCCCGATAGATGCGGTGATGGCGTTGGCCGAGCCGCGTCAATACTTCGTACCCGATTGTTCCGGCCACGTCAGCCAGATCGTCGGCACTAAAATGATCGCCGATGAGCTCGGCATACCCGCCGGGTTGTGCGGCGGCGGGAGGCACGTCGCTGACATCGACGGTTAGCAGATCCATCGAGACCCGGCCGACCACCGGCGCGGCGACGCCGTCGATAAAGGTGGTGGCGAGGGGGCGCTTATCCCGTGGGTTCAGCCGGCCGGCGGTGCGCAGATAACCGTCGCCATAGCCGGTGGCGAGGGTGGCAATACGGCTGGGACCGCCGACCTGATGGGCCGCGCCATAACCCACCGTCGCGGGTTTATTGATGTCGCGAACTTGTATAATTTTCGCAAATAAATGAACGACTTGCTTCATCGGGTTCGGTTTTTGGTCGAGAAATTCCAACCCGTAAATCGACGCGCCGGCACGCACCAAATCCAAATGATATTCTGCGCCCAGGAATACCCCGGCGGAGTTTGCCAGACTGGCGTGCACCGGCCCGGTAACCGCCGCTAGTTTCGCGACCGCCGCCAACAGCAAGTTGCGTTGTTGGGCGTTCACCGGCGATGTCGGTTCGTCGGCGCAGGCCAGATGGCTCATCACCACCTGGACTTCGATGCCGCTCAGCAGTGTCGGATCAGTGCAGAGCGTAGAAATTTCCGCCTCGTTTAGGCCGAGCCGGGACATGCCGGTGTCGATATGCAGATAGGCCGCTTGGCGAGTCGCGGTGGTGGCGCACCAGACCTCGATCTGCATCAAACTGTTGAGGGCGGGGGTCAGCCGGTGCTCGCCGAACAAGGGCGCGGTGGCGCTATCGGGGCCGTTGAGGATGACGATTTCGGCGTCGGGGAGGACCGGGCGTAGGCTAGCGCCCTCGGCCGCGGTGGCGACAAAGAAAGTTTTACAACCAAGTTTAGCCAGTGCGGGGGCGATCTGGGCGGCGCCCAGGCCGTAGGCGTCGGACTTGATTGACACGCCGACGGCGGCGGTCGGCGCTTGGGATTGCATGTGGCGATAGTTAGCCGCCACCGCGTCCAGGTCTACGATGAGAACCGAACTAGCGCCGGGTGGAATGTTCGTGTCGTGCAAAAGCACTCGTCAGAACCGGTCCTCGGGGAGTCGATTATTGTCGGTCCAATCGGAGAATTGGGTGTATTCGCCGACAAACCGCAGTTCCACAGTGCCGATCGGGCCGTGGCGCTGCTTACCGATAATCACCTCTGCCTTGTTGCGGGACCGCTCCAGGCGTTCTAATCGACGCGCGAATTTATCCTCGGTCTCGTGCTCGCGCTGCTCACGCGTTTCACGATCCAGATAATATTCCTCTCGATACAAGAACATAACCACGTCCGCATCTTGCTCGATCGACCCCGATTCGCGCAGGTCGGAAAGTTGCGGGCGTTTATCTTCGCGTTGCTCGACCGCGCGCGATAGCTGGCTGAGCGCCACAACCGGCACGTTGAGTTCCTTGGCCAGCGCCTTGAGCGAGCGGGTTATCAGCGAGACTTCCTGCACGCGGTTCTCGCTGCGCACGGTTGCCGGCGGATTCACCAGTTGCAGGTAATCGATAATGATCATGCTCAGCCCGTGCTGGCGCTTGAGCCGGCGAGCGCGGGTGCGGATTTGCGCGACGGTCAGGGCGGGCGTGTCGTCGATGAACAGTTTCATCGTGTGCAGCGTCTGGGCTACCGCGAAGACCCGATTGTACTGTTCTTCGCTGACGTCACCCCGGCGGATCGCGTCGGAGCGAACGTTCGAGGCCTCCGAGATGATGCGGGTCGCCAATTGCTCCGCCGACATCTCCAACGAAAAGAACGCCACGATGTCGCGTTGTTCGGTCTGATTGCCAGCATCGTCGATCACCAACTGCTTCTTGTCCGCCACGCTATAGGCGATGTTGGTGGCGAGGGCGGTTTTACCCATCGAGGGACGCGCGGCAATGATGACCAAGTCGGACTTATGCAATCCGCCAAGTTTGCTATCGAGGTCCTTAAACCCAGTCGGCACCCCGACCAGATCGGTATCGCGCTTATAGGCCGCCGCCGCTAGGTCGATCGCCGACGTCAAAGCCGTGCGAAATTCCTGGAACCCGCCTTCCGAAGCGCCTTGCTCGGCGAGCTGAAAAAGCTGGCCTTCGGCGGCCTCAATCTGCTGAGTGGCGGGGATGTCGATATCGTGTTCGTAGGCGCTATTGGCGACCACTTCGCCGATCTCGATTAATTCGCGCCGCAAGAAGCAATCATAGATCTCGCGGCCCAAATCCTGGGCGTTTTGAATGGTAATAACCGCATTCGCCAGTTCGGCAAGGTAGGCCGGTCCGCCGATTTCGCTCAGGGCCTCGTCGTTGCTGAAGTAATTCTTCAAGGTGACCGGATTGGCCATTTGGCCGCGATCGATTAACCGGGCACAGGATTCGTAGACCTTGGCGTGGGCGGGGTCGGCGAAATGCTCGGGTAGGAGAAACTCCTGGACCCGCTCATAGGCGCGGTTATTGGCGAGAATGGCGCCGATCAGCGCCATCTCGGCCTCATAGTTGTGGGGTAGTACACGAAACCCAACCTCGTTGCTGGTCTCGTGTAGCGGCGTCACATTGTCGGGGGCGACTGTATCAACGTCGCCGGGTTCTATCGTCGTCATGGCGGCGCAGCCTACCAATAGTGCGCGACGAATGGTTCCTTAGTTTACGTGAGTCCGGTGGAACCTGAGGATAAGGTCGCGCATTTCCTGCTTGCTATTTTGCCCAACTTGTTCGAGTCGCCCCATATCCGCTATTTCGGGCCTGGACAGGGTGAGATTTCGAATTAACATCACGCACCGTAAAATAGGCGTCAAAAGGGGAGAGAGACATGCGCGCAGCCTGGCACGCCGAATTTGGAGCTGCCGCCGACGTACTGCAGGTTGGGGAGTTTGACACACTACAGCCCGGCGAGGGCGAAGTTTTAGTCCGGGTATATGCTTCGGGCATCAATCCGTTAGACGTTAAAAAGCGCGCCGGCGCGCGGGGCGCGTTGGAGGTCGAGCGGGCCATTCCCCATTATGACGGCGCTGGCGTGATCGAGGCGGTGGGCGCCGGGGTCGATGCCGGCCGGATCGGCGAGCGGGTCTGGCTGTTCGAGGGCCAATTCGGCCGCTGGCTGGGCACCGCGGCGGAATATATTTCCCTGCCATCGAGCCGGGCCGTATTGCTGCCGGATGCGGTGAGTTTCGCCGAGGGCGCCTGCCTGGGAATACCGGCGCTGACCGCCCACCGTGCGGTGCGCGCTGATGGCTCGGTGGCGGGGCAAACTGTGTTGGTAACCGGCGCCGCCGGCGCGGTAGGAAGCTACGCCGTCCAATTCGCCAAACTATCCGGTGCAACGGTGATCGGCACCGTCAGTTCCGACGAAAAGGCCGCCCAAGCCCTCGCCAACGGTGCGGCGCACACTATCAACTACAAGAGCGAAGACGTGGTCGCCCGGGTAAAAGATTTAACCGATGGCGCCGGGGTTGACCGGGTGGTCGAGGTTGAGTTGGGCGGCAACATGCCGGTCACTTCGCGGGTTATAAAGGCCAACGCGGTCATCGCGGCCTATGCCTCGATGGCGGTGCCGGAAGCGCCGCTACCGTTTTACCCGATGCTGCGCACCGGCCCGAAGATCGAGATCGTCGCCTGCTTCACGGTGCCAGAGGGTGATAAGATGCAAGGCGCGCGCGATATCAGCGCCTGGATGGCCTCCGATGGCTTAATCCACAATGTTGGTGCGACTTTTGATCTCGATGATATTGCGGCGGCCCACCAGGCCGTCGAAAGCGGTTCTGTGATCGGCGGCGCCGTCGTCGAGATCGGTTAGGCGGAGGCCCTGATCGGAATTATTGCAGGTGTCATCGCGCGCGATGCTTCGAGACGCCGGCGTTGCCGGCTCCTCAGCATGAGGGTGTTATACTAGGAAAAACAGAAAGTTCTGCCTCACCCTGAGGAGGGCCGATAGGCCCGTCTCGAAGGGCCCGTCCGAACAAGGTCTATTCCGCGGCCTGGCTTTCCTCGGCCACCACGCCGCGTTCCCATTCGCCGATATATTCGCGGGTCAGGGGCACGGCGTCCTGGCGCTTGGCGACCTGGATCTGGAAGACCATCTGGCCGCGCCGGCGGAAGCCGATTTCGCAGCCGATCAGATAGAACTCCCACATGCGGCAGAATTCCTCATCGTAGAGTTCTCTGGCCTTTTCGCGCTGCGCCTGAAAGCGGTCGTGCCAATGGCGCAGGGTTTCGGCATAGTGTAGCCGCAGAATCTCAATGTCGGTGACCCACAGGCCGGCCTTTTCGACGGCGGCCAGCACTTCCGACAGGGCCGGCGTGTAGCCGCCCGGGAAAATGTATTTGCGCAGCCAGGCATTGGTGGTTCCCGGCGGATCCATCCGGCCGATGGAATGGACCAGGCACACGCCGTCATCGGCCAGCAGATTCTTCACCTGTTTAAAATATTCCGTGTAATGGCCGGTGCCGACATGCTCGAACATGCCAACCGAGACGATGCGGTCGAAGGTGCCGGTTTTCTCGCGATAGTCGCGCAGCTCGAAAGATGCTTGATGGGCGAGGCCCCTATCCGCCGCCCGTTGCTGGCTGACCTTGTGCTGTTCGGTCGACAGGGTGACGCCGGTCACCTGTGCGCCGGTCTGTTGCGCGAGGTACATACCCAGCCCGCCCCAGCCGGACCCGATGTCGAGAACTTTCAGGCCGCGCCGGTTCAGCAGAAGCTTGGCCGCGATGTGGCGCTTCTTGTTGATCTGCGCCTGTTCCAAATCGGTGGAATCGGAATCGAAGTAGGCGCAGGAATATTGCCGGTCCTCGTCGAGGAACAGATCATATAAATCGTCGGACAGATCGTAATGATGGGCGACATTGCGCTGCGCCTTACCGACCGGATTATGTTGTTGGAGGCGGCGCAGCAAGCGGTTAAAGCGACCGAGCACCTTTTGGAACGGGTGGCTCTGGACGTATTCGAGATTTCGGGCAGAGAGATCGAGGAAATCGAACAGGGTGCCACGCTCGATGGTCAGCGTGCCGCGCATATATGCTTCACCCACCGTTAGTTCCGGGTTCAATAGCAAGTGCCACTGGGTGGCTTTATCATGAATTTGGACGCTGACATGGGGCGCGGTGCCGTCGCCGAAGCGCCAATCACGCCCTCGGTGATCTATTAAACATAGGTCGCCGCTCCTAATAACGGCGCGCAAAAACCGCGATAGCAACATCATTCAAGCCCACCCCTCAACTATGCCAATCATTTGATGTTGGCTTATTGGCTATAAATCTAGCAGAGAATTGCTCTCTACTGCAAAGAGGCTGTTGTTGAGACTATCGTGAGGCGCACTGTACTTAATTTCGCCGCGCAAGCACCCATACGCGGGTTAATCAGGGCGATTAACCACGTCCGACGGTTCACGAAATTAGTGATATAGCCGCTAGAGGCGGCCTCTGGGGGCCGCAACTAGCGGATTTACGCGGGTTCGCCGTCTTCGGCGGGGGCTTCGGCCGGTGCTTCAGCGGCGGCGTCTTCCTCGGCGGCAGCGTCACTCGCGAGGCGTTCGACAACTTCTTCCTCGACCAGACCTTCGGCAGCCGCGACCTCGGCTTCGGCGTCGTCGGCGATAGCCAACGCCGCCGCAGCGGCCGCTTCTGCTTCCATTTCGTCCTCGCTGAGGAGCGCGCCGCCGCGTTCGAGCTGCAAGGCCGCCTCTTCGTCGGTGCGGGCGATATTGACGGTAATATTGACCGACACCTCGGGGTGAAGGTCGACGCGGGTCTCGTAGACGCCCAACGCCTTGATCGGCCGGTTGAGTACGATCTGGTTACGGGCGACGGTAACGCCGGAATCGGTTACCGCGCCGGCAATATCGCGCGCGGACACGGAGCCATAAAGCTGACCGCTATCACCGGCTTGGCGAATGATGGTCACATCGATGCCGTCGACCTTGGTGGAGACCGATTCAGCTTCCTGGCGGCGTTGTAGATTATCGGCTTCCAGATGTGTGCGTTGCTGTTCGAAGACCGCCCGGTTGCTGCCGGTGGCGCGCATGGCTTTTTTCTGCGGCAGCAGAAAATTGCGGGCGTAGCCGTTTTTTACCGTGACGATATCGCCCATTTGGCCGAGCTTTTCGATACGCTCGAGCAGAATGACTTCCATAACTAATTCTCCTGAACGCGCCGGTTAGTCGACGACGTAGGGCAGCAGGGCCAGAAAACGGGCGCGCTTGATCGCCCGCGCCAACTCGCGCTGCTTTTTCAACGATACAGCCGTGATTCGACTGGGGACGATCTTGCCGCGCTCGGAAATGTAGCGCTGCAGGGTCTTGGTGTCCTTGTAGTCGATCTTCGGTGCGTTGGGACCGGAAAAGGGGCAGGTCTTACGGCGCCGGAAAAACGGACGCCGTCCGCCCCCACCGCCACCACCACCGGGTCTATCCATACTCATTCGGCTGACTCCTTGACGGTTTCGCTGGCATTGGCGGCTGGTTTGTCGTCGCTCGCGGCGGCTGCGGTTTTCGGCTCGTCGCCGGTATCCGGCGCGCGATAAGAGTCGTCGCGGTCGCGGCCACTGCGCTCCTTGCGGCCCCGCGCCATAATCGACGGGCCCTCCTCGAACTCGTCGACGCGCAGGGTCAAATAGCGCAACACGTCTTCGTGCAGGCGCTCGTTGCGCTCCAGCTCGTTGATGCCGCCAACCGGAGAATCGATATTTAGCATTACATAATGACCCTTCCGGTTCTTCTTGATCCGGTAGGCGAGGTTCTTGAGACCCCAATATTCGGTATTAACGATCTTTCCGCCGTCGGCCTCGATCAGACCTGTGAAGGTCTCGACCAAGCCGTCGACCTGCGCGCTCGATATATCTTGGCGCGCAATAAAGACGTGCTCGTAGAAAGGCATCCTGGTTGCTCCTCATGGATGTTAGCTGGTCACCGCCGGTCGCCCCGATCCCGGGCCGCGGCCGCATGGCCATAGCTGGCATTTCACGATTGAAATTGTCAGCAAGGAGTCCGCCCGCCTGAATGTGCATCAGGCCGTGCGTTCAAGGCGCGTATAGACCACAACCCAATCCACGGCGCAAGGCGTTTCGATAGCATTTTCATGACTATAGATACGCCGCAAGATCAGCGCCGCGAGCCTGCTTGCGGGCGTCTCGTCCGCTCTATATGACTGGCTTTACGACCGATTATCCGCCCGACGGCGCTGTAAGAAGGAGCTCCCTATGTCCCGCGCGTTTGTATTTCCCGGTCAGGGAAGCCAAGAGGTCGGCATGGGCCGCGAATTGGCCGACGCCTTTGCCGCCGCCCGCCTGGTCTTTGAGGAAGTCGACGATGCGTTGGAGCAAAAGCTTAGCAAGATCATGTTCGACGGCCCGGGCGAGGAGCTGACCCTGACCGAGAATGCCCAGCCGGCGCTGATGGCGGTTTCGACGGCGGTGGTGCGGGTACTCGAGGC
Organism: Alphaproteobacteria bacterium; assembly: GCA_011087645.1. GTDB lineage: Bacteria > Pseudomonadota > Alphaproteobacteria > UBA6615 > UBA6615 > JABDJY01. Next base: position 49,110 of record JAALLF010000010.1, read on the forward strand.
TGAAGGCAATGTCACGGTATCGGACGCGGCGGCTTTCGTTGCCGGCCACAGCTTGGGCGAATATTCCGCTCTCGCCGCCGCTGGCGCGCTCGCCTTGGCCGATACCGCGCGCTTACTGAAGACCCGCGGGCAAGCGATGCAGGCCGCGGTGCCGGTCGGCCAGGGCGCCATGGCGGCGATCCTGGGCCTCGAATTGGCCGCTGTTGAAGAAGTTGCCGTGGCGGCCGCCGAAGATCAGGTGTGCGACGTCGCCAATGATAATTCCGAGGGCCAGATTGTCGTCAGCGGCGATACAACGGCGGTCGAGCGCGCGGTCGAGATCGCAAAGGATAAAGGGGCGAAACGTGGCATCCTACTGCCGGTCAGCGCGCCCTTCCATTGCCAACTTATGGACCCGGCTGCCGATATCATGACCCACGCTTTGGCGTCGGCGGAGATCGTGCCGCCCAAGCCGCCGGTGGTAACGAATGTGACCGCCCAGCCGGTGAGCGATCCTGACGATATTCGCAGTATGCTGATCGAGCAGATCACCCAGACCGTGCGCTGGCGCGAAAGCGTCCTGACCATGCGCGATCTCGGCGTGGAGGAGATTTGCGAGATCGGCGCGGGCAAAGTCTTGGGTGGCTTGGCGCGGCGAATCGACCGCGATCTTGGCGCGCAATCAGTCGCGACTCCGGCCGATGTGGAAACATTTCTCGCGTCCCTTTAAGGCGCATCACGAATTACAGGACAAGATGAGGCGATTATGTTCGATTTGAGCGGCAAGGGGGCCTTGGTGACCGGCGCGAGCGGTGGAATCGGCGCGGCCATCGCCCGGACCCTCCACGCCAATGGGGCGAATGTGGCGTTGAGCGGAACCCGGGCTGAGCGCCTCGAGGCCCTGGCGTCGGAATTGGGCGCGCGCGCGCATGTGGTACCGGCCGATTTGTCCGATGGGGATGCGGTCGACGCGCTGCCGGCGGCGGCCGAAGCGGCGCTCGGATCCCTCGATATCTTGATTAACAATGCCGGCCTCACCCGCGACAATCTGGCGATGCGCATGAAGGACGATGAGTGGCAGACGGTGCTCGACGTTAATTTGACCGCCGCGTTTCGGCTCAGCCGCGCGGTATTGCGCGCCATGATGAAGGCCCGCTGGGGGCGAATCATCTCCGTGACATCGGTGGTTGGCGCCACCGGAAACCCCGGCCAGGTGAATTATGCGGCGTCGAAAGCCGGGCTGACCGGCATGACCAAAGCCCTGGCGCAAGAAGTTGCCAGCCGCGGCGTGACGGTGAATTGCGTCGCCCCGGGGTTTATCGAAACGGCGATGACCGATGCCCTGACCGAGGCTCAGAAAGAAGCGATTATGGGCCGTATTCCGGCCGCGCGGCTGGGTAGCGTCGACGATGTCGGGGCCTGCGCTTTATTCCTCGCCAGCGATGAAGCGAGTTACGTGACCGGCCAGACGATTCACGTCAATGGCGGCATGGCGATGATTTAAGATGATTCAAACTGTGGATTGCGGCTTGATGCGGCTTGACGGAACATGCGAAGCCGGTTAAGTCGCGGCTTCGGCTCATGGTCGGGCCGAAAGTTGAGTGAAGGTTAGAGCTTGAGCGGGGGGCAATGTGAAGGTCGGGTCGAGACCCGTTCGTCACCGGTTCTCCACGACGCAAGCTTCGAGAATAATTGGCAACCAAGGGCTAACGGAACATGAGCGATATCGCTGAGCGTGTGCAAAAAATCGTCGTCGAGCATCTAGGCGTTGACGATGGCAAGGTTATCGAGAACGCAAGCTTCATTGACGATCTTGGCGCGGACAGTCTCGACACGGTCGAGTTGGTCATGGCATTTGAAGAAGAATTCGGCTGCGAAATCCCCGATGATGCGGCAGAGAAAATCCTGACGGTCGGTGACGCGGTCAAGTTTCTGGAAGAAGCAAGCTGACGCGCGCCGCAAGGTAACGCGGCCAAGCTTACTCGAAATTCGCACATGAACACGGTGACAGCCCAATGAGGCGCGTGGTCGTAACTGGCTTAGGTCTCGTCACGCCCTTGGGCGTCGGGGTCGAAAATAACTGGAACGGCATTACCGCGGGCAAATCCGGTATTGGCGCGATCCAGGCGTTCGACGTATCGGACCTGCCGGCTAAGATTGCCGGCCAGGTGCCGCGCGGCGATGTCGCCGACGGCAATTTCAATGCCGACGATTATATGTCGCCGAAAGACCAACGCCGGGTCGACGATTTTATCATCTACGCCATGGGCGCCGCGATCCAAGCGGTTGAGGATGCGGGCTGGGAGCCTGAGGGCGAGGCCGACCGTGAGCGTACCGGTGTGATGATCGGGTCGGGCATTGGCGGGCTGCAGACGATCTACGAGGGCTCGTCGCTGATCAATGAGCGCGGGCCGCGCCGGGTTGGGCCGTTCTTTATCCCCTCAGCATTGATAAACTTGGCGTCGGGCTATTTGTCTATCCGCTACGGATTCAAGGGCCCGAACCATGCGGTTGTCACCGCCTGTTCGACCGGCGCGCACGCCATCGGCGATGCTTCGCGCATGATCATGCTCGACGATGCCGATGTGATGGTTGCCGGCGGCACCGAAGCGGCGATCTGCCGCATTGGGCTGGCCGGTTTTTCGGCCGCCAAGGCGCTGTCGACAAATTACAACGATACGCCGGAACAGGCGTCGCGCCCTTACGATAAGGGCCGCGATGGGTTTGTCATGGGCGAGGGCGCGGGTATCGTGGTGCTTGAAGAGTATGAGCATGCGAAAGCGCGCGGCGCCAATATCTATGCCGAGATCGTCGGCTACGGCATGTCTGGCGACGCGTTTCATATCACAGCGCCGGCGGCCGATGGCAATGGCGGGTACCGTTCCATGCAGGCGGCGTTGAAACGGGCGAAGCTGAACCCCGAAGACATCGACTATGTAAACGCTCACGGCACATCGACCCCGCTCGGTGACGAAATTGAGCTGGGTGCGGTGAAACGCCTGTTTGGCGATCACGCCTACAATATCGCCATGTCGTCGACTAAATCGGCGATCGGTCATCTGTTGGGCGCCGCGGGTAGCGTTGAGGCGATTTATTCGATCCTGGCGATTCAGAACAATGTCGTGCCGCCGACCCTGAATTTAGACGACCCGTCCGATAGTTGTGACATCGAGCTGGTGCCGCACACGGCCCAAGAGCGCGATGTGCGGCGGGTCTTGAGTAATTCCTTCGGGTTTGGCGGAACCAACGCGTCCCTGATATTCTCGGAGTTGTAGCGCCACTTCGCGGGCGCGCGAGGCTGGCTGTTATATGGACGACCGCGCCGACCTACCCCTAGAAGACATCCCACCGCCCCGCCGGCGCCGACGTCTGGCGCGGTTTCTGTTCGCGACATTTTTGATCGGTGCGGTTGCCGCCACGACGATTGCCGTTGCCGGCATATGGATGTTCAACCGCACCTTTACCGACCCCGGGCCGTTGACCGAAGGGGTTGTTCTGGTCATTCCGCGCGGCGCGTCGGTGCGATCAATCGGCGCACTACTGGAAAGCGAAGGGGTCATCGACGATGCGACCCTGTTTTCCTGGGGGGTGCGGGCGCTGGGTGGCGAGCGCCCTTTGAAAGCCGGGGAATATGCTTTCCCCGCACAGATTAGCGCGCGCGGTGCGATGGCGCTGTTACAGTCGGGCAAGATCGTCGAGCGGCGGCTCACCGTCCCGGAAGGGTTGACCACCTTGCAGGTGCTCGCGGCCGTCGGCGCGGCCGACGGTCTGGCCGGCGAGCTGCCGCCGGCGGATAAGTTCGCCGAAGGCTCGCTGTTGCCCGAAACCTATCAATATCTTCGCGGAGAAACACGCGATGCGTTCTTAACGCGCCTGCAAACGGCGATGGCGGAAACCCTCGACCAGCTATGGCGCGGGCGCAGTCCCGACGCCAGTCCGCTGAAGTCACCGCAGGAAGCGCTTATATTGGCGTCGATTGTCGAGCGCGAGACCGGGTTGGCGGCAGAACGGCCACGTGTCGCCGCGGTGTTTTTAAACCGCCTGCGCCGCGGCATGCGTCTGCAGTCCGACCCCACCGTGGTCTACGGTCTGTCGAACGGCACCGGCACCATTGGCCGGCCGATCACTAAAACCGATCTGGCTACCGACCATCCCTATAATACCTATGTGCATGCCGGCCTGCCGCCGGGGCCGATCGCCAATCCCGGCCGCGCAAGTCTGGCGGCGGTGCTGCAGCCTATCAAATCGAAGGATCTCTACTTTGTCGCCGACGGTACCGGCGGTCACGCGTTTGCCCGCACTCTGGAAGAGCATAACCGCAACGTCGCTAAATGGCGGCGCATCGAACGGCAGCGCCGCAAGAAATAAGGTTGCCCGCTAGTCGCTGGCCTTGTTTGGCAGGCGGCGCATGAACCGGTCGGTCGTCCAGGGCGGCAGGGTTTGGGCCAGCCAGGCGGCGCTATACATTTGCCAGGGAAATGCGATTCGTCCCCGATTGCGGGCCAGACCGCGGCGGATGATGCGCGCGGCGCGGTCGGTCTCCATCAGGAACGGCATGTCAAAATCATTTTCCTCGGTCATGCGCGAGCGCACAAAGCCCGGACAGATAACCGATATTTCGATGCCAGCGGCGGCGTAGGCGTTGCGTAGCCCTTCGCCATAGTTGCGGATCGCGGCCTTGCTGGCGCAGTAGGCTGGCGCACCGGCGAAACCGCGAAACGAGGCTAGGCTCGACATGATGGCGATCTGACCCTGAATGCCCGGCCGCGGGTGCGCGGCAAAACACTCCAATGCTGGATGAACGGTATTGATCACCCCGTCCACGTTGATCGCCATGATGCGTCGCGCCTGGTCCAACGGCTCGCCGGCCTTGCCGGTGCCGGCCGACACGCCGGCATTGGCGATAACCAAGTCCAGCGGTTCGTGGGCGTTGGCTTGATTGATCCATTGGGCGATGGCGCGGCTATCGACGACGTCGATCGCAGCCACCATGACTAACGCGCCGCCGGTTCGACAGTGGGCGGCAACCGCTTCAAGACGGTCCGGGTTTCTGCCACCCAAAAAGAGCGTGCGTCCGGGGGCTGCATATTCATGGGCCAATGCCGCGCCGATCCCGCTCGAAGCGCCGGTAATCAATATTGATTTCGGGTCGCGCATCATCAATCCGCCGTTGCTTGGCCGGGGCCGGGATGGCTCAACTTGTTGCCCCTATGCGGGCAAGCTATAAGGCCGGAAGCGATAATAGCTGATTCGATGGCCGCCACGGGTTGTCCGATGGCGATCCAGGAAGGAACGATTGTGGCGTTGCAAAGCATGACCGGGTTCGCCCGCGCCGCCGGACAAGACGAGCGCATGTCCTGGACGTGGGAGGCGCGCAGCGTGAACGGAAAATCTCTCGATATTCGGGTGCGCGTGCCGTCAGGCTTTGAGGCGGTTGAAAAAGCCGTGCGCGCTGCGACGAGCCAACAGCTCCACCGTGGTAATGTCTCGCTGTCGCTGTCGATCGATCGATCCGGCGCCGCGCCAACCTACCGGATCAACCAGTCGCTGCTCGATCAGGTCTTCGCGCTGCAAGGTGAACTCGCCGGCCGGATCAGCGCCGAACCGCCGTCGTTGGAAGGATTGCTGGCGGTGCGCGGTATGCTCGAGTCGGTCGAGGGGGAAGAGGACGAGGTGGCGGAGGCGGCGCGCGAGAAGGCGATTATCGACGGTGGGGTCGCTGCGATCACAGGGCTAGCGGCGGCGCGGGCCGAAGAGGGCGCGCGCTTGGAAGTGCTGGTAGCCGATCATATCGAAACAATTACCAGACTGACCGAGGAGGCCCACGCGGCAGACGCGGCGCAGCCCGAGGCCCATCGTGAGCGGTTACGCCACTTAATCGACGAACTGTTGGAAGCCGAGAACGCATTGCCCGAGGAGCGGTTGGCGCAGGAAGTGGCGCTGCTGGTCGGTAAGAGCGACGTGCGCGAGGAGCTCGACCGGCTGCGCGCCCACATTGCCGCGGCCCATGATTTGATGGCCGAGGGGACCGCGGTGGGACGCCGGTTCGATTTTCTGTGCCAGGAGTTCAACCGCGAATCGAATACACTGTGTTCCAAATCGTCGGACGTCGAGCTGACGCGAATTGGCTTGGCATTGAAAGCGGCGGTCGAGCAACTGCGCGAACAGATCCAAAATGTGGAATAGGCGAGATTAGTGGGCGACAGCGATCAGGAATGGCTTGAGATTTCCCGTCGCGGATTGATGCTGGTGCTCTCCTCGCCATCGGGCGCGGGCAAGACGTCGATCTCGCGCGAAGTGCTGGAGCGCGATGAAAAAATTTCACTGTCGATTTCCGCGACCACCCGACCGCGCCGGCCCGGCGAGGTCGATGGCAAAGATTATATATTCGTCGATAAGACCGAGTTCGATTTGATGGTCAATCGCCATGAGCTGCTAGAACACGCCAAGGTCTTCGACCATTATTACGGCACGCCCCGGGCGCCTGTCGAAGCCACTCTAGGCAATGGTCACGACGTTTTGTTTGATATTGACTGGCAGGGTACCCAGCAGTTAGCCGAAGAGGCGCGCGGTGATTTGGTGAGTATCTTCATCCTGCCCCCGTCGACCGCCGAGCTCGACCGGCGGTTACACAGTCGCGCCCAGGACAGCGAGGCGGTGATCACTGAACGCATGGCGCGCGCCGCCGACGAGATGACCCACTGGAGCGAATACGATTATGTCGTGGTCAATGTCGATTTCGAAGACAGCGTGCGTCAGGTCGAGGCGATATTGAACGCCGAGCGGCTCAAACGCCCCCGTCTCATCGGTCTGTCCGACTTCGTCACCCGTCTCCGCCAGGGGCAATGACACCGATCTTATCTGTAATGCGCAGATAACCCTCTCCCACCGGGAGAGGGTGGTGAGCATAAGACTTAGCCTCATGCTGAGCTTGTGGAAGTATGAGGCGTGTGACACCTCGATCCTTCGACAAGCTCAGGATGAGGTGTAAGGCTTTAGCCGATTTAATCCTCTAGTTTGGTTTATCTCGTCACCCCCACCCCAACCCTCCCCCATCAAGGGGAGGGAGTTAAGGGCGGTAGTTGATACACAGCATCAAGTCCTCCCCCCTTGTGGGGGAGGATTTAGGTAGGGGGTCGGGAGCGAAGCTCCGAGTAATTTAGATTTGTTTTTCTTCAGTCGGTTTACGCGACGCCAGGGGCAGTAGACAGCGTCAAGGCGGCTAGCCGCGCCGCGCCTCGAGCATATTCGCCAGAGCGCAAAATTGATGCACGCTCAGGTCTTCCGCACGGGCCGTCTCGGCGATGTCGGCTTGGGCTAACAATTCCGCACCACCCACCGACTGAAGCGAACGGCGCAGCATCTTGCGCCGTTGGCCGAAGGCAAGCCGGGTGATGAATTCGAGATCTTCCTGCCGCGCGGGTGCCAGCGGGACCTTGCGGACTTCCAGGGCGACAACCGCCGATGTGACCGAGGGAGGGGGGACAAACGCGCTGGGCGCCACGTCGAACAGCAGGCGGGTCTCGGTGAGCCACTGGCATAGGACCGAAAGCCGGCCATAGGCCTTGGTGCTCGGTTCGGCGGTAATCCGCTGTGCCACCTCACGCTGGAACATCAAAGTGAAACCGGTGAAAGCCGCGGGCTGTTCCAGCCAGTTCACCAGAAGCTGGGTGCCAATATTATAGGGCAGGTTGGCAACGACGCGGCGTGGCGGCGGTGACAGATCGGCCAGGTTGGTGGTCAGCGCGTCGCCGGCCACCACGTTCAAGCGGTCGGGTACGGCGTCGGCGAGTTCGTGCAGAGCGCCGATACAACGCTCGTCGCGTTCGAGGGCGGTTACGCTGGCCGCGTTGCTTTCGAGTAACGCGCGGGTCAAGCCGCCAGGACCGGCGCCGACTTCGATGATATGAACGTCAGACAAATCCCCCGTTGCGGCGGCGATGCGACGGGTCAAATTCAAGTCGTTCAGAAAGTGCTGCCCGAAGGATTTGCGGGCATCGATCTGGTGGCGGGCGATGATCTCGCGTAACGGTGGTAATCCTTCGATTTGGCGGCGTTGGGTCTCTCGCGAGCTCATGCCGGGGTCGCCGATGCTTGCCTACGGGCGGCGAGAAGCGAAGCCAGCTTGACCGCCTCAATGAAGCTCGTGGGGTTGGCGCGACCGGCGCCGGCGATGCCCAATGCAGTGCCGTGGTCGGGTGAGGTGCGAACGATTGGTAGGCCGAGGGTAATATTCACCGACCGGTGAAAGTCCAGCATTTTCAAAGGAATAAGAGCTTGATCATGGTACATGCAAATTGCCGCGTCGTAGGTCTGACGCGCTTCTGGATGAAACATCGTGTCGGCCGCGGCCGGTCCGCTTACCTCGATTCCCGCCGCCCGGATCGCGACCACCGCCGGGGCGATCACGGTCGCCTCTTCGGTACCCAAGGCGCCGTCCTCACCGGCATGGGGGTTAAGGGCGGCGATCGCCAGGCGCGGTTGTGTAATGGCGAAATCGCGGCGCAGCGCTTCGGCCGCCACCAGCGCACAATGGACGATGTCCTCGGTCCGCAAATCGCGGGCGGCGTCGGCCAGGGACGAATGGATCGTGACCGGCACAACACGCAATTCGGGGCCGGCTAACATCATCACCGGTGCGCCGGACGCCTGTGTCGCTTTTGCCAGATATTCGGTGTGCCCAGGCGCATCAAAGCCGGCCGCGTAGAGGGCGCTTTTCTGTATCGGGTTGGTCACCAGTCCGGCTACCTCTCCGTTGGTCGCCAGTGCGATGGCACGATCGAGCGAGGCAATCACAGCCGGCGCATTCTCTGGATTTATTCGGCCCGGCTCGGCCGGCGCATTCAAAGATACTGGAATCACCGGAAGGGCGTTGGGCCATACGGCGACGGCCTCTTTCGCATTGGAAACAGCTTTTACGTTGATCGGATGACCGACGGTGGCGGCTAAATTGGCGATCCGATCAGGATCGTCGATCAGCACAAACGGTGGGAGTTCCCGGCTGTGTCGCGCCCATGCCAGACAGGTGATCTCGCCGCCAATACCCGCTGGCTCGCCCATTGTGACCGCAATCGGGCGTTGGCTGCTCGAACCGGATACCGGGTCATCAAATGTCATACCCGCAGGTCGACGAATGCCGAACGGCGCAGATCGCGCAGGTAGCGGCGCGATAACATGTCGACGCGTTGACGCAGTAACGTGTCGCGAATTTGTTCGCGCGGCAGGGCGCCGGCTTCCTCGCGATCGCAGACCATAATAATTTGAACGCCGTTTGGATTCAGTATCGGATCGCTGGCGACGCCGACCCCAACATCGGTGGCAATCTGTTGCAGTTTTTCATTCAGGTCGCCAAGCCGGAATTGGGCGGGTGCAGCCGGTTGCGGTGTCCCCATTTCGCGGGCGATCTCGGCGAAATCGTTGCAATCCGTGGTATTTGCCGCGACTTCGCGAGCCAGCGAGACCTGACTTTGAACGTCAACTTCCGGCGCATTCTCTTCCAGCGGAAGGATGAGCTGGCGCAAGCTAATGCGGGCGTCTTCCGCACCGGGGGTTCTGAGTTTTCGCCGGTCGGCCATCTGCAAGATCAGATAGCCGTCGGGTGTTTCGATCGGGTCCGACACTTTCCCGACATCAAGGGCGGCGATCGCCCGGTTGGCTTCGTCGATCAATTCGCCTTCCTGAATCCAACCGATATCGCCACCGATCGCCGCGCTCGCACTCTTGGAAAATTGGCGCGCAACTCCCGCAATGTCGGCCCCGAGGCGGATTTGCGAGGATAGCCGGTTGGCTAAGTCAAGAACCGATTGCCGCTGCGCGGCGTCGTCGACGGGAAGCAAGACCTCCGATACCCTGTACTGGGTTTGGCCCTGGCCGGCGCGAATACGCTTGATGACCGAATCGATTTCCTCTTCGCCGATGTCGATCGTCGGGACGACCCGCCGAGTGATTAGTTTCTGCCACGCGACGCGGGCGCGAATTTGGTCCAACGCGGCGTCGGGGGCAACGCCGCGGCTTCGAACAACATCCTCGAAGCGTCCTTCAGGCATATTGTTGGCCCGTTCGATTTGGCCGACGGCGTCGCCTATATCACGCGACGTGACGCGAATATTGAGCCGGGCCGCCTCTTCGGTCTGCAATGCTTCATCGATCAAACTTCGCAGAACTTGTGGCGCCATACTGCGGCGTTGATCGCTCGTATCGGGCAGGTTTGTAGAAAAGATCAGCAGGTCTATGCGCTGCCGCAGGTCGTAGATCGAAATGACTTTCTCGTTCACGACGGCGGCAATCCGTTCGACCTGCTGTGCGCTCGCCGAGGGGAGGCTCGGCGCAATCAAAACGATTATCGCGGTCGTCGCAATCAAACTTCTACGCAGCCAATTTCGATAGCTAATCATGGTCGTCTCTCTGCCAAATATCGGCTTGATTCTGATCCATCCGGTCCGAGATATCTAGTGCTTAGAATGTGGGACGCACATGGTCTTTAGAATGAAGTGCCAAATTCACCGAGCGTCTTAAAGACGACGCGAACGAATATACTTTCATCCGGCGGTACATCGCGATCTTGGGTGAAGGTACGCCTATAATTTATTGAAAAATCTAGACAATCGCAATTGTAGCGAATTGATGCACCCCAGGAAAGGGTGCCCCCGTTATCGCTGAGGTCACGTCTGGTATCGACCCGGGCACTCCATTGATCGGTAATGTCGGAGGACAAGCCGGCGCGTATTTCCTCGCGTTTAGCAAACTCTTCCGTCTGGTCAAAGAAAATATAATTGACGTCGCCGCGCAGGAAGCGCGGGCCATACGAACCGGAAATTTCTGTGCGTTTTGCCCGCAAATTATCGGCGTCGATCCGGGTTTTATAAAGCAGATCAAGAAACTTGTTCGGCGATATTGTAAAACGGCCGACGATGTCCGATCGCTGCTCGTTCAAGCCAGAACCGAAAGCGAAAGCGCTGTTCTCGCGGAACTGATAGGACTGGCCAACCATGAAGGTGCTGCTGCCGCCACCGTCGCCGTATAGCCCGCCGCGCAGCCCGTAAACGACACGGCTGCCGCCCTCAACCCGGTCCTTGCCGGGAAATCGGTTGGCGCTGAACAGGTTTGTTTCGTCAAACTCAACAGCCAGGCTGTCCTCGTTGGGGATCCGATCCGGGTTGCCGCCATTGGGGGCGAGGACGAGTGCCGCGATCGGCTCGATCAACATGCCGCTCGTTTCGCCGCGGCGTATCCATGGATAGCTCCATTCCGCGCTGAGCTGGGGGAAAATTCGACCGGTAAAGCCGCTCTCGGTATCGCCCGAAGGAACCGAGACGTCCGCCACATTGTACAAGTCTGTTTGCAACGTCGCATTGAGTGTCGTTACGGTACCGATGTCGCTCACATAGGGCAGATGCCAGCCGCCGGTTAGGCTCAGGCGTTGGCTCGACGCGCCGGTATCGCGCCCCAGTGCCTGGAAGTTCGCGTCGAGGGTTGTATAGCCGCCGGCCGTGCCGGGATCGCCGACAAAGTTGTAGTCGATCTTCGGTAGAACTAGAGGAATTTCTTCCTGAATATCGTTGTCGCGTAATCCCTGGAAGTAGATGCCCTGCGCCGCGGCGTAACTGCGCGGGCCGAAACGCTCCAGGTAGGCGCGGCTTGTCAGCGTGTCTCTACCAGGAAACCCAAAACGCGAAAGATAGGTATCATCGGAGGCGAGTTTTATATCGCTGCCCCAGCGCCAGTAATCGTCAATGACAAACCGCGCCTCGGCATCGATATGGCCGCGGCCTCTTTTGCTGGTGCTATCGGTGGTGTCGTAGATGCCGCTTAACCGGGTCTTGAGTTCGCCGTCGCCGAACGATTGCCGGTATTCACCCGTGATGAGCGGATAGTTCGAGGCGTAGATGATCGGGTCGAACGTCAGGTCTTTATCGCGCGATATGGCCCAGAAATAGGGCAGGCGTATCGACGACCCCAACGAGGAGGAGCCGCCAAAGGTTGGCGTGAGTAAACCGCTCTTTCGTTTTACCGTGGGGTCGGGGTGGCTGAGAAACGGCGTGTAGGCAACCGGTAGGCCGAGCACCTCCAGTGTCGCGTCGCGATAGACGACTTCGCGGCGGTCCTGGTTATGGGTCACCTTGGCGGCTTTAATATTCCACAGTGGCTCGCCGTCGAAACCCACGCAGTCGCGACACGAAGAATAGATGGCTTGATTGAGCCGCGTCTCGACGCCGCCGCGCCGTTGCGCGCTGACAGCGGCCAGCCGGGAATTGTCTTCCAGTAGCATGCTGAAGCCACGCAGAAAGCCTTCGCGCATATCGTCGGTTAGCTCGGCAAACTCGGCGAACAGCACCTCGCCGGTGGGCTCCATGAGGATAATGTTTCCCGACGCGGTGACCACGTCAGTACGTTGGTTATAGGTCACCATGTCCGCCAGCAAGACCCGTTCGCTCTGGCTGATTTCGACATTTCCCTTCGCTGTGGCGATCCCCAATTCGTCATCGAATTGAAGCTCGTCGGCGGTCATGAGAATGGGGATATCACGCTGGAATTCTTGGCTTTGCGCCGGGGAGAGCGTAAGGCCAGGTGCCGCCATTGCAACGGCGGCCACAAAAATGGTTGGTTGCAGGATATGACTTAGAAGGTCGCGCAGGCGGCGCATCAGCCATCCTCCAAATGCATAAGGAGGGCGATGCCAGCCATCAGACTAACGCCGGCGGGGGTCCAGGCGGCCAGCAAAACCGGTACGCCGCCGCCCAATCCGATAGCGTGCACGACGTTGGTCAGGATGAACAGCAGAAACGCCGTTAACACACCCGCGCCGAGGAGCAGCGACGCGCCGCCGCGGCGGCTCAGGCGCATGGAGAAACTAGCGGCGATCATAACCATAGCAATCAACAGGATAGGTTCGGCGAGCAGCGTGTGTAATTGTAACTGGTGGGGTAGCGCCGAGAACCCGGTCTCTTCAAGTATTTTGATAAACCGGGGCAGGCTCCAAAACGAGACGGTTTCCGGACTGGCGAAACTATCTTGAATCTTGTCGGCGGTTAGATCAGTCGCCAGGCTGTGCGACGTGACCAGCTCGCCGGGTTTTTCAGGGCCGGTCAACCAGGCGTCGGTAAGGTCCCATTGCCCGTCGCCCAATCGAGCGGATTTTGCATCGATCCGGCCAATGAAGCGGTCTTCATCACCCAATAGAAAGACAATGACCTCGCGCAGATTTAGCTCATCGGCCTCGATAGATTGGGCATGAATCACCGCTTGGCCGTCGTCGCCGTAAGTTTGTCGCAGCCAAATTCCCGAAGACGACACCGCGAGCAGGGAGGAGCGGCCCGTGAGATAGCGGCCCTCCAATTCCTCGAACTTTGATAGCAGCACCGAGGAGAGGGGATTGAGCAGCGTCACCTTCGCCACGCCGATCATGACCACCACCAACAGGGCCGGCAGCATGAATTGCCATACCGACACGCCGGCCGAGCGTATGACAACCAGCTCGTGATTTCGCGTTAACCGGAAATAGGTCAGGATGCCGCCAAACATCGCAGCAAACGGTACGGTTTCCTGCGCCAGGAAAGGCGCCCTCATAAGGGCCATGCTGGTGATAATCGCGGTTGTCGCGTCGGACTTGGTGGAGCTTCGGCGCAACAGCTCGGCCGCGTCGATCAAGATGATAACGGCGATCATGGCCAAGAATACCGCTAGGAACCACAGCAGGAACTGCCGACCGATATAAATGAACAATGTCGGGGACAGGGTCATCGCTGGCTTCGCCTATAGACCACCGGGGGCAGCCGCCCCGTCGCTTGGCAGCGGGGTAGATGTTGTCCGTGGTTCGCGAAATAGGAAATAGGCCAAGACGCCAGTAGCGCCGATCGGCAGTGCGTAAGTCAGCGGGATGACCGCCAGCGTTTCCCGCGACAGGTTAAACAGGCTCATGCCCGCCAATTGGAGAATGGCGATCAACGATATGGCGCCAAGAATGCGTGTGGTCTGTCCGCGGCGATTAAAGTCGCCGACCAAGAGCGCCAGTAGACCGACCAAGGCATAGGTGAGGATATAAAGCGGTGCGGTGATCCGGCGGTGGCCTTCGGCGATCAATTGCGTGGAGTAAAACTGATCGTTTGCACTATCGCCGGGGCGTAGCAGGTCGGGGAGAAATCTCTCCTGAGGTTCTATCCAGCGGACTTCATTGTTTTTAGTTAGCGCGCCGAGGTCGAGCGAATATTGATCGAAATAGAACAGCGTCAGGCGACCCGTCTCCCGGTCGATGAGCTGTTGGCTGCCGTTGAACATGACCACGCGCATGCCCTGATCCGTTTGCGTCGCGATGCCACGCTCGGCGAGATAGGTCACCGGTTTGTTGGGGTCGCGCGCGTCGTGAGCGAAAATGCCGCGCAGCTCGCCGGGGCCCTCGCGCTTGCGAATATAGACTGTGAACTGGTCGCCCGGGGTGTTGAACTGGCGCTCCTGTAACAGGATGCTGCCGAAGGCGTTGCGATAGTCGAATTGTTGCGCCTTGAAATTCGAGTACATCAGCGGCGTGACGTATAGATAGAGCGGAAAACTTATCGCCATGATGCACAGGGCCAATCCGACGCCCGGTGCGGCGACCGACCACTGACTAATGCCGCTGGCGCGCATGACGACGAGCTCGCTGTCGTTCAACAATCTGTTATAGACCGCCAGGATCGCCGCCACGGTCGCGACCGGCAGGACGATCGTCAGAAAACCTGGGACGCGGAAGGCGATGAGTTCGAACAACACCGAGATCGGCAGGCCGCGGTTAATAATAAAGTCGACGAGGCGTAACGACCCGAACAGGGAAACGATAATCGTCAAGGCTATGGCGACGAACAGCGTGGCGATGACAAGCTGCCGAAAGATATAGCGGCTGATTGCCCTCATCCGATGCACAGCTTCGCGCGGGAAGCGTCTCGTCGGTTGTATCGCCGGTTCATGATCGCCTGAGTTTGTCCGATTCGTGGCGATTTGTAGCAGATCGCCCGCAGGCCACAAACACAAGACCGTAGCTGTCTTGCGCTGTGTCGGCGTGTGATCTACACGAGTGTATCGCTTCTATTGTGCTGCCGAGGCATGCCGATGCCGTGCGCCGCCACAGTCAGATCAGGGGATTTGGGTATGAAAATATCATTTGCGGAGCTGAAGGCACCCGCGCGCGGAATCGTCGTGGTGGGCGTCGGCGCAAAAAATAAACTGAGTGCCCAGGCCACGCGTATCGATAAGCAACTCGATGGTGCCCTGGCGCGCGCGGCCGGCGCCGCGCGGTTCAGCGGTAAGCTGGGCGAACATCTTGCTGTTCTGGCGCCGGCGGGACGAAAGAACGCGACCTACTTGCTGATTGGAACCGGTGCGGCCAAGGAGTTTGGCGAATTGAATGCCCAAACTTTTGGCGCGGGCGTGTTCCGGGCCGTTCAAGCAGTGGGAGGCGCCAACGCGACAGTACTGGCTGACGCGCCCGACGGCGCCCCAGCGGCGCTCGACGATTTGGCGGCGCATCTTGCTTATGGCGCGCAGCTGCGCAGCTACGATTACGACAAGTACAAAACCGGTGCGGCCGGCACCAACAATAAGAAGGACCCGGTCCGTTCGTTGACCATCATGGTGCCCCGTCCGGCAACGGCGCGCCGCCGCTTTTCGCCGCTCGCCGCGATCGCCGCCGGCGTCGATTTCTCGCGCGATCTGGTTTCCGAGCCTAGCAATGTGAAGACGCCGAAATGGATGTCGGCCCAGTGCCGCAAGCTGTCCAAAATGGGGGTGCGGGTTGAGGTGTTGGGCGAAGCGCAGATGCGCAAACTCGGCATGCGCGCGCTGCTCGGCGTGGGCCAGGGTAGTGTTCAAGAATCCCAATGCGTGGTCATGCGCTGGAACGGTGGCAAACCCAATGGCAAGTCCGTGGCTCTGGTGGGCAAAGGGGTGACCTTCGATACCGGCGGTATTTCGATCAAGCCGGCCGGTGGAATGGAGGACATGATTTGGGATATGGGCGGCGCCGGCACCGTCATTGGCGCCATGCATGCGCTTGCCGGCCGCAAGGCTAAGGCCAATGTGATCGGCGTCGTCGGTTTGGTCGAGAACATGCCCGACGGTAACGCGCAGCGGCCCGGCGACATCGTTAAGTCCATGTCAGGGCAAACCATCGAAGTGATCAATACCGATGCGGAGGGCCGGCTCGTGCTGGCCGACATGCTGTGGTACACGCAAAAGCGTTTCAAGCCCGACGCGATGATCGACCTGGCGACCTTGACCGGGGCTGTGATGGTGGCCTTGGGCCGCGAATATGCTGGCCTGTACTCGAACAAAGACGCGCTGGCCGACGGTATAATCAACGCCGGCAAGGCGGTGGGCGAAAAGCTGTGGCACCTGCCGTTGGACCCCGCGTACGACAAGCAGATCAACACGCCGCGCGCCGATATGAAGAATGTCGGGCCGCGCTGGGGCGGCAGTATTACCGCGGCGCAGTTCCTACAGCGCTTTACCAATGGGTTGGATTGGGCCCATCTCGATATTGCCGGCGTCGCCTGGTCCGACAGCGACCGCCCGCTGATGAGCAAAGGCGCGACTGGGTTCGGCGTGCGCGCGCTCGACCGATTTGTCCGCGATAATTACGAAGGTAAGTAAGCCCCGTTGGGGACCTGACCCGTGACCGAAATTCGATTTTACCATTTGACCAACCGGTCCTTAGAAGACGTTTTGCCGGTCATGCTGGAGCGTACGGTGGTGCGCGACGGAAAGCGCGCTATTGTCTTGGTCGGTTCGCCGGAGCGCGTTGAGCACCTCAACGCCCATTTGTGGACTTATAACGATCGTGGTTTTCTGCCCCACGGCAGCAAGGATGACGGCGCAGCGGAGCTGCAGCCGATCTGGTTGACCGATGGTAACGACAACCCCAACGGCGCGAAGGTGCTGTTTCTCGCTGATGGCGGGGTTACCGACGCGGTCGATGACTATGACCTGGTCTGCACTTTATTCGATGGCCGCGATAGCGACGCGGTCGCCCAAGCGCGCGAGCGGTGGCGTGCCTATCAGGCTCAGCCGGATTATGAGCTGACCTATTGGCAGCAGACCGACAACGGTGGTTGGGAAAAGAAAGCAGATAGTTAAATCTTCCGGCAAGGGTGCGCTTGCCCCCGTCAAGGGTGATCGATATAAGGCGCCCGCCGGTCCACACAAGCAAACCCAATGGAGTTACGTCACATGGCAGTCGAGCGAACCCTTTCGATGATCAAACCCGATGCAACGCGCCGCAACATTACCGGCAAGGTAATCGATCGGTTGGAGGAGGCGGGGCTGCGGGTCATCGCCCAGCGGCGGATCCAATTGACCAAGGAACGCGCCGAAGCATTTTACGGCGTTCATCGCGAGCGGCCGTTCTTTAACGACCTGGTTGCGTTCATGACCTCGGGACCGATTGTTGTGCAAGTGCTGGAGGGCGAAGACGCGATTGCCCGCAACCGCGAGGTGATGGGGGCGACCAACCCGGCCGAAGCGGCGGCGGGAACTATTCGAAAGGATTTCGCTGAATCGATCGAAGCGAATTCCGTGCACGGTTCCGATGGTCCGGAAACAGCGGCGGAGGAGATCGCGTTCTACTTTACCGACGACGAGATCGTCGGCTGAGTTCTACGGCCGTTTGAGGCACCAAAGATAAAGGCGCCCCCCAGGGGCGCCTTTTTTCGTGGATGCTGTTCTAGACCAGAAAAATCCACATCAATATAAATAGCAGCGCCGTGACGCCAACACCCCAAAAAGAGGCGCGGATGAACCGCGACCAGATGAGCTGGCGGTTCTGCAATTCTTGTTGAAAATCGGGCATGGTCTGTCCTCGTGCTAGTTCACCCCGAATACGCGACGAACATTTACATACATATAAGAGTCGCGCTTAGGCCGGAAAAGAGCCGATCGCCGGGCTGCGGCGATTAGTCTGCCGGTGGATTATAGAGCGGCGGGCCCGCCTCGAGGTTGTCGGTAATTGTCGCTCGGCTATCTTCGACTGTGATGCGGCCCTCGGCGATCAGCCGGACGGCCCTGGGGTAACATTGGTGTTCGGCGGTCAAGACGCGCGCCGCCAAGCTATCCTCGTCGTCGCCGTACAGAACCGGCACTGCGGCCTGCATGATGATCGGCCCGGCATCCATTTCGGAGCGCACGAAATGAACCGTGCAGCCGGTGAGCTTTACCCCGGCGGCAAGCGCTTGGGCGTGCGAATCGGTGCCCTTGAATGCCGGCAGCAGCGACGGATGAATATTGACGATACGGTCGGGCCATTGATCGACGAACCAGGCGCTTAACAGGCGCATGAAGCCCGCCAGGCAAATTAGCTGCGCGCCGGCGTCGCGCAGGGCGGCATCCACATCGCGGTCGAAGCTTTCCCGGTCCTCATAGTTCGTATGCTCGATGACGCGGGTGGCAATATCGGTGGCCTGGGTCCGTGCGAGGCCCCCGGCGTCGGGTCGGTTGGAAATGACCAGGACGATCTCGGCCGGATAGCCAGGATCGGCGCAGGCATCAATCAGTGCCTGTAAATTGGAGCCGCGCCCGGAGATCAGAACGCCTAACTTCAGCTTGTCCATGGTTTCGCTTTAACCGGCGTTCAGAGCAGAGCTCAAATCCTGCAGGGTGACTGTTTGTTCTGTGGATTCGATCACCTTGCCGATTTCCATGGCGGTTTCGCCGGCATTGGTGAAGGCCTGAATGGTGTCTGCCGCATCGGCCTGGTCGACGATTGCCACCATGCCGATCCCGCAATTGAAGGTCCGCGCCATCTCCTCGTCGACGATATTGCCTTGATTTTGCAGCCAGCCGAACACCGGCGGCGCGGTCCAAGCGGCGCCCTCCAATTCGACCCCACAGCCCGCCGGCAACACCCGTGGGATATTCTCCAAAAGTCCGCCGCCGGTAATGTGCGCCAGTGCTTTAATCTTGCCGGCGGCCAGGGCCGTAAGGCAGGACCGCACATAGATACGGGTTGGCTCCAACAGGACGGCATCGAGGTTTTGGGAGGCGGCAAAGGGGGCCGGCGCATCAAGCGCGGCGCCGCTATGTTCTACGACGCGGCGCACCAGGGAAAATCCGTTGGCGTGCAGTCCCCGCGACGCCATTCCGATAAGAGCATCGCCGGGCTGGGCGGGATCATCGGTGCGCGGCAACAGGCCTGTGCGTTCGACCGCGCCGACCGCGAAGCCGGCCAAGTCGTAATCGCCACTGCCGTAAAGGCCCGGCATCTCCGCAGTCTCGCCGCCAATGAGGGAGCATCCGGCTTGCTTGCAGCCCTCGGCAATGCCGGCGATCACGTCAGCCGCCACTTTGTTGTCCAAATGTGCCGTCGCGAAATAGTCGAGAAAGAATAGCGGCTCCGCTCCCTGGACCACCAAATCGTTGACGCACATCGCCACCAAATCGATGCCGATGGTGCTGTGCCGGTTGGCGTCGATGGCGATTTTTAGCTTGGTGCCCACGCCATCGGTCGCCGCGACCAGCAGCGGGTCGGTGTAGCCGGCGGCCTTGGGATCGAAAACGCCGCCGAAACCGCCCAACCCGCTGGCCACGCCAGCGCGGCCGGTCGCTGCCGCGAGGGGACGAATGATGTCGACAAGGGCATTGCCGGCGGCGATATTGACGCCGGAATCTTTATAAGTCAGTGAAATGTTGCTTCTCCGTCCGCCATGTCTTTGCCAAAATCATGCTATTGGATAGGGCCTGTGATGTTGCACCCCTATTTCGACAATCGGGGCTCGACAATTGCGGCCCAACAATAGGTCTTTCGATGTCATTTGCAATCTATCCCATACTTCGTTTTTTCCAGCGCGGGCATCGCCTCGCGATGATTGCGGCGGTCGTGGCCATGGTCGGTGTTTGGGCGCCGTTTGGCGGGGTCGCGGTTGCGGCCGACGATGTTTTTACGGTCCACGATATCGCTGTTGATGAGACAGCCGATACGGCGCAGCGTGCGCGGGCGGCGGCATTTCGGGCGGGCCAAAGGGCTGCGCTAGCCCAAATGTTGCAGCGGCTGACCTTGCGCGCCGATCATGGGCGGTTACCTCAGGTTGAAAACGAGCGCCGCGAGTTTATGGTGCAGGCGCTTGAAGTCGGCGACGAGCGAACCTCGAATGTGCGCTATTTAGCGAATATGACCGTGGTCTTTAAGCCTGAAGAGGTGCGCCGATTATTGCGCGAAGCTGCCATTCCGTTCGCGGAATCTCAAAGCAAGCCGGTCCTGGTTTTGCCGGTGCTGCGCGAGGGCGATTCGATGCTGTTGTGGGAGGAAACCAATTTATGGGCTGATGCTTGGTCTGAGTTGGCCTTGAGCGGCCTGGTGCCCCTGATCCTGCCGTTGGGCGATTTAAACGATATCACAGAGGTGGACGCGGCCCAGGCGGCCGAGGGCGATCCGCTGCGCCTGTCGGCGATGGCGAGCCGTTACGGGGCGGGCGATGTGTTGGTGGCCATCGCCACTCTGTCGCGAACCGGCGATGTATTCCGGATCGACATTGCCGCCAGCCAGATTGGCGCGCCCTCGGCGGGATCGGTCTTGCTCAACTTCCAATTAACCGATCCTGAGGCCATACCCAACTTGCTCGTCGGCGCCGCCACCGGGGTTGCCTCCTCGCTGCAGGATCGGTGGAAGTCGCAGAACGTCATTGAATTCGACCGTCCGGGCCGCATGTTGCTCGCCGTGCCGATTACCTCTCTCGAGCAATGGGTGTCGGTCGAGCGCCGCTTGAATAATGTCGCCTCCATATCGGAAGTGGCGCTGATATCGCTGACGCGCGATTCTGCCGCGGTGGAAATCTCTCATTTCGGCGATGAAACCCAGCTCGCCGTCACCTTGGCGCAACAGGATTTGGCGCTGGAGTTACCCGCGCCGGTCGCCGTCAACGGCGATCCGTTTCGCACTGTGCAGAGCGATCAGGCGTTGCAGATGCGTGTCCTTCGGCCGATCACGCCGTGACCACAACGGCAACGCACGCGCAACTGGTTCTCGATTTGGGGCACCGCCCGGCGCTTGGCCGGGCCGACTTTCTGGTGTCTCAGTGTAACGCGGACGCCGTCGCTTGGGTCGACCGGTGGCCCGATTGGCCATCGCCGGGACTGGTGATTTGGGGGCCGGCGGCCAGCGGCAAGTCGCATTTGGGCCAGGTGTGGCGCGCCCGGGTTGGCGCGCCGATGATCACGCCGGCTGATCTTGACCAGCGCGAACCGCCAGAATTGGCAGGTGAGCACGGCACGGTCTATTTCGACGGCGCCGATACCATCGCGGATAACCCAGAACGCGAGCGCGTAGCGCTACACCTCTATAATCTGGTCGCCGAGCGTGACGGTCAAATCTTGTTCAGCGCCCGCACCCCGCCCGGGCGGTGGTCGATTGCCTTGGCGGATTTGCGATCTCGGTTGAATGCCTTGCCGGCCGCCACCATCGCGCCGCCGGATGACCCGGTGTTGGGCGCGGTCCTGCTGAAACTGTTCGCAGACCGGCAGCTTAATGTGGGTATCGAGATCATCCAGTTCGCGATCGCGCGGATGGAGCGCTCGTTCGAGGCCGCCGAGCGGCTAGTGGCAGCGGTTGATATAGCAGCGCTCGCTTCGCAGCGGCGGGTCACAGTGCCGCTGCTCCGCGACGTTCTGGAGAAAAATGACGGTATTGGCCCGACGGGCGGACGTTCATAAAACTGTCGCAATTTGCTGATACAATACTATTACGACTATGCTTAGGCGTCGTTCAATTAACAACAGGCTATGGATTCCCGGCGCTCATCGCGGCGGTGGAGGCGGTATTTAGTGACGGTAAACGAGATAGAAGAAGTTTCAGACTTCGATGCCGCGGCGGTCGATGCCGATGCGCCGGAGCGCTTCGTCAATCGTGAGCTGTCATGGCTGGCGTTTAACGAGCGGGTTTTGGAAGAGGCGGATAATCAAGCGCATCCGCCGCTCGAACGTCTGCGGTTTTTGTCCATATCGGCGTCGAACCTGGATGAATTCTACATGGTGCGCGTCGCTGGGTTGAAAGGACAAGTCGCCGCTGGCGTCAAGTCGCCCAGCCAGGACGGCATGACGCCGAGCCAGCAGCTCGCCGCCATCTACGAGCGGGTAACAAGCCTGACCGGCGAACAGCAACGGATCTGGCTCAAGCTGTTGGGAGAACTTCGCGACAATGACCTCACGGTGGTCGAGCCCGAAGAACTCAACGACGCCGAACGGCGCTGGCTCGACGAACATTTCATGACTTCGATATTCCCGGTGCTGACGCCGCTCGCCGTCGACCCGGCGCACCCTTTCCCGTTCATTCCCAACCTGGGGATGGCGCTGGCGCTCCAGCTGGTGCGCCCCGCCGATAACCGGGCGTTGGTCGGATTGCTACCATTGCCCGCGCAGATCGCGCGGTTCATTGCCCTGCCGGGCGATAATAACCGGTTTATCCTGTTGGAAAAACTGGTGACAATTTATCTTGATAAGCTGTTTCCTGGATTTGAGATGCGCAGCGCCGGCGCGTTCCGGGTCATTCGCGACAGCGATATCGAGATCCTCGAAGAGGCCGAAGACTTGGTGCGCGTGTTTGAGACCGCGCTTAAACGCCGGCGTCGGGGTAACGTTATTCGTCTGACAATAGAAGCCTCAATGCCCGACGATCTACGGGCCTTCGTTACCAGCCACATCGGCATCGACAATAGTGATATTTTTGTATTCGACGGCATATTGGGTCTCGATCGCACGCTCGAGCTTATTGCCGATAACCGGCCGGATCTGCTGTTCAAACCCTTCGATATCCGGTTTCCGGAGCGCATTCGCGACTTTGCCGGCGATTGTTTCGCCGCCATCCGGGCCAAAGACATCGTCGTCCATCACCCGTTTGAATCTTTCGACGTGGTGGTGCAATTCGTGCGCCAGGCCGCGCGTGACCCGCAAGTCGTGGCCATCAAGCAGACCCTGTACCGAACGTCGGAAGATTCGCCCGTGGTGCGCGCCCTGATCGAGGCGGCCGAGGCGGTTAAATCGGTGACCGCGCTGGTCGAGCTGAAGGCGCGTTTCGATGAGGAGGCGAATATTCGCTGGGCCCGCGAATTGGAACGTGCCGGCGTGCAGGTCGTCTACGGTTTCATCGACCTAAAAACTCACGCCAAGATCAGCTTGGTGATGCGCCGCGAAGGCGATGATCTCAAGACGTATGCCCATTTTGGCACCGGCAATTATCACCCGATCACGGCGCGTATTTATACCGATCTGAGTTATTTCACCAACGACGTCACCCTGTGCCAGGATGCGGGACGGATCTTCAATTATATGACCGGGTATGCGCGGCCCGAATCGCTGGGCAAGATCGCTGTGGCGCCGATTAGCCTGCGGCCGACACTGGCCGAGCTGATCAACGACGAGATCGCCCACGCCAAGGCAGGCCGGCCGGCGGGGATTTGGGCGAAGCTGAACAATTTGGTTGATGGCGATATCATCGATGCTCTCTACGCGGCGTCGCAGGTCGGGGTTCAGATCAGGCTGGTGGTTCGTGGTATTTGCTGCCTGCGGCCGGGCATTCCGGGCTTGAGTGAAAATATCGAAGTGAAAAGTGTCGTCGGCCGGTTTCTCGAACATACCCGCATCGTCGTGTTCGGCGCCGGTCATGAGCTGCCGTCTTTACAAGCCAAGGTATTCATCTCGTCGGCCGACTGGATGCCGCGCAATCTCGACCGCCGTGTCGAGATTTTGGTGCCGATCGAAAACGAGACCGTGCAACAGCAGATACTCGACCAGATCATAGTTGCGAATCTGATGGACGTGGCGCAAAGCTGGAATATGGGCCCCGATGGCCGTTACCAAAGGGCCGCCACCGGCGACGAGGCAGAACCATTCAGCGCCCACACCTATTTCATGACCAATCCCAGTCTTTCGGGGCGGGGCAGCGCGCTGAAGGATCCCGGCAGCGCGCCGCGTTTATTGGTGCACAATCACGACTGATATTGGCACGACTGATATTGGCACGACTGATTTCGGTACGATCGATTTCCAAAGGCCGCCGGGACCATGGCGACGCATCCTAATTCATCCGCCCTGCGTCCCGCTGGCGTGCTCGATATTGGGTCTAATTCAATCCGATTGGTGGTCTATCAAAGCCGCTCCCGCGCGCCGATTCCGGTGTTCAACGATCGGGTTATTTGCGGTATCGGCCGGCATCTCGACAGCACGGGTCATCTCGACGTCGAGGGTGTCGAACGCGCGCTGGCGAGTTTACGGCGTTACGCGGCGCTGACCCGCGCCATGGGGGTGGAAGATCTCGACATTGTCGCCACGGCGGCCACGCGCGAAGCAGCTGATGGTGCTGAATTTCTGTCCAGCATAGAACAGATGTTCGAGCGGACTGTCGGTCAGCTCGACGGCGAAGAGGAAGCGCGCTTGGGGGCCAGCGGCGTGTTGTGCGGTATGCCGGATGCCGATGGCGTCGGTGGCGATCTCGGCGGTGGCAGTCTCGAACTGGCGACCCTAGACAGCGGTGTATTTGGCGGTGGTCACAGCTTGCCGCTGGGGCACTTGCGCTTACTGACCGATCTTGGGTCGAAGCAGAAAATTCTGTCGAAACGGATCGACGCTGTTCTACGGTCGGCGGATTGGCTGCCCAATATCGCTGGTCGGCAGTTTTACGCCATCGGGGGTGCCTGGCGGGCGATTGCCCGGCTTCATATGATCCAATCGGGTTATCCGCTGCGGGTGATCCATAATTACAGCCTCAGCGCCGAGCGGGTGGCGGCGTTTTGCGAAATCATCGCCGGTTTGAGCAAGGCGAGCCTACCGCTGACCGATGCCGTGCCCGCCCAACGCGCCGCCGCGATGCCGGTCTCGGCGATGATCCTACAACAATTGATCGAACGACTAGAGCCACGCGAGATCGTGTTTTCGGCGCTTGGTATTCGCGAAGGTGTGTTGTTCGACCGGCTGGGTGATGGCGAAAAGGCGCGCGATCCGTTGCTACTGGCGTGCCAGGGCATCGCCGACCGGGAGAACCGGTTCGCCTCCGGTGGCGATAGCCTGTCGGAATGGGTGGCGCCCCTGTTCCCCGACGAGGCCGCCGCCGCGCGCCGTCTACGCATTGCTGTCTGCTTGTTGGCAGATATCGGCTGGCACGAGCATCCGGACTATCGTTCCGAGCAGGTTTATTTCCGCATATTGCGCCTGCCGTTGATCGCCATAACCCATGTGGAAAAAGCCAAGATCGCGCTCGCGGTCTACCGCCGCTATGGCGGCAATATGGAAGATCACGCGTTGCGCGCGGTCAATACGCTCCTCGACCCCGATGATATCCGGTGGTCACGGACCTTAGGCGATGCGCTGCGTCTGGCGGAGACCTTGTCGGGCGGGAAGTCCGAGTGGCTGGCGGGCAGCCGATTAAAGTTGGGCAAGGAACGTCTTACGCTGCAAGTCGACCCGGCGGGGGCCGATCTGGTGAGCGATGTGGTTCGCAATCGGCTGTCCCAACTGGCCAGCCAATTGCAGCGAAAATCTAAACTGACGCTCGATTAATCGCCGGCCGGCGTGGTCTCTGAGGCGGCGGTCCGTTTGCGCCGACGTCCGCGTCGTCGCTTGCTGCCATTGCTGGCGGGCTCTGTGACGGCGGGCAAGGGGTCCACATCGCCGGCGCCGTTGACCGTCACCAACCGAACATGGGTGCCGGTCGCCGCCAAAGCCACCTCGCCATGCTTCAGGCGCAAGGCGTCGGCGCCGAACAACTCGCGTCGCCAGCCCTTCAACGCGGGGACATCCGCCTCGTCGTCGGCGGCGATTTGCTCCAGGTCGCTGACATTGGCGACCAGGCGCGGAGCGACTTGATGTTCCTCGCATCGTTGCTTGACCAAAACCTTCAGCAGGTCGGTGAGTGGCCCGATACCGGCGGGCAGATCGCGTTTCGGCGGCGCCGTCGGCGCATCCTTCGGCGCCATGGCCAGCCCTTTGGCGACAGCGTCGAGCAGACCGGCGCCAAGCCGGCCGTTGGAAAAGCCGCGCGACAGGCCGCGTACGCGGTCCAGCGCCCCGGCATCGGTCGGTGGACGGGCGGCGATTTGCAGCAGGGTCTCGTCGCGCACGACGCGGTTGCGGGGGAGGTCGCGGGTCATTGCCTCGTGCTCGCGCCACGCGGCGACAGCCTGCAGCACCGCCAAATAATGCGGCTCGTTGCGTTTCGGCTTTAACCGGCGCCATGCCTCGGCGGGTTCCACCCGGTAGATTGCCGGGTCGCAGAGCATCGAAATTTCTTCTTCGATCCAGGCGTCGCGACCGGTCTCTTCAACGCGCGCGCGCAAAGTCTCATAAGCCGGCCGTAAATGGGTGACATCACCCAGAGCGTATTGCAGTTGGGCATCGCTGAGTGGGCGCTGCGACCAGTCGGTGAAGCGCGAGGACTTATCGAGCCGGGTGCCGGTGGTTTTAGAGATGAGAGCTTCATAGCCGACTTGGTCGCCGAAACCGCAGACCATGGCGGCGACCTGAGTGTCGAACAAGGGCCGCGGCAGGTCGCCGGTCAAATGGTAGAAAATCTCCATGTCCTGCCGGGCGGCGTGCATGACCTTTATGATGCTGGTATCCGCCAGCAGCTCGAGCAGTGGCGCCAGATCGATGTCGTCGGCCAACGGATCGACGGCGACGGCGTCGTCCGGTCCGGCGATCTGCAGCAGACAGAGCTGAGGCCAGAACGTGCTCTCGCGCATGAACTCGGTATCGACGGTGAGATAGTCGGCGCGGGACAGAGATTTACAGGTTTCCGCCAGCGCCGCGGACGTTGTGATGAGGGTCATTGGCCCTGTTCTACACGGATTCGACCGCCCCCGGAAGCCGCCGGAGCAGCGCAATCGGCGGGGAGTTGCCGACAACGGGTTGACAGACCGCGGCGTTCCATGGCCATTGGCGCGCGACGCGTTACCCACGCGGAATTCCGAGGCCGTTATGCATCCATTTAGAACGCACAATTGTGGCGAATTGAGACCCGATCACGCCAGCCAGACCGTCCGGTTGTCCGGTTGGATTCACCGAAAGCGCGATCACGGGAATTTACTCTTCGTCGATCTGCGCGATCAGTTTGGGCTCACCCAATGCGTGATCGACACGTCGAGCGCCCTCTTCACAACCTTGGAGGAGGCGCGGCTGGAATCGGTTCTGACCGTGACCGGGCAGGTGGTCGAGCGCACCGCCGACACCATTAACGAGGCCCTACCGACCGGTTTGGTCGAAGTACAAATCGGCGAAGCGGAGGTCGAATCGGCCGCGGCGATGCTGCCGTTGCAGGTCAATTCCGACGAGGATACGTCTGAGGAAATACGGCTGCGCTATCGCTATCTCGATCTGCGCCGGGAAAAGGTGAAAACGAATATTTTGCTGCGCAACCAGGTCATCGCTTCAATCCGCCGGCGTATGATCGAGGCCGATTTCGTCGAATTTCAAACGCCTATCCTGACTGCCTCGAGCCCTGAGGGCGCTCGTGATTACCTGGTGCCCTCGCGATTGCATCCGGGCAAGTTCTACGCACTGCCGCAAGCCCCGCAGCAGTTCAAGCAAATGCTGATGGTCGCCGGCTTCGACCGCTATTTTCAGATCGCGCCGTGTTTTCGCGACGAGGATAGCCGCGCCGACCGCTCGCCGGGTGAATTTTACCAACTCGATTTCGAGATGAGTTTCGTCACCCAGGATGATGTGCTGTCGACCATCGAACCGGTGCTCGGCGGCGTGTTCGAGGAATTTGCCGGTCACGGCCGCGAAACCCCGTGGGCGGTCACCCCGTCGCCGTTCCCGCGCATCCCGTTCGCCGAGGCCATGCTGAAATATGGCTCCGACAAGCCCGACTTGCGCAATCCCCTGATAATCGCCGATGTGTCCGAGCTGTTTCGCGAGTCTGACTTCAAGGTGTTCGCCAAGGTCGTTGCCGGCGGCGGTGTGGTGCGCGCCATTCCGGCGACAGGTGCGGCGAGCCAGCCGCGCAGTTGGTTCGATAAGCTCAACGATTGGGCGCGCGACGAGGGTGCGCCGGGGCTGGGCTATGTGGTGTTCGCCGATGGTGAAGCGAAGGGACCGATTGCCAAATTCTTTTCCGAAGACGCGATCGCCGGGTTGCGGGAGTCGGCCGGGGTCGGCGATGGCGACGCGGTGTTTTTCGCCGCCGGCAAGGCCAGTGAGGCGGCCCATTTGGCGGGCCTGGCGCGGACCAAGATCGGCGAGGATTTGGACCTTCTCGCGGGCAACCAGTACGCGTTTTGCTGGATCGTCGACTATCCGATGTTCGAAATGGACGAGGACGCTGGCAAGATCGAGTTCAGCCATAATCCTTTCTCCATGCCGCAAGGTGGGCTTGAGGCGCTAGAGAGCAAGGACCCGTTGGATGTGCTGGCCTTCCAATACGATATCGTGTGCAACGGCATCGAGCTGAGTTCCGGCGCCATTCGGAACCATCGCCCGGACATCATGGTGAAGGCGTTCGAAATTGCCGGTTATACTCGCGACGATTTGGAGAGCCAGTTTGCCGGCATGCTCAACGCGCTGCAGTTCGGCGCGCCGCCCCATGGCGGCTCGGCGCCGGGCATCGACCGCATCGTCATGCTGTTGGCGGACGAGCCGAATATTCGTGAGGTGATCGCCTTTCCCATGAACCAGCGCGCCGAGGATCTGCTGATGCAGGCGCCGGCCGAAGTGCCACCGGAGCGTATTCGCGACCTCCATATTCGGCCCGCGCTGCCACCGAAGAAGCCATCGTAGCGCGCCGGCCGCGCCTTTCCGGCGCCATGGGGTGAATTAATCCTATGCAAATCAGTGCGCCATGATTCATGGTGTCGCTCCCTGGATAGGAGTTTTGCCATGCGTGTCCCTGGCCCGGCGCTGGTTTTACCGATGTTGTTGCTAACCGGTTGCGCCTTACCCCCTGCCGTTACAGTCGCCTCTCTGGTTCTCGATGGGGTGAGCTATGTGTCGACGGGTAAAAGCACCACCGATCACGCGATATCTGCCCTGGCCGATGAAGATTGTGCCCTTCTTCGAGTGGTCGATGGCAAAGAAGTCTGCGATCCAAACGGTGAAGTGCTGTTTGCCCTGGCGGCGGACGATCCGGCGAATGAAAACTGGTATCTCGATCCCGAGACCGGCTCGCCTGATCCCAATGTCACAACCGGTTGGGGAACCGTAAGCGATCTCGAGGCCGCGGTCGAAAACGAGCCCCAGGCGCAGCCGGAAGTTTCTGCTACGTCCGCCAAGAACCTAGGCGCCGTAGCGAGTGCGACGCCGGCGCTAACGCCGGGACCGGTCGGCCAGGGCAAGAACCTCACCCCGATGGTAACGGCGATTACGATAGCCGCCAAGCCATCGCCGCGCGGTTTATTCGCCAACGCCCGCCCGGCGCCGAAACCGGAAGAGCCGCAATTACCGATCCAGGCCGTGAGCCGCTTCGCCCGATTGACTCTGCAAGACGGCGAAGTCGTCACCTATGCGGTCATCGCCAGCTTCCAAAATGTCGAAAACGCTCGCCGCATGGCGGGCGCGCGCGACGACGACGCGGTTATTCAGGAGATCGAGGTGAAGGGCGGGACGACCTACCGTATTCTGGTGGATCAGCCCTTGGAGCAGGCTCAGGCTGACGGCTTCCCCGACGCTTGGCCGGTGCGCCTGTGTTCGGGCGATCTTGATGTACCACCCTGTGGTCAGCTGGTTGTCAGCCAAGCCGAATATGGCTCGAATACAATCGCGAATTAGTTGCGTCGCCAAGACGTAGCTCGCCCAATTAACGAAAATTTGCGTATGCTCGCCTTCAATTAGGGCGTATTTGTACCTATGTCAGGTATGCGATGAATATTCGATTTCAGAAATTGCCCGCTGCGCTGTTCGTGACTCTATTCGCCACAGGCGTGTATGGGACGACGTCCGCGGCTGAGGCCGCCACGGTCCAACATGCGCCGCACCGGGGCTTTTATGAGGTGACCCTGGGGCAAAGCGATCCGTCGTCGTCCATTCGAAGCGTGAACGGACGCATGGTCGCGGAGTGGGCGCAGAGCTGTGACGGCTGGACGGCGAATCAACGCCTCGCGGTAACCCTGCAACGGCATAATGGTCGCGATATCGAATCGGAAGTAAACGCGACCAGTTTCGAAAGCAACGATGGGACCACCTATCAATTTTCGTCGAAATCGATGATCGGTGGCGATGTGGCCGAGGAAGTACGGGGAAAGGCCGAGCGGCCGGCCCGCGGTAAGCCGGGTGTGGCGACCTTCTCGGTTCCCGAGGGGACGAAAATCGATCTGCCGGCCGAGACCCTATTTCCGTTTGAACATACCCTCTCTGTCATCGCTGCTGGCGAAGAGGGGACAATCCAGTATTCGAGCCCCTATTTCGACGGCTCGCAGCCTGAATTGTCGCCGATGACGGCGAGCATGTTGATACTTGGCGGTGCTCGTGCGGCCGATGAGGGGCTTGGCGCCGATTTGGGTGCCGTGACCGCCCACAAATGGTGGTCGGTGCGCCTCGCCATGTTCGCTAATGAATCGACCGTCTCTGAGCCCGAATTTGAAATGACCCAGGATGTGCAAGCCAATGGCGTCGTGCGCCGGTTCGTTTTCGATTACGGCGACTTTTCGATGGTGGCGTCTTTGGTGCGGATCGAAGAACTCGACCGCGCTCAGTGTCGTTAAGAGTTTTTAGACCCGCTCACCGGCCGCGACCCGGATTTTCCTTACGACGCATGCCGCGGCCACGCGCAATCGCGTCGTGGCCGAGCCGGTCGCGCACATCGTCGATGACATTTTCAACCCGCTTACGATGCCCGGCATCAGGGTCGGCCAAGTCCGGCGGGTCGGCTTCCTCGCCGGGTCCCAGAGAGGCAACCCCAATGCCGATCAGGCGGAAACTCGATCCGGCCGGGGCGTCGCCGACGGCGTTTTCCAGCAGCGGGATCGCGAACTGATAGATCGTTTCCGCCAACTGGGTCGGCCACGCCAGGCCCTGCGAGCGGGTCGTGATCCGAAATTTCGACGATTTTAGTTTCAGCACCAGTGTTTGACCCGCCAACTCCTTCGCCTTGAGCCGGTCCGAGAGGCGTTCGCATAAGGGCCATAGCCGATGCTTGAGTTCTTCGAGATCGGCGATGTCTTGATGGAAAGTACTTTCCGTCGAAACGTTCTTGGGCGTCGAGGTTGGATTGACGCGGCGCATATCCTCGCCGCGCGAAAAATTATAAAGACGATGGCCGATGCTGCCGTACCGGCTGACTAGGGCGCTTTCGTCGCGTGTTCGCAATTGCGCGATGGTGGAGATGCCATCGGCCCGCAGTTTGCGGTGTAGGGCTTTACCGACGCCCCAGATGCGGTTTACCGGGAGATCAGCCAGGAAGGTCTGCGCATCGCCACGGCCCAGGATGGCAAACCCCCGCGGCTTGTCCAAATCGGACGCCAGCTTGGCCAACGATTTGTTGTAGCTCAGTCCGACCGAGGCGGTGACGCCACACTCGGCCTCGATGCGTTGGAGCAGCTTGTTGAGGCTTGCCGCCGGGCTCGCATTGTGGAGGCGTTCGGTTCCCGACAAATCGAGGAATGCCTCATCGATCGAGAGCGGCTCAACCAGCGACGTGACCGCCTGCATCAGGGTGCGGATCTGCCGCCCGACCTCAGAGTACTTCTTCATGTCGGGCCGGATAACAACGGCCTCGGGGCAAAGCTTTAACGCCTTGAACATGGGCATCGCCGAATGCACGCCTTTGATGCGGGCGATATAACAGGCGGCCGATACCACGCCACGCTGGCCACCGCCGACGATAACCGCGCGATCGCGCAGGCTGGGGTCGTCGCGCTTCTCCACGCCGGCGTAGAACGCGTCACAGTCGATATGGGCGATGGCCAAATCGTTGATCTCACGATGGAAAACCAGGCGCGGCGATCCGCAGTCGCCGCAGCGATCGGCCGGCGACAGCACGGGCGCGGTGCAATCGCGACACAATCCGGGTGTAACATCGTGGTTATTTTGGCTGCGCACGGAGCCGCTCCCCGGGGCTGAAACCAGCGCTAACACTGGCATTCTATTGAATTAGTAAGGCTTTAACCAGAAGTAGTACAATATACGTACATATGCGAAGACTGGCGCATAAGCTAATGTGACAGCGAACGCTGCACGAGAATAGAGTTGATGGCTAAATCCGTACTGATCGTTGAAGACAACGAGCTCAACATGAAACTGTTCCACGATCTCCTCGAGGCGCAGGGCTACGATATTTACCAGACCCGCGATGGCAACCAGGCCATGGGGATGGCGGGCGAACATATGCCCGACCTCATTCTAATGGATATCCAATTGCCCGAAGTGTCGGGGCTGGATGTCATCAAATGGCTGAAAGCTGACGATGATCTAAAACACATCCCGATCATTGCGGTCACCGCGTTTGCGATGAAGGGCGACGAAGAGAAGATACGCGAAGGCGGCTGCGAGGCTTATATCGCCAAGCCGATTTCGGTCTCCCATTTCCTCGAGACCGTCCAGAAATTTATCAACTAGAAAAGCGTCGGGGTTAACCCGCACAAGCAAAAAGCCGCCCGATGGGCGGCTTTGTCGTATTGCGGCGTGGCGACGCCGTTATTTCATTTTCTCTTCCTTGAAGAGGACGTGCTTGCGCGCCTTGGGGTCGTATTTCTTAAGCTCGATCTTGTCGGGCATTTTACGCGGGTTCTTCTTCGCCACGTAGTAATAGCCGGTGTCGGCTGAGCTCACGAGTTTTACGAGTACAGTATTGGATTTAGCCATCGACTGGTTTCCTGTAGCTTTCGACGCTTCGCCCTGAGGCGCCGGCAAACATAGCGTCGGATTGGAGCCTGTCAAGCATTTGCGCGGGCATTTGGCGTGGTTTGGCCGAGTTTAGCGCCTGGCGAGGTTAATGGTGCCCTTGGCGATCAATTCCTTATAGAGCGCCGGGTTGGCCAATAGGTTTTTGGCGATCGCGACGTCGGTATCGGGCGAGCTGCTGTCGGACGGGCAAAGTCGGCGTAAGGTCTCGCGGTCGCTACTGTCCCGGTCGCCGGTGGCCCGCCACCGGGAAAATTGTTCCTTGAGAACCTGCGTTTCGGTTTTGGCCTCCGCCAGCAAACGATCAGGGGTAACCGCTTCGCCGTCGGCGCGGGTGCAGATGGAGGGCAAAATGCCGAGTTGGTGGAGCCGATAGCCGGACGGAGTGACCAGCCGAGACCAGGTCAGCGTGATCTCGCCGCGATTGGGCAGCTGCAAGACAGTCTGCACGGTGCCCTTGCCGAAGGAATTGCTGCCCACGACGATAGCGCGCGCCTGATCCTGCAAGGCCGCTGTGACGACTTCGGAGGCCGAGGCTGAGTTGCCATTGACCAGGATCACCAGGGGCAAGCCATTTGCGAGATCACCGACAGTGGCGACGAACCGTTGCAGGCTGCGGGGGTGGCGTCCGAAGGTTAAGATAATATCGCCGCTATCCAAGAATGTGTCGGCGAGTTCGACCGCTTGGTCCAGCAGACCGCCGGGGTTGGAGCGCAGATCGAGAATGACGCCGTTCAGCGGTTTATTCGAACTTGCCAGTTGGGCCTTTAGCGCATTCTCGACTTTGCGGGCGGTCTCGCGGTTAAAGCCGCCGATACGGATGATCGCAACATCGTCCTCGCGCCGGCTGGTCACCGTCACCGGCACGATATGGGCCCGGGTGAGTGTGACATCGAACGGTTGAGGTCGGTCCGGTCGTTTTATGGTGAATCGAACCTGGGTGCCGATTTTGCCCCGCAAATGGTCGACCAACTGGCGTTGGGTCCAGCCCGCGACCGGCTCGCCTTCGACATGGGTCATACGGTCATCGGCCTGGAGTTTTGCTTCAGCCGCCGGACCGGTATCGTTGACCGAGAGAACGAGCGCTGAATCATCCTCCATGCGGATGCTCACACCGATGCCGCCAAATCCATCGCGCAACGCACGGTGTTCGGTGGCGCGTTGGGTGCCGGCATAGCGGCTGAATCCGTCGAGCGGCTCAATAATGCCGTCGAACACGGCTTTGAAGATAGCCTCCGCGTCGGCCTCGGCGACCGCTGGCGAGGCGGTGCGCGCCATGGCGATTGCGCGAACAGTTACCGTCGACCAGGCATCCGCGCTTTGGCTTGTCGGCAGATTGATGGTGCCCAACGGACGGTCGGCATAGGAAAGCCGAGCCCCGTTGTTGCGATCATCGACTTGCAATTGAGAGTCCAGGCTGCGCAACCCGGAGATGCCGCTCACGGCGAGGTCGTGCATGGAGATCGGATCGATATAACGGTCGGAAATCAAAGTGAAGCCGGCGCCGAGCACTTCCTTGCCGTAGCTGTCGCTATAGGCAGCGTCGGGCGCCGGTGGCGGCGAGACGCAGGCGGCAAGCAGCAGAACGGCGGCCAGTCGGAACGCATGGCGGACGCTGGGTAGTTTTTCCAAATAACTTTTAAAAACCGTTATAACCATCTGCAATATATAATATAAACCTAGTCACCGGTGGGGTACAAAAAACCTGTATTTGTGGCTAATCTCACCTAAGAAGCTTGCTGCAACGTTAACATTTCCGCCGTTATTTGGACCGCCGGCGGCGTTTGGATTTACGAGCCGGCCGGTTCTGTTGCCGCGGTCGAATCGTTACATGGTTTCCGCCATCCAGAAGGTCAAAAATTGCTGACGACGTCAAGCCATCTGCTTCGGCGATGCGCACTTCGACGTCTTCGCCCAAACGGTAAGATGAGCCTGATTGAGGGCTGTGCAGCGTGTGGGTTGCCGCGTCGAATTGGTAACGGGCACCGGGCAAGCGCGACGCCGGGACAAAGCCTTCCGCACCGCTCCCGTCCAAGGCCACAAATAAGCCGGCCCGCGCGATGCCGCGGATCACGCCGGAAAACGTGTCGCCGATATGGTACGCTAAATAGGCCGCCGAATAGCGATCCATGGCGTCCCGTTCGGCTCCCGATGCTCGCCGATCAGTCGCGGAAATGTGTTCGCCGATTTCGGGATATTTTTCGCCGGCGCCGTCAGGTAAACCATCGTCGCCGAGGCGCAATCCCCGAATGAGGGCGCGGTGGACCAGCAGGTCGGCGTAGCGCCGAATCGGCGAGGTGAAATGGGCGTAGTCGCGCAGACCCAAGCCGAAGTGACCGATATTTTCCGGATTGTATTCGGCCTGGCTTTGCGAACGCAGCACCAGCTCGTGGACCAGGCGGGCCTGGGGCAGGTCGCCGATCTTAGCGAGCAGCGCATTGAAGTCGGTGGCGCGGAATATTTTCGCCTTCGGTAATCTTACGCCGAATTCGGCTAGGACCTCGCGCAGCTCCTGGATTTTTTCCCGGTCCGGTTCGTCGTGAACGCGGAACATCGCCGGTTGGCGCAGGCGGATCATCTCGCGGCCGGCGGCGAACGTTGGCGGTAATCATGAATTCTTCGATCAAGCGGTGGCTATCCAGCCGCTCAACCGGCGCGATGGCGCGCACCACGCCGGCTTCGTCGAGCACCACTTTGCGTTCCGGCAAATCGAGCTCGAGGGTGCCGCGCCGTTCGCGCTCGCGCGACAGGCTGTCGAAGGCGCGGTACAGATTATCGATAATCGCCGCCGGAACCGGGGCGTCGCCGTCCTTGCGGGTCGCTTCGACCTGTTCGTAAGTCAGCCGGGCGGCCGACTTCATCAGCGCGCGGCGGAAGCGGTGGCGCAGCAGCGATCCGTCCGCGTTGATCCACAGATCGACGGCGAAACAGGCGCGGTCTTCGTCGGGGACCAGCGAACACAGGCCGTTCGATAGGGCAGCCGGCAACATTGGCACGACCCTATCTGGGAAATAGACCGAATTGCCTCGGCGATAGGCCTCGCGGTCGAGGACGCTGTCGGGACGCACGAAGCAAGCGACATCGGCGATGGCGACGATGAGGTGCCAGCCGCCCTGGTTCTCCGCATCGTTGTCAGGTTCGGCGAACACCGCGTCGTCGAAGTCGCGGGCGTCGGCGCCGTCGATGGTCACCAGCGCGACATCGCGCAAATCGGCGCGTTTACCCAAGGATGGCGGTGTGGCGGCGTCCGCCGCGTCGATCACCGATTGGGGAAATTCGATCGGAATGCCGGCGCGGTGAATGGCGATCAAGCTGATCGCCGCCGGTTCTGAGGCGTCGCCGATACGTTCGGTTATTTTGGCGCGGGCCAGCCCGTTGCGGCGGCCTGACAGCAGTTCGGCGACAACCAGTTCGCCGTCCTGAGCGTCGCCCGTATCGTCCGACGCGACGAACATTTCGTGGCGCGCCCGGCGTTCGGTGGAGGTCAGGCGGCCGCCATCGCCGGCTTGTCGGTAGACACCAATAATGGTTTGCGCCTGGGCGCCGACACGGCGCATGGGGGTCGCGGTATAGCCGTTGTCGCTGCGTGGTTGCAGGCGGCACAGGATCCGATCGCCGATGCCCGGCGCGGCCATATTGCGCGGGCCGGCGCGCAGCTCGATCGCCGGCGGCGGCTGGTCGGCGTCCCAGCTTGTCGGGCGCAGCAGCGGGTCGCCGTCGGAGTCTAAGTCGTAGACTTCCAACACCGCGACCGGCGGCAGGCGGTCGCTGGGCCGCCATTTGCGGCCTTCGCTACGTTCGATCAGTCCGGCATCTTCGAGCTCGCGCAGCATGGCGCGTAGCTCGGCGCGCTTGGCCCCGCGCACGCCGAAGGCGCGCGCGATGTCGCGGCGTACGCTCTCGCCTTGGTTTTCGCGGATATAGGCAAGCAACTCGTCCCGGTCAGGGAGCCGGTTCGACCGGGCTGGTTTTTTATCGCGCGTCGCCAAGCCGTATTACGGCGTGTCAGTCGTCGACGGCGTTTCGTCAGCCGTCTCTTTTGCCGCTGCCTTGGGCTTTGCGGCTTTCTTTTTGGCGGCTGGCTTCTTCGCCGCCGGCTTCTTCTTCGCCGCCGCCTTTTTCTTCGGCGCGGCTTTCTTCGCTGCCGGCTTTTTACCCTTCTTCGCTGCCCGTTCGGCGATCAGCACGACCGCTTCGTCGAGCGTCAGCGCTTCCAGATCGCGGTCCCTCGGCACGGTGGCGTTGATCTTGCCGTGCTTGACGTAGGGGCCGTAGCGCCCGTCATAGATCGCCACCAATTTATCGTCGTCGGGGTGGTTGCCCAGTTCGCGCAGCACCTTGGCGCCGCGGCCGCGCGATTTGCCTTTCTCGGCCAACAGCGTCACTGCGTGGTTCAGGCCGACAGTCAGAACGTCGCGGGGTTCGGGCAGCGAGGCGTAGCTGGTGCCGTGCTTAACGTACGGGCCAAATCGTCCTTGGCCGGCCTGGACGACCACGCCATCTTCGGGGTGTGGGCCAATGTCGCGCGGTAGCGCCAGCAGCCCCAAGGCCATCTCCAGATCGACGTCGGCCGACGGTATGCCCTTGGGGATCGAGCTGCGCTTAGGCTTGGGCGCCTTCTTATCTTCTGGATCGGGTTCGCCGAGCTGTACATAGGTGCCGTAAGGGCCCTTGCGCGCGGTCACGTCGAGGCCGGATTGCGGGTCGACGCCGAGCAGCTTGGGGCCGTTCGCCAGTTCGGCGTCTTCGTCCTCCGACCCATCAACCGACAAGCGGCGGGTGTATTTGCACTCAGGATAATTAGCGCAGCCGATAAACGGGCCGTGCCGGCCGAGGCGCAAGCCTAAGCGGCCTTCCTTGCAGGCCGGGCAGGTGCGCGGCTCGGTGCCGTCTTCGCGCGGCGGAAAGAAGTGGGGCCCCAACTCTTCGTCGAGCGCATCCAACACCGCGCGCACGCGCAATTCCTTGGTGCCATCCACGGCGGCCGAGAAATCGTTCCAGAATTCGCGCAGAACCGCTTTCCAGTCGATGCGGCCGTCGGAGACCTCATCGAGCTGTTCTTCCAGCCGCGCGGTGAAATCGTACTGGACGTATTTATTGAAGAAGCTGGTGAGGAAGCTGGTGACCAGCCGGCCGCGGTCTTCGGGTACGAAGCGCTTGCGGTCGAGCTCAACATAGTCGCGGTCTTGCAGCACCTGCAGGGTCGAGGCATAGGTCGAGGGTCGGCCGATGCCCAACTCTTCGAGTTTTTTCACCAAGCTGGCCTCGGTGAAGCGCGGTGGCGGCTGCGTGAAATGCTGGTTCGGCACCACGTCTTTCTGTTCCGCCGGCTCGCCTTCGTTGAGCACTGGCAGGCGGTTGTCGCCATCTTCCTCGGCCGCCGCGTCGCCATTGCCGTTGGGCGCCGGGTCGTCGCGATCCTCGCGGTAGACTTTTAAGAAACCGTCGAAGGCGATGGTCGAGCCGGTAGCCCGCAAGGTGATTTTTTGGTCGCGGGACTCGATATCCACGGCGACCCGATCGATCTCTGCCTCGCTCATGGACGAGGCGATGGTACGCCGCCAGATCAATTCGTAGAGACGAAATTCATCGTTGCTGAGGATCGATTTTAAGTCGGGTGGTCGGCGCATGAGGTCGGTCGGACGGATCGCCTCATGAGCCTCTTGGGCGTTTTTCGCGCGGGTGCGGAAGACCCGCGGTTTGTCGGGCAAATACGCATCGCCATAGTCGGTGTCGATCAACTCGCGGCACGAGGCGACGGCTTGTTGGCTTAACGTGATGCTGTCGGTGCGCATATAGGTAATCAGACCCACCGTATCGCCGCCGATTTCGGTGCCTTCATACAGGCTCTGGGCGACGCGCATGGTGTGAGTGGCGCCAAAGCCTAGCTTGCGCGAAGCCTCCTGCTGCAAGGTCGAGGTGGTAAAGGGCGGCTGCGGGTTGCGCTTGGTGCGTTTCTTCTCGACGGTGGCGATTTTGAGCGCTTGCGCGGTGATCGCGTCATGG
Organism: Alphaproteobacteria bacterium; assembly: GCA_011087645.1. Taxonomy (GTDB): domain Bacteria; phylum Pseudomonadota; class Alphaproteobacteria; order UBA6615; family UBA6615; genus JABDJY01. The sequence continues at coordinate 87,870 of JAALLF010000010.1, forward strand.
GCTGCGCGGGCGCTGGCCTCGTCGCCGAGATCGTAGCGGTCGAGGCGTTCGCCGTTGAGATGGGTGAGGTGGGCGTTGAAAGTCTCGTTGCGCGGACTGACCAGGGTCGCATCGACCGACCAATATTCGCGCGGTTTGAAGACCTCGATCTCGGCTTCGCGCTCGCAAATCAGACGCAGGGCGACCGATTGTACCCGTCCGGCCGAACGCGAACCGGGCAGCTTGCGCCACAGCACCGGCGACAGGGTGAAGCCGACCAGGTAATCCAGCGCGCGGCGGGCCAGATAGGCCTCGACCAGCTCGCTATTGAGTTCGCGGGGATGGACGAAGGCGTCTTTGACCGCGCCCTCGGTGATTTCGTTGAACACGACGCGCTTGACGTCGATGGTATCGAGCAGGCCGCGTTCGCGCAGAATCTGTTCGATATGCCACGAGATGGCCTCGCCCTCGCGGTCGGGGTCGGTGGCGAGATAGAGCGTCTCGGCGCCTTTCAGGGCCTTGACGATTTCCTTGAGCTGCTTCTCCGATTTGTCGGCGACTTCCCACGCCATGGAGAAATCGTCGGCCGGCTGCACCGAGCCATCCTTGGCCGGCAGGTCACGCACATGACCGTAGGAGGCGAGCACGGTGTACTCGCCGCCGAGATATTTATTGATGGTCTTCGCCTTGGACGGCGATTCAACAACGACTACATGCATGGATTTTTATCGCCCGTAACCTTGCCTCAATGGAAACCCGATTGCTTAACAAACCCTTAAATAGCGGCAATCCGGTTGCCGGGTTGCCGTTCGATCAGGCCGGCCAGCTCCATTTCCAGCAGCACCGTATGAACGACAGGGGCGGTTACTTGGCACTGCCGAACGATTTCGTCAACTGTAACGGCAGTAGGCGATAAACAGGCGGCGACCGCTTTGCGGGCGGAATCCAGCCCGTCCCCTTCGCTGCCAGCGAGCCCTTCGAACAGGGTGGGGGCCGGCGTTTCGGGGCGGGGCGGCGCGGCGAGCATGGGCGCGAGCGCACCGCGAATATCGGCGACAGACTCGGTCAGCACCGCGCCATCGCGGATCAGCCGGTTGGCGCCGCGGCTCCGCGGATCGAGTGGCGAGCCGGGGACGGCGAAGACTTCACGGCCCTGTTCCAGGGCCAACCGCGCGGTGATCAGCGAACCCGAACGGGTCGCCGCCTCGACCACGACGACGCCCAGGCTCAGCCCGGAAATGATCCGGTTGCGCCGGGGAAAGTGCGCCGCCTTTGGGCGGAGGCCCGGCGGCAGTTCGCTGACCACGGCACCGGCGGCGCAAATATCCGCGTACAGGTCTTCATGTTCGGGCGGGTAGATCACATCGACCCCGCCGGCCATCACCGCAATGGTCAAACCGCCAGCATCAAGCGCGCCGCGATGGGCCGCGCCATCGATGCCCCGCGCCAAACCGGAGATAACGACGTAGCACGCGCCGTCACTATCGTCGCTCAACGCGGCGGCCAGGCGCTTCGCGAAGTTGCGCCCGTTGGTCGAGGCGTTGCGCGCACCGACAATCGCCACGCCGGCTTGGCCCAAGAGCTCCGCCTTACCGCGCACCGCCAGCGCCGGTGGCGCGTCGTCGATCGCCGCTAGCGCCGTGGGGTAGGCCGGCTCGCCCACCGTCAGCAGTTGTGCGTCGAGACGGTCGAGGTCTTCGAGTTCGCCTTGCGCTGTGTCGATAGGGCAGATCTTTATCGCCCGCCGACCACTGCGCCGGGACAGTTCCGGTAGGGCGTCCAAGGCATCGCCGGCCGACCCGTAATGGCCGAGCAGTTGGCGATAGGTTACTGGCCCGACATTCTCGGATCGGAACAGCCGCAACCGGGCGAGGCGCTCGTTTGATGTGATCTCTGGATAATCCACGCCATGATCCTGGCCGGGCGATCGCGGTTGGTCAATCTTGGGAAGGTTCTAGATTTATCTAGCGTCGATGTGCGTCCATCCACAACTTAGCGCGGCGTTCGGCTTCGCGGATTTGCGCGGGCGATAGCTGGGCGGAAACCTTGTCGCGTGCGTCATTGGCGATTTCTCCCAGGCCGAGATTGGAGGCGATGATGTAGTTGGTCAGGCCGCGGGCCGGATCTTTCGCGGTGCCACGCCCGTTTTCCATCATAAATCCTAAATTGAAATGTGCTTTCGCGTGCCGTTTCTCTGCCGCCTGCCGGAAATATATTACCGCTTCGCCATTGTTTTGCTGCACGCCGCGCCCGTTTACATACATCATACCAAGATTATAAAGCGCGCTGCGATGCCCCTGGTCGGCAGCCTTGCGGTACCATTCAATCGCGCGTGCGTAGTCGCGCCCCCGATCGATGCCGTTTTCGAACTGCACACCGCGCCGATATTGTTGTTCTGCGTCGTCGGGCTGACTGACCGGCACACTGGCGACTGTTGGTAAGCTTGTGAATGTGGCAGCTTGTTTTGCTATTTCGTCGCTGGATGCCGGGATGTTCGTCGCTGGCAGGTCTTTGAAATTCGGAACCAGGGCAAGTTGATTTTCGCGCTTATTTTGGATTTCCAGCACAGTTTGTTCGACGAGCAGCGCACGGCTTACAGTTGATGGGTGGGTGCCACCTACCGAATGGATGGACGCCGGACTTGCAATGGCCAAGCGGCGAAATGCATTGCCAGCGCCGGTCATGTCCCAACCTGCCCGTGAGGCATGGTACATACCGACATAATCGGCTTCGGACTCGAATTCCTGACTAAATGCGCCGCGACCGATCTTCGCTCCGATGTCGATGACATCAACACCTGTAAGACCTGTGACGACCATACCCACCAGTTCACCAATTCGTTGATTTGTCTTTTTGGCGTTTTGGTGGTTACGCGTGAGGTGCGCGAGTTCGTGACCAAATATAAGAGCTAGGTCTCTATCTGTGTCCATCAACTGCATCATCCCGACGGAGAAAATAATCATATTGTTTCCCGCAGACGCTTGCACTCCCGGACTTTTTGACAATAAAACTCGATAGCTGCAGACGGGAACAGTCGGAACCGAAAGGTTCAGCTGCTGTCCATCGCGCAGCACGCCGACACGCAAATTGGGTAGCTGAAAATTTACCGGTATGGCGCCCGACATGGCGTTGTAAGCATTGATGCCGTTGATGCGCGTGACAATATCGCCCTCGAATAAAATACCTGCGGCAGGCATTCCGGGTACGACCGACGATACTCGCACCTCTCCGGCACGAGAAAGACCGCGTGCCAGTACGGTCGCCCGCCGTGTCGTAATTGAGGTATTGAGAAGAGCAGTTGTGAAATTCACCCCCGCTTTGTTTACAATGTTATTACCGCACTGCTCTGTATTTGCCGCAAGGATTGGGGTGCCGACTCTGACCAAACGTCTCGCCAGTTTGTCGCGTTCTTCGATGACAATGGCTTGCTGTTTTATTTCCTCTGCCTGTAGTTCGGCTGGGTTGATTTTCGGCACATTCGATGTCGGTGCGACACAAGCGGCCAGCAGCAACATTCCGGCCAGAAAACCACCCTTTTGAGTGGCGCTGCGCTGTGAAAAATCGCCCATAGGAAACCTTATCGGTTTCTCATGGTTAATGCCAAGTCAACTATAGTTCAGACGCTAGCCGTCGGTGGAACTCACGTCGATCTGGGATTCGCCACCGGAGATTAGCCGGCGAATGTTGCCGGCGTGTTTGGCCCACACGAACACCGCCAGGATGATGGCGATGCTGGAGACCTGAGGCCCGCCAAGGAACCAGCCAAAGATTGGCGCCAGAGTAACGGCGATGAGGGCGGCCAGCGACGAATAGCGAAAGGCCAGGGCGACGATCAGCCAGATGGCAAGGGTGACAAAGCCGGTCTCCCAGGATAGGCCGAGCATAACGCCGAGGAACGTGGCGACCCCCTTGCCGCCGCGGAACCGTAGCCAAATGGGAAACATATGTCCGAGCACCACGGCGATGGCGGTGAAAAAGGCGATGTCGGGCCCGTAATAGGAAAAGGGGAGTGCGACCGCGATATAGCCTTTGGCGCCATCGAGCAGCAGGGTGAGTGCCGCCAGGCCCTTTCGGCCGGTGCGCAACACGTTGGTCGCGCCGATATTGCCCGAGCCCATCTTGCGGATGTCGCCGGCGCCGGCTAGCCGGGTGATCAGCAAGCCGAACGGGATCGAGCCCAACAGATAGGCCAGGCCGATTGCCGGGGCGAAGAGCTGCCAGCCATAGATGACGTTCTTCCAATCGGGAATGTTGAACGTCGCTTGCACGACGCCCCAATAGAAAAATATCGGGCTGGCGCCTTCTTCCATAACCGGTCCCGGCCCCTTTCTGGCTAAGTGGCGTTATTTACGCGGCGGCGGAGAAGATAGTGCGGCCGTCGACGACCGTACGCAAGACCTGGCCCTGCACCAGCCGCCCGTCGAAGGGTGAGTTCTTCGATTTGGAGACAAACCTGTCGGGCTCGATACGCGCCGGCCGCTCGGGGTCGAACACCACGAGATCTGCCGGGCCGCCGACGGTCAGCCGGCCTACGGGTAAGCCGAGAATATCGGCGGGCCGATAAGTTATGCAGGCTAGCGCGTCGGGTAGATTTAAGTGACCGTTGTGGCGCAATTCCAAGGTGAGCTGCAGCAATGTTTCCAGCCCGACCGCGCCGAACTCGGCCTGCTCGAAGGGTAGACGCTTGGAATCCTGATCCTGCGGCGCATGGTCTGAGGCGATGCAATCGATGGTGCCGTCGGCCAGCCCGGCGACGATGGCCTGGCGGTCGTCCTCACGGCGCAGCGGCGGCGATAATTTAGCGAAGGTCCGATACTCGCCCACAGCCAGTTCGTTCAAGGCAAAGTAGGGTGGGGCGGTATCGCAGGTGACGTTGAGGCCGGCCGCTTTGGCGTCGGCGATGGCGCGGACCGAGGCGGCGGTCGAAATATGCGAGGCGTGGTAGCGCCCGCCAGTCATCTCGACCAGCTTGAGGTCGCGCTGCAGCATGATGATCTCGGCTTCCGCCGGAATGCCGGGCAGACCCAAACGGGTCGAAAGCTCGCCGGTTTGCATGACGCCGCCTTGCGCCAATACCGGCTCCTCCGGGTGCTGCATGATCACGCCGTCATAGGCTTGGGCGTATTTCAGCGCCCGCGACAGCACCTTGGCATTAACGATAGTGCGGCGGCCGTCGGTGAAGGTTACCGCGCCGGCGTGTTTGAGTAGGCCCATCTCGACCAGCTCGTCGCTGTTGCCGCCGCGGGTCACAGTGGCGTGGGCGAACACTTTGATCAGTTTCACCTCACGGGCGCGCCGGGCGATAAATTCGAGCACTGAGACTTCGTCGATCACCGGATCAGTATTGGGTAGGGCGACCACCGTGGTGACGCCACCGGCGGCGGCGGCGCGGCTGCCGCTTTCCAGATCTTCCTTATGTTCGGCGCCGGGTTCGCACAAATCGGCGCGGATATCGACCAGCCCGGGCGCCAGGATGGTGCCGCGGCAATCGACCTGCACCGCGCTTTCCGGGATGCCGTCGCTGAAAATTTCCGGGCCGATCGCCTGGATAAATTCACCGTCGGATAGCAAGCCGCCGGTGTCGGATGGCGCGTTGTCGAGGCCCGAGGCCGGGTCGATGACGCGGGCATTGGTGTAGGCGACACGCGCGGTCATGGCGCGGTCCCCCCGTTGCGGTTGGACTTGTCGGTGCGGGTCAGCACGTCCAGGCACGCCATGCGCACCGCGACCCCCATCTCGACCTGCTCGTGAATGACCGAGCGGTCGATATCGTCGGCGACCGCGGAATCGATCTCCACGCCGCGGTTCATCGGGCCGGGATGCATGATCAGCGCGTCGGGTTTGGCGTGGCTCAGCTTTTCGTAGTCGAGGCCGTAGAAATGGAAATATTCGTGAACCGAGGGCACGAACGAGCCTTCCATGCGTTCGCGCTGCAGGCGCAGCATCATGACGATGTCGCAATCGGCCAAGCCGGCGCGCATGTCGTGGAACACTTCGACCCCCAGGCGCTCCATGCCCGACGGGATCAGGGTCGGTGGGGCGATCACCCGCACCCGCGCGCCCATGGTTTGCAGCAGGTAGATGTTCGAGCGCGCCACTCGGCTGTGGGCGACGTCACCGCATAGCGCGACCAGCAAGCCCTGCAGGTGACCCTTGCGGCGGCGGATCGTCAACGCGTCGAGCAGGGCCTGGGTGGGGTGCTCGTGGCTGCCGTCGCCGCCATTGATGACCGCGCAGTTGACCTTTTCCGACAGCAGTTGCACGGCGCCGGCATGGGGGTGGCGGACCACCAGCGCGTCAGCGTGCATGGCGTTCAAGGTGACCGCGGTGTCGATCACCGTCTCGCCCTTTTTGATCGAGCTCGACGCCACCGCGATATTAATCACGTCGGCGCCGAGGCGTTTGCCGGCCAGCTCGAAGCTGGTGCGGGTACGGGTCGATTCCTCGAAGAACAGGTTGATCACGGTTTTACCCGCCAGCAGCGACAGTTTTCGGTCTGCGGTGCGGTTACGCTCGGCGTAGGTGTCCGACAGGTCGAGCAGGAAGCTGATTTCGTTGGGGGAGAGGTCTTGGATACCCAGCAGATGCTCATGATCGAAGTGTAGGTCACCGGTAGCAGCCGGCGCGCCATTGGCCGCCGACGGCATGGTGTCGGGCAGGACAAAATCATCGACCGTCAGATCGACGCCAAGGCTGTTGGATTTCACTAACACGGCCTGCACCTGCGAGGCGTTGGGCTCCCACTGACCGGCTTCCATGCGCGAGACGGTGGCCTGGGTCGTACCCATCAGATTGGCCAATTCGGTCTGCGTAATGTTGAGTTTCTCGCGAACTATGCGTAATGGCGTGCTCATATCTTCGTATATATACGTTTTCGTATAGGGTTAAAAGCCCTTTTTCCGACTCATATCAAGAGAAATGGGGATAGATTAATACGATATCGTATATGCTGAACGTATACAACGCCTGTCGGACTATTCTAAAAGATCCTCCTGTGGCCCGATTCTGGCGCACCTGCTACAAGGCGAATGATGTGAGACGGCGCGCAGCGGAAATAGGGGCAGGGCGATGAAGGCGGTTATTCTGGCAGGCGGGCGCGGCACGCGGATCGCCGAAGAGTCCGACGTACGGCCCAAGCCGATGGTCGAAATCGGCGGCCGGCCGATTCTTTGGCACATCATGAAGATCTACGCCCATCACGGCATCACCGAATTCATCGTGTGCCTGGGCTACAAGGGCTATGTAATCAAAGAATATTTCGCCAACTATGTGCTGCACGCCGCCGACGTGACGGTCGATCTGGCGGCCAACGATATCCGCTATCATGAGACTGCTGCCGAACCGTGGACGGTGACCCTGGTCGAGACTGGCGACGAAACCGCGACCGGCGGCCGCATCAAACGTATCGCGCGCTATCTCGATGATGAACCCTTCTGCTTAACCTATGGCGACGGGGTCGCAGATATCGATGTGGCGGCGTCGATCGTCTATCACCAGGACCAGGGCGCCCGGGCAACGATGACCGCGGTAAGCCCGCCGGGTCGCTTTGGCGCCGCGGAGATCGTCGACGGCAAAGTCGCCCGGTTCACTGAAAAACCGCGCGGCGACGGCGGCTCGATCAATGGCGGGTTTTTTGTTTGTGAGCCGAGCGTTTTCGATCTGATCGCCGGCGATGACACGGTGTGGGAGGAGGGGCCGCTGCAAAATATGGCGGCGGCCGGTGAGCTGGCGGCCTATCACCATGACGGCTTTTGGCAGCCGATGGATACGCTGCGCGAGAAAAATCAACTCGAAGATTTGTGGGATGGCGGCGCGGCGCCCTGGAAAATATGGGCGTGAGATAGGGGTTCCCCACCGGCCCTCGTGCTTCGACAGGCTCAGCATGAGGGCTTGTGTTAATCCTTTGCCTCATCCTGAGCTTGTCGAAGGATGACAGCGCCCCATATTGATAGCCGAAAAGGGGTCGCTATGAAACTGAACGCGGACTTCTCCCAGCGTGTCGCCATCGACACAAAAACTCAGCCTTGGGTGGCGTCGCCCTTACCGGGAGTCGAACGGCGCATGCTTGACCGGATCGGCGACGAGGTCGCGCGGGCGACAAGCCTGGTTCATTATGCCCCCGATAGCTACTTTTCGCCCCACGAGCATGGCGGCGGTGAGGAATTTCTGGTGCTCGAGGGCGTGTTCTCCGATGAGCATGGCGACTACGGGCCGGGCATGTATCTGCGCAACCCGGTCGGCTCCAGCCACACGCCGTTCAGCCGCGAGGGCTGCACGATCCTCGTCAAACTGTGGCAGATGGACCCGGACGATCAGGAGTTCGTACGCATCGATACCGCCTCGGCCACATGGGAACCCTGGACCATGGAGGGTGTCGAGGTCATCCGGCTGGCGGAGCGCGACAATGAACGTGTCTATGTGATGCGGATGCAACCGGGCACGGTTGTTCCCAGCCACGATCATCCCGGCGGCGAGGAGCTGTTCGTGCTTGATGGCGAATTCTCTGACCAGAACGGCCACTATCCCAAGGGCACCTGGCTGCGTATGCCGGCGGGCAGTTCCCACCAACTGCTCTCAGAACAAGGCTGCACAATCTGGCTAAAGCTCGGCCACCTAGCCGGCGAAATCATCGCGCCGACTGCTTGATGGCGGTGCGCCACTGGGCTGTGAGTTCTTCCAGGCTGACCTCGTAGACTTTCTGCCAGCGTTCCGGTTTGCCGGCGTTGCGTTCGCGCGCCACCAAGGGGGTCATCGCGTAGAGGGTGCGAAATTTTTCCATCCCGTGTTGCTCGACGAGAAAACCGACGAACGAGCCGGCGACGATATAGGCGTCGCGGCTATCGAGGTCGGGCAGTTTGAGGCGGGTCGGGGTGGCCAATCGTTCCAGGGCGGCGATATCGGCCCGCGGCGCTAGCCGGCGCGCTTCCGAAGTCAAATCCTTGCCGAAATTGGGATAGGCCGGTTGGCCGCGCTGGTCGTCATGAATGTACACCGCGAGCCCCTCGGCCAAAAAGCGGTTGGCGTTAGGCGCGAGCACATGGGCGATTTCATGGGTGATTGCCGCGCGGCCGAGACGGACCGTGCCGGCGCGGAACAGCATCTCGCCATGGTTACCGCGCCACGCCGGCACCAGAGCCATTGAGGGGCCACGGCTCTCGTCGATATCGATGGTGAAGGCGCCATCGTAGGTCTCGCCCCACCAGCGGCAAACGCGTTTCAGGGAGCGCCGAAAATGGGTCTCAAATTCTGCCTTATCGCCACTCGACAGGATCGGCGCGCGAATTTTTATCGTCCCATCGCCACACGCGGCGTGGGCCGGTGTGCCCCCGGCGGTGGCGAGCATTAAAAAGGCGGCGAACAGAATCAGTCGCATAATGAACTGCTATATCTGGTTATGCCTTAAGAAATCCAGAAAGCCCTGTAAGATCACGCTGGCGGCCATTTTATCGATCACCTCGCCGCGCCGCTTGCGGGTCATATCGGCCTCGTCGATCAGCACACGCTCGACCTCGGCCGTCGATAGGCGCTCGTCCCAAAGAGCGATCGGCAGGTCAACTTTCTCCAGCAGGTTGGTGGCGAACTGGCGGGTCGACTGGGCGCGGGGGCCCTCGCTGCCGTCCATGTTTTTCGGCAGGCCGAGCACCAGCCCGCCAATCTCGCGCTCGGCGATCAGGGCGATTAGCGCCGCGGCGTCGGCGGTGAATTTCGTGCGTCGGATGGTCTCCAGCGGGGACGAGACGGCCAATCCGGAATCGGAGATCGCCAAGCCGATGGTTTTCGACCCCAGATCGAGGCCGAGTATGCGTTCGCCCGGAGGCAGCGCGGTTTTCATTTCGGCGGGGTTGATGACGGCCATGGCGGGGTGTTTACGCCTCGGCGCGCCGGTCTGTCTATGCTTGCCGAGTCTTGCGGGACCTGAGTCCCAGTGATAGCTTCCGCGCCGCTTCCTTGAACCCGATTTTTAGAGAGCCCAATGGCGCTGGATACTGACACCGTACGGCGAATTGCGCGGCTCGCGCGCCTACACATTCCCGATGCCGATCTCGAACCACTGGCGGGCGAATTGTCGAATATTATCGGCTGGGTCGAGCAGTTGGCCGAAGTCGATACCGACGGCGTTGCGCCGATGACCAGCGTCGTCGAGACCACGCCGCACCTGCGCGACGATGTGGTCAATGATGGTGGCTACCCGGATCGGGTGCTTGCCAATGCGCCCGATGCGGAGGGCGAATTCTTCGCTGTGCCCAAGGTGATCGAATAATGGCCGGCACGAGTGACCTCACCAGATTGACCATCGCCGACGCCGGTGCTGGTTTAGCTGCGGGCGACTTCAGTGCGCGCGAATTGACGCAAGCCCATTTGGACGCCATGGCGGCGGCGCGCGATCTGAACGCCTATTCCGCAGAGACGCCGGATCAGGCGTTGGCCATGGCCGACGCGTCTGATGCGCGCCGTGGGCAGGGTGACGCGCAAGGCCCACTCGACGGCATACCGCTAGCGATCAAGGATCTATTCTGCACCGAAGGCGTGTTGTCGACCGCCGGCAGCCACATTCTCGACGGCTTCAAACCGACTTACGAATCCACCGTGACGCAACAACTTTGGGACGCCGGCGCGGTCATGTTAGGCAAGACCAACATGGACGAATTCGCCATGGGTTCGGCCAATGTGACCAGCCATTACGGGCCGTGCCTCAATCCCTGGAAAGCGGCGTCGGGCGACGCGGCGGGCAAGGATTTGGTGCCCGGCGGCTCGTCGGGCGGTTCGGCGTCGGCGGTGGCCGCGAATATCGCGTTGGGTGCGACCGGCACCGACACTGGCGGCTCGATCCGCCAGCCCGGTTCGTTCTGCGGCATCGTCGGCATGAAGCCGACCTATGGACGGTGTTCGCGCTGGGGCATTATCGCCTTTGCCAGCTCGCTCGATCAGGCCGGACCGCTGACCCGCACGGTGCGCGACGGGGCCCTGATGCTCGGCGCCATGGCGGGCTACGACCCCAAGGATTCGACCAGCGTCGATATTCCCGTACCCGACTACGCCGCGGCGCTGACCGGCGACATCAGGGGCTTGCGCGTGGGCATTCCGGCGGAATACCGCATGGACGGCACGCCGCCGGAAATTGAGGCGCTATGGCAGCAGGGCCGGGACTGGCTGCGCGACGCCGGCGCCGAAATCGTCGATATTTCGCTACCCCATACCAAATACGCGCTGCCGACCTATTACATCGTCGCCCCGGCAGAAGCCTCATCGAATCTGGCGCGCTATGACGGGGTGCGCTACGGCTTGCGGGTCGAGGGCGAGGATATCATCGACACCTACGAGAAGACCCGCGCCGCCGGTTTCGGGCCCGAGGTCAAACGCCGCATTATGATCGGCACCTATGTACTGTCGGCGGGCTACTACGATGCCTATTATTTGCAGGCGCAGCGGGTGCGCACCCGCATAGCCGACGATTTCCGCGCCGCCTGGGACAAGTGCGACGTGATCCTAACGCCGACCGCGCCCTCAGCGGCCTTCGCCATTGGCGAGAAAATGGACGACCCGATCGCCATGTATTTGAACGACATCTTCACCGTGCCCGCCTCGATGGCCGGCCTGCCGGCGATCTCGGTTCCCGCTGGCTTATCCGCCGATGGGTTGCCGCTCGGCCTTCACCTGATCGGCCCGGCCTTCGCCGAAGAGACCATGCTGCGCGCCGCCGACGTGCTCGAGACCGCAGCTGAGTTTGAGGGACGGCAGTGATTTTAGAACCAAATAGCCGCGTTGGTGGGAACACCCTCTCCCCCCGGGAGCGGGTGGCGAGCGTAAGCGAGCCGGGTGAGGGGACAATTATTTTTGGTTTCGAGTTGGGTTTCCCCTCACCCCAACCCCTCTCCCCGAGGAGAGGGGCTCTGATTCGAGGGTTAGGAGGGTAGCGCGATGACTGATACCGCACCCGATCATCTGTCCGGCCATGTCACCACGCGCATCGGCCATAACCAGAAAGACCTGGTCGAAGGCGCGACCGGGCCGTGGGAAGTTATCATCGGGCTGGAAGTGCACGCCCAGGTGACGTCGGAGGCCAAGCTGTTCTCCGGCGCGGCGACCGCGTTTGGCGCTGAACCTAATACGCAAGTCAGCCTGGTCGACGCCGCCATGCCGGGCATGCTGCCGGTGATCAATCGCGAATGTGCCCGCCAGGCAATCCGCACCGGCCTGGGGCTGGGGGCGCAGATCAATCTGCGCTCGGTGTTCGACCGCAAGAATTATTTCTACCCCGACCTGCCTCAGGGCTATCAGATCAGCCAGTTCACCCAGCCGATCGTCGGCGAGGGGCGGATCACCGTCGACCTGCCCGACGGCGAGAGCTTCGAAGTGGGGATCGAGCGCCTTCATCTGGAACAGGATGCCGGCAAATCGATCCACGACCAGCATCCGCAAAAGACCTTCATCGATCTCAACCGTTCCGGCGTGGCGCTGATGGAGATCGTTTCCAAGCCCGACATCCGTTCGGGCGAGGAGGCGGCGGCCTATCTCGGCAAGCTGCGCTCGATCCTGCGCTATCTGGGCACCTGCGACGGCGACATGTCGCAAGGCTCCATGCGCGCCGATGTCAACGTGTCGGTGCGCCGGCCCGGCGAGGATCTCGGCACCCGCGCCGAGATCAAGAACGTGAACTCCCTGCGCTTCGTGCGCCAGGCGGTCGATTACGAGGTGCGCCGCCAGATCGAGCTCATCGAGGATGGCGGCGAAGTCGACCAGGAGACCCGCCTGTTCGACGCCAATCGGGGCGAGACGCGGTCCATGCGCAGTAAAGAAGAGGCGCATGATTACCGCTACTTCCCCGACCCCGACCTGTTGCCGCTGGAATTCGACCAGGCTTTCGTCGATGCGCTGGCGGCTGACCTGCCCGAGCTGCCCGACGCCAAGAAGGCGCGCTTCATCGACGATTATGGCCTGTCGTCCTACGACGCCGGGGTGCTGGTGGCCGAGCGCGAGACGGCGGAATATTTCGAGGCGGTGATCGACCCCGCCGGCGCCAAGCGCGATGCCAAGCTGGCCGCCAACTGGGTGACGGCGGAACTGTTCGGCCGCCTCAACAACGCTGATAAGGATATTACCGAGAGCCCGGTCGCCGCCGTCCAACTCGGCGGGCTGATCGATCTGATCGCCGACGACACCATCTCGGGCCGCATCGCCAAGGACGTGTTCGCCGAGATGTTCGACAGCGGCCAGGAAGCTGCCGCCATCGTTGAGGAAAAGGGCCTCAAGCAAATCACCGATACCGGCGCCATCGAGAGTGTGATCGACCAGCTCATCGCCGACAATCCCGACCAGGCCGATCAATACCGCCAGGGCAACACCAAGGTCGCCGGCTGGTTCACCGGCCAAGCCATGAAGGCGACCCAAGGCCAGGCCAACCCGCAGATGGTCAACCAGATTTTGAAGGATAAGCTGGGCGGGTGACAATCGCGCAACCCCTCATGGTTCGACAGGCTCACCATGAGGGCCTCGTCCTGAGCTTGTCGAAGGACGAGGCCCGGGCATGTTGGAATACATTTGAGAAAAACAATTTTGCCGCTGGATGGATGGCGTGGGGCGACTAGTTAGCTAACCAATTCATTCGATGTATAGTCGTCCGCAAATCAGTCGGCGATGGAAACACTTACAAATAGGGAGAGAAATTATGATCGGCGTAGTTGGCGGAACCGGGAATACCGGCCGGACGGTTGTTGCGGCACTTCAGGCCAAGGGGGCGGATTTTCGTTGCCTGGTGCGCGACCCGGCGGCAGCGGCTGAAAAGCTGGGCAGCGATGTGGAACTGGTGCAGGCCGATGTGGCCGACGCGGCGACCATCGAAGCCGGGCTGGCCGGTTGCGACAAGCTGTTCCTGCTGACCGGCCACAGCCCGGTGATGGAGGCACAGCAGATTGATGCCATCGAAGCGGCCAAGCGCGCCGGAGTCAGCCATGTTGTGAAGCTGTCCGGTGGCGACGCTATCGTGCAGGAAGTCACCGACGCCAAGATCGGTCATGCCCATTGGAAGGTCGAGGAGATGCTCAAAACCAGCGGCGTGGAATGGACCATTCTGCGGCCGGCCTTCTTCATGCAGAATTTCCTCAACATGGCCGACATGGTCAAAGGCATGGGCAAGGTGATGATGCCGATGGCCGCCGACACGCCGATATCGATGATCGACGTGCGCGACACCGGCGATGTGGCGGCGGCGGTTCTGACCGGCGACGGCCATAACGGCAAAACCTATTTCCTCGGCAGCGCGGTCTCGACCCCAAGCGACTTTACCGCGGCGTTATCGAGCGAATTGGGCAGCGACGTTGCCTTCGTCGAAGTGCCGATGGAAGGCGCGGTGGGCGCCATGAAAGAACGTGGCATGCCCGATTGGCTGGTCGACCATCAATCGACATTGATGGGCATCGTCGGCGCCGGAAAGGCGGCCGGCACCACCGATTATATCGAGCAAATCGCCGGCCACCCGGCGCGTACGCTGGCCGGTTTCGCCAAGGACAACGCCGGCGCGTTTAAGGCTTAACCCACTAAGCCTCCGGCTTCACCCCACCTAAATCCTCCCCCATCAAGGGGGAGGTTATCACTTACGGCGGCGCTTGAATTCCGCCTCCTTCGAGACACTCGCTGCGCGAGCCCTCAGGATGAGGAATTCGGTTAGATATT
>JAALLF010000011.1 GCA_011087645.1 Alphaproteobacteria bacterium
CCCCAGCAGAACGATTTAACGCTTGTGTTGCATCGATCGGTTGAGGTGACCGGTGAATACCGGACGTTTTAGATGAATTGATAGCCCCGCAACGAGGCAGAACTTACACAAAAACTTACACAAAATTTCGGTGCCACTAAATAAATTCAAATATATCAACTACTTGTATATGTACGAAAAGGACTTAAAATCTCTCGGGCTTCGGCCCTTGCCGGAATCTGAGTCCGGCCGCCCGCACCACCACCGCGGCACGCAATATTCGGCGCGATTTGGTGTCTTTCGCCCGCAAATGGCGTGATCGCACCTTGAACAAAGGCGGTGCGTGGCAGAGATTACGCCCATCATGGTGACCGTCGACGGCCATAATATCGATTACCAGGAAACCGGCGACGGGCCGGCGGTGCTGTTCGTGCCGGGCTCGTTCAGCACGCCGGCGGCGTGGAGCGGCATGCAAAAACGCCTGCCACAGGACTACCGATTCATCGCCACTAGCATCTGCGGCTATGGCGGCACCGACGAGACCCGCAGTCTGGGCGATTTGGACATGGCGCACGAGGTGCGCGTTGTGGAAGCCGTGGTCCGACACGTCGGTGCGCCGGTGCATCTGGTCGGCCATTCCTTCGGCGGCACTGTCGCCTTGGCGGCGGCGCTGGCGGGCAATATCGAGCTGTTGAGCATCGCCACGTTTGAAGCCAACCCGGTGGCGCTGATCCGCGAACGCGGCCGCGCGGATATTTTCCGGGCGACCCAGGAGATGAGCCGCGCCTTCGAGGCCGCCTATGACGGCGGCGAGCGCGACGCCGCCGGACGCATCATCGATTTCTGGGGCGGGGCGGGGTCGTTCGCCGCCATGCCTGACGCGGTGCAAGATTATTGCCGGGCGACCACCTTTGCCAATGTGCTCGACTGGCGCACCGCCTTCGCTTTTGAGGCGACCCTGGCCGATTACGCCGGGTTGAACATACCGGTGTTGTTGGTGCGCGGCGGCTTGGCGAATGAAGCCATGGTGGAAATCACCGACGGGTTGGCGGCCAGTTTGCCCGATGTGCATATGTCAGTGGTCGACGGCGCCAGCCATTTCCTGATCACCAGCCACGCCGAACAATGCGCGGTACTCTTGTCCGATTTTCTCGCCCGGGGCTCCGGCTAAACCACGGGCCTAGATACCCCCACAAACGGCCATTCGATTTGATTTTGTTCGAATTCGGTCCCGCGGTAATTTGACCGGGGCGACGAAGTCAATAATACTACAATAGATAGGCGCGAACCGAAGTAATAAGACGAAGGAAATGCTAGGCTTAAAGCCGTTTTCCGTTGGTTTGATACTGGCGGTATTATCTACCGTGTTATCCGCTCCGTTGACCGTTGCACAAACGTCGGGACCGGCGGAAACCGATGCAAAGGGCACTGCTTCCCGTCCCGATATTGGCAGCGAGTCAGAACGAAACGCCCCCGAATTTCTACCTTTAACGCCGGATGAGAAAGCCTGGATTGCCGCGCACCCGCGAATCCGGGTCGGGGTCGATGGCGATTACGCGCCCTACAGTTTTCTCGATTCAGCGAGAAACTTTATCGGTGTCGCGCCTGATTTCCTCCACCGTATTGGCGAGGTCACTGGCCTGACGTTCGAACTGGTTCCCGAGCTCACCTGGCCGGAGATCATCGACGGTAGCCGTAAGCGCACACTCGATGTTATCGCCACGGCGGTCCGCACGCCCGAGCGCACCGAATTTCTCGACTTCACGCAGATTTATTTGCCCACACCTCTGGCGGTCATGGTGCGCAGTGACGAAGAACGGGTCAGCACCGCCAATGACCTTAATGGGCTCACGGTGGCGCTTGTCGAGGGGTACTCCGCATCATCGCGGGTGCTGAGCGAGCATCCCGGGATTACGCCGCATTTCGTCACGACGCCCCTTGAGGGTTTGCAAGCGGTCGCCATCGGCCGGGCCGATGCCTATGTCGGGGTTCTGGGCATCAACGCCTATCTCGCGCGCGAACACGGTCTGACGAACCTTAGAGCCGCCGCTCGTATTGACCTACTGTCGAACGGCCAACGCTTTGCGGTGCGCAAAGACTGGCCGGAATTGGCGACCATCCTTGACAAAGCGCTGGCCCGAATGGCGCTGCGGGAAAAGAATGAAATCTTCTCACGTTGGGTCCCCATCGTGTCTGAGGCCCCAGCGCCGGCCAAACAGGCGCCGAGCTTCGACTTAACGGCCGCCGAGGCTACCTGGTTGGCCGAGCATCGCGACATTAGCATCGGCATCAACAATGCCTGGCCACCGATGGACTTTGTCGACAGCACCGGAACGCCAAGGGGGATCGGCGTCGAATTTGTGGAATTGTTGAATACGCGTCTGAACGGCGCCTTGCGCGTCGTTCCCGCACCCTGGCTCACCGGATTCAGGCAGGTTCAGGAACAGCGTCTCGACGCGCTGATGGATATCACGCCGCTGCCGGCCCGCGATCCGTATTTTAATTTCACGACCCCCTACGTGAATGTGCCCCATGTCATCTTCGCCATGAGGGACGCGGAGTATGTTAGCGAATTGGATGAATTGGCTGGCCAGACCGTTGGTGTCGAGACCGGTTTTTTCATTCTCAATGTACTGAGAACGAAATATCCGGATATCCAGGTGCGTGAGTACGGCACTACCAGCGATGCTCTGGGTGCGGTGTCGAAAGGTGAGGTTACGGCCTATATTGGAAACCGCGCGGTGGCCAATCACATCATTCGAAATGAGCTCATCGATAATGTTATCGAGCATGGCAAGATCGAGGAGACCGCCTCGATCAATGCTATCGGCGTGCGCAAAGACTGGCCGATCTTGCGCGATATTCTCCAGAAAGCTTTGGACAGCATAAGCTTGGCCGAACGGCGCGCCTTACTTGCCAATTGGGTGCCGCCGGATACCAGTCGAAGTGGGCGAAGCCTGCGATTGACCAAGACGGAGCGCGAATGGCTGGACGCGCATCCGGTAATCAAGGTGGCGGGCAGCCGGTCCTGGCCGCCGGTCGAGTTTTTCGACGATGAGGGGCGCTATCAGGGCCTGGTTTCCGAGTATCTCGAAATCCTATCTGCCATGCTCGATGTTCGTTTCGACGTCGGTCAGCCTATCGACAGGTCCGCGACTGTTAGCAGCATGAAGTCGGGCGAATTCGATATGTTTCCCGCCGCCGCGTCGAGCGAGCAGCGGGTAGAATTCGCCATATTCACGAAGCCCTATCTGTCGCTGCCGGCGGTGATCTTTACGCGTGACGATGTTGCCTATGTCGATGGTATCGAGGGGTTGGCGAACAGGAAGGTGGCGGTCGTGCGGGGGCACGCGCTCACCGAGTTTCTCAGTGACGGTCCGTGGAACTTCGAAAATGTAGAGGTCGCCGATGTTCCGGCAGCGCTCGATAAACTACAGAGCGGTGAGGTCTATGCCTATGTCGGCAGCATCCTGGTCACCAGCCACTTCATACGTCGCCAAGGCCATAGGAACATCGTCGTGGCGGGGCAGGCGCCCCAGCGGATCGAAGTTGCCATGGCCTCGCAGCGGTCGGTGCCGATATTTGCCTCGATATTGGGCAAAGCGCTTGCGGCGATCCCCGCGGAACAGCGTGCGGCGATCGAGGGTAAGTGGATCGGTGTTCCGGTCAGCGCGCCGCGCGATTTTACATTGATCTGGCAGTCGGCGATCGGCGGTAGCCTGATCCTTCTACTGTTTTTGGGATGGAATGCGTTTTTGCAACGCAAGACAGCCGCCCAAAGCGGTGAATTGCGCCGCCAAAATGCGGCCCTACAAGGAGAGATCACCGAGCGGATCGAAGCCGAACGCCGCGCGGAGGCCGCCCTTGCGGAATCGCGGAAGTCTGAACAGCAGTTGCAGCAAGCCCAGAAGATGGAGGCGGTGGGCCAGCTAACCGGCGGCATCGCTCATGATTTCAACAACATCCTTACCGTCATACTGAGCAATTTGGATCTCATGCGCGATTACATCGAAGAGAATCCAACGGTTCGAAAATTAGTGGATACGGCGGCCCAAGCCGGCGGCCGCGGCGCTGATTTAACGCAACGTCTGCTCGCTTATTCGCGCACACAGTCCCTGAAACCAGAAGCGACGGACGTGAATGTGCTGGTTACGCAAGTGATCGATCTGATCGGGCGGCCCCTCGGCGAGAAAATAGAAATTGAAGCTGTTCTGGCGGACACGTTATGGCCTGCCATGGTCGATCCGGTGCAGCTGGAGAACGCGATTGTTAATCTGGCGATCAATGCACGTGATGCTCTGCCGCAAGGCGGGACGCTCACCATTGAGACCGCGAATAAGCATTTTGACGGGTCCAGTAGTGTTCCGCATTCAGGTGTGACGCTAGGCCAATATGTCGTGGTCACCGTGAGCGACACCGGTACCGGAATGGCGCCGGAAGTCCAGGCGCGCGCCTTTGAGCCTTTCTTTACAACCAAGGACATCGGCAAAGGCAGTGGCCTGGGTCTAAGTATGGTCTACGGCTTTACCAAGCAGTCCGCCGGTCATCTTGACGTCCAAAGCGCGTTGGGCGCTGGCACGACGATCAAGCTATATCTGCCTAAAGCGGCCGAGCATATCGCGACGGCACCGACGGTGTCGAAACCGCACCCCGGTGCTCAGCCGACGGGTGACGAAACGATCCTTGTGGTCGAAGACGATCCCGATGTCAGAGAGTCCGTTCTGGCGGCGCTGGAGTTCCTCGGATACTCGACCATAGAGGCCCAGGACGGCCGGGCTGCCCTCTCCCGATGCGCCGAAGTTTCGCATTTGGATTTACTGCTAACGGATGTGGTGTTACCCGGCGGATTGAATGGTCAGCAGATCGCCGAAGAAGTTCGGCGGCAATTTCCGCAGATCAAAACGCTTTTCACATCGGGCTATATGGAAGATGAAATCTTCGAGAATATTGCGGCCGACGCGGATGTGGAACTCTTGCAGAAGCCCTACAGGCGCGAAACTCTGGCAACCACGGTTCGGCGCCTCCTCGACACATAGACCGCTTGTGAAGCCAACCTGGGCGAAGTTAATCCCTAACTAAACGCGAACGTCGATGTACCGATGCTTTGCCGCGGCTGGGCGTAAGCGCGGTAGGCTGCCGGTGTGGGTGGTGAGTATTCTATCGGTGCCGTGTTCCATGGCGCATATCTTCGGCCACAAGTCGGACGAAAGAAAACGGCGCCGGATTAACCGGCGCCGTTAATTCTTCGCGAATATGCGAACGGTGCGCTATGGCGCAGCCGTTACCGGCCGCCGACGTTCAACTCGACGCGGCGGTTTTTCGGTTCCGCGACGCTGTCAGCGGTGCGGACGTCGGGGAACTGTTCGCCGAAGCCCTGCACTTTCATGAGATCGTTGGCAATGCCGCGGATCCGCATCGCGGCGGCGACCACACGGGCGCGTCTTTCAGACAACGCTTGGTTAGAACTAGCGCTGCCTTCGGTGTCGGTGTAGCCGGAGACCACGACGCGCGGTGATTTAAATTCGCTGACATGGGCGGCGGCTTCATCGACTGCCTTGTTGGCGTCGGCGTTGAGCTTGGTGCCGCCAGTCGGGAACAAAATCTTAAACAGCTTGCCCTTGACGCGCTTGGGTTTTGGCTTCGCCGGCGCGGGCGCCGCGGCAACTTCATCGGTGATGGCGTTGCGAAGGGCCGGGATCAGACCGTCCAGCTGGTCGCGGCAGGCCGCGATTTCATCCTGCTGAATGTTTTCCTCGAGTTCCTGGATCCAGCATTCGTAAGCGAGCTGCGCCGACGCTGACAATTGGGGCGCTTTGGCACGGGCGCCGCCGTCGAATACTTCAGCAAGTTCGTTTCGCAGTCCTAAGACGTAAATCTGTTCCGACTGGGGAAGATTACGGTCGGTTACTTCGGGCAGCGGCACTGCGTCGCCATTGGCGCTGGAGATCGCGCGCGCCGCGAAATAGTCAGCGTCTTTGTAATCGTTCTCTTTCTGCTCGGCGCGCGCCAGGCGCAAATAACCGCCCGACAAAGCATTGTTGAAATCGCTGCCCTGCGCATTCACTTTTTCAGCCTTGCTTAGTTCGCCGCCAACACAGCCGGCCAGCGCAACCATAGCCCCAGCGGCCAGGATAATTTTCATGTCCATGAGTTCGTCCCCTTCCCGAGATTCTCAGTAATTACAAATTCACGTACGGTCAGTGGCGTTGTGTAGATGGATTACCCCCCAACGAATGCCAGCCCGCTCGCACTAGGTATGACGTCCTATATTACCATTCCCGCCACGTAAGCCAACCCGCTTACGCGTGTGATTTTGTCACCCGGCCTCGGCCAAACATTTGGCGAATAGTGCCAGCGCGGCGTCGGTGAAAGCCTGCATGTTCGCGGCGCGATCGTTGGCGCCCGTCTCCAGCGTCTCCACCGCGCTCACCGGGCCGGAGACGGCAATGCAGGTGTGCCCGGCATCGTCGCCATAGCGGTTGCCGGTGGGGCCAGCCGCCCCGGTTTCCGCCACCCCCCACACCGTTTCGAAGCGCTCGCGCATGGTGGTGGCGAGGAGCTCGGCATAGGGCTCGCTCGAGGAACGGATGCCGACCATCGCCGAATCGGGCACCCGCAACAGGATGCGCCGGGAATCGAGGGTGTAGAGCACGCCGCCGCCCAAGAAATACGCCGAGGCGCCGGGCACCGCGAGCAGCGAGGCTGAAATCAGGCCGCCGGCAGAGGTTTCAGCGACGGCAACGGTGTCGCCGCGTGCCTTTAATTGCTCGGCAATGCCGGCGGATAGTCGCGTAAGATCGTTCATGTAGGTTCTCCTCGGGTCGGCGCGCGGGTCTGTCCTTTCGCCCGCTGGATGACCAACACAGCGAGGATAACCAGCGCGGCGCCCAATATTTGCAGGCCACTCAGGGCCTGACTTAGCAAAACGAACCCGAACACCATACTCGAAACCGGCTCCAGGTTCATGGTCATCGAGGTGCGAATCGGTCCTAGCATCGACATGGCGATAAACAGCGTGATGATCGCGAAGGCATAGAAAAATGGTTCGGTGGAAAACGCCCACCAGCCCCGCGTTGTTTCGGGCAGAGCAAATTGGCCGAGCGTGGCGGTGACGACGACGAACACCAGAGTGGCCGCGCTCAACATATGAAGTGTGACCGGGCGTGAATCGCCGGCGCCAACTAGCCTGCTGTTGAGCAGCACGACAGTGGTGATACCCAGCGCGGCCAGGGCGGCCAAGCCGATTCCGCGCAAATCGAGCGATGGATCGCCCAAATCCAACGCCAACACCAGTCCCACAAAAGCCAGCCCGAGCGCGGTTCCCGCCAACCAGGTCGCCCGTTCCTGTCCGCGTATCCAAAGGTACAAAGTGGTGAGAATGGGGAAGGTGTAGAAAATCAACACCGCGAGCGCGATGGGTATGTATTGGATCGCCGAGAGCAGCGCGACCGAATAGGCGGCCATAACGGTACCCACCCCGAAGGCGGCCCAGCGTCGCCGGGGCGCCAATCGTAGTGACCTTTGCGATAGCAACAGTAACGCTAGCACCAACAGGACGGCGACCGCCGAACGCAGCGCCAAATAGCTTAACACCGTGCTACCGCCATCGACCGCGATTGGGGACGCGGCGGTATTGGCGGCAAAGGCGATGGCGGCGGCGCCAGCCAGAACGATACCGGTCAACGGGCTTGTGCGTGACATGGAATTCCTGGGATTTCTGGGCGTTCCTGGCCGCGCGAAATTAGGGGATAATGCGATCGCCGTGACAGTGACGAATTCGGCAACGGGGCGCAAGGCGCGCCCGGCAAGCAATGGCGGGGAGAAGACGAGTGAGTGTATTCGAAGAGTATGAAAACTATGACGCGGTCGGTCTGGCCGACTTGGTGCGGCGCAAGGAGATTGCGGCCGAAGAGGTGTTGGAGGCGGCGATCAGCCGGGCCGAAGCCCGTAACCCGGCGCTCAACGCCATTGTCATGGAACTCTATGATTTCGGCCGCCAGGCCATCGCCGATGGCTTGCCCGACGGGCCGCTCAAAGGCGCGCCCTATTTGATCAAAGATCTGGGCGCGGCGATCGCGGGTTTCCCCACCACCGGCGGCAGCCGCTTCATGGCCGATGTGGTGCCCGACGCTGACAGCGAAACGGTGATCCGCCTAAAGGCCGCTGGTCTGGCGATCTTCGGTAAGACCAACACCTGCGAATTCGGCATGTCGATCACCTGCGAACCGCAATTCTACGGACCGACCAAGAACCCCTGGGACCTAGAGCTAACCCCGGGCGGATCGAGCGGCGGCGCGGCGTCGGCGGTGGCCGCGCGCATCGTGCCGGCGGCGCATGCCAGCGACGGCTTCGGCTCGATCCGGGTGCCGGCCTCGTGCTGCGGGCTGGTCGGCATGAAACCGACGCGCGGGCGCAACAGCTTCGCCCCGGCTCTTGGCGAGCGCATCGGCGGCACCGTCGCCGAACATACGGTCTCGCGCACGGTGCGCGACCATGCCGCGATCCTCGATGCGACCGGCGCGCCGGCCGAGGGCGATCCCTATTTCGCGCCGCCGCCGGCGCGGCCTTTTCTTGAAGAGGTCAACACTGACCCTGGCCAGTTGCGCATCGCCTTTACCTATGGCGGGGCGACCGGCGCGGTCACTGACGACGACCATCGCCGGGTTCTCGACCAGACCGTGGCGGTTCTGGACGGGCTCGGCCATCGGATCGAAGAAGCCGATCCGCCGATATCGAACGAGGAGTCCCAGGAGATATTTCGAACCTTGATGGCGGCGAACGCGGCCCAGATCATCCGCTCGCACCCCACCAAGGGCCGCCTGCCGCAAGACGGCGAGGTCGAGCGCGTGGTCGCGGCGACGGCTGCGAAGGGCGAGACGGTGTTCGGCCATGACGTATTCATGACCCAGGCGCGCATGCACGCGCAGGGCCGACGCATGGCGGCTTTCCATCGAGACTTCGATGTGCTGCTGACACCCGGCCTCGGCCATCTGCCGCCAAAGCTCGGCTGGATCGATATGATGCTCGACGATGCCGATGAATATTGGGATCGGGTGGCGGCGTTCTCGCCCTTCACCGTGTGGTTCAATCAAACCGGACAACCGGCGATCAGCCTGCCGGTCGGCGCCACGGCAAGTGGCTTTCCCGTGTCAGTCCAGGCAGTCGGCCGCTACGCCGACGAAGCCACCTTGTTTCGCTTGTCGGGACAATTGGAGCAGGCCATGCGGTGGATAGACCGCCAGCCAACGAACCTTGATTAGTTAGAAAAAACAGAAGTTCAAAAATATTGTTTAATGTATTTCCCAAGCTATTTAGCGAGACATCTACCGCTGTAGACGCCGCCGGTGAGATGCTGGCGATAACCTGGCAGTTAATTCCGGGCCTGCAGATCGGAATGCGCAAGTCCCGATTATTGTCAATTAGGCGACGGCTGGTTCGGAGCGGTTTTCGATCGCACCGCACTCTGAGAGCGCTTCTTTGATGGCATATCGATTGAATGGCTTGGCCAAGAAATAGCTTGCCCCAAGGTTCATCGCGATTTGGCGCACATCGTGCGCGGTGACGACGATCACGGGGATCTGCTTCAATGTTCTGTCGTCTTTAATCGTCTTCAGTACTTGATAGCCATCCACGCCGGGTAGTTCGATGTCCAGGATAATCGCCGCCGGATACGTTTCCTGTGCCCGTACCAACCCCTGCTTTCCATCTTGTGCGACCTCGACCCGATAGCCGAGATTGATAAGAAGACGCTCCAACAGCGCGCTATCCGACAGCGTATCTTCGATAACCAGGATGAGCGGTCCATCGCCCTGGTCGGCGCTGTTTTGAATTGTCGGTTCAATATCGGGCAGCCAAACGGTGAAACAGGATCCTTCGCCGGGTTCGCTTTCGATATCGATACGTCCGCCCATCATCTCAACAAAGCGTTGGCTAATAGACAGGCCGAGCCCGGTTCCGCCATAGTGCTGTGTAATCGCGCTATCCGCTTGCACAAACGGCTGAAACAACCGTTCCGTCTGCTCGGCAGTCATACCGATACCCGTATCGCGCACGGCGAAACGGATCCAGCCGTCACCGTTTCGCTCGACGGTTAAGCTGATGTCGCCGTTCTTGGTAAACTTGGCGGCGTTGCTCAACAGGTTGAGCAAGATCTGGCGGAGCCGTTGGTCGTCGCTCTCTAAGCGGCCAATGCTCTCGGGAACGACCATCTTGAAACGGTTGCCGTTGGTCTCCATCAGCGGCGCGGTGGTGCTTTCGACGTCTGACAAGGCGTTCGCCAAATCGATGGGGTTGATGTTCAGTTCAATCTTACCTGCTTCGATTTTGGAAATGTCGAGGATATCGTTGATCAGGCCGAGCAGGTGACGTCCCGAACCTCGCACCTTCTGCAGATCAGACGCCCGTTCCTCCGCCTCTTCGTCGCGGGCATCTTCCAACAACATTTCGCTGTAGCCGATGATCGCGTTGAGCGGCGTGCGCAATTCGTGGCTCATATTCGCCAAAAACGACGATTTCGCTTGATTGGCGGATTCCGCAGCCTCCGATCGACGAGCCTGAAAAGCGGCTTCCGATCGACGAGCCTGAAAGAAATAGGCAAAGGTTGAAAGGCCCGACGTCAACAAGAACGCAACTAACCCAATACCGATGCTTTGGATCAGGAAACTGCGTAAGGCCACCCCGGCCGGGGCATCAATCACAAATGCACCCATGACCTCACCCAAACTCCACTGTCCCCCTGGTGGAGCATATTTATTGTGACACGTAACGCAGCTTTTGCTTTTTGCGATCGACGGACGGATTGTGCGTAAGACCGGTTCGCCATTCAATTGAATTAGGGAGACGACAGGGTCTCGCATGTTCTGATCGGCAAATGCGCGCATGGTCACGCGCATATTTTCATCTTGTGCAGCTGTGCGAATTTCGCGTCCGGGAAAGCCCACCATTGCGACCCTAATCGCTTCGTCGTCCACTCGGACTCTGTTAAAGGACTCCAGGGCGTGGGCGCGAAACGTCGCCGGTACGGGCAAGTCTGTTTGGGAAGCCTTACTTCTGGCATCGGCATAGGTTGAAAAGAAGGCATCGACCAAAGACAAAACTGTCGCTTTTTCTGCTAAGCGGTTCTCTTTGTATTGGTCGATCGCAAGGGAGTAGAATCCGAAAGCGGCCAAACTGGCCAACAAAGCGCAAACCATCAGATACTGCAGGGCAAATTTTCTCCAGTCCTGTCCGCTTTGACGCTTGTTTTCGCTTAGAATATCCATCGCTGTGTTGTCATGGATCGTTTAGGGAAAATATTCGCTAGTCTATGTTTCGAGCAATTATTGGTTCGACATGGGCATCGAACTAGCTGAAAACGTAAGCTCAGAAAATAAAGCTACCGTTAAAGTTATTAACGGACTCGCTCCATCACCAAAAATGGGAGACCAGTAGGCGGCTCCGAAATATGCCCGATACTAGGTCCAGAAGTGTTCAGGGGCCGGTCGGCGCCACGGCAAGCGGCTTTCCGGTGTCGGTCCAAGCGGTCGGCCGTTACGCCGACGAAGCCACATTGTTTCGCCTGTCGGGACAATTGGAGCAGGCTATGCGGTGGATAGACTGGCGACCAACTTTCCTGACATAACTATTCAATTACAAGGATTTATGACCTCTATTTGAGGTTTTTATTTAGTAATTGATAGATCCGCTGACCCTCTGCGGACGGCTCGGATTGGCCAAACAAAGTCTCGATCCAGTCGGCGATGAGCTTGTCTTTGGGCTGTCCGAAAGCGTCGTCGAAATCCATGTCCTCGACCGCGCGATTATAGATGGCGTGGAACGGCGTCGTGCCGTATTTGCCGATTAGATAGCCGACGAAGGCCGACGATTGCGCATAGGCCTGCCAGCGCCGCCAGGCATCCTGTTTGCCGAAATATTTCTGCCGGTTGCGGTCGGCCATCACGTCGGCCATCGGCAGCATTTCGTCCTTCGAGAAAATGATCCGGGCTAAATCCTCCGGTTGCTTATAGGTCGGATAGGCGTTGTTGCCGCCAAAGGAATCCTGCACGAAGGACGCGAAGCCCTCCTGGCTCCAATGGCCCTTTGACCGGTCATAGCCGGCCACCACATGGGTAAGCTCGTGCAGGATCGGCGCGCGGTCTTGGCGCAACCGGTACAGAACGATTTCGCCCCGGCGGTTGATATGGGATAGCCCGCGCCCCGGCCGGGCGCGCACGGTGATCGGATAGGGCGCGTCGTCGATATCGATCCCCAAATGATCGAGCGCCTCGATACCGCGATACAGCTCGTCGCGCACATAGGCGATGCGCGCCGCGCCGTGGTCGCCTTCATCGATAATGATGAACCGGTCGTCGCGAAAAACTTCCTCGGCGGCGAACGCGCCGCCGCCCGGCCAGAGCAGGAGCGCGGCGGTAATGGCAATAGTTGCGAGCAATCGGTGACGCATAATATGCCTCAACATATCACCCCCACATAAATCCTCCCCTCGCTTCAGGGGAATCGGCTATGACAGCCTCGCCCTTCGAGACGCCGCCCTTCGGGCGGCTCCTCAGGATGAGGCTTTGCGCATATCTAACAGAATTCCTCATCCTGAGGGCTCGCGCAGCGAGTGTCTCGAAGGAGGCGGAATTCCACCCACCGCCACATGCGATAGCCCTGCCTTGATGGAAGAGGGCCGCGGTGGGGCGCCGGGAATAACCTCGGACTTCACTCCTAAACATAGCCCTCCGGCATTTTGAACGGATGGGCCTTTTCGTAGGCGCGGGCGGCGCGCAGGACCGTCGGGTCGTCGTAACGCCGGCCGACCATTTGGAAAGCCACCGGCAGGCCTTCGTCGCCGAAACCGCAGGGCACCGAGGCGGCCGGCTGCATGGTCAGATTGAACGGATAGGTGAAGGGGGACCAGTCGACCCATTCGCCCATATCGCGGTCGTCGGGGAAGTTCTTACCGGCCTCGATGGCCTCGAGTGGCATTTGCGGTGTGAGCAGCAGATCGTAATCCTGGTGGAAGCGCGCCATGCGCACGCCCAAATCGATGCGCGCCGCGTGGGCGCCGATCAAATCCTGCACCGACATGCCGGCGCCCTGTTCGGCGACGGCAACCAGGCCGGGGTCCATCAGTTTGACCTTATCCGGTGGCATTTGGTCGACGATGAAAGCGTCGGCGGCAAACCACATGGTCTCGATGATCGGCCGGCAGTCGGGGATATCGGGATCGACTTGCTCGACCGTGGCGCCGAGCTCTTCGAAGACTTTCGCCGCCGTTGCGACCGCTGTGGCGACATCGTCGTCGGCCCAGGCGTGGCCGCCGAGAGTTGGGCTGTAGGCGATGCGCAAGCCCGCGACACCGTCTTCCAGCCCGTCCAAATAATTCCGGCCTTGCACGGGTGGCGACATGAAGTCGCGGAAATCGGGCTGCGCCAGAACGTTGAGCATCACCACCGCATCGTTCACCGTGCGGGTCAGCGGGCCCATATTGGCCAGGCTGCCGATATGGCCGGGCAGGGGATAGTTGGGCACCACGCCGAAGGTCGGCTTGTGGCCGAAGACGCCGCTGAAGGCGGCCGGGATGCGGATCGAGCCGGCCGCGTCCGAGCCCTGGTGCAATGGTCCCATAAAGGCGCCGGCGGCCGCCGCCGCGCCGCCACTCGAGCCGCCCGGCGTGCGTTCCGGGTTCCAGGCATTGCGGGTGATCCCGGTCAGCGGATTGTCGGTGACCCCCTTCCAGCCGAATTCCGGGGTGGTGGTCTTGCCGACTAGAACGGCGCCGGCTTCGCGTAGCCGCGCGGTCGCTGGTGCGTCCTCGTCCCACGGTCCCGCCGGATCGGTGGTCTTCGAGCCGCGCAGGGTCGGCCAGCCTTTGGTCAGGGTAAGGTCCTTGATGGTCACCGGCACGCCGTCGATCGGACTGTTGGGCTCGCCCTTCTGCCACCGGGCCTCGGCTGCCTCCGCCATATCAAGGGTTGTTGCGGGGTCGACCAGACAAATGCAATTCAGCGTGTCGTTATGACGCTCGATCTGATCGAGCGCGGCTTGCGCGGCTTCAAGCGGCGAGGCATCGCCTTCTTCGAACAATTGGGCTAGTTCGACCGCGGTCATGGCCATCAGGTTGCTGGTCATATCTCCCCCTATGTTGTGGGCACTTATTCTGCGGCGATCAAACCCTCGCCGCGCACCTTCTCCCAGGTGTCGTCGAGCGCCAGGCGGAACCGGGCGATCATTTCCTCGATCTCTTCCTGGTTGATAATCAACGGCGGGCAGAACGAGATCGTATCGCCGATGGCGCGCACGATCAGCCCATGGTCTTCGGCCCGCTGATTGCAGAACGGCCCAATGCCGAGGTCTGAATCGAACGGCGCGTGGGTCGCCTTGTCGCGCACCAGCTCGACCCCGGCGACCAGCCCTTCGCCGCGCACTTCGCCGACCAGCGGGTGGTCGAGCAGTTCGCGCAAGCCGCCCTGGAAATGCGGGGTCATGCGCCGCACATGGCCGACGATATCCTCGTCCTCGTAGATGGCGAGCGCCTCGCGGGCGACCGCGGCCGACACCGGGTGGCCGGAATAGGTGAAGCTGAGCCCGAAGATGCCGACCCGGTCGCTTTCCGCGGCGATGGCGTCGAATACCCGCGCGTTCACCATCAGTGCGGAGATCGGAATATAAGCGCTCGACAGGCCTTTGGCGCAGACGATCATATCGGGCGTGAGCCCCATGGTGGTGGTGCCGAACATATTGCCGGTGCGCGCGAAGCCGGTGATCACTTCGTCGGCGACCAGTAAAATCTCGTATTTGGCCAGCACCGCTTGAACTTTTTCGAAATAGGTCGGTGGCGGCACGATGACCCCGCCCGAGCCCATGATCGGTTCCGTGAAAAAGGCGCCGACGGTCTCCGGCCCTTCCGCCTGGATCAGCGCGTCAAGCTCGTCCGCCAGACGGGTGGCGAAATCGTCTTCGCTCTCACCGGGTTGGGCGAAGCGGTAATGGTGCGGCGGCGTGACATGCAGAAAACCGTCGAGCGGCAGCCCGAACGAGGCGTGATTATAATGCATGCCCGACAGGCTGGCCGAAGCGATGGTGTTGCCGTGATAGGCCTGGCGGTGGGAAATGATCTTGCGCCGCTCGGGTTGGCCCATCGCGCTCCAGTAGTACCAGACGATGCGCGCCGCGCTGTCATTGCCCTCCGACCCGGAATTGGCGAACCAGATTTTCGACATCGGCACCGGCGCGATCTCGAGCAGTTTCTCCGCCAGATCGATCACTGGCGAATGGCTCTTATGGTTGGTCAGATGGTAGTAGGGCAGGCGGCGCATCTGGTCGGCCGCCGCTTCGACCAAGCGTTCCTGCCCATATCCTAAAGATATGCACCAAAGCCCGGCCATACCTTCAATATATGATTTGCCATGAATGTCGGTGACCCAGACGCCGTCGCCTTCGGTGACGACGACCGGGCCTTTTTCCAAATGCGTCTTCAAATTGGTCAGCGGATGGATGACCGACGCGACATCGCGGCCCTCGGGCGAGTTGGGCCGAAGTGGGGTGCTCTCGCTCATATGTTTTGTCCCTGCCGTTACTCGGCAGCCTCCTGCAGGCCATCGGAGACTTCGACATTCTCCGGCTGGATCTCGTAGCCCGACGCCTTGGCCTGGATTTCGAGCAGCGCGGCGAAATCGGAATCCGCGTGACCCATGCCGATCAGGGTCTGGATGATATCGCGGGTGTGGTTGGAGATGGGCATCGGTACTTCCATTTTTCGCGCCGCCGTCAGCGCTAATTCCATGTCCTTGCGCAACATCACCGCGGTGTGCGTGGCGGTATAATCCAGGTTCACGAAGGCTGGCGTTTTATAGGCGGTGAAAACCGATCCCATGGCGCTCTTGTTCAGATAGTTGAGAAAGGCATGGCGTTCGACGCCGCCGCGTTCGGCGAACACGGTGATCTCGGCCAAACATTGCGCCACCACGCCAAGCATCACATTGTGAGCCAGCTTGGCCAGGCGGGCGAGATCGCCTTCACCCAGATAGGTGACCGCGGCGCCGATTTGCGCCAGATAGGGTTCGACAAGATCGTAGGACTCGCGCGAACCCGACACCCCAAATGTTGCCTTGCCGGCTTTGACCGCGTGACCGTTACCGCTGATCGGTACGGCGAGAAAATCGACGCCCTTGGCTTTCGCGGCGGCGCGGACTTTGTCGGAGGCCTCCGGCGATACGGTCGAGGAATCGAGTATCATCTTGGGCACCGTGTCGCCGGACAAAACGCCCTTTGGGCCGAGAACGGTTTCGAGAAACGCCGTGTCGTCGGTGACGATGGTGTAGACGATATCGCGATCGGCGAGGTCGGACGGCGCGCCAACGACGGTGACGCCCAGTGGTTCGGCCTTGGCCGCCGTGCGGTTATAGACGGTGACGTCGACGCCGGCGGCGATCAGGCGCGCTGCCATGGGGTAACCCATTTTCCCGGTGCCAATCCAGCCGAAGGTGTGGGACTTCAGATTATCGTTAGCCATGCTCTCACTCTCTGTCTTTCATAAGGTGATTTTGTTCAAGATAGCAGGAGCGGTGGTATACCGCTCAATTTTTCTGGCGTATAGGAGGCCGCTCAAATTCACTCTTAAACCACAGTCTTGAACCGTTGCCGCCCGTGTCCAAATTCGCCGTCAATCCGCCGCCGACCGAACCCGTCGATCTGTCCGAGGAAGCGCGCCGCGTCCATCTGACCGGGTTCCTGGCCAAGGCGCCCGAGCCTGATGCGATCTGGGTCTTCGGCGCCGGATCGCTGATCTGGCGGCCGGGGTTCGAACCCGCCGAGGCGCGTAACGGCACATTACATGGCTATTCCCGTCAGTTTAGTTTTTGGACTATTCGCGCGCGGGGCCGGCCGGATAATCCCGGACTCGGTCTCGCGTTGGAACCCGATCCCGGCACCTGCCAGGGTAAAGTCTTTCGCCTGAACAGCCACAGCCAGGACGAAGACATGGCGGCTTTGTGGTATCGGGAAATGTTCAGCGGTGTTTATTTCCCGACCTGGTGTCCGGTGGTAACCGAGACGGGCATGGTGCCGGCGATCTGTTTCGTCGGTAATCGCGACCATCGCAATTATGCCGGCCGTCTGCCGGAAGACGAAGCGGCGGCGATCATTGCGCGGGCCGAAGGTGAATGGGGGCGGTGCCGGGAATATCTCGATTTGCTGGTCGACGCCCTCGAGCGCGAAGGTCTCGAAGACGCGGACATGGTGCGGTTGCGCGACCGGGTCGACCATCATGACGGGGTGACCCCATGAGCCACCGCCCGCGCCGCGTCCCGGCGGCCGAACGCAACCGCTCGGCCATCCTCGAAGTGTTGCAAAAGGTGCTGCCGCCGAGCGGAACCGTGCTCGAGGTTTCCAGCGGCACCGGCCAGCACGCCGCCTATTTCACGCCCGAATTGGCGCCACGGCGCTGGCAACCCAGCGAGTTCGACCGCGCCCTCATCGGCAGCATTGAAGATTGGCGCGAACGGGTGCCCTCGGCGCGGCTGCTGCCGCCGGTCACCCTCGACGCTCGCGACCCGGTTTGGCCGGTGGAAGAGACCTCGCCAGAATTTCCCATCAGCGCCATCGTCAACATCAACATGATCCATATCGCGCCCTGGGCGGCGTGCCTCGGCCTCTTGGCGGGCGCCGGGCGCATATTGCCGCCGGGCGGTATTCTGTATCTGTATGGGCCCTATCGCCGCGGCGGCATTCACACCGTCACCAGCAACGAAGATTTCGACCGCTCGCTGCAGGCGCGCGACCCGCAATGGGGGGTGCGCGATCTCGACGAGGTGGAAGCTGCGGCCAAGGGCGAAGACCTATTGCTCGATCAAGTGATCGAGATGCCGGTCAATAATCTGTCGGTGGTTTTTCGCAAACCGGCGTGATCAACTGAAACCGTCAATCAGGAGCGACACAATGGCCGTCAAGAAGCTGCAAAATGCCTATTACATCACCGGCGATATGGACCGCGCGGTCGCCTTTTATCGCGACGCTCTGGGTCTCTCCCTGACCTTCCAGGATGGCGGTAAGTGGGCGCAGATGAAGGCCGGCGATGTGAATTTCTCGCTCAGTTCGGCGGAAGAAGGCGCCGCCGGCGCCACCGGGGCGGTGGTGATCTTCGAAGTTGACGACATCGCCGCCAGCCGCGACCAAATAGCGGCGGGTGGGGCCGAGATCTTGGAAGAACGCGACATGGGCGATCACGGCAAGGCGCTGACGTTTCGCGATCCGGACGGAAATCTGGTTCAGCTATTCCAGCGCGCCGGTTAGCGCGGCGGACGGACGTTTCCGGCCGGTATCAAACCGCCGCCCAAATGGCCCCGCCGATCGTCGATACCCTACGGCGTCGCCCGACGCGATCCGCCATCCATATAGACCGAGCTGCCGAAGACGTAGGAACAGGCTTCGGACGCGAAGAAGCAGACGACCCGGGCAACTTCTTCCGGTTCGCCGATGCGGCCGGCCGGTAGTTTCGCGCCCAGTTCGGTGAGTATTTCTTCGACGTCACGACCTTCTTTTTCGGCGCGCGCCTGCTGCATATCGCGTGCGCGTTGGGTATTGGTCATGCCGGGATTGATCACGTTCACCAATATCCCATCCGGCGATACCGCGTCGGATAAGGCGCGGGTGATGTTATACACCGCAGCATTGGCGATGGATGTCGGAATGTTGCCGCGCGCCGGACTGGCCCCGGCGCCGCCGGCAATGTTGACGATGCGGCCCCATTTGTTTTCCTGCATATGGGGGATGGCGGCCTGGGCCATTTTCAGATAGCCGAACGACTTCAATTCCAGCGCCTCGCTGATCACATCGGCGGATAGTCCCAGAATATCACCGCCGCGCGCCGCGCCGGCGGCGTTGACCAGCACGTCGACGCCGCCCAGTTTCGATACGCACGCGTCGACGACATCGGTGCATCCCGAGGCCGCTGTCAGGTCGGCTGCGACATACATGGCTTCGCCGCCGGCGGCTTCGATTTCCTGCACCACTTGCGCCAGCAGGTCTTCGTCGCGTGCGGTCACGCACACTCGCGCGCCTTCGGCCGCCAGCACCAGGGCGCATTCCTTGCCGATCCCACGGCTGGCGCCGGTGACAATCGCGCGTTTTCCCTTCAATCCCAAATCCATAACTCGTCCCTCGTTGCGGTTTTAAATGTTCTCGGGCCTTCGTAGGAAAGCGCCTGAGTTTCGCAAATCTTGGGCCGGCCGGCGGGTTGGCCCTTTGCTGATCTGCAAGTGTATAAAGAGGATGTCGCGTGGTGCAAAGCAAGGCCTTGCAATCTGGTCTATGGCAGTTCTCTAAAGGCCGACCTTTGCGCGCTGGCGCGAAACAAAGTTATAAGCTCAGAGCCCTGTTGAAAGGTTCTCTAATGCAAATCGTTATGGTCGAATTCGCCGTCGGCGCCGAACGCCTCGATGCCTGTGTCGCCGCCGTTTCGGAAATCACAAATGCGCTTGTCGCCACGCAGGCGGCGTTCCACGGCGCAACGATACATCGTGAGGAGGCGACCGGCACTGTTTGGAACGTGATGCGTTGGGACAGCCATCGGGCATTTATTGAATTTCGCGACAGCAACGCCGAACGCATTGGCGCCGCGCTGGGCGAATTCCAGCCGCACGGTCATATGTTGGATGTCGCGGCTATGGTGGAACCTCAACCGGGCCGCCTCTAGCGGGGTGGGTAGCATTAGTTTCATTGTGTAGATTGCCTGATTCTAGACATAAGAAAATCCAAAGAAAAAATCATCGAATCTCGAAGGAGTATCCTCATGGCTGGTGAACACATAACGGTCTCCGCGCACGATGGCGGCGCGATCCCTACTTACATGTCTGTCCCCGAAAGCGGATCAGGCCCCGCGGTGGTCGTCATCGTGACGATCCGCGGCGTCAAAGAAGACATGATCGACTATGTCGAAGACTTGGCTTCAAAAGGCTTTTGCGTCGCGGCCCCCGATCCTTTCTGGCGTGATGAAGACCCCGGCGTTGTTCCCGGCGATGAAGAAGGCCGCAAACGCGCCTTCGCCCGCATGGGGCGCGCCGACCACGACGTGAACGTCCAGGACATGGCATCGGTCATGAACCATCTGAAATCGCTGCCGCAATGCAATGGAAAAAGCGCCGTGGTTGGATTTTGCTTTGGCGGTCTTTATGCGTTCCTGGGCGCTGCCCGGCTCGGCACCGATGCCGGCATCGCCTTCCACAGCGCCGGCATCAGTCCGTTGTTCGGCGAGATCGATAAAATCGGCGATGCAAAACTAAGTTACCACTGGGGCGACCAGGACGTGGCGGCCCCAATGGAAGAGATCGAAAAAGTTAAAGAGGCGTTCGCGAAGCTTGGCAACGCCGAAGTCACCGTTTATCCCGGCGCCGTGCACGGATTTATGGAGCCGACGAACCCTCAAGCCTACCACAAGGAGGTGGCCGAAGCCTCCTGGAAACGCTGTCTCGAGGTCCTGCAGTCGATCTAGACCCGCGGTCCCGCACGCCACATCAAGCGTCGACGGCCACGGCGAATAAGGAAAAAATGATGGACGACACAACCCTGGCGGCCGGCCACACCTGCCTTGTCCCTCTGGTCGCAGACGAAGATTTCTCGCCGGCGTTCAAGCAATCGGCCGAACGCGTCTCCAAACGTGTCGGCATGACCGCGAATAATGTGCGCGCGATGGCAAACTCGCCGGAGCTGGGCGCGACAATGCGAAAGTTTCTCGATGACGTTTGGGACCATGGCGCGTTGCCGAAACCCTTGAAAGCGCTGATCCGTCATAAGGTCTCCAATATCAACGCCTGCCTGTATTGTTCGGCCCATCAAATCCGCGTCATGGTCAGCCAGGGGGTCGCGCAGGACAAGATCGACAATATGCACGATTACCGAACCCATTCCGCCTTTTCAGAAAAAGAGCGGGCGATCCTTGGCTATGCCGAGGCGCTGACAGTCGACGCCGGCAATATTCCCGACGACGTCGTTGGACCGTTTGCGGAACTCCTAACCGAGCAGGAACGCGTGGAGGTCACGATTGTCGCCGCCGCGATGGGATTGTTGAACAAGCTGAACGATGGTCTGCGGGTTCCGCTGGAACAACCGATGTTGGAAATCGCGCGCACCATTTCATTTACCAAGGATTGAGCGGCGTTATGGCGCGTATCGATATTGGGCACATCACCCTCAACTGTGACGATCGGGGTGACGGCCCGGCCTTCATATTCATCCCAGGTCTTGTCGGATTGTACGACGCCTGGTCCTTTCAACTGAGCCATTTCGCGCAGCGCTATCGATGCATAACCTTTGATCACCGCGGCACCGGCGAGAGCGACAAACCAACCGGGCCCGGCGCTTATTCAACCCAGGCCATCGCCGACGACGTCATCGCCTTGATGGATACGCTGGGCGTCGATAAGGCGCATATCGCCGGTACGTCGACCGGCGGATGCATTCTACAAAATCTGGCGCTTGATCATCCGGAGCGCGTGCGCGCTTGCATCTTCAACAATACTTGGATCACCGCCGACGAGTTCATTACCCGCGTTGCCATCACCCGCAAACGCATGGCGGAGTCCTACGGGGCCGAGGAATATGTGAAGGTCTCGTCGATGTTCACCTCCGGCGCCCACCAATTTCGCCACAATCTCGACGCGGTCATGGAGCTCGAACGCCGCGCGTTGGAGACGGTTGGGCCGGTCGAAATCCTAGCCGCGCGAATTGATATGATGCTGGCGCACAACCGCAGCGACGAGATAGGTGGTATCGACAAACCGTCGCTTGTTATCGGCACGGTCGATGACGCCACCATCCCGTATTACTTCGCCGAAGACCTGCACGCCGCGATCAACGGATCTGAGATGATGAAGTTTGACGATGGCGGGCATTATTCCTACCGGCGCCATCCCGAAACGTGGAATGCAACGGTGCAGACCTTTCTCGGCAAGGCGGAAGCGCTTGTCTGAGTGATCGGCGCGCTTGGGTCTGTTTGACAATAGGAACGATACTATGGCGAAAGCATATTGGATTGCCGCATACCGCGAAATTCACGATGAAGAAAAGTTAGCGGCATATCTGAAACTGGCCGGACCCGAAATCGAAGCTTCGGGCGGCAAGTTTTTGGCGCGGGGCCCCGCCGCCAAGGTTTACGAAGCCGGGGTATTGCAACGGACGACGGTAATCGAATTCGAATCTTTGGACGCCGCAATCGCCCTACACGATAGTCCGGGCTATCAAGCGGCCCTTAAAGAACTGGGCGATGGTGTCACACGCGACTTACGGCTTGTCGAAGCCATCGAATGACGACGCTCTGTCGTCAAAAATAAACGTTATTTGAAAATTGGGGGGAGACATGAAGACCAAAGCCTTTCGCATGTACAAAGTCGGCGGGCCGAGCGTCCTGAAATGGGAGACCGTCGAGGTGCTCGAACCGGGGCGCGGCCAGGTGTTGCTGCGCCACACGGTGATCGGTCTGAACCTGGCCGACACCTACCGGCGGCGCGGCATCTATAAGGTGCCGCTGCCCAACGGCATGGGCAACGAAGCAGTTGGCGTGATCGAAGCGGTCGGCCCCGGCGTGCGCGGGCTCAAAGTGGGCGACCGGGTAGGCTATGTCGGCGGCGGCGCACTCGATGCTTATTCCGAACGCCGGGTCGCCAACGCCGCCGCCCTCATTCCGCTGCCCGATGGGATCAAAGACCGCACCGCCGCGGCCGCCTTGCTGAAGGGCATCACTGCACAATATTTGCTGCGCGATGCCTACCGGGTGCGAAAGGGCGACGCCATTTTAGTGCACGCCGCCGCCGGTGGCGTGGGGTCGATCATGTGCCAATGGGCGAATTCGATCGGCGCCACGGTGATCGGCGTGGTCAGCAGCCAGGACAAGGCGAAATTCGCCAAGCGCAACGGCTGTCACTATCCCATCGTTAGCCGCACGGCGAAGTTCGCCAAGCAGGTGCGCGAGATCACCGGCGGCGAAGGCGCGAACGTGGTCTATGATTCCGTCGGCAAGCTGACCTGGAACGAATCCCTGGCCAGTGTACGCCGCCGCGGCACGCTGATCAGCTTCGGCAGCGCCTCGGGCGAGCCGCCGAAAGTCGATATCGCGGCGACCGGCGCCATGGGCTCGCCGTTTATGGCGCGCTGCGCGCTGGTCAATTACACCACCAGCCGGGCCGAGTTGCTTTCAAGGGCGCGCGACCTATTTCGTACCATTGAGAGCGGCGCGGTGAAAATTCGCGTCAACCAGCGCTACGCGTTGAAAGACGCCCGCAAGGCCCAACGCGATATGGAAGCGCGGCGCACCACGGGATCGACGGTGCTGATTCCGTAGGTTTAAGCAGTCCCATGCGAGCGCGTTGACCCCATCCTTCGACAAGCTCAGGATGAGGCCGGTCGGTTGATGAAAAGCGCCACCTCATGCTGAGCTTGTCGAAGTACGAGGAGGAGATGGTCGCTCGATTTTTTAACTTGGCACGGTCGATTTACCGAGGGAGAGACATCCATGACGTGGACCGAGAAAAAATTTGCCGAGGTCAAGGGCCGCCGCATGGCCTATGTGGAAACCGGCAATCTCGACGGCGACCCGATTGTGTTTCTCCACGGCAATCCGACGTCGAGCTATCTGTGGCGCAATATAATTCCCTACATGACCGATGTGGGGCGCTGCATCGCGCCGGACTTGATCGGCATGGGGGACTCCGAAAAGCTGCCCGATAGCGGCCCCGACCGATACCGCTTCGTCGAGCACCGCGACTATCTGGCCGGCCTGCTCGACGCAATTGGCGTGAACCAAAACGTCACATTGGTGATCCACGATTGGGGCAGCGCGCTGGGCTTCGATTGGGCCAATCACCACCGCGATGCGCTCAAAGGCATCGCCTATATGGAAGCCATCGTGCAGGCGCGGACCTGGGATGATTTCCCCGAGCGCGCGCGCCCGGCCTTTCAGGCGATGCGCTCGCCGGCCGGCGACAAGATGGTGCTGGACGAAAACTTCTTCGTCGAACGCATGCTGCCCGGCTCGATCCTGCGCGATCTCACGGAAGAAGAAATGGACGAGTACCGTCGTCCGTTTGCTGACGCGGGAGAGGCGCGGCGGCCGACCCTGACTTGGCCGCGGCAAATCCCCATCGACGGCGAACCGGCGGACGTGATGGCGATCGTCGACGACTTCGCCGCCTGGGTCTCCACCTCGGAGCTGCCCAAGCTATTCATCGATGCCGACCCGGGCGCCATATTATCTGACGGGCCGAGCCGAGATTTCTGCCGAACCTGGACCAACCAGAGCGAAGTGCGGGTCAAGGGTTCCCACTTCATCCAGGAAGACTCGCCTGACGAAATCGGCCAGGCGATTGCCGACTGGCTGCGCGGGTTGGGTTAGGCGTATCGGTCATGGTCGGAGGGCATCTGCGCACGGCCGGATGCCCTGACGGTTTTAAACCTTGTCGATACAGTCTCGTCCGTTCGGATTATGAGAACGTCGTCGGCGTCCCACCCGATAGCGGCACCAATCGCTGTGACTTCGGCCGGCAAGTTCTAGCGGCCGGTGCGGGCTTCGACGATCTTGTTAGCGAGGGCGGTGACCGACTGATTGATGAAGATTCGCAGTTGCGGCGTGAAGCCGGGTTCTGGGCCGATGTGAAGACTCAAGCGGTTCTGATAGGCCAGTACAAAAGCGCTTTCCTTAACGCTATCGACCGATCCTGAGTCCAGTGTATCCAGGCGAACCAGTTGGGTTGAGATGCTGGCCGCGCACCCTTGCGTATACGCCCGCTCTGCGACGACGTTGATTTGAAGCTTGTGCGCGATCTGGGATGCGTGGTCCGCAACGGCAATGCCCGAGTTCCGCAGAACCCATTCCGCCTCGTCTTTCAAGTCACCTGGTGATAGCAGGCAGGCGGGGCGTATTTCATATACAAATACAACTTCGACTTCCTCGACCTTGGCGAGTTGGTCTGCATCGAACAACTGCGCCTGCGCCATCTGCGGCAGGAGTAGAGACGCTAGAATGGCAAGGGCGGCGGGTCGCACTCGTTTCATACCGACAGCCTACCACGGTTGTGGCCCGAGAAAGAAAGGAGGGCCGCTCTCGGATGTAAACCTGCCGCGAGTTGGCGCGGGGGAGGGCGGCGGATTGCGCGGTTGTCCCGCTCCGGGCCGCCGAATAATGTCGCCTACCAGTTGTTGCGCAGTTCGCGCAGTTTAAGGAACACGGTTTTCGCATCCGGGTCGTCGCCCACATCGGGGAATTGATCCTTGATGCCGGCCTGCACAGACGCGCTGTCGAGGCGCAGGAAGGTGTTGATCTGCCGCTCCAGGCCCAGGGTGGTGATCCGTGCATTATTCGGGTCCTGATCCGCCAGCTCATCGAGCAGGTCTTTGGCGACCGCATTGTCGGGCTCTCGATCCAGGGTGAAACCCAGATTGTTCGCCATATATTCGTGACCCGGATAGACCAGCGTCTCGTCGGGCAGGGCGGCGATTTTTTCGCTGAAAGTGGCGTAGAGCACATCCGGATCGCCGCTGCGGCAATGGCCGACCCCGGCGTTGAACAACGTGTCGCCGCAGAGAAGGTGGGGCGTGTCGCTGTGGCCGAACAGCGAGATATGGATCGGCGTGTGGCCCGGGGTCTCCATCACCTTGAATTCGCCGCTGGTGCCGATTTTCACCACGTCGCCGTCGCGCAGCTCTTCGTCGATCTTATCGATCCGGCCGGCGGCGTTGGCCGGCCCGAGCAGTTTGGCGCCGGTCGCCGCAATCACCGCATCGTTGCCGCCGGTATGGTCGCCATGCTCGTGGGTGTTGAGCACGCGGGTTACCTCCCAGCCGTTATCCTTGGCCGCGGCCAGGCACATCGCCGGATCGATCGGGTCGATGGCCAGCGTCTCGCCAGTGTCGGAACAGGCCACCATATAAAAGAAATTGCGGCCTCCGTTTCCCGTCCAAATTTGTTCGATGATCATG
This sequence comes from Alphaproteobacteria bacterium, assembly GCA_011087645.1. Lineage (GTDB taxonomy): Bacteria > Pseudomonadota > Alphaproteobacteria > UBA6615 > UBA6615 > JABDJY01. Next base: position 25,930 of record JAALLF010000011.1, read on the forward strand.
GCAGCAGCATCCTTCAGTGTTGGATTTTGACTATTTTACGCGCCGCGGCGGCGCAGGGCTATGGGGGTTCAGGGGGTCGTTCAAGGCGCGGGACCCATCAGGCCGAAACGCACCAGCAGTTGGAAGATGATCGGCACCACGATTACCACGATGCCAATGCGCGCAATATGATGGGTCGCGACAAAGGCGGTGTCGATATCGAGGGTGAGCGCGATCAGGCTCATCTCGACCAGACCGCCCGGTGAGAAAGCCAGCACCAGCGAGGAGAACGGAAACCCGGCTATTGCGGTGAGCGCGAGGGCAAACGACATGGTAATCGCTAGCAGGATCGCCGTCGCGATGCCGCCGAGGCGGACAATGCGGCCCAGGTCGCGAAAGGTCAGGCCGGCAAATCGGGCGCCGACCGAGGCGCCGAGGATGATCTGCGCGATGGCGACGACGATCGCCGGCGGTGAGGCCGAGGTCAGGCCGGCCAAATGAACGGCGGCGCTGAAGATCATGGGGCCGGTAATATGGGGGGCGGGAATGCGGGCGAAGCGGGCGGCGTAGAAGCCGAACACCGCGCAACCGGTTAGGATCGCCATGTCGGTGGGGCCGATGGCGCCAGCATGGCCGCCGGCGAAGGTGCGCACGGTGGTTCCCAAATCGCCGAATATGCGAAAGAAAAACGGCAGCATCATCACCACGAAGAAAATGCGCGTGGTGTGGGAGACGCTGATCTGGCGTTCGTCGGCGCCGGCGTTCTCGCCCAGGATGATCATCTCGTTCAAGCCGCCGGGCACGGCGCAGAAAAAGGCCGTGCGCGGGTCGAACTTGGCGATGTAGCGGAAATAGCAAAATGCCGCCAAGGTGGCGATCAGCACATAAATCGCCAGCGACGCCAGGGTGATCGGCCAGCGCGGAATGCGTTCGAGGATTTCCGGCGAAAAAGCCCCGCCCAGCAGCACCCCAAGCACAAGGATCATCAGCATGCGTAGTCGCGAATCCATTTTGAGTTTCGCGCCGCCCAGGGTTGCCACACCGGTGGCGAACATTGCGCCCATCATCCAGGGCAGCGGTAAGTCGAAATAGCTGAACACCGCGCCGCCGCCGGTGGCGATGGCGATCGCCAGGGCGAACTTGCCGAGATCTTCGCGGCCCAGCTTGTGGACAGGCGACGGGCGGCGTGCCGGAACGGCGGCTTCGGGCTTGGCGGTCTCAGTTGCCATCGGTCACCGGCATCTCGACATAGCGCCCCAGCCGCACCGCTGTTTGCCCTGGCGCCAGTCGCCGGGCCGGCATCACCAGAACGCAGTCGTCATAGGGCGTGCGAATCTCGCGGTCGCCATCCATGGCGATCAAGGTGCCGGCGGCAGGAATCACCTGTAGGCCCGCATAGTCATCGCTGAAACGGCAATCGTCATGGTTCATATTTATCGCATCTGTAACGTCTATCCATCGCTCGGGCACCGCGGGGGCGGGCAGCAGATGAGAGGCGGCGTCGTCGAGATCGACCATGCCGAGCCGGACCAGAAACCGGTAGGCGGTATCGACGGCAACCGCCGCGGTGTCGGCGCGCCAATGTTGGCCGCATTCGACAAGCAACGCGTTGCGCCCGTCATCGGGGTCGCTGAAGGCGCCATAATCGCGCAGTCGGGTTCCCGCGCTGTGTCCGCTGTCGGCGACGATCACCGCCGGGCTCGCCAAAGTCGCCGCCAGATTTCGGCCTTTCGTCGACGGCCCCGACAATATGAGCGGCGCGCCGTTCGACTGCATGGAATGCAGGTCGAGCAACGTATCGACGGTATCGACGATAGGGCGTAGCGCGCGGGCGCGTTCAAGCTCGAGACTGGCGCGCGATCCCGCCAGGACTTCCGGTGACCAGACCCGGTTCAAATCCTCATCGACAAACCGCGACGCCGTGGGGTGTGTCGGATCGAATTGGTCGTACGCATCGGGGTTGGCGAAGACCAAAGTGAAACGACCCCGTTGTGGGCGAATGTCGCGTTGGAATAATTGGTCGAGCGCGATGGCGCCACATAATTCGTTGCCATGGATGATGGCGCAGATCATCGCGTGGGGGCCGATTTTCCCGCTGTCGAAGGTGGTGACGTAGGGTACGCCTGTATTGCCCGATCGGTAGGGTTCGATGTCGGGCGGGGTCAGTTCGATCGCGGGAGCGGTTGGGGGTTTTTCAGTCACGGTCGGCGATAGCGTCGGGGTAAACGGGTGCGGGGGCGGTGATCAGGGGGTGAATTGTTCTTTGAGGATACGTTCCTCAAGATTGGTCTCGGGGTCGAATAAGAGCTGGAAACTAGAAGCACGTTCTTCGCCGACCTCGACTTCGACCACATCGCGTATTTCGGTATCGTCGGCGGTGGCGCTGACCGGCCGTTTCCTATTGTCGAGCACCTTGAAGCGGACTTGCGCGGTGTGGGGGAGCAGCGCCCCGCGCCAGCGCCGCGGCCGAAAGGCGCTGATTGGCGTCAGGGCCATGATTTCTGCGCTTAAGGGAATGATCGGCCCGCCCACCGACAGGTTATAGGCGGTGCTGCCGGCGGGGGTCGAGACCATGGCGCCATCGCAAATGAGTTCGGCCATGCGCACGACGCCGTCGACTTCGATCTCAAGTTTCGCGGCCTGGTAGGTTTGACGTAGCAGGGAGACTTCGTTGATCGCCAAGGATTCGTGCATCGCCCCGTCCGCGGTTTTGGCGCGCATACGTAGCGGATAGAGCGTCATCGACTGGGCGTTTGCCAAACGCTTCGGCAAATCCTCGGTCAAATAATCGTTCATTAGGAAACCAATCGAGCCGCGGTTCATACCGAATACCGGGATCTTGTGGTCGACATAGTGGCGCAGGGTTTGCAATACGAAGCCGTCGCCGCCCAGGGCGACAATGATATTGGCGTCTTGCGGCTCGACGGTGTCGTAAATTTTCGACAATTCTGTGAGCGCGGTTTGCGCGTCGTCGAAATCGGCGGCGACGATGGCCACCCGATCCGTTTTGACGGCCGCTACTTGGTCTTTCGCCTTGGCTGACACGTGCTTTGGTTTCCTTAGAGTTAGGGGCGCGCGGGAGGGTCGGTTGGGAACCTGGTGTTTGCGCGGCGGAGTATAGCCCAGCGGCTGCGCCGGACCACTATTTGTCAATTGGTTGTCATTTAGTATTCACGCAGCCAAAGTGCAGGCCGAAACTGCGGAATCGATATATTAATCCATGGGTTGCAACGCCCCGAGAAAGGCACGGATATGAGAAAGACGTTTTTGTACACCCTGGCAATCGCGGTGGGCGTAATCGGGCTTGGCGCCAACTCCGGATGGGCCGCCGACCGCCATGTCGATTACTACTATCCAGAGCCGGCGTCGCGCGAAGTCTACGACGCGCGGGTGCCGACATTGCACGATAGCGACCGCCTGCGCCGCATCGGGTTCGTGACCGTTCTGACCGCGCAGATGTTGAAGAACCCCTATCCGCCGCAGTTCGCGATTTTCGCCAAGGGCGCGGAATCGGAAAAATTGATCGTCGCCGGGCTCAATGACAGCGGCTACAACACCTTGTTTCGCGCCCGCGCCCTGTTCGCCATGTTGACGGCGATGGCGCGCTCTACTCAATTCTTCAAGGAACAGCCGGCGGCGGACCGCTACACCTTTTTCGATCTGGCCAAGTTACTAGGGTTCGAGTTGATCACCTTCACCGACGGCGACAAATTCGCCCATCAGGTCGTGCTGGAATAGCGACCGCCCACCTATCGAAAATTACGGCGTTTCCTGCCGGTGAGGTTCTGGGTGACGTACCATTCGAGATAGTCGGCGGTGTGGTCGCCCGCATTCGACGTCGCGCGCCAACGTGATAACATCGCAGCGCTATTTCCACCGTACCGGGAGGTGAGCGATGTCCCTAGCCGAGGTTACGCTTGACGACAAATATGTGCGCCGCGACGGGCGCGTCTATCTAACCGGCAGTCAGGCGCTGGTGCGGCTAGCGATCGTTCAGGCCGAACGGGATCGGGACAACGGGCTGAATACGGCCTGTCTGGTCTCCGGCTATCGCGGCTCGCCGATGCACAATGTCGACCGCGAATTCTGGCGCGCTGGCGCCTTGGTCGAAGCCAACAACATTCAATTTCAGCCAGCGGTCAATGAGGACCTGGCGGCGACGGCAATTTGGGGCAGCCAACAGGCGCAGTTGCACGGCGATAACCGCTACGACGGCGTATTCGGGCTTTGGTACGGCAAGGGGCCGGGCCTCGACCGTAGCGTCGATGCCATCCGCCACGCCAATCTGGCTGGCGCCTCGGCGCATGGCGGCGTCTTGGTGGCGGTGGGTGACGACCCGGCGATGATGTCGACCGACACGCCGGCGACATCGGAACCGACATTTGTCGACCTGATGATGCCGGTGCTGTATCCGGCGAGCGTTCAGGAAATCCTCGATTACGGCCAGATCGGCTGGGCGATGTCGCGCTATTGCGGCAGCTGGGTGGGCTTTAAGACGGTCTCCGACACTGTCGATACGGCCGCCTCTGTCGATGCCGATCCCGGCCGCCCGAACATCGTTATACCAGACGATTTCAAGATGCCGCCGGGCGGGCTCAACATCCGGCTGCCCGATCCGTGGCATGACCAGGAGGCGCGCCAGACAGCGCATAAACTAGCGGCAGCACGGTCATTTGCGCGGGCGAATGGGATCAACCGCGCGCTTATCCAAGCGCCGCGCACGCGTCTGGCGATCATCGCCAGTGGCAAGGCGGCGCTCGACGCGCATCAGGCATTGCACGAGTTGGGCCTGGACGATCAGACCGCAATGCAACTGGGTATTTCGCTGTTCAAAATTGGTATGCCGCATCCCCTCGATGGCCACGAGATTTACGCCTTCACCAACGGCGCCGAGCAAGTGCTGGTGGTCGAGGAAAAACGCCGGGTGGTCGAAACCCAGGTGAAGGATTTGCTCTACGTGTTGCCGGAGGGCAGTCGGCCCGCGGTGGTCGGGCGCGGTGACGAGAACTGGAATCCGTTGGTGTCCGGGCGCGGCGAGTTGACCCCCGATGACATCGCCAAGGCCATCGCGAAACGCATCGCGCACTTCCACACCAGCGACCAAATGGCCGCGCGGATCGCCTTCCTCGGCCAGCAGGAAAAGGCGGCGCGGGAACGCGAGGCACTGTCGGTGGTGCGTAGCGCGACCTTTTGTTCCGGCTGCCCGCATAACAGTTCGACCAAGCTGCCCGACGGCAGCCGCGCTCATGGCGGCGTCGGATGCCATTTTATGGCGGTCAACATGGATCGCAATACCAGCAATCACACCCATATGGGCGGCGAGGGCGCGACTTGGATTGGCCAGGCGCCATTTGTCGAGACCGACCACATCTTTCAGAACCTGGGCGACGGCACCTATTACCATTCCGGCTTGCTCGGCATCCGCGCCAGCATTGCCGCCGCCACCAACATTACCTTCAAAATTCTGTTCAACGATGCGGTTGCCATGACCGGTGGTCAGCCCCATGACGGCCCATTAAGCCCGGCGCTGATTTCGCAGCAGGTCTACGGAGAGGGCGTGCGCAGGATTACGCTGGTCTCCGACGAGCCAAAAAAATATCCGAAAAGCGAAAAATTTGCCCCCGGAGTCACGTTTGAACACCGCAAGGCGCTCGACCGCGTACAGCGTGAATTGCGCGAGGTCCCCGGTGTTAGTGTGATCATCTACGACCAAACTTGCGCGGCGGAGAAGCGCCGGCGGCGCAAGCGCGGCACGATGAACGATCCGGTGCGCCGGGTGTTCATCAACGAAGCGGTCTGTGAGGGCTGCGGCGATTGCAACGAACGTTCGAATTGTCTGTCGGTGCTGCCGCTCGATACGGAATATGGGCGTAAGCGCCAGATCGACCAGTCATCGTGCAACAAGGACTATTCGTGCGCCGATGGTTTCTGTCCCAGCTTCGTCAGCGTCATCGGTGGGCAACCGCGACGTTCCGTCAACCGCCGGCTGATGCCCACCAATCTGGAGGATTGGCCGGAGCCGACGCGTCCCGGCCTCGAACCCGGCCGCCCGTACAAAATACTCGTCACCGGGGTTGGCGGGACCGGCGTGGCGACCATTGGTGCTCTATTGACCATGGCGGCTCATCTCGAAGGGCTGGGATGCGCGGGTGTCGATCAGTTCGGCATGGCCCAGAAGGGCGGGCCGGTCACCAGCCATGTGCAAATTGCCGCGCAGCCTCAGGACATCAAGGCGGTGCGCCTGACCTCCGGTGCCGCCGACCTGATACTGGCGTGCGACAAACTGGTCGCCGGCGGCGAGTTGGCGTTGGGCACCATTCGCCCCAACGAGACGCGGATTATCGTCAATACGCACGAGGCGATTACCGGCCAGTTTACCCGCGACCCCGACCTACAGTTTCCCAGCGAGGCTCTGGCCGAACGGCTGGTCGCGGCGGCTGGTCGCGATCAGGTCGAATTCGTCGACGCCACCCGTATTGCCACGGCGCTGATGGGCGATTCGATCGCGGCGAATTTGTTCATGCTGGGTTATGCTTGGCAACGCGGGTTGATCCCGCTCTCGCCGGAATCGATCGAACGCGCCATTGAGCTGAACGGCATCGCCGTTGATGCAAATATCGAAACCTTCAACATGGGTTGTTACGCCGTCATCGATCCGCAGACGACCACGGCGATCGCCGAGCCGGATACAACGGTCGACAGCCTCAGACTGTCGGAAAATCTCGACGAGATGATTACCCGTCGGGTCGATCAGTTGCGCGCCTACCAAAGCCGCCGCTACGCCCGGCGGTACCAACAATTGGTCGAAGCCGCCCGGTCGGCCGAAGCGGAAAGGGCCCCGGGCCAGACCGGATTCGCCGAAGCCGTCGCGCGCTATGGCTATAAGCTGATGGCCTACAAGGATGAATATGAGGTTGCGCGGCTCTACAGCGATAGCGGGTTTGCCGAACGACTGACCACGCAGTTCGAGGGCGACTTCAAACTGCAAATCCATCTAGCGCCGCCCTTACTCACCCGAAAAGACCGCGATACCGGCCTGCCGGTCAAACGCACTTTCGGTCCATGGATGCTTCGGGTGATGGGGATGCTGGCACGGTTCAAAATTCTACGCGGCACCAAACTGGACGTGTTTGGCTATACTCAAGAACGGCGCGCCGAACGCCAGCTCATCGCTGAATACCAGGCGACAGTCAGCGAACTTATCGACGGCTTGCACAGCGATAATCACCCGTTGGCGGTCGAGATTGCCAGTATTCCGGAAAGCATCCGCGGCTACGGATATGTCAAAGCGCGTAACATGGGCGAGGCGCAGCTGTGTCGGGCCGATCTGATGACAGCGTGGCGCGAACCGACGGTGTCGGTGGCGGCCGCGGCGGAATAGCCAAGCGCAGCAAAATAGCGTCGGCTTATTTAGCCAGCGCCGCGTCCCCCGCGGCACCTCGCTTTCGTTTTTCGTGAAGAAAATTGCCATCGGTGTAGAAGGCCAGATATTCGATGAAACTCATCGGCTCATATTGCGCCGGATTGCCGGGGCCGACACAGGTGTCGAGGGGCTCGGCGACCGCCTCGTCGCATGGGCTGTAGAAGAAGGTGATGGCGTAGCGGTCGGCCGCTGGCGACACCACGCGGTGGGGTGTCGCGATGAAGCGCCCGTTGGTCCAGCGGTTGAGGAATTCGCCGGTGTTGACCAGGATCGCGCCGGGGATATGCGGCGCTGGAATCCATTTGCCCGACTGGGTCAGGACTTCGAGTCCTGGCACCTCGGATAGCGGCAACAGGGTGATAAAGCCATGATCGCTGTGGGGCGCGATACCGAATTGGTTCTCCTCCAGATCGACCACTGGATAGTGCGAATTGCGGCCGATGCAGTGGGGTTCATTCTCGAAATAGGGATTGAAATAATCCGCCGGTTTATCCAGCGCCTGCGCGTAGAGCGGCAGCAACTGCCAGCCAAGCGCCATCATGGTCTGCTGGTATTCCACCATCGTTTCGCGCAGGCTCGGCAATGATTGCGGCCATTTATTGGGTACTCGGAATCGGCGGCCCTCTTGATAGCGCGGATGGTCGGCATCGAATTCGACACCGATCAGAATCGTCTCGTTTTGATCCTTCTTGGTGTTCTCATTGATTGTCGAGGTTTCATAGATCGTCGATTTCGGCGGAATATAGCCGATCATGTCTGTATCGAATTTTAGCTTGATCTTCTCTTCGAAGGGCAGTGCGAAAAACTGTTTGAGTTCGTCGAAACAGCGATCGAACAACGACGGCGTCACGCCGTGATTGATGATGAAATAGAAACCGATATTTTCCTGCGCGTAACGCAGTTCGGCGACCAGTTTCTCAGCCGCGCCCGCTTCGCCGGCAAGATAGGGGCCTAGATCGAGGATCGGTATCTCTTCCAACGCGTCGTTGCGGCGGATATCGGAAACACCCGATTCTTCAACAAGTGTCGTTTCTGCGCTCATGGACGTCCCCATTTTTGGCATCGGCTCCCACGGGGGCGATGCGTGTCCGGCACATATGCTTTTTGGTGAAACAGCTCCTAAAACAGCAGTCTTACAGGAGACCACGGTATGGGCCGCCCTCGCGGGAGTCAATTTGGAATTGGCCAAGTTTGGCGTAGTTCGAGACCGGAAGCGTTTGACAATAAGCGCGCCAACATTCGGCGGACCTGACCCGGTGCCGGTTACCTACGGTTTTGAGAGTTAGCCGCCGGTGACGCTCATATGCCGGCCGACCGCGGGTTGGTTCGAGCGCCGGTCGATGATGAAATCGTGGCCTTTGGGTTTGCGGGTGATCGCCTCGCGGATGGCTTGCTGGAGGGCTGCGTCATCGTCGCTCGCCCGCAAGGCGTTGCGCAAATCGGCATCGTCATCTTGGCCCAGGCACATATAGAGCGTGCCGGTGCAGGTCAGGCGCACGCGATTACAGGATTCGCAGAAATTATGGGTCAGCGGGGTAATGAAACCCAGCTTCTGACCGGTTTCGCCGACGTCCACATAACGCGCCGGGCCGCCGGTCTGGTGGTCGCTGTCGGTCAACGTCCAGGTCTCGGCAAGTTTGGCCCGCACCATCGAGAGAGGTAGATATTGGTCGATGCGCTGCTCGCCGATCTCGCCCATGGGCATCACCTCAATGAAGGTGAGATCGAAGCCGCATTCGCCGCACCAGGTCAGCAGCCGGTCCAGCTCATCGTCGTTGACACCCTTCAGCGCCACCGTGTTGATCTTGACCGCCAGGCCAGCTTGCTTGGCTGCAGCGAGACCGTCGAGAACCTGGTCGAGATTGCCCCAGCGGGTAATCGCGGCGAACTTGTTGGCATCCAGCGTGTCGAGGGAAACATTGATCCGCCGCACGCCGGCATCGGCAAGCTCTTGCGCGTATTTCGCCAGTTGGGTGCCGTTCGAGGTTAGGGTCAGTTCTTCCAGCGCGCCGCTTTTGAGATGGCGGCCCAGGCGGTTCACCAGCCACATGACATTCTTGCGCACCAGCGGTTCACCGCCGGTCAGCCGCAGCTTGCGCACGCCCATATCGACGAAGGCGCTGCACAGGCGGTCGAGCTCTTCCAGGGACAGCACCTCGGCCTTGGGCAGGAAGGTCATGTCCTCGGCCATGCAGTATACGCAGCGCAAATCGCAGCGGTCGGTGACCGACACCCGCAGGTAATTGATCTGGCGATCGAAGGGATCGATCAGAGGGGCATTACTCATGGCATATTCTCGAAAGGCTGCCGCTGTTCAAGAGATGTATGTAGTACATCTGCGGCGAAAGAAGTAGGGGGCCGACAAATCTACGGCAATGGCGTCTATTCGGAAACATTCGGGCGACATATTACGATAGAAAAAAACAACATATATATGCTAAAAATAACAGGTTATATCCTCCAATTTCGCCGCTGGTGCCGGAAAAACGACCATGAACGACCTGATGACCACCCGCGAAGTCGCCGATTATCTGCGTATTAAGGAGCGCAAGGTCTATGACCTGGTTCGCCAGGGCAATATTCCCTGTTCGCGCCGGTCGGGAAAATGGCTGTTCCCCAAGGCGCTGATCGACCGGTGGGTGCTGCAGGGGGTTCAATCGCCTGAGATCGCCTTGGGGCCGGCGCCGGCGATCATCGCCGGCAGCCATGATCCATTGCTCGATTGGGCGGTGCGCGAAAGCGGCTGCGGCTTGGCGATCTTGGGCGGCGGTAGCCTGGATGGCTTGTCGCGGGTGGCCGATGGCGCGGCGGCGGCCTGCGGGGCGCATATGCGCGATCCCGAGACCGGTACCTACAATGTTCCCTGGGTTAGCCGCGCGCTGGGCGGTCGCGACGTGGTGGTGATCCGCTGGGCGCAGCGCGTGCAGGGCCTGTTGGTGGCCGCCGGTAATCCGCTGGGTTTGGCCGGCATCGCCGATTTGGCCGGGACGGCGAAGCCGCGCGTTGGTCAGCGCCAGGAGGGGGCGGGGAGCCAGATGCTGCTGCGCCAGCTTCTGGGGGATGCCGACATCGCATTGGACGATCTAAATCTGGTGTTGCCGTCGGCCAACACGGAAGGCGACTTGGCGCTGCTCATCGCCGATGACAAGGCCGATGCTGGTGTCGCCATCGCCGCTGTGGCGCGCACCCACCGACTGGATTTCGTGCCCCTGGCCGATGAATATTTCGATCTGATCGTGCGCCGCCATGATTACTTCGAAGCGCCGATCCAGACCTTGCTAGCCTTCGCGCGCGGTGATGCGTTTCGCGCCAGGGCCGACGAGCTTACGGGATACGATATTCGCGAATTCGGGACGGTGGTGTGGAACGGGGATTAGCGGTCTCAGCCGCGTCGTCGTCATCTGCCGTTGCATCGGCCTCTTCCGACGCGGCGGATGGCGGTGGGTCGGGGACGATCGGCTTGTCGCGGGGCCGGGGTCCATTGGTATCGGCCCAGCCGATGAGCCGGCCCCGGCGGGCCAGCACCGGATCGGGAATTTCGACGCCGATCCGCGTTGCCGTGTCTTGATTAATGACGATGTAGGAAGGCTCCGCCGCTTGCAGCGGTGTGCGGGCGGCCGAGGGCTCTTTTAAAATGCGCGCCACCAATCGGCCGATTTGCCGTCCTGTGCCGTAGGGGTCGGTCACGATGGCGGCTAGCGCGCCACGCACAACCGTGTCCTCATCGCTGGTGAACACCAAAAGCCTGGTGGCTTCGGCGGCGGCGATGATCCGGTCGACCGGCGCGTCGGGAAAAACACGTTTGTCGAGCAGGATCACCGTCTCCTCGGGCGAATAGCCTTCGATGGTTGCAGCGATCAGCTCCTTTTCGACGGAGACCGGCAATTGTTCGACCGTCAGATCAATGCTCCGCGCAAATGCTGTGATCGCCCGCATGACTTCCCTGTCTAAGGGTTTGTCGGCGTTGACCGGGATCGCCACGCTACGCACTGTCGGCGCCACATCGCGAATGAGGGCCAACTGAGTGTCGTAGCGCTCTTCGTCGACGATGCCGGTTAACAGCCGCGTATTGCGGTTGCGGCGTAACTCGTTCGCGGTCGCCGGACCGATACCCGCTACAACCAGGGGAATTCGCAGCCGTTCCTTTGCCGCGATGCGTACCGAGGGATCGGTGAACGCGACGATGATATCGGCGCGGTCTTGGCTGAACGATTTGATCAATTGCGCGGCCCGCCTTGAATCCGCCTCGGCGTTTTCGAAGCGCAGGCGAACCGAAACGCCGTCGTGATATCCGGCGTCGCGCATGGCGTCGGTCATGCCGGTGTAGAGGGCGTCGATTGACGCGTCGCGAACAATCGCGGTGACAGCGACCAGCGGTGTTTCGTCATCATCGGCGGCGCGCGAAACCGGCACCACAATAACGGTGGCCATGACAGCCAATACGAAGGATCGCAGGGGATGCGCAGACAAGAGTAAGCTTCCGTAATGGTCCCGTGGAAAGAGTAATACAGAAATGGCCCCGCGTTCCGCCAGGGTCAATAGTTGGGTCTATTTGGCTGTCGTCTCTGCGCCGGCAGCGCTGCGAAACGGGTGCTGATCGTTGATGGTGAATTCATCGATGGCTTGTTGGGCCACCGGGCTGGTCAGCCAATCGATAAATTTACGGGCGTCGTTCTCGGGCACATGAGGGTGGCGTTGCGGATTCACCAGCATGATCCCATAGGGGTTGAGGAGCGCATTATCGTTGAGAACCGTAAGGGCTCCACGATTGCCGAAATTCGCCCACGTGCCGCTCTCGGTCAGCAGGTAAGCATCGAGGGCCGATGCAATATTCAAGGTCGCGCCCATGCCGGATCCGGTTTCGCGGTACCAGGTGCCGGACGCCACGCGAGGGTCGAGCCCGGCCGCGGTCCAGAGGCGAAGTTCGGCATTGTGAGTGCCGCTGCCATCGCCGCGCGAGACAAACAATGTTTTGGTTTGAGCGATGCGGCGCAAGCCCGCGGCGGGGTCGGGCAGATCGGCGATCTTGGCTGGATCGTCGTGCGGACCGATGATCAGAAAGTTGCTACTCATAACGTCACGGCGGAAGGATCCATGACCGGCGGCGACGAAGGCGTCTTCGGCAAGCCGGTCGTGGACAAAGACCACATCGGCGTCGCCGCTGGTACCGAGCCGCAATGCCGCGCCGGTGCCGCGCACCACTACATGGACGGTCAGTCCGGTATCTGCTGTGACTTTCGGCAACAGATGTTTGAGGAGGCCTGAATTATCGACTGACGTCGTCGTTGCCAGAATGAGGGGGCGTTCAGCGGCGGTGGGTGTCGCGGCGATTAAAGGCAGCAACGACAGCAGCCAGGCTAGGCGGCGGAAAAGGTCTACCACAGCAACTCTCCCTTGATGAAAGCCTCGGCCTCGCGCGTTGTCGGCGCGGTGAAAAATTGTTCGGCCGCGGTCTTCTCCAGCAACCGACCATTATGGACGAATAGGATCTCATCGGCGATGCGCTGCGCTTGGCCAAGGTCGTGGGTCGTCATAATGATTTTGGCGCCGGCGGCGTGGAACCCGCCGATCAGGGTTTCAACCGCGCGGGTCGCCGCGGGGTCGAGATTGGCAGTCGGCTCATCGAGGAATAGCACCTGGGGCGTCGTCGCCCAAGCCCGGGCCAGAGCGAGGCGCTGCTGCTCGCCGCCCGACAGTGCGCGGGCGGGTCGGTCGCCGAGCGCGGCCAAGCCGGTTTGCGCCAACGCCAGCTCGGCGCGGGCGCGTCGCTCAGCACGCGGCACCCGGCGTAGTTTTAGCGCGTGTTCGATATTGCCGCGAGCCGAGCGGCGCAGCAGCACGGGGCGTTGGAAGACCATGGCCTGATGGCGTCGCGTTCGCGCCGGGTCGCTGGAAACCTCACCGCCCCAACGGATGGCGCCCATGGTTGGCGTCAACAGTCCGTGGCACAGCCGAAGTGTCAGGCTCTTGCCCGCGCCATTGGGTCCCAACATGACGGTCCGCGTGCCAGCGGTGAGCCGAAAGCTGACATCGTGCAACAAGCGCGTGCCGCCGGCTTCGTAGACCAGGGACGATACGTCGAGCGGTAGGATGGTCGATGGGGCGGTCATGCGCGCAGGGCCTGTCGCTGGGCGCTGGCGCCGATTAGTTGCGATACGCCGTTGACCGTTAAGGCCAGTACCAGCAGGACGATGCCGAGGCCAAGCGCCATCTCGAGATTACCCTTGCTGGTCTCCAGGGCGATCGCGGTGGTCATGACACGGGTCAAATTGTCGATATTGCCGCCGACGATCATCACCGCGCCGACTTCGGCGATCGCCCGGCCGAACCCGGCGAGCACCGTTGTCGTGAGGGAATATCGGCCGTCCCAGAGCAAGGTGGCGATGGTGTCGGCGCGGGTGGCGTTGAGCGAGCGCAAATGCTCGCCATACTCCGCCCACAGATCCTCCACGGTTTGGCGGGTCAAAGCGGCGATGATCGGCGCGACCAAGATGGTCTGGGCGATGATCATGGCGGTTGGCGTGAACAACAGACCGAGCACGCCGAACGGTCCGCTGCGCGATAGCGCCAGGAACACGATCAGGCCGACCACGACCGGCGGCAAGCCCATCAGCGCGTTCAACACGGCGACGGCGGCGCCGCGGCCGGGAAAGCGACTTAAGGCCAGCAGAGCGCCTAAGGGAAAACCAATCAAACAGGCGATCACCACCGCGCTCAGGCTGACCCGCAGGGACAGTCCGACGATGCCGAGAAAATCGCTGTCGAACGACACGATCAGCGTGGCCGCATTGATCAAACCTTGGCCGAATTCACCCATATCGGCTAGATGATATGATTTTAGGAGCAAAAATATGCATATTTTAACAAGATATATAATTTACGTAGGTAAGATAACTAAATAGCATTCCCATTGGCCACGTCTATGCTTTTGTTCGCTGGTCTTGCCGGCACTGGGCCGGGCGACCTAGGTTGTGCGCATCGTTTGATAATGGAAGCCGCAACATGGCCGCGCAGTTGGTGAAGCCAAATCCACAGGATCCCCGCCTGACCGAGCGGGTTGTGGGGATCGATGAGCAGGGCGGCCGGGTCGAGGCGTCGGTTGTCGTCGAACGGCCCCTGACCTTGTTTCTCAATGGCCAAGAGATCGTCACCATGATGACGGTTGGCGATTATCCCGAATATCTCGCGGTGGGTTACCTGGCCAATCAGAACATGCTGTTGCCGGACGACGATATTGTTGAGGTCGAGCATGACGACGATCTCGAGGTCGTGGTGGTGCGAACCTCGCGCCAAACCGATTATGAAGCGAAATTACGCAAGAAGACCCTGACCAGCGGCTGTGCCCAGGGCACCGTATTCGGCGATCTAATGGAGAGTTTCGAAGATGTGGCGTTGAACCGCGACGCCGTTCTCAGGACGTCCTGGCTCTATGCGTTGACCAAGGAAATCAACACCATGCCGAGCCTCTATCTCACCGCCGGTGCGATCCATGGCTGCGTGTTGTGTGAACAGGACCGGCCCTTGCTGTATATGGAAGATGTCGGCCGCCACAACGCGGTCGATAAGATCGCCGGCTATATCCGCCTAAATGGCATTCGCACCGACGACAAAATTTTCTACACCACCGGCCGGCTAACATCGGAAATGGTGATCAAGACAGTCCATATGGGCATTCCAATCCTGGTATCGCGCTCGGGCTTCACTGCCTGGGGCGTCGATCTGGCGCGCCAAGCGGGCTTGACCCTGATCGGCCGCGCCCGCGGTCATCGTTTCCTGGCGTTGGCGGGGCAGGAGCGCATTGAGTTTGACGCCGAACCCCAGGGCGGTAAACGCACGGCAACGTCCGAGGACGCGGCTTGAGCGACCCGGCCGGCGTGACGGGGATCGGCCCGATAGCCGGTATTCTGCTCGCCGGCGGCCAGTCCCGGCGCATGGGTGGCGGCGATAAATGTCTACGTTCCCTCGGGGGGCGGCCGATCCTCGCGCACATCATCGACCGCGCCGCGCCGCAAGTATCCCGTCTGATGATTAACGCCAATGGTGACCCGGCGCGGTTCGCGCCGTTTGATATCCCTGTCGCTGCCGATACCGTCGAGGGTTTTGCCGGCCCCCTGGCGGGAGTCCTGACCGGCATGGAATGGGCAGCGATCCATGCGCCGGAATGTGCCTGGATCGCGACTTTCGCGACTGATGCGCCATTTTTTCCTGACGACCTGGTCGAACGGTTAACAGTGACGCTTCTCGCCGATAATGGCGATATGGCGTGTGCAAAAAGCGGTGACCGGCGGCATCCGGTCTTCGGCCTCTGGCCGGTGGCGTTGGCGGCCGAACTCCGCGCTGCGCTTGTCGAAGGTGGGATTCGCAAGGTCGACGACTGGACCGGCGGTTACAACCTGAGCGTGGGTGCGTTCGCCGTCGATGCAATTGACCCCTTTTTTAACGTTAATCGGCCGGAAGACCTCGCCGCCGCTGAATCGTTTTTGGCCGATTAGAATCCCTCTAACCCAGACGTAGGTACCGTTTGACTCTGGTTCCCAAACCCTCTTAAATCCGCCCTCGAAAGAACGGCGCGAGGTTGAGAGGCCAGCGCGCCGCCGCCGCGAAGGCACATAACCTGGCGGTGTGTAAGACGGCCCGAGGGAGGGGAGGAGAGACGGGAGCAGTGTTCGGAAATCTTGTGTATGTATTCCGGCCGAGCAGGGCCAGCCAATGGACCGCTCGCTTCTAAAGTTTGCACCCGATAAAGCTCAGAAGAGGCCCGGCCGTGAAAACGGTCGGGCTTCTTTCTTTAGAGATGAGGCTCTCACCCTTCGAGACGGTGCTGCGCACCTCCTCAGAGCCTGGCCGGAAATGAATTGTTTGTTTCTAAGACCTTGTTCCCCGCCCCGTGGGAGAAAACCAAACGCAATGGCTAACGCCACCCCCCTCCCTAACCCTCCCCCTCGCTGGGGGGAGGGAAATTATTAGCGACCCGCTGGCTATTACCCCCTCCCCCTTGAGGGGGGAGGGTTGGGGTGGGGGTGATGACGCTCGAGGGTCAGATTGATAAACCGCTGATATCGCTCACTTCATTTCCGGTCAGACTCTCAGGATGAGGGACTCGGTTTAATTTCGCAAAAATAGATAACCTCATACTGAGGAGCCGGCAAAGCCGGCGTCTCGAAGTATGTCCTTGCGTCTTCATCCTTCGACAAGCTCAGGATGAGGGCGATGTTATTGTGTTCGCTCTAGCCCTCGTGCTGAGCTTGTCGAAGCACGAGGGCGTTTAGCGCGACCCGAATCCTAGTCGAGCTCGCGAAGGTTTCCGTTCTCGTCGACTTCCAGTCCGGTCTCACGTGCCCGCTCGATCACGCTGGGATGCCACGAAACATGGCCGGCGTCGGGGCCGCCGACGATGGCGAGCATGAGTGAATCGGCGCCGCCCTCGACCAAACGAAAGCCGCGGTAAATACCGATTGGCACACTGATGACATCGAGCGGGTCGAGCCGTACCGCGCGTTCGTCCTCGCCCTCAAGCCAGAAGACCTCCCAACTGCCGATCATCGGCACGAATATCTCTTCGGTCTGATGGGCGTGCAGCGCGGCGCCCGACCCGCTGCCTTCCTTGGCGCGGTTATAGACCAACGAGAAGCCATGGGCCTTGCCGACTTTCGGTTCCAGATCAGGATCCTCGAGGTTTTCGGTAACGTTCATGCCGACCACATTGACGATCTCGCGTTCATGGCCGGGGATGCGCTGATCGAGATAGGCGAGGTCGGACCCTCGGCAATCGCCGACGCGAACGACGTGCTTCGCTTCCATTTCAGCGGCCGATATGCGGGGTATGTCCATCTTCTTTCCTCCCTATCCCGGGTGTGATGCCGTTACTCGGCGGCCACGCGTTCGGCGTTTTCCACCTTGGCGGCGCAGAATTTGAACTCGGGGATTTTACCCCACGGGTCGAGCTGTGGATTGGTCAACAGGTTCGCCGCCGCTTCGGCGAAACAGAAGGGGATGAAGACCATGCCCTCCGGCACGTCGCGGTCGGCGCGCGCCGCCAGTTCGATGATCCCGCGCCGGGTTGCCACCCGGATGATGCCGCCGGGGTCGACCTCAAGACGCCGCAGCTCGCGCGGATGTAAGGTTGCCACCGCTTCCGGTTCGATATGGTCGAGCACGGTCGCGCGCCGCGTGATGGCGCCGGTATGCCAATGTTCGAGCATGCGCCCGGTGGTCAGCACCATCGGATAGTCGGTGTCGGGCAATTCGTCGGGCGGCAGCACATCGGCGGGCACGAACTTGCCGCGGCCCGACGCTGTGGGGAAGCCATTGGCGAACATGATTTCCTGGCCCGGCTGATCCTCCGCGTCGCACGGATAGGTGACCGCGTCTTCGCGTTGTAGGCGCTCCCAGGTAATCCCGTCGATCGAGTCCATGGCCCGTCGCAACTCGTCGAATACTTCATCGACGCCGCCATAGGCCCAGCCCAGGCCAAGCCGCTGGGCGAGTTGCTGGATGATCCACCAATCCTGCTGTACGTCGCCGGGCAGGGGCAGCGCCGGGCGACCGATTTGTACTTGCCGATTGGTGTTGGTGACCGTGCCCGATTTCTCAGGCCAGGCCGAGGCCGGCAGAATGACGTCGGCGTGGGCCGCCGTCTCGGTGAGAAAGATCTCCTGCACCACCAGATGATCGAGTGCGGCGAGGCCTTGGCGCGCATGGTGCTGGTCGGGGTCCGACATGGCTGGGTTCTCGCCCATGACATACATTGCCCGCACCTGGCCTTCGCGCGCGGCGTCCATGATTTCGACCACGGTCAGCCCGGCATTGGGGTCGAGATCCTCGACCCCCCACAGGCTCTCAAACCGCTGGCGGACCGCCGGGTCGGTGACCGATTGGTAGTCGGGATAGACCATGGGAATGAGGCCGGCGTCCGACGCGCCCTGGACATTGTTCTGGCCGCGCAGCGGGTGCAGGCCGGTGCCCGGGCGGCCGACCTGGCCGGTCAGCAATGCTAGCGAAATCAGGCAACGGGCATTGTCGGTGCCGTGCACATGTTGGGAGATACCCATGCCCCAGAAAATGATCGACCGCTCGGCGGTGGCGTAGGTGCGCGCGATGGTGCGTATGGTCTCGGCGTCGACGCCGCAAACCTCGGCCATGTCCTCCGGCGCAAAGGCAGTGACCTTTTCCTTCAGAGCGTCGAAGTCCTCGGTGTAGCCGGCGATATATTGGTCGTCGGCGAGCCCTTCGTCGAGGATGGTGTGCATCATGGCGTTGAGTAGGGCCACGTCGGTGCCCGGTTTGAATTGCACGAAATGATCGGCGTGGCGGGTCAGCGCGTAGCCGCGGGGATCCATCACGATTAGCGTCGCGCCGCGCTTGGCGGCTTGTTTGAGGTAGGTCGCGGCGACCGGGTGGTTTTCTGTCGGCCGCGCGCCGATAACGATGATGCAGTCGGAATCCTCCGCCGCCGTGAACGGCGCGGTTACCGCGCCGGAGCCGATGGTCTCCATCAGCGCCGCCACCGACGAGGCGTGGCACAGCCGAGTGCAGTGATCGACGTTATTGGTCTTGAACGCGGTGCGGATAAGTTTCTGGAACAGATAGGCTTCTTCGTTCGAGCCCTTGGCCGACCCGAAGCCGGCGATGGCGTCGCCGCCATGGCTGTCGGCAACCTTGCGCAGACCGTTGGCGGCGGCGTCGAGCGCTTCCTCCCACGTCGCTTCGCGGAAATGGCTCGAGGGATCGGCGGGGTCGACCTCGTCGTCCCAGCTCTTGCCCACGCCCTCCTTGCGGATCAACGGCGTGGTCAAGCGGTGGGGATGGTGCACATAGTCGAAGCCGAAGCGGCCTTTGACGCACAGCCGGCTTTCGTTGGCCGGGCCGTTACGCCCCTCGACCTTAACGATGCGGTCGTCTTTGATCTGGTAGGTGAGCTGGCAGCCGACCCCGCAATAGGGGCAGACGCTATCGACGCTGCGGTCGAACCCGTCGGCGCCGACGCCGATGCCGGCCTCGTCGATCATGGTGGCGGGCAACAGCGCCCCGGTCGGACACGCTTGCACGCATTCGCCGCAGGCCACGCAGGTCGAATTCCCCATCGGGTCATCGAAATCGAACACGATCTTGGCGGCAGCCCCCCGGCCGGCCATGCCGATGACATCGTTGACCTGCACCTCGCGGCACGCGCGCACGCATAAATTACAATGGATGCAGGCGTCGAGATTGACCGCCATCGCCGGATGGCTGGGATCGGATGCCGGGGTCTCGCTGCTGTCGCGGGCTGGCAAGCGGCTGTCGGTGACGCCAGCGCGGTCGGCCCATTGCCAGAATTTAGAACCCGGATCGGGTGCGGTTTCGCGCGCCGGCTGATCGGCCATCAGCAACTCGATCACCATGTCACGCGCCGCCGTGGCGCGTTCGGCCTGGGTCTCGACCACCATGCCCTCGTCGGGTTGGCGCAGGCACGAGGCGGCGAGCGGCCGCTCACCCTCGATATGCACCATGCACGCGCGGCAATTGCCGTCGGGCCGATAGCCTGGCTCCGGCGTGTAGCAGAGATGGGGGATCTCGACCCCCTCGCGCTGGGCGACCTGCCAGATGGTCTCGTCCGGCGCGGCGGTGACCGCGCGGCCGTCGAGGGTGAAGGTGATCGGTTTGTCGCTCATTGTCCCGCTAAGGTGCCGCGCGGGAGTGCGTCGTGTCTAGGGGCCTCTCCGGCCAGAACGCCTTAATTCTGGCCGGAGATGACGCAAAAGAGACTATTTGGCCTCGATCAACTCGACTTCGAAGATCAGGGTTGCGTTGGGCGGAATGACGCCGCCGGCGCCCTGTGCACCGTAACCCAGCGCGGGTGGGATGATGAGGGTGCGCTTGCCGCCGGGCTTCATGCCGGCGACACCTTCGTCCCAGCCGCGGATGACGCGGCCGGCGCCCAAGGGAAAGCTGAACGGCTGGCCGCGGTCGACCGAGCTGTCGAACTTGTCGCCCTTCTCGCCGTTTTGATAGAGCCAGCCGGTGTAGTGCACGGTGGCGTTTTGACCGGCCTTCGCTTCCGCGCCGTCACCGGCTTCGGTGTCGATATAGCTGAGGCCGCTCGCTGTGGTGATGGTTTCCTGAGCGTCGCTCATTTGCGGCACTGCCAGGAACAGGGCGAACAAAGCGACCGCGAGCGATCCCCGCAATCCGCGGCCAAGGCGGGCATTGTTTTCAAACATTTCAAGGCTTTCCTCTGCATAAACATAAACTCTGTTAGGTTAATTGGACGTTTTTGTGACGCCTAATGAACTTGTTGTGCGGACCGCCGTCAAGACACCCGACGCCAGCGCCTGGCCTCGCGCCGGTTCGGCGTAGCGTCCCATGGCGTTGGTTTGCGCTAGAAAGCCGAATCTTTCGTAGAATCCTTCCTTGCCGAACACCGATGTGAGGAAAACCCGCTCGACCGGCAATTTGCTGAGCAAGGCAGAGACCATCTGACGGCCGACGCCGCAGCCTTGGTGTTCAGGCGCGACGGCCACGTCGTAGATCGTGGCATAGTAGACGCCGTCGGATAGCGCGCGTGCGGCGCCCACCAACACGCCATCGGCGTGGGCAAAGACTACCGCATCGCTATTGCGAAACGCCTGGGCCAAATCGAACGGTTTGCGCTCGAACAACGGGGCTCGCGCCATGATATCGGCGAGCCGCCACCAGTCGATTTCGGAAATATCGTGGGCAATCTTGTACATGCTGTCCATTGCCTTTTGTCCCGTAAAGCGTGGAAGGGAGGGAACCGGCAACTGCACAAATAAAAACCGCCGTGCATGATGCCGGCGGTGTGCGATTTACTGCGTTTAATCGATGGCTGTTATGACAGCCGCCACGCGCACTCGAACCCGCCCGCTTCACCCCATCGCGGGGCGCGGTTAGTCACGGTTTTGACTATGGTAGCTCGGTGCATCATCGCGGGCCGGCTTGTAGGCGAGGCTACTTGCGATGTCAAGTTACTGCGCTGACGGGGCTATTGATTGCCACGGAATTGTCGCATATTCACTATTAAGTTGTGTCCGGGAGGGCGACGAGATGGCGGGTGGAGAGTCTGCCGAATATTTACCGGGCGATCCTCGGTACGGCCTTAATGCAGAAGAGCTGAAGGCGTACTACGCCAGCAAACCCGCGGAATGGGCGATCTATTGCTGGGACGAGGCGGGCACGTTGGAAGCGCGCGGGACCTACCTGCAAGATCAGCGGCTGTACGTGGCCTCGTTCGGCGAACAGGTCATCGGTTACGGCCATGTGGTGTCCGACGATGGTTTGAACACGTTGGGAACGACCTATTTCATTCAGCTCGATGATCGCCATGCGGTCGAGAACTTCCTTGCTGCCGATCCGCTCGCCAAGGCTGGGGTCTATGGAGGCGTTGACGTTCACCGCTGGTCGAATAGTTTTCTCAAACGGCAAGCCGACTATCAGCGCAAGGGTCTGCAGCAGTTTCTGTGCACCGGGTCGAAGATTGCCGATACAGAGACCTTGCTCGCCACCCATCGCAACGACCATGAACGTTACTTCCGCGAATATGACGACAGCTTTATTTTTCGCGGGCCGATCCGCTCCGCCGACGGTATCGACAATATTGGCACCGCATTGATGCTGGAGCTGCCCGGGCGGGCGGCGGCCGAGGAATTCTGGAACAACGAGCCCTTCGTCGCCAATGATGGCTATCAAGACGATTCGCGCATCTATCGCTGGGTGTTCGGCGACTAAGCGTCGCCGCCGCCGACCTCGTCCGGGAAATATTTCAACACGCTGTCCATCGGGTTCGGCGCGGCCTGGCCGAGGCCGCAGATCGAGGCGTCGCGCATGGCTTGCGACAGCTCGGCCAACAAATCGGCGTCCCAAGTATCGGCGAGCATCAGCTTGACCGCCTTTTCGGTACCGACACGGCACGGCGTGCATTGCCCGCAGCTTTCATCCTCGAAGAACCGCATCAGATTGAGCGCCGCCGCGCGTACGCTATCCTGATCGGATAGGACGACCACCGCGGCGGAGCCGATGAAACTGCCATGTTTTTCGAGGGTGCCGAAATCAAGCGGCAGGTCGGCCAAGGTGGCGGGCAGAATGCCGCCCGAGGCGCCGCCCGGTAGATAGGCCTTGAAGTTGTGGCCCTCGGCCATGCCGCCGGCATATTCGTCGATCAGTTCGCGCGCGGTAATACCGGCCGGGGCGATTTTGACGCCCGGTTCTTTGGCCCGGCCCGAGACCGAATAAGCTCGCAGACCGTTGCTGCCATGGCGTCCGTTGCCGCGATACCAATCCGCGCCGTTCTCCAGAATTTCGCGGATCCAATAGAGGGTTTCAACGTTATGAACCAATGTCGGCTGGCCGAACAAACCGACCTGGGCGACATAGGGTGGCCGGTGCCGCGGTAGGCCGCGCTTGCCTTCGATCGATTCGATCATCGCGCTTTCTTCGCCACAGATATAGGCGCCGGCGCCGCGGCGCAGAATGATCTGGCCAGGCCGAATGATGCCGGTCGCCTCCAACGCCGCAATTTCTGTCAGCAATATTTCATGGGCCGCCGGATATTCGTCGCGCAGATAAATGTAAATTTCCTCGGCTTCGACCGCCCAGGCGGCGATCAGCGCGCCTTCGAGCACCGTATGGGGCGCGGTCTCGAGGAAGTGGCGGTCCTTGAAAGTGCCAGGTTCGCCTTCGTCGGCGTTGACCGCGAGGCGCCGGGGTTTGGCTTCGGCGCGCACGAACGACCATTTGCGCGCGGCTGGAAAACCCGCACCGCCCATGCCGCGCAACCCGGCATCGTTGATGGTGGCCTCTGTATCGGCAGCGCTGCGTTCGCCGCGTTTGCAGGCCTCATAGACGGCGTAGCCGCCGACCGATTGGTATTTCGCCAAATTGGCGTAGGCGGGTACGGCTGGCGCGGTGTCGCCGCCATCGGCCGCCGCGGCGATGGTTTCCGGCGTGGCCTTATCGATATGACGATGACCGACCTCGGCAACCGGCGCGCAGTCGCACCGCCCCATGCACGGCGCCCGCACGATGCGCACGCCCGATGGCGGCTGTTGCACCAAGGCGTGGTGCAGAACATCGCTGCCGGCCAGCGCGCACGGTAAACTATCGCAAACCCTGACAATGAGTTCCGCCGGCGGCGTCTCCGTGTCATCCACCACAACGTCGAAATGGGCGTAGAAGGTGGCGACCTCGTAGACTTCCGCCAGCGCCAACCCCATCAACTCGGCCAGCGCCGCAAGGTGAAACCCCGATAGGCACGCATATCGGTCCTGAATAGCATGCAGATATTCGATCAATTCGCTGCGTTGCAGCGGATCTGTCGCCAGCAGCGCGCGAATTTCTTCGAGCGCTTCCGGCGAGGCTTGGCGTCCTTTGGGAAACGGCACGGCACGGCGCCGACCGCTGCCCGGATGATGAAATTTACGAATATCAGCCACTTCGATCTTCCGAGATTAATTCCAGCGCAACATTCTCGGTATCGATAGTCTGTTTGCCAACCTGCGCAAAATTTACCGTTACCCGATTGCCGATAGTGGATTGAACCATGCCCAGGCGCCAGTCCGGTTGGTCGGGATGGCGGACGAGGGCGCTGGGGGCGCCGGGGGCGAAACTTAGAGACATGGCGGAACGCTGTCATACAAGAGGAAGTATTCAAGACCGAATCGCATTAGATTGGTCGTCACTGCGTCGGTCAACCGGAGCAGCTGACAGGCCTGAACGGAATGGGGTGGGGGCATGAGCCCGACAATCGATTTGTACGTCGCCGAATTGCTGGCGTCGCGACTATGCCACGATATGGTCAGCCCGGTGGGCGCGGTGAAAACCGGCGTCGAACTGCTCACCGAATATGGCGATGACGCTGAAGGCGAGACCATGGGGTTGATTACGAAGAGTGCGTTGCAAGCCTCTGAAAAACTGCAGTTCTTTCGTTTGGCCTATGGGTCGGCGGGGAATTCCGCATCGGGCGTTACGGTGGCCGATGCGTTGGCGCTGATCCGCTCTGTGTGTGGCAACCAACGCACCACGATCGAAACCGATGCCCTCGACAATAGCCCACCCCTAGGCGCCATCAAGGTCATGCTCAATGGCGCTATGTTGGCCGGCGATTGTTTGCCGCGCGGCGGCGTGCTGCGCATTAATTCCGAGGCCCCCGGCACCGGGGATTACACGGTCCGCGTGACTGCCACCGGTGAACGGGCCGGACTGGACGATGAATTATCGGGGGCCTTGTCTGGCGAGACCAGTTCTGAAGACCTGACCCCGCGCTCGGCGCACGCTTACTATACGTCTGTAATGGCGCGCGGGCTCGACGGCGGTTTGGCGGTCGAAACCTCGAAGCCCGACGAGATCGTATTTCGCTTTAATCTGCCCAGCGCGGGGGCATAAAAAAGCCGGCGACAAGCGCCGGCTTTTTAATTGCTTGATCGGCGGCGTTACGCTGCTTGGGCTGCCGATTTTTGGTCTGCTGGGTCGGCGATCGGATCGCGCAGGACATAACCGCGGCCCCACACTGTCTCGATATAATTCTCACCTTCCGACGCCTGCGACAGTTTTTTGCGCAGCTTGCAGACGAATACGTCGATGATCTTCAGTTCTGGCTCGTCCATACCGCCATAGAGATGGTTTAAGAACATCTCCTTGGTCAGGGTCGTGCCCTTGCGTAGGGACAGCAACTCCAGAATGCCATATTCCTTGCCAGTAAGGTGTACCGGTTTGGCATCAACCTCCACGGTACGGGCATCCAGATTGACTTCGAGTTTGCCGGTTTTGATCACCGAATCCGCATGACCTTTCGAGCGGCGAACAATCGCCTGCACCCGGGCAATAAGCTCGCGCTTATCGAAGGGTTTGGTCAGATAGTCGTCGGCGCCGATGCCCAGACCCTTGATCTTGTTGTCGGCCTCGTTAAGGCCGGACAGGATCAGGATGGGGGTTTCGACCCGCGCTTCTCGCAAGCGCCGGACGACTTCGTAGCCATCGATATCGGGTAACATCAGGTCCAGAACCATGTTGTCGTAATCGTAGAGTTTGCCGATTTCCAGGCCGTCTTCGCCCAGATCGGTGGTATCGCAGATATAGCCTTCGGATTTAAGCATCAACTGAATGCTTTGCGCCGTTGCTGAATCGTCTTCGATAAGCAGGATGCGCATACTGTTACTCCGATCGTTGAATGAGGCCCGACACGTCCGGTCGGGTTTTCTTGGTAATCATCATTAACAAGATAGCCCCGATTTGGTTAACAAATTATTGCCACAATTTATTTTTCGCCTCCGACGCCGATTCGCTCTTTACTGAACCTTAAGCACGTAAACCATAGAATAGCTGGGACTTCAGGGCCTTAGCGGCACTCGCGGCGCGGCTGGGTCGGCCGAAATTATGGGAAAAAATTAATACTTGATGGTTAATATTCCGAATATCCAAGCCAGCATTGAGCGTGTTTCTGAGCAGTTTTTCTATGGCCGCGTCACCGCTGTGCAGGGTTTGATGGTCGAAGTCGGGGGCGTTCAGCGCGCTGTTTCAGTTGGCGGCAGGTGCCATTTGCAGGCCCGCGATGGACAGCCGGTGATTTGTGAGATCATCGGTTTTCGCGATGATCGCGCTCTGCTCATGCCGTTTGGCTCGCTCGACGGGGTCGGTATCGGTTCTAAGGCGGAGCTGGCCGACGCCGCGCCGGTGATCCATCCCGATGCCGCCTGGTTGGGGCGTGTGGTTAACGCCATGGGTGAACCGATTGATGGCGGGCCGCCCTTGCCCTATGGCCGGATCCCTTATTTGCTGCGCAACAGTCCGCCGCCCGCCCATCAACGCCGCCGGGTCGGTGACAAGCTCGACCTCGGGGTGCGGGCCTTAAATACATTTCTGACCTGCTGCCAGGGTCAACGGATGGGAATTTTCGCCGGCTCGGGCGTCGGCAAGTCGGTGCTGCTGTCGATGCTGTCCCGCTACACCGCCTCGGACGTGAATGTCATCGGCTTGATCGGCGAGCGCGGCCGCGAAGTCCAGGAATTTATCGAAGATAACCTTGGCGAAGAAGGCTTGCGCCGCAGCGTCGTGGTTGTCGCGACCTCCGACGAGCCGCCGCTGATGCGCCGCCAGGCCGCTTATATGACCCTGGCGCTGTCCGAATTCTTTC
Organism: Alphaproteobacteria bacterium; assembly: GCA_011087645.1. Lineage (GTDB taxonomy): Bacteria > Pseudomonadota > Alphaproteobacteria > UBA6615 > UBA6615 > JABDJY01. Next base: position 52,455 of record JAALLF010000011.1, read on the forward strand.
GCGATCAGGGCAAAGAGGTGCTGTGCCTGATGGACAGTGTTACGCGCTTTGCCCAGGCTCAGCGCGAAATCGGTCTCAGCGCCGGTGAGCCACCGGCGTCCAAGGGTTATACGCCGACGGTATTCGCCGAATTGCCGAAACTGCTCGAGCGCGCCGGCCCCGGTGTCGAGGGCACCGGTAATATTACCGGTCTGTTCACGGTCTTGGTCGAAGGCGACGATCATAACGAGCCGATCGCCGATGCGGTGCGCGCGACCTTGGACGGTCATATCGTCCTTGATCGCTCGATCGCCGAACGTGCCCGCTACCCGGCGGTGAATATTCTGCGCTCGATCTCGCGGACCATGCCCGACTGTAATAGCGAAATAGAAAACGCGCTGGTGATGCGCGCGCGCGGCCTGTTGGCGCGTTATGAGGATATGGCTGAAATGATCCGGCTCGGCGCATATCGCGAAGGGTCCGACGCTGGGGTCGACGAGGCCATGCGCTACTACCCCGCACTTGAAGCCTTCATGAACCAGCCGGTCAACGAGCGCGCGCTGCTTGACGACGGCTATCAGGCGTTGGCCGACATAATCGATTTAGGAGATGGCGAGGGCAGTGGAGACGATTCCATGTCGCCGCAAATGGCGACGCCGGGACAGGCGCCCGGCATGATGCCCCTGGATGAACCCTTCGGCACCGGCGGCTCGTAGGCGTGAAATCCCTGCCCACCCTCATCCGATTGAAGCAGGAGCAGCTCGACGAGAAACGTCTGGTGCTGACCCGCTTTGAAACCGAAGCGGCGAACATCAAGGCGATGATGGAAAATCTGTCGATCGAAGTCGCCTGCGAAACCGAGGCCGCGCGAGGCGACGCCGAAAGCTCGTTTGGCTTTGGCAGCTACATCGCCTCGGCGAAGGCGCGCCGCGGCGGGTTCGAAGCGCGCTTAGCCCAAGTGAACGAAAAGATTGCGGTCGCCGCCGACGAAGTCGCCGATGCATTCCGCGAGATGAAGCGTTTTGAATTGGCCCAGTCCCTGGCTGATCAGCGTGCGGTAGCGGAAGCGGGCCGGCGTGAACAGGCAACTTTGGACGAAGTGGGGATGACAGCCTATCGGCGAGCGCGTACGCCCGGCCAGTCGTGACGGCGCGCTCAGGCGTAAACGCCGACCGCGTGTTCCGATAACTCGTCGACCGGGTCCACGGGAAACCGTTCTTGCACCTGAAAATTAATGCGTCCCTGCACGCCAAACTCTTCATTGGCCTGCGCGAACAGTTCGGCAATCTCGCTTCGCATCGCCCGTGGCAACGGTGCTTGGGTGCGCACCATCAGGTCGAACCGCGCCGCGCGCACCAGCCCGTCGAGCTGAATATCGCCGAGATGGCTGAGCGAGGCTTCGATGACAAAGCGGGTGCCGAGTTTTTTATCGTCTTCCTCGCCGCCATAGCGTTCACGCAAATACAACCGAATTTGTTGCAAGCTGCCATCGTGCAGGAGCGGCAGCATGGCGACGCGCCAATCGCTGTTGGTGGGTTCACCGGCCAAACGGACGATTTGATTGAAATCGTCACTCAATTGGTTGAGCAAAGGCTGACGGTTGGTGCTCTCCATCAGGCGCACCACGTCGGGCCCGAGCCATTCGGGCAGTTGACCGCGGGTCAGGATCGCCAGGAACAGCGCGATGCCGCTGGTCAGGGTGACGCCGGTATTGGGGATCGCCGTCGCGGAAAATTGCGCGGCGACCTGCGGGTTGCTGGTGGTTGCGGCGTCAATCACATCGGCCAGGGCGGTCCAATTGTGGGATAGGCTCATCAACGAGCGTTGATAGGCGGTGCTGGGATTGGTGGGCAGCACGGTGCCGGGTTCGGCGACGATTTGCAGGGTCACGAACCGGCCGGTGAGGGCGCCGCCGGTGGTCGGCAGGGCGATCCGCCCCGCCGCCGTTTCGATCACCGTTGGGCCGCCGGTTTGCGAGGCGACAATGCGCCCGGTCACGACGGCTTCATTGGCGGTCGCCGCTGTCGCGGCTGGCGGTGTCGCATGAATGGCCACGACTCTGGCGTGGAAACCGCCGGCCGTCAGGCCGCCGGGGCTGGCCGCAGCGGCGCTGTTTGCTGATGGGGCATAGCGCCCGACCACGGTCTCGCCCACGGTCAGCGCGCCCGACGACGCGCTCTTCGCTGCCGGTGCCTGTCCGGCGTTCGGCGCTTCGGTTGATACCAGACGCAGGTCGAGGGGGGTGCCCGATTTGACGATTTGCAGCTGCAGCGTGCTGCCGTTCGCCGGCGGGTTGCTCAATTGCAGCGTAAGCTGACCGAACCTGGTGTCGATGATCGTCTTGCCGTCGGCAGCGCCATTGACGACCAGGCCGCGAAACAGTTCGCCATTGGTTAGCGTCAGCAGTGCCGGCGGCGGCTGGGGCACGCGGATAAGCGCCGACGTTTGAGTTGCGGGCGCCCGGTTTTCCGATCCAAGCAATAGCAGTTCGACCGGCGTGCCGGATTTGACGATTTGTAATTGTAAGACGCTGCCCGACGACGGCGTGGTCGCCAGGGGCAGGGCGAATTTTCCGAAACGCGTATCGACGATGGTTTTGCCGTCGGCGGTCGGCCCCACGACAACCGCGCGGATCAACTGCCCTTCGGCTTGTGCCGACAGGCTGGGCGAGGGGTGGGGCAGCAGAATCGTGCCAGAGCCGGTGCCGCTGGTATTGCCATTGCCGGCCGAGGCCGTCGGGCCCGAGGACGCTGTCGGCAGCGCGGTAACACTGGATGTAACCGTCTGACTCATGCCGCCTCCTTCCTAGACCACCCCGAGCGTGCGAATACGTACTTTGGGATGAATCTCGTTTTGCGACAGGACCGTGGTCTGCGGCCGGAACCGTTCGATCAGGGATCGCGCATAGGGTCGCACAGATGGGCTGGTCAAAAAGACCGGCGTCTCGCCAGCCATGGCGTGCTTGTCGAATTCGGCGCGAACCGCAGTGATGAAATCCTGCAGCCGGGACGGGGCCATCGCCAGATGAACCTCGTCGCCATCCGACGTCAACGATTCGGAGAACGCTTGCTCCCATTCCGGCGACAGGGTGACGATCTGTAAAAAGCCGTCGTCGTTGATATAGGCATCGCTGAGCTGGCGCGACAGGCGCGAACGCACATGCTCGGTAATGACCGAAACGTTTCGCGTCGCGGCGCAGGCTTCGTTGATCGCTTCGAGAATAGTCGCCAGGTCGCGGATCGAGGCCCGCTCGGCGAGCAAGTTCTGCAAGACGCGCTGGATGCCGCCCACGGTGATGAGGTTCGGCACCAGATCGGACACCAGTTTTTGATGTTCCTTGTCGAGCTCGTCGAGCAGCCGCTGGGTTTCGGCGTAGGACAGCATTTCCGCCATATTGTCTTTGACGGATTCGGTTAGATGGGTGGTGATCACGGTCGGCGGATCGACCACCGTATAGCCGCGGAACAGGGCTTCTTCCTTGTTCGGCTCGCTGACCCACATGGCCGGCAAGCCGAAGGTCGGCTCTACCGTTTCTTCGCCGGGCAGCGTAATGGCGTCGCCGCGCGGGTCCATCACCAACAGCATGTTCGGGCGCACTTCGCCGCGGCCCGCTTCGATCTCCTTGACCCGCACAATGTAAGTCGTTGGGCCAAGCTGCATATTATCCTGGATCCGTACCGCCGGCAGAATGAAACCCATCTCGGTCGCCAACTGGCGCCGTAAGGCGCGAATCTGATCGGTCAGGCGTTGGCCTTTTTCCGAATTAATCATGGCCAGCAATCCGTAACCCAATTCGAGCCGAATCTGGTCGATTTGCAAGGCCGTCGAAATGGGCTCTTCGGCGGCTGGTGCGGCCGCGGCTTCGGCGGCTTCCGCCGCTTCGCCGTCATCGATCGCGGTTTGCCGCCGCTGCGTTATTAGCCAGGCGCCGCCCCCGGTCGCCCCGGCGAGGGCCATAAACGGCACCAACGGAATACCCGGCAACAGCGCTAAGCAGAACAGTAGAAAGCCGCTAACGCCAAGCGCGGCGGGATAGCCGGACAATTGGCCGAACACGGCTTTCTCAGCGCTGCCCGAGACCCCGGCCTTGGTGACCACCATGCCGGCGGCGGTGGAGACGATGATCGCTGGAATTTGCGAGACCAGGCCATCGCCGACAGTCAATAACGTATAGGCTTCGGCCGCCTGACCCATGGTCAGGCCCTGTTGGCCGACGCCGATGATCATGCCGGCGATGATATTGATAAAGGTAATCAGCAGGCCGGCGATGGCGTCGCCACGTACAAACTTGGCCGCGCCGTCCATGGCGCCGAAAAAGCTCGACTCTTCTTCCAATTTCTTGCGCCGTTCGCGGGCATCGTCTTCGGTGATCAGACCGGCCGATAAATCGGCGTCGATCGCCATCTGCTTGCCCGGCAAGGCATCCAAGCTGAACCGTGCCGCGACTTCGGCGATTCGGCCGGAGCCCATGGTGATGACAATAAAGTTCACCAATACATGAATCACGAAAACGATGATGCCGATGACGAAATTGCCGCTCATGACGAAATTGCCGAAGGCCTGGATAACCTGGCCGGCGGCCTCGGGCCCGCTATGGCCATCGGCCAGAATTAAACGAGTCGACGCTAGGTTGAGCGACAGACGGAGCATCGTCGCGATAAGCAAAATCGTTGGAAACGAGCTGAATTCCAGGGGCGTGCGGATGAACAGGGACGTCATCAGCACTAGCACCGAGAAGGTGATCGAGATGGCCAGACCGGAGTCGAGCAGCCATTTCGGCATCGGCAAGATCAGCATCACCAAAATGGCGACAATGCCCAGCGCCAGCCCGATATCGGGGCGCCGGAACAGGGCGGTAAACTGACCGAAGGCGTCGCCGCCGCCACCCGCTGCCGGGGTCTCGCCGGCATCCACCGCACCCTCGGCCGGAGCCGTGGTGGCGATATCGGTGGCGCCTGCCTGTGAGGTATCAGTCATATTCGTAATACGTCTGCTGCGATTCCAGCCTCACCACTTACAGGACGGCGCTTTCGCCCGGCATCGGCACCGGAACGCCTTGCTCGGTATATTGCTTTAGCTTGTTGCGCAGGGTGCGAATGGAAATGCCGAGGATGGTCGCCGCATGGGTGCGGTTGCCCAGACAATGATTAAGCGTGTCGAGGATCAGCTCGCGTTCGACCTCGGCAACCGTATGCCCGACGAGGTTTTCCGTCGTTCCTTGGGTTGCGGCGCTGGCCACGGCGGTTGGATCGTCTGAGGCGGCGCCGTCCAACATGTCGGTTAACTGGATAGCGTCTGTATCGATCTCATCGCCGGTCGACAGCAGCACCGCGCGGTGCAGGGTGTTTTCCAGCTCGCGGACGTTGCCGCGCCAATGGTGCGACATCAGAAGCTGCAAAGCGGCGTCGCTGATCGGCAACTCGGAAACGCCGTTCGCATCGGAATATTTTTCGACGAAATGGTTGGCCAGCGCGGCGATATCGCCGCGGCGCGAACGCAGCGGCGGCATCCACAGATTGACCACGTTGAGGCGAAAATAGAGATCTTCGCGAAAGGTGCCCTTGGCGGCTTCTTCGGCCAGATCGCGGTTCGTGGTGGCCACCAACCGGATATCGACCTTGATCGGCCGGTTGCTGCCGACCCGGGTTATTTCGCGTTCCTGGATCGCCCGCAGCAGTTTCGCCTGCAGATGGGTGTCCATTTCGGAGACTTCGTCGAGTAACAGGGTGCCGCCGGTGGCTTCCTCGAAGCGGCCGATGCGCCGGGCAACGGCGCCGGTGAACGCGCCCTTTTCGTGGCCGAAAAGTTCCGACTCCAAAAGGTTTTCCGGGATCGCAGCACAGTTTACCGAGACGAATATCTGCTTCGCGCGCTTCGATTTGCGGTGGATGTGGCGCGCCATCAATTCCTTACCGGTGCCCGATTCGCCGGTGATCAAAATCGAGGCTTCCGACGGCGCGACCCGGTCGGCGAGCTTGATGATGTCGGCCATGCCGGCATCGCTGAAAATAATCTCGTCGCTCTCCTCGGAGACCGCCTCGAGGACGGCGGCGATCAAATCCGGATCGGGGGGCAGGGGAATATATTCCTTGGCGCCGGACTTGATCGCGGCAACCGCGGCCTCGGCGTCGTTTTCCAAGCCGTAGGCCACCACCGGGACGCTAATGCGCTCCGAGGTCAGGCTCGACACCAGTTCGCCGACATCAAGGGCAACGTCGACCATCACCAGTTCGGCGCTCTGGCCGGCGCGCATGGCGTTCAGGCCGGAGTCGATATCATCGACTTGCGCGACCTTTGCGCCGCGGGCAATGGCGATCTTGCTTGCCGCGGTAATGTGTCCACCCAGGCGGCCGATAATCAGCAATCGCATTTCTTATTCTCCAAAATTAACTTCACTGTTGCGGATCGGATCTTCGTCAGTCGAAGAACGAAACGCGTTTTGAGGAGGGCAGGATGGTATTCACCAGCGTTTCCAGCCGGCGGGGACTTTCCTGACGGCCGATCGAACTCACGCCGAGCAGGTAGACTTCGTTAACCAGCGCTTCGTCGTCGGACTTGCGTTCGAGTTTTCCGGCGAGCGGGGCGAGAACCATATTGCCCAATACCGCGCCGTAGAATGTGGTCAGCAGCGCGACGGCCATTGCCGGGCCAATCGCGGCGGGATCTTCCAGGTTGCCAAGCATCTGTACCAAACCGACCAAGGTGCCGATCAATCCCATGGCCGGCGCGACATCGGCGGCGCGCCGCAAGACGCTGGCGCCCTTGGCATGGCGGTCGGCGATGGCGTGAAGCTCCTTGCGCATCAGCCGCTCGGCCTCCGCGCCCGGCGTTCCGTCGATGACCAAAGTCAAACCACGGGCCAGATAGGGTTCGTTGCGCAGCCCGGCTAAATGATCCTGCAGGGTCAGGGTGCCGCGTTGGCGGGCGGTTTCCGCCAGAGAGATGACGTTACGCGCCGCCTCGCCGGGGTCGCGCGTGGTTTTAAATAAGCTTTTGGCGACGATGCTTTGGGTCGTTCGTATATCGGCGAGGCTGAAACTTATGGTCGTCACCGCGCTGGTGCCGCCCAGCACGATAAGCATCGCCGGCAGGTCGACAAAGGCTCCCCACGAACCACCCAATACGATGGCGATCGTGATCAGAACGAACGCCCCGCCGAGGCCGAACACGGTTGCGCCATCGAAGGCGCGCGGCTGCGCGCCGCGCCGGCTATTCCGGCCGCGGGCGGCGTTACGCGATCGTTGGGTGGCGGTGTCGGTCATGAGCTGATCAGTCCGACTTGATAATTTCAGTCATCGTCACGCCAAGGCGCTCGTTGACGACAACGACTTCGCCACGGGCGACCAAGCGGTTGTTGACGTAAATGTCGATCGCTTCGCCGACCTTGCGGTCGAGTTCGACGACGGCGCCGCGGCCCAGCTTCAGCAATTGGCTGACCTGCATGGTCGATTTGCCGAGAACGGCGGAAATTTGAACCGGTATATCGTAAACCGCCTCAAGGCCTGCCGCCGAGCCCACGCCCTCCTCGCCGAGGTCGACCTCAGGTTGTTCAGGGGCGGCCGAATCGAACATGCCGTCGATGTCATCGGTTGACATATCTTCGGAGGCCGGCGCATCCGCCGCGGTCTCGTCGAGATCTTCAAAATCTATATTTTCCGTGTCGTCCATAAGACGCTCCTAGTCGGTCACTTGAGAAGGTTGTTCGATATCGTTGATATCATTGGGTAATTCAGGAATGTCGGTCGCGGCTTCCGGATCGGGTTCGGCGATCGGTTCGGGGGTCATCGGGCCAATGCCGACATCGGTTATCTGGTCGGCAACTTTGTTGATTTCAGACCAGGTGCGCTGCACATCGCGCTCGCTTCCGCCGTCGGCCCACATCACATGACAATCGGTCGGCGATAGCTGATCGTCGGCCAAAAGCACGATTTTGCCGTCGAAGCCGTTGGCGAAATTCTCGATGCGCGGCTGCAGGGCAGCGACATGTTCTTCCGAGACGCGAACCACGATCCGCAGTTCGCCATGCACGTCAGCTAGTGCGCGTGTGATATGGCCCTCGATCTCAACCAGAGCATTCTGCGCGGCTAATGTCGGCAATACTTTCCGGCACATGAGGACGGCGATGTCGACCGCGCTTTCGGTTGTCGACTGCAGGTCCTCGGCGCGTTGCGCGGAAAGCGTGTCGAGCTTGGTGGAAATTTCGCCGAGCAGGTCGGCAGCGCGCTTTTCCTCGTAGCTGTGCAATTCACCACGCGCAGCGTCCAAGGCTTCTTGCCGCGCCGCGGTAATATCCTCTTCGCTGTATTTGCGCGCTTGGTTCTCGTTCGCGTCCGGATTGCCGAAATCGGTTTCGAAGAGAAATCTGGTTTCCGTGCTCATATTAGTACACCAGCTCGTCGTCGCCGCCGCCATCGGCGATGAGGATCTCGCCTTTGTCGGCCAAGTCCTTGGCGGCTAGCACGATTTCTGTTTGCGCCTCGTCGACGTCGCTGAGGCGGACCGGGCCCATCGCTTCCATGTCTTCTTTCAAAATCTTGCCGGCGCGTTCGGACATGTTCGAAAAGAACAGATCGCGCAACACTTCCGAGGCGCCCTTCAAGGCGACGCCCAACTTGTCCTTGTTGGCGACCCGCAGCAGGGTCTGGACGGCGGTGCCGTCGAGTTTCTCGAGATCCTCGAAGGTGAACATCAAGGCCTTGATTTTTTCCGCGGATTCGCGGTTTCGATCTTCCAGAGACGAGATGAACCGGCCTTCGGCCTGGCGGTCGAGATTGTTGAAGATCTCGGCCATCATTTCATGGGCATCACGCCGTTGCGCCCGCGCCAGGTTCGACATGAACTCGGTGCGCAGCGTCTGTTCGACATCGTCGAGAATGTCTTTTTGCACCGATTCCATGTGCAGCATGCGCATCACCACTTCCATGGCGAAGGCTTCGGGCAGGGTGCTCAGCACCCGCGCCGCATGGTCGGGGCGGATCTTCGAGACGATGACGGCGACGGTCTGCGGGTATTCGTTCTTGAGGTAGTTGGCGAGGACGGTCTCATTCACATTGGCCAGCTTGTCCCACATGGTGCGACCGGCGGGCCCGCGGATTTCCTCCATGATGGTTTTGACCCGCTCATCGGGGAGAGCCCGGTTCAACAAACGCTCGGTCGAATCCATGGTGCCGGTCAGCGAGCCGGTTGACGATAGTTGCTCGGCAAATTCGACAAACAGGTTTTCGATTACCTGAGAGTCGATGGTGCCCAGCTTGGCCATCGTCTGAGAAATCTCGCGAATCTCATCTTCATCCATCAGGGCGAACAATTCCTGCGCGCCTTCTTCACCGACGGACAGCATGATGATCGCGGCTTTCTCGGTGCCGTTGATGGTTCGATAATCGGAACGTACGCGACTGGCCATGCGCTAAAACCCTAGCTTTCCTGGTACATCCACTGCCGCAGTATCGCGACCGTTTCGTCAGGGTGTTTGCCAATAACTTGATTGATCTGGTTCATCGACGACGCTTGAACTCGGCCATCGACGCCGGAAATATCGAGCCCCGGTTGAACTTCAGCACTCGCTTCGGCTCCTTCGGGCATCTCGCTGCCATCGGGTAGCGCCTGCGCGCCGGCGACCGGTGGTGCGAGCTGACCCATCGGGCCGGTGCTAGCGCCGGCGGGCAACATGCCCTGGGTAGCCATGGGGTCGGCCGTCGCCGCGATATCGAAAGCGCGGGTTATCAGCGGCCGTACGACCAAGAGAATGACCAATACGGCGACAATGCCGAGCACCAGCATTTCAGCGATTCTAAACAGGTCGGCTTTTGACAGACCCAGAAATCCCGGGTCGATGGCGGCGACTTCTTCGACGGCGGTCGAGACGAATTGCAAGTTCACCACCTCGACCACGTCGCCGCGCGCTTCCTCGAAACCGATCGCCGACTTCACCAGCGCGTCGTATTGCGCCAGTTCTTCCGGTGTGCGCGCTGTATAGGCGCCCTCGCCATCGACGATGCCGTCCACCAGCACGGCAACGGTCAGTCGTTTGACGTTGCCGGTCTCGCGAACTTGGGTTGTCACGGTGCGCGAAATCTCGAAATTGACCGTCTCTTCGATACGGCGCGAACTGCTGTTGCTTGTGCTCGCCGCGCCGTTGTCCAAAACGGCGCCGGGCAAGTTATTGGCCACCGATACCGAATTATCCGGATCGGCCTCGGCGCTATCGTCTTCCTGCTCCACCGTTTGGGTCGAGCGCGCCACCTGGCCGTCGGGGTCGTAAGACTCGTCGCTTGTCGTCACCCGGTCGAAATCGATATCGGCCGAGACCTCGGCCCGTACCGCGCCGATGCCAACCGAGCGTTCGAGAAGCTTCTCGATCGACCGGGCCAGGCGCGTCTCATAGCGCTGGCGGGCTTCCTCTCCATTGGCGGCGGAGAAGGCCTCTTCATCGTTATCGCCGCCGCGGGCAAGCAGGCGGCCATTATTATCGATGACCGAAATTCGCGAGGGTTGCAAACCGGGGACAGCGGTAGAGACCAAATGTTGGATCGCGACCACCTGGCTGGGCTGCAGGATCGAGCCGTTAAGTTGCACAACCACCGAGGCGCTGGGTTCCTGTTGGTCGCGACTGAATACTTCGCGGCGTGGCAATACAAGGTGCACCCGCGCTGACTTAACCTGACGGATCGCCGAGATGGTCCGCGATAATTCGCCCTCAAGGGCGCGCGCTTGGTTGATGCGTTGGACGAAATTCGTGGTGCCCAGGGTGCTTGAATCGTCGAACAGCTCGTAGCCGACGGAGCCACCGTTGGGCAGACCGTCGCCGGCCATGATCAGACGCACCCGCGCCACATCGGCTTGCGGCACATAGATCTGGGTGCCGCCGCCGCGAATCTCATAGGTGATGTTTTGGCTATCGAGCCGGCTGGTGATCGCGCTCGAATCCTCGATGGTGAGGTCGCTGTAGAGGAGCGATAGATCGGGCGTCGCCAGGCGCGACGTCATGAACATGAAAAAGCCGATCATGCCGGCGGCGACGATCGCCATCGTGGCGATGCGGACGGGACCGAGCTGCCGCATAACTTGCGAGAAAGAGTTCAAACCATGGCCTGTTCGTAAAAGACAAGGACACCGTCGAACGGATATTTCGCTCAACGACCAGACAACGGTAGGAATTCTGAGTGAATAAGGCGTTAACCGGCGGCAATTTTTGCCGGGTAAGTAGGCAAAAAATGCCACCTTTGATCAGTTTTTACGAAAATTATAGAAAACCCGCCTCGGTTTCCCGAGGCGGGTCAAATTTTCGTGCCCGGATTAGATCGACGTGGATCGGTCCGGGGAGCGGTAATTTGCTCTCGTTAGGGCGCGCGATAGTCCTGCAGTCGGGTGACGCGAAGGCCTCGGACGCCGTGCTTGTCCACCATCTCCTGCCAGGTCAAGAATTCCTCGACCGAGAGATTGTAGCGTCGGCACACTTCCTCGAGTGTAATCGCGCCGTTTTTCACGGCGGCGACGACAGCTGCCTTACGTCGGACTACCCAACGTTTGGTATCGGGCGGCGGGAGTTCGTTTAACATCATTTGATTCTGGCCGCGATCGATATTGCTTATGTTCGTATCGGCGTCTTGCCGATGGGAGTTTTGTCCGTCCATGGTGCTCACCACGTCTTCCTGATTGTGGTGCCTCTGAAGCTAGGCCCTGGGCCTTAAGGAAAGGCTAAATGCGGCATTCGAATTTATCGCATTTTAGATAAATTTTAGGAGAGCGGCCCCGACGCCGCAGGAGGGGCGCCGCCGGGGCCGTGCTTAGTCACCTAACGCGCTATCGCTTGATCCGCACCAGTTCTTCAAGCATCTGATCAGCCGTTGTGATGATCCGGCTGCTCGCGGAATAGGCGCGCTGGGTGATAATCATGTTGGTAAATTCCGCCCCGAGATCGACGGTCGAAGTCTCGAGACTGGCTGGCGATACGGTGCCCGAGGCGCCGGTGCCGGCCGGGTTCAGAAAGAAGCTACCCGCCGATGTCGTGGCGGCCCAGGCGTTGCCAGAGCGGGAATCGAGGGCGGAGGAATTGGCGAAGGTCGCCACCGGCAGGCGGAAAATGGCCCGTTCGATACCGTTGTCGAACAGCGCATTCACCTGGCCGTCTTCGCCGATCGAGATCGACTCGAACCGACCGAAGGTAACGCCGTCCTGTTCGATCGAAATAACGGAGTAGTTCGAGGCGAACTGGGTGACGCCATCGGCCTGGTTGGCCGAGCCGAGATTGAAGGAAATGCTGCTCGCCGCGGCCGCCGTGGTCCAATCGCCTGCCGGGATGGCCAGGGCGGTCGGGGTAAAGGAGGCCGGCGTGCCGTCACCGTTGAACACCACCGTATCGATGGTCAAGGGGAACGAAGCCAAGGTGGCGCCGCTGACCGATGCCGCGCCGTTGTCGGTGCGCGTCATGCCGGTTACGGAAAGGTCCCAAGTCGCCGGCACGGCAACGGTCTTGTCCCACTGCAGCGCGATATTGTGACCAACGCCAAGGGCATCGAAGACTTGCACCGTCGCGGTGTTGGTGTCGCCGACAAGGGCTGTCGCCGGCAGGTTAGCCGCCAACGTCACGTTGGAGGTCGCGGTTGCCGTACCGGACAATGTGGTCACGTCGACGGATTGAAGGTTGGCCAGGCTCGTGGGATCGGGAATGGTCGGATCGGCGATGCCGTTTTGATCGACGTCGAAGGAGCCGTCGGCCAGGGTCGGCCAGCCTTGCAGAAAATAACCGCCAGCGTTGACCAAGGCGCCGTTCGCGTTGACCGAAAATTGGCCCGCGCGGGTAAAGAGGAACGAGCCGTTCGACGAGACTTGATCGGTATTCACGACAAAGAAGCCTTGGCCCGATATGGCGATATCGGTGGCGCTGGTCGAAGCCTGAAGGAGGCCCTGACGATCGGCGGCCTGAAACGACGAGGCGGTCAGGCCACCCGGTGAATAGCGGTTGGTCGAACTGCCGGTGCCGGTCACCAGGGTCGAAAACCGTGCTTCGGTGTTCTTGTAACCGATGGTGTTCAGGTTCGAGATATTATCGGAAATCACGCCCATCGCCTGACTGTTGGCGTTGAGGCTCGAAATTCCGGAAAACATTGCGCCGTAGATACTCATATTACTCTCCTAGCAAGGGATGTGGCTTGCGGGTCGTTAAACGGTGGGGGGTGTATCGGGTAACTTGACCGACAAAATTCTATCGAGTTCGACATCGAGCGGTCCGACGGTGACGAAGGTTTGACCCTCGAACTGCCAAATCTCATCGGCGATGCCGCTGAAATAGATCGGAATGTCTTCGAAGGGGACGTCGTCGGCGTCGACCGCCGACACGACGACGGTGTAGTGCCCGTCGGCCTGTACGATGCCTTGGTTATCGGTGCCGTCCCAGATCGTGTCTTGACGGCCCGGCCCAGTACTGCCTGGCAGGGTTCTAACGAGATTTCCATCGCTATCGAGGATCGCGATCGTCGCGTTCGCCACGCCGCTGGGCATGTCGTAAGAGATCGTCGCGCTACCACCGTCGAGCAGGGTCAGGTCGCTTTGAACTTCGACCGTCTTGCCCAGGAAGCTGACGGCGCCGAGGCTCTCGGCGGCTTGCTGCAGGGCGACCAAGTCATCGATCTTATCGGATTGCGAAATCTGCTGCTCGAGTTGGCTGAATTGCACCAACTGGTTGGTGAATTCCGTCGCGTCGGTTGGCGAGAGTGGATCTTGATGCTGCAATTGGGTTGTCAGCATCAGCAGAAAATTATCGAAGTTTTCCGTCAGCGACTGGGTCGCGGCGCTGGGGTCGTTCGATGATGGGGTTGAGGTGAGGCCGGTGATGTCCATGATGGCGCTCCTATATTTCGAGGTCCAACATGCCGTCGTGACTACGACGGCTAGCCGGTTCGGCAGCGTTGGCGTCAGTTTCGTCCGAACCATCGCCATCCGCAGTGCCGTCGGTCTCCGAGGATGGCGAACCGTCGGCGAGTTCGGTTTCCGGATCGCCGGACTGACCGTGTTTGAACATCAGGCTGTCCTGGTCCAATTTCATGCCAGCTTCCTCGAACGCTCGCTGGAGAACCCTCGCGTCGCGTTCGAGCATGTCGAGGGTTTCTGGCTTTTCGGCATAGACGATCGCCTGCACCGCTTTATCCGGGCTTACTTCAAGAGTGACCTCGACCTTGCCCAACGATGCCGGTGAAAGTTTGACTTGAATGCGGTCGGCGTCCGACTTCACTAGTTGCTGAATGTGAACCTTCACCTGCTCGGCGGGTTGATAGGCCTGTTGGGGCGGCAGGGGCCGCATGTTGAGGCCACGCGTGGTGTTGGTGGTCATGGCCTGCCGGTCCGCGGCGGTGATCGATTGCTCGCTGCCGTTTCCGACCGTGTCGCCGATAGCCATAGTGGTCTGTCCGTTAACCCCGGCCTGCCCCGGTAGAGCGCCGGTAGCGGGCGAATTGAACAGGGTCGTCGGCCGTGTCGCCGGTCCGTCATGAGCAGCAGGGGCCGGTGGCATCGCGCTGGTGGTGATTTCGATCGACGGCTTGTTGGCGCTTGACCCATTGGCTGGCGCCTGGGTGCCGTTATTATTGTTGGCGCTCTGAGCTATGGCTTCCTTGATCTCTGCGCGATGGGCCATCACGCGAATTTTCATATTGTGGAGCTCGGCCGCGCGTTCGGCGCCGGCGCGGATGAGCATGGCATGCTTCTCGAGCGACGCGCCAAGCCCGTCGTCATCGCCCAGCGCGGTGTTTTGCGTCTGGGTCATCGCCGGAGTTTTGGTCGTCTCGGCCTTCTCGGCCGCCGCGCCATCGGCGGACGCACCGGCTTTCGCCGCTGCACCGTCGGCCTGCTGGCCCCTGGCGCTTGCCTGGCTGTTGAGCAGCGCCGCGTTGGCGCGCGCCGCCGTGTCTTGCCCCAGCGCGTTTGCCTTATCGGCATTCGCCGCGGTCTGCGCCGCTGCTTGAGCCTCACCACGGTTGGCCATCACACGGGTCTGACCCGTCATATCGCCTTCGGTTTTCGATTTTAGCACGACGCCGCTGGCGGCATTGGGCTGAACGATAAGGCCCGCCTTCTGGGCCTCGTTAGCGGCGGCGTTCAGATCCAGTAAAGCGTCTTCGGTTGAGGTCGCTGCGAATTGTTGGGCGTCGTTGGCGCCATCGTCTTGTGGCTGATCGTCGGTCTGACCTTCGGCCTCCGCATCGTCACCATCCTGATTACGATCATCATCGTCGCGCACATCCGACGATGCGTCGTCGGCTGGCGCCGCATCGGCATGGTCTTGATCGTCGTTATAGATTTCTTGGTCCGCGTCATGGTCGCGTTCGGCTGCGCGCGCTAAACCTAAATCGGTTTGCGGCAGCATCCGGTCGGCGAACGTCGTCTTGTCCAAGACGTTTGCAAACAGGTCGGAAAGGGGCACCTTGGCGTTCTGAAACCCCGTCGCCGCGGCGTTGCGCGGTTCGGTGTTGCCTACCAAGTTGGTAACGGTATCACTCATGTTGATCGCATCCTGCGTATAAATACGGCCTACTTGCCGTAGCAGTGATTAGGTCAGCAATTCGCGGGCCAACTTCGCGACTCACTTTAACTACATGAAAAACAACATAAAAATATCTACGCTGGTATCTGGTGGATCGGTGAGGGGCAATTCCTGCATGGCCATTGCGGCATTTATTGCCGTGGGCGGGCAGACCTTTCCGGGCCGCCCCATCTCGCTACGAAAAACGCCGACGCTTTAAAAAAGCGCCGGCGCATCGTCGGTCCAAACGGGGAGGGTAATTGTGGTTAGGCGGTCAAGCCGTCGAGCGGTGAGGGATGGTGTTCTTCAGTAACGTTGTCGGCGGCGGCTTGCGGCGTCGCGGATTCGCTCAGCAGACCGGCGGCGATGTTGCGGTTTATGTTTATCAAAACATCGAGCGATTGCGGCTTCGGGTCGGCGAGGATTTCCACCGTGCGTTTGTCGACGAAATTACACAATGTCAGCATGTTGCTGCGGATATCGTCGGGCAAGTTGGCCGAGGGATCGCTGACGTCCGACTGGAAAATCGTCCACAGCCGCCAGTTCAATCTCACGGTGTCGACCAGGGCGGCGGTATCGCCGGGATGATCCTTGACCATGGCTAGCCGTCGGGCGGCTTCCATAAGCGCGCGGCCTTCGGTCTCGCGCGGTGATCCCCCCTGTTGCGCCGGCTGACGGTATTGCGTCGAGGCGTTTTCATTGGACATGCTGTAGGATCTCCCCTTCATACTCGATCAATTTACGACACTCTTTGAGCGCGCCGTACAGGTCTCCGTCCCCGGCCAGTTTGATTATTTTTTCGGCAATCGGCTCGGAACTTGGTGCGGCTTCGCGAAATTCGCCAATGAGCGCTTCGAAATCTTCAAGGTGTTCGTCGCGGCGGTCGTCGAACATATAGGCGCATTGCAGGGCCAGGTAGATACGCCGCCCCGGCGACGTGGCTTCTTCCATCGTCATGATGTCTTTTTGGCGCATGATGTGGGCTTGGTTTTCGAACACCAAGTTTACATCCGGCCCGTCGTTCTTAATGACGGCGCCGTTGACGACCAACTTTTCGCCGCGGGGAAGGGATAATTTAAGTGGCATTTCTTGCACTCGCCTGCTCTGGCATAAGCCGGCAGTCTCGCGCCATGTCACTTAAGGAAGCGTAAAAACCTGCGGGATTCTATGAAAGTTTAAATTAAACGCCGCCGGTCGCGGATAATTTTATCGCCGAAAACCCCGCAACGCCCGACCACACCGCGCCGTTATGGTTTAGGAAATCTTTACCGCCAGGCGGATAGGTTTGAAGCCGATAAGCACCGGCCGGAGCGATTACCGGTTTAACACCTGTCTGCGGAGCGGAAATGCGGTTTCTCAAAGACGATTGCCCCTATGTCATTGCCGAAATTGGGGCCAATCATAATGGCGATATGGAGCAGGCCCGGGCGCATGTTCGGGCCGCCAAAAGCGCCGGCGCGGACGCCGCGAAATTTCAATCATGGGGCACCGGTCTGTTCGCCCAGTCTTTCTACGACAAGAATGCCGAACTGAAGGAAGCCGTTGCCGCCTATGCGGTGGCCGAAAGCGATATGGCTGGTCTGGCGCAATATTGCCGCGAGACCAAAATCGATTTCGCCTCGACCCCTTGTTCGGCGCCCGAGATGGCGGCGCTCGATGCGCTCGACCCGCCGTTTATAAAAATCGCCTCGATGGATTTAAACCATGACCGCATGTTGATCGACGCGGCGAAAACCGGCCGACCGATCATATTGTCGACGGGGTTCAGCACCCTGGCCGAAATCGAGCATGCGCTGGGCACGCTGGAAGGCGTCGGTCACACCGATACCGTGTTGCTCCATTGCATTGCCATGTATCCGCCGCCGGAGGACGATTTGGTCAACCTGCGCAACATGGAGATGCTGCAGGACACGTTTGGCTACCCGGTCGGCTATTCCGATCATACCACCGGTGTCGAGGTGACACTGGCGGCGATCGCGCTGGGCGCAACGGTCATCGAAAAGCACTTCACCCTCGATAAGACCTTGCCGGGTTGGGATCACGCGGTCTCGGCCGACCCCGCCGATATGGCGATTATCACATCGGCGGCAAAACGAATTCCCGCCGCGCTTGGATCGCGCCGGCGTATCATATCCGACGGCGAACGCCAGAACGCTGATGTTATGCGGCGCAGCGTCGTCGCCGCCCGCGATATTCGCGCCGGCGAAATTTTGACCGAGGACCATCTCGAATTCCGCCGCCCCGGCACCGGCATCAGTCCCAACGACGCCGGTCGCTTAATCGGTCGCGCGGTTCGCCACGACATTGCCGCCGATGCCCTCTTGTCCGACGACGATGTCGCGCGGGCGCCGTCCCAGGTCGAGTGCGCCGCATGATCGTGATTGTGCCGGCGCGCGGCGGATCGAAGGGATTACCAGGTAAGAATTTACGCCCGCTCGCGGGCCGGCCGCTAATTGTCCATACACTGCAATCGGCGCTCGATTGTCCGGCGGTTGAGCGGGTAATCGTATCGACCGACGACGACGAGATTATTCGTGTTTGTCGTAGTGTCGACGGTGTCGAGGTGCCCTTTCGCCGGCCGGCCCATTTAGCGACCGACGATGCGGTCGCCTCAGATGCCTATCTTCATGTTGTCGATTGTCTGGCCGTTAGCGAAGGCGTCGCGTGCACCGAGATTTGTGTCCTGTTGCCCACCTCGCCGCTGCGCCTACCCAGCGATATCGACGCGGCGATCGAATTGTATCGGCAAAACGGTGCCCAGGCGGTGGTATCGGTCACCGAGGCGAAACCGGCGGAATGGTTACACAATATGGCCGAAGATGGCCGCTTACAGCCCGTCGTCGCCAGTGAGAGTCTAGATAATCGCCAGGACTACGAACCGATTTATCTGCCCAACGGGTCGATCTATATCTTCGATGTCGAGACCCTGCGGCACGCGCGCCACTATGTCGGCCCGCGGACATTCGGATACCCGATGCCGGCGGAACGTTCTGTCGATATCGATACGGAAGCCGATTTCCTGGCCGCCGAAGCTCTCTTGAATAACCGATTGCGGGATCATGAAGATCGCGATTTGCGCCGCGCTGTATGAGGCCGGGCGGCCGTTTCTGGCCGAATTTTCCCAGGCGGTGCGGGTCGCGGCCGCGGGACACGACGCTATTTTTGTGGCTGCCGTCGATGGTCTGGAAAACTCGCGCGACGCGCTGGCTGATATAGCGAAGGATATTGACGTCGTCACCGTCGATGTGCCGGTGGGCCATACGCCTGCCGGCGTTCGCGGCGCCATGCTAACGGCGGGGCAGTCGACCGGCGCCGACATCCTGGTGTTCATCGACATGGACGATGTTATCGCGCCGCGCGCGTTGGATCGCCATCTGGTCGCTTTGGCTTGGGCTGATTTTTCCTACGGTGACCTAGACCTGATTGACGCCTCGGGACAAAGTCTTGGGCGGTGCTTCTTTGATGATGCCGACGTGCCCGACCGGGTCGACGATGTCACGGCCGTTTGCGACCGCAATTTCCTGGGATTTTCCAACACCGCCGTGTGGGCCGACCGCATCGCGCCGGTCGCTTTGATCGTGCCCGAAGATGTTATCGCGGCGGACTGGTGGTTTTTCACCATGCTGTTGTTGGGCGGCCTGCGCGGCAAGAAGGCCGCGGGCGCGATTGCTTCGTACCGGCTTCATGACGCCAACATTCTGGGGGCAGGTGCGCCGGGCACCAAGTCGCAGGCGATCGCTCAGAGCGAAGCCATGCTGCGGCACTACCGCGCGTTTTCCGCGCACCCCGCGTTAGCTGGACGCGCCGACGACGCCGAGCAAGTGATAGCGCGGCTACGAAGCCTGAACCCGCAAGAAATCTCCGCCCATCTGGGCACGTGCGGCGACGACAGCGGCGCTTGGTTCGAAGGCATTGGACGCCTGGCCCAGCGCCTCGACACCGCGCCGCTGGCCGACGCGGTCGGGCAATAAATTCTAAACACGGAACAGGACATGGCAGATACTTCACTTGCAGCCGCAGACGCCGATGAAAATTCGCCGCAGCTGGCTTTCTTTCAAGAAAACATGGCCGCTTTCCGCGAACATGCGCCGCATGTGCATGCGCGGTTGGCGGAAATAAAAACGCCCCATTCACGATTGACCGTCGACGATGACGGTGCGCTCGACATTGCCTTTGGCGACCGTCGCTTTTACGGCGAAGACGCCGTCGCCTTTACCCAACGTCAGATCGCCGCCTATATCGCCAACCCCGAACGCCGCTATATCGATCACCTGGATTTTGGATTTCAGGACGGCCTTGAACAGATCTTCGAAAAAGCGATGGCCGACGCGCTGACCGCCGAGGGCGCGGAAACCGAAAATGTTCGCGTCGATGAGACCAGCCATTTCACCATTGTCTTCGGCTTGGGCCTCGGTCTCCATATCGGCTCGCTCATCGAATTCACTGGCTGCGCTGAGCTGATGATCGTCGAACCCAATTTCGATAATCTTTACCACTCATTGTTTGTCATCGATTGGAGCGCCTTGTTCGATCAGGCGTCACAGGCCGGTTGCACGATCAATCTAATCCACGACAAAGACCAAAAATCGATCGCGACCCATCTGCGCAAGCTGATTCAGTCGGCCAACCCGTCGCTGCTCGACGGGGTCTATGTGTACCAACATTACCCATCGAGCATGATGACCGAGGCGCGACAAGCGTTTCACCGCGACTTTGCCTTGAACATTCTTGGCCTCGGCTTTTTCGAGGATGAGATGTTGATGATGGCCAATGCGGTGGTGAACCTAAAAAACAAGGGTGCTCGATTCCTCAACACGACCCAACAGCCGCGCGACGAGCCGATCTTTATTTGCGGTTCGGGACCGTCGATCGATCCGAACCTGGACATCATCGCCGCCCAACGCGACCGCGCGCTGGTCGTGTCCATGGGGTCGAGCCTGCGCTCGCTGCTGGCGCACGGCATTCGCCCCGACTTCCATGTGGAAACGGAAAACCACCCGGTAAATGCCGAAATGGTCAAACGTATCGCCGCCGAATTTGATCTATCCGGTATCACACTCCTCGGCGCTTCAACTATCCAGCCGGATGTTCCCGAGCTGTTCGATGAGGTTATTCTGTACTTCCGCGACAGCCAGAGCCCGGCCGAAATATTCGGCCGCAGCACCGAACATATGAGTTCGTCCGGCCCGACCGTCGCCAACGCCGCGCTGGTCACGCTTTTGTATTTGGGATTTCGCGACATCTACTTGCTGGGCGTCGATATGGGATCGCGGCAGGCGGATAATTTTCACTCGTCCGAGACCTATATCGGGCGCGGCGAATCCAAAGAATGGGCGGGCGGTCCGCGCTTGCCGGTGCCGGCGAATTTTGGCGGGGACGTTGTCACCCAGAGCATTCTCAACTGGTCGCGCGCTGTGCTCGAAAACGTTCTGAATTTGAACCCGGATATTCGTTGCGTTAACTGCAGCGACGGCGCGCGTATTGCCAGCTCCGTCCCGATGCTGCCAGAGGTCATCGATCTGCAAAACCAGCCGCTCGACCGCGCTCGCGTGATGGATGATTTACGCACCAACATGCCGTCCTTCTCGGCGGAACTATTGGATCAAATTTGGCGTGATACCGACTTGATGACGGTCGCCCATGAAATCTTCGCCGGGTTCGATGAAGTGCTGGCGGCGGCCGCCGCGATTGACGATCCCGGCGTCAACTGGATCTACGAACTGAACGATCTGATCAACCAGGCGAAAGCGAAATCGGCGCCGATCGGTATTTTCCTATTCGGCACCAACTGTCTGTTTCTCGGCGCGAGCTGGTGGTTCGACGGCCGGATCGATGATCCGCTGGTACGCCGGCACGTGCGGCGGGTCGCGGTGCGCGAATTGCGCCGTCTCTACGCGGAAATGGAGAAGCGGCTGTCGATTTTGTGCGTTGATGTCGGCCGCTGTTTGGCCGGCGAGATCGCCCGCATCGAGACCGAATTCGATATTTGACCCACCCGCCGCCATGGCGGGGTCGGTGACTATAGGGCGTGATAGGCGTCTTCCAACGAGCGCGTGAACCCGGCGACATCGTAGAGCGCGGTCGTCGCGATTTCGTCGCGCAAACCCGCCCGTAGGTCAGCCAGAGCTCCTAAGTCGCCCGCTAAATCCGAGATGCCGGCGATCCGCGCCTGAGTGCTGTCGAATACCCATTCGAGTCGGTCGGCGGCCGATAATGCATCGGCGGCTTGTCGGCCCAGGGGGCCGGTACCGGCGACGGCGAGTACCGGCACGCCCATCCAAAGCGCCCGGCAGGTTTCCAGAAATCGGCTGTTGGGCTGAGGGTCGAGCATGAGGTCGAAATGGTCGAAAAACCCATAGCCGTCGGGGTCGAGGTTCTCGAGATCGGCGACGTCGATGCGCTCGCGAATACTCATCGTTGCGGCCAGTTCGTGGAGGCGATGCACCGCCGCGTCTTTGAGCCCCTCGACATTGGCAACCACGATCCGCGCATTGGGGATCGCCGCCAGGATTTCGGCCCAGTCGCGCACGCAAGTCTCGCCTAACTGAGCCAAGGGCGCCATGACGCCGAGCGTGAGGTGGGGCTGCATGCGCGCTGGCAGTGGCGCGACCATCTCCGGCGCGTTGAACGGACGGTGCGCCAGGTGGGTCTTCGGCAGACGGTAGACGTTGGCCGCGCTGTCGCCAGCCGGTTCGCTGGCTGGCAGAAGCGCTTCACTCGCCAGTTGATAATCGAAGTTGGCGCCGGCGGGCAGTGCCGTGCCCAACCAGCTCACGCAGATTGGCGCCGGCCGCTGTGCGAACATCCGCAGCTGGTTATCAGGGCCGTGCCCGCTTAAATCGACGGCGATGTCGATACCGTCGCCGCGCAGGATCTGGGCCACCGTCAGCGGATCGACGCCGTGAATATCAGTCCAGCGCGCGCTTTTATTCGCCAGGCTTTCCGAGGCGGTGTCGTATCGCGCGTTTGCGGCATAACAGTAGATTTTAACGCGCTTTGGGTCGTGCAATGTCAGGATCGGGGCCAGTAGGTCGGCGAGGGGGCCGCCGTATAATTCGCCGCCGACATAGCCGATGCGCAGCGGCCGCTCGCCAACGGCCGCCGGTGTTGGGGCTTGTGACGGCGAGGCGGTTGTTACCAAGTTCTGCGCCACCCAGGCGCTGTTTTCCCGATCCAGATGGCCGTCGGTATTGCCGTATTGCGCCGCGAGGGTGCGGATGCGGCTTTGCGATAGAGATGGGTTGTCCGGTTCGTGTTCGATGGCGTTGCGGTGCGCCTGTTCCGCATCGGCAAAACGGCCGACCTTTGCTAGGGCGCGGGCCAATACATCGTAATCGTCGGCTGATAGGTCTTCCTCGGCACTCAGAAATTCACAGGCGTCGAGGACCCGCTCAATATTACCGACCTCTTGTGCGGCGCGGGCGAGAAAGCGCCAGGTATCGATATCGTCGGCGGTAAGTTCCAACTGCTTTTCGCAGAGCGCCAGCGCGTCGGCTGCGTTGCCTTTTTCCAGCAGGCGTTGCGCCCGGTTGCGGAACAGATGGGGGTTGGCGTTGCGAAGTCCCTCGAAAAACTTGCTGTATTTTTCCGGAAGCAGCGCGTCTCCCATCCAGTGGGGCTGCAATATTGTTGCCAGCTTAGCGTAATACAGCGCCTCGCCGACCTCGCCGAGTTGCGCGTTGACGTTGGCCAGTGCGTCGGCATATTCGCGGACATCCGGCGCCGTTTCATGGGCCTGTCCCAGTAGTAGCAGCGCGCGTTGCGGTTCTTCCAATTCGAAACTGATCAGGCCCAACAATAATAGCGCTTCGGCGTGGCCGGGGCGGCGTGCGAGCAGCACTTCGCAGGCGTTGAGCGCGTCGGTGTAATTGCCATAGTCGAAGGACATGCGCACGTCGCGGATACCGGCGGCGAGGACATCGTCTTGGTCGGGATTTTCAGTGATTGCGGCGGTGTTGGTGGTCATGGGCGCACCCTAGGCATCGGCATTTAAGGCACCGTTAACGATAATGCCTTCACACCTTGTTTTGACACATTTAGAAAAACTCATAGCCCACTGATAAAACGAGAAAAAACTAACCATATTCAGCGCTGTGCGGACACCAAGGCGAGGGCCGGCTCGGTGGTTTCCACGGAACTTTTTTCGGTCACTTGGCGCAGCAAATCGTGGCTCGCCAGCTCTTCGGCGATCTCCGCGCAACGCTGTGCCGGTATGCCGATTTGTTCGGCGACGGAAAGGATATCGTGCTGCCCATCGGCATAGGCCAAAACGTTGAGCGTATCGCGCCCCAGCGTGTTGTTGGCGCGGGTCCCCAGGGTAGGGAACAGCCCGCGCTTACCGAGTTGCGGCTCGCACGGCGTTGTCGCTTCATAGATGAAATTACGGTCGAGGATGTCGAGGCATTGGCGCATCACCTCATACCCGCCGCGCAAGCCCGCCGGCGAGATCAGCGACATGTCGTCGAGCGAGGTATGGTATTCCGGATATTCGCCGAACTTGCTGCGCATGACGG
The DNA here is from genome assembly GCA_011087645.1 of Alphaproteobacteria bacterium. GTDB lineage: Bacteria > Pseudomonadota > Alphaproteobacteria > UBA6615 > UBA6615 > JABDJY01. The sequence continues at coordinate 76,464 of JAALLF010000011.1, forward strand.
CGACCACCGGTAGGTCGACGCCGGGGCTACAATATTGCCGCTCGTCGCTGCCGCGGGTGAGAAAACTATACGTCAGGTGATCGGGCGCAACGTTGCTCATCGCATGTTTGACGACCCGATCCGACAGCGTGTCCGCCGTACGCGACTCTAGGTAGGAGTAGGCGCGGTCGTCGCCGATGCAGGTGACCACAAATCCGGCCACCGTATTGCGGCGCATGGCGTCGAGATTGCGGCTCAGATAGACGATCGAGCCGATCGTCTCGGGCACAAAGACAATACGATAGGTGTAGCGTCGGTCGGTTTGCTGCTGCAGCCATTCCACCAGGGCCGTGGTCACCACTGGGCCGGACAATTCGTTGTTGGCCAGCGATGGGTGGCAGATATAGGTCGATAGCAACACCTCAGCCGGCTCGCGGCCCGGCAGAATAAGCTCGCCATAGCTCAGAGCGCCCGGCGCCAGAGTGCTGCGGATCACCACATGGTAGCGCCCATCCGGCAGCGCTTGGCGCTGGTTATGGGTCAAGCAGAACCCCCAGCGGCGCTGGTAGTAGCTGGTGATGTAGGGGATGGCGTCGGGCTGCTCGGGCAGCGAGTGGAGATGGCCGTCAAGTTCCTCGCGGGTCATCCATTGATCTACCGGCTCGGAATAACCGACCACGTGAAGATTGCTTTGCCGAAAATCGATCAGCCGGTTACCGGCCTCGTCGGCGATATAGGCGTCCGCGATATTCCACTCGTCGGGGACCTGCCAGTCGAAGGCCTGGGTGCCCGACGGCACCTCGTGGATTGTGAGGTCGGGTAGGATTTCCTTGATATAGGCCAGCGTCTCGCGCACCCCGTTACCGGTGATGCTGCGGCACAGCGGGAACAAGTCCGCCGCGCGATCATACATCAGCTCGCCGACATCTTTATGAATTGGCTGGTTGGTCATGGGGGTGCCTAATTCGCGCGGTCAGGCCGCTGAAGCCTGCGCCTGATAGTTTCGCACGATGTTTGAGATGGCCGCGATCGTGCCGAAATTCTGTAAGGTCAGGTCTTCCATGGCGAAGGCGATATCGAAGCGCTCTTCGAGGCGCTCGATGATTTCGATCATGTTGAACGAGTCGATGATGCCGCTGTTGAACAGGTCGGTGTCGGCTTCGATGGCGACCGGCGCGGTCGTGATCACTTCGTCGAGGATCTGCTGGATATCCTGTTCGATCGAAGGGGCGGGGGTTTGAACGTTCATTGGGCAATGCTCCTGGCTGCCGGGTAGAGGAGGTGGGCGAAATCGTCTTGGTTCTGGACGACACAAAGCGGGTCGGCCTGCAATATCGGTAGAAACGCGTCGCGCATGGCGACCGCGCCCATTTCGCTTATGGGAAAGCCGTCGATAAGGCGGGATTGCATGCCACCGGCGCACAGCGCGTCGCCCAGTACGGTAAAGTCATTGAGGGCCAGCGGGTCGAGGGTGCGAACATAAAGCTCCTCGGTTAGTTCGAATTCTTCGCCCTGGCGGCGGACGGCGCCGGTGAAGGATTTGTTAAAGCGGTAGGGCACGCCGACCAGAAATTCCATGCGGTGCAGATAGCTGCAATGGGTGGCGTGGGTGCCCAGCATCAGAAACCGCACATCGGCTTGTTCGAACCATTCGTAGAGCGAGCCCGCGCCCCAGGCCTGTTGTGGGCGCAAGGTGATGACCGCGTCGCTATCGGGGCCGCGTACGGCGAAAGGAAAAAACGCGCTGACGGTTTGCCGCACACCGGGGCGTAGGCGGAAGGCCTCGCTGAGCTGGCCGGTCGTGCTGGGTGTGGTGTCCAGATCGCACAGCCCGTCGCGATAACCCGGCACGAAGGTCGGCATCAACAGGGAACGATGGTCGCCGACTAGGGCTTCGAGCCGTTCGCATAGTTGATCGGGCAACGTCCGGTCGCGCGATCCGAGCAGCCGCGCCAGTGGCCACATGGCGGCGTAGACCACGACCGGGCGGCGGTCGTCGCCGATCAGTTCGGCGCAAACCTCGATAATGTCATCAAGCGTGGGCACGTATGTCACCCAGGCTGCTACCGTCATCCGGCCAGCGCCGGAAGGTCAGAAAATCCCACAGCGGAAATTCATTTGCGTAGGCCGACAGGGCCGGGTCACTACTACTGTCGTCGCTGATTTCGGGATGACGATAATCGGCGAGCACGAAACCGGCGGCGCCGACCAGTTCCATCACCCGGTCCAGCGTCGGCGCCACGTTGAACACCGGCCGGCGATATTCCGGCACGATCACATAGTTGCGGCCGGCCTCGCCGCCATAGCGGCCAGCCAGCCAGGTGGTGCCGTTGGGCTCCATCATGTGCATCTGGCCGCCAACGCGAAGCAGGCGGGCCAAGGCGCTGAGCAGGCATGTGACATTGTCCGGGTCGGGCTTGCCGTCTTCCGGCGTGAGCAGCAGCAGCAGAATGTCGGACATATATATCCGGTCGAAACTGTCTGGTTCCTGTTGTGCCAGCCAGTCCAGGCCGGCTTGGGGGTCGGCGACATGCACGAACTCGGCGGCCGCACCGTAGTTTCGCTGGGCGCTGGCGATCAGCGGTTCGGAGGTGTCGATGCCAACGACGTTGGCGCCCAGTCTGGCCAGTTTCGCGGCGAAATAGCCGTTGCCGCAGGCGAAATCGAGGATGCGCTCGCCGGCGATGTCCGCGTTGGCGAAGTAGCGGTCGAAGAAATTTTCCTGCACCAGTTTGTACGGCGCGGCTTGAATGGCAGTGCCGTCGTCGACAAATTTTTGATTGTGCCACCAGCGCCAGCGCTCGCGCACCCGATGGCGTAACAGGGTTTGCCCGACACGCTGGTGGAAGGTACCGAGATGAGCATCGTCGAGCGGCGAGGTTTGCGGTGCGAGAAAGTTTTCATATTCGTTCGCACCGTCTTGCAGCACGAACAGATGCCGGCGCAGCAGGGCGAACAAGGCGTCGCCGCTCACCGCCGAACCGTCGCACGGCGCCAGTCCGGTGGGGTCGCCCCATAATCCGCTTTCGCCGGTCGGCGCGGTGCGGTCGTGACCTTGGGCGCCGTTGAGAGCCTCTTGCCACAGTTCTTCGGAAGCGCCCGCCGCATGTTGCGTGAAGGCGGCAATGGCGGCGGCGTCCAGTTCGATATGCCGCCGGGTGCGTGGGTTCGACAAGACCCATGCGCCGTCGCAAGGCCGCAGCAGGGCGTCGGTGCAGGCGCGGAACGTCTCGCGGTCATTGTTGCCGGACATGGGCTACGGCGCCTCGCTATCGGCGCCCGGTGAAAACTCCGCCAGGCCGTAGCTCTCGAGTTTGGCGCGCAGCGCGGGCCGATCGAACGTGCCGGCCGTGATCGCGTCTTTCATGATCAAGATCGACTGGCGGATCCGTTCCTCGGATTCGGTGCCGATCGACATGCGTATGAAGCGGCTGGTGCTGTCGCCGTAGGCCAGCCCCGGCACCACGGCGATACCCTTGTTGAGCAGCATGAGCAGGGAAAAGTCGAGCGACGATCCGGGAAAATCATCAAGCGACACGAAGAAGTAAAAGGTCGACGACCCGTCCAGCCGGGTCAGGCCAGCCTCGTCGACCATCTGCGCCACCCGTTGGCGCTTTTCCACCACGTCGCGGACTTGCGGCAGGGTGATCGCCGTTATCTGGTCGAAATATTGCGCCAGGTAATACAGCAAGATCGACGGCGCGCAGGTAATGATGTGCTGATTGAGCTTCAGCATCCGGTCGATCAGTGGCGGCGAGCCAATGGCGTAGCCGACGCGCCAGCCCGACATGCCCATATTTTTGGATAGCGAGTTGACGACGATGATGCCGTCCTTGTTCGGCACCAGCGACGCCATCGATGTGAAGGGATCGTCGATGACGAAGTCGCTATAGGCTTCGTCGACCAAAATGTAGATGCCGCGCTGGCGGCACAGCGTATAGAGGGTCAGCAGTTCGTCGCGGCTATAGATGCGGCCGGCCGGATTGTTCGGATTATTGATCACCACCATGCGGGTCTGTGGACCGATATGGTCGCCGAAATCGCTGACCGGAGTGTCGTAGGGAATGAACCGCGGCTCGGCGCCGACCAGCCGGGCCTGCTCGGGATAGCTGAGCCATGCCGGTTCGTGAATAAGCACTTCGTCACCGGGGTTCAGCGTCGCCTGCATGGCCATGAAGATCGCCGGTTTCGAGCCCGCGGTGATCAGCAGTTCCGAAGCCGCGTCGAGCGGGGCGTCATAATGGTGCTTGTAATAGCCGGCAATTTTGCCGCGCAGCTCGGGAATGCCGCGGCTGTCGGAGTAGTGATAGGACTTGTTGATATCGAGCTTTTTGAAATCGAACAGCGGGATATCGAAAAACGCCTCGCCCAGCGATAGCGAGACAATATCGTGCCCGCGCCGTTTCAAATCGTAGACCAGCTGGTTGATATAGATCGACAAGGCTTCGGGCAGGGATTCCACCCGGTCGCTGAAGGGCATGTCGGGTAGCGGTTCGGCAAGGGCCTCGCGTTCAGGCTGCGCAACCGGCAAGTCATTTATCGTGTCGTGCGCCAGGGTCATTACGCTGCTCCACTGGCCAATTGTTCGGCGAGCTGGTGCTTGCGGACCTTGCCGCTCGAGGTGCGGGGAATTTCGGTGACCGCGGCTATGGCTTCCGGCCATTTGTAGCGCACCAAATTGCCGCGCAACCAGGCGCCGAAATTATCGATGGCGCCGTCGCCTTCACTCGCATCGGCGAAGCGCAGCAGCAGGTTATAGCTCTCGCCGTAAAAATCGTGCGCCAGACCGACAGCGATGGCTTCCTCGACCGCCGGGTGACGCTCGGCGAGGGTTTCGATTTCACGTAATGGCACCAGATAGCCGCCCTTCTTGATGATGTCGCGCAGCCGTCCGCCAATGACCAGCAGATCGTCTCGGGTCGCCTCGCCCAGATCGCCGGTGGCCAGAAAGCCGCTATCGTCGAGTTCGCTGTCGAGGGTGCCGTCGCCGTTGAGATAGCCGAGAAACATGAAAGGCGTTTTGGACCGAACCTGCGCCAGCGATGTGTCGCCCTGCGCCGCCGGTTCGTCGGCTTGGGTTGCCGCGAAGTCCAGTTCCACATAGGGCAGCACCGAACCCACCGAGCCCTCTTGCCGCAGGCCGCGTGTTTTTAGGGTCTCCGACGTCAGGAAGGTGGTTTCCGACAGGCCGTAATTTTCCAATACCGGAATATCGAACAGGGTTTCGAACTTTTCTTTGGTCGCCAGGTCGAGGGGCGCGGTGCCGATCAGACAGGCGCGCACGTCTTGTGCGCCGGGGACCGCTTCGTGGCGCCGCGTGCGTTGGGCGATCGAGAGCAGTCCGCGCACGATCGTCGGCACCAGCCACAGCACGTTCACGTCGTAGCGTTCGACGTCCTGCCAGAAACTCAAGAACGAACGGCCGGAAAAGGCCGGCGCGATCACCACGCTGCCGCCCGCCGCCAGCGGTATGAGGCCGAGGTTGAACAGGCCGCCGAGATAGGACATGGGCAGAATGTTGAAAAACCGCGCGTCGCCATCGAGGAAGTCATGAACGCCGCAGAACGCCATACCGCTCGACCAGAGACGGTCGCCGTCGATGACCAGCGCGCGGGGCTCGCCGGTCGACCCGCTGGTGGTCAGATAGAGGCGGGCCGGCGATAGCGGTGGCGCCCCGGTGGGGCCGTCGGAGCCGAGCCAGCCGAAGCTTCCATCGAGGGTGGCCGCGATGGTCGGAACATCGGCCTCGCGGAGGGCGTCGAGAACGGCGTCTTCGGTGGTCTCGCAGACCAGACAGAGGCTGGGCTTAACCAACGACGCCCAGCGCGCGACTTCGTCGGCCGTCGCATCGGGCGCGAAGGGTGCAAAGCCCTGTCCCCGGTCCAGTGATGCCAAAAAGGCGATGAAGGCTTCGGTGGAATTGGACAATAACGACATCACCGGCTGCGAGGGCGTTGCGCCATGGGTCGCAAAAAATCCACCGCAGCGATCGATCTGGTGTAGCAAATCGACATAGCTCCAGATCCGCGAATCTTGCGCGTCGATGATTGCCGGCGCCGCCGGTTCCAGGCGGGCGCGGGCGCGGATATCATCGTAAAAACTGGTCAGGGCGACACTCACAGCAGGACATCTCCGCGGTCGATCAGGGTCTCATCGTCCACCGTCAGGGTCGGTTGGCGGAACACGAAGTCGAGATGGAACGGCACATCGTTGGTGCCGCCCACGGTCGCGTTCGAGCCGAAACCGAAATGCACACAGCCGAACGCGCCTTCGTCGGTCAGCATATTGCCGGTCAACTCGGCCGCCGGGTTAAGGCCGATGCCGCATTCGCCGAGGATCAAGGCGTTGTCCGACCCGACACTCTCGAACAGTCCGGTCAGGCAAGCCTTCAGCGCCGGGTCCGACGTCGCGATGTCGCAAATTTTGCCGTCGCGCACGGTCAGCGTGACCGGCGCGGACAATAGACCGATTTCGCGGCACGGGATGGAGCCGTCGACAACGACGATGCCGTTGGAGTCCGTTTCGACCGGCGACACATTGGCTTCGATATCCGGCGGCGAACCTAGGGCGCCAGGCGCATCGACAAATCCGGGGCAGAAATTCGCCGTTCGGTCGGTGATATTCATCGCCATATCGGTGCCGCTTGCGGTGGTGACACGCACTTTCGTGCCGGCGCTGAGCGCGTCGGCGAAACGGCGTACGCGCGGCGCGGCCGTTTGGTAGTCGACGGTAACGGCGGGGTTTTGCAGAAGCGCCAGGTCGTAGTCGGGCATGCTGAGATAGCGTGCGCCGCTGTTACTGGCGGCCAGGCGGGCTTGGGTGTGCGCCATCGACAGTTGGGTCATGCCCAAAATCAAATCGGCGTCGCGCATAGCGGCGGCGGTCGCGGCTGGCGGCTCCTGTCCGTGCATGGAGAATTCGGCTATTTGATGGAAGTCGACATTTGAGGTTACCGCGCGCGCCTGTTCGGCGAATAACTCGGCGATGTGAAGGGTGCTGGTGTCGCAGACGATAACCAGGGTCTCGTCCGCGCTCAGACCGCCGCAGTGGCGTAACAGGTGAGCGACAGCATTCTGGTTGGATTGTGGCGCTTCTTTAGCGTCGAGTTCTGGGACCGCAATACGCGCCTGCACCAACATTCAATAGCCGCCTTTTGATACGCCGCCCGAACTGACCGATCGGGCAGGCTCCCTCGTCGTTTACGCGTAAGCGCCGGATAACCGGCCGCGTTAACGTTTATTTAGCCATAAGTTGGTTAACGGAGGATTACTGGCCGCGCGCAGCGCCAATGTCGCTGGGGGCTAAGGGCGGTGTGGAATCCGCAAAGAAAAAGGGGAGAGCCGAAGCTCTCCCCTTAAAAGTACTGACTGAGCCGTTAGGTTTAACGGAACAGTGACAGAACCGACTGCTCGCTGTTACCGGCGAACGACAGCGAAGAAATACCGAGCTGCTGACGTGTCTGCAACGCCACCAGGTTGGCACCTTCTTCGGTGATGTCAGCCAGAACCAGCTTATCGCCACCAGCTTGGAGTTCGTTGGCGTAGGACGCCGAGAAGTCCAAACGAGTCTGCAACAACGCGACGTTCGAACCCAAGGATTTCGACTTGGAATCCAAGGTCGCAATCGCGGCATCCAACTGGTTGATGGCGCAAGTGCGGTTTGCCGTGGTGCTGAGCGAGGCGCCGGTATAAATACCGAGGCCCGTGGCCGTGGCGTGGGTCAGGCCAACCGAGGCGATAGCCAAGGTGCTGGACGTGCTGTTGGAGAAGCTGACCGTCAGCGTCGTGCCGGTGCCATTGACCAGGTTAACACCCTGGTAGCTGGCGTCCGCCGCGAAGTTGTCGATCTGCAGGACCAACGCGTTGTACTGCGCGTTCAACTCGGTGAACTCGGCCGTGGTGGCGGCAGAGGCGGCGCTGTTCACGACACCTTTGAGCTGCTCGACGACGGAGTCGATGGCGTTAACCGCTTCGAGAGCAACCGACACGGAGCTCACGGCCTGGTCGATGCTGTCTTTCTTCTCGTTGATGGTCGAAGCACGGTCGGTCAACGCTTTGGCCTCGAAGAACGCCTTGGCGTCGTCAACCGGGCTACTGACCCGCAGGCCCGTGGACAGACGGTCCTGGGTGCGGTCAATCAATTTCGAAGTTTCACTGAGAGCCAACAGGTTCGAGCGAACTGCGGCGCTAAGGGTAATATCACCCATGATGTTATTCCTCATTCTGAAGTTAAAGTTACGGAGCGGTTCTGCTCCGGTTTACTTCTTCGCAATAAGTGTGCCAAAAAAATTAATGCGTAATATCAACGGGTTAAGTTTCACCAGGGTGCCTGGATAGGTAATAAGTTCCCGATTACCCGGCAATATTTTCCGCCGTCCGGCAATAATTGCCGGCCTGATCTCAAAGATTGAATCCAATAGTGCCGACGGCACGCGTAAATGCGCAGCGCCAACTGGTCTGCGTTTATAAGGCGCTTGGGAAAATGATCAGGAAAATAGATTGAGAACGGAGCCAGGTTCGATCTCTTGCGGAAACGCGACGTTCTCGGCAACGAAATTTGTAATGTTTTGCGACGCCTCAAAGGACAGCGAAATCGCCGTCAGTATTTGGGCAAAGCGATCCTGCTTTTCCTTAACTTCGTCAGTCGCCTTGTCCAGCGCGTCTATCTTGATGTTGGAAACTTGGCGGCTGAGTTCGCCGACGGTCTCGATCGAGTTCTGCTGCAGGTTAAAGGCGATCGTCGTATTGCTGTTGACGATCGATTGGGAGGCCAGATAATCGGTCTCGATGTCGTTTATTACGGCAACGGCGTTGTCGATATCCGTTTGCGTGGCAAAGTTGTTGTGGACCAAGGCTTCCAGCTGCGCGAGACCGTCATTCTTCGCCTTACGCAGGCGGTCCTGCACGCCGTAGCGTTCGTAAGTCGGGGCGTTGGTCTTCTGTAATAGAGTGATGGTATCCGCCAATTTTGCGTCAAATTCGGCGACGGTACCGGGGGCGGCTAGAGTTTCCAGCTCGGCCAGGAAATCCAGCGTATCGGTAATGCGCTCCGCTTTAGCGTCGGTGCGGCTTTTATAGTCGTTGATCGTTTCCAGATCGTTGTTCAGGCGCGATATCTGCACCTGCAAAAGGGCAGTCGCGGTTTTGGTATTCACGGCGCCGTTGATCTCATCGATCTCGGTGTTGAGTTTTTCCAATAACGCGTCCTGCGTTAAGAAGAACTGCAGTTCAAACGCCGGGCGCGCCGCGGCGATCGACGTTTGCACCATCGCTTGACCGAAATCGAACGACGAATGGAAAAAGTTGTTGGAACTTCCGATCAACATATCTCGTCCAATACCTTCGGACTGGTGGCGCCGACCTACTTGCCGGCACGCCTACCCTGCGCGCCACGGGTTAACAAATGGTTACGCGACAGCCAAAATTTCAGGCGCAGCGCGGGTTCGCTCGTTAATTAGAGCGCCAGCGAAGCTGATATTTGGCTTAACGGAACAGTGACAGAACCGACTGCTCGCTGTTGCCGGCGAACGACAGCGAAGAAATACCGAGCTGCTGACGTGTCTGTAACGCCACCAGATTGGCGCCTTCTTCGGTGATGTCGGCCAGAACCAGCTTGTCGGAACCCGCCTGCAACTCGTTGGCGTAGGCCGATGAGAAATCCAAGCGGGTCTGCAATAGCGCGACGTTCGAACCCAGCGATTTCGCCTTAGCATCCAACGTAGCGATGGCCGTGTCCAACTGGTTGATGGCGCAGGCGCGGTTGGCGGTAACACTGAGCAACGCGCCGGTCATAATGCCAAGGCCCGTTGCGGTGTTGTGGGTCAGGCCGACCGAGGCAATCGACAAGGTGCTGGACGTGCTGTTGGAAAAGTTGACGGTCAGCGTCGTGCCGGTGCCGTTGACCAGGTTAACACCCTGGTAGCTGGCGTCCGACGCAAAGTTGTCGATCTGTAGCAGCAGCGCGTTGTACTGCGCGTTCAACTCGGTGAATTCAGCAGCGGTGGCGGCCGAAGCGGCGCTGTTCACGACACCTTTGAGCTGCTCGACGACGGTGTCGATGGCGCTAACCGCTTCCAGCGCGACCGACACCGAGCTCACCGCCTGGTCGATGCCGTCTTTCTTCTCGTTGATGGTCGCGGCGCGGTCGCTCAAGGCTTTCGATTCGAAGAACGCTTTAGCGTCGTCAACCGGGTTGGCGACCCGCAGGCCCGTCGATAGACGGTCTTGGGTGCGGTCGATCAGTCTTGCCGTATTGGCAAGCGCCAGGAGATTTGAGCGGACTGCCGCGCTCAGAGTGATGTCAGCCATTACTTTATCCTCGTTCTGAAGTTGATACGTGGTGAGGCGCTTCGCCTCGATTTACCTAATTGTTGCTACCTAAAACTGTGAGCCCATCGCCATTAGAGGAAGTTGGTCAGCGATAGGGATTGGATTTGCGACACGGTGCGATACGACGCTTCCAGGATCAGTTGTTCGGTCTGGATTTGCGCGATCACTTCGGTTTCGTTTATGCCCTCGGCCTCGGCGATCACATTGTTGGCGATGTCGATCGAGCGGGTCAGCGTTTCGCGGGCATTGCCCAGCAGGTTCACCGGCCCAACGACGCGATTGCGCAGTTCCGACAGCGATTCGAAGGTGGTCGTGGAATCCACGTCGATGACCTTCGAGAGGGTTTTCATCCCTTCGTCGATGATTGTGGACAGGAAGAAATCCGGCGGCGCGGTGTCTGGCAGGCTCACGATGGCGTCGAGCAGCAGGAACATCTGCTGCAGGGCTTCTTCGTCGCCGGTGATGCCGTAGGAGATCGTGGTGGTTTCGGAAATCCGCATCCGCGGCGGGTTGCCGTCGCCCTGATAGTAATCCAACTTCGGATTGGCCAGCATTTCCGGCGAACTCATGCGGGTGACGTAATAGTCCCACAAAGCAGGGTCTTCGGCGATGAATTCGGTGGCGGTTGGGTTGGCGGGATCGGCCGGGAAGGGCACGGTTGGCGCCACGCCGTTCTTATCGAAATAGATCTGCTCGTAGAACGAACCCGCCGGGAAGCCGGGCGTACCCAGCACGTCGGAACGGTATTGGGCGTAAAACGTCGAATCGATGGTTATGGCGTCGGCCTGGAACAGGCTCAACGGCGTGTAGACCGACGGGTCGATGGTCGCGGTCTGCTGGTCGACCCGGTTGCCGGACAACAGATAGCGGTCGCCATCGCGGGCGTTGAAATGGTCGATCAACAGCGAGCGCGCGTTGGTCGCGAAGCTTTTCAGATTGGCGAAGTTACCGGCTGGCGAATCGCCGGCATCCTCGAAAAAACCGCGTAAGCTGCGCGCGATGCCCTCGATACCCTCGAGATTGAAATCGGTCAGCTCGATGCGCCGTTGCGCGACCTCGACATTGGCCAAATATTCCTTGGTGCGTAACTGCGCGGTTTCGACCGCGAGCAGCCGGCTGACATCGCTGGCGATGCCGGTATATTGCTGTGCCTTCTGACCTGAGGCGAGCTGGATGGAACCGGAAAACAGGCGCTCCTGCGTACGCAGCGTGTGAAACATCAAAAGTTTCTGTTGGGCAAATGTACCAACGCGAGTCATCGCTCGGCTCCAGGGTTAATTAATAATGTTTACAAGAACTTCCATCATTTGGCTGACGGTTTGGGTGACCCGTGCAGCCGCCTGATAGGCGTTCTGTAAAACCAATAGGGTGGACATTTCCTCGTCGATATTGACGTCGCTGACGGCGGCGCTGCGGCCGATGATGGCCTCTTTGTAGCCTTCTTGAATCTCAAACTGCGCTTCGACGCTCGCGGCCTGGGTCGAGTTGAGCGAGACGATCGAGGCGGCGTAATCAGCCAGGCGCGTTGTCGCGGCGGGCAGGCCGCCGGCGGCAGAGAATGTTTGGCTGTCGGTTAACGCGGCGGCCAGCGCGGCGGCGCCGCTGCTATCGCCGGAGGCAAGGACGAAATCACCGACATTGAGTGTTGCGGCATTGGAGAGTTGTCCGGTGGACAGCATGTTGGGGTCGGCCAGAATATCCGATCGCAGGGCGACCCGGCCGGCGGCGCCGATTAGCCCGCTATGTATATTCAACGTGCTGGTCAGCGAACCGCTGTCGGTGATGAAAAAGTTGTCGCCGTCGGCATCGGTCAGGGTCAGACGGAATTCGCCGTTTTCTTGAGCCACGGTCGCGGTAATGTTTTCCGCCGCCAGGGCAGCCGTAACGTTGGCGGCGATGGTGGTCAGATCGTCGCCGACGCCGTAGGCAACCACGGTGGGTCCACCGGGATGAGAAAAGGTCAAGTTGCCGGCCAGGCCCAGGGCGGTGGTCGCGCTGGTTTGCAGGCCGGCAAGATAGTCGACGTAATTGGTGTTCAGGGTGAATAGATCGTTCAGCCCCAGAAATTGGGCCAATCCGGTGGTCTGGTTGCCGGCCGTCACCTGACTGGTCATCTCGTTGACCGCGATACGGTTGGCGCCAGTCGCTGACATGACGAATTTGCCGTTGGCGTCCAGCGACGCCGTGGCGTTGGCCATACCGTTGACGGCGGCGACCAGCGCATTGATGTCGGCAAGTCCGCCGAGCGCGATATCCTGGGTCTCGACAACCGCGCCGCCGCTGTCGGTGATGGTGACGCGGAACGTGCCGCTCATCGCCGGCGCGTCGGCGCCATTGAAGGACAGGCTGCCGGTCAGTGTTGTCGGCGACGGGAAGGCGGTGCCGGCATTGTGGGCGCCATTGACGCTGGAGACCAAGACCTCGGTGAGGCGATCGACCTCGTTCTGTAACTCGGTCAGTTGCTGGTCGCGCATTTCGATCAGCCCGGCCAGGCGTCCGCCCTGGATTTCGGCGGTGATATCGGCGCCGCCGGGTCCGTAAGAGATCGCGTCGATGACCGTGGGGTAGGTGATCCCGGCGGCCATGGTCGATACCGCGTCGTGGGTTAGCATGACCGCGCCGTTATCGACCAACGGGCGGGCGGCCGGCGTCAGGACGACAATGTGGCCGTTGGCCCGCGTATAGGTTTGAATGTCCATCAGCTCGGCGAGATCGGCGATCGCCAGATCTCTGGCGTCTTCGAGGTCGGCGGTCGACTGGCCGAGCGCCATGGCGTCGCCGATCTGGTCGTTGAACTCGTTGATCGTCGTCAGCCGCTGATTGATGACTGTGATGGTGTTAGAAATCTCGGCGTCGGCGTCGCGCCGCATTCTCTGAATTTCATCGGTCAGGGTCGCCATGCGTTCGGCGAGCGTCTGGGCGTTGGCGATGACCTCGAACTTGCCGGCGGCGAGTTCTGGTGACGATGTCAGCGATTCCAGGGCAGCGCCCAACTCGCCAATAATGTGACTGACATCGGAGTTGCTGCCCGGGGTTCCGAACAGGTCTTGCATGCGGCCGAAATAATCGTTCTGGACTTCCAGGTTGCCAACCCGCGCGAGCTGGTCGCGTAACTGGCGCAGCAGGTTTTGGTCGACGATGCGCTCGATTTCCGCCAGGCGCACGCCGGCACCCCGACCGGCTAGGATCTGGTTGTTCGCGGCAGCCGTCTTCTTCGTGTAGCCCTCGGTCGATGCATTCGCCACATTGCTCGAGACGATTTGCATTTGCGACTGGGTAACGCTGAGCGATGCCAGTGCGGACTGAAGGGAAATTGTTAAAGACATTTAGAAGTCCCTACCTAGGATAATCTTTAATCGGATCGCTACTTGCGAAGCCGCTACAGGGTGTTGTTCAAGCTGACGGGCATATGCTGCTTGGTCTGCACGCCGTTGCCGTGGGCGATGCGGCCGTTCGATGTATAGGGCGCGTGGGCGTTGCCTTGATCGCGGATGGCGCCGGCGATGGTCTCGATGAGTTGATGGTTGGCTTCAATGGCCGAGCGCAGCGCGATGGCGTTGCCGGTCGCCGCGCCTTGCAGGCGGGCGGCGGCGTGTTTCAGCCGGTCGCGGCGCTGATCGTCCAATCCCGCCAGCGCTGCCGGATTGTGCTGCAGGTCGGTGATGATGCGCTGATAGACCGCGGCCAATGATTCCTTGTCGCTCTGCAGCGCCTGGATATCGTTAGCGCGCCGGCCGCGCAGCAGCTCGACTTCCTGCTCCATCAATTGTGACAAACGGTCGGTCATGCGAATCAAATCGGCGGCGTTGTCCTTGCCCGAAGGGGTGGAGTGGTTAGCGATCATTGGTCGGTCTCCTGTAAGCGAATGATTTCTCCCAGCACGCTGTTGGCGATGCCGACGCCGCCGGTGCTGGCCAGGGATTTGCCGTATTCGTCGATCATCAGGGACCGGAACACGGTCTCGCCCGGGCCGCCGCCGAACAGCGGATCGGTTTCGACGCCGGCGAACATGTCGGACAGCATCTGCGAGATGAAAAAGGCTTCGAACGATTCAGCGGCCTCTCGCGCGTCGCCGCCGGCCGGCTGGCCGTTGAGCGGCGAGGGGCGGTTGGCCAGCGATTGGGTGACGCCTTCGAAGGCGTTGGGCAGAGCCGAACCCAGGGAGGTGAGGGGCGTTTCCATTAGATCACCTCGATCTCGGCCTGCAAGGCGCCAGCGGCTTTGATGGTCTGCAGGATCGAAATCATGTCGCGCGGGCCGATGCCCAGCGCGTTGAGCCCGTTGACCAGCTCTTGCAGGGTGACGCCGCGATCGAGCACGGTGAGGCGTTTGTCTTCGCTGGTGTCGATCTCGATATTGGTGCGGTCGACCACTTGCGTCTCGCCTTGTTCGGCGAAGGCATTGGGTTGACTGACTTGCGGGGTCTCGGTGATGCGGATGGTTAGATTGCCCTGGGCGATGGCGACGGTGCTGATGCGCACCTCTTCGCCCATCACGATGACGCCGGAATGTTCGGCGACGATGACGCGGGCCTGCTGATCCGGCGTGACTTTCAATTGTTCGATGTCGGTCAGCATCGCCACGGCGCTGTTGGCGTATTTCGGCGGCACCGCGACGCGTACTGTCCCGGGGTTGGTGGCGGCGGCGGCGGGGACACCGAGGAATTTATTGATCGATTCGGCGATACGCCGCGAGGTGGTGAAATCCGGGTTGCGCAAATTCAGGTGAACCATATCGAGTTGGTCCAGGTTGAAATTGATTTCCCGTTCGATGATGGCCCCGTTGGGGATGCGCGCCGTCGTCGGCACGCCCTTGATAACCGTTTGGCCGTTGCCCTGGGCGCTGAAGCCTTCGACCACCAGCGGGCCTTGCGACACGGAATAGATTTCGCCGTCGGCGCCCAGCATTGGGGTCACCAGCAGGGTGCCGCCCTGCAAACTATCGGAATCGCCCAACGCGCTAACCGTGACGTCGATGCGCGACCCCTGGCGCGAAAAGGGCGGCAGGGTCGCGGTGACCATGACGGCGGCGACATTGGCGGTTTTCAGGGCGTTGATTTCGTCGCGCGTGTTGACGCCCAGGCGTTCCAACATGCCGATCAGACTCTGCTGGGTGAAGGGCGCGCTCTGCAGCGAATCACCGGTACCGTTCAGGCCGACCACCAGCCCGTAGCCCACCAGCAGGTTGTCGCGCACACCTTCGACATTGACGATGTCCTTGATGCGCGATTGGGCCGCGGCCGGCGCCACGCTGGCGGCGACCAGCATTGCGGCCGCGGTGCCCACCAGAGCGGCGGTTTTCAGCGGCGCCACGAACCGGCGGTGCAGGGTGTGAAGTGATACAGTCATGGTCAAAGGTCGGTTCCGTTCGGACAGAGGGAATTCATTTCTCCCAACGTTAATGCGAGAACCGTGCCAGTCTGGAATTTCCCGTAACAGTCTGTTTTAGAACAATAATAATAGCTAGGCTTAGGATAAATCGGGACTGTGCGGCAGTTTGTGCCGGTGTTTGGAAACTCTTGCCGGGTCGCGGCGCGACGGCTCCGCCTCACAGAAATTCTGCCGATTTGCACGAAGTGGTGAGCTGTGAGCGCGGTCACAGCCACATGGCGCGGATTAGCCGATACTCATGCCGAACTCGCCAATGGCTATCGCCAGTGATCGCCAATACGAAAAGGAGCCGGTTATGCGCTACCCAGTCCTGCAGAATCGATTAAGCGTCGACACCGCCGTGCGGTTATTGCTGACAGCGCTAATGGACGTGGTTCTGGCGTTCATGTTTGTGTTGAATACACAGCAAGCCGCCGCGCAGGATCTGGGTCGGGAATATTACGCGCAGGAACCTTACGGGCTCTCCCGCGACGAAGTTGTCGCCACGCTCGACCGCGACTATCGCGAGGTTCCGGTGGCCGGCGGCATTGCGACCAACGGCAATATTATTGAAGTTTTCGCCGCGCCTGATGGCCGGTCCTGGACCATCATTGTGACCCGCCCCGACGGCATGAGCAGCATCGTCGCGGAAGGCGATGGATGGTCGTTTATCGAGGCGATTGATGGCGTGGGGGTCTAGACCGGAACCGGCCACTGCGGCTGCGCCAAACCGAAAATTGATCGGTTATTGAACCGATCTTTAACCTTGTATTAACCGTGTTTGGGCAATCTAGGGTGACCAGCGCCCAAGGGTGGCCGCGCTAACGGACACGAAGCATGAAAATCGACTCTCCCGGGTCAGTGCGCGCTAATTCGGTTCGCCGCAAAGAAAAAACCCAGAGCGGCCAGGGCAGCGAATTTGCCAAGCATATTTCGTCCGGCAGCGAAGCGGCGCCGGTCGCCGGTGGCGGCGGCGCGTCGCAACTCGGTTCCGTCGAGGCCTTGGGCGCCTTACAGGAAGCGCCCGACGCCACCCACCAGACGAAACCGCCCGAGCAAAAGCACGCCGAAGACCTGTTAGATCGGCTCGACCAAATTCGGTTGGGTCTGTTGCGGGGCGATTTATCGCCGCTCGACCTGCAGGCTTTAGTGTTGCGGATGGCCGAACGGCGGCGCGAAACCGGTGATCCGCGCCTCATTGCGATTGTCGATGAAATCGAGCTCCGGGCGAAGGTGGAACTGGCAAAACTCTCAATGATGTGATGCTCGATACCGATTCAGGTTGGTATTTTTTCGCTGCCAACGCTGTAATGTTATTTAATAACAATAAGTTATGTATATTTAGGTATTATTAGGCCCCATCCTTTAGGACTGCGATTTCGGCTTGCCGGAAGCGATTTAGCGTATATATATTCCGCGCGCCGCAATCGGTTCGACTGTGAGTTAATAAAAAGGACGGGTCATGTCTTCGACGTTGTTACCGCCCGACTATGTTCCGTCTGATGATGACGAGTTCATGAACCCGTTGATGACGGAGTTCTTTCGCCAGCGCCTGATGGAGTGGCGAAACGATTTGCTGCGCGAATCCGATCAGACCTTGGTCAATATGCAGACTACCAGCATCCAGGAACCCGACATTGCCGATCGCGCCTCGTTGGAAAGCGAGCGGGCGCTGGAGCTGCGCACCCGCGACCGTGGCCGCAAGCTGATCAGCAAGATCGACGATGCGCTACGGCGGATCGATACTGGCGATTACGGCTATTGCGAAGATTCCGGCGAGCCGATCAATATTCGCCGACTCATTGCCCGGCCGATCGCGACCCTTAGCGTCGAGGCGCAAGAGCGCCACGAGCGCATGGAAAAAACCCACCGCGAAAGCTAACCCCGTCGCCCGCCCCCTTATCTGGCTGGCCAAAGCCTGATAGCGTTGCCCGCAACGGTCTTAATCAAAAGGGACCGAAGCAAAGGGGTGCGAGCCATGCGCGCGATGGTCGTTAAAAACTGGGGCGAAGCTTTCACATTGGAAGAACGGCCTGATCCGGAACCCGGTCCCGGCGAAGCCGTCATGAAAGTCCGCGCGGCGGGCGTTGGATTGACGCTTGTTACCATGCGCACCGGCGTCTTTGGCGGCGAGGCGCCGCGGGTGATGGGCCACGAGTTGGGCGGCGATATCGTCGCGGTCGGCGAGGGGGTGACCAATGTGGCGGTCGGCGACCGTTGCGCGGTGTATTTCTATCTCAATTGCGGGCACTGCCGGTGGTGTCGAAACGGCCGCGAGACGTTATGCGAAAACCACGGCGGCTATGTCGGTGTGCACCGCGACGGCGGCTATGCGGACTATGTGTGCCTGCCCGCCGACAACTATCTGCCGATTCCTGAGGGTTTGGACTATGAAGGCGCGGCGATCGCCGCCGATGCGGTCAACACACCGTGGCACTGCATGCGCGAGCGCGCCCAGGTAAACCCCCACGACGATGTGCTGCTGATCGGCGCCGGCGGCGGGGTCGGCATCCACGGGGTGCAGGTCGCCAAGCTGTTCGGCGCGCGGGTGATCGCCGTCGATGTGTCGGAAGCCAAGCTCGATCTCGCCCGCCAATGGGGCGCCGACGAGGTGATCAATGTGCGCGCGGTTAACGATCTGACGGCGGAAGTTAAAAAGCTCACCGACGGTAAGGGGGTCGAGGCGGCGGTCGATTTCCACGGCGCGCCGGAAACCTTCCAAGCCTGTATCGAAAGCCTGACCCGCGCCGGCCGCGCGGTGGTGATCGGCGCGCAACCGGGCGATGTGAAGGTGAACCCGATCAACCTGGTCATTACCGAACAGGTCATTACCGGGTCGCGCCATTCAACCCGCGCCGAGTTGATGGAAACCATGGAGGTGATGGCGCGCGGCGACGTAAAGGCGGTGGTCGGCAAGCGGGTACATTTCACGGAAGTTGAATCCTTGTTCGACGACCTGAAGGGGCAAGAGCTGTTGGGCCGCGGTGGGCTGATCTACGACGACTAGAACAAACAAGATACGGTGGCGCAGCAGCGCGCCGGAGGGAGAAGCACATGGTCGATTTTACGCTATCCGCGCGCCAGCAAGAGTTGCGCGAAATTGCCCGCGATTACGCGATCAACACGGTGATGCCGCGCGCCGCGGCGTCGGATCGGATACCCGAACCCGACCAGTCCTTCGATTGGGAGTTGGTGCGCGAATCCTCGCGGCTTGGCCTGCGCACCCTGTCGGTGCCGAAAGACTATGGTGGCGAGGGCGCCGACGTGATGACTTTGTCGATGGTCGGCGAGAACATCGCCTATGGCGATCTCGGCGTCGCGGTGGCCTTCGACCAGACCTGGAAAATCATGACCATGATATTCAACTTGACCACCGAGGCGCAGCGCCAGCGCTGGATGCCGGTGGTCATGGACGACGATACCTGCCTATTGGCCGCGGCGGCCACGGAACCGACCTCGGGCAGCGACACCATATTGCCCTATGATGGCGCTGGGGGCGGCATTCGCATGACGGCGGAGAAGAAGGGCGACCGTTGGGTGCTCAACGGCACCAAACGCTACATCTCCAACGGCGGTCTGGCCAAGGTGATCTATGTGATGGCCCGCGCCGATCTGTCGAAACCGCCGTCGCAGAGCATGGTCGGGTTTCTGCTGACGTCGGATACGCCGGGCTATGAGTGCACCGAAGTGTGGGACAAGCTGGGCCAACGGGCGGTGCAAAACGGCACCTTGGAATTCAACAATGTCGAAATCCCCGAAGAAGACGTGGTCGGTGAACCGGGCAACGCGTTGGCCGAAATCGGCGCGCTTCTAACCCGCTTCGGCTCCAACATTCAGGCCGGCGCCACCGTGCTCGGCGTGGCCCAGCGCGCCCATGACGTCACCCTGCAATATGCCCGCCAACGGGTACAGGGCGGCAAGCCGATCATCGAGCATCAGATCCAGGCGAAACGCCTGGCGCGGATGCAGATGCTGCTCGAATCGGCGCGTTACTATCTGTGGTATTCCGGCTGGACGGCGACCCAAGGCAAGACCGATGCCCGCGCGGCCTCCTTGTGCAAAGTGTTTGCGTCGGAATCCGCGCTGACGGTCACTCAAGAGGCGTTCGAGCTCTGGGCGGCGACCGGCTATATGAAGAAAAACCCGATCGAGAAACTGCTGCGCGACGCGCTCAGCTTCATTCACTCCGACGGCACCAACGACGTGCTGTCGCTCAAGGCGTCGCGCCTGCTTGACGAGTTCGGCCCCAACGATCCGCGCTACTCTAAGCGCGTCGAAGAGGCCGCGGCGGGGTTGTAGGGCTTGCACCTGACGTAGCCGACACGGAGTAAAATACCCTCAAAAACACGAATAGGGATCGGTCACGGAACCTTGATCCCGGCCAGATATCCGAAAAGATCATTAGGGACGAGCAGACGTTTGGTTTATGCAAACGCTCACGGCGTCAATCATCATATTGGTGGTAGGTGTATTCATATGGAGACTCGTCCACATCGCTCTACCGAGCCAGATTTTGAGTTCGTTTATGTGAATCAGGATGGCTCAGTCAGAGAGCTGTCACCAGCGGAGCGAACATACGTTTCAAGTGAGTTTTCCGGCGGGGATAGCGGACGCCCTTACATCAAGAGCAACCACAAAAGCCGCGATGCGTGGGGGAGTCTGTCCGGCTTCATCGAGCGCGGCGAATTGCCGGCGCGAACCAAGATTTTACCGGTACATCCCGATTTCGACGCCCGAGTGAAAGAACTAGGCTTCGACAAGTTGGACGCACACCGCGCCGCGGGAGACATCATCGAGACCAATGCGGACGGGTCTATCACTTGTACGCCAAACCCGCGGATTTCCAGAGAAGAAGGTTTTGAGTTGATGCGTCGCTGGAATCTCGCCCACCAGCAAGAGCGAGAACGGTTGGCGGTGTTCGGGCAGTAATTGGCTATTTCTGCCGTCAACGGCAGCCGCTAATTACGATGCCTCCTACGCCGAAAGCGGACACGGCGGCCGCGCCGGGAATTCATGCGGGAATCTATAAAAAGGCATTCATATAGTTGATGCTCTTTTCCGCGACCATCTTGAAGGACGGTTTTTGGTCGATCTGCACCGTCAGGTAACCCTCATAGCCGACCAGGCGCAGCGCGCGAATAATGTCGCCAAAATGAATATGCCCAGCGCCCGGATAGCATCGGTTGCTGTCGGCGATATGGACATATTCGATCAACGCGCCGGCGCCGAACACCGCGCCGGGTAACGACGCGTCTTCGCTGTTCATCCAGCAGGTATCGATCATCAGGGCAATGCCGGGGTGATCCACCTCACGAACATAATCAGCACCCTGGCCGACGGTGTTGACGAAGTTCGTCTCATAGCGGTTATAGGGCTCGATGAAGATTTTCACGCCGTTTTTTGCCGCGTAATCGCCGCCGGCCTTCAGGGCGTCCTCCATCCAGCCAGTGGACGTCTCCCACAGATCGCCGGGTGTGCGCGTACCGCGGAAGCGGCCGATATTGACGCCTAGCGCGTCGAGCCGCGCCGCCATATCGACCAGCGCACGCAGCCGCGCCGCGCCGGCGTCACGCACGCTTTCGTCGGGGTGACAAAGCATGATGCCGTCTTGCAATTCGCTCGGCGCCGAGCCGATCATCGCCGCGGGCAGGCCGACGCGCTCAAAATCGGCGGCGACTTCCGCCGCGTCCGGGTCGTCGGGGTCGCGCATGGCAACCTCGACGGCTTCGTATCCGAGGTCTTTGAGAAATTGCAAATTGTCGGCGAAGACGCCGCGCACGCCCGGCATCAGCGGCGAGCGGACTTCCGGCGTCGCGATGACGTAGGCAAGCTTCATCGCCGTCGGTTCGCTGAATTCCAGTTTGTAGGGTGACAGCGGCATGGCGCTCCTCCAGGTTATCGTTACAGCGCGCGCGGTGGTGATCGGGTTGCGATCGGCGCGTCGCGGAATTGCCAGAACGTGCCATCCTGCCCCGGCCGCGGCAACCCAACGCCCAGACCGGTCGATGTCTGATATCGTGTGGTGATCTCAACTGGTCGACGCAACACTTTATCTTGGAAGCAAAGATGGAGTG
>JAALLF010000025.1 GCA_011087645.1 Alphaproteobacteria bacterium
CTTTGCTTCCAAGATAAAGTGTTGCGTCGACCAGTTGAGATCACCCCTCGAAAGCCGCCGTCGATCCGACAGAATTACCAATAGTGTAAAATGGAGGATAGCTGTCGGGCGTCTTTCGCCTCGCCCCTCACGCCGCCACGTCCATCGGCCGTTGCTTGAAATAGTCGACCAGGTAATCGACGAAGGCGCGCACCTTGGCCGAGAGATGACGGCCCGGCGGGTAGATGGCGTGCACCGCGGGCTCCGGCAGGCTGTAGGCCTGCAGCACCTCCTCCAGGCGGCCGTCGCACAGATCCTGACCGACCATCCAGGTCGGCAGGTTGACGATGCCGACCCCTTCCAGCGCCGCCTCCAGCAGGGCCTCGGCATTGTTCGAGGTGATATTGCCGGTCGCCGGCACCATATATTCCCGGCCGTCGGGGCCGATCATGCGCCAGGCATTGCCGGTCGAAAGATAGGCGTAGTTTAGACAGTTATGGGCCTCAAGCTCGCGCGGGTCTTGCGGCCGGCCCGCGCTGTCCCAATAGGCCGGCGTCGCCGCGATCACCCGGCGCGCGTCGGCCAGCTTGCGCGAAATAAGGCTGGAATCTTTGAGCTCACCGACCCGGATCAACATATCCGCGCCCTCGGCGATGGGGTCGACGAACTGGTCGGTCATCGACACTTCGAGGCGGATTTCCGGGTAACGGACGAGAAACCCGCCCAGCGCCGGCACCACATGGCGGCGGCCAAAGACCACCGGCATGTTCACCCGCAAGACGCCGCGCGGTTCGGCATTAAGCTGCGATATGGCCGATTCCGCCTCGTCGATATCGGCCAAAATACGCCGGCAGCGCTCGTAATAGGCGCGGCCCTCCTCGGTCGGCCCCAGACGCCGCGTGGTGCGGTTGAACAGCCGCGCGCCGAGCCGGTCTTCCAGGCGCGAAATCTGCTTGCTCACCGCTGACGGGGTCAGGTTCATCTGCCGGGCGGTGGCCGAAAAACTGCCGGTATCGACGGCTTTGACGAATAGATCCATCGAGGTCAGAGTATCCATGGCGCGCTCATTTGTTCCGTGTAGGAACATATTTGTTATATTTTTGCCGACGGATCAATAGCTACTAAGGGACCCCCCGCGCGTGTCTGACCAATCAAGGCCGCAAATCGTTATCTATGCCCTGGCCGATGCCTGCGCCGCATTAGCGGCGGCGGCCGAGCACGGCACCGCCATCACCCTGGTCAGCCCCGCCGGGGCGGCGGCCTTTGCTGGGCCGACCTGGTTTCGCGCCGTGGTGACGCAGGCCGGCGCGCAAGTGCCCAGTGCCAAGTTCGACTGCGCGCTCGACTGCGCCGGCGACGCCGGGTTGGCGATGGCGGCGATCCGCGAAGGCGTGCCGGCGATTTGTTTCAACGGGCCGGACGCAGCGCGTTGCAAAATCGAAGACATCGCGGCGCAGTCGGGCTGCGCGATCGCGTCCATCGATTACGAAAGCGCGCTCAATCTCGACCAGTGCGCCGAGCCGCTGGCCACCTGCCGCGCCTGGTTGGCCCAAAAATTGGCAGAAAACGAGCCCTGACAATTGCCAAACGGCCACCGGTCGGTTAAGTCAGATTGCCGATTGCGCCTGGCCCCGCGCGGCGATTTCAACCTGTTCAACGCACGGGATCATAACCATGAAAGTCACCCAACGGGTCCGCAAGATCCTGTCTTGCTACGAGGCCGACAACCCCGGCAGTAAAACCAATTTGGCCCGCATTTTGATGACCGGAAAGCTGGCCGGCACCGGCAAGATGGTGATCTTGCCCGTCGATCAGGGTTGGGAACACGGGCCGGCGCGCAGCTTCGCGCCCAACCCACCAGCCTACGACCCGCATTATTTCTTCAAGCTAGCGGTCGATGCCGGGTTGAACGCCTACGCCGCCCCGCTCGGTCAGCTCGAAGCCGGCGCCGATACCTTCGCCGGCTCGGTACCGATGATTTTGAAACTCAACAATTCGAACTCCCACGCCACCACCAAGGATCAGGCGATCACCGCCTCGGTGGGTGACGCGTTGCGCCTGGGCTGCGCGGCCGTCGGCTTCACCATGTATCCCGGCTCCGACGACCAGTTCGAGATGGTCGAGGAAATCCGCGAAATCGCCGAGGAGGCGAAATCGTGCGGACTGGCCGTGGTCATCTGGTCCTATCCGCGCGGCGGCAATCTGTCCAAGGAAGGCGAAACGGCGATCGATGTCACCGCCTATGCGGCGCATCTCGCCGCACAGTTGGGCGCCCATATCATCAAGGTGAAACCACCGACCGACTTCATCGAGCAGCCCGACGCCAAGAAGGTCTACGAGGCGCAGAATATCGATGTCTCCACCTTGAGCGCGCGGATTGCCCATGTGCTGCAGTCGTCGTTCAACGGCCGGCGTCTGGTGGTGTTTTCCGGCGGCGCGGCGAAGGGCACCGATGAAATCTACGACGAGATTCGACAACTGCGCGACGGCGGCGCGTCGGGATCGATCATCGGACGCAACAGCTTCCAGCGTTCGCGCGAGGATGCGTTGAAACTGCTCAACGACATCGTGCGGATCTATCAGGGTAAGTTCTGAGCCGAGCTCAGAACCCCTGCCCCGAGCCCTCGCCCTTGGCCAACCCTACCCCGTCGTGCCGGCTCTACCTGGTGACGCCGCCGAGCCTCGCCGGGGACGCCCTAACTAGCTTTGTCGATGCCTTGGGCGCGGCTTTGAACGCCGGTGACGTCGCCTGCCTACAGATACGCTTGAAGGACCGCGACGATATACCGGCCCCCGACGCGGAAATCCGGCGGGTGACGGAGGCTCTCATCCCCATCGCCCAAGCTCACAACGTCGCTGTTATCATGAACGACCGTCCCGATCTGGCGGCCGAATTGGATTGCGACGGTGTCCATATCGGCCAGCAGGACGCGGCCTATAAGGACACCCGCGCGACCGTTGGCGCCGACGCCATAGTCGGCGTCACCTGTCACGATTCCCGCCATCTGGCGATGGCCGCGGCGGAAGCCGGCGCCGACTATGTGGCCTTTGGGGCATTCTACCCAACCACCACCAAATCGCCGAAGGCCTCGGCCCGGCCCGATCTATTGCAGTGGTGGAGCGAGGTCATGGAGACGCCCTGCATCGCCATCGGCGGGATCACCGTCGAGAACTGCGCACCACTTATTTCCGCCGGTGCGGACTTTCTCGCGGTCTCCGCCGGCGTATGGAACCATCCCCAAGGACCGGGAGCCGCCATCGCGGAATTCAACGCGGCGATTGGGGCGGCGATGGAACAGGCTCAGACCGCCGATTGACGCCGCCGTTGCGTTGGCCCCGGTCAACTGCTAGAGCAACGCCGCAAACATTCTCGCATAGGCATGAAGTTATGAAGATCGACGGTAACGAAATCCGTCCCGGCAATGTTATTGAACATCAAGATCGGCTGTGGCGGGCGATCAAGATTCAGCACGTTAAACCGGGCAAAGGCGGCGCATATCTGCAAGTCGAACTGCGCGAAGTGCGCGATGGCACCAAATTGAACGAGCGCTTTCGTTCCGCCGAAACCGTCGAGCGCGTCCGCCTGGACCAGAAGGAATACCAATTCCTGTTCGCCGACGGCGACCAGTACACCTTCATGGATCAGGACACCTACGAGCAGGTGACCCTGGGCAGCGACATTTTGGGTGAAGAACAGACCCAATTTCTGCAAGACGGGATGATCGTCACCATCGAATCTTACGAAGATTCGCCGATCGGCCTGGAACTCCCCGAGCGGGTGACCCTGGCCGTGGTGGAGGCCGACGCGGTGGTCAAAGGCCAGACCGCATCCTCGTCGTATAAGCCAGCGGTTTTGGAAAACGGCGTGAAAGTGCTGGTGCCGCCCCATATCGAGGCCGGGACGCGGATTGTTGTGTCAACCGCGGACGCCACCTACGTCGAACGCGCCAAGGACTAGCGCCGTCCAAGACCCGCCGCGCAGCAGCGCTGAGGGCAACCAAACCGACCGAGTAAAGATCAGCAATGCGTACTCCGATCATTAATGTTATGGACCGCGCCGCGCGGCGCGCCGGCCGGGTTTTGGCGCGCGATTTCGGCGAGGTGCAACAGTTGCAGGCATCGCGCAAAGGCGCCGGCGATTTTGTCACCGCCGGCGTGCGCAAAGCCTCGCAGACCCTGCGCTACGAGCTGGAAAAGGCGCGGCCGAAGTTCACCTTTTACGGCGAACCCGCGACATCGGACGAACAGCTGGCGGAAAAACATTGCTGGATCGTCAGCCCCCTGGTCGGCACGGTGAACTATGTGCACGGACAGCCCCATTTCGCCATATCGATCGCCCATGAAGAAGATGGCAATCTTATCGAGAGCGTCGTCTACGATCCGTTGAGCGAAGAACTGTTCTGGGCCGTGCGTAATACCGGCGCCTATCTGAACGATACGCGCCTGCGGGTCTCGGCGCGGCAAAATATCAACGAAGGCGTGATTGCCACCGGTATGCCGGCCGTTGCCCAAGGCGACCATCCGCGCTATCTCGCCACCCTCACCGCGGTCATGGCCGACGCCGGTGGTATCCGGCAGTTCGGTGCGCCAGCGCTCGATCTGGCCTATCTCGCGGCCGGCCGCTTCGACGGATATTGGCACTTCGAGCTACCGCCCGAAGAGATCGCCGCGGGCATCTTGATGGTGCGCGAAGCCGGCGGGTTTATCAGCGATTTCGCCGGCCGCGACACCATGATGACCGATGGCGATGTGGTCGCCGGCAATAGCCAGCTGCATGACATTCTATTGCGTTGCCTGCGGACGGCCGATCCCGGCCCTTCGGCGGCCGAGAATTAGCGCGCCGTGCCACTTTCGAATCGGTTGTTCCCAGCGCCACGGCTAGGGTAAGGTGCTGCGTTCGGTCGGCTGGGTTTACCCCCGCCGCCGCCGCGGGTATTAAATCACCCACCGTTTTCGAGAACAATTCCGGGACACCGGGGGTCATGATCCGCAACTTTCCGTCCACCAAGAAAACAACGACGCGGACAGCAACTGTCGCGGCGCTGGCGGTGACACTGGTTATTCTAGCGCCGCCTCAACAAGCATCCGCCCAATCCGGCTACCTGTCCCGCGATCCCAATGTCAGAATCGATATGAGCGTGCTGGAAGAGTTGGGTCTACCGGCCACGGTCGCCGGGCAACATATACCCAGCGACATCGTGGTTAGACCGCCGGTGCTGTTCCCGCCGACCTCGCCGCCCCGTTCGCACCTGACCGGCCCGCTGCTCAACCGGCAGCTAAATTTGGTTCAGCCGGCCCCCCGGCGGGCTTCTACACTGCCACCCCGTCCGGTCGCCGCGCCGGCGCCAACGGTGGTTGTGGCAGCGCCGCCAGCACCCGAACCAACACCGGCACCGGCGTCAGCACCGGTTACCGTCGATATACCCGTCGCGGAAGTCCCCACACCGCCACCGCCGGTAACGGCGCCACCGGCTGCCGCCCCGGAACCCGCGCCCATCGTTGCTGCACCAGCGCCGGCCGCCGCGCCCGCGGAAGAGGTGAAAGTCGCCGCGACGCCCGAACCCGCGCCTGTTGTGGAAACCCCGACACCCGTTGTCGAGACCCCGGTCGAACCTGCTCCAGAGCCGCCGACCACAACCGCCCTGACACCATCGCCCACCGGTGCGGCGCCGGCAGCCTCCGTGCAGACCGCGTCGCTGCCACCGCAAGGCGGCAGCGATAATGCCTACCGCGTCCTGTTCGACGACAAGTCCTTCAAGATTTCCGACACCGCCCGCGAGCCGCTGCAGGAACTGTCCAACGCGATGAAAGAAAGCGAAAACCTGCGGGTCCAACTTATTGCCTACGCGCAAGGCACGTCGGAGACCGCCAGCTTAGCCCGCCGCCTGTCGCTGTCGCGGGCCTTGGCGGTACGCACATTTCTGATCAACCAAGGTGTCCGCAGTACCCGCATGGATGTGCGCGCCCTGGGCATTAAATCCACCAGTGGCCCGGCCGACCGGGTCGATGCGGTCCTTATAGAACGGTGACCCCGCCCGCTAATTCTGCCCTAAATTTGTCACAGTACCATCCCAAGGTAGGGCCTCTCTATTTCGTCCACTTCCCAGCCGACCCCGCAACAGACGGCTTTCGCGGCACCGCCACGGTAATCTACCCATGACCCACCCGCGACGATACCTGACCCGGATGGCGATATTTCTGCTCCTCGCCGCCGCCGCCGTGGCCGCGCTGTACGCGCAACTACTCGCTTCCTTCATGGCCAACCCGTTTATCAACGGCGTTATCGTGTTCGTGCTGGCGTTCGGCATATTGTACGTATTTCGTCAGGTCTGGATGCTCAATGTCGAGGTCAATTGGATCGAGACCTACCGCAGCGAACGGCCGGGTCTGTCGGTTGCCGCCTCGCCGCGATTACTGGCGCCGATGGCCACCATGTTCGGCGAGCGCAGCGGCCGGCTCAGCCTGTCGACCATGTCCTTGCGCTCGATCCTCGATGGGATCAGCTCGCGCCTCGACGAATCGCGCGACCTCTCGCGCTATCTCATCGGCCTGCTTATTTTCCTCGGCCTGCTCGGCACCTTCTGGGGGCTGCTGCAGACCGTGCGTTCGGTCGCCGGCGTAATCGCCGGGCTGCAGGTTACCGGCGGCGACGTGACCGAAGTCTTCGATTCCTTAAAGCAAGGCCTCAACGCGCCACTGGCGGGTATGGGTACGGCGTTCAGTTCGTCACTATTCGGCCTCGCCGGCTCGCTAATCCTGGGCTTTCTCGACCTGCAGGCAGGGGCGGCGCAGAACCGGTTCTATAATGAATTGGAGGAGTGGCTGAGCGGCCAGACGCGGGTGTCGAGCGGCGCCGGCGGCATCATCGAGGGCGACCACAGCGTGCCCGCCTATATCCAGGCCCTGCTGGAGAATACCGCGGACTCGCTTGATAATCTGCAACGCACCATCGCCCAGGGCGAAGCCACCAGAGGCAAAACCGATGTGGCGCTGACTGTTTTGGCCGACGGGCTGACCACCCTGACAGACCAGATGCGCACCGAGCAGGATTTGATGCTACGGCTGGCCCAGTCCCAGAACGACATGCAGCCAGTGCTGCAAAAATTGGCCGAAGGCGCCACCGCCGATACCACCGGCGCCATCGACGAAGCGACGCGTAGTCATATTCGCAATGTCGACATCTATTTAGCCCGGCTGGTCGAGGAATCGTCGAGTGGACGCACGCAGATGGTACAGGAACTGCGCGCGGAAATTCGCCTGCTCGCCCGCACCATCGCCGCCAGTTCCGACGAAGGCGACGGTCGTCGCTAGCGCGCGGGGATAAGCCATGCCCGGTGCCGCCTCTCGCAGATATAGCTCGGTAAGTTACTGGCCCGGTTTCGTCGACGCCCTGGCCGCGCTGCTGGTGGTGGTGGTCTTCCTGATCATGGTGTTCGCGCTGGCCCAGGTGTTTCTATCGGACGCGCTGTCGGGCCGCGATTCGGTGCTGGAAAAACTCACCAGCGAGCTCGACGAACTGGCGCAGATGCTCGACCTCGAGCGCAACGCCAATGCCGATCTGCGGATCTCGGTCGCGCAACTATCGTCGCAACTGCAAGCCTCTGTCAGCGAACGCGATGCGCTGGTCGCCAAGCTATCGGACGTCGAGGAGGAATTGGCGGCCGGGCAGCGCGCGCGCGAGGGCGAAATCGCCGATCTGAACAGGATTATCGCCGCCGATAAGGAATCGATCGAGCTGCAGCTGCGCGATCTCGAACGCCTCAACCGCGACATCGCCGCCCTGCGCACGGTCCGCGAAGAGTTGGAACAAAAAGTCGCCGGCCTGGCGGCTACGTTGCAGGCCAGCGAAACGCAGCTCGGCGAAGCTCGCGATCAGTCCCAACAGTTGCAAGCGCAGCTCGGCGAAGTACGCGATCTGTCCAAACAGTTGGAAGCCAAACTCGCTGCCGAGAGCGAAAAACTGGCGGCCGAGGCCGAACGCACGGTGCTCGCCCAAAAAGATATCGAGCAGCGCGATATCCGGCTCGCCGAACTGCTGCAACGGGCCGAAACCGCCGAGCAATCATTCTCCGAGGAACGCAATCTGTCCGAAAAGGCGCAGAGCCAGGTATCCCTGATCAGCCAACAGCTCAGCGAATTACGCCGCCAGCTCGCCGCCTTGAACGAAGCGCTGGAGGCTTCCGAGACGAAGAACGAGGCGCAGAACACCCAGATCGTAAACCTCGGCAAGCGGCTCAATGCGGCGCTGGCCACCCGGGTTCAGGAACTCGCCCGCTATCGCTCGGAGTTTTTCGGCCGGCTGCGCGAAGTATTGGGCAATCGCTCTGACATTCGCATCGTCGGCGACCGCTTCGTCTTCCAGTCGGAAGTCCTATTCGATTCCGGCGCCGCCGAACTCAACCCCGCCGGCAGCGACCAGCTGGCGCAATTAGCGGCAACTTTGCGCCAGATATCGGCCGACATTCCTGTCGAACTCGATTGGGTCTTGCGGGTCGATGGTCACACCGATGTGCGCCCGATCAGCACCGCGCAATTTCCGTCGAACTGGGAGTTATCGTCGGCCCGTTCGACCTCGGTGGTGAAGTTCCTCATCGAACGGGGCATTCCCCCGAACCGGCTGGTCGCCGCCGGTTTCGGCCAATACCAGCCGCTCGATGCCGGCGATGACGAGATCGCCTATCGGCGCAACCGGCGCATCGAATTCAAGCTGACCCAGCGCTAATTGGATTGCTGCGCGGCGGCCTCGCCGCCATTGACGCCGAACTGCAGCGCCGCGAGGCGGGCATAGACGCCGCCCTGACGAATTAATTCTTCATGGGTGCCGGTGCCGACATGGACGCCTTGGTCAAGCACGGTGATGCGGTCGGCGGCGACCACCGTGGCCAGACGGTGGGCGATGACGATCGTCGTGCGGTCCTTCATCAAACCGTCGAGCGCACCCTGCACCAGCTGCTCGCTTTCCGCATCGAGCGCGCTAGTCGCCTCGTCGAGCAGAAGCACTTTGGGATCGCGCAGCACCGCGCGCGCGATGGCGATGCGCTGACGCTGGCCGCCCGACAGGCGAACGCCCTTTTCGCCCAGGAAGGTGGCGAAGCCCTCGGGCAAGCGGTCGAGGAATTCCGTCGCCGCCGCCGCTTCGGCCGCCGCCCGCACTTCGTCGTCCGACGCGTCGGGTCGGCCGTAGCGGATATTCTCCCAGGCGTCGGCAGAGAAAATCACAGGCTCCTGCGGCACCACGCCGATTTGGCCGCGCAGCACCGTCGGGTCGAGATCGCGCAGGTCAATATTGTCGAGCGCCAAGGCGCCACTCTGGGGGTCGTAGTAGCGCAGCAAGAGTTGAAACACGGTGGTCTTGCCGGCGCCCGACGGCCCCACAAGAGCCAACCGTTCACCCGGCGCCACGTCGAGGGTGAAATTATCCAGCGCCGGCCGGTCGAGCCGGGACGGATAGCTGAACGACACCGCGTCCAATCCCACCCGACCTTCCACCTTGGCCGGCAGCGCCACAGGATTGGCCGGCACGGTTATCTCGGTGGTCATGTTCAAGAGCTCGAACAGCCGCTCGGTCGCCCCGGCGGCGCGCTGCAAATCGCCGATGACCTCCGATATCGCCCCCATCGAGCCCGCCACGACAATGGCGTAGAAAATGAACTCGGTCAGCTCGCCGGCGCTGAGACGCCCGGCGATGACATCGTGGCCGCCATACCACAGGATGATGCCAACCGCGCCAAACACCAGCATGATGACAATCGCCGTCAGCAGCGCGCGCGCGCGAATGCGGCGCACCGCCACAGCGAAGGCGTCCTCCACCCGGCCGGCAAATCGCCGCCGGTCGACCGGTTCGTGCACGAACGCCTGCACCGTGCGGATATGGGCAACACTCTCATCAACATAGGCGCCGACGTCGGCCACCCGGTCTTGGCTGGTTCGGCTCAACCGGCGCACCCGGCGGCCGAAAACGATGATCGGCACCAGCACCAGCGGCACCACCAGCACCGCCAGTCCGCTCAACCGGGGGCTGGTGATCGCCAGCATGACCGAGCCGCCGAGAAACAGCAGCAGGTTGCGCAGCGCCATGGACGCCGACGAGCCGACCACGGTCTGCAGCAAAGTGGTGTCGGCGGTCAGCCGCGACATCACTTCGGCGACCTTAGTGGTCTCGTAGAAACCTGGGCTCAGGGTCAGCACATGATCGAAGACCGCTTTTCGGATATCGGCGACCACCCGCTCGCCGATCCAGGAGACCAGATAAAACCGCGCATAAGTCGCACCGGCCAAGAAAATGATGAACACCAGCAATACCAGCAGCGCATCGTTGAGCAGTTCGGTATTGCCCGCAGCGAACCCGCCATCCACCAGCACCCGGATGCCTTCACCCAAGGCAAGCACTGTCGCGGCGGCAACGGTGAGCGCTACTAACGCCGCCAGCACATAGCCCCGGTAGGGCCGCAAAAAAGCCCCGAGCGGCCGCAAAAGGCGTATATCACGGCGCGGCGGCGTGCCTATTTCTGTATCGGACATGTACCGAGAATCCGGCCTAGTGGTTGCAACTGCTAAATTCAGCCGGAATGTCCTTTATCAGCGACGGGCCGCGACAACAAGAGAGGGTTGGACATGTCCCCAACGCACAGGAACTGCTTGCGGGTCGGGCCGAGCTTGGCTATAACCCACGCCGCGCTTGCAAAGGCATAGAGATGAAAAAAGATATTCACCCTGACTACCATGAAATCACCGTCCAGATGACGGATGGCACCACATTTGTGACCCGTTCGACCTGGGGATCGGAAGGCGACACGCTGCGCCTCGACATCGACCCCAAGACCCATCCGGCCTGGACCGGACAGCACCGCCTGGTCGACACTGCGGGTCAGGTCGCTAAGTTCAACAAACGTTTCGCCAATCTCGGCTTGAAATAGCCGGTTCTCAACACCGAGAAACGTAAAACGGGCGTGCCCAAAGGCGCGCCCGCTGTCGTTTCCGCGCCGTGTCCGGCTTAATGAATGTTGTTTTGCATCATGTCGTCGAGGCGCTCGGTGCGGATGTATAGATTTAGGCTGCGATCGAGCAGATCACCCATGGCAGGTGGTATCGCCGGATGATCGTGTTGACTGTCATCTCGGCACACCCCTGCCGACCCTAACCGATATTCCTCACTTTCCATGACATCGGCCGCCGACAATTCGCCCTCGTGGATCGCCCGCTGGTTCAGCAGCCAGGCCATCACCTGCATCAGCCGGGTCGACAGGCGAAACGCCTCGCAGCGCAGGCGCAAGTCGTCGACTGGCGTGTCCGCACTAACATTTTTGTGATGGATGTCCGACAGGTAGGCATGCGCTTGTTCGCTCAGCGCCAGGGCTTCGTCGTAGGTTTTATCGAAAAAGGCCGTGGGGCCAATACCTTGGGCCATGTGGACACCTCCTGTCTCCACGGTGGAATTACAGTATAGACGATTTCGAGCTAAATCGGTACAAAAAACTCGATTCGCATTAACCATAACCCCTTGAAATACCTCTCTTCCGTCCCCAAATCGGAACTGTGCGCGGGATGCCTTATTGGGTCCCAGAGGCACGTAAATCCGGTGGGTTTCGACCATGGTGGTGAATACCGCACCGACGTACCTGTTGCTTCACTAAGGAGGACAAGTGAAATGCGAAGCTATGACCTATCTCCCCTATTTCGTTCGACCGTCGGTTTCGACCGTATGAACCGGTTGCTCGACACGGCCTACAATACCGAAGTGCCGTCCTATCCCCCCTACAACATTGAAAAACTGGGTGATGACGACTATCGCGTCACCATGGCGGTCGCCGGATTTCGCGACGAGGATCTGGAAATCACCCAGAAAGAGAACGCGCTGGTTATCAAGGGTAACGCCGGCGGTAACGGCGATGGCGCCACATATCTCCATCGCGGCATCGCGGCCCGTTCCTTCGAACGCCGCTTCGCCTTGGCCGATCATGTCAATGTGGTCGACGCCAAACTGGAAAACGGCATTCTGCTGGTGGACCTGAAACGCGAAGTGCCCGAGGCGCTGAAACCGCGCCGGATCGCCATTGCTGGGGCTGCGCCGACGCCGATCGAGCAGAAGGCGGCCTAACACCTCTCTAACGACGACGCGAATACGGGCCCGCCGGTTCTTCCGGCGGGCCTTTTTCATGATCACACTGGTATTCGCGGGACGGGCGACTACACTGCGCCGGCACTTAGAGGAACGGCCCCATGCAGACCAGCACCGATCGAATTTTAACCACCCATGTCGGCAGCATGCCGCGGCCCGAAGATCTGGCCGATCTGCTCTATAAGGTCGAGTTCAGCGAGCCTTACGATCATGACCTGTTCGAGCGTACCGCCCGTCAGGCGGTTGTCGATATCGTCGCCCAACAGCGCGATTGGGGCTTCGACATCATCAACGATGGCGAGATGGCGAAGACCGGCTACGCCACCTACATCCAGCAGCGCCTCGATGGGTTTTCCGGCGAAAGCGCGTCGATCCGTTTCGACGATATGACCAACTTCCCGGAATATCGCCGCGAACAGGCCAAGGCGGCGGGCACCCGGCGGCTCAACCGGCCGTGCTGTACCGGCGCGGTGACCGTGCGCGACCGCGTGCCGCTGGAACGCGATATCGAGAACTTGAAATCGGCCAGCGCCGATGCCGGGGCCAGCGACGTGTTCATGAATGCCGCCTCGCCGGGAGTGATCACGGTGTTCCAGGACAATCAGCACTACCCGTCCGACGAGGCCTATTTGCAAGCCCTGGCCGATGTCATGCGCGAAGAATATGAGGCCATTGTCGAGGCTGGCTTTATTCTGCAAATCGACTGCCCCGATTTGGCGATGGGCCGTCACACCGCGTTCCGCGAGCTGAGCGACGGCGAATTCCTGGCCCACGCGGCAATGCAGATCGAGGCGCTCAACAGCGCGCTGGAAAATGTCGCTGCCGACCGGGTGCGCATGCATATTTGCTGGGGCAATTACGAAGGACCCCACCATCGCGATATCCCTTTAGCGGCGATCCTCGATGAGGTGCTGAAGGCCAAGCCGATGGGACTGCTGATCGAAGCCTCGAACCCGCGCCACGCCCACGAATGGAGTATGTTCGCCGAGCGCGGCCTGCCCGAAGACAAGGTGTTGATCCCCGGGGTCATCGACAGCGTGACCAACTATATCGAGCACCCGGAACTGGTCGCTCAACGGATCTGCCAGTATGCAGACGTGGTCGGCCGCGAGCGCGTTATCGCCGGCGCCGATTGCGGGTTCGCCACCTTCGCTGGCATGGGCGCCGTCGACGCCAAGATCGCCGTCGAGAAATTCAAGGCGCTGACCGAAGGTGCGGAAATCGCCTCGAAAAAACTGTGGGGCGGTTAAGGCGTTTCGACCGGCTGGAGAGAACGGCAAGGATTGAGCGTCGATATCGCGGCGTGCCCCCACTCCTCAAGGCAATCGCATAGACAGCCTCGCCCTTCGAGACGCCGCCCTTAGGGCGGCTCCTCAGGATGAGGCTTTGTGAAGGCCTAACCGAATTCCTCATCCTGAGGGCTCGCGCAGCGAGTGTCTCGAAGGACGAGGAATTCTAGCGCCCGTCCCATGCGATTGCCCTGCCCCTTGACGGCGGCGGGTTAGGGAGGGGGGCTGTTGAGTACGCTAAGCCTCGACTACCAATTTCTCTAGCGCGGCGCGGACTTGGTCGGGGATCGGCACCGGGGTCATCTCGCCATGAGCCACATAGACATGGACGAAGTGGCCGGTCGCGGCGACCTCCTCGCGGCCCTTACGGAAGATACCGATTTCGTAGGTCACCGACGAATTGCCCAACCGGCGCACCCGGATGCCGACCTCCAGCACATCGGGGAAGGCGATCTCGCCGTGGAACTGGCAGCCGGTCTCGGCCACCACGCCGACCGCCGCCGATGACCGATAATCCAATCCCGCTTCGCGCATGAGGAAGCCGTTTACCGCAGTGTCGAAATAGGAATAGTAGACCACGTTATTGACGTGACCGTAGACGTCGTTGTCCATCCAGCGAGTGGGGATTTCGACGAACTCGCGATAATTCTCGCGGCGCTCGTTGCGCCCTTCTCCGCTCATGCGCGCATCCGCCGCAAAAAGCCGTCGATCACGTCGATGGTCTCGTTCGGCCGTTCGACCATGATCATATGACCGGTTCCCGGCAGAATTTCGCTTTCGACGTGATCGAGCATATCGACCAAAGCCTTGGTCATTTTCGGCGGTGTCATACGGTCGCCAGCGCCCGATAGAAACAACACCGGACAGGTGATTTCACCAGCCGCCTCGATAGCGCCCTGATAAGCGTCACAGGCCGCCAGATCGCTACTCAGTACACCTTCGGTGCCCGCCGACAGCAAGGCCCGCCCACCGCCCAGCATCCAAAGGCCGGGTGCCTGATGGCCGCCCAAATGGGACGGTTTGCCGAACCCCCAATCGGTGATCATATCGAACGCCCGGGGGTCATTATCCGCCGCCGCCGCCAGTAAATCCTCGTGCACCGCCACCCGCTCGGCGGTACCCACCAGAACCAGCGCATCGGTATTTTCCGGCTGCTTGGCGCCGGCGGCCAGGGCGATCAGGGAACCCATGGAATGGCCGGCCAAGGTCGCGCGCTTGGCGCCCACCGCATCGAGTACTTGCCACAACCAGTCGGCGATGGCGTCGATGGTGCCTAGCGCCGGTCCGTCGCTGCGGCCATGCCCCGGCAAATCGACGGCGAGGACGGAATAGCCGTGATGGGCGAAATAGCGGGTCTGCAAGCCCCAGAATGTATGGTCGGTACCGGCACCGTGGATCAGCACCAGCACCGGTTGCGCCGGGTCGAAGGGATTGCCGCCGGTATGGGCGAAGACGGTGGCGCCATTGAGATTGATGTCCATCGGATCACCCCCTATCGCTGCGACGCGCGGAGCGCCTGGCGCAGGTCGCCGATCAAATCGCCGGCGTCCTCCAAGCCCACCGAAAGCCGGATCATCTCCTCGCCGACCCCCGCGGCCGCCAGTTCTTCGCCGTCCATCTGCTGGTGGGTTGTGCTGGCAGGGTGGATGACCAGGGATTTCGCATCGCCCACATTGGCCAGATGGGAGAACAGTTCCAGCGCCTCGATGAAGGTGGCGCCGGTCTGCCGCGCCCCGGCGGCGCCGGCCTTGATGCCAAAGGTGACGATCGAACCGGCGCCGTTGGGAAGTAATTTCCGCGCCAGCGCCTGATCGGGATGGCTGTCGAGTTCGGGATAGCGCACCCAGTCGACCTCCGCCGCCTCGCTGAGATAGCCGGCGATGGCCCTGGCGTTGTCGACATGGCGGGCCATGCGCATCGGCAAAGTCTCCAGCCCTTGGATCAGATAGAACGCGTTCTGCGGCGACATGGAGGCGCCGAAATCGCGCAATCCCTCAGCGCGCGCGCGCATAATGAAGGCCGCCGGCCCGAATTCCTCGGCAAAATCGAGGCCGTGATAGCCCGCATAGGGCTCGGTCATGGACGGATACTTGCCCGACCCCTCCCAGTCGA
The DNA here is from genome assembly GCA_011087645.1 of Alphaproteobacteria bacterium. Lineage (GTDB taxonomy): Bacteria > Pseudomonadota > Alphaproteobacteria > UBA6615 > UBA6615 > JABDJY01. The sequence continues at coordinate 15,499 of JAALLF010000025.1, forward strand.
AGCCGCCGCTATCGAGCAAAACGCCGCCGATCGCCACGCCATGGCCGCCGATCCATTTGGTCGCCGAATGCATGATGATATCGGCGCCATGCTCGAACGGGCGCATCAGATAGGGCGTGGCGAAGGTCGAATCGACCATCAACGGAATGCCGGCGTCGTGGGCGATTTTGGAGACTGTCGGGATATCGAGAATCTCCAACCCCGGATTGCCGATGGTCTCGGCAAACAGCATCCGGGTCTCGGGCCGTATAGCGTCGGCGAACTCTTGGGGATGGCGCGGATCGACCAGGGTGGTGGTAATGCCGAACCGCGGCAATGTGTGGAGGAACAGATTGTGGCTGCCACCATAGATATTGCGCGAGGCGACGATGTGGCCGCCCGTGTCCATCAAGGTCAAAACCGCCAGCGTAAGGGCAGCCTGACCGCTGGCCGTCGCAATCGCGCCGACGCCGCCTTCCAGCGCCGCCATGCGCTCTTCGAACACCGCGACGGTGGGGTTCGAAATACGCGAATAGATGTGCCCCGCGCGTTCCAGATTAAACAGGCTCGCCGCGTGGTCCACGTCGGGAAATACATAAGAGGTGGTCTGATAGATCGGCGCCGCCCGGGCGCCCGTCACCGGGTCGGGATGCTGGCCCGCATGCAAGCTGAGCGTATCGAATTTGAGAAATTTTGCCTCGACCATGTGCCGTCCCGCCAACTAAAGATCAACGCGGGGCCCCGCAATTTTAAGGTCCGGGCGTCGGTGCGGCGGAACATAGACTATCTGGGGCGCGGCTTGAACCGGTCCGGTCGTCCAATTCGCACAAAGAAAAACCGCTCCGAAAGGGGGAGCCTTCGGAGCGGTAAAGTCAACAGGGAGGCATCAAGAGAGGATCTAGGGAGGATCCAATCGATGGGTTCATACAAGAACCATCACCGCCTAATCTGTGCCAAAAGTGTTAACAATTTATTACCAAATCAACGTAAAACGGGCCCGGAAAACCCGAGCCCGTTTTCAGGTAACGCATTGAATATATTGAAACTATGTGTCGTTGCCGCCCGATCCGCCAATTCGCACATCGGCCATCCAGTCGGGAATCCGGCTCGGCACCGCCGGCTCTTCCTGGGGAATTAAATCGGCGCTGATCGGCGCGGTTGTGTTTTCCGCCGGTTTGCGGCCCGCTTTGCGGCCCTTTTCGGTCGCTTCGTCGAGATCCATTTGCCGGCATAATCCAATGGTCACCGGGTCGCGGGGCTGAATTTGTGACGAATTCCAGTGGGTGCGGTCGCGGATCGCATTGATCGTCGGCTTGGTGGTGCCGATCAGCTTCGATATCTGCGCGTCGCTGAGCTCGGGGTAATAACGCAGCAGATAGGCAATGCCGTCGGGCTTATCCTGGCGCTTGGACAGGGGCACATAACGCGGCCCCTTGGTGCGCTTGACCGGCGCCGGATTTTCCGACGTCTTAACATTCAAACGGGCCGTCGGATCGGCCACGCAACGCTCGATCTCCTCGGTATCGAGTTGACCGTTGGCCACCGGATCGAGGCCGAGCATGCCAATGCCGACCTCGCCATCGGCGATGCCTTGGACTTCAAGTTTGTGCATACCGCAAAAATCGGCGATCTGATCGAACGTCAGCGCGGTATTTTCGACCAGCCAAATGGCGGTCCCTTTGGGCATCAATGGATCAGCCATCGAACCTCCTAGCTACATCCCGGCAAGTCCGCAAAACCCTTTGCGGGCCAACATGCAGGTTAAATTTCATGGGTTTAAAGCTAACCCTTATATAGGCGCGCCGCGCGGTAATTGCAAAGCGTGACTAATCAACAGTCAATATGATTTTACCGATATGAGTGCTTGTTTCCATCAGCGCATGGGCTTGCGCGGCCTCGTTCAGGGCAAAGGTCTGGTGGATCACCGGGCTGATTTCACCGGCCTCGAATAACGGCCAAACCCGGTCACGCAGCGACTGGGCAATTTCGCCCTTAAACACGGTCGACCGGGGGCGCAGGGTCGACCCGGTCACCACCAGCCGCCGGGTCATCACCCGGCCCAGATCGAGCTCGCCCTTCACCCCACCCATCAGGGCCACCTGTAGCAGCCGGCCATCGGCGCGCAACAGGCGTATATTTCGCGGCAGATAATCGCCGCCCACCATGTCGAGAATGACATCGACCCCGGCCCCCTCGGTGGCCGCCTTAATCTCGTCGACGAAGTCCTGTTGCTTGTAATTGATCGCCGCGGCCGCGCCCAATTCCTCGCAAAACCGTGCCTTTTCCGCGGTGCCGACGGTCACATAGGCGGTGGCGCCGAACGCGCGCGCCAATTGAATGGCCGTGGTGCCGATGCCGCTGGAGCCGCCATGGATCAGTATAGATTCACCGGCCGTCAAACCGCCGCGGTCGAACACGTTGGCCCATACGGTAAAAAACGTCTCCGGAATGCCGGCCGCTGTGATCATGTCAAAGCCGTTGGGTACGGGTAAGACCTGGACCGCGGGCACGCTGACATATTGGGCGTAGCCACCACCGGATACCAGCGCGCAGACCTTGTCGCCGGCTTGCCAGTCGCTCACCCCATCACCCAGCGCAACCACTTCACCCGCAACTTCGAGTCCTGGCAGGTCAGACGCCCCCGGCGGCGGCGGATAGAGGCCGGCGCGCTGCGCCACATCGGGGCGATTAACCCCGGCCGCGGCGACGGCGATCAATATTTCGCCCGGTGCGGCAGCCGGTACCGGCCGCTCGACGGGCCGCAGCACTTCCGGTCCCCCAGACTCGGCGATCTCGATCGCGGTCATTGTCGTCGGCAGGCTCATCATACAATTACTCCGAAATCCAGGTTGCCGCCCTTCAACTAAGGTAGGGCCTTGCGGGCGCACTTTAGGCAGGTCAAACTTTGCGCACAACGCTCAGCAATCATCTGGGCAAACATTTGGGCTCATAGCAGTTGTGGGGCAAAAAGATGAGCTTTGACGAAGATCTCGAACCTCAGCATCCGGCGAAAGCCAAAAAATTCGAGCCGGTCAATATCGATGCCTTGTCGATTGAGGAAATGAGGGAGTATATCGAGCACGCAAAACAGGAAATCCTGCGCGCCGAAGCGGAAATCAAAAGCCGCGAAGCGCTGCGAGGCGACGCGGATTCGTTATTCAAAAAATAAAGAGCCCGACCACATTTGGACCTCGTTGGTTGAGGGGGATGTGGAAGAGTTTGGGAGAGATAGATGACCAACCCCTATGAAACCGATCTGGGCAAGAACGACGCCAATTTCACGCCCCTGTCGCCGCTTAGCTTTATTCGACGCACGGCAGCGACCTATCCCAACCGGACGGCGGTGATCCATGGCACGATCCGGCGAAACTGGGCCGAGACCTATGCCCGCACCCGCCAACTAGCCTCGGCGCTATCCCAGCACGGCATCGGCGTTGGCGATTGCGTCGCCGTGATGGCGCCGAATATCCCGGAAATGATGGAGGCCCATTTCGGCATCCCCATGACCGGCGGCATCATCAACGCGATTAACACGCGCCTCGACGCCGCGACGATCGCCTTCATCCTGGATCACGGCGAAGCCAAAATACTGCTCACCGACACCGAGCTGTCGCCAGCCATTAAGGAAGCCCTGACGCTGGTGAAAAATAAGCCAATGGTCGTCGATATCTGCGATAGCGAAGGCCCTGGCGGCGAACGGTTGGGCGACATCGACTATGAGAGCTTTATCGCCGGCGGCGACGCCGATTACGAATGGTCACTACCCGACGACGAATGGCGCGCCATCGCGCTGAACTACACGTCCGGCACCACCGGTAATCCCAAGGGCGTCGTCTATCACCATCGCGGCGCTTATCTGAACGCCATGGGCAACGTCTTCACCTGGGGCGCCACCGGCCATCCGATCTATTTGTGGACCCTGCCGATGTTCCACTGCAACGGCTGGTGCTTCACCTGGGGTGTAGCCCTGGTCGCCGGCACACATGTGTGCCTGCGCCAGGTGGCGGCGAAGAATATTTACGCCGCCATCGCCGAGCATGGGGTGACCCATCTGTGCGGCGCGCCCATCGTCATGCAAATGATCGTTAATGCGGGCGAGGAAGACCGCCGGGATTTCGATCAGGATGTCGAGTTCATGACCGCCGCCGCGCCACCGCCGGCCGCCGTCCTCGCGCGCATGGCCGAACAGGGTATTCGGGTCACCCATGTCTATGGACTGACCGAAATCTACGGCCCCGCCGTGGTCTGCGCCTGGCAGGACGAATGGGACGAACTGCCGGGCGAAAAGCAGGCGCAGCTACAATCGCGCCAGGGCGTGCCTTACGAGGTGCTGGAAGACGTCATGGTCGGCGATCCGGACACGTTGGAACCGGTGCCGCGCGACGGCGAGACCATGGGCGAAGTCTTTACCCGTGGTAACGTCACCATGAAGGGCTATTTGAAAAACCCCAAAGCGACCGACGATGCCTTCGCCGGCGGCTGGTTCCACACCGGCGATCTCGGGGTCTGGCACGCGGATAACTATATCGAGCTGAAAGACCGCTCGAAGGACATCATCATCTCCGGCGGCGAAAACATTTCATCGATTGAAGTCGAGGATGCGCTCTACAAGCACCCCGCCGTGTCCGCTGCCGCCGTCGTCGCGCGACCCGACGAAAAATGGGGCGAGACTCCTTGTGCGTTCATCGAGCTGGCGCCGGACGCCGATGTCAGCGCCGACGAGTTGATCCAGCACTGCCGGGACCATCTGGCCGGCTACAAGGTGCCACGCCATATCGTGTTCGGCGGCTTGCCGAAAACGTCGACCGGTAAAATCCAAAAATTCGTCCTGCGCGAACAGGCGAACGAATTGGCAAACGCCGATGCAGCTGCCGAATAGCGGCTATTCCATCACCAAGTCACACCGCAAAAACAAAAACGGGCGGCCCTGTCGGCCACCCGTGTTCATCAGTTTCTGCGCAAAACCAACACGATCACGCGGCTTCCATGCTCGCGAGCGCGTCTTTGACCTTCAATTTTTCGCGTTTGATCTGGGTGATTATGGTTTGATCTGGATTGGGGCGCTGGGCTTCCTCGCCCAGTCGATAATCGAGATCAGCGTGCTTTCTCTTCAACTCGTCAACATTGGGTTCCATCAACGCCAATATCGCCTCCTTTTGGATCAGCTGTGATCGGTGAATCCTAGTTTAGATTCGCCTGATTTGCAAAGGTCTAGACTGCAACACGATATCCACAATCGGTGATGGCTGTGAATTGAGGGGATCGAATAAGCCGAGAATGAGCCGGACCCGGCGCGCTTTTTTGCTATAATCTGGGTGACCATTGCAAAAATGGCCGTGATCTGGGGACCCGTAGTCCGAAAAATTGAGCGTTGGACGGAATTTAGGGTGGCGAGCGACGACACACCAGACAAGGAAGAATTGCGGCAACGCCTGCAAGCGCTGCAAAGCGAACACCGCGATCTCGACGATGTCATCTCGCGAATTTCCGGCGAGGCGCCGTTCGATCAGCTGCAGATACAGCGGCTGAAGAAGCGCAAGTTGGTGCTAAAAGACGAAATTTCGCGGCTGGAAGATATATTGCTGCCCGACATCATCGCCTGATGCCGGCACGCGGCGAGGTTGTGACTATCGGCCCGCGGCCGCTGCCCTGACCTGCTTTTGTTTGTACATCGCACTATCGGCGCGTTGCAGGGCTTCGCCAGCATTCTCTTTGCCCGAGAACGTATAGGCGCCATAAGACGCCCGCACTTTGAGCCCGCGGTTCTGCCAGATGAGCGGCGTGGTCTCGATGGCGTTGGCTAGAATCGCGGCTTTTTCCGCCGCCGCGGCGGCGTCCGACTGGGCCAGAATGACGCCAAACTCGTCGCCGCCTAAGCGCCCGACGACATCGGATTCACGTACGTTAAGAGAGAATATTTCGGCGATATGCTGTAGCGCGGCGTCACCGGCCGCGTGGCCGTACTTATCGTTGATTTCCTTGAACCCGTCGATATCGAAATACAAAACGCTCGACACCGAATCATAACGTTCCGAATAGGCGACCATGCGGCTCAATTCGCGCACGAAGGCACGACGGTTGGCAACCGGGACCAGGGAATCTTCGTCGGCCAGCTTTTCGAGATAGGCGACACGCTTTTCCGCTTTTTCCAGCTCTTGGCGCATGCGCTGCACTTCGTGCATCCCCAATTCGATGGCGTCGCGAACCTTCGGCGTCAGCTCGTCACCGGGAATGCCGGCAATTGTGGCAACATCAGCGGTGGGCGCTGCGGCGCCGGTATCAGCGACAGCGCGCGCGGCATAGGCGCGGCCGGCTTCGCGGGCGGCGCCTGTGGAGGCGACGGGGCGGGGACTTCCAGACCTGGTTTGGCCGACTTTCATGAGGCCCTTCCTTTTCTCGGGAAGTTGAAAATAGCGTGCCTGTTCAAACGATTCCGAGAGGCAAATTCGGGCCTAAACATACCAGGAAATTACTTAATAAATCGTTATACCAACAATTGTATGTAAAATAGTTGGGCGGTATTGGCCTATGTTCACCGCTTGCGTTGAGAGTGCGCAAACCTATAATCGCCGCCTTTTCCGCCACGTCGGACGGCCACTGGGAGATGTTAACAATGGCGAGCCCCATCATCGGCATTATCATGGGCAGCCAGTCGGACTGGCAGACCATGCGCCACGCCGCCGAGACCCTCGACGCGCTGGGGGTCGCGCACGAGGTGCGCATCGTATCCGCCCATCGCACGCCCGACCGCTTGGCCGACTACGCGAAAACCGCCCGACCGCGTGGCCTCAAAGTCATCATCGCCGGCGCCGGCGGCTCGGCTCATTTGCCGGGCATGACCGCATCCATGACCCCGGTGCCTGTCCTCGGCGTGCCGGTCGAGAGTAAAGCGCTGAGCGGCATGGACAGCCTGCTATCGATCGTCCAAATGCCGGCCGGCGTGCCGGTCGGCACATTGGCCATCGGCCGCGCCGGGGCGATCAACGCCGCCCTGTTGGCCGCCGCGATCATTGCCACCGAAGATGCTGCAGTTGCGCAGGCACTCGACGCTTGGCGGGCGCAACAGACCGACGCCGTCGCCGACACGCCGTCCGACGACGGCTAGCCACGATGTCAGGCAGCGATACGCCGGCGGCACTTCCGCCGGGTGCAATGATCGGTATTTTGGGCGGCGGCCAACTGGGCCGCATGACCGTCATTGCGGCCGCTCGGCTTGGTTATCGCTGCCATGTTTTTTGCCAATCCCCAGACGAGCCGGCGGCGCAGATCGCCACCCGGTCGACGGTGGCGCCGTTCACCGACACCAACGCCCTCGACCGCTTCGCCGCCGATGTCGATGTGGTGACCCTGGAATTCGAAAATATCCCCCTGGCCAGCCTTGAACATCTCGCGCCGCAAATTGCCGTTCGGCCCAACGCGGCGGCGTTGGCAGTCGCTCAGGACCGCATCAAGGAAAAGGATTTTATCACCGCCGCCGGCATCGCCACTGCGCCTTATCGGGCTATCAATGGCCCTGCCGAATTGCGCGCCGCCCTCGCCGAGCTGGGCACGCCGGCGATCCTCAAAACAGCGCGCCTGGGTTATGACGGCAAGGGTCAGGTCCGCCTCGACGCCGACACCGATCCCGACACCGCCTGGGGGCAATCCGGCGCCGGCGACGCGACTGGCGGCGCGGTGCTCGAAGGTTTCGTGGATTTTGAGCGGGAAATCTCGGTCATCGCCGCGCGCGGCGCCGACGGCGCCGCGACCAGCTATGTGCCGGTAGAAAACCGCCACGCCAATCATATTCTCGACCAAACTATTGTCCCGGCGCCGATTTCCAACGCGCTGGCCGCCACGGCGACGGATATCGCTCACCGCCTAATCGCAGACCTGCAAATGGTCGGCGTGCTCGCCGTTGAGATGTTCGTCTCGACGGACGGCAATATTTTAGTTAACGAGATCGCGCCCCGACCGCACAATTCGGGCCATTGGACGATCGACGCCTGCGCGGTAAGCCAATTCGAATTGCTGGTGCGCGCGGTCTGCGGTCTACCGCTGGGCTCGACCGAGCGCGACGCTGACGCGATCATGAAAAACCTCATCGGCGATGCGGCCGACGATTGGCAGACCTATCTTGGCGACCCCGCGGCGCGCCTACATCTGTATGGCAAAGCCGAAACTCGGCCGGGACGCAAAATGGGTCACGTGACCTGGCTAGCACCGCGAAAACAATCTTAGAGTGTAAAAAATCGGCACCGGTCCGCCGGAATAACTTCTAACTTCGCTCGCCTTCGCGCAAATGTTCGCGCACCCGGCGTACGAAGCGGCCGGGCCGGGGAATGGCCGCCGGGATCTTGCCCAGCCGCCCGGTGACCTTGGGGATGCGCATGGCATCAGCGATGCGCCGGTCGAGAAATAGCCACGTCGCGGCGTGGTCGTCGGACTCGTCATCGAGCCAGAACAGAACCGTGCTGGTATAGACCCCGGCCAACAGGCCGCGCTTGGAGTAGAAATTGAAGTCGGTCGCGGTATCGCCGGCGGCGTGCCACATCTCGTCGACCGTGCGATAGAGGCAACGGAGGCCGAGCGCCGCATGCTGGGGCTGTCCGAGATGGCTTAGAGCGCGCCGCACCGCTTCGCGATGGGGCGCCAGGGATTCCAACCGCCAGCGCACACCGGCGCCGATGCGCTCACGAATTTTGAGCGCGCCGATGTCTTGCTCGGCCAGGGCGGCGACCATCTCGCGGTCGGTCTCGGCGCTCCAGAATTCGATGGCGTCGGCCGGCCCACCGGGAAAGGCGCGCCGCAATAGCGTGTCGTCGAAGCCGGCATCGGCCGCGCCCTGGCGCAGGCTGCGGTCACTCCAACCATCGAACGGCACATGTTCGAGCGCCTTGGCCAAGATCGCCCGGCGCTCCGCGAGCATATGTTCAGTCATCCGCTGCCGCATCGTCCCGCTCCTCGCCGTCTTCATCCGATTGCCGCTGGCCGTGGCCTTTGCCGAGCGCATCGACGAAACCGAACTGCCGCATATCCTCGATACGCATAGGATAGAGCACGCCATCCAAATGATCGCATTCGTGCTGCAGCACCCGGGCGTGAAAGCCTTCCGCCTCTTGTTCGACGGTTTTACCCTCGAGAGTTTGGTAGGTCAGTCGGATGCGGGCGAAACGGCGCACCGGCCCAGCCATGTCGGGGACCGACAGGCAGGCTTCGAACGCGACATCGGTTTCCTCGCCCAAGGGTTCGATTACCGGGTTGATCAGCGCCGTCGTCGGCACCGTCTCGCCCGCACCGCCATCTTCTTCCTCGGCGCGCTCAGCCACCACCTTATAGACCACGATGCGCCACGGCATATGCACCTGCGGCGCGGCCAAGCCGGTGCCGTCGGCATCCTCCATGGTTTCGATCATGGCGTCGACCAGACGTGCCACATCGGGCGCCGCCGGGTCGGGTACCTCGTCCGCCCGCTGGTTCAAAATCGGGTGGCCCATTCGGGCGATTTTCAAAATAGGCATGGCTGCAATATGCGGTCAGTCCCGACTTGCGTAAAGGGGCAGGCTGGCCCCAGCGGCCAACTTAACGTTATGCTCTGCGCCAGGTTATCGGTTCCGGCATTGAAAGGGCGTACGCAAGGTCATGGCTTCACAAACATATATCGATGGCGACTGGGTCGAAGGCAATGTGCCGTTAATCGGCGCCGATTCCCACGCCATCTGGCTGGGCTCGATCACCTTCGATGGCGCCCGCACCTTTGAGGGCGTTACCCCCGACCTCGACCGCCACTGCCAGCGGCTGATCAACTCGACCCACGTGATGAACATGGAACCGATGCTGAGCGCCGGCGAGATCGAGGAACTGGCGCTCGACGGAATCAAGCGGTTCGCGCCGGGCAGCGCTTTGTATATCCGGCCGATGTTCTGGGCCGATGCGGCCTTGGACGTTTTGGTGCCCGATCCCGACAGCACCAAATTCGCGCTGACCATCTTCGAGGCGGCGATGCCGACCGGCGCCGGGTTCTCCTGTTGCTTGAGCAGCTACCGGCGGCCCAGTCCGGAGTCCGCGCCGACCGGCGCCAAAGCCTCGTGCCACTACCCCAACAGCTCGCGCGCCCTGGTTGAAGCCCGCCAGCGCGGCTACCAGAACCCGATCCTGCGCGATGGGCTGGGCCATGTCGCCGAATTCGCCACCTCGAACCTTTGGATCGTCAAGGACGGCGTCGCCATCACCCCGGTGCCCAACGGGTCTTTCTTGAACGGCATCACCCGCCAACGGCTGATCGAGCTGATGCGCGCCGACGGCATGGCGGTCGAGGAACGCACCGTCACAGTGGAGGACCTGATGGCGGCCGACGAGATTTTCAACACCGGCAATTACGGCAAGGTGCAGCCGGTGATCCGCTACGAAGACCGCGATCTACAGCCCGGCCCGATCTACCAACGCACCCGCGAACTCTACTGGGACTTCGCGCACTCGAAGCGGTGAACGACTGAAACTCGCCCTTCGAGACGCGATCTTCGATCGCTCCTCAGGGTGAGGCGTTATTTTTGACATAGACCTCATCCTGAGGAGGGCCGCAGGCCCGTCTCGAAGGAGAGGTCGTTGCGCGCCGCCCTACGCCGCCAGGTCTTCGCCGGCCAGGGCGCGGCGGATGAGGATGACGGTCTCCGGCGCGCCGTAGAGCGCGGCGAAGGAGCCGAAGCGCGGACCCTGGCTTTCGCCGAACAGCACTTCGTAGAGCGCCTTGAACCAATCGCGCAGAGGCTCGAATTCGTGCGCCTTGCCGATGGCGTAGACCTCGTTCTGGATGGTCTCGGCATCGGGATTGGCGTCGAGCGCTTCGATGCGGTCGGCCAGCTCGGCCATCGCCACGCGTTCGCGGTCGTCGGGCGCCCGGTAGGACTTCGCCGGCTTGACGAAATCCCGGTAGAAGGCCAGCGCGTGGACCACCAACCGGTCGAGCAGCGGGTCGCTGGCTGGCGTCGCGCCCGGCGCGTGGCGGGCGATGAAGCCCCACAGCACGGCGGGGTCTTCGGTGTTGCAGGCGCTGGCCAAGTTGAGCAGCACGGCGAAGGAAATGTCGATCGCGATTTCCGGCACCGCGCCGCCATGGATATGCCAGACCGAGTTTTGCAGCCGGTCGGCCGGTTCCTGGCTGTGAAACCTCACCACATTGGAGAGATACTCGTCGACCGATTTGGGAATGACGTCGAAATACAGCCGCTTGGCGGTCTTCGGCTTGTTGAACATGTACTGGGACAGGCTCTCCGGCGGGCCGTAGGTCAGCCACTCGTCGATGGTCAGCCCGTTGCCGCGCGACTTGGAAATCTTTTCAGCGTTCTCATCGAGGAATAACTCGTAGGTCAGCCCCTCGGGCGGCCGCGCGCCCAGAATGCGGCAGATCTTGCTCGATAGCTTCACTGAGTCAATCAGATCCTTGCCCGACATTTCATAGTCGACTTCCAGCGCCCGCCAACGCATCGCCCAATCGGCCTTCCATTGCAGCTTGCAATGGCCGCCGGTGACCAGGGTCTCGGTCAACGCGTCGGTTTCCGGGTCGCGGTAAACGACGGTGCCGGCATCGGATTTGACCTCTGCCATGGGCACTTGCAGCACCACGCCGGTGCGCGGACAGATCGGCAGAAACGGGCTGTAGGTCGCCTGGCGGTCGCTGCCCAAGGTCGGCAAGATCACCCCCATCACCGCCTCGTAGTTGGCCAAAATCTGCAACAGCGCTTCGTCGAACAGCCCGTCGGCGTAGCATTGGGTCGAGCTGTAGAATTCATAGTCGAATTCGAACCGGTCGAGGAACGCCTGCAAGCGCGCATTATTGTGGGCGCCGAAACTGTCATGGGTGGCGAACGGATCGGGCACCTGGGTCAGCGGCTTGCCCAAATGGGGCTCGAGCAGCTCGGGGTTAGGAATATTATCGGGCACCTTGCGCAGGCCGTCGAGATCGTCGGAAAAGGCGATCAGCCGCGTCGGAATATCCGACAGGGCGGTAAAGGCCTGGCGCACCATGGTGGTGCGCGCCACCTCGCCGAAGGTGCCGATATGGGGTAGCCCGGACGGACCGTAGCCGGTCTCGAACAGTACATAGCCCTTGGCCGGCGCAGCGCTGGTCTCAGCGCCGCCAAGGCGTTTTACAATCGAGCGCGCCTCCTCAAACGGCCACGCGCGGGCCTCTGCGGCTAGTTCGCGTTCCCCGGTCATCTGCCCTGTCCGCTACATGATTAAATTCCGGCGGACCCTAGAGCAGTTTCCGGCCAGATTGAAGCGATTCCATTGAAGACCGGGGAGCGAGGCAAACGAAATCGACCGCGCGATGAAAGTGATGAGTAGAAATGTGGGCGGCGCAATGGCAGATCACAGCCTCGCCCTTCGAGACGCCGCCCGTGGGGCGGCTCCTCAGAGTCTGACTCAAAATGAATTGTGTGTTTTCAAGCACTTGTGTTTTCTCCGGTCACGAATTTGGTCGCGTAAGGCGTGTGAAAGTCGTGGTATTGGCTTGAAGCGGCCCGCCGAGCCACAACTGTTTGCAAGCGATTCCAGCGCGTTGTGCACGATCGGAGCATTTTTGATCGACCTGACACTAACATGCTGAAAACATTCAATTCATTTCCGGCCAGGCTCTCAGGATGAGGCTTTGTACATATCTAACAGAATTCCTCATCCTGAGGGCTCGCGCAGCGAGTGTCTCGAAGGAGGCGGAATTCAGCCACCGGCCAGATGCGATTGCCCTGGAAATGTGAGGGGTCCGGTCACCCCGGGGATGACCCCCGGGGCGCACGGTTAGACGAGAACGTCGACCTGACGGTCGCGCGGCGCGTCCTGTTCCAAACCCGTATCCGTCGACGGCGGGGTTACCGCCGCGCTCGGAGTGTCCGGCTGGGCGGACTGAGTTTCGGTCGGCTGTTGCGGCTGCGGTGCTGAAACTGACCGCGGCTGCGAAGCATCCGGGATAAGGGTCGAAACGGGACCCGTTGGTGATATTGCCATAGTGGTAATACTCCTCCTACCTGGATAATTATGCGAAATCCGCCCCAGAAATGAGGCAGACCGCACGCCCGACAGGATATCGATCATCGGCGGGATGTCACGGATCATCGATTAGAATTTTGGCAGTAATCGCTGAAAACTTAGCGAAAGTTTTAGCGACGGAGCGGGCATCCCCGCTAAGGTCGGGCCATGAACAATGGTCTCCCCTCAGATGCGCCGGCCGCCGAGCTACCCCTGGCGGCGATTCATGTATTGCGCGCCACCGCGCTGTGGGCGGGGGCCGACCGCGAGCCGGAAACCCTGTCGCGCGACGCGGCGGCGCGCCGCCTCGACGCCACCCCGGCGCTGCTCTGCCACGCACCGTCGGTAGCGCGCCGCCTGGGACGCGACTTTGTCGCCGGTTACGACATATTGGAGCTATTCGCCTTCGTCCGCCCGGCGCAGTTTACATTACCGACATTGCACGGCGTGGCGCGCACGCTGGGTCTCAGCGGTGAGGAACCTTTATCACTGCTGCACGCGGTCGCCGGCAAGCTATTGGACGAGGTCGCCGCCGATGCCAGCGACCGCGAAAACGCCACCGCCATCGCCCACGACCTGGCGCGCGCCGGATGGTTATGGGCGCCGATCCTCTTGCAAGCGCTCGGTGCGGATCCCCAGAGCACGTCGGCCGCCGCCGCGGCCAGCACGTCGAGCGCCCTGGCGGTGTGGCGCGAGCTGCCCGAATGGGGCGAAATGGCGCCGGAAACTCAACCGGGCAGCGACCCGGTCGAGCCCGGTGAGGCCCGTCAGCGGCTCGCCGAACTGCTCGGCGCCGATGCCGAACCGCGCCCCATGCAGGCCGATTATGCCTCGGCGGTCAGCGCCATGTTTGCGCCGCGACCAGCGCCCGACACGCCGAACTTCGTGCTCGCCGAGGCCGGTACCGGCACTGGCAAGACATTGGGTTACATCGCCCCGGCCAGCCTGTGGGCCGAGCGCAATGGCGGGCCGGTCTGGATCAGCACCTATACCCGCAATCTGCAACGCCAGATCGATCAAGAGCTCGACCATCTCTATCCCGACCCCCAGTTGAAAGCGTCGAAGGTGGTGATCCGCAAGGGCCGCGAGAATTATCTGTGCCTGCTCAACATGGAAGACGCGGTCGGCCGGTTTCGAGCCCTGCGGCCGCGCGATGCGTTGGGACTGGGCTTGCTGGCGCGCTGGGCGGCGGTGACCCGCGACGGCGATTTCGGCGGCGACTTTCCGGCCTGGCTGATCGATCTGGTGGGCGCGCCGGCCACCGTGTCCCTGTCGGACCGGCGCGGCGAATGCATCTATTCGTCCTGCCAACACTATTCGAAATGCTACATCGAACACAGCGTACGCCGCGCCCGGCGCGCCCATCTGGTGGTCGCCAACCACGCCCTTGTGATGATCCAGGCGGCGCTGGGCGACGACGATGACCGGCTGCCCACACGCTACGTCTTCGACGAGGGCCATCATCTGTTCGACGCCGCCGATTCGGCGTTCGGCGGGCGCCTGTCGGGACAAGAGACCGCCGAGCTGCGGCGCTGGCTGCTCGGGCCCGAGGCCAGCCGCCGGCGTCCCGGCGGCCGCGCCCGGGGCCTGCGCGAGCGCGCCGGCGATCTGATCGCCAGCGACGATACTTTGGCGCAGGCCGCGCTCGATGCCGCCTTGGCCGCCGCCCGCGCCCTACCGGCGCCGGGTTGGATGGCGCGGATCAGCGACGCCAATCCCGACGGCCCGGCAGAGGCTTTCTTGAGCGCCCTGCGCCAGCAGGTCTATGCCCGCTCCACCGCCCAGAGCAGTTTCTATAGCTTGGAAAGTAGCGTGCACCCGCTGGAGCACGATGTCGGAGAGGCAGGGCACCAATTGGCGCGGGCGTTGGCCCAATTGGTGCAGCCGCTGCTGCAACTGCGCGACCGGCTGCGCCGACGTCTCGACGTCGATGCCGACAATCTCGACACCGCCACGCGCACCCGCATTGAGGCGGTGTGCCGAGGGCTCGCCCGGCGCGGCGAAACCCTGGTCTCCGGCTGGATCGACATGCTGGGCGCCCTCGAATCAGAAACCCCGGAAATTTTCGTCGACTGGTTCGCCGTCGACCGCATCGACGGCCGCGACTTCGACGCCGGCATGTTCCGCCATTGGGTCGACCCGACGGTGCCGTTCGCCGAGACCGTCGCCAGCCGCGCCCATGGCGTGTTGGTCACCTCGGCAACGCTGATGGGGCGCAGCGGCGATGTGGAGGCCGACTGGCATACCGCCGAGCGGCGCACCGGGGCGGTCCACCTGCCGCTGCCGGCAATCCGCAACCGGGTCAATTCACCCTTCGACTACGGCGAACAGACCAGGGTGATGATCGTCACCGACGTGCAACGTAACGAGCCCGACCAAGTCGCCGCGGCCTTGCGCGAATTGTTCTTGGCCGCCGGCGGCGGCGGTCTGGGGCTGTTCACGTCGATCGCCCGGCTGCGCCAGGTCCATGCCCGCATCGCCGAACCGCTGGAAGAGGCCGGCCTGCCGCTCTACGCCCAGCATGTCGATGCGCTGAACGTGGCCACATTGATCGACATTTTTCGAGCCGATTCCGACGCCTGTCTGCTGGGCACCGACGCGGTGCGCGACGGGGTCGACGTGCCAGGGGCGTCGCTTCGCCTATTGGCGTTCGACCGGGTGCCGTGGCCGCGCCCAACCATCCTACACAAGGCGCGGCGCGAGGAGTTCGGCGGCCGGGTCTATGACGATATGCAAGCCCGGCTGCGCCTGTCGCAAGCCTATGGCCGCCTGATCCGCCGCGACAGCGACCGCGGGGTGTTCGTCATCCTCGATTCAGCGATGCCGTCGCGCCTGCTGGGCGCCTTTCCCGAGGGCGTGGAGGCCCAGCGCCTCGGCCTGGTCGAAGCGATCGAGGCAACCACGACTTTTTTTGCCGACACCCCTTCATAAGCGCCACCCGAAATATTATCTCCATCGCTTGACGCCGGCATCCCCAGGCGGCTTTATCTCCCCACCCTCAAGTTTAGGAAGTTAAAGATGATCGATCACCAAGCGGCACTCATTTATGCCATGGTCATGGCGTCGGCGGCGGATAGCGATATGACCGATTCCGAAATCACCCGGATCGGTGAAATCGTCAGCCATCTGCCAATTTTCAGCTCTTTCGACATCGACCGGTTGCCTGAAATCGCGTCGGATTGCGCGGTCCTGCTGTCCGACGAGGACGGGCTGGACAAGGCCTTCGACGCGATGCGCGAGGCCCTGCCGGACCGCCTGCGCGAAACCGCCTACGCCCTGGCCTGCGATATCGTCGCCGCCGACGGCACGGCGGCTCAAGAAGAGTTGCGGCTGCTCGAGATCATGCGCCACGCGCTCGATATCGACCGGCTGAACGCCGCCGCTATCGAGCGCGGCGCGGCGGCGCGCTACGCCACCGCCTAGGGTCCCACAACGCCGGAGAGAGCGTCATGTCCGATGTGGTCGGGTGGAAGATTGGTCTGATCGGCCTGGGCCATATGGGCAAGCCGATGGCCCGCAACCTGCACAAGGCGGGCGCGATGGTCACCGTATCCAGCCGCAGCCCGGGCCCGGTCGAGGCCCTGGCCGCCGAGGGTCTGGCCACCGCTGGCACCCCGCGCGAGGTCGCCGCGGCATCCGATATTGTCATCATGATGGTGACCGACACTGCCAGCGTTGACCTGGTCCTGCACGGCTCCGATGGCGTGATCGCCGGCCTGAGCGACGGCAAGACCGTCATCGACATGGGCACCACCAAGGTGCGCGAGACCCGCCGATGGGCCGAAGAGGTCATCCAGGCCGGCGGCAGCTATATCGACGCTCCGGTATCTGGCGGCCAAGTGGGCGCCGAACAAGGGACGCTGTCGATCATGGCCGGCTGCCCCGATGCGGCCTTGGCCCGGGTGCGACCGATCTTCGACGTGCTGGGTAAGAACATCACCCATATCGGCGATGTCGGCGCCGGCCAGGTGGCGAAGACCGCCAACCAGTCGATCGTCGCGGTGACCCTGGCCGCCGTCGCGGAGGGTCTGACCCTGGCGCAGCGCGCGGGCGTCGATCCCGGCAAGGTGCGCGAGGCGCTGCAAGGCGGCTTCGCGGAATCGCGGGTCCTCGATCTCCATGGCGGGCGCATGGTGGCGCGCGAGTTCGAGCCCGGCGGCCCGGCGCGGGTGCAACTAAAGGACGTCGATCAGGCGCTGGAACTGGCTGGCCAGGTCGGCCTCGACACACCGACCCTGACCAACATCCAAGCACTCTGGCAAAAGATGGTCGACCACGGCTGGGGCGATCTTGACCAAGCTGGCATCATTCGGGTGATCGAAGAGCTGTAAGTTGTTATTCGTGAGAGATATTGAGTGCACGTTTGAAACAAGAAACTTTGAATTAATACGCGCCTTAAGCCCCTCTCCCGGCGGGAGAGGGGTTGGGGTGAGGGGAAAACAAATAGCACCAAACCAGCCTTGTCCCCTCACCCGCTCGCATTCGCTCGCCACCCTCTCCCGCCGGGAGAGGGTTAAGTTTGCGGCACGATCCCGCTAAGATCGCCGCGACGACCCCAGGCGCGGCGGCAGACCGATCAAGACCTGGAGCGCGGCTTTAAACATTTCCGCATTCCCACCAAGCACCGCAAAGAATTTAGCGTCCACTGCGCGAACCTCCGGTTCGAGTTCTGTAACTGTCTGCCGTCCCCGATCGGTGAGATAGAGCGCGCGCGAGCGGGCATCGGCGCCCGGCGCCCGGCGCAATTGGCCGGCTGCCTCTAACTGGCGCAGCACCTGGGACGCCATCGTCGTATCGACCCCGCAATAGGCCGCCAGGGCGCGCTGGGTGGTCGGCGCCGGCTCGCTGACGGTGCGCGCTTCGAGATGGTGCAGACCCGACAATAGAACGAACTGCGCCTGGGTCAGCCCGCGCGACTTCACAAGCCCGCGGATATCGCGCTGCCACGCGTTGGCCGCGCGCCACAATAATATGCCCGGGCTGTCATCGGGCCCGCGCGGGCGCGCCATCGCCTCATTGGCTTGCTCAATGTCAGACATTACACGCCAACCACCGTTTTCCTCAATTATAATATGTATACTTATTATATGTATACATATTATTGATGTGAATACACATAATTTGAGCCTGGCGCACCGCAGAATGTCGGGGAGATATCAAAGAAAAGGCCGCGCCGGAGAGATCCGGCGCGGCCCTTGATAGGCAAGATTGTTTGGGTGGGATTACATTCCCATGCCACCCATACCGCCCATGCCGCCCATATCGGGCATGGCCGGGCCACCGGCGCCAGCCGGTTCCGGCTTCTCGGCAACCATCGCTTCGGTGGTGATCAACAGACCGGCCACTGACGAGGCGTCTTGCAGAGCTGCGCGGACGACCTTTGTCGGGTCGATGATGCCGGCCTTGACCAGGTCGGTATATTCACCGCTCTGGGCGTCGTAGCCGTAAGTGCCGCTTTTCTGCTCGAGCAGTTTACCGGCAACCACGGCGCCATCGGCGCCCGAGTTCTCGACGATCTGACGCACCGGCGTCTGGATCGCTTTGCGGACGATGTTAATGCCGACCTTCTGGTCTTCATTCTCACCCGTCAGCTTGTCGAGTGCCCGCGTGGCGTACAACAGCGCCACGCCACCGCCCGGTACGATGCCTTCTTCGACAGCGGCGCGGGTTGCATGCATGGCGTCTTCGACGCGGTCCTTCTTCTCTTTCACTTCGATCTCGGTCGCACCGCCAACCCGAATCACGGCAATACCGCCGGCCAATTTGGCGAGGCGTTCCTGCAGCTTCTCCTTGTCGTAATCCGACGAGGTCTCTTCGACCTGGGCGCGGATCTGGTTGCAACGGGCCAGGATGTCGGCCTTCTTGCCGGCGCCGTCGACGATGGTCGACTCTTCCTTGGTGATGGAAACCCGCTTCGAAGTGCCGAGCATGTCGAGCGTGACATTCTCGAGCTTGATGCCGAGATCTTCGGAAATCACCTGACCACCGGTGAGGATCGCGATGTCCTCGAGCATGGCTTTGCGGCGATCGCCGAAGCCAGGCGCCTTAACAGCGGAGATCTTCAGACCACCGCGCAGCTTGTTGACCACCAAGGTGGCCAGCGCTTCGCCTTCGATGTCTTCGGCGATGATCAGCAACGGACGGCTCGACTGCACCACCGCTTCGAGCACCGGCAACATGGCCTGCAGGCTCGACAGCTTCTTCTCGTGGAGAAGAATGTAGGGGTTCTCCATCTCGCAGATCATCTTGTCGGCGTTGGTAATGAAGTACGGCGACAGGTAGCCGCGGTCGAACTGCATGCCTTCGACGACGTCCAACTCGGTCGCCAAGCTCTTGGCTTCTTCGACCGTGATCACGCCCTCATTGCCGACTTTCTGCATGGCATCGGCGATGATGGTGCCGACCTCGAGATCGCCATTGGCGGAAATCGTGCCAACCTGCGAGATTTCCTCGTTTGTTTTGATCTTCTTGGCGCTCTTTTCGATTGCCGTGACGACGGCGTCGACCGACAAGTCGATGCCGCGCTTGAGATCCATCGGGTTCATGCCGGCGGCTACCGCGCGCGAACCTTCGCGAACGATCGCTTGGGCCAGAACTGTCGCCGTGGTAGTGCCGTCGCCGGCCATGTCGTTGGTCTTGGAAGCGACTTCCTTGACCATCTGCGCGCCCATATTCTCGAACTTGTCGTCGAGCTCGATTTCCTTGGCAACGGTGACGCCGTCCTTGGTAATGCGCGGGGCGCCGAACGCCTTGTCGAGGACAACGTTGCGGCCCTTCGGACCCAGCGTGACCTTAACGGCGTCAGCTAGTGTGTCGACACCAGTCAGCAGCTTATCGCGTGCCGAGGTACCGAATTTGACTTCTTTTGCAGGCATAATTCGAAATTCCCTAAGTTATATGTGCGTTAAGCGGCTTTTTTCTTGGCGGCTTTTTTGGCCTCGATGACGCCCATGATGTCGGATTCCTTCATGATCAGGAGCTCCTCACCATCGATCGTCACTTCGGTGCCAGACCATTTGCCGAATAGCACGCGGTCTCCGGATTTCACGTCCATCGGCGCAACGCTGCCGTCTTCCGCGCGGGCGCCAGACCCGACTGAGACGACTTCGCCTTCGGAAGGCTTTTCTTGAGCCGTGTCAGGGATAATGATTCCACCAGCGGTTTTTTCATCTGATCCGACGCGGCGGACCACAACCCGATCGTGTAACGGGCGAAAACTCATGTTTTGATCCTCCATAAATTTGTGCAATTCCGCGATTTCGCGGCGATTGTTAGCACTCCAGGAATAGGAGTGCCAGACACTTAGTGAGCCCTTGGACCGCTGTCAACCGTTGCTGAGCTTGAGTCTCGCTATTTATGTCCGGACATATGGCAGCACTCTCACACGCGGGCTGCTAAACCTTTGTTATTAAACATATTTTCATTTGAAAGTGAAAATCTTAAGCCTCACTATTCCAGGTACGGAGCGATTCGTTTTAGCTTTGCGAGGTACTTCACATGAGTGACGATGCGAGAAAACAGATGGCAGGCTACCGTCTAACGACGGCGGAAATTCTGTATCACATGCCCGATCACCCGAGCATCCTACAAAGCTTTGTCTGGCAGCGCCTGGACATAGCCCCGCATTACCCAAGACTGCAAAAATTCCTCGATTTCTGGACCCATAATCTCGACGGCAAGCTGCACTCGGTCAACGTCGCCCATGCAGGCCCCATGACCCCCAACCGCTACCGCCACGTCGCCGCCTCAAGTCTGCTGCACTGACCGCACCGAACCCGACTCTGCCCAAGCAGCGCAATCGCCTGTGACAGCCTCGCCCTTCGAGACGCCGCCCTTGGGGCGGCTCCTCAGAGTCTGACTCAAAATGAAGTGAGCGATATCAGCGGTTTATGAATCTGACCCTCGAGCGTCATCACCCCCACCCCAACCCTCCCCCCTCAAGGGGGA
>JAALLF010000012.1 GCA_011087645.1 Alphaproteobacteria bacterium
ACTCCATCTTTGCTTCCAAGATAAAGTGTTGCGTCGACCAGTTGAGATCACCGGGTCAAACGCGGTGAGAGCGAGATTTACTCTGTACGCGACCGAGACGGTAAATCGCGCGCCACCGTCGAAGTCGAACTGTGTTACGGCGACGGCGCCAGCGTTTGGCAAATCAAGGGTTTCGCAAATGGCGCGGTCGAGCCGCGCTATCGTCCCGTGTTACAGGGTTTCGTCCGCGACCGCGGCTATCCGGTGGACGACGACCAGGGTAATCTGTTTACCGATGAAAAGGCATTCTCGGCCGACCCCAAATGGCTGGAGAGCACACTCGTGGATCGCGGCGGGCTTGCACTGCTTCGCGCCAACCGATTTGCCGGACATAAGATAATCCGCGATGCCCATCTCGGCATATTCTTGCGCACCATCGCGACCAACGCCGAACGCCTGCCAGATGCCGTATTGAACGATGTGTTCGATGCTTTGATGCCCGGCGCTGGTATATGCCTGCGAGCCCGTCGAATTGCCGTTTTCTCGATCTACGGCACCACGGTGTTCCTAATTCTTGTTGAATTGCCGTTACCGCTGCTCAACCAGATACGCCAACGCACTTTCAAAGGTCACGCCGTCGAGCGTAAGGCCAACGCTGTCTACCGCACCGCCGAGGCTGCGTTGATCCGCCTAGCTCTCGCCTCTCCTGACCATCTGTACGCGTTGGGACCGGCACGTCCGCGCGAACCGTGGGAGAGCGATTTATTGGAGAGTCCGGCCGACCTGCTACTGCGCTCACAAGTCGACATCAGACCCCTGCGCAATGCTCGCCATCAGAACCTGCGCCGTGCCTTAAATAGAGCCAAGGACCAGTATTTAGGACGCTCGGCCAAAGCCAGCGAAGCTCATCTCGCTATGCGCCGGCTGCTGGACGGCACGCGCCGACAATATGTCCTGTAAAACCTGTGTTTGCGGCCAATTTCGGCGCATTTGAAACGGTTTCGTATCAATCTCAGATAAATAGCGCGTCGATATGGGTTTGGAGCCCTGTCGCGGAATGGCACAATCGCCGGTGGAATTGACGACCATTTCTCAAATGTCGAGCGGAAAAAGGCGACGGTGAGATATGCGGGCACCAGCTACATCATGGCGCGCGAGACTGTGGGCCGACCGGCGCGCGGCAACGGCGGTCGAGTATGCTTTGATCGCCTCAATGGTCGCCGGCGCCGCCATGGCAGGTATGGTCGCTCTCGGGCTCTCACTGGATCTGATGTTCACCAGCCTATCCAACCAGTTCATCGCCCAGACCCCGCCACCACCGCCCAGATGCATCGAAGTCGGGTCGAACTGTCCGAAATAACGCGCCGGCAATTGGCCGCATTCACATAGACGGGATAATCCTTCGGGGACTACCATGGCTGCCCGCCGCACCCTTCCGTAGCACCGGCGCAAGACCGAAGGATCCCCGCCATGTTCAATGCCACCAAAGACAAAGCTCTCATCACCACAACGACCGGCGCGCTCCCTCGACCGAATTGGTACACGGAGAACCTTCGCGGCGCGCCGCTATCGACTGGTTTTTCGCGCACCGCCTATCGCGAACAACATTTCGACTGCCTCGCCTGTCACGTCGCCGCTCAGAACAAAGCGGGTATCGATATTCTGGTCGATGGCGATGCGCGCCTCGACGACGATGTCGCAGGCCGCAGTTGGGTGAGTTACGCTTACGAGCGAATCGAAGGCATGGGACCACCACAAGTCGCCGTGCAACCTTATGCCGCGATGGCCGACAAAGGACCCGGCGATTATATCTGGGAGGTCATTGAGACTCGCCTGACACCCGACGTCGAAGGTCCCATTGGCGCCACCGATCTGCAGCTCGACCGTGCCTGGAAAGCAATTGCACCGATGACCGACAAACCGGTCAAGGTCGGCTCGATCTCGGCCCAAGTCATCAGCCATATGTGCAACAACGAG
Organism: Alphaproteobacteria bacterium; assembly: GCA_011087645.1. Taxonomy (GTDB): domain Bacteria; phylum Pseudomonadota; class Alphaproteobacteria; order UBA6615; family UBA6615; genus JABDJY01. Next base: position 1,957 of record JAALLF010000012.1, read on the forward strand.
CATTATAGCGACCGTTACGAGCTGCTAATGGCGCTGTCAGAAGCTTTCAACGCGGAATATCATGCGTTGGCCGACGCCGGCGCGCCGTTGCTGCAAATCGAAGAGCCGTCGATCCACCAATCGATGCAGGTGCCAAACCAGGAAATCTCCGCCGAGCAATATGTTGAAGCTTTCAACCGGGAAGTCGCCGGCCTGCGCGACAAGACCGAAGTGTGGTGCCACACTTGCTGGGGCTCGCGGGGCGCCCAGAAGATGTTCGCCGCCGACGCGTCGTATGAGAAGGCGCTGCCTTATCTCGACCAACTCGATGTCGATGTGATCACTCTGGAAGGCGCCTCCAATAATGGGCTCGACTTCGCCCATTACGGCGAAATAATCTCGAAGGACAAGAAGATCGCCGTCGGTGTTGTTAGCCATCGCACCCTACAGATCGAACGGCCGGAGGAAGTCGCCGACCTCATCCGCCGGGCGCTCGAGCATATCGAGCCGGAACGGCTAATCCTGTCGAGCGATTGCGGTTTCGGCCGCCAAGCCATGAGCCGCAGCCACGCCTTCTACAAGATGATCTCGCTAGTGCGCGGCGCCAATATCGTGCGCCGCGAGCTCGGTCTCGACGAAGTCTACATCCCCGCAGCCGACGCCGGATTATCGATGGTGCCGATGGTGGATGGGTGAGCCTCTGGCCTACCCGTCCCCAATCTCTTCCCCGAACACCGCGTAGCGCCATGGCTGGTTGTAGTCGCGCGAATTGAAGGGGTAGCAGGTCACCAGGGTTACCGCCGAGCGGTCGGGGGTGGCGTCAAGTTGGGCGGTGCGCGCATCGACCACCTCACCGCCAGCCACCCGGTAGCGCGCCCAGCTGCCGTCGGGACGCTGCGGGCGAAACGTGTCGCCGGTTTTCAGATCGCCAATAAAATCAAAATGCGTATCGCGATGGCCGGTGATGACGCTGTTGCCGCGCTCACCTGGCAGCGCGGTGCCGGTCAGATGGCCGGGACCGAAGGCGAGGCTGCGCCCGCTCGCCCCGGCCAGCACGACCTGATCGACGTCGAGGCGCGGCACCTGCAGCCGCGCGATTGGATTAGTGTCGGCCCACGGCCAGGGCTTGGTATCGCCCTCGTCGTTCCCTGCTAATCGTGCCTGCCACGAACGCTCGAGCAGGACTTGCGCGAGGACCGCCTTGGCGTGGATCCATCCGGCTCCAGCGAACAGCACGGACGAGCCGGCGGTTAACAGGACCGCCAGAACCAACGTCAATTTTTTGCGGGTGATCGCCCTCATCGGGCCATCCCCCGCAAGTTCACGCTGGATCCGATCACCCGCGGCAGCCCGTAGACCAGGGTGATCAATAACAGGCCCGCAATCAGCAACAGCGCGCCGATCAGGGCCATTAACCCAGCCGGTGTCGCCGTTTGCGGCAAGCCGACGGTCTGACGGAACGCAGCGTCCTGCTGCAGATTGATCGGCACGGGGCTCATGCCGCCGGGACCAAACGCGTCGGCACCGAAAACTTTCTCGAAGTTCATGCCAGCCGGCAGATTGCGGTCGATCTCGCTAGTTTCCAGCGCTTCCTCAGGCGGTCGGGCGATCTCGCTATCGTCGACGGCGACCAGGCTGGTAAATTCGGTCACCAGTTCATAGGCCAACGCTGTCTCGACCACACTGCTGCGCATCTTGGCGAAATCGGGCTCGCGTAACGGATAGCTGGCGCGCTGATCGGCCACCTTAGCGCGGCCCCACACCCCGGCGACCCCAGGAACCGGCCGCACGCTGTCCAAGGGCACCAGGCGCGACCATTCTTCATTGTTAAGCCGCCCCGATACGCGCAGCGCACCAGAACCCGGGACGCCACTTTGGTTGAACAGACGAACGGAGAAGCTAATCGGATCGCCGATATAGAGATCGGGGATAATTTGCGGAAACACTTCCGGCGCCGTCGGTGCGGCCAAATGCCAGTCCAGGCGGATATCGGTCAGCGCTGGGCGTTCCAGCTTGCGATGCAGGGCGGTCATCTTGGCCACAACCTCGCCGGGCTTGTCGATATAGGTGAACGTGCCCCGCCCCGCCTCAGCCGCTCGGCGCATAAAGAAGCTGGTCGGCGCCGACCCCAGACCAACTGTGAACAACCGTGTCGACCCTAGCTTGGTCTCGATCAACTCGGTCAAGGCGAGCTCATTACTCACCGAGCCATCGGTCAGAAACACCACTTGGCGCAAACGCCCATCCGGCGCCTGGTTGGCGAACGCAGCGGTCAGCGCGCCGTGCATCTCCGTCCCCCCGCCCGAAGTCAGTGAACGCAAGGCATTCAGCCCGTTTTGGACATTCGCCTGGGTTGCGGGCTGGACATCGCTGAACAGACGTTGGGTCTTGCTGTCGAAGACAATGAGATTGTAGCGATCGCGGGTGGTCAGCCGTTCTAGCGCTAACCGCGCGGCTTCGCGCGCCCGCGCGATCGCCGGCCCATGCATCGAGCCCGACTTATCGAGCACCAGCACCAAATCACGCGGCACGACACGCTCGGGCCAATCATCGGAGGCGGGCGGCAGCAGGTTGACCAAAATATGTTCGGCACCGTCACGCGCCTCGCTGAACAAACCGATTTCCGGCTGGGCGCCGGCTTCCGGCGTCCAATTAAGGACGAAATCCTGATCCGCCGGAACAACGCCATTGGCCAGAACCACATGAACGCTGCCATCGTCGTCGCGCTGGACTTCGATCGCATGGTTGAGCGACGAAATCTCCGCGAGCGGCGCACCGGCATTAAGATGAAGCTGTAAGGAGACCGGATTGATTTTGCCCAGGGCCGGATTGCGCACCGGACCGAACAAGTCGCGGCCGCGATCGCGACTCGATGCCGGGGTCCGGGTCTCGCCATCTCCCCGGTGACTGGCCGGCGATGCGGCCCCATCGAGATTAATTTTCTGAAAACCGCGATCGCCATTGAAAGGCGTCACCGGCGGCTGTGGCCGTACCGGCGGCACCGCGACCAGGGGTAACTCAGCCGCCGGCGTGTAACGCGGATTTACAACCAGCGGGAACCGATAACTATAGGTGCCATCGGCAAACAACGCAGTGTCCTGATATTCGATCTCAACGCTGATGGTTTCACCGGGGCCAATATTGGCGACGCTGGTGGAAAACACGTTGGGCCGCTTGCTGGACAATAACGAAGCGCGTTTGCCCGCCGCAGCGGCTTCTTCGTAGACCTTCTGGGCCTCTTCTTTTTCGAGGATACGCCCCCTTACCTCGCGGTCGCCGACGCGCAGGGTGAGCCGGTCAACGGCCGAACGCTCGGGCAGCGGGAAGACGTAGATGCCCTCAAGCCAGACCTTCGACGGGTTGCGGAAATGCTGCACCACATTGACCCGCGCCACATCCCCGGTCACCTGGATCGTCACATCGGAGGCCAGCGTGGCGGCGGCGAACAGCGTATCTGTCCGATCGCTCTTGAAAAACATTCCGGCAGCCGGCGGCAACTCGGCAGCCGCCGGCACCGCTGCAATTTGGGTGAAGGATTGCGTGCCTGTCTGGGCATGCGCCACGGGAGCGGTCGCCGCCAGCGCAGCAAGAACCAATGCATTCAGCAACGGTGCGCCAAGCAATACGGCACATTTGGTAAGCAATACGCGTCGGCCCAAGCCGAGCGATCGGAGGGTTAGTGGGGTCATCTGCCTCTTCCCGTTGATTTTGAAGTTGCCGTTGGCGAGCACGACCGGCATCGGCCAGCTCGAAACGCCATAACGACCCCATGGTGCGGCGAAAGCGCGCCGGCAATTGGGCAGAGCGATGAAACAGTGTGGCGATTTGACGATAAGACCCCGGCGCGGTACAGGGCCTTAAATTATTTCGCTAGTGGATTGCGGATACCTCGCCTTGGCGGCTGCGCCGATAGCGCGCCGGGCTGGCTGCGAAATGACGCCGGAACACGCGCCCGAAGGCCGCTTCGGAGCGGTAGCCGCTTCGCTCCGCTACGTCGAGAATCGGCAGATCGGATTCGGTCAGCAACTGACGGCCCACCTGCATGCGCCAGCCAGTGAGATACTGCATCGGCGTCATCTCCATGCATTCGTGGAACCGATTGGCGAAGGCGGTGCGCGACAAGCCGGCCCGCCGTGCCATTTTCTCCAAGGTCCAAGCGGCCTCCGGCTCCTGGTGTAACGCGCGCAAGGTGCGACTGATATGGGAATCGGCCAGGCCCCGGAAGACTTGGCGTGTTTGTCCATCAGCAGCGAGATAGGCGCGGATCGCCTGGGCAAAAATTATCTCAGACAGGCGAAGCGTCACGAATTCGTTGCCCAGACTATCTCCGCCGGCCTCCGAACCAATGAGCTTCAGCGTGCCTTCCAGCCAAAGGTGTGAAATATCGCCGGTGTTGCGAACGTGAATAAACGGCGGCAAAGCATCGAGCAGAGGATGGCCCGCATCTTTGTCAAAAGCGAAATGACCGCAAACCAGCTGAGTGTCGTGCCCATGTCCGGGCTCGCCATAGACCAGCGCCCCTTCGCCGGTGAAGCCGGATTGGGCCACGACCTCATCAACTGATCTCGTGAGCGCAGCCGCTGGGTCGGACAGCCGATGCTCGGCCCCATGAGTTACGATCACCAAATCACCCTGCTCGAGCAGGACCGGATCATCCACACCGGCAACAGCCAGCCAGCAGCGGCCCCGATGCACCAGATGAAACCGGGCGACGTTCTCGAAGGCCGGTACCTCAATTCCCCAAGGCGGGCTGAACGCGGTTCGGAAATAGAGGGTTCCCTGCAATTTTAGCAGGCCCAATACGTCACTTAGAATATCCATTTTAGCGACCCTTTTGGCTCAAACTAGAATATGGAGCGATTTTTCCTATCCGCAAACACTTCTGTACGATCGATCTATTTTAGCGAACGATCTGTCATTGTTCATACGCCCAATTACCCAATATTTGTCTCCGTTGCATTGGGAATTCGCCCAAAGGCAACTTCAATCCCGAGCCCGGAAAATTGCAAATCAACCGGCTCGGCAACCAAAGAAACGGAGACACAGAAATGAACACCAAATCAATCTTTGCTGCTGCTGCGCTGTCCTTGGCCATTGCTACCGGCGGCGCCCATGCCGAATCGCCGGCCGACCTCAACGATCTGGAGATCGCTCATGTCGCTTACACGGCTGACTTGATCGACATCCGCTACGCCCATCTGGCGCTGGCCATTTCGAAAAACGAAGACGTTCGAGCTTTTGCAAATAGCATGATCAACGACCACACCCATGTGAACGATGAAGCGCTGGCATTGCTGAAGAAACTTAACGCGCAACCGGTCGACAATTTTCTCAGCCGTCAGCTCAACGCGCAGGCCGACCAGCTGGTCGCCGAACTGAGTCAACTCACCGGCGCGGAATTCGACAAGCGCTACGCCGCAAACGAATTGGCCTATCATCAAGCGGTAAACGGCCTAGTGGCGGGCACGTTTGTTCCCAACATCGACAACGCCGAAGTGAAGGTCTTGTTCGAAGAGGCCATCGCCATCTTCAAAATTCACGAAGATAACGCCGCCGCGTTGGTCGAAGACGTTAGCGCTGGGGCGATGAAAAAGTAGAACTCATCAGCTAATAGTTTAAGGAGAGACAGATATGTTCACCACCGAAGAACCCGCTTCTGTAAACGGGGAAACCAACACATCCACCGGTTTGACGCTGGAGGGCCCCGGCTTAGCGGTCCATGGTTATGATGTAGTTTCCTATTTTAGCGATGGAGAACCAGCGGTCGGCTCGGCCAAATTTGCAGCCGTCCATAATGGCGCCACGTATCGGTTTGCAACCGAAGATCACCTCGCGGCGTTCACCGAGGCTCCGACTAAATTTGTTCCGGCATATGGCGGATATTGTGCCTATGGCGTGTCCGTCGGGGCTAAATTCGACGGCGATCCCCGGCTATGGCGAATCGTTAATAACAAACTGTACTTGAATCTCAGCGAGGACATTCAAGCAACTTGGGCGCAAGACATCCCAGACAATATCGAGAAGGCCGACCAAAGTTGGCCGGAAATCGCCGCCAAATCTTCCTAGGATACGTAACTTAATATGGGCTAATCGAGCGGTGGGTATTTGCGCCCACCGCTCCCTATTTTCCATGTGTTTGATAGTCTGCCAAAATCGGGCGCAGTGCGGCATCTTGGACTGGTCATGTCAAAATTGAATATAGGACTCAAACGTGTATATGAGGCGCCATCCGTCGACGACGGCTTACGCATTCTGGTCGAACGCCTATGGCCCCGCGGGCTGACCAAGGATGCCGTCGCCGCCGATCATTGGCTCAAAGATATTGCCCCATCGCCCGAGTTGCGAACCTGGTACGGCCACCGGGTTGAGCGCTGGGGAGAATTTTGCGAGCGCTATCACGGCGAGCTGGCCGCCAATACCGCAGCGGTGGACACGCTGATACAGCTTTGCACCGGTCACCCGGTGACTTTTCTGTTCGCAGCCAAGGACACCGAGCACAATGGCGCCGTTGCGTTACGCGATTTTCTGATGTCGACGCGCAAATAAGTCGGTTGCAGAACAGCTCGCCTATTTCGGAATTTCGTCCGCGTCGATGAGCACGAAGGCGATCCGGCACGCCTTGTCGGTCCGGTTCGACCAGGCATGGTTGGTACCGCGCTGGATCAGTACGTCGCCGGGATCCATCGGGGTTTCACCAACATCCATCATGGCGACGATCTCGCCTTCGAGGACAATAGCGTAGTCGACTGTGCGGGTTTTGTGAAACCCGGGATGACGCGATCCGGCGCCAGCAGCATAGGCGTCGCCCCCAGCAACCGCGCTGGTGTCGGGGGTCTTATCGACGTTCGGACCAAACCGCAACGTATCGGGTGGAATATCTATAATGCGGAAAACGTTGCCATGCACTGGCGGCTGCAGGCTAATCGGCCGATCGGCGGCATCGGCGTTGCCAGCGTTGCTCGCAGGCGTTTCGTCTACTACCCAAAGTTCGGCCCAAGGAAACCCGTCGATGCCGCCGGTATTGGTGACATTGGGTGCGGCTTGATCTTCTTGAATATAGGACTGGCCGTTTTCGTTGTGTCCCGCAATGATGCGCCTGACAGGTTTAGACATGGCTGGTGCCCCTTTATTGGTTTTATCGTTCGTACGACTTAGCGCCGTTGTGCCAACTTAGCGTGCAAGACAGCAAAAAACAGCCACGGGGACTATCGTTTTATCCACGTCTCCCCAGCCGCTACGACACGACTGGTGCCGTTGGGCTTGGTCAGAACGAGCGTCCAGGTTTCCCCATCTTTGGTAGTGAAAACCTCGATCACGCCACCCTCGTCAGTGACGCCAACAGCGGCCTGCGCCTCGGCATATTGAGTATTGAGTTGTTCGACTAAGTCAGCGCGCGGTAGATCATTCGATTGAGCCGCTATCGTACCGGAGGCGAGCATATTCGTCATAAAAGACAGCGCCACGAGAGCGGCCAAGGCACCCGTTCGAGCGAATAAATTACGCGGTTTGGTTTCGCGTGTAACAAAGTTACTCATGACAGCCTCCAATCCTTAGGCAACGGTTCCAGCGGAACGTATGCGAAGAACATGGAGTCCTATTATCGACAGATGTGTGAGGACGCTCACACCTCACATCGAGTTTATAGGTCGTGAAAAGACCTCAAATTGCCGAAGTTAGGCGGCAGGCCGCATCGCGCGATCGGCCGGAAGACTGACCGTAACAACAGTACCAACACCGATCTGGCTATGCAGGTCCAGGCTGCCGCCATGCTGTTCAACCAACGATTTGGTAAGCGGGAGCCCGAGGCCGGTACCTTCATACGTCCTGTCCAACGAGCTTTCGACCTGTTCAAACCGCGCCAGCGCTTTGGGAATATCTTCGGTCGCGATGCCAATGCCGGTATCCGCGACCTGCACCACAAACCCGCGATCGACATGGAACCAGGCGCGAAGCGTGACCGTACCGTCGGATGGCGTAAATTTGACGGCGTTCGACATCAAGTTGAGTATGATTTGCTTTACGCGCGTTGCATCAGCACGCAGCATCGGCAACAGCTCTTCATCAATATCGACTTTAATGCGCACGGCATCGGCATCCGCGCGTTCGCGTATCATGGCCACGCTGTGACGTAATAGGTCGGCAACATTGACCACGTCGTCGGCCAACACAACGCTGCCTGCCTCAATCTTAGAAATATCAAGCAGGTCGTTGATCAGTTCGAGTAGATGTTCGCCGGCTTCCTTAATGTAGCTGGCGTATTTTTGATATTCGACGTTACCGATCGGCCCCAGCGCCTCGGCAAATATCATCTCCGAGAACCCGTTGATGGCGTTCAGAGGCGTACGCAATTCATGGCTCATATTGGCCAAAAATTCCGACTTCGCGCGATTAGCGAGTTCCGCTTCATCTTTGGCGGCATTTGCGTCGAGTTCCGCCCGCTTGTGTTCAGTAATGTCGACCGACAAAACATAACAACCGACCACCTGGCCAATTTCATTGAATTGAGGCAAACAGTTTGTTTGATAATCCCGGCGATCGCCATCGACGGAAGTACGTTCTAACTCGAACGTCACTTCCGAACCGCCTAGCGCTTGCTCAATATAAGGTGCCACTTCTCGATAAGCCGCCGCACCCTGCACGTCGCTCAGACGCTTGCCAATAAAATACTCACGTGGCTGGCCGTAAAGCTCCTCAACACCTTTATTGACGAAAAGGTATCGTAGGTCTCGATCAACGTGGAGAAAGTGACCGGGAATATTATCGGCGATCATGCGAAAGCTCTCCGCTGTCTCTCGCTCGCGCAGCTGCGCACGTTGCTGCTCGCTGATGTCGCGATTGATGCTTATGGTCGCGAACCGCCCCTCATCGTCTTGGAATGCAAAAACAACCGAGTCAGACGTACCCATGCTGCCGTCCTTGCGTCTATAATTAATTTGGCCAGACCACCGGCCATCGCGGTCGATCGCGTCGACAATATTGTTCTGGAGGTCGGGTAGTTCGGCAGGCATGAGTAACATGGTCACTGAGTGGCCTAATACCTCGTCGCGAGGATATCCGTACATGCGTTCCGCCGCCGGGTTCCAATCGCGAATTGTGCTATCCACATCGCTAACGATTATTCCGTAAGCATCTTGTTCTTGGAACAAAGCGTTGCGTAACGGCAAAACGCTGGTAACCGCATCCGTCATCACATTGGACGTAGTCTTACCGGCGTTCGACACGAAATACCCCGCTTGCACATAGCGCTAGAATATAGGCGCGGGGATCCAGGGAACCTTACACGCGATGCCCTATTTATCGGCAACGCGGCTTAAAGACCGGTAAATGCACATATATAGGCGCCTAGCGCTTCGCTCTAGCTCTGCGGCGGCAATACGCGTTCGTCCGGCAAACGCACGGTCACAGTCGTCCCGATACCAATACGGCTTTGCAGATCGAGCGAGCCACCGTGCTGTTCAACCAGCGCTTTAGTCAACGGCAATCCCAGGCCAGTACCTTGGTATTTGCGGTTCAGGTCGCTATCTACCTGCTGAAAACGACCAAGGGCCTTGGGAATATCGTTGACGGCAATGCCGATTCCCGTATCCGTAACCTGGATAACAAGTCCACTATCCAAATTATGCCAGGCTTTTACCGTCACCGTGCCGCCCGCCTCGGTGAATTTTACCGCATTAGACAATAGATTAATCAAGACCTGCTTGATGCGCCGCGCATCAGCAAATAATGCGGGCAGAGGTGTCGCTGGCATTTCAACATTGAGGACCAAACCGCGCGATTCGGCGCGTTCACGAACCATGACAACACAGCCATCGACGACTGCCTCAAGTGCAATACGTTCCTCGTACAACGCATCGTTGCCAGTCTCAATCTTTGAGATATCGAGGATATCGTTGATCAACGTCAGTAGATGCTGACCGGATTCGTAAATGTGGCCAGCATACTCTCGATGCATGGCGCTATCGGTGTCCGCTTCGCCAGCCGGTCCGTCATTAATAATCTCTGCAAATCCGATGATGGCGTTGAGTGGCGTGCGCAATTCATGACTCATATTGGCCAAAAATTCCGATTTCGAGCGGCTAGCCAGCTCCGCTTCCTCTTTAGCATCGAGAAGAACCTGCTCGTTGCGTTCCCGTTCGATAACGCGGCCGATCAACACGCCGACCTGGGTGGTAATCTCCAGCAAGTCCTCGTCTTGTTCTACCTCTTCATCGGTGAAGAACTCGAGAACCGCGGCAACCTGACGTCCCGCCATAACCGGAACGGCAAAGCCCGATTGGAGACCCGATTTAATCCGCGCATGCACTCTTGGATGCGCCAAGTAATCCAGGCTGGTGTCCATCCAAACGGGTTTGGCGAGCGCAAGTACTTCTCCAGCCAGGCCGGTGCCCAGTGATATACGTGTTCTCTCGGTCTCTAATCTAAACGCCGCGCATCGCTCGGGATCGTCGAAATGCCATAGGGTGGCGGAAATAAGATCGCCCGAGCCGTCAGGGCCAAATCGAAAGGCGTGCCCGACAGACCAGCCGGTATAGGCGCACACCTCATCCAAACATACCTGGATGGCATCGTCGGGATTGTCGGCATGGTTCGCAGCGACCGCTATTTTGCGGAGCAGTTCGGCAGCCTGAGTTGTCTTCAAAAGATCCGCTTCGGCGCGCTTGCGTTCGGTAATGTCAACATTCAGGACGTAACAACCGATTAGTTCACCGTCTTCGTCCACATGAGGCAAGTAGGTCGTTTCGTGATCGCGAACGGTTCCATCGACGGAAGTGCGTTGCTGCTCGAAGTGTAGCTCTTCACCGGCAAGCGCCCGGTGAAGTTTGGACGCGACGCTATTATATATTTCCTCGCCTTGAATTTCCCGCGAATGCTTGCCGATGATCTCTTCGCGCGGCAGCCCGAATAGTTCTTCGATACCCTTGTTTACCAGTCGGTAGCGCAGATCGGTGTCGAAATAAATGAAATGGCCCGGCATGTTGTCGGTGATCAAACGCAGGCGTTGCTCGTTCTCACGCAGATCGCGCTCGGCATTTACCCGTTCGGTTATATCGAGTAACAGCGCATAACAGCCGAGCACTGCGCCATCAGCGTCAAAATGCGGTAAATAGGTCGAATGGAAGGTTCGGGTAGCGCCGTCGGGTGATGTTACTTTCTGTTCAAAGGTCTCCTCCTGGCCTCCGAGGGCCGCCTCAATATGAGGTTGAAGCTTACGATAACTCGCTTCGCGGACAATCTCGGCAACCCGGCTGCCAATCAATTTTTCGGCCGGCAAGCCGTGAAGATCCTCGAACGCTTTGTTGACGAACCAGTATCGCTGATCAGAGTCGAAATAAACGATCGCCGCGCCCACATTATCGGTGATCAGTTTCAATCTCTGTTCGTTTTCCTGAGCCTGAATTTCCGCCTGTTTTAGCTCGGTAATATCGACCGACACCCCATAGGTACCGATCACCTCGCCCTGATCGTCATAGTGCGGCAAATAAGTCGATTGGAAGTTATAATTCCGACCGTCTTTCTGAGTCCAATTGCGCTCGAAACTCACCTCTTTGCCATCAAGCGCCGCCTCGATATACGGCTGAGCCAAGAGATAATTATCCTCACCTTGGAGAACGATTGCCTTTTCGCCGATGATCTCATCACTCGGCAATCCAATGAGGTCCGCCATCGCCTTGTTGACGAACTGATAGCGCTGCTCTCGATCCAGATAGGTGATAAAGGCGCCAACGTTGTCGGTGACCAGCTTCAAACGCTCTTCGTTTTCATGCGCCGCAATTTCCGCCCGTTTGCGCTCGGTAATGTCGACGGTCAATCCATAGATGCCAAGCACTTCACCCTGTTCACCGAAATCGGGCAGGTAGGTCGACTGATAGGTGTGATCTATTCCATCGGTATCCGTCCGCTGGCGCTCGAACACCTTTTCTTCGCCGGCGAGCGCCGCGTCTATATAGGGCGCGACATGTCGGAACATGTCCTCGCCCAGAACTTCGCGGGGGCCACTTCCAATGACCTTGTCACGCGGGACCCCGACCACCTCCTCAAAACCTTTGTTGACGAAACGGTAGCGTTGCTCGGAGTCGAGATAGATAATGTTGGCGCTAACATTATCGGTAATCATTTGCAGCCGGGCTTCGTTCTCCTGCGCTAACAATTCAGCTTGTCTTCGCTCGGTGACATCGACGGTTAGGACATAACAGCCGGCGACTTTGCCGGTTTCGACAAAGTGCGGCAGGCATGTCGATTGATAGCTGCGCGGCATTCCGTCGGCGCCCGTGCGCTCTAGCTCAAATGTCACCTCCTCACCTGCCAGGGCCCTCTCCGTATAAGGCATCACCTGGCGGATAACAGCGGGGTCCTGGATGTCGATTACGCGTTTGCCAATTATATCTTCGCGCGCCAGCCCAAATATCTCTTCAGTGCTCTTATTAACGAATTGGTATCTATGCTCAGCATCGATATAGAAAATATTGCCGGCAACATTATCGGTAATCAGTTGCAGCCGCTGCTCATTTTCGTGCGCGATTGTTTCCGCGCGCTTCTGCTGGGTGATATCGACCATAGCCGCGTAGAAACCGAGAACTTGCCCAGTCTCGTCGATATCCGGCAGATACCGCGTCAAATAGTGGTGCTGGCTACCGTCAAAAGATGATCGGCACTGCTCGAAGACCACCTGATTGCCCTCGAGCGCGGATTCGATATAGGGCAGCCCTTTCAAATATTCAGAAGGGATCTGGATATCACTCAGATGCTTGCCGATGATTTCTTCGCGCTTAAGCCCGAACTGCTCTTCAACAGATAGATTGACGAATTGGTAGCGTTGTTCGGCGTCGACATAGAGAATCTTCGCCGGAACATTATCCGTGACCAACCTCAACCACTCTTCGCTTTCCTTAAGCTCAGCTTCGATCTTGGAACGCGCGGTGATGTCAACCGACAGAGCGTAGCAGCCGAGGACCCGCCCCCGATCATCCATATGGGGCAAGTAAATCGACTGAAAGTTACGCGGCGAGCCATCACTCGCTGTCCGGGATTGCTCGAATACGACTTCCTCGCCCCTCAGCGCCCGTTCGATATAGGGCCCGACCTCGCGATACATTGCTTCGTTTTGGATTTCTGTCGCACGCTTACCGATAATCTGCTCGATCGGTTTGCCGTAAAGCTCCCCAACACCTTTGCTGACAAATTGGTAACGCTGCTCCCGATCCATATAGATGACATTGGCCGGCATATTATCGGTAATCAAACGTAACCGCTGCTCGTTATCCTGCAGGACGGTTTCCGCCTGTTTGCGCTCGGTGATGTCGACCGATACGCCGTAACAGCCGACGACCCTGCCCTGCTCGTCGATGTGAGGCAAATACGTCGACTGGTACATTTTTAAGCTGCCATCGGGCACCGTTCGCTCGCGTTCGAACGTTACCTCCTCGCCGCCAAGCGCCTTTTCGATATGGGGCGATATCTTGCGGTACATTTCGTCGTCGATCGTATCCGCAACCGTTTTGCCGATGATGTGCTCGCGCGGCCGCTCCAATAGCTCCACCGCAGCATCGTTGACGAAGTGGTAACGCTGATCAGCGTCGAAATAGATGATGAGAGCAGCAACGTTATCGGTAATTAACTGCAACCGTTCGGCACTCTCGCGCAACGCGCTTTGAATCTGATTACGTTCTGTAACGTCGCGATTTATGCCAATCGTGGCCGGTTGACCCTGCTCGTCGACATAAGAAAAAACGACCGTATCGGTGATCCCTTCGGTACCGTCCTTGCGCACGATACGGGTCTCGCCGGCCCAATATCCATCGCGTTCGACGCATTCGAGAATGCTCGCAGTTAACGTGGATCGCTCTTCCGGCCGGTGGAATATCGACGGCGTTTGTCCCAGAATTTCTGCAGCGGAATAGCCGAATATGCGCTCCGCCGCAGGGCTCCAATCGGTAATCGTTCCATCGCCCGCAGTGACCATAAGGCCATAGCTATGCTGCTCGCGAAACAGCGCCTGCCGCAACGACAGACCATCGCCGGGAACGCCAGATATGGCGCCGCCGTGGGCCTCGGTTGGTACCACATTCTTCATCGCTCGTTTTACGATCGAATCCGTGAGTGCGGGGCTAACGCTATTCTTCTTGACAACTAGTTCAACTTATTAGTGTTTAATGCCAAGATACCGCGTTGAAACTAGCCCTCAGGGCCTTTAAGTAGAGTTAATGAGCGGAGCCGGTTACGCCAAATCGGCTCGGAATAGGGGCTGATCAGGTCACAATCTCGGTACTTCAGTGATCAACTCGCCCACCAACACCCGCTTTTGCCGACGTTACCCCGTATTGCATTACCACCTACACTAACCCCTTGATGTAAGGGAGTTTACGGACCTCGGCATGAGACTAATCGCGACGATCAGCCTTGCGGCCGTGCTAGCAATTGCCCTGAGCCTATCCTCACCGGTGTTGGCGCAGGGGAAAGGGCGTGGTGGCGGCGCGGGTGGCGGATCTGGCGGCGGTTCGGGAGGATCGAGCGTCAGCACCAATGGATTACCGCCCGGCTTACAACAGTAACGCCGAGCGGATGGTTCCGCTCACCTGATCGAGGCGACGCCAGCAATACCCTGCCTCCCCCATTCTTATCTCGAATTCGACCGCAAGAACTGGAATGCGGCGATCTGCATACGCGCTTATATCGGTCGTATCTTAAACGGGTGCAACGAAGCGCGCCGATTTCGAATGGAGCTCTATAATGGTTGCCATGACCGCCACAGAAACCAAGATCGATATCGACCGGACTTTTTCAACTGATGATCTGCGCTGGCAAGCCGTCGTTGAACGCGATGTTAACGCCGATGGCGCATTCTATTACTCGGTATCCACAACCGGCGTCTATTGTCGTCCGTGCTGCGCTGCGCGATTGGCACGCCGTGAGAATGTCGCATTCCATAACACCAGCGCAGAAGCCGAACAGGCTGGATTCAGATCCTGCAAACGATGCCGGCCAAGCAAAGTGACCCAATTTGCCATCGGTGATTGCTCATTTGGCGCCATCTTGGTCGCCGCGACCGATAAGGGCGTCTGCGCTATCCTGCTCGATGACGATCTAGACGCTCTGGTGCGCGATCTTCACGATCGATTCCCCAAGGCACAACTGATCGATGGCGATGAGGACTTCGAGAAAACGGTCGCCAACGTCGTCGGATTCGTTGAAGCGCCGGCGCTGAGTCTCGATCTGCCGCTGGATGTGCGCGGCACTACCTTCCAGCAAAAAGTCTGGGCCGCGCTGCGCGAAATCCCAGCCGGCGAGACCGCAAGCTATGGCGCTGTCGCTAAACGCATCGGCTCCCCCAAGGCGGTACGCGCCGTCGCCGGAGCGTGCGCTGCAAACTCGATTGCCGTCGCTATTCCTTGCCATCGGGTGGTGCGCAATGATGGCGAAATTTCGGGCTATCGATGGGGTGTTGAGCGCAAGCAGGCCTTGCTTGAGCGCGAGGCAACGTCGTGACGACAGCCGTTCGGCAAAAGTCGGATCCAGCCGCCCGCGCCGCGACCTCGATCGCGGCGCGGATCGCCGCGCTTGATTGGACGGCCATTGCCGAGAACCTCGACCGCGACGCCAATAGCGTCATGCCGTCATTGCTCAGTCAGAACGAATGCCGAGAATTGGCTGCGCTCTATCCGGTGGATAAGCGTTTCCGCAGCCGGGTGGTGATGGCGCGCCACAATTTCGGACGTGGCGAATACAAGTATTTCGACTACCCCCTACCGCGCCATGTCGCCAGTTTACGCAGCGCGTTGTACAACCCGCTGGCGGCGATCGCCAACCGCTGGAACAAGACCTTGAATATCGACCTTCGCTATCCCGATGAACACAAGATGTATCTTGAGCGCTGTCACGCCGCCGGCCAGACCAAGCCAACCCCGTTAATGCTGCAGTACGGCGCTGGCGACTATAATTGCCTCCACCAAGACCTTTACGGCGACCAAACCTTCCCCCTGCAGGTCGCCTTTCTACTGTCGGCGCCTGGCGACGATTTCACCGGCGGTGAGTTCATTCTCACCGAGCAACGCCCGCGCATGCAGTCACGCGCCGAGGTCGTTCCCCTGCGCCAGGGCGACGGCGTTCTATTTCCCGTGCACAATAGGCCGGCGCAGGGTAAACGCGGCGCCTACCGGATCAATATGCGCCACGGGGTAAGCCGGGTTCACACCGGCCATCGTCAAACCCTTGGCATTATCTTCCACGACGCCAAATAGTATCGGGCAAGACTGCTGCGATGAGAGACTTATTTAGCGCGCTCGACCCAGATCAACGAAACCCCGAAATACTGGCCGACGGCGCTACCTTGCTGCCTGGCTTCGCGGAGGCCGAGGCCGCGGAACTGGTTGCGACGCTCGTACCGATTACGAAGGCCGCTCCGTTTCGCCACATGGTCACCCCTGGCGGCCACACCATGTCCGTTGCCATGACCAATTGCGGCGGCGCCGGTTGGGTCACCGACCGCGGCGGTTATCGCTACACTATCTGCGACCCCGACTCCGGCCGACCCTGGCCGGCGATGCCTGCGGTTTTCCACAGCCTAGCCACCCGTGCCGCCACCGCCGGTGGTTTTCCCGGTTTCGATCCGAATTCCTGTCTGATCAACCGCTACATTCCCAAAGCCCGCATGTCGTTGCACCAGGACAAGGATGAAGGTGACTTCAGCGCACCGATCGTCTCGGTCTCACTTGGCTTGCCCGCGACATTTCTGTTCGGCGGGCTCAAGCGCAGCGACCGCCCCCGCCGCATTCGCCTCGAAAGCGGCGATGTGGTGGTCTGGGGTGGATCAGCCCGCATGACCTATCATGGCGTCGCACCGCTTGCCGCGGCGGTGTCCGATAACGACCCGCTTACAGGCAATGCACGTATAAATCTGACATACCGCACGGCGGCGCTGACGGTTGCGCACCGCGACTAAGGATGAAGAACTCGCTACAACTCGATGCTTCTAAAGTAGAAAATAAATAATTAACCATATTCGTTAACCATAGTATTTTTTATTAAAAAACCCATAAAGTTTTAATAGTTACTTATCTGTTAAAGATTCATTAATAAATTACTACTACTCTGCCGCGCATAACCAACGTTGTTTCACGGAGGGGGCTTTATGCTTTCCAGTAATTTTCGCGCCTGGCTGGCGCTTATCTTTTCTGCAGGGCTTTTCTTTACGCTGCCCAACCTGGCAGTCTCTAACGAGCATAAGGGCGCGCCGGAGAGTTTCGTCGACGGCACGTTAGAGATCGTCCATATCGACGAGATCAACCAAAGCCAGTCGCGCTTCGCCTATTATCTTCTGACCGACGACGATGACGCGCCGGGCAATTCAGGCGCAGCTCTCGAATTGAAGTTCGAACGTCAACCGCCGGCGGGTCTTAAAACCGGTGACCGATTGAACGTTCGTGGACGCGCTGTGGGCCGAAATCTATGGGTCGACGATATCGCCGCCGCCGATCAGGAAAGCAGCACCGAGGTCCCGCAAGAAACATTGGCCGAAAGCGTGGTCACCACACCACGCAGTTCGGTTACTATTTTGGTCAACATCACAGGCACAACCACGTGGACCGATAGTCACGTCGCCGCAGCCGAAACCGTGATGTTCAACGACAATCTTTCGGTCGATAACCTCTACGCTGAGGCCTCCTTCAACCAAACCGGTTTCCCGGCCAGCGCCGGTACGGTCGTTGCCCCGGTAACCGTAGACAAGATCGATGGCTGCCCGGTCTATAGTTACGCTGCCGCAGCGGACCTGGCCGCCTTGGAGCAACGCGAAGTCGATGTCAACAACTACCAACACCGTATCTACGTAATTCCGAACGCCGGTTCCGATTGTAACTGGCTGGCGCTCGGCGTGGTCGGCGGCTACGGCTCCACCGGCACCTTGCGGTCTTGGTCGTCCATCCTCAACATCAGCGCGTTTGCCCATGAACTTGGCCATAACGTCGGCTGGCATCACGCGGCCACGGACACCAACAACAATGGCTACAACGCCTCAGAGTCCACAGACGTCGAGTATGGCGATACTTCGGGCACCATGGGCTATTGCTGCACCGCAAAAAAGTTCAACGCCGTACACATGGACCAGATCGGCTGGTACGACAACCTGACCGGCGACACCATGCTGACGATCGGCGCCGGCGGTAACTTTACGTTGGTGCCATTAGGTAGCGACCCGGATACCACCCCGGGGACGCAGATTCTGAAAGTAAGCAAACCGGATACCGGTGAAGTCTATTACCTGTCATATCGACAGCGGATCCTGCGCGATACGAATGTGCCCGACTCCTTCACCACAGGCGTGAACATCCACCACGCCAGCGAAAACGGTATTTGGAGCTATTTCATCAGGGCGCTCTCGGACTCGGAATTTTTCGACGATCCGATCAACGGTTTGACCATTTCGCAAAACTCGCACAACGCCGATGGCGTGAATATCACCATCTCCTACGACTCCTGCCTGACTGCCAACCCTACAGTGTCAGTGGCGCCGACCGCCCAATCGGTCGACCCCAACGTTGACTTCACGGCCAGCTACGACGTGACCGTATCCAATAATGACAGCCTGGGCTGCGATCCGGCCTTGTTCGCCCTAACCACCACCCTCGGCGATTTGGGCAATGAACCGGTTTCGGTGGCGCCGAACGGGTCATCGGGTCCCATTGTTCTAGCTGTGGACACCGCAGGGTCGGACGGCGACAAAAATTTCACCGTCACCGCCACTCGCGGCGCCAATCAAGGCGCCGGCAGCGGCACTCTTACGGTCGACGGCCTACCGCCGAGCGTTCCCGGCACCGCCGCTGCCGTTCAGAAGAAAGTAAAGGGCCGCCAAAGGGTCGAAGTGTCGTGGGGCGCATCCACAGATGACGGCACCGGCGTGGATTATTACCAGGTCAGCCGTGACGGCTTTCTCATCGGAACCACGAGTTCCCTGAAATTTGTCGATACGGCGGACGGTGTGACCAACGATCCCCATGTGTACGCGATTGTTGCCGTCGACGGCCTCAACCATGTCTCGACCGCAAGAACCGCCGACTTCACCCCTGGCGGCGGCAGTGGCGGCCCCGGAAACAGCGGCGGCAAAGGCAAGAAGAAATAGCGACGCCGAGCGAAGTGCCGCCAGGCAAGTAGCCAAAGACGCGTATCCGTTATCCCCCCTCGGTACGCGTCAGCGGACCCGGCCTAAGTCCAAACCCCTCTTTCCCCCAGAGAGAGGGGTTTGGCGCGTTCTGGGCCAAAGACTTTCGTGGATTCGTAGTATGACTTACTCGGACTGGCGCGACATATGGGCGGCGTCTCAAGGATACAGTGACGAGAAAACGCCGACGCGTTAGCGCCTCCCACCAGTGCGCGCCCAGGCCGGCGCACCGAAGCCGCCATCATCCGCTTGAGCGATGGCTTGCGCGGCATCGCCCTCGGCCATCTCTGCAAGCTGTTCGAGAAGCTGAGTTTGGCGCACGGCCTGAGTGCGGATGTGGCGCAAATGTTTCTCCATCAACACCACCAAAGCCATGGCGCCGCCAACCAACGCGGCGGTCAATATGCCTAAAACGACCCCCCAAACGACGCCGATATTTTGCTGCGCCTCTGGCTCGCCCTGGAACAGGAACCACCCGGCGTATCCGCCCGCGGCGATAATCACCAGGACAATCACGTAATTGAGATACTCCAACGCGGTTGCGAGCACGCGGTTCATGACCACTCTCCTTCTTAACGGAACAATTCTCTTTCTCGCCCGTTCATTAAAGCATTATTTGACAGCATTTGCCTATAAAGCGGCCGGCGAAAAGAAACTGCGATTAATCCTGCAACGGCGCCAGAAATGACGAAGGTAGGGGAATAACCCGAATAGTCTCTAGTTGGCGTAGCCGATCAGAAATTCGCTGCCCGGCACAATGTAGCCTTGACCATTGGCATCGTAACAAAAGGTGCCGCCAAACGTGGCGCGGCGTCCCTGGTGCAAACCGCCGCCGGTGGTCGGCTTACAGTCTCGTTGCACTTGCTTGCCATAACCGAAGGTCGGCGACGAAGGCCGCGCCGGTACGGTTCGAACGACGGGCGCCTGCGTCGACCGGCTATAGGTTCGTTCGACTGGGCGACTTTGCGGCCGGGTCAATAAATAGCCCAGCAACACGCCAGCGCCCAGTGCACCCACTACCGCAGCGCCCCTTGAGCCATGACCATGCACCCCGATCCCAACGCTGCTATGACCACGATGATAGGGCCGGTGATGGGAATAGCGGTGGCCTTGATGGCCGTGGCGATAGCGATAGGCGGAGCCGTAATAGGGCCGGTATCCGCCATAACTATAGGTATAGGAACTGCCATGATGACGGTAACCGCTGGCGACCGCCGGGCCGGCAACAGCCAACTGCGTGCCGACGATCAGGCTTACGATCGCCAGCGCGGCAACGCTTCGCCGAAGGGTCTGCTGCCGTGACATGTCTCTAATATAGTGCGAAATCGGCGGCAGCGCAGCGTATTACGATCACAATTTGATGGATTACTTCGCCCCTGGAACATGAAAAAGGCCGCCCCGGAATGTTCGGAGCGGCCTATTTCGCTTGATTGGTATGGCTTACAGCGCGCCGGCGTCGAGGAAATTCTCAGTGTGAGGGTTACCGCTGGTGTTGCTGAATTCACCAGCCGTCGGTTCCGCTGTATCCAACAATGCCGCACGGGCACTGGTGTAGGCGCTAAAATCTGCCACCTGATCCGGATTAGCGTCTAACCAAAGCGCCACAGCGCCGGCAACGTGGGGAGACGCCATGGATGTCCCGCTGATGGTGTTGAGCCCGCCGTCGTTCCAGGTCGAAAGAATGCCCACGCCAGGTGCGGCGATAGCAACGTCATCACCGAAGTTGGACCAGAACGGCCAATCATCGCTGATATCGGTGGCCGACACGGCAATTACAGTGTCGTTATAGGCCGCTGGAACATGGTTGGCCGCGTAATCATCTTCATTGCCGGCCGCAACGACGAACACCACGCCAGTGTCGCTGGCGTTGCAGATTGCTTCGTGGAATGCATCGCTTCCGGAGAAACTACCATTGATGCAATTGCCGGTTTTAGAGCCGGTGCCGCCTAGGCTCATATTAATCACCGATGGCTTCGAGCCATTGTCGGTTACCCAGTCAATTCCAGCGATGATGCCGGAAAAACTACCGCTGCCACTGGATTTAAGCACCTGCACGGCGTGTAAGGTCACGTCAGGCGCCACACCGACAACGTCGATGGCATTATCCGCCGCGCCGATGGTGCCGGCGACATGGGTGCCGTGACCGTTGCCGTCGTTGCCACCAGGCTCGCAGGTCAGTGTTGCGAACCGGCCGCCCCTACCACCAGTGCAGTTAACTGAATTACCCAAATTCGCTATGAGATCGGCATGATCCAGGTCGATACCGGTATCGAGAACATAGGCATGAATGCCGGCACCGGTATTTGCGTGGGTATCAGCCCCGGTCCGTGAAATGCCCCACGGGATCTCCTGGTCGCTCAGCGGCGGCGCGGGATCTTCACCGCCTCCATCGCCACCACATCCGGGCAGCGTATCGTCTTGGCTGCACTTCTTCGGTGCGTTGGCGAAGGCCGTGCCGTCGAGTTCGACATATTTGACCCGTGGGTTATTTTCCAGCGCGTCCATCACCGCTTGAGGTACTGACGCAGAAAACCCGAACAGCGCCGTTCCATAGGCGTGACGCGGCGCCACACCCAGGCCACGCGCGAAATTCGCCGCAGCAGCCTGGTTGGCCGCATGGCCACCCGGCGCAAAACCTTCGTCCATAACGACAATGACATCGAGTAGGCGGTCACCGCCTGGCGCCTGTTGCGCAAAGCCAGAGGTGGCAGTCAGAGCGGTCATCGCAGCGCCCAGGGCAATGCCCGTAAAAATGTTGCGTTTGATCATCGGAGTTCTCCGTTTTTGGAGTTGAGCTTTTGTTTTGGTGCAAAAAAATGGTGACGCCAAGCGGTGAGTGAATACACCGGAATATGCATTTTAGCGTTAACCCTAATATAGGCTCGAAGATATTACCGTGTGATTACTCACGTCCCGCGTCGACGAAGCTAACAACCCTAATAGGCCTGTAAGTCGCGCCAGATCAGCCAATCCTCCAGATCGGCCATAATCGGGGTTGCCGCAGCGAACCGGTCCGGCGCGTAAGCCAAAACCCCGAGAGCGATCAATCCGGCGAAGGTCAATCCCAGCCCAATCAACATCCGCGTGACCGGCTTCAACCGTTTTCGGGTCACCGACCTCAGGCGTTTTTCGATGCACTGCGAAACCCGTCGCTCGCCCAGAACGGCATCCGCCAAACTACCGTGTCGCATTGCCTTTCCCTCTTTGTAGCTCGTCCACGGGCGTGAAATTCCTCAAATCACCCGGAAATCCTCAGTTTATTCATTTATATTGAACATTGTTCATTTAAAAATAGTGCATCAATGAACGATGTTCAATATGCTTGTGAAAAATTTTGAAACGAATCTCCCAGATAAATCTCTCGGGGATACAGGAATTAGCGACAATGGCACGCCGATCCGACCACTCCCGCGAACAATTGGCCAAGATGGCCATCGAAGCCGCCGCAGCCCTCGCCGCCCGCGACGGCTTGCGCAGCATCACCGCGCGCGGGGTGGCCCGCGATATCGGCTACACCGTCGGCACCCTCTATAACGTGTTCGACAATCTCGACGACCTTGTGCGCCACATGAACGCGGCAACCATGGACGCGCTCTACGCCCATGTAACGGCCGCTCCCATCGAGGCAGATCCCGAAAAAGCCCTGCGCGGCCTCGCCCGACGCTATTTGGCGTTTGTCAGCGCTCAGCCGCGGCTGTGGTCGGCGGTTATCGAGTTCGAACCTCAGGATGGGGCCCCGGCCCCGGACTGGTACCGCCATAAGGCGCAACGCCTGGTGCAACTGGGCGAAGACGCCATCGCCGATCTGTTCAGCCCGCGCGAAGCAGCCGCGCGCCGGCGCAACGCCTTCGTCCTGTGGAGTGCGCTCTATGGCCTCACGGCACTGGCGCAAACCACAAACCTGGCCGAGGGCGATCCCCCAACCGCGTTGATCGACACCCTGGTGAGCACCTATATCGCCGGACTTAAGGCGCGGTAGCCCAGCAACAACGAGTACCCGCGTGGCCTACTTGCTCAGCGAGCCATACACGGTGCGCACGAAACGCTCGGGATTGAGGAAGCCGTCGCCCCACTCGCCATCGAGGGCGGCGGTTGGCTTAGCGGCGATCACCTGTTCCACGGACTTGCCGTCGGCGATCAACGGTTGGATGCCGTCACGCGCGGCGATCAGCATGTCCCGATAGGCGATCAACTCGGCACGGTTCGACATGGGACCGTGCCCAGGGATGATGCGGGTATTCTCGCCGGCCAGCGCCAGTGCGGTATCGACGGCCGCGAGAGTTCCCGCTAGCGAACCGCCTGAATTAACGTCGATGAAGGGGTAAAAACCGTTGAAATAAGTGTCGCCCATATGGATCACGTCGGCCTCGCGAAAATGGATCAACGTATCGCCGTCCGTGTGGGCGCCGGCTGAGTGAAACACATGGATGGTCTGGCCGTTCATATGAAAGGTGGTGGTGTCGTTGAAGGTGACCACCGGCAATGCGACAGCCGGCGCGCCGTTACCAAGCAAACGCACCCGAACATTGTCATGGGCAAATATCGTAACCCCGGCCGAACCAAGGTTTTCATTGCCGCCGGTATGATCGCCGTGAAAATGGGTGTTGAGCAAAAATCGGATCGGCTTATCGGTGACGCCGGCAATCAACGTGCGCAGCGCGCCAGTGACCGGGGCGAACTGATCGTCGATCATGAACACGCCGTCGTCGCCAACCGACACCCCAATATTGCCGCCGCGACCGCGGATCACGTGGATACCTTGAGTCACTTCCGAAATTGTCGGCGCCGGGGTTTGGGCTTGCACCGGCGATCCGCCTAGGGCGAACGCCGTCGCCGCGAGCGTAAGCATGGCTAACGTGGAATATCTAGGCAATCGAGACATCGGATCCTCCGAGGTTACAGCGATGTTCACTAACGTTATCGAGGCGACCCCAGCGCAGCAACCAACCGGCAAGCGCGTCACCGATTCGTGATAATCGTGACAGGCCATTGTCGGCCAGTAGCCGCCATGGTGTACTCGGCAGCAGAGCAAACTGGCTTCGATACAATCAAGGAGGGGATCATGGTACGCTTATACGTACGCCATCCGGTTAGCGATTATTCAACTTGGCGCAGCGCCTACGACAGCACAGTTGCATTCCGAACGGACATGAAGGTTATTGGCCAAGCGGTGTACCAAGCGGTCGACGATCCAAACGACGTCACGGTCTGGCACGATTTCGAAACGCGCGAGGCGGCGGAAGAATTCGTATCATCGGACAAGCTAAAAAATATCATGAAGGAGGCTGGCATCGCGGGCCCACCGACCATCTGGATCGTCAATGAAAGCGGCTGACCTAAGCCGGCCAGTGTCAGCCTGAACGGACCAACAACGCCGCGACAATTTCGGCCCATTCATCGGCGAGCGATAACGTTGGGAATGGCCGGCCAGCGCGCTTGTACCAGCGTGCCGCGTTATCGTCGTCGCCCTCGACGCGATGCAAATAACCATGAACCCAGCTGCCCGGTTCATCGCGTTGGCGTTGGACCAAACCGTGCGCAGTGTTCCAGTCCTCGGACATCGAGTCTTCCAAGGCTTTTCGGGCAGGTGTCGCACCAGGCCCGGTCGTTCGCGCCTCGTACCACAGTGCCTGCAACGCATCATCCAGCCCCACCGGCGGCGCTTCATCGCTCAAAGTGGCCGTGAAATCGTCGAGCGACAGGTTTGTTGAATCCGATGCCATCGCAAGCGGAGTCTAACCCAGCACCGCTTGCCCGCAACCCCTTGCAAGCTGATTGTCAGACCGGTTATGACGGCCTCCGCAACCACATGATCTCTCGAAATCGAGATAAAACTTTGACACCTCCGCTTCACAATCGATCTTATGTGCTGGTGCTATCGGCATTGCTGGCGGCGTTCTTGCTGCGCGTGCTGGCGCAATTGATGCAGTTCTATTCCGATGTCGCTTGGCTACCGCCCTTCGAAGCCTGGGCCGCTGGCGGCTTGCCCTACCCGCTGCTGGTCGGCCTGCAGATAATTATTATCACCGTCGCCGTGGATGTAATTCGCAAACTGGCGCGCAATGCTCTATCCCCCCAGCGAAAATGGGCGATTTTCTTTTTCGCCGCCGGCGGGTTGTATTTTATCGCCATGGCAGCTCGTCTCGTCGCCGGGGTGACGATCCTGGCCGACATCCCTTGGTTCGCCG
This sequence comes from Alphaproteobacteria bacterium, assembly GCA_011087645.1. Lineage (GTDB taxonomy): Bacteria > Pseudomonadota > Alphaproteobacteria > UBA6615 > UBA6615 > JABDJY01. Next base: position 27,274 of record JAALLF010000012.1, read on the forward strand.
CCAGCCTGCCCTCGGCATTCCATCTGGTTTTGGCTGGGTTTATCCTCACATTGGGCCGCTACCATTGGTCAAATGCATAGCGCCCCATTAACCACCTGTCATTAACCCTGTGACACGAACTCCTTTTGCTGAGGGAACGATTCCGGTTAGTATGCCTCACCGTCGAACGGAAATTGATGGTAGCGCGGTAACAGTGTTTGGTTAACCGTACGACGTAAATCGGCGCTGACTTGAGGGGGTCAGCGTCACAGTGGCGCACGGGGCAGGTGCGTTTCACCGGGTTCAACGACTGCCACCATAGGCGTCGGAGAATTGCATACGGAGACTAAAAGGTTATGAGAGTAAATCTCCTTGGGATGACATTCGGTACCGGTGAAATCATCTTGTTCACTTTCGTCGTTGTTATCGTCACCATGTATTTCATGCAGAAAGCCCGCTAGCCGAGACCTATTTCCCGGGTCAACGCCGCAGCCCGAAAATTCAAAAGCTGTCCCCCAATTACGCGCGCGGGCGCCGCGTCCTGAATTCCGGATAAGCTGGCAATGCGAATCCTGCTAATTGAAGACGACCCCATGATTGGCGCCGGTCTGGAGCAAGCGTTGCGCGATCAGGCCATGTCGGTCGATTGGGTGCGCGACGGCGAAGACGGTGAGGCCGCGCTCGACACGGGCGACTACGCCATCGTGCTGCTCGACCTCGGCCTGCCGAGCTTGCCGGGCATGGAAGTGTTGCGGCTGGTGCGCCAGCGCGGCGACGAGACTCCGCTGCTGATCATCACCGCGCGCGACGATGTGGAAAGCCGTGTGGCGGGGCTCGATTTGGGTGCCGACGATTTCCTGGTCAAGCCGTTCGAAACCAGCGAACTGCTCGCGCGCATCCGCGCAGTGTTACGCCGCCAAGGCGGATCGGCTGTCTCCACCATCGGCAATGGCGCCATCACGTTAAACTTGGACACCCATGAAGCCACCCATGGCGAGACCAGCACCATATTACCGCCGCGCGAATTCGCGCTATTGCATGCCCTCATCGAGCGGCCGGGTCGCATATTGTCGCGCCACCAGCTGGAGGAAAAAATCTACGGCTGGGACGAAGAAGTCGAAAGCAACGCCATCGACGTCCTGATCCATTACGTCCGCAAGAAATTGGGCAAGGACGTGGTGCGCAATGTGCGCGGCGCCGGTTGGATGGTCGCCAGCTCGGGCGCCTCAACACCAGGGAGCGTTGCGAAATGATATCGTTCCGCCAGCAACTTTGGCGCTGGCTGCTGGCCCTGCTGACCGCGGTGGGTCTGCTGGCTGGCGCCTCCGCTTTTTGGACTACGCTGCACGAGAGCGAGGAATTCCTCGACCGCCAGTTGTTCGAGATCGCCTTAAATATCGCCGCCACCACCGGGACAACCACCGCCTTACCGGAACCCGGCCCGATTAGTCCACGACCGGCCAACGGCGAGCACAGTGACGGCCACGATGACCAATCGGACACGGAAGTAAGCGAGGACCCGGAAGACGCTATCGCCGTGCAAGTATGGGCATCGACCGAAACGCCGCTCTACGCCGCGCCAGTGGGGATCGATATTTCTCTCCAAGCCCGGCAGGGATTCGCCGACACAGAAGGCGCAGGCACCGCGTGGCGCACCTACACACTGATTACACCGGGGCGTATCGTGCAGATCTCACAGCAGACTGTGGCGCGGCGCATATTCGCCGAAAGTGCGGCACTTAATTCACTGATCCCGATCGCCGCCCTAATCCCGCTCTCCTGGCTGCTGTTGTGGCTGGTCCTGCGTCGAGTCACCAGGCGCCTGGAATCCTTGGTGACCGCGATCGCGCACCGCCACATCAACAGCGACACGCCAATCTCCGACAGCGACATGCCGGCCGAACTGGTGCCGCTGGTCGGCGCGGTAAATGATTTGGTCGATCGCTTGCAGCGCGCGTTAGCGGCACAGAAGCGTTTCGTCTCCGACGCGGCCCACCAACTCCGCACGCCTCTCGCCGCGGTCAAGCTGCAGCTCGGCAATCTCCACCACGCAGCGCCAGGCGAGACCGATACCAAGCGACTTGACGATTTGGCCCGCGGCGTCGACCGAGCGGCCAGCCTGACCGATCAGCTCCTCAAGCTGGCGCGCTACGACGCCGGCGATGCGCGACCAGAATTCGGACGTATCGATGCGACCGCTCTATTGCGCGATTGCATTGCCGATGTGTTGCCGCTTGCCGACCACCGCCACCTCGACATTGGCCTCGACGCCGATAGTCCTGAGGGGCCCATTCTCATCGAGGGAAACGAAACGGATTTGCGCATTCTCATCGGCAACCTGCTGGATAACGCCGTGCGCTATACGCCGCAGGGCGGCGTGATCGATGTCGGACTCACCGTTGCCGGCAGTGGCGAGCATCGGAAGGCAACTGTCGAGATCAGGGATTCCGGCCCAGGCATTGCCGACGGCGCGATCAGCCAAGTGTTCGATAGGTTCTACCGCGCAAGCGACCCGAACAGCGAGGGCAGTGGTCTCGGCCTGTCGATTGCCGGGCGTATTGCCACCCTGCACAACACCCACATCGATCTGGAAAACCGTCACGGCAAAAACGGTGACATTGCCGGTCTGAACGCGCGCATCGCCTTCGTCGCGGGTTAATACTGCCGCGATGACAGGATCCGGTTGAATCCGGAATCGGCCCTAATTCTCCCCCTCTAATTCTGCTCTAAGTCTCACACGCTAACGTGGCTCCACTACGGACGGCATGTGCCGCCGTGGCCAACCGAGTTTTCATCAATAGGAGCCCCTAATGCAAAAATCCCTGAAAATTCTAGCCCAATCGACAGCAGTTGCCGCTCTCATGGGCGCGACTCTAGCTGCCGTCGCCCCCACGGGGGCCGCCCAGGAATACGACCCTCAGATCAACCCCGCCGACTTCTCCGCCACCATCACCAACCCGCTGTTTAATTGGCCAATTGGCAAACGCACCATTCTCGAGGCCAATACAGAGGAAGGTGAAGAACGTATCGAAATCACCATCACTGGCGAGACCAAACAAATTATGGGCATCACGGCCCTGGTCTATCGCGACCGCGCCTTTCTCAACGGCCAACTCATTGAGGATACCCGCGACTATATTGCTCAGGATAAGCAAGGAAACGTTTGGTACTTCGGCGAAGACGTCAACAATTTCGAGAACGGCAAACTGGCCGATCATGACGGCACATGGATTGCCGGTGTCGATGGCGCCAAACCGGGTATTTGGTTTCCCGCCAACCCCCAGATTGGCGATGAATACCGCCAGGAATTTTATAAAGGGTTCGCCGAGGACATGGTGGAAGTATTGGCGGTCAACCAAACGGTTACCACCAAGCTCGGCACCTTCGAGGGGTGCGTACAAACTTTCGACTGGACCCCGCTCGACCCTGAATCCCGTGAGCACAAATTTTACTGCGCCGCGCCCGGCGGTGTCGCCTTGATCACCAATTTGACGACCGGCGAGCGCGAAGAGCTGGCCCAGCTGCGATTGGATGGTCCCACCGCAAGCCATGATGACGACGATGGGGGTCAGGACGATGATCACGACGATAAAGACGATGACTATGACGATGACGATGACGAAACGGACGATGACGACGACAAAGACGACGACTAAGTGAATAGTCGTTCGAATCGGCAGATGTGCTGGATTCAAGGTTACAGGGACCACCTAAATCCACATATCGCCGTTTGGTGCTGGCCTCCCCTTAAGCCGGCACCAAGCATCGCCCGAGCGAAATTCTAAATCTGAACTGCGAACTGCGCCCTTGCCACCGCGAGGTTTTGCGCCCAGCAGCCAGCGGGGCAGATTTAGCACCGCTCGGGCGAGCCACATGTCGGCGGGGGTGCTGACCCTTCCCCGCCGACATTCTATCCCATCCTGCCAACACCGTGCTCGACCGCCTCTCCGCGATCGCCTAACCTCCCGGCGCGGCGAGGACCGTGTTTCAGGGGGAATGGAAATGACAACTTATTCAATCTGCGTGCTACCAGGCGACGGCATTGGGCCTGAAGTGACCGATTGCGCGCGCCAAGTGCTCAACACGCTGGCGTCGGGCGCCGGTCCCAGCTTCACCTACGATACCCACCCGGCCGGTCACGGTACCTTTCTCAGCGACGGGCACGCCATGCCGGAAACGTCTCTCGATGCTGCCAAGGCAGCCGATGCGGTGTTGCTCGGCGCCATGGACGTGGCGCAGATACCGCCCGGCGGCGGCGACCCGCTGGGCGACATGCGCAAAGGCCTGGAGGTCGGCGCCAGCATCCGCCCATCACGCGCCATCGCCGGCGTCGCCTCGCCGTCCGACGACATCGACTGTGTGGTGGTGCGCGAGGTGACCGAGGGTCTGTATTCACGCATCGAATATCAGGTCGACGCCGACGCCGCCTGCGCGGTGCGCGTGATCACCCGCGCCGCTTCGACCAAGACCGCACGCTTGGCCTTCGAACAAGCGACCGCCCGACAAAACGCCCCCAACCCGACCCATATAAAGGGCCGCGTGACGGCGGTGCACAAGATCGGCGTGCTCAAGCTGACTGACGGGCTGTTTCTCGAAGCGGCCGAAACGGTGGCCCGCGATTATCCCGACATCGAGTTCGAGACCCGCAATATCGACGCTTGCGCCATGGAGATGGTGCGCGAGCCGGAGCATTTCGATGTCATCCTGGCGACCAACGCTTTCGGCGATATTTTGTCGGATATCGGCGCCGGGCTCGCCGCGGGCTTAGGCCTGGCCTCCTCGGGCTGTATCGGCGAGCGTTGGGCCTATTTCGAACCAGTGCACGGCACCGCGCCGGACATCGCCGGCAAAGGCGTCGCCAACCCCTGCGCGACCATTTTGAGCGCCGCCATGATGGTGCGTCATCTGGGTGAGACCGCCAGCGCCGACTCCATCGAAGGCGCCGTCGCCGACGTGCTCGCCGCTGGCGACGTGCGCACCGGTGATCTCGGCGGCAACGCCACCAGCGCTGAAATGACCGACGCGATTATTGCGGCGCTGCAAGCGCGGATAGGTTAGCGGACGATACGGCCGGCCACTTTGAGCCTCTGTACGGAATCGCCAGCCAGGTGGCACCATATAAAGGCGTCGCGGGCCAGCTTATCGGCACCGCGATCCATCGGACCACCGGCATAATCGTGAATATCCATGTTGAGGTCGGTGACTTCTCGCAACGTGTCGGTCGACAGGTTCATCGCCAAACCGGCATTGGTCGTGTGCATCTTCTGATCGTGCTCCCACGCCACCCGCATCACATAAGAGCGCAGCGCTTCGGTCAGCATGTTCATGCGGCCGATCTTCAAGCGTATCAGTTGCTGATCGGCGAGCGGTTGGCCCCCGGACATATGGGCGCGCGCGAAGGTTAGCGCCTGCTCACACGCGGCGTCGCAAATCCCCAGCCCGTTGGCCGCAAGCTCCAGATCGCCGAACATGTCACCCGAGCTGTCCCCATCGCCCCGGCGCAAGGCGCCGTCGGTCTCGCCGATCTGGTTGGCGACCGGCACTCGGGCGTTCTCGAAGACCATTTCACCGTTCTGGTAAAAGCGCCAACCGCTTTTGTTGTACACCTTGCCACGGCTGAAACCCGGCGTGTCTTCTGGCACCAGCAGCATGGTGGTGCCATCGGTGAACGGTACCGAGAAGTCGGTGCGAACGAGCAAAAAAAACAGCTTGGCGATATTACCGTTGGCAATGAACTGCTTTTCACCGTTCAGCACCCAGTCGTCGCCGTCTCGTTCAGCGCGCAGGCGCACCCCCGCCTTGAGATCGCCGGCCGGCGGCAGGCGATTGTCCGAACCGCTATTGGCCTCGGTCTGGCCCGAGCCCAGCACAAACGTATCGTCCTCGAGAAACCGCGGGAGAAACCGCTCGCGCTGCTCGTCGGTGCAGGCGGCAGCGATCAGATGGCTCCACTTCCAGCACTGGCTGAAGGTCTTGGAGGCGGCGCTATCGGCCTTGGCCATCTCGGTCATCACCAGGGCTTGGGTGACATAGTCGATGCCATGGCCACCGCGTTCCTGGGACACCACGGCGGTGCGAAAGCCAAGCTTCGAGCCCTTCTTGATGAGCTCCCAGTCGATGGTTTGCGCCGGGTCGGCGATGGCGTCGCGTTTCAGCGAGATCGGCCGAATTTCTTCATCGGCGAATTTGCGCGCCTTCATCTGCCAGGCGATTTGTTCTTCGTTTAGGGAAAAATCCATTGTCTGTTCCTTAGGATCGTACAGCGGGTGGCGGTCAGGACGAATAGCCGGCGATAATCTCGGCAATCCCCAGCTTGGCGTCGTTGGCGCCGTTGCCCGAATGGAGGGCCAACCGCGTATCGTGGATATATTTTTGCATCGGCATATCGCGCATCACGCCCATGGCGCCAAAACATTCCGCCGCATCCTGGGCTGCCCGGTGCAGCATCTCGCCAGTCGCCACTTGGGCAATGGTCGCATGGGGCAAATCGGCGAGGCTGCCATCGGTGACCGCGTCCGGATGATCGGCCGCCCAAGCAGCCTGCCAGATAATGGCGCGGGCGGTCTCCAGGCTGACCGCGATGCCGGCCAGTTTCTCGCCGATCGCCTGATGTTCGACGATCGGCCGGCTGCCCTGGACGCGGAGCTTGGCGTAGTCGAGCGCCGCTTCAAACGCCGCCCGGGCGACGCCGAGATTGATCGCGTTGGCGACTGGACTGCCAGCCAGCCCATGAACCAGGCCGGCATCGTCAGCCGTCAACAGATTCTCCGCCGGCACCCGGCAATCGCTGAACGCCACATCACCGCATGACCCGTGGTACCAACCACCGTCCCGCTCGATTTCCTGCACGCTCAGCCCCGGCGCGTCGCTAGGCACTAGCAACAACGCGGTGCCGGTTTCGGTCGCCTCAGTGGCGGCGACCACCACTAACAGCTTGGCGAGCGGCGCGTTGGCAATCCGGCTCTTGGCGCCGTTAATCACCCAGTCGCCGTCGGCCGTCGGCATGGCCGTAGTCACGAACGGCGCAGCGCCCTCGCGCGGGCGGTGATAATTCACTCCCAGCGCCGTCTCTGTATCGGATTCTCCAAGCGCCAATGCCAGGTGGTAACCGCTATCGTCGAGCAACGCCGGTAGGAAGCGCGCGCACTGAGCGTCGTCCATCAGCCGGCCGAATACCGTGCCGCCCAGGGCTGCGGTCTCCATCAACACCGATGCCACGTCGACATCCCCAACACCGAGCTCCTCGGCGACCAGGCAACAGGTCAGCGTATCGGCGTCGGCGCCGCCAGCCGCCTCGGACAGCGCAAGCGTGCGCAGGCCCAGCGCCGCACCCCGGTCGACAAGCTCGAGGGGCAGCGGCGGATCGAACGGCTCAAGCCGCTCGGGCAACCGCGCGACCGGCGCAATTTCGGTGGTGACGAAATCGCACACCGTGTCGCGAATGGCGAGTTGTTCCTCGCTCAGATGAAGATCGTACATGGCGTTTTAGCTCTTGGTTCTTAAAATACGCCGCGGACAATAGTCGAAACGACGGCCCGCGTAGAGTCATGCTTGCACGAGCCGGCAAATTTTCATGAGTGCCGGTGCGGATAGTGGTAATCTCACCGACATGAAATGCCGCGTCCTGGTCTTGCTGTATGCGCTGTTGTCTCTACCGGTGACAGCTTCGGCCGCCGCGCTGGCGCAAACCGCTGAGCCCGACCCCGCAGCCCATGCCGCCACCTTCCGCACGGTGATTGAAGCCCAGATGGCGGCGTTCGCCCGCGACGACGGCGCCGCCGCTTTCGCCTTCGCTGCGCCGGAGATCCAGCGCCTGTTCGCCACGCCCGAGCGTTTCATGGCGATGGTGCGCACCGGCTTCCAACCGGTCTACCGGCCGACCAACGTAGCCTTCGAAACGCCGATCCGCGTGCCCGCCCCCGACGGTGCAGGCAACGCATTAGCCCAACCGGTCCGCGTCACCGGCCCCGACGGCAAGCCCGTGCTGGCGATGTATCATATGGCGCAACAGCCCGATGGCTCTTGGCGGATCGCGGGGGTGGTATTACGAGCGCTGGAGGAGCGGGAGGGGTAATACTGTTTGGAAACGAGCCAAAAACCTAATCTTCTCGGCCTCTGGAGTTCGAAGTCTCACCCCGTTGGTCACCCTCCTCCTCCCACCGTCGTCCGCGCCAGATCCCGCTGATCTCGGCGTAGCGCCATAGCGCCTCCGCCAGTACGCGACGCGCGGTGCCGTGGCGCATGCCGTGGGTCTGTTCGAGTTGGCGCGGGCCGATATTGTCGAGCACCACCGCCCAGACCAGGCCCAACCGGTTGAGGCGGCCGCGGCGGCAGCTCACCCATTGAGCGCCCATCTCGCGCGACCAGGGCGCGTAGCATTCCGACCATTTGCGCGCCTCCCATAGGTTCATGCGGTCGGCCGGGTCGAGGAAGGTCCGGGGGCCGCGCTTGTTGCCGCCGCCACGGGTGCCGTCCAGTGGCCGGCTCGAGGGGAACATGCCGCGCATGAAGGCCAGCACCAGCTGGCTGATCTCCTCGGCCGCGGTCACATGTTCGTCGCGCAGATGGCCGCCATCGTGCAGCTTGGTGATGACGTCTTTGCGCAGCTTGGTGCGGGTCTCTTCGGTGCCATGGTCGACCGGGCTGTCGATTTCGCGCACGCCGAGGCCCAGACGCACCCGGCGCTGATGGTCGGCTTGGGCGCGTTGAGCACGGCCCCAGTCGAGGCGCTCGGGCGCCGCCTCGCGCTCAGCCCGGTAGTGGGCAATGGCGGCTTGGATTAACGGTGCGTCGAAAAGTTCGATGGCCTTAGCGGCGATCGTCGTGCCGCGAAAGCGCTTGGCTCGTCCTGGCCAGGCGACGCCATAGGCGGCGGCAAGATGTTCGGTGTTTATACTATCGGGCCCCTCACCCGCACCGATCCGCAAGGCCAGCGCCCGAGCGAACTTGTCTTCGCCGGCGGTTAACTCGGCATCGGCGCTCGGCGCGCTGTAGCGTTGCGCCCTGTTTTTCGTGACCGGCGGCCCGCCGACGATCTTTCCGCGTGTTTCTCCCCGCGCCTCCATTGGCGATCCCCTTTCTAACCTTTGATGAAACAATCCAGCGCGCGGCTCCCGGCCCCGCGCCGGTATCGTTATTCGTCGTTGCGGTGAATGCGCCTAGTGACCCCGAGGATTGGCGACGTGCGCCGGGCGCTGGTCTCGCGCAGGTCGCGACGCGCGCGCAGATATCCATTATCGAAGCCCAACAAATAGGCGATCACCGCGGTGCAAACCGGCAACCCGACCAGCGCGATATAGGTGATGGCGCTCACCTTTTCTCTCGACGGGGCCGAGATTCCAAGGCCGCCGCCCGGCGCGCATCGGAACGGGCAAAATGGGCCATGAACCGTTCATAGGTTTCAGCGGTGAAACTGCCGCCGCGCTCGATACGATCAAAGAACTTGCCGTCATTGACGACGATCGACGCCAGCCTGGCCTTGGAGATGCCGGCGAAGCGGCAATGGCGTTCGGCAGCTTTGAGAAGTGTGGCTTTAAGGGTCATGAGGGGTATTTCCACCGCGTTATGAACATCTAATGCGGCCGATAATGCGGGACGTTTTCCGCAAATGTCAACGGGAAAAAAACCGCGTGCATTTGAGACGAAAATGCGGGATAATTCCCCTATGATAAATCAAGGGCTTATCGACAGGATCAACGAAAGGCTGGCCGCGCTGGGCTTGAAACCGCGCACCGCATCGGTGCGGGCGGGCCTTGGCGCAGACGCGATTCGCTCGATTCAGCGCGGCAAGTCGCAATATCCGCGCACCGATACCCTGGCCAAACTGGCGCCGGTGTTAGGCACCAGCCTGGAATATCTGTCGACCGGCTTCGGCCCAGCCGAAGTAGGCGCGGCGCAGACGTTGCCCACAGACGCGGGGATCAGCGACAACCTTGATCCGACGGCCAGAGAATCAACCGAAGCTGGCCACAGTTCCGGACCGGAAAAGGCTGAAAATTACCCCAAAGGCGATGCAATAGTTGGTGACAACACACCCGGTGAGGCTCTTAAGGTGTATCCGACGCCAGATTTTGGCGGGCGGGATTTACCAGTAAGAGGGGTGGCAGCAGCGGGCTCAGACGCGCTGTTTATAACCAACGGAGAGCCGCACGACTGGCTGTTGCGCCCCGCGGTATTGATCGGTGTGAACGAAGCTTATGCAGTAGTCGCCGCCGGCACGAGCATGGAGCCGCGCTATTTCGACGGCGAAGTCGTCTTCGTTCACCCCGGCCGACGCGTCGCCCCGGGCCCCCACACCTTTGTCGTTGTACAGTTCTATCCGCAAGAGGAAGGCGAGGCCCCCAAGGCCGTGATCAAAAAGTACGAACGCCTGACCGGCAGTGAGCTTGTTCTAAGTCAGTACAATCCACCGCAGGAACTGCGCTTTCCCGTCGAGACGGTGAAAAGCATCCATCTGATCGTCAACCCCGGCGACGCACGATAATGGGTTTCTCCGAGACGAAATGACCGATCATGATGACCCCAAAGCTCTATAGCGACTGGCAACCATGGACTCTCAAGATGCGCCGCTAGCGATCCTATTATTCGGCGGGCACGTTTTAAGCGGTGTATTGGGCTTGGCTTTGCTGTTGCCCTATTTCCGGTTTTTACCGCGGCGCTATCTACTCTGCGTGGCGCTGTTGGCGACACCGGCGGGCTTTGGCTATCTGACATTTTTCGATCTGTTGCTTACCGGTCAGTTCCCGCCAGCGATTTTACCGCCGCTGGTCTCGGCGTTATTTTTCGCCGCCTTCGGATTGTTGACCCTACGGACCCGACCGAAACCATCGCGGCGGGCCTGGTCCGCAGCGCTCCTGATACTGCCGATGGCTTGGGGACATTTCTTTAGTGTCGCCTTTGTCCATTCGTGCTTTCTCGGCGCTTGCGTCTGAGCTCGGTATTTGTCTCAGCTTGGCAAATCAGGGACCGGGTGACACAATCTGGGCGCGTAACACCTGGATCTGTTTTTCCACAATTGTTATGGGGCATGACCAAATGAGTGATAGCGACAACCGGCCCGAAGGCGGCCTAAGCGATGAATCCAAGGCGATATTGGCTGCATCTGGAAACAAATCGACCCTGCTCGCCTACATTTTGTGGTTCTTCCTGGGCGGCTTCGGCGTGCATCGTTTCTATCTGGGCCGCATGGGGACCGGCGCCGCCATGCTGGCTATTACCATCGTATCCTGGATTTTGACCTTGGTTGTGATCGGTGCTTTTGGCTTCATCGTCATTGGCATCTGGTGGATCGTCGATGCGTTCCTGATTCCCGGCATGGTGCGGGACAAGAACGGGGTCGCCTAACACATCGGCCAAGACAGGGCGAAAAGCCTAGCTCGCCGGTTCAACAAAATTCAATTCCGCGAGGCTATTGTCTGCGGAACCTGATAGTGTGCGGTATTTATACCTCTTTTTTCCTTGACACGGTATATATACCGCATTAAGGTGCTCCCTGTTTCCCGCAGGAGAGACCGCCCTTGGCGATTGTTGAATCGGACGCCCATTACCGCGACATTTTACGCCGGATCGCCGCCCTGGAGGCGCTAATCACCGGTATCCGATCGGTCCAGGCCGAGGCTATTTCCGAACGTGCGCTCGGCCGGCTGACCGAAAACGATGTGCGCGATGTCAGCGACGACGGGGCGCTGGGCGACACCATCGCCAACCTCACCTACACGCTGAGCCATTTGAAAACCGACGCGGCCGACTGGGAAGCCTTCACCGCCTATGGCGCGCAAGCAACGGAAAGCGCGGCATGAGCGAGCTGGCCCACCTCACCGACGCCGCGTTAGACGCCGAGATCGGCAGCGCACGTTACTTCTCTGCCACCGCTTGGCACAGGGCCAAAGACGCGGCGCGCGAACGTAATCTGGCGCGGCAGCGATTGGCGGGGCCTCTCACCCAAGGTTGGATCAGCTATTACCAGCTGCGCCGCGCCGGTCTGGCCGACGAGATACGCATGTATCTGTCCGCCCGCGCCCTTTACCGCGCCCGCCTCGCCGCCGCCGAGGCCGAAGGCATCGGCCGGCGCGAAAAACACGAGCTCGCCGCGTAATGGTGGTAATTCTCAAACGCCTACTTTGGCGACCGCCGACATCCGCCGAGCCGTCGACCTACCAGAAAATGCTTGCCGTCCACATTGCCACCACTACGCGTAGCGCGGGGCGCACATTGTGGCCGCGAAACCGCTAAAGGGCCATGTCTGACTACTTCATCAAGGCCGCCGGCATCTGGCGATCGCCGGCATCCTCGGGGGTCGATTCCTTCGTCGTGCCCACGAGATCCCAGCCTACCTGCCGCGCCAACTCGGTTTCCGTTACCGCTAACCGTTCGGCGAACCTTTCATTCCACAACGTCCATCGGGGCGCCGCGCCGTCGCTGATTGCCTGCCCGATAACCTCATAGATGCAGCCATTCGCATACCGGCGATACAGCTTTCCCTTCATCATCTCGCCACCCTCGCTTCTGCGTTTGGGGGAGACATACTCATAGTAGTGTACGCCCGTCGTTCGATACACGCGAATCACAACTGGGCATACCCATAAGAGTCAGTGGTTACAAAGGCTTGGTAAGATTCGACTTGCAGCGACTCAGGACCTCATGCTGGTTTATCGGTATGTTGAAAATTGGTTTTGTAAGTCTCATCGGCATTGCGGTTCTAGGCTGGTTCGTCTTGGGGCCCGGCCAGATGTTGCCGGTCGAGACGCCGCCGACGATCCGCGCCGATTTCGGGCCCCTCCGCCATCGCCCAGAGGGCGCGTTGGCCCAGCAAGATCAATGGCGCGGGCAACATCAGGCAACTCGGATCTCCAGCCAGCAGGGGCCTCAAGACGCCTCGACCACCGATGCGCTGCTGCGGCTAAGCCGCTGAACCGAATAACATCCCGCGGCGCCTAAATGGCCGCTCCCGCTACGCTCGCCACACGCCCCACCGCGCCCATGTCCTTGCTGGTGTCGATGATGGTCGCAAGCCAGGTGGCGATCACCATCTTCTTACCCTCGCTGCCGTCCATGGCGGAAGACCTGGGCACCAGTCAGGCCGCTGTGCAAATCATCATACCGGCCTATCTCGGCGCCTTCGCCCTGGCCCAATTGGTGATCGGTCCCCTATCGGATGCGGTCGGCCGGCGCGGCCCGTTATTGATCGGGCTGGCCGTGTTCACCGCCGCCAGCGTAGCCTGCGCGCTGGCCCCCAACATCACCTTTCTGGTCGTCGCGCGGATATTCCAGGCCATCGGCGGCTGCGTCAGTATTGTCATCGCCCGCGCCATCATCCGCGACACCACCGACGGCGCCGCCTCGACCAAGGCGATGGCCTATCTGGGCATGGCGTTGGGGGTCACCCCGGCGGTGGCGCCGTTGATCGGCGGCCAATTGGAGGTGGCCTTCGGCTGGCAGTCGAGCTTCCTGGCAACGGCGATCTTCGGCGCCGGGGTTACCTTTGCATCGTTCTTCAAGTTGCAAGAGACCCTACTGCCGGGTGATCGCGTCACCACCCGGACGATCGATTTGGCGCGCACCTATGTACGCCTGGTGCGTATGCCTATATTTGTCGGCTACGCGCTGAACCTGGGATTTACCGGCGCTGCCTTTCAAGCCTTCATCGCCGGCGCGCCGGTCGCCTTTATCGTCATCATGGGCGTGCCGCCGCAAGCGCTGGGCTACTACATCGTGTCGGTGGCGCTGGCCTATGTGGTCGGCAACTACGCCTCGAGCCAACTATCCTTCAAGGTCGACCGCAACACCATGATCTGGATCGGCTGCAGCCTGACCATCGGCGGCACCGGAATATCGGCTTTGCTCGCGCTAACCGGCCTGGCCACGCCGATCAACCTGATGATCCCCCTGACGATCTACAGCATCGGCTCCGGTTTCGTCGCCCCCAACGCGCTGTCCGGCGGCCTGGTTGCCGTCGAGCCGGCCAACGCCGGCGCCGCCGCGGCATTGAGCGGCTTCGCGCAGATGGGTTGCGGCTTTATCAGCACGCTGATCATAGCCGGGCTGGTGCAGACCTCGTTCCTGCAGGTCGGTGCGCTGATGACCGCCAGCGTCACCATATCCTGGCTTTTCTTTGTCGTGCTGGTGGTCCGCCGCGGCCGGCCATAAACCCTCAGCCGGCGTCGGAGCGCTTTTCCGGAGTGCGCCCCCGGCTCATCAGCACCACACCGACAACGACCAATAACACCGCGACGAAATGGTACCATTCCATGGTTTCGCCCAATACCAGGATCGCCAAGGTCGCGGTGAACAGCGCACGCATATAATGGCCGACGCTAGCCTTCGCCGGCCCCAGCCCCAGCACGGCGAGATTATTGAGACCCACCGCCACGACGGCGATTGCCGTGCCGACCCAGGCGATGACCAGCAAGGACTGGGTGGTGAAGGGCACGGTTAGGTACGTGATCGATTCATAAAGGTAGAGCGGCGCCAGGGTGATCATGCCGAATATCTGAATGACCACCAGAATGAGCATGGGCCCGATGGCCGCCGGCACTTTGCGCAGCATCACCGAATAAACCGCAAACGACGTCGTGCCGACCACCAACAGCAAATCACCGCCGCTAAACGACAGCGAACCCAGAGCCGAAGGGTCGCCGCGCATCAACACCATCAGCACGCCAATGGCGGCGACGGCAATGCCGACCCCCTGCTTGGCGTTAATGGTGTGGCGCAAAATCAGCCAAGCGAAAATGACGGTCAGCGCCGGCTGGGCGGTGGCGATGATGCCGCCGTTGAGCGCGGTCGTGAAGTTATAGGCCAGATATACCGTGGCATTGCCCAACGGCATGAACATCAGCGCCATTGCGGTAAACAGCTTCCAATGGCGCAGAATGAGCCGGCGGTGCAGCAACAAATCGCGCCAGGCGAACGGCAACAAGACCAGGGCGCCCACGGTGATCCGCCAGAAAGCCAGGCCCATGGGCGGAATTTCGCCGCCGACATAACGGCCCAATATGTGATTGGTGGAGACCACGAAAGCGCCGATCACGAGCAGCGCCCACGGCCACGCGCCGGACCCAAACCGCTGTTCGGCGGCGCTTACCACCGCTGGTCTCCGATGCTGACCGACAAATACCCGTCCCCCAAGTCACACGCCGCATGGCGCTTTTAGGCCTATCTAGTGCCGCCATAAGCGCGGTGGCGCAAGGCCCGAATGATGAACGCGCATGCAAGCCCGCGCCAGGTGGCATGTTGAAGCCGCACGGCCACGCGCCTAGTCTGGTTTTCAAACCGATAGATAATCAGACCTAAAGGGGGAAACAGACATGGCAGGCGAAATCAGACGGGTGGTCACCGGCCACGACAAGAACGGCAAGGCAACGGTGCTCATCGACGGCCCGGCGCCGTTCGTCCACGTCAATCCGCGCAACGCCGAAGATACCTCGACCGACATTTGGCGCACCGGCGATATGCCGTGCTCCATCGTCGCCGAACACGAAGAGTCGACAATGGGCCCGCGCCGCCAGATGCCGACAAAAAACGGCACGGTGATCCGCATCAACCGCTTCGCGCCAGAGAGCGAGGAAGTGCGCAACATGACCGTCGAACAAGCCCGCGCCGCTTTCACCGCCCTGGGTAACGAGCCGGCCTCGACCTTCGGGCGCGGCGGCCGCCACCCGCTGATGCACCGCACCGAGACCATCGACTATGCGGTCATCCTATCGGGCGAGATCACCATGTTCCTCGACGACCAGGACGTCGAGCTCAAGGCCGGCGACACGGTGGTGCAATGCGGCACCAACCACGCCTGGGTCAACCGCTCAGGCGCGGTCTGCGAGGTACTGTTCGTGCTGATCGACGGGACGTTCGACGAGGGGCTGGCGGCGAGTTTTCCCACCGAATAGCTCAATGAATTCGCCGCTTGGGCGCTGCGATAACACAGAAAAAATGGCGGTAGAGTTGGTCGGGGAGAGAGGATTCGAACCTCCGGCCCCTACGTCCCGAACGTAGTGCTCTACCAGGCTGAGCTACTCCCCGACCGGCGGCGCTTTTAATACACACCGCGCCGGGCAATGGCAATGACCCGACCAGATAAGCGGTAGCTCATGCTTCGACAGGCTCAGCATGAGGACTATTGTTTATGGTGAAATCCTACCCCAGCCCTCATCCTGGGCTTGTCGAAGGAGGAGGGCCCCTGCCCTGCCGCTGTCAGCGTCGCCTACTACCGCACCACCAGCACCGAGCCCTCAAAATGACGCACCACGCGGGCGGCGTTGGGGCCGAGCAGATAGTCCTTCAGCTCGGGCCGGTGGGCGGCGAGCAGGATGAGATCGGCCTTGATGTCGCGGGCGGTGCGCAGCACCTCTTCATAGACCGAGCCGTGGCCGACGATGTGCTGCACGGTGACGCCGTCGGGCACATGGTCGCCGACGAAGGCGTGAAGCTGAACCCGCGCGCTTTCCAGGGCCTTTTCCTCGAAACCTTCGGGGAAGTAGGTGCCCACCATCGCCATGCCGAAATCAGGCACCACGTTCAGCACATGCAGGGTGCTGCCGAAAGCCTTGCAGTATTCGACCGCGGTGGGCAGCGCCTTTTCCCACGAACTCGCCTGGTTGAGATCGACGGGGAATAGAATGTTCTTATACATCGCACTCTCCCTATCCTGCCTGCGCGACCGGCGCACCCGGCCCGCGCTGTTTTCGTCGGCGCTTCTGGTAGAAATAGAGCGCGAGGTAGATCGCCAGCCCCACTGCTTGAACAAGCTGGCGTGGCACGTCGAGATCTTCGGAGATCAGCGTCGGGCGGAACATCACGATCGCGACCGCCAACAGCAATATTCGCTCCGGCCAGTTGCAGTCGTCGGCGAAGAAGCCTTGCATGAACGAGGCGAAAGCGAAGATGGCGATCAGCGAGATGAAGAACACCCAAATCAGCAGGAAGATATTGTTGAGCCAGATGATGTCGCCATTTTCAGCCACGCCGGAAATCATCAGCAACTCGGTGTTGAAGATGAAGACGAAGGGCAGGATCGCGGTGCGCAGATCGTAGGTGAAGCCCTGCAGCCCGGTCTTGATGGGGTCCGACTTGGCGATCGCCGCGCCGGCATAGGCGGCCAAGCCCACCGGCGGGGTGTCGTCGGCCAGTATGCCGAAATAGAACACGAACAAATGGGCCGCGACGAGGGGGAAGACCAGGCCGGCATCGCCACCCAGTTGCACGATCACCGGCGCCGTCAGGGTCGCCATCAAGATGTAGTTGGCCGTGGTCGGCAGACCCATGCCCAAAATCATGCTGGTAACAGCCGTCAGCACCAGCATGATCGAGATATTGCCCAGCGAAACCACGTCGATCAGCTGCACGAAGCGGCCGACCAGCCCGGTGCTGGTCACCACGCCGACGATGATGCCGGCCGCCGCTGTGGCCACACCCACACTCATCATCGAGCGGGCGCCGGCCACCAAGCCTTGCCAGATGTCCATGAGACCACTGAGAAAGGCATCGCCGAGGACGCGGCCAATTGGGGCATCGGGCTCAATGCTGCCGGCCTTCTTGTGGGCGCCGAGGGCAAGATAGGCGATGATCGGGCGCTGTACGATCATCAGCACAGCCAGCGCTTCGATGGCGAACAGCGCCGAGGTGATCGGCGAAAACCGCACAATCACCAGGAAGTAAATAAGGACGCCCAACGGCACCAGATAGTGCATGCCATTTAAGAAGGTCTTGAGCAGCGGCGGCAGTTCCGACTTCGATAGCGGGCGCAGGTTGAGCTTCAGCGCCTCCAGGTGGACCACATAGAACAACGCCATGTAGGAAATGATCGCCGGGAATAGCGCCGCGCGCACGACATCCAAATAGGGAATGCCAATGATATCGGCCATGATGAAGGCAGCCGCCCCCATGATCGGCGGCATCAACTGGCCATTGGTCGACGCGGCCACTTCTACGGCGGCGGCCTTGTAGGCCGGCAGGCCGACCTTTTTCATCAAAGGAATTGTGAAGGTGCCGGTGGTCACCACGTTCGCAATCGACGAGCCCGAAACCAGACCTGACAGGCCCGACGCGACGACTGCGGCCTTGGCCGGGCCGCCGGTTTTGTGGCCGAGGCCGGCAAAGGCCACGTCGATGAAATATTTACCGGAGCCAGCCTTATCGAGCAGCGAGCCGAACAACACGAACAAGAAGACGAAACTAGTCGATACGCCGAGCGGCACGCCGAAAATACCGGTCGTCGACATGTACATATCGTTGATGAAGAAATCGAGCGGGATGCCCCGATGACGCAGAATTTCCGGCATCCACGGACCGACGAAAGCATAAGCGATAAAGATCAAGCAGATGATGCTGAGCGCCGGTCCCAGCGCGCGGCGCGCCGCCTCGAGCAGCAGCACCATGGTGATCACGCCCATAATCACGTCTAGCTGGCTGGGCAAACCCTGGCGGTTGATGATGCCGTCAAAATCCCACCAGATGAACAGCGCGCCAGCGGTAGCCACGATCGCCAGGATGATGTCGATGATCGGGATATATTCGCGGTTGGACCGGGCGTTTTTGAGGAACGGCAGGACCGCGCGCAGGCCGCGCACCCAACGTGGCGGGTTATGATAATCGTAGGCGGGATAAGCCAGGAACACCAACGCCAGAGCGAATCCCAAATGCCACGAACGGGCGATGAAGGAATTGATTGGGCTTTGGGCAATCCACAACTGATAGATCGACCAAGCAACCGAAATCGCTAAGATAACGCCGACAGCGATACGGCTGGTGGGGTTGCGGGGTCCGCTTTCGACCTGGGCGACGAGGTCTTCCGCGGTTTTATTAGCCGACGGCTCGCCCCCGTCACCCAATGTGCCGTCTTGATTTTCGCTCATCCCGCCCCCCGAAAATACGATGCAGCTTATAAAAAATCCGGGCGGTGCGCTGCAGCACCGCCCGGCTTTAACGCTGGATTACATCCAGCCGCGTTCTTTGTAGTACTTGATCGCGCCCGGATGCAGAGGTGCGGAAAGCCCCTTCAGCATGTCGGCGGGGTCAAGAATACGGAATGCCGCATGAGTTCCCTTCAACTCGTCAAGATTTTCAAACACGGTCTTGGTGTAGTCGTAGACCGTCTGATCGTCGACATCGGCGCTCGTCACCACCGTGGCTTTCACCGCATAGGTCTCGAACTCGTCGACGCCCTTGATGATGCCGGCCGGATACTTAGCCAGCACATAGTAGGGCTTATCGGAAATGAACTTCTTGATGGCGTCGGAATTGATATCGAGGATATCGATATCGGTCGAATTTGCTGGCTCCTCGATCGCCGCGCTCGGCATGCCGACGGTGTAGATGAAGGCGTCAACTTTCTTGTCGACCAGCGCCGGTGAGGCTTCGCCCTGCTGCAGGCCCTCTGCCTTGATGTCCTTATCGGGATCGATGCCATAGAGCGGCAACAGATCCATCGAATTACCGCGCTGACCGGAACCCGGGTTACCGATATTGACGGTCTTGCCTTTCAGATCGCCGACGCTCTTGATGCCGGTATCCGTACGCGTCACCAACAGCACCGCCTCGGGATGGGCGGAAAACACGCTGCGTAGCTTGCCGACAGGCTTACCGTCCCAGTCGGCCTTGCCGTTGGCGGCCTGCCAGTTACGATCGGACTGAGCGACACCAAAGTCGAGCAGGCCGCGATTGACAGCGTTGACATTGAACACCGAACCCAAGGCCGGACGGCCAACGCAGTTATATTTGTCGCCGGCATGCTTGTTGATGATCTGACAGGTCTGCAAAGCAACCTGATAGTAGACACCGGTCACCGAACCGCCGCCGATCAGAATGTCGCGCGATTGCGCCTGGGCCTCTGGGCTACCAACCGTCGACGCGCCAAACGCCATCGCTGCCACCGCGGCAGCCGTTAATAGACTTTTACGATAGTGGGACACTAGCTCTCTCCTTGTTACCCTGATTTCGTTTTTATTTGCCGGCATCCTGTCAATAGTGCCGGATACCCGTTTTTCGGGCTATTAGCTTACACATAATTCTATTCCGGAGTCACACTGGCCGGCTCCCCCCTTAGTAGGATGGCTCGCCGCCGGCCTAAGACCCTTCGCGATCCGCAAAATAGCGCGCCGCCGCGCGATGCAGTGGCGCCGATAGGCCCTCGCGCGTCATTTGATCTGCGTCCAGCCATGCCAGGGCCGGGTGTAGCGCGCGGAACGCCTCGAAATTATCGAATATCGCAGATACAATCGCGGTGACGGCGGTGTCGGTGACATCCGCGCGGGTCACCAGCGTTGCGCCCACCCCGAAGGTCGGTACGGCGGCATCGATACCGCTATAAATCCCCGCCGGGATCGCCGCCTTTCGATAAAAGCTGTTATCTGCCAACAGCTTATCGACCTCTGGCCCCTCCAATTTCAGAAACGACACACCGCATTGGGCCGTCAGCGCCGCAAGGGTCGCCGACGGGCTACCAACTGCATAAACCGCTGAATCAATACTGCCGTTACACAATGCCGCAGCCTGTTGTGGCGCCGCCAGTTCCTGGACCTCACTGAAGTCCGACATCGACCAGCCAAGCGCGCCAATCAAGGCTTCCATCATGCCACGCCCGGCGGTCGCCGGAGCGCCGACGCTGATCCGCTTGCCTTTCAAATCAGCCAGGTCATCGATGCCCGCGTCACGCCGCACGGCAATCACCAGGGGTTCCGCATGGAGCGCCAGAACCGCGGCGAGCGAGGCAAAAGGCGTCGGGTCGGCAAAAAATTCGGCGCCGTTATGGGCCCAAAACCCCCAGTCGGATTGCACGATCGCGAAGTCGGTGCGCTTCGCCCGCAGCGCTTCGAGGCTTGCCTTCGAACTTTCGCCCGGCACAACAGCACAGGTCGCGTTACCGCCCTCATCGACCATATTCACCACCTGGCAGATAGCGCCGGCGGCGGGATAATAGACCCCGGCGACCTTTCCCGTGCCGATAATTACCGTATCGCCGTCGGCTGCGTGGGCGTCCCCAGGGACACCCGCCGCCAACACTGCCAGCAACAACGCAAACAAACCGCAAGCGGTGGGGAAACCTAACCGGGACTGGAATTTCATAAGCGGAACGGCCTTTATTGAGTTAGCTCTTCGCGCCCGCAACAGCAACATCGATAGCAATGCCCAAGCGGCCAACGATTTCGTCGATCTGGCTTTCCGAGACTATATAGGGCGGCGCCAGCAGAATGTGATCACCCAAATTACCGTCGATGGTGCCGCCGGCGGGATAACACATCAAGCCGTTTTCCATTCCTGCGGCCTTAACGCGCGCATGCAGACGACGGTCCGGCGCGAAAGGTGCACGGGTCGCCCGATCGGCGACCAGCTCGACGCCGCGAAACATACCGCGGCCCCTAATATCGCCCACATGGGTATGATCGTTAAATGCGTTCCGCAAGGCGCCGGCAAAGTAGTCCCCAAGACGGCGCACATTCGCCATCATCTCGGGCGCTTGCAATTTTTGCTGCACGACGACAGCAGCAGCGCAAGCCGTGGCGTGCCCCATAAACGTATGGCCGTGCTGAAAAAACCCCGACCCATCATAGAATGCCCAGAATATCTCTTCGCTTAATAGCACTGCCCCCATCGGCTGATAGCCGGCCGCCAAGCCTTTGGCCACGGCTACCAGGTCGGGCACGATGCCGTCCTGCTCAAACGCGAATAGGGTGCCGGTCCGCCCAGTGCCGCACATCACCTCGTCGAGCACCAGCAATATGCCGTACTTGTCACATATCTCGCGCACCCGTTTGAAATAACCGGCGACCGGCGGTACCGCCCCGCTGGTCGCGCCGACGACAGTTTCCGCGACAAACGCGACAACGGTCTCCGGCCCGAGCTCGAGAATCTTGGCCTCGAGCTCACCAGCCAATCGCGCGACATATTGCCCATCATTTTCGCCGTCGCGGCGATCACGATAAGCAAAACAAGGGCTCACATGGTGGCTCGGGGCCATGACCGGTTGAAACGCCGCCCGGCGCGGCTCGTTACCGCCCACGGCCAGCGCACCCAGCGTATTGCCATGATAGCTCTGTCGGCGGGCAATGAAGTGACGCCGGTCAAGTTGGCCGATTTCGACAAAATATTGCCGCGCCATTTTAAGTGCTGACTCGACGGCCTCAGACCCGCCCGAGACAAGATAGACCCGA
The DNA here is from genome assembly GCA_011087645.1 of Alphaproteobacteria bacterium. GTDB lineage: Bacteria > Pseudomonadota > Alphaproteobacteria > UBA6615 > UBA6615 > JABDJY01. The sequence goes on from JAALLF010000012.1 coordinate 49,395, forward strand.
TCGAGACCCGCCGGCGCACCGGCGACCATCAGGTCACCCAACTGCTCCATCGCCTCATTGGTAAAGAACGACGAGTGAGCGTAAGCCAGGCCGGCAGCCTGATGCTGAATCGCTGCGATTATTTCGGGGTCGCTATAGCCTAGACACGAAACCGCGGCGCCCCCCGACGCATCGAGATAGCGATTGCCGCGATTGTCGATAACATAAGGACCCTCACCACTCACCGCGACTGGCAGATCGGCGTGGGCGTGACGATGCAGGATACGCGTATGCGCCGCCGGTATATTAGCGGGGCGGCGTTGGTCCCTAGGACCGAAGGTCATCGCCCAAAACCGCGCTATTTGCGCGGCAGCCCGAACTTCCCTACTTGGGGGTATTCCACTTCGGGAGACTGCACCGGCGCCTCTGATGGTACCTCGGCTGACTTCGGCTCCGGCGATACGCCGGCTGGCCAATAGGTTTCAAAACGTCCGAGCTGCCGTTCGCTCTCTGCGACGGCGTCGAGGGCACTCTGCCCACCCTGCGCCAGCATTTGCGCGACCAGCGCTTGGGCGACAGCCATCGCCGGGACGACTGTTTTGAATAGGGCCGGTCCGTCAGTGCCGACCAACAACAGGTGTGGTGTTAGCGCCGCCAAGGGTGACACCAAGCTGTCGGTGACAGCCACTACGTCGGCGCCAGTCTCGACCGCATAAGTCGCCGCTTCAACCACATCGCTGGTATACGGCTCAAGCGAGAATATCAGTACCGCATCATCGTCGCTAATCCCGCGCAAACCGTCGGAGAAGGTACCGCCGGGCCCATCGAGCAACACGACGTGGTCACGGAACAAGGAGCAGGCATAATGCGTGTAATACGCTGCCGGATAGAGGCTGCGCATGCCCAATATATAGAGCCGGCGCGACTTAGCGAGTACCGTCGAGGTTGCTGCCAGACCATCACCGCCGATCGCCTGGAGCGTCAGCGACAGGTTTTCACGGTCGGCAGACATCATTTCGCCGGCCAGATGGTTCAGTGCGCGCCCGCCGCTGCGCCGTCCGGTACGTTCCTGCAACTGCCGCGCCCGACGGCCATAACCGCTCGGCTGCTTGCGCAATTCGTCACGGAACGGCTCGCGTAACGATTCATATCCATCGAGGCCCAATTTCTGCGCCAGCCGGACCATCGTCGCAGGCTGAACGCCGGCGCGTTCGGCTAATTGGCGCATCGATGTGAAGGCGACCTCGTCGGGACGCTCCAGGATATACCTGGCGCCGTCCTGCAGCTGTGGGCTCAAGAAGTCATAAACTTCACGCAAATGGGTCAAAAACGAGGCTGCTGTACGCCTCTGCTCAACGCTCAATTTAAATTCCACTGACATCAGATGTCTCTCACTCAAGGGTGCGATGATTTCCGCCTATATGAAGGCGCTTGTCTTTAATTTGCAACAACTGTTTCATTAACTATACCTGAGAATGTGAAGCATCACGTTCATACTTTAGTCAAAGTAGTGGTATTATTTGATGTTTTTTCGGCCATATAAACACTTATAGGTATTCTTGCTTACGTTGAGTTGCGGCTCCGCGTTACTGCCTATAGCATCGCCACGGCACTTGAGAGGCGGTATCAAGGTATGGAAATTCGCGACCACATTCGCACCATCGAAGATTTTCCCAAGCCGGGAATTCTATTTTACGACATCTCCACGTTGCTCGCGCACCCGCAAGCTTGGCGACACACCGTCGATTTACTCGCCGTCGCAATCCGTCAGCACCAGCCCGATCTGCTGGTTGGCATCGAGAGCCGGGGATTTCTCGTCGCCGCGCCGCTGGCATTGCAACTTGGCTGCGGATTCATCATGGCGCGCAAACAAGGCAAGCTACCAGGGCCCACCCTCTCGCATACATACGATCTGGAATACGGGACCGACACCATCGAAATTCAATCTGACGCCGTGGCATCCGGCACCCGCGTCGTCATCATCGACGATTTACTGGCGACCGGCGGCACCACGGCGGCAACTATCGCCCTGCTGCGCAGTGTCGGCGCCGACGTACGCGCCGCTGCCTTTATAATCGAACTCAACGGCCTGGGCGGCCGCGATAAGCTCGACGTGCCGTTGACCGTACTCGTCGACTTCGACGCTTAACCTACCTTAATTTGCGATCTGCCCATCTAGTTCGTCGTCGATGAAGTTTTGGATAACTTCTTCGATCGAGCCATCGGGCTGAAAACCCAACTCTCGCCCGCGCACCCCGTCGGCGAACCAGGGCCAGCTATCGACCATCCACTGAATTTGCGCGTCGGGCTCCCAGGAAATTCTATCCGCGACCTTGTCTCCGGCGATCTCGCGCAACGCCGACGCCATCTCGCCGATCGACGGGGAGATACCGTTCATCATCACGCCACGGCGGAATCCCAGCTGCTCGGCATCGGAGTTGTGGACATCGATAAACGCTTGCACAGCGCGCCGCGGCGATAATATCAGCATGCGAGTTTCCGCCGACACAGGACAACTCACTCCTTCGCCCTGCAATGGTTCCCGCAGGATCGAGCTAGCGAACCCGGACGCCGCCTTGTTGGGTTTGCCGGGGCGCACCACGATGGTCGGCAGACGCAAGCTACGCCCGTCGAAGAAACCCTTGCGGCTGTAATCATTGACCATTAGCTCGCCGATGGCCTTCTGGGCGCCATAAGACGTCTGCGGCGTTAGCGGCGTATCGTCGACGATATCGCGAAAGCCGCCATAGACCGCCAGCGAGCTGGTGAACACCACTCGAGGGATACCAGTGCTCGCCCGGCACGCCTCGAACACGTTGCGCGCGCCGTCCAGATTAACCTGATAGCCCAAATCGAAATCGGCCTCCGCGCCGCCACTGACTACCGCGGCAAAGTGGAACACCGAGTCCACGCTATCGTCGATCACCTGGCGCGCTACGGCGGAATCGCAGATATTCGCGCTAACCACGGTGACACGGGGGTCTTCGGGCGGCGGCTCGGCCGGCTCGAAAGCATCGACCAGGATCAGATGGTCGAGCGCTTCGGTGCGACCCGATGGACCGACCAGCTCGCTCTGGTCGTCCGGGGCGGCCAGCAGGCGTAGGGCCAGGCGGCGGCCGAGCATGCCAGTCCCCCCAGTAATGACGACTTTCATGGCGTCTTATCCTTGGTCGAATCTACGATAACGCCGGCTCAAGCCGGTCGAGCGCCTGGGACAGCAGGGCCGGCTCAGAAGCAAAGCATAGCCGCAACCAGCCCTCGCCGGCCTCGCCGAAAGCCCGGCCCGGCGCCAAACCCACACCGGTCTCGGCGATCAGCTGTTTGGCGTATTCCAAGCTGTCGGTCATGCCGTCGACGGCGAAGAACGCATAGAACGCCGCCTCGGGCCGCGACAGGCTGACCTTGGGCATGGCGGCCAGCCGCTGGAACACCAGGTCGCGGTTGCGCCGGTAGCCCTCGACCATTTCGGCGATAAATTCGTCGCCCTCGCGCACGGCGACCACCCCGGCATGCTGCACAAAGGTGGTCGGCGAGGCGATGTTGAATTCGTTGAGGATGGAGAACACATCGCCCAGCTCCGGCGGATGGGTCAGCCAGCCGAGCCGCCAGCCGGTCATCGACCAGGATTTAGAGAAACTGTTGATGACGATGAGCGGATCGTCGGGCGCCGCGAAATCGAGGAAGGACGGCGCCTTGGGAAAATCATAAGCCAGGCGGATATAGACTTCGTCGGCGATCACGTAGATGCCGCGACGTTTGCACTCATCGAGCAGCGCCCGTTGCTCGGCCGCCGACATCATCCAGCCGGTGGGGTTGCCCGGCGAATTGACGAATACGGCGCGGGTGCGCTCGTCGCAGGCGTCGAACAGCGCATCCATATCCAACTGCCAGCGCCCGTTCTCATCGGGCCGCAGGGCGATCTGGCGCGCCTCGCCGCCCATCACCTGCACGGTCTGGCGACAGTTCGGCCACACCGGTCCGACCACAACCATATTGTCGCCATTGTCGATCAGCACTTCCGACACCAGCATGATGGCGTTCATCCCCGACGCGGTGACCGTAATCCGGTCGATGCCCAGCGGCCGGCCATGGAGCTTCGTGACATAGTCCGACAAGGCCTCGCGCAGGGGCGGGATGCCGCGGTTCTGGGCGTAGAACACATGATCGTCGTCGAGCGCGGCGACCGCCGCCTGCTTGATGAAATCGGGCGTGGCCTCGTTGGGCTCGCCAAACCACAGGGCGATCACATCATCGCGGCCGATATTGCTTTCCGCCACCTTGCGGATCAGCGACCCGTCAAGGGTATCAATGGCGTGGCGGATCTTGGGGCTAGCAATTTTCAGATTTACTGGCATAGGAACTCCTAAACGACGCAGGGGCAGTCTAACGGCTGAATCAGCAAGGGGGAATTGCCCGCCGCGGCGCCATCGGGCATATGGGGTCGCAAATCATCAAAAACAGGCTTCCCATTATGTCGGACTTCACCGCACGCGATCTCACCGAAGGCCTCAACGGCTTTCTCGGCTTTCGCCTGACCGATTGGCGCGACGGCTTCGCGGAAATCTCCGTCGACATCGCCGATGTCCACAAGAACCGCCAGGGCGGGGTCCATGGCGGCACCATGGCCTCGTTGATCGACGCCGCCACCGGCTTTTGCGGCATCTTCGAGCCTGACCCGGAAAAGCGCCGCGGCAACGTCACCGTGTCGCTGACCACCACTTTCGTCGGCCGGCCCAAGGGCAAGACCCTGATCTGCACCGCCCGGGTGGTGAAAGCCGGCCGGCGCCTCTATTTCTCCGCCGCCGAAGTGAAAGACGATCTAGGCAATCTGATCGCCACCGCGGACGCGGTCTACGCCTATACGGATGTGAACGCTCAGCGGAAGTAGAGCCCCGCCCGATCTAATCTCGTGCTAACATCGGCTCCTAAAATTCAAAACAGGGAGGCCACCATGACCGACGAAAGCACACGTCAGCATTTGATCAGCCGCCTGCCGCGCCTGCTCGGGTCCGGCGTCGATTATAACGACGCCATGACGGTGATCTCGGGCATGGAAGAGGTCGCCGACTGGTCGCGCGGCTGGGAGGCCGCGGGGGAGCGCCACGAGGCGCGCGGCGACGAAGCGCTGGCGGCTGGCAACACGGTCACCGCCGGCGAAGCCTTTTTCCGCGCCGCGATTTCGTTTCACACCGGCCAGTCGGGCAATGTGGAAAATCCGGAGGAGAAGCTGCGGGTGCAGACCCGTCAGCGCGAGGCTTATTTGAAAGCCATGCCCCATGTGCGGCCGGCATCCGAGCGCATCGAGATCCCCTTCGAGGAGATCGAGTTTCCCGGTAATCTGCGCCTGCCCGAAAACAGGGGCAGCGGCAAGGTGCCTTGCGTGCTGCTCAATGCCGGCGCCGACTCCACCAAGGAAGAGTTTTTCACCCTGGAGAACGAATTCCTCAAGCGCGGTCTCGCCACCTGCGCCTTCGACGGGCCGGGCCAGGGCATGACCTGGCAGCAAATGAAATTACGCCCGGATTTCGAGGCGCCGGTGGGCGCCGTGCTCGACGTGTTGGAAAAACGCCCCGAGCTGGATGCCAACCGCTTCGGCATCTGGGGTCGCAGCATGGGCGGCTACGCCGCACCGCGCGTCGCTGCTCACGACGACCGCATCAAGGCCTGCATCGCGCTGGGCGGCTATTTCGACATGGCGACGTTCTGGGATACCTCCTCCGACGTGCTGCTCGATATTTTGCAGTTCTCCTTCGGCGCGGAAAACCGCACCCAGGCGCGCGAGAAGGCGCGGCGATTCACGCTGTCCGGCGCCGCGGAAAATATCACCTGCCCGGTTTTAGTGGTGCATAGCGACCAGGACGAAATCTGTCCCCTGACCGAGGCCGAACGCACCGCCGCCACCATCGGTGACAACGCCGAGTTGGTGGTCTTCGAGGGCGGCAACCATTGCTGCGACAACATGCCGGCCCAGGTGCGCCCGTTAATGGGTGATTGGATGGCGCACCAACTTGGGGCCACGACCGCCTGACCGGTTTGATTTGATCTTCGACTGATCTAGGGTGTTCGCGATATGCCCTTGATCTTGCTGTTGATTTTGGTGCTGGTCGCGGTGTTCGGCCCCAGCCTGTGGACGAAGTCCATCCTGGCGCGCCACAGCGGCGATCGTCCCGATTATCCCGGCACCGGCGGCGAACTCGCCCGCCATCTGCTGGACGAGGCCGGCCTGGGCAAAGTCGCCGTCGAAGCAACCGACCGCGGCGACCATTATGATCCGGCCGCGAAGGCGGTGCGCTTGAGATCGGACCATTTCGACGGCAGGTCGCTGACCGCCATCACCGTCGCCGCTCATGAGGTCGGGCATGCGCTGCAGGATGGCGATGGTTACGGCCCGCTGCGCGCCCGCACCCAATTGTCCCGGTCGGTGGGCGGTCTGCAACGCATCGGCTCGATGATCGCCTTCGGCGCCTTTGCGCTGGGCGGCATCAGCGGAACGCCGTCCCTGTTTTTGCTCGGCGCCGGCGCGGGTATCGTCTCCATGGGCAGCGCGGTGGTGGTTCATATTGTGACATTGCCGGTCGAGTTCGATGCCTCGTTCAACCGTGCCCTGCCGATCCTCGACCACGGCGGCTATCTGCCGGCCCACGACATACCGGCGGCGCGCCGGATATTGAAAGCCGCCGCACTGACCTATGTCGCCTCGTCGCTGGCTGGCCTGCTTAATCTCTGGCGCTGGATCCGCTTCATTCGGTAGCCATTGGGGTGACCGCCTCCCGTCTTGACAACCCACCGCTGCCCGCCCATCGTGTTGGCCTAACGTGATGCTGGGGTGTCCCCGCTTATCGGGGGCTGAGAACACACCCACAAACCTGATCCGGATCATGCCGGCGGAGGGAGATATCGCGGACTTTGCACGCCCTCTCCCCGTTGCCCGACCGCCGGATCGCCTGTCGGGAGATAGCTATGCCTACGCCCTCTTCGTTGCTTGCCCTCATCGGCGTCGCTTGTGGCGCGTTTGCTCTGACCAACGCCGCCAGCGCCCAATCGAAGCCGGTGACGATTCCGGTTTTGGTGCCGTTGACTGGCTTCCTGTCGCTTGAAGGCACCAGCCAGCGCAACGGCGCCGACCTTGCCTTACGCGAAGTCGCCGATGACAGTGTACGGTATGACGTCTCCGACACGGCGACATCGCCGGAAGTCGCGGTGAATGCGTTGGAGCGCGCCATGACCGGCGACAATGTCGTCGCCGTGGTCGCGCCTATGCTGGGAACACAAATGCTGGCGTTGGTGCCGCTCGCCGACGAATTCAAAGTGCCGCTGGTAACCGTGTCAGGCACCGCCAAGATTACTGAACTGGGCAGTCCCAATGTCTACCGGTTCTTCCCGGGCGACGTGGTGGTCAAGCAGGCCCATGCGCGCTATGCGGTGGAGGAGCTTGGCATCAAAAAGCCCGCGGTGGTATTCCAAACCACCGCCTATGGCCAGAGCGGGCGCGTCGAATTAACGCGCAACCTCCAGGCGCTGGGCAGCCCACCGGTCATCGAAGAGGCGATAGATGTCTCGGTCAAGGACATGCTGCCGGTGCTGAGCAAAGTCCGCGCGGCGGGCGCCGATGCTTTGCTGCTTCACCTGCACGCCGGCTCGACGGCACTGGTCATCAAACAGGCGCGCGCCGCCGGGATCAATCTTCCCATCATAGCGGGGTCGGCTATGCACCAGCCTCAAACCGCCGCTCTATTGGAACCCAGCGAACTAGCCGGCGTTTGCGCCGAGAGCGGGTCTTCGCCGATCTCCGGCGGCAATCCCAAGATCGACGATTTTGCCAAGCGCTATCGCGCTGCCTTCGATAGCGAGCCTGATGCTTTCGCGCTGGGTCAGTACGATGCCGTGCGGATGATCCTCGCTGCGGTCAATGCCGGCGCCCGCACCCCCGACGCCATTCGCCAAGCCTTGGCCAACAACAGCCATGACGGGCTGGCCATGCGCTACCGTTCCGACGGCAAGGGTAACATGGCTCATGACGCGGTCATCATCTGTTACGACGGCGCCGGCCGTACCCCCAACATCGTCAAGCGCTACGAGAACGTCACCGGCGCACGGTAAGTATCGCGGGGAGAGGGTAAATGTTCGCGGCGCAGTTGGCGCTGAACGCGCTCGCTTTAGGGGCAGCCTACGCATTGGTGGCGATTGGCTTTGTGCTGGTGTTGAACGCCACCACAGCCGTAAATTTCGGCCACGGCGATACCGTCGTTGCCGGCGGTTTTTTAGCGGTTGCGCTAGCGACATTAATGCCCGGCGAACTCGCCGTACCCGGACTCGTACTGCTGCCGGCCATCCTGGCGCTGATGGCGTTGTTCGGCGCGCTGATGTCATGGCTGGTCTATTTGCCGATCCGCGACCGGCCGCCGGTGACCACCTTCATCACCACCATCGCCTTCGGCATCATCATCGCCAACGGCGTGAATGCCCTGTTCGGCGGCGCCCCGCGCAGCGCACCAACCCTGATTGGCGGCGGCGGGTTCAGCGCCGGCGAGCTGTTCCTGAGCCGCCAGTCGGTCGCCATCGTTGGGGTTTCGGCGGTATTGATCGCCGGCCTGGCGCTGTTACTTAACCGCACGCAACTCGGCCGTCAGTTGCGCGCTTGCGCCCAAGATCCGGAAATGGCGCAGGCTGTCGGCATCCACCTCACCCGCATGACCGTGATCACCTTTGCGCTGGCGGCAGCCTTGGCGGGCGCTGCCGGTTTGCTGCTCGCCAACCAGTTCTTCGTTACGCCCAGCGACGGCGGCGTCTTGATGCTCAAAGCCTATATCGCCGTGACCATCGGCGGTTGGGGGAGCCTACGCGGGGCCGTCGCCGGCGCCCTGCTGATCGCAGCGTTCGAAGTGGCGGTAGCCAGCCAGATTTCCCAACCGGTCGCTGAGGGCCTGCTCTACGTCACCCTGTTCATCGTGCTGTTCTTCCGGCCGCAAGGACTATTCGGCGAACCTGTGGGGCAACGCGCATGAACTATCGCGCGGGTACAGTCCCGTTATTAGCGATAATCGCCGTGGCAATCGCGGCTTATGCGGTGTTGTTCGCCTCCTCCTACGATCTGCGCGTCCTCACTGTCTCTGGCATCTATGTGATCCTGGTTCTCGGCTACCAATTCATCTTCGGTCATGCTGGCGCGCTCAGCCTGGCCCAGGGTGCGTTCTTCGGCATGGGCGCCTATGTGACGGGAATTCTCGGCAGCCAGTTGGGCTGGCAGTTTACCGCAACGTTCCCCCTATCGATCCTTGTGCCCGCCCTACTTGCAGCAACTATCGCGCTGCCGGTGCTACGCCTCGAATCCCATTATTTTGCCCTCGCCACATTGGCGCTGGACCAAGGTTTGCTGCTCATAGCGATCAACTGGGAGGCGGTGACCGGCGGCGCCAACGGCCTGCCCGGAGTACCCGGCATCGTCATCTTCGACTTCGCCGTGCCCCGCGGTCTGGCCCTGCTAGCGTTCGTCTGGGCGCTGGCGGCAGGGGCCGCGGCGCTTGCTTGGTGGGTGATGCACGGGCTGTACGGCCTATCTTTCACGGTAATGCGCGAAACGCCGCTAGCCGCTGGCGCTCTGGGCATAGACCGGGCCGCCTTGCGCTTCGTCGCCTTCGTGCTCAGCGCGGCCTATGGCGGCGCGGCCGGCGCGTTGTTCGTGCACACCATACGAGTGATTTCACCCGAAGTCCTCGGCTTCGCCATCATGGTGACCGTCCTGACCATGACCGTGGCCGGTGGGCGCACCCAGATCGTCGGCGCGATTATCGGCGCGGTGCTACTGATCCACCTGCCCGAATGGTTTCGCGGCCTCGAACAATATTATCTGGTCGCGGTCGGCGTGGCGCTTCTGTTGGTCATTCTATTTGCCCCCGACGGCGCGGCAGCGTACTTGGGGCGACGAACCGTTAAATCTCAGAACAATCCCCAACCCAACATCACGCCACCCGACCTGTGTCCGGCGCGCACCAGCGGCCTCAAGATTACTGGCCTAGTCAAGAATTATGGCGGGGTCCGCGCCCTGGCCGGCGTCGACCTCAACGTAGCGCCAGGCGAAATCGTTGGGCTGATCGGCCCCAACGGTTCCGGCAAAACGACCCTGGCGAACCTTCTTACCGGGCTCGACCGGCCCGATAGTGGTTGCATCATCCTGCGGGACAAAGACATCACCGGATTGCCAGCCCATCGCATCGCGCGGCTCGGCATCGGCCGCACCTTTCAGACGCCCCAGCTGGCACCCTCGCTGCACCTGGTCGACGCCGTCGCCGCTGCCCACGCCGGCGACGGCGATGTTGATTTGGCCACGGCACGAGCAGATGCGCGGGCGATCCTAGCCGGTCTCGGCCTCACCACGCGCGCTGACCAGCTTTGCCGCAACCAACCCCATGGGGTCAGGCGCAGTGTCGATCTGGCTGCCGCGCTGGCGCGCCGGCCTTCGGTGATCGTGCTCGACGAACCCGCAGCCGGACTAACTCAGGACGAGGCCACCACCTTGGCCGCCGTGTTACGCACTTATGCCGCAAACGGCGCTGCGGTACTGGTAATCGATCACGATATGACCTTTTTATTACCTCTGGCCCAGCGTCTCGTTTGTCTCGATGCCGGCCACGTTATCGCCCAAGGAGTGCCCGATGAGGTGGTCGGCGAACCCGCTGTGATCGCAGCCTATTTCGGCGCGGCGGTGACCACGCCATGACGACGCCGTTACTCTCTACGACCGGTCTATCGGTTGCTTATGGCGGCATTCCGGCTGTCGCCCCCTTGAACTTTGCGGTGATGCAGGGCGACTGTCTGGCCATCCTGGGGTCAAACGGGGCCGGAAAATCGAGCCTGCTGCGGGGTCTGATCGGTCTGACGCCGGCAACGGGCGATCTCACTTTCGAAGGGGTCAACATCACAGCCCTGGCAACGGCCGATCGCGCGCGCCGGGGCATCGCCTTCGTCCCCGAAGGCCGGCGAATCTTTGCCGGCATGACAGTGCGCGAAAATCTTGAGGTCGCCGCCCATGCAGCCACCGGCGAACGGCAACGGCGGCGCGATGCCGCCTATGATTTATTCCCCCAACTCGCCGCGCGAGATCGCCACTCCGCCTGGCAACTTTCCGGCGGCCAGCAGCAAATGCTCGCTATCGCACGCGCCATGATGGCGCGGCCGAAACTGTTATTGATGGACGAGCCTTCCCTTGGTCTGGCCCCCGCCATCGCCAAAGACGTGGTAGCAGCCCTGGCGGCCATCGCCGCCGACACTACCATTATACTCGCCGAGCAGAATGCCAGTTTGGCCCTCGACGTTGCCAGCAACGCGATCATCCTCGACCGCGGCCAGCAGGTCTTCGAGGGGTCCGCTGATGACGTTAAAAACCGTCCCGAGCTTTTGGCACCGGCACAAGCGCGCGCCGAGGCTAGGGGCAGCTGATTTGCGCAAGCCAGCCGGCGGCAGCGCCTTTTGCCGTCCATACGGTGACCGTCACCGGCTCGGTGATCTTGAGCTGACTGCGATAGGCACAGCCGACTTCAAATGCGATGAGCGATGCGTGATCAGTATTGGTTTCTTCGCCTAGGACCACCGATAAGCGCTCGGCGCCTTCAATCGACAGCTCCGCGAGATCACCGCGCGCGATGGCCCAATCGACGAAGGCGTTTTCCTCATCACCGAACGCCGGCGCCAGGAAATCCTTGGGCAGATTTAAAAACGATTTATGGACCCACGCCTCGATCTCGGGACTATTCTCATCGCCATCGTCGGTTTTAAGTCCAATGACGCGGACCCAGCGACCCGACTGATCGACCGCGGTAACTTTGTCCCCACGCTTGAGCTTCGCGACAATGTCATAGCCCTCGCCGGGACCACCGCGCACATTAAGCTTCTTGACCCGGATGGTGCCTTGCCAAGTACGTACTTGTGTATGCTCATCGGAATGTGCGGGAGGCACCAGGGGCGAGAAAGTCAGCCCGACAAATAGTGCAAGGCCTGCCCCAAATATCGGTATGCCTTTCCAGACCCGGCTCATGCACCATCCGTTTCAGTGGTCTAAACAGTATATCAAATCTTCTAGTCGCCGTCCTGTAACGACTCTGTTGAATTCCCTATAACATGCGCCACGGTAATCGTCGTTAACAGGATTTGGCCCATGCCCCGGCCCGCTGAACTCACCCACGCCACCGATGACGCCCGCCTCGCGGCGCAACGCGCGGCAGAGATATTGCTCGATATCGAGGCGGTGAATTTTCGCCCCGACGACCCCTATACCTTCACGTCAGGGCGCAAGAGCCCGAGCTATGTGGACTGCCGGCGCATCATTTCGTTCCCCGCCGCCCGCAGCGAGCTAACTCGGCTCGCCGTCGACCTCATCGAACGCGATATCGGCGGTGGCGAAATCGACATCGTCGCCGGCGGCGAGACCTCGGGCATTCCGTTTTCCGCCTGGATCGCCGATGCCCTCGACCTGCCAATGATCTATGTGCGCAAGGAACCCAAGGGCTTCGGCCGCATGGCGCAAATCGAGGGTAAGCTGAACGAAGGCGCGCGGGTTCTGCTGGTCGAGGATTTGACCACCGACGGCGGTAGCAAAGTGCGGTTCATCGAAGCTCTGCGCGCGGCCGGCGCCGCCGTGGCCCACACCTATGTGGTTTTCCACTACGGTATTTTTCCCGAGAGCCTCGCCACCATGGCCAAGCTCGATGTGGGGCTGCACGCCCTGGCGACCTGGTGGGACGTACTCGACGTGGCACGCAGCCGCGAGCTCTTCACGCCCGAGCAGCTCGATAGTGTCGAAGCCTATCTCGATGATCCGGAAGGCTGGAGCGCCGCGCGGGAATAGTCTCCCCGACTTATTTCGCCTATATGCCCGCCCCACCTTCGAAGGTCTGGGACAGACCGCGTTTGACGCGGGTAACCGCCTCGGTCACCTGTTCTTGATCGCGCCGGCGCGGACGACCGGCGGCGATATCGTAGCTCTGGGTGATGGTCGCCGGCGAGCCACCGAGCAGCAGAACCCGATCGCCGAGATAGACCGCCTCGTCGATATCGTGGGTGACGAACAGCACTGACTTGCCGGTCTCGTGCCAGATGCGCAGCAATTCGTCCTGTAAGGTTTGCCGTGTAATGGCGTCGAGAGCACCAAAGGGCTCGTCCATCAGTAACAGATCCGGGTCGACCGCAAGCGCGCGGGCGATGCCGACACGCTGACGTTGACCGCCGGAAAGTTCGTAGGGCCAGCGGTCGCCATAATCGGCCAGGCCAACCAACCGCAAGACGTCGTCGATGCGCCGGTCGCGCTCGCCCTTGTCGACTTTGAGCCCTTCAAGACCGAAAGCGATATTGTCGCGCACGCGCCGCCAGGGCATCAGCCGGGCTTCCTGGAAAACCATGGCGATCGGCCGGCGCTGGGCGCTCTGCTGCATGGTCTTGCGCACATTACCTTGGCGCGCTGGCATGAGGTCGGCAATGATCCGCAGCAAGGTCGACTTGCCGGCGCCCGACGGCCCCACCAAAGTCACAAACTCTCCGCGCTCGATTGTTAGATCGAGATTGGCGAACACCGGTGACCCCGCCGGCTCACCGTTGGCATCGAAGGCTGCGGCCAGATTATCGATTTCAACTATTGCTGCCATTGCAACAGTCGATCCCTGACCCTGACGAATAATGTGTCGCTAACGGCGTACAAAAACGCGATGGTCAGCATGTAGACGATCACCACTTCAGTAGCGAGCAGGCCGGCGGCTTCCATCATGCGCGAGCCGATGCCGATGATACCGAACAGCTCAGCGGCGACCACGGTCATCCACCCCATACCGAGACCGGCGCGAAATCCGCCGAGTATGCCCGGCGCCGCGCCGGGCAAAATGACCTTCACCAACCGGGCGAAGAACGAGCGGTGGCCGAAGGCGTTGGACAGTTCGATCAACTCCTTGTCGACGGACTCGACGGCGGTCAGGGCAGCGAAATAATTTATCCAAAAAATACCGATCGAGATGATGAAGGCGGCGGCCGATTGGCTGACACCGAACCAGATGATAGCGAACGGGATCCACGCCAGGGGCGGAATCGGGCGTAACACCCGGGCCAGCCATGCTTGCGTAGCATCGACCCGCGGAAACAGCGCCACCGCCATGCCGCAGGCGATTCCCAGCAGCGAGCCGAGAAACAGCCCGATCAGATAATGCTCCATACTGGCAATCACCATGGCGTGCCAAAATCCCAGGGAAACTTCGGAAATCAGCGCACCCGGCAACACGCTGGGCGCCGGCAGTAAAGTCGATGCAACGAGTCCGCTACGGGCGATCGCCTCCCAGATAGCCAAGAAGACGATTAAACCCGTCGCGGACGCTAACGGTCTGCTGTTCAACTGCCGCCTACCACCGCCTCGTAGACGCTGGTGTCGAACAACTCATCGAGCGGCACCGGCTTTTTCAAGGCGCCGATTTCAGCTTGGAAATCGTGCATCGTCTTGGTCGCGGTGATGATCAGACGCGGATCGGCAACGAACTTGTTTTGCCGCGACTGCAAGGCCGTGCGGATTGTCTCGACCGGCACCAGCCCCCGGCCGATGGCGGCATGCACATCTTTGGCCGCCTGATCCGGGTCAGCCGTAATCAGCTCAGTTGCTCGCTTGTGCAACTCAACCAATTTCTTGATCGCATCGGGATGCTCGGCCAACGCCTTTTCACGCACCGCAACGATGGCGCCAGGTTGCTTGGGCAACATATCGCCCCCGGTGGCGATCACCTCGGCATCCGGCAAGCGCTCTTTGATGATGGTGATGATCGGCTCGAGGATCGATGCGCCATCGACCGAGCGGGCGAGCATCGCCTGCTGCACCTTGCCGGCGCCCATGCCGACGATATCGACATCCTTTTCGGTGAGACCGGCAACCTTGATCAGCCAGTGGCGGAACACGGTGTCGGGAACCGAGCCCTTGGGCAGCGAGGCAATCTTCGGCTTACGCCCCTTGTCGGCAGTAAACTTACGAATACCCTCGGCCGGCGTGGCGGCCTCATCGATATATTTGCGCAAGTCGCCTTGGGCGATCAGCGTAATCTGCTCAATGCCGTTCGCCGCCACAACTTTGATCGGAATACCGTTGGCGCGGGCCACCATGGCTGGGCCGATGCCGAAGTAAATAACGTCGAACTTGCCCGACGCGATGGCCTGAACGATCGCCGGCCCGGAGGAGAATTTCGTCAGCTTGAGATCGAGACCGGCTTCTTTGGCCCACCCTTCCTGCTCCAAAATGAACAATTGGGTCATCGGCATAATCGGAATATAGGCCACTTCGAGCTTGGTCTGCGCCGAAGCGGGCGCAATCGCCAGCCAGCCAAACGCCGTCGCGAATACGGCCGCGACGACGGTTCGCCGCAACTTATCTAGATATTTCATGTGCTTGTTCCTTATTTTCTCGGACCTGCCGGCCCATTTATATATAACATGTATTTTTTGTTATATAATGACTTAACATCTTATATTTGTGTATATAATTCTAATTATCGCAAGGCAAGTTGGAATATCGGTCACATAAGTTTCAATTGCCCAGCGCGGCCGCACGGTTTGATGTAAGGGTGGGAGACCTACGGAGCGCCTATGGGAGATTTTGCATGTTGAAATGGGGCAAATACGTCGCTGTCGCCACCCTGGTGGTGATGTTCATTCCAGCCACCGCCAAGGCCGCGAAAGACGAACTGATCATTGGCATCAGCCAGTTCCCCACCGGCTTTCACCCCAACTTATCGAGCCATGTCGCGCTGTCGTTAATTCACGGCATGACCCGGCGCTCGTTCACCGTGTACGACGCCGACTGGAAATTGATCTGCCTGCTGTGCGCCGAACTCCCCACCCGCAGCGACGGTACCATCCGCGACTGGCAAACCGAGGACGGCACACCGGGGCTGGAGGTCGACTACGCCATCCGCGACGACGCGGTTTGGGGCGACGGCACGCCGGTGACCACCAAGGACGTGCTGTTCACCTGGCAGGTCGGCCGCGTGCCCGAGGCCGGTATCAATAATCAAGAACTCTACCGGCGCATGGAAAACATCGTCGCGCTCGACGATAAGCGGTTCACCATCCAGTGGAATAAGCGCACCTGCGACGCTGAAGCGATCAACGACTTTGAGATCGTACCGGCCCATCTGGAAGCAACTGCGGCGGAAGATCCCGCTCAGTACCGCAGCCGTAACATATACGATTCCGAGCCTACCAATGCCGGACTATATTTCGGCCCCTACCGGATCAGCCGGGTTGAGCCCGGCGCCTCTGTTACCCTGGAACCGAATCCCACCTGGTGGGGCCAAAAGCCCCAATTCAAACGCATCGTCGTGCGCACTATTGAAAACACCGCGGCCTTGGAGGCCAATCTGCTATCGGGCGAGATCGACTATATCGCCGGCGAGGACGGCATATCGCTGGACCAGGCGCTGACTTTCCAGAAGCGCCACGGCGACGAATACAACGTGGTGTTCAAGCCGGGCCTGTTCTACGAGCATATCGACCTTAATCTCGATAATTCCATTCTGAGCGATTTGCGGGTGCGACAGGCGCTGCTCCATGCCATCGATCGTGAGGCCATGAGCGAGCGCCTATTCGAAGGCAAACAACCGGTCGCCCACACTTCGATCCACCCCCTCGACAGCGTGCATGTCGGCGAAGTGCGCAAATATGCCTTCGACACCAAACGGGCCGGCGAACTGCTCGACGAGGCCGGCTGGACCGATATTCGCGGCGGCGTTCGCCATAATGCCGCCGGCGAGCCGCTGCGTTTGGAAATCATGACCACCTCGGGCAACCGGGTGCGCGAGCTGGTTGAGCAGGTCATCCAGAGCAATCTGCGCGACGCTGGGGTCGATTTACGTATCCGTAACGAACCGGCGCGGGTTTATTTCGGACGCACCCTGCGCCAACGCGAGTATACCGGCCTCGCCATGTTCGCCTGGTTCTCGTCGCCGCAAAATGTGCCGCGCACGACGCTGCACTCGACGATGATCCCAACGGCGGAGAATAGCTGGTCGGGTCAGAACTATACGGGCTACGTATCGCCCGCGATGGATGAGGCCATCGACAAGGTCGAGGTGGAATGCGGCGCCGCCGAACAGGCTAAATGGTGGCGCACGATCCAAACCGAATATGCCGAGAATTTACCGGTGCTGCCACTCTATTTTCGCGCCAACGCGTTCATCATGCCGAAATGGCTGTCCGGCGTAACGCCCACCGGGCACCAATATCCCAGTACCCTGTGGATCGAGAACTGGACGGCGCAATAAGCCACATCGCGGTCGCCGAAGCACGCGAACAAGGTTATAGATCGACAGATGTTGACCTTCCTCGCGCGCCGTCTGTTGGGAACTGTGATCGTTCTGGCGGTGATGTCGTTCGTCATCTTCCTGTTGATCGGCCTAATGCCGGGCGATCCGATCGATATCATGATCGCGTCGAACCCGGATCTCACCACGGCCGACGGCGAACGCCTGAAGCGCCTACATGGGCTCGATCTGCCGATCACCGAGCGCTACTGGAACTGGCTGACCGCGGCGCTCGGCGGCGATCTGGGCTATTCGCGAACCTTCAACCGGCCGGTTCTGGACATTTTGCTACCGCGCCTGGGCAATACCATCATATTGCTGGGCATCGCCTCGCTCACCGCGATAGCCATCGCCCTACCCCTGGGCTTCGCCGCCGCCGTGAACCCCCACAGCCTCACGGATAACGGCATCAACATGTTCTGCTTCGCCGGTATCTCTGTGCCGGCCTTTTGGCTGGCTATTCTGCTGATCCTCTTATTTGCCGTTACCCTGGGCGTGTTACCGGCCGGCGGCATGGGGCCGGTGGGTGGCGGGGGTGGATTTTTTGACCGCCTCGAATTCCTGGTGTTGCCGGTGCTGACCCTGACCATCGCCAGCTTGGCCGGCTATACGCGCTTTGCCCGCGCTTCGATGATGGAGGCGATGCGCCAGGATTATGTGCGCACGGCCTATGCCAAGGGCTTGAGCGTACGCAATGTGGTCGTCGGCCATGCCATGCGGAACGCGCTGTTGCCCCTGGTGACTGTTGTCGCGCTAGATTTCGGCGCGCTGTTCTCCGGCGCGTTGATTACTGAGACCATGTTCGGCTATCTCGGCATGGGCAAGCTGATGTTCGATTCGATCCTCGCCAACGATTTTAATCTCGCTTTGGTCGGACTGCTGTTTGCGACGCTGCTGGTTCTAGTCGGTAATTTCCTCGCAGATATCGCCTACGCGGCGATCGATCCGCGTATCAGCTTCAAATCGCTGGCGGACCAATGAGGGGGCGACGATGACCAGCCTCGCCGATCACCCGATTGATGTTGCGGAACGACAGCTATTCTGGCGACGCTTTCGCGAACACCGGTTGGCCCTATTCAGCGGCGTGCTGCTGGTGATTATCGCGATGCTGGCACTCCTCGCTCCACTGATCGAATCGGCAATGGGCATCGATGCCACCCGGGTCGATTTGTTCAACCAATATGCCCTGCCCAACGCAACCCACTGGCTGGGCACCGACGAGGCAGGGCGCGACGTATTCCTGCGCTTGCTCTATGGCGGGCGCATTTCGCTACTGGTCGGGCTAGTGGCGGCGTTCGCCGCCGCGATCATCGGCACCACCATCGGCTTGTTGGCCGGCTATTATGGCGGCCGCCTCGACGCCATGCTGATGCGTACCACCGATGGGGTCATCGCCCTGCCGATACTGCCGCTGCTGATCGTGCTCGCCGCCGTCGATCTAAATAAAGTGGGTGTGCCGACAGCAATTGCCGAGTCCGAAATCGTCAGCCTCTACCGCATGATGTTCATCATCGCCATCGTCGGCTGGACGACCGTGGCGCGCCTGGTGCGCAGCGCCACGCTTTCGGTGCGTTCGCGCGAATTCGTACGCGCCGCCGAGGCCATGGGCGCACGGCCCTGGCGGATCATGGCGCGCCACATCTTACCCAACGTGGTCTCGCCGATCATCGTTGCCACCACCTTGTCGATCGGCAGTATCATTCTATTGGAATCGGTGCTGAGCTTCCTCGGCCTCGGCATCCAGCCCCCGACGCCAAGTTGGGGAAATATGCTGACCAACGCCCAGGAACTAATCACCCGCGCACCGCAGTTGGCGGTTTATCCGGGATTGATGATTTTCGTCACGGTGATCGCTTTCAATTTCCTGGGCGACGGCCTGCAGGACGCCCTCGACCCACGGGCGAGCCGGCGGTAAGCGACGAACGGTCAGCGTGCGGATTGGCGTTCGGTGAGCCGATGTTCGATAATTTCCTTCAATGCCCCTTTGGAGACTTTACCCATCGCGTTCTTCGGCAATTCGGCCATTCGCTCGATATGAAATGGCACCTTGTAACCCGCTAGGCGTTTCGCGCAGAAAGCCCGCAAGTCTTTCGCCGAGACATCGGCGTTCGTCACAATGCCTGCGACTCCAACTTCTCCATACTGGGTGTGGTACCAGCCGAACACCGCCGCCTCGCGCACTTCCGGATGCTCCATAAGCACCGTTTCGACCTCGATCGGATAGAACTTCGCGCCGCCATTATTAATGATGTCATCCGCCCGACCCTTAAAGAACAGATAGCCATCTTCGTTCAAGGCAACGAGGTCACCGGGGTAAAACCAGCCATCGCGAAAAGCGCGGGCCGTCGCTTCTGGATCGTCCAAATATTGCGTCGGATAGCCGACGCCGCGGAACCGCACTAATCCCACCTCACCCGCCGATAACTGCCGATCCTCATCGTCGACGATCTGCGCCTCGATACCCTCGACAATGCGGCCCACCGCGTCGGGATAGGCGTCTTGATCTGCCGGCCGCGCCAGCGCCAGTAATCCCGCCTCGTTGGAACCAAGTTGCTCGAAGCAATTGGGGGTGAGCCGTTCTCGCGCCAACAAGCGCTGCGCGTGGCTCGTCGGCGCGCTACCGACCACCATCGCCCGCAAGCCAGGAAACAACGACGCCTTGTCAGCGGCATAATCGATCAGCGGGATCATGTGTGACGGTGTCAGCTTCAAATAACTGATGCGCTTATCATTCACCTGCGCCACCAGATCATCGTGCGTACCGGTTTGATGAACGACGACCGTCGCGCCTAAATGCAGCATACCAAGCGCGAGATTGCGCCCCATGGTAAACGACATGCGGGTGAGAGAGAGGCACCTCTCGTCGGCGGTCCAACCCTGGCTACGCGCATATCGACGAGTCCATTCATTCATGTCGTTATGGCTGTAGACGAAGGATTTTGGCGTCCCGGTCGTTCCCGACGACTGGATCAGCATCACTGGGTCGACACCGCCGACAACAGGCTCCTCGAAGGGTTTCGATTTCGGCCGGCAAATATCCTTGGGCATAAGCCAAAGCCGGTCGCCACCAGCCAACTGCGGAGCCGTCATTATCACCGCCTTCACCGCCACACTCTCGATACTCTTCTCAAGTTCCGCTCGAGATATCGCCGCATTAAGAGAGAAGATGACGGCGCCGACCCGCGCTAAAGCGCACAGAATGACCAGGTGGTCCGCCGAATCGTTTAATTGGATGGCCACGATACCACCCGGCTTTATGCCGGCTGCGTAGAGATTGGCGGCGGCGGCATTCACTAGACCATCGAGAGCGCCATAGGTGACAATGCGTTCGCCGTCTTCGATCGCCGGGTGCCTGGGCCGGTTGCGGGCATGCTCAGCGAGGATGTCGGTGATATTCATGTCTGGCCGACCGCCTTAGGCCAGTTCCGATTTGAAAATCTGGAACTTTCCACCCGGTTCGCGCGGTATTTCATCGACATAAATGAAGTTGAACCGGAACGGATGGCCAAAATTTCGCTGTAGATGGGCGCCGATTTCCGCAGCCTCGTCTACCGATAAGGGCTGGGCGGCAACCATCTTGATGTCGATTTCCTCGACGCTGGTCTGAACCAATTGATACTGGCGCACGCCGCTCTTCAACAGTAACGGCTCAGCGTCGAGCACCGGAAACACCCGATCCCCCGACGGCAGCACCACAGGCAAGCGCTCGCGGCCGATGATGCGCTCGATTGTGTCCAACCCGCGGCCGCACGGGCACGGCCCGCCGGCGATCGCCCGATCGCCAAGTTCGTAACGGATCAGCGGCGTGGCGAAATTCACCAGCCCGGTCACCACCACCCGGCCCACTTCGCCCGGCGCGCAAGGCCGGTTGTCGTCGTCAAGAATCTCGAGCAGCACCCGCTCCGACTGGACGTGCAGATGATCGTGATCCGGGCAGGTCAAGGCTAAGGTCGCCAGCTCTTCGCAACTGTAATTGTCGCGCACCGGCACGTCCCATTCCCGCTCGCACAGGGCGCGCAGGCCGGGTTCGAGAATTTCACCCAAAGAGCGCACATCGCGCAGTTGGCTGGGTTTCGCGCCCACATCAAGCGAGCGATGGATCAGTTCCTGCAAGATCGAAGGGTGGCATTGCAGATAATGCGGGTCATCGATCAGCAACCAGTCGAGCAATTGACTGACCGGCATCCGGTTGCTGTAGATATATGATTGCCCCGTGCTGCCAGCCGCCCAACCGCTTACCTCTTCGCGGCCCGCATCCTTCGACACTACCTTGATGGGCACATTGGTCCCCGCCAGATCGCGGCGAAACCAACGATGCCCGCGCAGGGTCACCGCAGTGTTGAACAGGCTGGAGAATTTGGTCGATTTGACATGGACTGGCTGGCCGCTCGACCCCGTGGTGTGAACATCGAAAGCCGGACCGTGACCCTCGGGTAGCTTGGTGCTGAAGAGGCTTCGTCCAGCACCCTGCACACCCTCTCGGGTGAGGAAAGGGATCGCGGCAAACATCTCCGGCGTTAGTTCCTCTCTTGGCGCTGTGAGGGTGCTCGCTAACCGTTCCTTGTAAAAAGGCGAATATTTTTGTGCAAAACGGATCAACTCCGCAGCTTGGCGTAACTGTGCCGCCGCCCGTTGCGCCGCCGGCCACTGTTCGGTTTGCACCAGATGATCGGCAAGATCGAAGACGGTGAACGGCTTGCCACCGCCGACCGTTGGGAAAAAATGATTGGTCACCGCCGGCGCACCGGACGGCGGTAATACCCGGCCGGTGAGGGTGGCCGACTTGGTAGGGTTCTTGCCGTTCGCCGAACCGTTGGGCTTCTTAACCCCGTTCTGCTCTGCCATGAGATCGATCCACGCTACCGCTACATAGTTTCCCGGGGGCTTAATACCCCTACCCATACCTACCTTGTTGCGGTTAAATAACCGAAAATCTCGGGCCTTGTTGTCACTAATTTAAGGCCCGGTCGCTATTTGATCCTCCTAAACCCACCCTTGGCACGCCCATAGGCCCTGTGTTAGAACCCGCCACCCGCGTGGTTCAGTGCGACTCATTGGTCAAAAGCAAGGCAGAGCGCGGGTTTGATAGGCTCTAACGAACGTCGAAGGAGGTGAGTACCATCGTTCAAGTCGTTGTACGTGATAACAACGTCGACCAAGCCCTGAAGGCGCTGAAGAAGAAAATGCAGCGCGAGGGTGTCTTCCGTGAAATGAAGCTTCGCCGGAGTTACGAAAAACCGTCGGAAAAACGCGCACGGGAGAAGGCGGAAGCCGTCCGCCGGGCCCGTAAGTTGGCCCGCAAGCGCAAGGAACGCGAAGGCTACTAGCCGCCGCCGTCTTGTCGACGTATCCGGCTAGGGCATCGATCCCTTTTGAACGATCACCTGAGAGCCTTGGGACCCCATCGGTCCCAAGACGATCTCGGCTGTCTTGTGTTTGGTTGAGTGGCTAGTGCCCACCGCCCTGGAGCGCCTTGACGATGTCTTCACACATCTTCTTGGCGTCGCCGAACAGCATCATGGTGTTGTCCTTGAAGAACAGCGGATTGTCGACGCCAGCATAGCCCGACGCCATCGAGCGCTTGACCACCAGGGCGGTGCCCGATTCCTCGACATTCAACACTGGCATACCGTAGATCGCGCTCGACTTGTCGGTCTTGGCGGCCGGATTGACGGTGTCATTGGCGCCGATCACGAAAGCCACCTCGGTCGACGCGAAATCGTGGTTGATCTCGTCGAGTTCCAGCACATTTTCATACGGTACATTGGCCTCGGCCAACAGCACGTTCATATGTCCCGGCATGCGGCCCGCCACCGGATGGATAGCGTAGCGGACGTTGACGCCGCGCTCGGTCAGCAGGTTGGCCATCTCGGCCAGGGAATGCTGCGCTTGCGCCACCGCCATGCCGTAACCCGGAATAATGATAACCGACGAGGCCTGCTCCATGATGAAGGCGGCGTCAGCCGCGGCGCCTTGCTTGACCGTGCGGTCGCCCATATCGGCCGCCGGACCGGCGGTCTCGCCGCCAAAGCCGCCGAGGATGACGTTCATGAACGAGCGGTTCATGCCCTTGCACATGATGTAGCTGAGGATCGCTCCCGAAGAGCCGACCAGCGCGCCGATAATTATCAGCAGCGGGTTGCCCAGCGTGAAACCAATACCCGCGGCCGCCCAGCCGGAATAGGAGTTCAGCATCGACACCACGACCGGCATGTCAGCGCCGCCGATCGGGACGATAATCAACACACCGAGCACCAAGGATATGGCGACGATGAGCCAAAACGCGGTCTGTGATTCGCTAACTGCTAACCAGATAACCACCAGGACGAGCAAGACACCGAGGCCGGCATTCACCATATGTTGGCCGCCAAAGACCAACGGCCGGCCCGACACCAGGCCTTGCAGCTTGCCAAACGCGATGATCGAGCCGGTGAAGGTAATGGCGCCGATCGCCGTGCCGATCGACATTTCGATCAGGCTGGCGGTCTTGATGTCCCCGGTTGTGCCGATACCGTAGGCTTCCGGCGCATAAAACGCCGCGCCGGCGACGAACACGGCGGCCAGACCGACCAAGGAATGGAACGCCGCAACCAATTGTGGCAGCGCGGTCATCTCGATGCGCAACGCAATCGCCGTGCCGATAGCGCCACCGATTAAAACGCCCAGGATGATCATACCGAACGACACCACACCCGGCAGAGCCAAGGTGGTGAACACGGCAATCACCATGCCGGCAATGCCGTAAATATTGCCCATGCGCGCGGTTTTTGGCGAGCTCAACCCGCGCAACGCCATGATGAAGCAGACGCTGGAGATCAGATACAGAAAAGCGGATAACGATGCCGACATCTAACGCGTCCCCCTAGCGCTTCTGCCGGAACATCTGCAGCATGCGCTGCGTCACGATGAAACCGCCGAATATGTTAATCGATGCCAATACCACCGCGATAAACCCGAACACCTTGGCCAGGTTGAGTTCCTGCGGACCCGCTGCGATCAGCGCCCCAACGATGATGACCGACGAGATCGCGTTGGTGACCGCCATCAGGGGCGAGTGCAGAGCCGGTGTGACGCTCCACACCACGTAATAGCCAACGAAGACGGCCAGAACGAATACAGTGAAAAGAAAGACAAACGGCTCACTAGCGCCACCTGTCGAACTCGCGGCCAGGCTAGTCGCATCCTGCGCCAGGATCACCGCCTGTTCGGCAACACCCTGGGCTTCAGCGGCTAGTTCCTGCGCTTTTTCTGCAAGGGTCGACGGATCCATCGAATTAGGCCCCTTCCTCGGTTGACTTACTTGGGTCGGGTTTGGGCGTTTCCGCCGCCGCGTCGGCTTCCGCCGCTGCAGATCTAATACTGACTTCCGGCGCCGGTTCAGCAACCGCCGAGCTCGGCGCGTCGGCCGGGGCCTCATCCTTCGGGAGCAGTGCCGGGTGGACGATCTTGCCGTCGCGGGTCAGACACGACCCGGCGATAATCTCGTCCTCCCAGTCAATGGCGAGATCACTGGTTTCCTTATCGATCATCAATTCGACAAAATTGTACAAGTTGCGGGCATAAAGTGCCGACGCATCGCCCGCGAGGCGCGAGGGCAGGTTATAATGGCCCATGATGACGACGCCATTTTCGGTCGTCACGATCTCGCCGCCAACGCTTTTGGTGACGTTACCGCCCTGCTCGACGGCCAAATCGACGATGACCGAGCCCGACCGCATCGAGGCGACCATTTCGTCGGTGACTAAAACCGGCGCCGGACGGCCCGGAATGAGCGCCGTCGTAATGACGATGTCCTGGGTCGCGATGTGCGCAGCGACCAGTTCCGCCTGGCGACGCTTATAATCGTCCGACATTTCCTTGGCATAACCGCCTTCGGTCTGGCCGGTTTCGTCGGCGTCCGGTTCGACCATGACGAAGCTTGCGCCCAAGCTTTCAACTTCCTCCTTGGCCGCCATGCGAACATCGGTTGCCGACACAACCGCGCCAATCCGCCGCGCGGTGGCGATTGCTTGCAGACCGGCAACACCGGCGCCCATGACGAACACTTTTGCCGGGTTAATACGGCCCGCAGCGGTCATCATCATGGGAATGGCGTGGCCATATTCCGCCGCGCCATCAACCACCGCTTTATAGCCGGCCAAATTGGCTTGCGAGCTCAGCACATCCATTGACTGGGCTCGGCTTATGCGCGGCAGAAATTCCAGCGCAAACGAGATGATGTTTTTGGCCGCGTAATGCTCGACCCCGATGGGATCGCCAAAGGGATTGTGAAGCGCCACCAGAATAGAGCCGTCGGGGTAATCGGCCAGCCCATCGGCACCGCCATCAGTACTGGTGCGCGGACGCTGGACCTTCAATATTACATCGGCGCCGGCAAAGGTCTCGGCGCGGGTGGCGTGCACCGTGGCCCCGGCTTCGATATAGGCGCCGTCCAGAATGGCGGCGTTCTCGCCAGCGCCGGTCTCAACACTGACTTCTACGCCTAGCTGAACGAAACGTTTTACGGTATCCGGAGTGGCCGCCACGCGCTGTTCATGGGGACGGCGTTCTCTCGGAATGGCGATCTTCATTATGTAAGCACCCTATGCTTCGGCCCTTCCAGGACGGCGCGAATTCGCCAATGGGAAACGCGCTGTCCGATTTGGCGGAATATGACGTTAGAGCCGAGTCAGAACAAGTCTTTGGCGACCAAAAACACGCCGAATACGCACTTCAGCGGATCATTCTTTCGTATTGTCCACGCGCCGCCGCCTGGCAAAGGATCCAGCCGGCAACCTGTACAACCGAGAAGTCTCAGGAAAGCCCGTTGATAATCCCAGTTAGCCGACGCTTGGTAATGAAAAACCGGCCAATATCGCGTTCGCTACCACCACCAAGGCGAAATATCATCTTGCCCTGGCTGTCGAAAATCACCACCGCCGGCACCGCGCGAATGCCGCCCAACCGGCCGTCCAACGCATCGTCGCCAACCACGGTGGGTATCGATGGGTGGATGAAATTGGTGAACCGCTTGACCGCCCGCGGGTTCGGCCGGCCGACAAAACCTTCCATCCAGTTGACCGCGATCATCGAGACATTATTGCCGTTGTCTTCAATGTAGCTCGCCAGCTCTTCCATCTCCTGACGGCACGGCGGACACCAGCTGGCGAAAAACGTCACCAGAACCGGACGGCCATCGAACGCTGTATCGTCGACTTTACCGCGGATCGATTCGAGCGATTTCAAATTGCTGCGCAGGCTGTCATCGAGGCGCGCTTCCTGTGCCAATGCCGGGCGCACGGCTAGCAACGGTAGGGCCAAGGTGGAAAGGATAAAGTCTCGACGTTTCAGCATGATCCGATCTCCCAAATACCCCTCCCCTAGACACCACCGGTGAGCCAGTGCCAATGCAAATTCTCGTGAGGCTTATTCAGCGAGAGGGATACTATGGCGGCCAAGGGTTTCGGTTTGACGGGCGGCAAGGACATCTTCATCGAAATCCGCGATCAAGCCCTGAAACAGCTCAAACCAGTTAACCTCAGCGCGCAGCCGCAAAAATACCGAACCAAGCCCGATGGCTGCGCGGTCCATCAGCACAAATTCGCGCGGCGGGGTCACGCCGCCCAATTTGCGCAATTCCTGATGGACCTGATGGGCGATATTGGCGCCGTACAGCCCAGAATCGGATTCCTGAATGCGCTGCACCTTATCCTCCATCACCGGCGAGTAGAGAAACGAGGCCCAAATATTTAGAACATCGATCATTTCGTTGCTGAGATCGATGAAGCCCCAGGTCTCGTAAGCGTGCACCGCCAGGGCGCGGTCATCGTTACGCAGCGCATGATAGAGGTCGATCACCGCGCGCACAAAACGCGGCGTGAACACTCGGATACAACCAAAATCGTACAGATTTATTGTGCCGTCTTCGGGATTAACCGTGTAGTTGCCCAGATGAGGGTCGCCGTGGATCACGCCGTAATAGTAAAATGGCACATACCAGGCTCGAAACATGTTCACAGCAACGGTTTCGCGGTGCTCGGTCGCGGCATCGGCAAACTCTGCCATCGGCATACCGTCGAGCCAGTTCGTCGTCAGCAACCGGCCAGATGACAGTTCATCGGATACTTGCGGGACATTCACCCCGGCTTCGTTGACGAGCATCTCGCCGTAGAGCCGCGTCGCGTTGGCTTCGCGTACATAGTCGAGCTCTTCAGTCAGGCGCTCGGACAGTTCGGCGTGGATTTGCGACGTATCGATCACCCGGTCGTAGCGCTTGTAGACGGCGAAGATCAGCTTGAGCTGGTTCAGATCCGCGGCCACCGCCGATTTCATGTCGGGATACTGCACCTTGCACGCCAACTCTCGACCCCCATGATCTAGGGCGCGATGAACTTGACCCAAGGATGCCGCCCGCGCCGCCTCTTTCTCGAAGTTCTGAAATTTCGTCTGCCAATCTGCACCCAACTCCGACGCCATGCGCCGGCGCACAAAAGGCCATCCCATGGGCGGTGCGTTGGCCTGAAGTTCCGCCAATTCGCGAGCATAATCCTTGGGCAGCGCGTCGGGTATGGTCGACAAAATTTGCGCCGCCTTCATCAGCGGGCCTTTCAGGCCACCCAGCGCAACGCGCAAATCAGCGGCGTGCTTTTCCCGATCCAAGTCGCGGCCCAAATATCGGCTGCCGGCCAGTCGCACGGCCGCACCCCCCATGGCGGTGCCAACGCGGCCGTACCGGCCCATGCGGCCGCGTAATGTGGATCGGTCGTCGTCGTTCTCCGCCACGCCGGCGTTACTCCCCTATGAGGTTTCGGCGTCCATCGCTGCCAGTTCATCGAGCAAGCTGGAAATTACCGACAACCCTTGCTGCCAGAACGCCGGATCGCTGGCATCGAGACCAAAGGGGGCCAATAGTTCCTTGTGGCGCAAGGTGCCGCCGGCGCGCAGCATGGCTAGATATTTCTCCGCAAACCCATCTTCCGCGCCCTGATAGACCGCATAGAGCGAGTTCACCAAACAGTCGCCGAAGGCATAGGCGTAGACATAGAAAGGCGAGTGGATGAAGTGGGGAATATAGGTCCAATAATAACGATACTCATCCTCGAAGCGGATTGCCGGGCCCAGGCTTTCGCCCTGTACTTCCATCCAAATGTCGCAAATTTCCTCGGTGAGCAGTTCGCCCTCACCACGACGATCATGGACCCGCCGCTCAAATTCGAAGAACGCGATTTGGCGAACAACTGTGTTCAGCATGTCTTCGATCTTATTGGCCAGCATGACGCGTTTTTGCGCTGGGTTGGGCGCGTCGTCGAGCAACTTGCGGAAAGTCAGCATCTCGCCGAAGACCGACGCGGTTTCCGCCAAGGTGAGCGGTGTATCGGCCATCAGATGGCCTTGCACACCGGCCAACACCTGATGCACCCCGTGGCCGAGTTCGTGGGCCAGGGTCATCACGTCACGGGTCTTGCCCTGATAGTTGAGCAACAAAAACGGGTGGGCGCTGGGCACGGTCGGGTGCGCGAAGGCACCGGGCGACTTGCCGGGCCGGACCGGCGCATCGATCCAATTATTATCGAAGAACTTCTGGCCGACCTCGGCTAATTGCGGCGAGAACCGCCCATACGCACCAAGCACCGTATCGACCGCGTCGCGCCAAGCGATGGTGCGTTCGTCCTCGTCAGGCAAGGGCGCGTTGCGGTCCCAATAGTCCAAATGATCGGCGCCAAACCAGCCGGCCTTCAAAGCGTAGTAGCGATGCGACAGGCTGGGATAACTCGCTTTGACGGCGGCCACCAGGGCATCGACCACCTCGTCCTCGACATAGTTGGACAGATTGCGGCTCGAGACAGGCTGGGCGAATTGCCGCCACTTATCTTCGATCTCCTTATCTTTAGCTAAGGTGTTGGTGATCAGCGTGAACACCCGAGCATTTTCGCCCAACACCGCGCCGATAGACTTGGCCGCGGCCTTGCGCACCGCGCCGTCCTGATCCGACAGCAGGTTGAACACCTCGGCGCTGGTCATTTCTTTTTCACCGCGCTTGAGCGCAACCTTGAACTTTAACGCCGCCATCGTCTCGTCAAACAAACGAACCCATGCCGCCTTGCCCGCCACATGCTTTTCCAACAACAAGCGCTCAAGGGCGTCATCCAACTGGTGCGGCCGGAAAGCACGCGTGTCGCGCAACCAGGGTTCGTATTTGGCCAGCGCCGGGTCGGTGAGTTTCTCGGATAGCACTGCCTCGTCGATCTTGTTGATCTCCAGCGCGAAAAACAGCAGATGGGTGGATATCTCGGTCACCGTCTCCTGCATGGTTTGATAGAAACGGCCCGACTCCGGCTCCGTCATATCGGCGGCGTAGAGCAGGGACGCGAAACTCATCATGCGGCCCAAAATTTCGTCAATTTCCTCGTATTCGCTGATCGCTGCAGCGAGCGCGGACCCTGTCAAATCGGACAGCTTATCCTTATAGGAGGCCTCCAGAGCCTGCGCTTTCTGGCGGGCCTGCCCGGTTGCCGTGGCAAGTTCGGCAGACTCCCGGCCGGGAAACAAATCATCCAGATTCCATTCAGGCAGGTCGCCCAGCGCCTTCGCGGAGACCGTGGCGGTGGCGGGGGCCAGTAATTGTTCCAATTCATCCTCACAGGTCTGCTTGCAACTATCTCACAGATAAGCTCCATTAGCGCCGACAGCAACAGGTCACACACTGCAGCCAATCGCCGCCAACGCAAACGTGACCGGCTAGGGGCACGATGGAATACGCTGAACGTTACGACCAATGGCAGACCCTGCCGCAAGTATTTTTCGCCAAAGCCGATGAACTGGGCGACAAACCGCTATTCTGGGGCCGGCATTACGATGCCTGGCAGCCGACCACCTGGTCCCAGGCCAGCGCCGATGTGAGTGCCCTCTCGCGGGGTCTGCGCGCTTTGGGGGTTAAACCCGGTGATCGGGTCGTCCTGGTTTCGGAAAATCGCCCCGAATGGGGTATCGCCGATCTCGCCATCATGTCCGCCGGCGGTCTGACCGTTCCCGCTTACACGACCAATACGGTTGAAGACCATATCCACATCCTGTCCGACAGCGGCGCCACGGTCGCCATCGTCTCCTCGGCACGGCTCGCCGAACGGCTGTTGCCAGCCGCCAGCACCCTCGATGCCGTAAAGACCATCGTCGCGCTTGAAGCCCCGGCGGGCACCACCGAAGGGGTCGAAATCGTCAATTGGCACGATCTGATCGCCCGGGGCCGCGAACAGCCCGACGACACGGCGGCTCTGTTGGCCGAACAAGCCCGCACCGACACCGCCTGCCTGATCTACACGTCAGGCACCGGCGGCAAGCCGAAAGGGGTGATGCTCAGCCACGGCGCCATCCTGTGCAACTGCATGGGCGCCTACCATTTGTTTGCCGATAGCAATTTGCTCGACCTGAATAAAGACGTGTTTCTGTCCTTCCTACCCCTGAGCCACTCCTATGAGCACACGGCGGGCCTCCATTTCCCCATCTCGATCGGGGCCGAGGTTTATTA
The DNA here is from genome assembly GCA_011087645.1 of Alphaproteobacteria bacterium. GTDB lineage: Bacteria > Pseudomonadota > Alphaproteobacteria > UBA6615 > UBA6615 > JABDJY01. Next base: position 80,193 of record JAALLF010000012.1, read on the forward strand.
CGCCGAAGGGATCGACCGTCTGGCCGGCAATATGACCGAAGTCCAGCCGACCATCATGACCGCCGTACCGCGCCTCTATGAGACCATGCATCAACGCATTATCTCCGGCGTCGACCGCAAGGGTGGCCTGTCGGCCAAGCTGTTCCACAAGACCGTCGAGTTAGGCACCAAAGCCTATGAGAAAGGCCCGCGCGATCTCAACCTGTGGGAGCGCCTGCAAAACGCGATTCTCGACAAACTCGTCCGCGCTAAAGTCGCCCAGCGGTTCGGTGGCCGGCTGAAAGCGTTCGTCTCCGGCGGCGCGCCGCTAAACTATGATATCGGCGTATTCTTCCTGTCATTGGGTGTCCGCCTATCCCAGGGATACGGCCAGACCGAGACGGCGCCGGTGGTAAGTTGCAATCCCCTCGATAAGATTAAAATCGACACAGTCGGGCCGGCGCTGCCCGGGGTGGAGATAAAAATCGCCGAGGATGGCGAATTGCTGGTGCGCGGCGAGCTCACCATGCAGGGCTATTGGAACGCCCCCGATCTCTCCGCTGAGGCGTTGAAGGACGGCTGGGTCCATACTGGCGACATCGCCGAGCTCGACGCGGACGGCTACATCAAGATCACCGACCGCAAGAAAGATATCATCGTCAATTCAGGCGGCGACAATGTCGCCCCTCAACGGGTCGAGAATGCGCTGACCTTCGAGCCGGAAATCGGCCAGGCCATGGTCTTCGGCGATAAACGACCCCACCTTGTCGCGGTCTTGGTGCCCGATGATGAGTTCATCGGCAGCTGGGCGAAAAGCAACGGCCATGACCGCGACCTGGCATCATTATCCGAGTTGCAACCGTTCCACGAGGCGCTGAGAACGGCCGTCGACCGGGTCAATGAAAGACTATCGCCGATCGAACAAGTGCGCCGTTTCATCGTTGCCGACGAAGGTTTTTCCATCGACAACGGCCTGATGACGCCGACATTGAAACCTCGCCGCCACTTGATCACCGAACGTTACGGCGAACGCCTCGAAGCTCTCTACGGGGGGCGCGCCAAGAAAAATTAACAGCCGCCAGTCGCGGCTCAAACCCCGTGATATTCCCGATACCAGGCAATGAACTGCGGGATGCCTTGGTCGATTGGTGTCGCCGGCTGGAAGCCGAGATCGCGTTGAGTGGCGTCGATATCGGCGTAGGTCGCCTGTACGTCGCCCGGCTGCATCGGTTGGAAATCGATCTCAGCCTTTAGGCCCAGAGCCTCTTCGATCAGGCCAATGAACCGCATCAGCGGCTCCGAGCGGTGATTACCGAGATTGTAGACCCGGTGACGCGCACCGTCGGCCGCCGGCGGCTGATCGAGCGCCGCCACAACGCCGGCGACGATATCGTCGATGAAGGTGAAATCGCGCTGCATGTCGCCATGGTTGAACACCGGGATCGGTTCGCCGGCGAGAATTTTTGAGGTGAAGATATAGGCCGACATATCGGGCCGGCCCCACGGCCCGTAGACCGTGAAAAAGCGCAAGCCCGTCGCCGGCAGCCCATAGGTGTGACAGTAGGCGTGGCTCATCAATTCGTTGGCCTTCTTGGTCGCCGCATAAAGCGAGACCGGATTATCGACTTGGTCATCGACCGAAAACGGCAGCTTGGTATTGCCGCCATAAACCGAGGACGAGCTGGCATAGACCATGTTGGTGAGCCCATCGCCAATATGCCGGGCGAATTCGAGCACATTGAGGTGGCCGGCCAGGTTGGCCCGCTCATAGGCCTCCGGATGGGTCAGGCTGTAGCGAACACCGGCTTGCGCGGCCAAGTGAATAATACGATCGACCCCCTCGGCAAGCGGCGTGAGGGCGCCCTGATCGGCGATGTCCAGACGTTCGAAACGGAACTGGTCGTGCGCTGTCAGCCGCGCCAGGCGCGCCTCTTTCAGGGCAACATCGTAATAGTCGTTGAGATTGTCGACACCGATCACGCTCTCGCCGCGCGCCAGAAGCGCCTGGCTGACATGCATGCCGATAAACCCGGCGGCGCCGGTTAACAAGATGGCCACGCGACCGATACCTCGCAGACTTGGAACTCGTGGGGCGTTGTTGTGGCGCAAGGTATAACGAACCAACCGCGCGATTTCACTATTTGTCTAAAATCCTGCGAATCGGGCTCGAATTTCGCCCTACAAATCGCAACAAATTTGCCAGTTGGGGATAATTTAGCGTCGCGACCGCCATGGTTCCGTGCGATTTATTGCTGAATTGCGTTGGACCGGTCTGGCTGATGGACACTTAAGTCAGTCCCTCTTACATTTTCATCCAACGAATCGGCGCTTGGATCAGCGACCCTACGGAGGAATAGATGGCGCTAACAGCTGTCAGTCTCGATGATAAATATGCCCTTGAATCGGGTCGGGTCTATCTGACCGGCACGCAAGCGCTGGTCCGCCTGCCGATGATGCAACGCCTGCGCGACGAGAAAGCCGGACTCAACACCGCCTGTTACGTTAGCGGCTACCGGGGCTCGCCGCTGGGCGGTCTCGACCAGCAGATGCAGCGCGCCCAACCGTTTCTCGAAAAGCACCACATTGTTTTTCAGCCAGGGGTCAACGAAGACCTCGCCGCCACCGCCATTTGGGGTAGCCAACAGCTCAACCTCTACCCCAGCGCCAACTATGACGGCGTTTTCGCCATGTGGTACGGCAAGGGTCCCGGCGTCGACCGCTCCGGCGATGTTTTCAAGCACGGTAATCTGGCTGGATCTTCGCCCAACGGCGGCACCCTGCTGTTGGCCGGCGACGACCACACCTGCAAATCGTCGACCACGGCGCATCAGTCCGAATTCGCCTTTGTCGATGCGATGATCCCGGTGCTCAACCCGGCCGGGGTTCAGGATTTCCTCGATCTCGGCCTCTACGGGTGGGCGATGAGCCGCTTTTCCGGCTGCTGGATCGGGTTCAAGACTATCGCCGAGACCGTCGACAGTTCGGCATCGGTTTCGATCGACCCCCACCGGGTCGACATCGTCACCCCAACCGATTTCCAAATGCCTATAGGCGGCCTCAACATTCGCTGGCCCGATGATTTCCTCGGCCAAGAAGAACGCCACCATCGTTATAAGTTGCAAGCTGCCCTGGCCTTCGCGCGGGCCAACAAGATCGACAAAACGATAATCGAAAGTCCGAAGCGGCGGCTAGGTATTGTTACCACGGGCAAATCCTATCTCGACGTGCGCCAAGCTCTTGACGATCTGGGCATCGACGAAACCCAAGCGAAAGAGATCGGCATCAGCCTGTACAAAGTCGGCATGCCATGGCCGCTCGAGCCTGAGGGCATGCGTGAATTCGCCAAGGGTCTCGACGAAATACTCGTGGTCGAGGAAAAGCGCGGGTTGATCGAACCCCAAATCAAAGAACAGTTCTACAATTGGACCGGTGGCTCGCGGCCTCTGATCATCGGCAAACACGACGAAAACGGCGAGTGGCTTCTGCAATCGCACGCCGAGTTGGGCCCAGCGCGTATCGCAAAGGCTATTGCCGACCGTCTTGGCCGGTTCCACACCTCGCCGGAAATCGAAGAACGGCTGGCCTTCCTCACCCGCAAGGAATCATCGCTGGCGCAACAGCCCGATACGATCAAGCGCGTTCCCTATTTTTGCTCGGGCTGTCCCCACAACACATCGACCCGCGTACCCGAAGGTAGCCGCGCCCTGGCCGGCATTGGCTGTCACTTCATGTCACTGTGGATGGACCGCGACACCGCCACCTTCACCCAGATGGGAGGCGAGGGCGCTAGTTGGGTCGGTCAGGCGCCGTTCACCAGCGACGAGCATGTTTTCGTCAATTTGGGCGACGGTACCTACTACCATTCGGGCTATTTAGCGATCCGCCAAGCAGTCGCTGCTGGGGTCAACGTGACTTACAAGATCCTCTTCAACGACGCCGTCGCTATGACAGGCGGGCAGTCGTTCGACGGGCCGCTAACAGTCGACTCCATTAGCCGACAGGTTGCCGCCGAAGGCGCATCAAAAGTCGTCGTTGTGTCCGACGAGCCAGATAAATATCCCATCGGCACCGAGTTTGCCCACGGCACCACGGTGCACCACCGCGACGAATTGGATGAGGTCCAGCGAAGCCTGCGCGATTGGCCGGGCACCACGGTGCTGATTTACGACCAGACCTGCGCCGCAGAGAAACGCCGGCGTCGCAAACGTAACCTATTTCCCGACCCACCCAAGCGGGTGATGATCAACGAAGCGGTATGCGAAGGCTGCGGCGACTGTTCGGTGAAATCGAACTGCCTGTCGGTGGTCCCGGTCGACACTGAGTTCGGCCGCAAGCGGGCGATCGATCAGTCGAGCTGTAACAAGGACTATTCCTGCGTCAACGGATTCTGCCCCAGCTTTCTCACCGTTCACGGGGGTCAGTTGAAGAACCCCCAGACCATAGCCGCAGGCGGCGCTGAGGGTGCGTTTAACAACATCGTCCTGCCGACCCCCGAGCTGCCGTCCCTCGACACACCGTTCGGGATTATTGTTACCGGCATCGGCGGCACCGGCGTGGTCACCATCGGCGCCCTACTCGGCATGGCCGCCCATATCGAAGGCAAGGGCGCTTCGGTGCTCGACATGGCCGGTCTCGCCCAGAAGGGCGGCGCGGTGGTTAGCCATATCCGCATCGGCGCGCAGCCCGAAGATCTGCACGCGGTGCGCATCGCCGCCGGCAGCGCCAACACGGTGATCGGTTGCGACCTCATGGTCGCCGCCAGCCCCGACGTTTTGGCGAAGATGCAACCCGGCGTCACTCAAGTTGTCGTCAACAGCCACGAGACCATCACCGGTGATTTCACCCGCAATCCCGACATGAACTTGATGGGCGCGGAGATGGCGAAAATCATCGATGTCGCGGTCGGCGACGACGCCGCCGATTATGTCGAGGCCTCGCGATTGGCGACTGCCCTGCTCGGCGATTCCATCGCCACTAACTTGTTCATGCTCGGCATCGCCTGGCAGCGCGGGCTGGTGCCGATTTCCGCCGAGGCGCTGGAACAAGCCATCGAATTGAATGGCGTGGCCGTCGACTTCAACAAACGGGCCTTCCTGTGGGGTCGCCGCACCGTGGTCGACCGGGCGCGAGTCGAAAAAGCCGCCGCGCCAGCGACGCCACTTCGTCTGCAGGAACCGGACATCGCCACCTCGTTGGAAGACATCGTCGCTCGGCGCATTCGCACCCTCACCGCCTATCAGAACGAGGCCTATGCAAGACGCTACAAGGATTTCGTCGTCATGGTACAAAAGGCAGAGGGCGACCGCGCCAAGGGCCGCAGCGGCCTCGCCGAAGCGGCGGCGCGGTACTACTTCAAGCTGCTGGCGATCAAGGATGAGTATGAGGTGGCGCGGCTTTACACCAACGGCGCCTTCACCCAGCGGCTGAACGACCAGTTCGAGGGTAATTTCAAACTGAAATTCCATATGGCGCCCCCCTTGATCGCCAAGCGCGACGCCGCCACCGGCCATCTGATCAAACAAGAATTCGGGCCCTGGATGATGTCGGCCTTCGGCCTCTTGGCGCGGCTACGTTTCCTGCGCGGGACCACCTTCGACATTTTCGGCTATTCCGCCGAACGCAAGCGCGAACGTCAGCTAATCGCCGACTATGAAACCACGATGGAAGAAGTGCTAAGCGAGCTAAACCGGGACAACCACGAGCTGGCTGTCGCTATTGCCACGATCCCCGAACATATTCGCGGCTACGGCCACGTTAAGGACGAGCACCTGGAAAAAGCCAAGACCGAAGAGGAAGCTTTACTGCGCGCCTTCCGCAACCCCGACGCGCCAAAAGCCGAGGCGGCGGAGTAGCGCTTTAGCCTTCCAGAAAGGCGAACATCGATTTATCCGCGCCGCCGACGATGCGGCCGGCGGTCTCGCCGGCAAAATGGACCGGTAGAATAATCGTCTCGGTATCGGTGTAGCGGTCGACGAAGGCGGTTCTTGTGTTGGCCGACATCTCCAAATCCCAGCAGAAGCAGGTACTCCATTGCGGCTCCGGCACCTGCACCGGATGGTGCATCAGATCGCCGGTGAAAACCGCGCTATCGCCGTTCGACGCCAGGTTGACCACCACATGACCCGGCGAATGACCAGGGGTCGGTTCGAGGACAATGCCAGTATCGATTTCATGGTCGTGATCAACCAGCGTCGCCTGCCCCGCTTCCATCACCGGCAACACGCTGTCCGCGAAGGTCAGGCCGATGCGCTCTGACCCCTGGGCGTTTTCCTTTTCCCAATAGTGATATTCGTCGCGGGCGAATACATAGTTGGCATTGGGGAAAGTCGGCACCCAATGGCCATCGCGCAACTGAGTGTTCCAGCCCACATGGTCGGGATGCAGATGGGTGCACATGACCACATCGATGTCTTCCGGCGTCAGCCCGAGCGTTTGTAAATTTCCCATCCACGGCCATTTCTTCATATGAAATTGGGGCCACGGGCGCACCTTGTCCTCACCAACGCAGGTATCAATGAGAATGTTGAGCCGCGGCGTGCGCACGACAAAACTCTGAAACGCCAGGATCAGCTTCTCGCTTGCCGGATCGTAAAAAGTCGGCGCCATCCAATCCATGTGGCGTGCGATATCTTCCGCCGCCGCGGTGGGAAACATCTCACCGGGGGCCTCGGCGGCCGCGACATTTTCCAAGACCGACTGCACGGTCATATCGCCAAGCGAAAGCGGTTTCATGGGCATACTCCTGGGTTACCGGCGACAACCGTCACCCAGGAGTTTCCGCCGCAAAGCGGGTCAACGCAAGACAGTCGTTAAACCCCCGGCGCGGGCAATGGGCACCAGGTGGCTTATCGGGTTCTGCATTTCACCTTATTTTTTTTCGACGGCCGGTCACAATAGCCCGACGGCTTTCCGATCAATTTGCGCTTTCGCATCGTCTTTGGTTTATCCGCGGTGGACTGGGCAACCTCCGCGCTGATCGTTGTCGAAGACGCCGACGAGGAGGCGTCAGCGCCCGCCGGCGCAAAGGCGGACAGTGCGATTCCTAGACCCAAGGCAAGGGTTATTTTTTTGGCGTTCTGCGTAATAATAGACATGGCTGCTCCATTTCTACTTGAGGTGTAGCGCGCCTTTTTGATGACCATCAGCGTAAATGCCGATGGGCCAATTCGCTAACTGTTGCGACGATAGTGCCACAGACTTATGAGACAATTAGGAACGCCACCGATGACCTGCCAGTCACGTATTAGTGCTCTGTGATTTCGCCGGAGAGAAGCAACGCCATGACCAAATTGAACGGGAAAGTCGCGCTGATTACCGGCGCCGCCCAAGGATTGGGAGCGGTTTACGCCAAGGCCATGGCGGCTGAGGGCGCCCGCGTCGTGGTTTCCGATGTGGTCGATTGCCAACCCGTTGCAGATGCCATCACCGCGGCTGGCGGCGAAGCCATTGCACAAATTTGCGATGTGACTGACAACGACGCCCTCACGCAATCCGTCGTGGGCGCCGAGGCCGCTTTCGGCCCCATCGAAATTCTCGTCAATAACGCCGGCCTGTTCGTGGCGCTGCGCCGCCAACCGTTCGAGGACATCGACGAAGATGAGTGGGACAGGGTGATGCGGGTGAATGTGCGCGGCACGTTCCAAGCCACCAAGGCGGTGGTGCCCAGCATGCGGCGGGCTGGCCGCGGCAAAGTCATCAATATCAGTTCAGGCACGGTCCTCGCCGGCGTTCCCTTTTTCCTTCACTACGTCACGTCGAAAGGCGCTGTCATGGCGATGACCCGTTCGCTGTCGCGTGAATTGGGCGGCGACAATATTTGCGTGAATTCCATCGCGGCGGGGCTCACCGAGAGCGAGGGCCTGCAAGACCATCCTGATTATGAGCAAGCGCGCGAGATGAACCGCAACATGCGGGCCTTTCAGCGTGACATGCTGCCCGACGACCTCGTCGGTACGGTGTTATTTCTCGCCAGCCCCGACAGCGATTTCCTGACCGGCCAGATGATCAACGTCGATGGCGGCCGGTCGAATTATTGATGAAAGGCTAGAGCCCGACGGCGCTGCGGTAGACTTCGAGCAGATGCTCCTGCTCCTGGCGCTCATTGGGGTCGAGTTTGCGCAGACGCACAATCTGGCGGATGGTTTTGGTGTCGAAACCCGCCGATTTAGCCTCCGACAAGACCTCTCTGATGTCGGAATTTAGCCCCGCCCGGTCCTCTTCCAACCGCTCGATCCGCTCTATGAAACTGCGCAACCTGTCCGCAGCGATGCCGCCCGTATCGGCCATCGGTACTCTCTCCCCAAATTTCTGATAATCATCGCCGAAACCGCGATGACGGGCATAACGCCCGCCACCGGTTTAGCCCGTCAGCCTGTGGAAAAGCAAAGGCTGCGTCGCCACTATTCGAAATATTTTCGACTAATTCCGCCTTGCTTACCGCAGCCTCATACTTCGACAAGCTCAGCATGAGGTTTGTTGGATACCGGCAATCTATCCCTCCTCATCCTGAGCCTGTCGAAGGATGAAGGTCGCACCTGTGTAAACGGTATCTACGGCTGCTTGGCATCGAAGGCGGCCTTTTGCTCGGGTGTAGCCTCAGCCTGGTATTTTGCCTTCCATTCGGAATAGGGCATGCCATAGACGATCTCGCGGGCTGCATCGTAGTCTAGGTCGATGCCCTTATCTTCGGCCGCCGCCTTGTACCATTTGGACAAGCAATTGCGGCAGAAGTCAGCCAGGTTCATCAAGTCGATATTCTGCACTTCGGGCTTATCGCGCAAATGTTGCACCAAGGTGCGGAACGCTGCGGCCTCAAGCTCTGTGCGGGTGTTGGCATCGATCTCGGTCATGGTCTCATCCTGGTCCTGTCGAATAGGCGGATGGCCGTTGCGTCGTCGCGCATTGGCCACCCTGTAGGACTAATAATATGGTCTCCGCGCGGCGAAGGCCAACCGTCTCGGTCAGCTTATTCCGTGTCGCGATCCTTATCCTGATCCTTCTCACGGCGACCATGACGGCGGTGCGTACCGTCGCCCCGCCGGTGGCCGCGCCGTCCCCGGCCGCCGCGATGGCCGCGCTCGGGCAAAGGCTCGTTGGGATCAAGCAGTTTCGTGACCGTGGTTCGGGCCTCGCCGGTAGCTTCCTCGTCGCCAGGCGCCAAGTTGTGAACCGCCCGGTCGACAATTTGCGCCAACATTTCGGGGTTCAGCTTCGCAACATCGACAGACGTGTCCTGCAAATCCCGCAGCGCCTGCAATATCGCGCGTGACGCCTGGCGTTGATCGCGCCAGGGTTCATCGCGCACCCGCGCCCGGCGCCGGCGTTGGCGCTCGGCAGGCGACATGGCTTCATCGTGGATCGGGCGGCGGCCCATATTCTGCTCTCGTGATTTAAGTGGATTACGCATAATAATCTCTTTTATTGTGACTGTCACAGTTTATATAACGTGACAGTCACAATAATCAAGGACTTTTTAAACGCCGACGCTGTTTCCGATTAAGAGGCGACCGCAAGCGGCGCGGGCCTTGGGTTTTTGGCGAGATATTCGATCAAGTCGATCTGCGACACCACGCCCACAACCGTCCCGCCATCGACGACCACCGCCACATGGTCGGATTCGAACAAGAAGAACAACTCTTCTAGCCGGGCCTTGGGGTAGATGAGTCCGCCGATCGGGTTGGCGACATCGCGCGTCGCGGTCGCGGTGTTGATACTGCCCTCGCGCAGACCGTGAATAATGTCGGATTCGTGGACCATCGAGGTGAGCTTGCCGCTCTCGATCATGGGAATCTGTGACACGCCATGCTCTCGCATGAGATGAATAATTTCCGAAATCGGCGTGTCGGCACCGGCGGTCACCGGCGACATATTCCGTTCTGTCAGCAGATCTTCCACCAGTCCCAAATCGGGTCCATCCTCAAGGAACCCGTGATCCTTCATCCACTCATCGGAAAGGAATTTGGTGATATAGCGGGTACCGGAATCGCACAAGGTGACGACAATTGTCTTGTCGGGGCCGATTTCCTGGGCGACTTCAACCGCCGAATGGACGATCGAGCCCGACGAGCCGCCACAGAACAGCCCTTCCTCGCGCACCAGGCGACGGGCCATGTCGAAGGACTGCTTATCGTTGACCTGACGCATGTCGTCGACCACGGAGAAGTCCATCGCCTCGCACTTAATGTCCTCACCGATGCCCTCCACATTGTAGACATAGGCGGTCGGCAGATTGCCGGTCTTGAACAAATGGTAATGGACCGAGCCCAGCGGATCGACGCCGATAATCTTCACGTTGGGCGCGTGCTCCTTGAACCAGCGTCCCACCCCCGACACGGTGCCGCCGGTGCCGGTGCCACCCATGAAGACATCGAATTTGCCGCCATCGGTCTGATCGTAAATTTCTTTACCGGTGTAGCGCCGGTGCGCCTCGATGTTCCATTCGGTGTGATACTGATCGACATAGAAGGCGCCGGGCGTTTCAGAGGCGATGCGCTTGGCGGTGTTCACATAATGATCAGGCGAGTCACCAGGCACATCGGTCGGCGTAATCACGACCTCGGCGCCATAGGCCTTCATCATATCGATCTTTTCCTGGCTCATCTTGTCCGGCAAAGTGAAGACGCAGTGATAACCTTTGACCGCGGCCACCATGGCCAGGCTCTGTCCGGTGTTGCCCGAAGTGTTCTCGACAATCGTGCCGCCCGGCTTCAACAGACCTTCCTTCTCAGCCTGTTCGATGATGTAGGCCGCCATGCGGTCTTTGATCGACCCGGTGGGGTTCATATATTCGCACTTCACCAGGATCGTCGCCGCGCCCTCGGGCACGACCTTATTGAGGCGAACGAGAGGCGTATGGCCAACCGCTTCGATGATGTTGTCAAAGACTTCCATAGGAACACCCAATTGGTAAGTGGAGCCCGGTTAAATCTAAATCCGCGCCTATCTAAAACCTAGAATACCAAATCGGCGGCCCTCACAGAAGGTGCCCAGTCGTCTTATCGTGGCAGATCGTGGCCTCAGGCCAGCATGCTGCGCAACATCCAGGCGGTTTTCTCGTGGATCTGCATGCGCTGGGTCAGCAAGTCGGCGGTCGGTTCGTCGTTGGCGGCATCGGCGGCCGGAAAAATTTCGCGCGCCGTACGCACGACGATTTCCTGACCCTCGGCCAATTGCTGAATCATCTCTTCAGCGCTCGGCACATCGACGGCTTCCGGCACCGACGACAGTTTCGCATAGGCCGCATAACTGCCCGGCGCGTGAAAACCCAACGACCGGATGCGCTCGGCAATCTGATCGACCGCCAGTGCCAACTCGTTGTACTGCTGCTCAAACATCAAATGCAGGGTGTTGAACATCGGACCCGTCACGTTCCAATGAAAGTTATGGGTCTTTAAATACAGGGTGTAGGTGTCGGCGAGAAGCCGCGACAACCCCTCTGCGATGGCTTGGCGTTGATCTTGCGCGATGCCGATATTCACCTCGACACCGACGGCTTGTGTGATTTCACTCATGTCTGCCCTATATTTTGGAATATTTCTAATATACTGTTGAAACACATATAAGGCATTATCTTATGGTTTCAACAACAAGTCATCCACAAGGCTAAATTTCAGCCGCGGCCACCCGCCAATTGACTGGCCGCTGGGCTGACCCGCAGGCGCCACATCGCTAGCACACCGATCAAAGGGCCAGCGGCGAGGAATACGAAGGCGAAGCGCCAACCGACCATCTCGACGAAGACCGGCACTAGATGGATGGTGACCAGGGTCAGCAGAAACCCGGCGCTGGTCTGTACCGTGAGCATGGTGCCAACCAGACGACGCTCGGAAAGCTCGGCGACGCTGGCGGAGAATTGTGGCGAATCGGCAACCACGCTGGCGCCCCAGATCAGACATAACAGGATCAGCGGCACCAGGCTGCCACCGAACAGAAAGCCGACGCTCAAGGCGCAGAGACCGCTGACCGTCATCGCCGAAATCGTGATTGTGGTACGGCCGAACCGGTCGGCAAGCAGACCGCCGGCGATGCAGCCGATAGCGCCGGCTCCCATGATGGCGAAGGTCGATATCGCCGCCCAACGGGCCGTCGAAGCCCCCTCACCTAGGGTGATTTGAAAGCTGGCGTCGAGGAACACGCCGATCCACGCCCACATGGCATAGAGCTCCCACATATGGCCGAGATAACCGATATTGGCCAGGCGCAAGGCTGGTTCGGTGAAGGCGCGCATGGCGGCGCGCAAATTTACCGGCGGGGCCGGCGCAACATTCGGCCCAATCGACGCCAAACGAATAGCCAAACCCGCCACCACCGCCGAAATCGACGCGGCGGCCAAGGTGAACCGCCAGTCGATGCCGCCCAGCGCGTTGAACATATGGGGCGCCGCCGAACCTAAGGTAAGCGCACCTACCAGCACGCCGATCATCAGCCCCATATCGCCCTTGGCCCATGTCGAGGCCAATTTCATACCCACCGGGTAGACGCCGGCCATGCAGATACCCGTGGCGAACCGCAGGACGATCGCTAATGCCGACGTGGGGTCGATCAACAGTATCAGCGCGTTGGCGCCCGCCGCGACAAAGGCCGACCACATGAAAAATCGTCTAGGGTCGAGCCGGTCAGCCAGTCCCAGCAAGGCGCTGACAACGGTGCCCGCGACGAACCCGGCCTGGACAGCGCTGGTGAATAGCGAGGCAATGCCCGCCGGCAGATCGACCTCTGCCCGTAAGGCCGGCACCACCGCCGACGCCGAAAACCACAGCGCCATCGCCGAGACTTGGCAAAAGGCGATGAGGGCAAGGGCGCGTCCCCGGCTCGACAACATGGTGGAAAATCCGATGCTATTTTACACAATCTTCTCGGATTATAGGTAGCCGAACGAGGACGAACACACACAATGACAAGTGCGTGTGTGCGCTGTCGTGCGACAGCACCTCTTTTGTTAGGCGGCTTGGGCTTCCTGGCGCTGGCTGATCACCGTTTCGGCCTCGCGGCCACCGAGCTCCTGGAGATGATCGAACGCGTAGCGGAACGTGCCGGTGCCTTGGGTCAGTGACCGCAGTTCGATGATCAAATCAGACATCTCCGATTGCGGCAGGTTGGCGTGCACTGTGTCCCAGCCCGACCAACCTTCCTTGGCATCGAAGCCCAGCAACTGACCGCGCCGCCCGCTGACGATCTGATTGACCTTGCTGGTATGTTCCGACGGAGAATCGATTTCCACTTTACAAACGGGCTCAAGCAAAACCGGGTTGCACTGAGGCATACCCTCGCGCATCGCCGCCTGTGCCGCGGTTTGGAAGGCCATGTCGGACGAATCGACGGCATGATGCTGACCGTCAAATAGACAGACGGCAATATCGACAACCTGGAATCCGAGCGGTCCCCGATCGAGATATTTACGCACGCCGGTTTCCACCGACGGGATGTATTGACGCGGCACAGAACCGCCCACGACGCGGTTGCTAAACTCAAACCCGTCGCCACGCGGCCGCGGGCCGATCTCGATATGTACATCGCCAAACTGGCCATGGCCGCCGCTCTGCTTCTTATGACGGGCATGCTGTTGAATCTGTTTTCGGATGGTCTCCTTATAGGGGACACTGGGCCGGCGGGTTGAAACGGCAACGTTATATTTCTCGGCCAACTGCTCGGCCGCGACCGTTAGATGAATTTCGCCCTGTCCGTGCAGCACCAGTTCATGGGTATCCACATTGTGGTCGACTGAACAGGATGGATCCTCCTCTACCAGCTTGGCCAGTGCCGCCGATAGTTTGACTTCGTCATCGCGTCTGTCGACCTCAACCGCCACCGCGTAGACCGGCGGCAACGGACCATCCCAAGGATCGCCGCCCTCACCGCGCCCCGATAAGGTCAGCACGTCGCCGGTCTTAACATCCTCGAGCCGTCCCAAAGCGACGACATCACCGGCATTGGCGCCATCGACTTTTGTCTGGTCGTGTCCGAACATTTTGAACAGGCCACCCACGCGTTCACCGCCGAGCTGCATACTATCCCGCAACTCTCCCGACCAAACACGCACATGGCTCAGTTTGCCCGAGCGCGCCTGGGTGGTCTTGAAAACCTGCACAACTGGATCGCCGGTTGCTTCGAAACCGCGGCGTTCGGCAGTTTGCGCAGCGCTGGGAGCGTCATGACGTAACGATTTCCATAGCCGGAAGACGCCGCTTTGAATTTCACCAGCACCGATCATCACCGGCACAATATTGTCGGCGGCTAAATTCTCGATGAGTTGCCGGTAGATGTCTTTTTCGTCGGGAACCACGTCCTCGAGCAGCTTCTCCAACAGATCGTCATTGAAATCGGCGAGCGACTCGAGAAGTTCTTGACGAGCCATGGTTTGCGCATCGGCGAGTTCAGCCGGCACTTCAACCACGGTCGAAGGCTCGCCCTCTTTATATTGGTAGGCGCGCTGGCTGATCAGATCGACATAGCCTGTTGTGGCGTCACCGTCGCGGATCGGCACATGACGTAAAACCAGGGGAGCATCGGAGACCGCCTGCAGCGCGGTTATCGTGTCTTCCGGGGATGATGCGGGATTATCCATTTTGTTGATGAACAGGACGTGAGGGATGCCGCGGTCGGCGAGAAATTTCAATGTAGGCGATACCGCCATGGCCTTGCCGGCATCCGGTTCGACCACAACAACGGCGATGTCGGCGGCCATCAGCGCGTTTCGGCCATCTTGAGAGAACTCGATCGAGCCCGGACAGTCGAGGATGGTCCAATCCTCATCCATAAACTGGCAATGAGCTATATTGAGCTCGACGCTCATTTGCCGTTTTCGCGCGATCACTGACGCGTCGCCGACCGTGTTGCTCTCTTTGATAGAGCCTTTGCGGCTGACCGAGCCGGTTGCCGCCAACATGGCCTCTAACAATGTCGTTTTGCCGCTGAGATAAGGGCCCACCAGCGCTACGCAACGTGGGCCAGAGCCTACAGTGTCCGCCATATCATCCTCCACAAACGTGAGTTCTTACACTCGGAGCCAACCGGTGCGTTTTTGTTTTTTTTTATCGTTCCACTTATGGGGCGGGGGAGTCCAGAGGAAAGGACGACACTATAGTTAATCGGCCAACAGTTCCGCCATTTCATCCACAATTTCTAACTGTCCGGCGGCCCTCGCCGACTCGCAGAGCTTGGTTAACTCACCACGCGCTTGCGCATTGTCAGGATCTCGGCCGAGCGCCGCTCTCAAACGGCCCCGCGCGATGTGGAGATCGGTCCACGGGGTGCCCTCAGCCTCGGTAAACGCAGCAAGTGCATCCGCGTAACGCTCGGCAGCATTCCACTCACCGTCCGCCAGCGATGAGTCGATGGCGAACCGGTAGAACCAGAAATGATTGTGGGCGATACATTTACCACCGGCCAGTACCTCTTCGCCTTCGGCGAGGGCGTCTTTGCAGCGCTGCGGAACATCGCTAACCATGGCTATCGCACCGAGAATGCGCGGGCCAATAAATGCGATATCGGTGCGCCGGCTGATTTCGATCGCTTCGTCGAGTAGCTCCACCGCCGCCGCCAGATCACCCCGTCCGAATTGAGCACATGCAAGGTCGTGCATGCAGTAAGGAATCATGCGCTCGTTGCCCATATTCCGAGCAATGGATAACGCTTGGGTTAGTTGGTGCTCAGCGCCCTCGCAATCGCCCCCCTCCATGAGGAACTCACCGAGCAGCATAAGGGCGTACATTTCTGACCGCCGGTTCTCTACTGACCTGGCGATATCCAGAGCGCCGTTGACCATCACTAACGCGTCACCCAACTCATTTTGATAGCGCAACAAATTCCCGACCATGAAACGGTTACCGAATACGATCCGGCCAAGGCCGTTTTGTTCGGCTAAATCGAGGCAACGGCGAAAATTCTCCAGTGCCGAGCGCATTTGCCCGCGCGCGTAATATGCATCGCCAAGTCCGCTATGGGCGGACGCCCGCCACTCGGGGTCTTGTGCCATCTCGGCGCAGCGCAAGGCAGCTTCGTTCTGTTCCAAGCAATTGTTGATATCGCCAGCGGAGAAATGAAACGTCGCGCGATAGTAATGAATCTGAGCCTGCTGACGATCATCGGCACCAGGCCCGATGGCCTCGGCTGCGTCCAATGCCGACATACCGCCGTCAGGGTCCCCGGATAAACGGCAGCTCGCCGCTATAGATATCCACAGTGGCCGCTTTTCGTCGGCCGTTTCGGCGAGGCTCAATGTGTCTCGTAAAACGTCGATCGCGTCGCGCGGTTGACCTAGCGACTGGTGCATCTCCGCACGTAGAACAGATAATGCGTAACGATCGGCGCGGTCCACAGCGACGGCCAATCCACGCTCGGCCAGCGCTAAGGCCCGGTCATAGTGGTAGGCCGCAATCTCGGACCGAGCCGCGACCAAAAAGGCGTGCGGCGCCGATGGAAGTTCCGCCTGGCTCAGATGCTCGGCGTGCTGCGCCGGCTCGCGGCTGGCAAACCATTCAGCGGCGCGCGCGTGCCATTCTCGTCGGCGTGGCGTCAACAACGAGGCATAGACGCCGTCGCGCACCAACGCGTGGGCAAAATACAGGCCGTTATCATCGGGAATCAGTAGCGCGTAGCGGATCAACTCGTCAAAAGATTGCTCGACAGCATCGAGCATCCAGCGCAGCGCATCTAACGCGAACCGCTGCCCCAACACCGATGCGGCTTGCAAGGCCCGCCGGTCTTGGGCTTCAAGACTATCCATCCGCGCCAGCACAATCGACTGAACCGACGCCGGCAAATTCTGTCCGGCTACCTGGTCCGCGTTACGCAGTAACTGGTCAAGAAACAGGGGATTGCCGTCGGCCCGCGAGACACATTCCCGCGCCAAATCCTGTGCTTCGGGCAGTGCCGCCAGCGCCATTTCCAGCGCATCCACCTCGCGCAACAGCGACAGATCGGTGGTCGTCATGGTGGCGCCCCTCGTGCCGGCGCGCCACGCCTGATCGATCGGATCGCCCTCAATGCGCGACGTCATGACCAACAATATCGGATACTGGGCGGTCGCCGACGCCATACGCGACAAATAGGGCAGCAAGGACGCTTCCGCCCAGTGCAAATCCTCTACGCGCAATATCGCCGGTTTTTGTTCGCTGGCACGTTCCAGCAATCGCGCCAGAGTGCTCAGCTTCCCCTCTACACGCGCGCTATTGTCCATGCCGTCATAGATACCTGGGTCACCTCAACCGATCGATGCAACACAAGCGTTAAATCGTTCTGCTGGGGA
>JAALLF010000013.1 GCA_011087645.1 Alphaproteobacteria bacterium
CACTCCATCTTTGCTTCCAAGATAAAGTGTTGCGTCGACCAGTTGAGATCACCGGTGTATTTCGGTCGGGACTGGACGTGCCCGCTGAGGGCGGGAAATAGCCTATAACGAACTCATGCACTGCAGAAAAAATTGTAAGTTTCCAGCCTATGACAACATATCGAGCAGTATCTTACATCGTCTTCGAGTCTGCGGTGACGGCGGTTTCGGCGTAGCGGTTGTCGACGCAGGCCTCATAGGGCGTGTCGCGCGTGATCAAACCGCCGGACAGGCACGACGTCTTTAATCGCTCGAAGCCTGCAGGCGATAGAACTGGCGTTTGATTCCAAATCTGCAGCGTTTGATAACGTGCGATGCAGGCAGTCAGCAAATCGTGCGATACGTCTGGAAAGTAACTTGATATCGTCTCCGCCACCGTTTCCGGCGGGGCCGCGATCAGCCATTGAAGTGTTTGGTAAAGACCGCATGTCAGCGCCGCCATAGACTCCGGGGCCGCCTCGAAACGCCGCCGCGTCGTAAATAGCGAGGTATAGGACGTCGGCCCGCGTGTTGCCGCCGCATACCAGATATGGGCGCCGTCTCGCAAAAGCTCTTCCGCATAGGGCTGATAGACCTGCACCACGTCAACTTTGCCGCTTTGAAATTCTGCGACATTCTCGGCCATCGAGCCGTCGGCGAGACGCGTGACGTCGGCCGGGTCGAGGCCGGCACGTCGTAGGTCCTCCTGTAAGCAAAGCCAAGGTGTCGGTACTTCCGACACCCTGGCGAGCTTGACACCCAGCAAATTGGCCTGCTCGAAATTTGGATTCGGCACGCGCCCTATTAAAAAGAAAGGGTCGCGCGTAACCGCTTCCGCAAAGAGTACGAGGTCGCACTCCGGGTTACTGTCGAAAGCCAAGAGCACTCGCATTGGTCCGCCCCAGGCAACGTCGGCGGTGCCATCGCGGAGACCATTCGCGGTGACGGCCGGGTTGGGTGAGGTGACGATCTCGACTTCGACCCCCGCATCTTGGTAGGCTCCTAAAACATGGGCGGCGTAAAACGGCGCATAGAAAATGGCGCGTTGGTGCTCGTACAGCTTGATCGTCATGACGTCGTCTGCTCCAGAAATACGCGCTTCGACGAACCGTGTCGGTCAGGCTGTCGTTCGACGGCGACCACGCACATCCTGGATGATCGAATAAGCCAACGACGCGGCGGCAAGCCCGATGAGCGTGGCGCTGATCGGGTCGGTCAAGAAAATCCAAAAGCCGCTATCGGAAATGATCAACGCGCGCCGCAGCGAAATTTCAACCATATCCGCCAGCACCAGGCCGATCACAACAGGCACCAGCGGAAATCCGAATTTCCGCAACAGATAGCCCAACAATCCGATCACCAGCATCACCGCAACGTCGGCGATATTGCCGCCCGTGGAGTAGGCACCGATGAAGGCAACGGAAAAAATCAACGGCGCCAGGATCGCCGGCGAAATCCGCACCACCAGCAACCAGAACCGAACCCCATAGACACCCAACACGAGCATCACGACGTTGGCCAACAGGAGGGCGGTAAAGATGCCGAAAACGATGTCGGGCTGGTCTTCGAACATGAGTGGTCCGGGCTGGATGTTGTGGAGCAGCAGCGCCCCCAACAAAACCGCCGTGCTGCCCGAGCCCGGCACGCCTAGGGTCAAAAGCGGCACTAACGCTCCGCCGACGGTGGCGTTGTTGGCGGTCTCGGAGGCGCACACCCCTTCCAGCGTGCCTTTGCCGAATTTTTCCGGGTGGCGCGAAAACCGCTTGGCTTCGTTGTAAGCAACGATGGAACCCACTGCCGCACCAGCGCCGGGAATAACACCGATGAAGGTGCCCAACACACCTGAGCGCAGCAGGCATTTCCAGTAGCTGATAAATTCGCGGAAGGGCATGCGCTCGCTGGAGAAATTATGCGACGCTTCCAGTCTGGAACGCACCCCGACTTCGAGGATGCGGAACACCTCGGATATGGCGAATAGCCCCAGCATGGCAGAGATAAACGACACGCCTTCCCATAAAGCGGGTTGTCCGAATGTGTATCGGAACGCGCCGGTCATCGGATCGGTGCCGACCGTCTGGATCAGCAAGCCGATCAGCACCGCAATAATGCCTTTCAGCCAGTTGCCGCTCACCAGGCTGGCAACAATGGTGAGCCCGAATACCCCGAGGGCAAAATACTGCACCGGCCCAAAAGCAATGGCGAATTGCGCCAGCGGCACCGAAAATAGAATGAGAGCGATAGCGCTGAATATGCCCCCCGACGTCGAGGATAGGATCGACATACTAAGGGCGCGCCCGGTTTGCCCTTGCTGGGTGAGCGGATAGCCGTCGATCGCCGTTATGGCCCCGGATGGGGTGCCGGGCGTATTCACCGTGATGGCGGTAATCGAGCCGCCATATTCAGCACCGACATAAATCGAAATCAGCAAAATGACACTGGCGATGGGTGACAGGCCGTAGGTAAACGGGATCATCAGGGCCAATCCGGTTGGCCCGCTCAGGCCCGGCATGGCGCCGACAACGATACCAAGTGCGACGCCAAACACCATCGCCAGAATTACCTGCCAGTCGCCCAAATGGGCGACCCCCAACAGCCAGTTTTCGAACATGCGGTTTGTCCCTTATGCCGCTAGTCGGCCTCTAAAGTGTGGTCAAAACTTCAACAGAAACTCGGTCGGCAGCCTCACCCCCAGAAACACGATGAAGAACAAATATACGAAAGCCAAAAACCCAGTCGCGATCAGCAAACTCTTGAGCGGCCGCACTCCCGCCAATACCAACAGCAGCAGCAGTGCCAGCCAGATGGCCGGAAAAGCGCCGATCCGCTCGAACAAATAGGCCTGGGCAAACATGATCACGGTCGCGACCGGGATCTTGTACCAGTACTGCTGAAAGATCTGACCTTCGCTGGCAGCTTTGCGAACCAGGCCATTGATGAGAAGCAACAGCGCGAATATGACCAAGCCGGCCAACAAGGTGCGCGGGAAAAATGCCGGGCTGAGCGTGCGCACCATCCCGGTTTCTTCGACGAAATTGCCGGCTTCGATCCAGCCATAAACGCCCAGCACGACGAGCCCCGCGACGGCGATCATATCGCCGCCGCGTTTGCTCAACCGTCTGACATCGAAACGCCAGCCGCTGTCGCTACTCTCCTGTTCAGCCATGGCGAAACGCAAATCGCCTGAAGTGGCTGCCTAGCCTTGCCCAGGTTTCGGAGCGAAATGCACCCGCAGGGTTTTCACCTGGTCCTTGAAGTAGGCGTCGAACTTCTCCGGCCCACCCAAATATCCGTCGAGGGCCAGTTGCTGTTTCATGAACTCGGCGAACTCAGGATCGGCACGCAGTTTCAGGAATGCCTCGTGCAGCTTGTCGATCATTTCCTGCGGCGTGCCTTTTTTCACCAGAACGCCGCGCCAGATCGCTGCCTCGACGTCAAACCCTTGCTCTTTAAAGGTCTGCCAATCGGGGAAGGTTGCAATGCGCTCTGTATGCGCGATGCCCAGCATGCGGAATTTGCCGGCTTCGACCTGGTCGCGCGCTTCGCCCGGATTGAGGGTTGCGACATCGACATGCCCGCCGAGCAAGTTGGTCTTCATCTCGGTGGCTTTGCGCGACGGCACATATTTAATGTCGTCCTGTGTTAGATTAGCCGATTCCAGCAGCTTGGAAACCGTGAACGGATCCATGCCAACGGAGTGGGCGCCGGTCCAGCGAATGGTGCCGGGATTTTTACGAATGTGGTCGACCAGATCGCCAAAGTTCTGCCACGGTGAATCGCTGAGTACCGCGATGCCTTGCGGATCGACCTGCATGCGAACCACGCCGACCCAGTCTTCCTCGGTAAATGGCGTCTTGCCGCCAGCGAGCACGATCGCGGTCGTGGTCGTATCGACGAAGGGATGATAGCCGTTGGCATCTCGGTTTTGAATGTAGGCCTGCGCGACCGCGCCAGACCCGCCTTTTTTGTAGAGAACGCCAACATCGGAATCTAGATATTTTGGTAGCAACTCTGCCGCTTTATGAGCCAACTGGCTGACGCCGGAACCTGGACCGGCCTTGATCACCAGTTCGAACGGTTGATCCGCCTGGGCCGAACCGACGGCCAATGCGGCAATAGCTGTAACGCCCGCAAGGGCCCCAACGAGTTTCGATGTTCTTTTCATAACCAATGCTCCCTCCTGTTTATTATTAGTGACCACCTTAACCGCGCGTTTGACTTTGTTAGTTCCTGCGCCGGTTGATTGTGCACCCAACAGCGTCTCAGCGAAAGCTCAGAGGTGTCAAGCGCGGATTTGAATCAACTTGCCGAGCTCGCCAAAACTCTCCAGGGTCTCCAGACCGTCGACCAGTTCGATAATCTGCTCGGCGACGTCTGCCGGTATTGCCTTTTTGGTGATGCGGCGAAACTTTTGTTCGATATCTTCTTTGGTCGCCGGAAATTCAGGATCGCCGCGCCAATTGTCGCGCCGTTTCGAAAACTGCCGGCCGTCCTTAGTTTGCACCTCGACAATAACCGCTGTGATCGCCTTGTTGCGCTCGAAATCCGCATCGAGGCTGAGGTCTTCTGTGACCGTAACCCGGTCCATCAAGGCGCGAATGTCGTCACGCTCGAAGTACTCGCTTGTCAGCGTTTCCATATCCACCGCGCCGAACATCAGTGTTAGCGCCATATGAAACGGAATGTAGTAATGGGCCTGGCGGCCGGTCGCGCCTTCGATTCTGCGATTGACGAAATTGTGCAACACGTGGGTCAGCTTCACGGTGACGGATTCGACATCGTCCGGCGTGAGGCCGTTTTCATTGACAATATCAAGCAGCGCATCGATCGGCGTGCGCGAGAAACTGGCAACGTAGTGAAAGCTGAAACCGGTATCCTGAATTCCCAACCGCTCTCCCAGGCCATCTCGAATCAGACTTTCGTCATACTTGTCGGAATAGGCTTGAAGAAATCCTTTGTCGCACGTCGCGCCGCCCTCAAGGATAGTATCGGCGCCGACAACGCCGGCCTTGGCAAGCTCCACGGCAAAAAACCCTTTTTCCGTGTTGGTCCCCACCATGACGCCAAAATAGGGCTTGGCACCATGAGCTTCGACCAGAGAGCCTCCTCCGAAATGTACCCCATGATTGATCGCATGGCGCATTTGGTCGGGATCGAGGCCGATCAATTTGCCGTATGTCACTGCCGCGGAAAGTGGAGCCATGGTGCCTGTCGTCTGAATGCCGCGGTCCAGGGCGGAGGGGTTTATGGCTGTCGCCAGTCTGACGAAAGCCTCGTAACCGGCGACCACCGCCGCGATAACTTCTTTGCCCGAGGCGCCATGCTCTTCCGAGATTGCAAGTGCAGTTGGCAAAACCACATCGTAGGGGTGTCCGACAGACGCGCGATGGGTTTCCTGATAGGGACAAGAGATCATGACGACGGAATTGATGAAAGCGGCGTAACGGGCCGGCAGCGTAAAGTCGCGCCGGTATACCGAGCACGCACCTTCGCCACCCCAGCGTTGCACAATCTCCATCATCGGATCGAACAACGGCTCCAGGAGGGATCCGTTCAAGCCAACGCCGATGCCATCGAGAATGTGTAGTTTGGTATCGGCGACCACTTGCGCTGACAAATTGTCATACTCGAACGCGACGATGGCGCTGGTTAAATCTTCCGTTAGTGTCATCAGCTTGATCCCCTTAGATGTTATTATTGTTCACGCGCCACGTATGGCGCGGCTACGCCTGTCGCCGCCCGGCGGTCATAAATCAGACTAGCAGGAAATATTTGTTTCTGTGCACCCCTCCATTTCTGTGAAAAAGTCCGTCCGCACGCGTCGATGTGTGACCGCGCGATCACATGGTCGCAGATTTCAAACGAAGCCCGGATAGATCAAAACCCCCTGACTCCAATGAACCGGTCCTACCGCTAACCCGGGTCCGTCGGAGAATGTCCGAAAAGGGTCATTTCCGGTCGTGAAGGTCCATCGCACTTAACGACCGCCTTGGCGCCAAAACAGACATCGCTTGACGCCAGGGTCGCGTCATTTCGAGTATCCGCAGAAATCAGTCGCTTTATTGCTAGCTTCACCCGAATTGTCGTCCCAAACGAAAAAGGCCCAACCGGAGACCGGCTGGGCCTTTTAGAATTGGAGCGGGAAACGAGATTCGAACTCGCGACCCTCACGTTGGCAACGTGATGCTCTACCACTGAGCTATTCCCGCACAGGGGCGTGGGCTAATAACCGCATCGCGGCGGTGATTGCAAGTCCCTCCGTCACCCTTTGTTAACCAACGCCGCCCGGGCTATAGACAGTTGGTCATGAACGAGCTTGAAACAATCGAAGCACCCCTGCTGGCGCGCCTCGCTGCGCTGGGTATTTCGGTGGAAATCCACCGCCACCCGCCACTGCATACGGTGAGCGAGTCGCAGGCCCTGCGCGGCGATATGCCCGGCGCCCATATCAAGAATCTCTTCCTGCGCGACAAGAAACGAAACAAGTGGCTGGTCACCGTACCGGAAGACGCGGCAATCGACTTGAAGGCATTGCGCCATGTGATCGGCGCGACGGGCAATCTCTCCTTCGGCAATTCCGAGCTGCTGGTCGAGTGCCTTGGCGTGGAACCCGGCTCGGTTACCCCCTTCGCGGTGATAAACGACCCGGACGGCGCGGTGACCATGGTTCTGGCGCGCGGCGTCCTGGCCCCCGGCCTAGTCAACGCCCATCCGCTGCATAATCAAGCGACGGCCGCCATCGCCAACGGCGATTTGCTGCGGTTTCTGGAAGATTGCGGGCACCCGCCCCAGATCATCGATTTACCCTGACCATGGAGGCGCGCCGGGCGGTGCGCGTTTGACCAACCGACCTGGCCACATTATATCCAATCAGGGCTTGATGCAGACGCCCAGAGCCGCCATTTTTGGCGGTATATCGATAATCCGGCATTTGGACACTGACAATCATGGAACCGATCAACCCCGGTGACGGCAGCCTGACCGGCGCCAATGGCGGCGCCCCTGCAGCGATGGTGAAAGAGTCCGACACGGCCGGGTTCATGGCCGACGTGATCGAGGTCTCCGACAGCGTCCCGGTGATCGTCGATTTCTGGGCGACCTGGTGCGGCCCTTGCAAAACCCTGACCCCGATTCTCGAAAGCGTCGTCGCCAAGGCCAATGGCGCGGTGCGCATGGTCAAAATCGACGTCGACAAGAACCCCGACCTGTCGGGGCAATTGCGCATCCAATCGATCCCGACAGTTTACGCCTTCCGCAACGGCCAGCCGGTCGACGCCTTCCAGGGCGCGCTGCCCGAAAGCGAAGTGCAGGCCTGGGTCGACAAGCTGATCGCCGAGCATGGCGGCAGCGGTGAGCCCTCGCCGATCGAGTTAGCGCTGGCGGCGGCCGAAGAGGCCTTCGCGGCCGACGATATTGGCGGCGCCGGCGCGCTGTTCGCCCAAGTGCTCAACCAAGACGAACAGAACACCGCGGCGCTGGCCGGCATGGCGCGCTGTTATCTGAAGGCTGACAAGATCGACAAGGCCCGCGAGATCATCGATCAGATCGGCGAAGATCTGCGCGGCGACGATAGCATTCACGCGGTCATTTCAGCCATTGAGCTGGCCGAGGCCGGCTCATCGTCAGCCGGCGAAACCGATAGTTTGCGCGCCCGCGTCGCAGAAGATCCCGCCGACTTGCAAACCCGCTTCGATCTTGCCGTCGCGCTATATGGCGGCGGCGACGCCGAGGCCGCGATCGACGAGCTGGTGGAAATCATCCGCCGCGAGCGCGAATGGAACGAGGGCGAAGCTCGCGCGCAGCTATTGAAGATATTCGAAGCCCAGGGCCCCATGGACCCGGTCACGATCGCCGGCCGGCGTAAACTCTCCTCGCTTCTATTTTCATGAGCGACGCTCCGTTCGATACGAAATTCGAGGATTTGCCGGCCGAGCTGCCCCTGTTTCCCTTGAACGGCGTTTTATTGTTGCCACGGGGCCGCCTGCCCTTGAATATTTTCGAGCCGCGTTACCTGAACATGGTCGAGCACGCCCTGGGCCATCAGCGCCTAATCGGCATCGCCCAGCCAACCGTCGACGGCCAGGCCGGCCTCAGCGCCCCCGATGGCACCGCGCTCTACCAGATCGGTTGCGCCGGCCGCATCACCAGCTTCCAGGAAACCACCGGCGGCCAGATCCAACTCACCCTGCGCGGCGTCTGCCGGTTCAACATTGTCGACGAACTTCCCCTGATGAACAGCTTCCGCCGCGCCCGCGCCGACTTCGCGCCCTACAAGAACGATTTCGCCACGGACGACGGTACGGTGATCGACCGTCAACGCCTGCTCTCCGACCTGCGGGCCTATTTCGAGATGGAAAATATCGAAGCGGATTGGGATACGATCAAACAAACCCCCGACGACCGGTTGGTCACCACCTTGGCCATGGTCTGTCCATTCGAGCCCCACGAGAAGCAAGCGCTGCTTGAATCCGCCGACTTGGCCCATCGCTGCAAACTCATTATCGGCCTCATCGAATCCGCCCTGCGCCGCGACGAAAATGGCGGCTCGGCGGCGATGAATTGATGCCGGGTCGACAAAATAGGAGGCGCTTCGTCATGGCAACCCAAAGCCGCACCGCGGTCGATCGCAAATTGTTGGAGATACTCGTCTGCCCGCTGACCAAGGGCCCGCTGCGCTACGATGAGGCCAGACAGGAACTGGTCAGCGAGAAGGCTGGCCTGGCCTACCCGGTGCGCGACGGCATTCCGATCATGCTGGTCGATGAAGCGCGCGAATTGAACCCCGACGGGACGCCCTCGGCGCCATCGTCATAATGGACAACCCCGCGACGGACGCCGCGCCGTGGCCGCTGGAAATTCGCTACGCCACAGCCACCAAAAGCCTGGTCGTCGCCTTCGACGACGGAGTGACCTTCACCTATCCCGCCGAACTGCTGCGCGTCGAAAGCCCGTCAGCCGAGGTCAAGGGCCATGGCGCCGACGAAAAGCGGATCGTCGCCGGCCGCCGCCATGTGGGCATCATGAAAGTCGAGCCTGTTGGCAATTACGCGGTGCGCCTGCACTTCGACGATCTTCACGACACCGGCCTGTTTAGCTGGCGCTACTTGCGTGAGCTGGGCGAACGTCAGGACGAGATTTGGCAGGCCTATTTGTCCGAACTCAACACCCGCGGCCTGTCGCGCGACCCCTAGAGCGCCTCGCCGCGTACCAGCCGCGGCAAGTCTCCCACCGTGCCAGTGGCATGGCGCATGAAGGTGCGCCGCAACGGCGGCACCCGATTGACCGTACCCAGACCCAGGCTTCGCACCGTGCGCAGCGGCGCGACATCGTTCGAGAACAGCCGGGTAATGACATCGGTCACCACCGCGAGCACCATATTGTCGAACCGCCGCCAGCGCTCGTAGTCGGCAAGTAAGTCCGGGGTGCCGATATCGCGGCCGAGCCGGCGGGCGTCGATGATCACCTCGGCCAGGGCGGCGATATCGCGGATGCCCATATTCAATCCCTGGCCGGCGATGGGGTGGATCGCGTGAGCGGCGTCTCCCACCAGGGCCAAACGTTGACCGATATAAGTTTGCGCGTGCGACAAAGCCAGCGGATGGGACCAGCGCGGCCCGGCCAGTTCGAGCTCTCCCAGAATGTCACCGAAGCGCGGCGCCATCTCTCGCACGAACGACGCCTCGTCGAGCGCCATCACCGCCGGCGTCAATTCGCTGCGGTCACTCCACACGATCGCCGACCGGTGACGGCCATCGACATCGGCCATCGGCAAAATGGCGAAGGGGCCGCCGGGCAGAAAGCGCTCGTGGGCGACATTATTGTGGGGGCGGTCGTGAAATACCGCGCACACAATGCTGGTTTGGTTGTAGGGCAACCGGGTGACGCCGATGCCGGCCGCTTCGCGAATGCCTGAGTTTCGCCCATCGCACGCCAATAGCAGTCGCGCGCGGATCCGCCGCCCATCGGCCAGATCGGCCACCACGCCGTTGGCGCCCCGGGTGATTTCGGTGATTTCCATCGGCGCCAAAAACTCAAGCGCCTCGAGGCCGCGAACATGATCGAGCATGGCCACACGCAAATGGCGGTTCTCGATAATCTGGCCGAGCGGCTCGTCGCCGATTTCGCGATGGTCATAGTGCAGGAACAGTAACGAATCGCCATCGCTGACCCGGATGTCATTGATCGCGCTGGCATGGGGCGCCACCGCATCCCACAGCCCGATGCCGCGCAGTAACCGCACGCTGCCATTGGCGACCGCCGTTGCCCGTCCGTCGAACTCGGGCGCGACCGTTGTCGCCGGATCGGCGCGGTCGACGACAGCGACCGGCAATCCGGCGCCGGCCAGGGCGCTTGCCAAAGTGAGCCCGACCAAACCGCCGCCGACGATCAGGGCTTCCACGTCAATCACTGTCTGTTGGGAACCGGACGATGCCATGGCCGGCAACATTGCAACTTCACCGCAATCTGTCCACGCCGCCTTTTGTCGCAAGCGTCCCGAAGTTCGCTGTCTAAATATTATGCAGCCTGCCTGTTCTGCACAATTTTTAATCATAATGATGCGCGCTAAAACGGCTAACCCCTAGCTAAATTCATATTTACCAATGGCTTAGGCGCCAACCTCCAAACCGGCACGGTTCTTGAAATGCAGTAAGCAGACCGCCGCTTTCAACGTAGGGCGGCACACGATTATGCGTTCAACAAAGGGGGCCTCCATGAAAATGGTGATGGCTATCATCAAACCATTCAAGCTCGACGAGGTGCGCGATGCCTTGACTGAGCTGGGTGTACAGGGACTGACCGCGACCGAGGTCAAAGGCTTTGGCCGACAGAAGGGTCAGACCGAGATCTACCGCGGCGCCGAATATTCGGTGAGCTACTTGCCGAAAGTAAAAGTCGAAGTGGTCGTCGACGACGCGCTGACCGATCAGACCGTCGAAGCGATCGCTAAAGCCGCCAACACCGGGCGTATCGGTGACGGCAAAATTTTCGTAATCGACGTCGCCAGCGCGGTGCGCATTCGTACCGGCGAGACCGGCGTCGAAGCGCTCTAGACAGGAGATATCATCATGATGAATTCATTTCAGCGCAGGAGCGCTTTAAAGCGGATGTCGGTGGTCGGCATTGCCGTGGCCGGCATGGCGCTGCTGTTCGCCGGGCCGGCGCAAGCGGCGGTGTCGGACGAAACCGCCTTCGTCTTCAATACCTTCTCCTTCCTCATGACCGGCGCGCTGGTGATGTGGATGGCGGCGGGCTTTGCCATGCTCGAGGCCGGGCTGGTGCGCAGCAAGAACACCGCGACGATCTGCTTGAAGAACATCGCGCTCTATTCGATCGCCGGCATCATGTACTACCTGGTCGGCTACAACCTGATGTACGCCGACGTCGGTGGCGGTTTCATCGGCTCCTTCGCGCTGCTCTATAACCCCAGCGATGCCGAGCTTGCCTTGTTGGGCGCGGAAGAGGCGACCGACGAATTGGTCGGCGCGGTTGTCGATAACGGTTTCTCGGTGGCCTCGGACTGGTTCTTCCAGATGGTCTTTGTCGCCACTGCGGCCTCGATCGTCTCCGGCACCCTGGCCGAGCGTATCAAGCTGTGGCCGTTCATGCTGTTTGTCGTGCTGCTAACCGCGGTGATCTACCCGATCCAGGGGTCCTGGACCTGGGGTGGCGGCTGGCTGGCGGAAATGGGTTTCTCCGATTTCGCCGGATCGACCATCGTCCATTCGGTGGGCGGCTGGGCGGCGCTGTCAGGCGCGCTGATCCTCGGCGCGCGGCGCGGCAAATACGGCCCCAACGGCCAGGTAAATCCCATGCCCGGCGCCAATCTGCCGCTGGCCACCTTGGGCACCTTCATCCTGTGGCTCGGCTGGTTCGGCTTTAACGGCGGCTCGCAACTGGCTCTGGGCTCGGCGCTCGACGCCACGGCGATGGCGATCGTGTTCACCAACACCAATCTGGCCGCCGCCGGTGGCGTGGTCGCCGCCATGGCGATGACCCAGATCCTCTACAAGAAGGTCGATCTGACCATGGCGCTCAACGGCGCGATCGCCGGGCTGGTGTCGATTACCGCGGGACCGGACTTAACCAACCATCTGCTGTCGATCATCGTCGGCGGCATCGGCGGCGTGCTGGTGGTAGTCGCCATACCGATGCTCGACAAACTCAAGATCGACGATGTGGTGGGTGCCATCTCCGCCCACCTGGTCGCCGGTATCTGGGGAACCTTGGCGGTCGGTATTTTCGGTGGAGGCGACATCGTCACCCAAGTCGTCGGCATCCTCGCCATCGGCGCCTTCGTGTTCATCGTCAGCGCCGCGTTCTGGCTGGCGATCAAATACACCATCGGCCTGCGCGCCGAAGATGAAGACGAAGAGGCCGGCCTCGACATGGCCGAATTGGGCCTCGAAGCCTATCCGGAATTCGGCCGCGGTTCGCAAAGGGTGTAAGCGAATTTATAAATTGGACGCCCACAGCATGTGCGGGCGGCCTGGTTGAATTACGGGAAACCCGGCGCCGATGGTGCCGGGTTTTTCCGTTTCCGCCCTCCCCGTCAGCCAGGTTAACCATATGAAAAACAATAACTAAACAGGCACGAAAACGCTCAAACTCGACAACCGCCTTGAGTCAAATCTCAGCATCTGGCTACAAGCGTCTGACTCTGCTATGATTTTAGCGGAATCAAATGCGGAAACCCTGGCCCCGTCACCGCTAACAGCCGATGCATAACAATATTCTCGACGAATTGACCGACTACCCGTTCGACCGGCTGCGCGCCCTATTGCGCGATGTCGAACCGCCGGCCGGTCGCGCGCCCATACACATGCAGATCGGCGAGCCCAAGCACGCCGCGCCGGACTTCATCGGCCCGGTGCTGGTCGACAATATGGCCGACTGGGGCAAATACCCGCCGCCCAACGGGCCCGACAGCCTGCGCGCCGCGATCGCCGACTGGCTAACCACCCGCTACACGCTGTCCGACGCCATGATCGATCCGGCGCGCAATATCGCCCTGGTTTCGGGCACCCGCGAAGCCTTGTTCATGGCCGCTCTGCTGGCGGTGCCGGAAACCAAGGCCGGCGCGAAACCGGTCGTTTTGATGCCCAACCCGTTCTACCAGGTCTATGTCGGCGCGGCGGCGATGGCGCGGGCCGAGATCGTGCTCCTGCCGGCTGGGCCGGAAACCGGGTTTCAGCCCGACTTCGGCGCGCTCGACCCCGCCATCCTCGAACGCACCGCGCTGGCCTATCTCAATTCACCGGCCAATCCGCAAGGCTCGATCGCCGATTTGGACAGGCTGGAATCGGCTATCGAGCTGGCGCGCGAGTACGACTTCATCCTCGCGGTCGACGAATGCTATTCGGAAATCTACACCGCCGAGCCGCCGCCCGGCGGCCTATCGGCCTGCGCCTCACTGGGCGGCGATAGCGCCGAGGCGTGCCGCAATGTGCTGGTGTTCCACAGCCTGAGCAAACGCTCGAACGTGCCGGGCCTGCGCTCGGGCTTCGTGGCCGGCGATGGCGACCTCGTCGCGCTCTTGCTGCGCTTGCGTCAATATGGCGGCGCGCAATTGCCGCTGCCGGTGATGAATGCCTCCGAAGCGCTGTGGCGCGACGAAGCCCATGTCGAACAGAGCCGCGCGCTCTACCGGGACAAATTCGATTTGGCGCTGGAAATACTCGACGGCCAGTTTGCCGCGACTCGGCCCGGCGGAGCGTTCTATCTGTGGCTCGACGTCGGCGATGGCGCCGCGGCGGCCACACAATTATGGGGACAGGCGAGCGTTCGCGTCCTACCCGGCGCGTATCTCGCCCAAACCGATGCCGCCGGCGCCAACCCGGGACAGCGCTTTATTCGCGTCGCGCTGGTCCACGATATCGAGACCACGCGCGACGCCATCAACCGTATCAGCGAAACGCTCGGGACGTAGAGGAACGATGCGTACACATCAGACAAAGGATTAGCGAGCCATGGTTGCCAGAGCACATAATGGATCGATGCGCGGACGACCGGCGCGGGGCAGAGCGGCACGCGGCGGACTGATCCGCGGCGTTTCCGATCGCATCGCCTTCTTGCCGGAACCAGTACGCAACTTCGCGCGCCGGCGGTTCGCCGAAGGCGTTGGCCTGCTGGTGATCGCTGCCGGTCTCGCCTTCGCACTCGCTCTGCTCGGCTACAACAGCCTCGATGCATCTTTGAATAACGCCAGCGCCACGGCGGTCAGCAACCCGATGGGGTTCTACGGCGCCGTCATTTCAGATTTGTCTCTGCAATATTTCGGCCTGGCCGTGGCCCTGCCGGTTTTTGTTCTGCTGGCCTGGGGCGTGCGCTTGGTCCGCCACCGCACGGTACCCCACTTCGGCTGGCGTCTGCTGGTAGTGCTGCTATCGGTCTGCGCCGCCGCCTTTGCCCTGAATGCCGCCGCTATCCCTGAGTCCTGGCCGATCCGCACCGGTCTCGGCGGCACCTTCGGGCACCTGGCCTATGACCCGACCGTTGAATTTCTGTCTGGCTATGAAATTTCGCCGAGCCTACCCGTCATCGCCACCGCCGCGCTGGCCTTGGTCGGCGTGCTGAGCGCCTTGGCGCTGAACTGGAGCGACTGGCGCATGGTGTCGCGGGTGCTTACTTGGGCAGGCCGCCAGTCGAGCCGCGCCACCGTCTGGGCGACCTATGCCGGCGCTGGGGCGGCGCGGGCAGGCGCCAGCGGACTGCGCACGGCCATCCAAAACCACGCCGCCGCGCGCCGCGAGCCGCAATTAATTGCCTCGCCGCGCGCCAAAACCCCCAAGGCCCGCGTTGCCCCCGCCGCGCCCGTCGTTCCGGTGACCACGCCGCGCCGGCGCGTCGCGCCACGCGCCAAGGCGCCCAAGCCCAGCCGTCAGGCCCAGGCAAGCCGTCAAGCGAAGCTGAATTTGACCGCCCCTGGCGAGCTCTACGAACTGCCGCCCCTCGACCTGCTGGCCGAAATCGACGAGACGGCGAAGATCGCCAATCGGGTCGGCGAAGACGCGCTGGAGCAAAATGCGCGGGTGCTCGAATCGGTGCTGGAAGATTTCGGTGTTTATGGCGAAATCGTCCATGTGCGACCCGGTCCGGTGGTCACCCTTTATGAGCTGGAACCCGCGCCGGGCACCAAGACCAGCCGGGTCATTGGATTGGCCGACGATATCGCCCGCTCCATGAGCGCGGTCTCGGTGCGCATCGCCGTCGTGCCTGGCCGCAATGTGATCGGCATCGAGTTGCCCAATTCGAACCGCGAACATGTCGGGCTGCGCGAGCTTCTGGCGTCGTCCGCATTTGAGAAAAAATCGAACGACCTCACTCTAGCGCTGGGCAAGGACATCGGCGGCGAACCGGTGATGGTCGATTTGGCCCGCATGCCCCATTTGCTGATCGCCGGCACCACTGGCTCGGGCAAGTCGGTCGGCATCAACGCGATGATCGCCTCGCTGCTCTACCGGCTTCAGCCCGAGGAGTGCCGGTTCATCATGATCGACCCGAAAATGCTCGAACTCTCGGTCTATGACGGCATTCCGCATTTGCTGTCACCGGTCGTCACCGACCCCAAGAAGGCGGTGGTCGCGCTGAAATGGGTGACCCAGGAAATGGAGAACCGCTATCGATCCATGTCCAAACTGGGCGTGCGCAATGTCGCCGGCTACAACCAGCGCATCGAACAGGCGCGCAAGAAGGGCGAGATCCTGTCGCGCAAAGTGCAGACCGGGTTCGACGCGGAGAGCGGCAAGCCGGTGTTCGAGGAACAACCGTTCGACATGGTGCCGCTGCCGTTCATCGTCGTCGTGGTCGACGAGATGGCCGACCTCATGCTGGTCGCCGGCAAGGAAGTCGAAGCCGCCGTGCAGCGCCTGGCCCAGATGGCGCGGGCCGCCGGCATTCACCTGATATTGGCGACCCAGCGGCCGTCGGTCGACGTCATCACCGGCACCATCAAGGCCAACCTGCCGACGCGCATCAGCTTCCAGGTCACCACCAAAATCGACAGCCGCACCATCCTTGGCGAACAGGGCGCCGAGCAATTGCTCGGGCAAGGCGACATGCTCTACATGGCCGGCGGCGGGCGCATCACCCGCGTGCACGGCCCGTTTGTCTCCGATACCGAAGTCGAAGATTTGGTGGCCTTCCTCAAATCCCAGGGTGAACCCGACTATATCGACGATGTCACGGAAGACGAAAGCGCCGGTAGCGACATACCGGGCTTCGCGCCGGCCGGCGGCGATAGCGGTGACCAACTTTACGACCAGGCCGTCGCCCTGGTGGCGCGCGAGCAAAAGGCCTCGACCAGTTTCGTCCAGCGGCATCTGCAGATCGGCTATAACCGAGCGGCGCGCATCATCGAGCAAATGGAAAAAGAGGGTGTGGTCAGCACCGCCAACCATGTGGGCCGCCGCGAGGTCTTGGTGGCTGACCACGGTGGGGCGTAGCTGCCAGGGCCGACTAGGAGAGAATATTTCCGTGATCAACCTCGCAACCGATGGCCGGGAACCCTATCTTTAGACCATGGATATGATCGGCAGTTCGGCGCGGCGCGGCGCTAAATGGCTACTCGTCGCGGCGCTCGTCTTAGTCGGCGCGACCGGGTCGATCGCCCAGCCGGCGCCGATTTTGGACGCCGCGGCGAAAGCCGACATCGCCCGGATCGAAACTTATCTGAACGACCTCACCACCCTCGAGAGCCGCTTTGTGCAGTTTTCCGCGCAAGGCATCGCCGAAGGACGCCTAATCTTGTCGCGACCCGGCGATTTGCGCATCGAATACGACCCGCCGGTGCCAGTGCTGATGGTCGCCAGCGGTATTATGCTGATGTACCACGACACCGAATTGATCCAGACCACCTATCTGCCGGTCAGCGAAACCCCGGCTTCGTTCCTCCTGGAGGAGACGATTAAGCTTTCCGGCAATGTCGTCATTACCGGCTTCGAGCGCGGGCCGGCCTCGATCCGCCTGACCCTCCTACAGGCTGAAGCACCCGACGCCGGCTCGGTCACCTTAACGTTTGAAGACAAACCGCTGCGGCTGGCCAAGTGGACGGTTCAAGACGCCCAGGGCAATAATGTCGATGTCGCCCTGCTGGAGCCGCAATTCGGTGTCGAGGTCGACGAGGAATTGTTTTCCCTGATCGACCCGGCGCTGGGGAACCCGGACGAAAGTCGGGAATAGCCTTCCGCGTCCGTGCATCTCGTGCTACCTAGCGGCGCGCGAGAAACCGACGATGAACCATATAGACCGCATAACCACACCCCGCCCCCTGATTGGCGTCTCCGGTGAGTTGAAGGACTTCAACGGCATCGACATCCAGTCTTCGGGTCACAAATATGTCTACAGCGTCGTCGAAGGGTTCGGCGGTATGCCGGTCGTTCTGCCAGCGCTGGGCGATCGCGACGAAAACGGCTCCTACACAATGGCCGAGCTGGTCGACCGCTTGGACGGCATCATTCTGACCGGCGGCCGCAGCAATATCGAACCCCATCATTACGAGGGCGAACCGTTCCGGCCCGAAACCTACCGCGACCCGGTGCGCGATTCGACGACCCTGCCCTTGGTGCGGGCCGCCGTCGACCGTGCGGTGCCGTTATTCGGTATTTGCCGGGGGATTCAGGAAATCAATGTCGCCTTGGGCGGCACCCTGCACCCCTATCTTTGGGAAGTGGACGGCAAACGCGATCATCGCATGCCGCAGACCGACGTGATGGAGGATCGTTTCGCCCCCCGTCACCTGGTGCGGCTGACGCCGGGCGGCTATTTCGAGGAAATCGCCAAGGCCGCCGGGCTCGACAGCGAGGTCATGGTGAATTCCCTGCATAGCCAGGCGGTCGACCAGCCGGCCGACGGCCTGGTGGTCGAAGCACTCAGCGAAGATGGCGTCATCGAAGCTGTCTCCCTACCCGACGCCGCCGACTTTGTGGTCGGCGTGCAATGGCACGCCGAGTTCCGCGTATTGGAACATCCCTTTAATCGCGCGCTATACAAAGAATTCGGCGCCGCAACTATGCGCCGCGCCGGCGCCCGCGCCCAACGCGAGGGTGTCGTCTAGTTCTCAAGCGAATTCTGTGTCCAACTGTGTAAGGGGAGAATGAACCCTCTCCCGGCGGGAGAGGGTGGCGAGCGAATGCGAGTGGGTGAGGGGTTAGGGACGGTTCCGGGCTTCCCGGATATACCGTAACCCCTCACCCCAACCCCTCTCCCTCAAGGAGAGGGGCTCAGCGCCGGGTGACCCCCGATTTTGCAATCTGCCCTAAATCAAATTATTACGTTTGAACGGAAAATAATCTAGCTTCGAACTGGCGAGTCCCGGCGGACTTAACCAGAATATTCAAAGGCCGCCGCCGCGCGGCGTTAGGGAGAGATCAGATGGAGTACGTCATCACACCGCCGGAAACGGTTTCGATCGCCGTGGTGGGCCAAAGCGCCCGGTTTCCCGTGCGCCGCGTTATCTGTGTCGGCCGCAACTACATGGCCCATATTCGCGAAATGGGCGGCGACGAACGGGACTTGCCGTTCTAT
Organism: Alphaproteobacteria bacterium; assembly: GCA_011087645.1. Taxonomy (GTDB): domain Bacteria; phylum Pseudomonadota; class Alphaproteobacteria; order UBA6615; family UBA6615; genus JABDJY01. The sequence continues at coordinate 18,538 of JAALLF010000013.1, forward strand.
TTTGCCAAGCCCGCCGACGCGATTGTACCCACCGGATCGACCATCGACTATCCGCCGCAGACCTCGAACTTTCACTATGAATGCGAACTGGTCGCGGCGATCGGCAAGGGCGGCAGCAACATCGCTGAAGCGGACGCGCTCGACCATGTGTACGGCTATGCCGTCGGCCTCGACATGACCCGCCGCGACGTGCAGATCGCCTTACGCGAAAAAGGCCGGCCGTGGGATATGGGCAAGGGCTTCGACCAATCCGCACCATGCGGCGACATCCATCCGGTCGATCAGGTCGGTCATTTTCCCAAAGGCAATCTCTGGCTCAAGGTCAATGGCGAGACCCGCCAGGATTCCGATCTGGAACTGATGATCTGGAACCTGCAGGAGACCATTGCCAACCTGTCCGGGCTGGTCGCGTTGGAGCCGGGCGATTTGATTTACACCGGCACGCCCGACGGTGTCGGCCCCGTGGTATCCGGCGATAAAATGCACGGCCATATCGACGGGCTGAGCGATATCGAGATTACCGTCCGCTGATCGGCGGCCGCTCGCCATGCGTCTGGTTACCTGGAATATAAACTCGGTTCGCCTGCGCGCACCACTGGTGCATCGTCTGGTCGACGAGATCGCGCCCGACGTTCTGTGTCTGCAGGAAACCAAGGTCATGGACGAGCTGTTTCCCCATGACGAACTCGCCGAGCTGTTTCCCCACCGCCACGCGCGCGGCATGAAGGCCTATAACGGCGTCGCCATTCTGTCGCGTATCCCCTTCACCGCGACCGGCGGCGACGATTGGTGCGGACGCAGCGACGCCCGCCACGCCAGCGTCACCTTTGAGGGCGGGGTCGAGCTGCACGATTTCTACGTGCCGGCCGGCGGCGACGAACCGGACCCGGAGATCAACGATAAATTTGCCCATAAGCTGCGATTTCTCGACGAAATGACCGCCTGGTCGGGAGCCCAAGCGAACCCGGAGGCCAAGCGCATCCTGGTTGGCGACCTCAATATCGCGCCGGCGGAAAACGATGTGTGGTCCCACAAACAGCTTTTGAAAATCGTCAGCCACACGCCGGTCGAGGTCGACCGTCTGCAGGCGCTACAGGCATCGCACGACTGGGTCGACGCGGTGCGCCACTTCATCCCCGACAGCGAAAAGCTGTTTAGCTGGTGGAGCTACCGCTCGCGCGATTGGCGCGAATCCAACCGGGGGCGGCGCCTGGACCATGTGTGGGTGACCCCGGCGCTGACCAAGAGCCTGAAAGGCGCGTCGGTATTCGACGACGCCCGCGACTGGACCAAACCGTCGGACCACGCGCCGGTTGTCGTCGACATCGATATCTAGAATTAGGCGCCGACCCGGTACATGAAATAGCGCTCGGCGGCGACGCCGTCGGGCAGCGGCAGCGCTTGCCAGTCATCGGCCGGTAGTTTCTGGTCGCTGAGGACCAACCCGCCCGGCACCACCATGGAATTGAGCAACGGCACCAATTGGCCGAACAGGATCACGTCGGTTTCGGGCCGGCCGCTGCCGATGTCGCTGTGCACCAGCGCCGCGGTTCGCCCCAGCCGAGCCGCCGCCACGGGCAAGTTGTCGAGCACTTCGCCGGTGAACAAATGATCGTCGTCGGGAATGCAATCGGGATGGGCCGCGACTTTGCGTTCGAAGACATAGATATCGCGCTCGGGGAATAGGCCGCGCATATGATCGTAGGTGCGCCCGTTGCCCAGGCCGAGTTCGAGGATCACGCCGGGCATCTCGGCGATTTGCGGCGCGGCGGCGTTAAGGCATTCGCGCTGCGCCGTCATGCGCCGGATAAAACTATCGAGCCGGCTCACGCGCCCACTCGGATGTTTTGATCAGCCATTGGACGCGGCCAAGGCATCGCGCAACTGGTTCGTCGTATGATCGAGCCGCGAGGCCAGTTCGCGCATGATCTCGACCGACATTTCCGGAAATTCGGCGACCAGGCGGAAGAACAAATCTTTCGAGATGCGCAGGGTCACCGTGCGCGATTTGGCCCGCACGGTGGCCGTGCGCGGCACGTCGCAGAGGATGGCGATTTCACCGACAAAGTCGTTGCGGCCCAGAGTGGCGACGTTGAGCTCGCCCGATGGGGTGTCGACCAACACATCGGCCTCACCCTCGATGATCAAATAAGCGGCATCGCCCATGTCTCCCTGGCTGAAGAACAGTTGATCGGCCTCATAGGTGATCCGCTCGCTGGTAAACGCCAGCAGCTTCAGCTTCGACGGCTCCAGCTTGGCAAACATCGGAATGTTGCGCAGCATTTCGACTTCTTCGTTTAGGCTCACGTCGCGCCCCCTTTACCGTTTTGGCATTTTTTCATATCAATTCCGTCCCGTCCGTATTCAGGCCGATTGCAGCATTTCGTGCAAAGCCGTGCCATCGCGGTTCAGTTCATCATACGCGCCCTGTTCCGCCACCCGGCCATCGGCGAAGACAACAACCCGCTCGAATTTCGCCGCCATCGGCGCCCGATTGACGATCCATATCACGCCCTTGCCACCTCGCACCTTCAGAATAGTCTCCGCGATACGGTCTTGCACGGATGGATCCATGGCCGACGTCGCCTCGTTGGCGATCAACAGGTCGGGGCGTTTCAGCAGCGCGCGCGCCAGGCTAAGCTTCTGGCGCTGCACCGATGACAACCGGCCACCGCCGACGCCCACCTGAAACTCCAGGCCAGCCTCCATGACGCTACCACGCAAATGCAGGTCGTCGAGGGTCTCGGCAATCAGCGCGCCGACTCGGCTCGGTCCCTCGGCCTGACCATAGGCCAGTTTGCCGAACAGGATATTATCCTGCAGCGCGGCGGCCGCATTGTAAGTCTCGGCATCGAAGAATTCGACGGCGCTGCTGAGCTCTTCCGGCAGATCGGCGGCGAAGCGGTCGCGTGCGGTCAGGATCTTCTGCTGCAGTTCCTCTTCGACGATGCCCAACCGGTGTTGCGCCACCACCACCTTGAACGGCAGCGACATCAGGGCGACCCGGTCCTCCTCGGTCATCTCGTCGTGGGAGCGCCGGTCGGTGCGCGACAACAGGGTTCTGAATTCGGGTAGCTCGTCCGAGCTGATGAACGAATATTGCTCAAAGAATTCATGGCCCGGCGGCAGGTCGGCGAAGATCTCGATCATCGTCTCGGCGACGCTGCGGCCCGCCGTAATCAGATCGTCGACCAATCCGGACTTACGTAAGATCTCCAGGACATAGGGGTTCTGGGGCAACAAATTGATATTGAAGGCGTCGCCAACCGGTGTGCCGAACAGCAAATTTTCAGCCACCGACGCGTTGGTGTTGTAGGTACCCCGGTCGAATAGCTCGACCAGGTCGGCATAGGCCGGCTCGCGCAATCGATCGGCCATCGCGGCGCGCGCCTTGAGTACGGCTTCGGCGATGTCGGGGCGCTCGGTCGGATCGATGGTGCCGCGCAGACCCAGTTGATAGATGTCGTCGGACAGTTCGACAGTGTCGAATATTTCCAATATCCGTTCGAACAGCGCCTCGGGCTTGTCGACGCCGGCGGCCTCATAGTCGATCCAGTCGGCGCTATAGTCGTGCGCAATATTGCCGGCACGGGTCGCCTCGGCGGCCGCCGCGTCGCGGTCGCGGGCCTGCGCCTCGTCATATTCGGGCGGGGTGAGCGGGCGGTGCTTCAGGCCATAGACCAAATTGTCGCGTACCGTGGCCGATTGCAAAAATGGCGTGTTGCCGGCATAGGCGATGCGCCGGCCGATCACCGATTCCGGCAGTTCGACGAAATTCTCCCCGGCGACGGTGATCCGCCCGCCGGTGGGTACCGCCAACCGCGCCAGCAACAGGGCGAGATAATCCTTGCCGCTACTACCGCCGCCGATCACCGCGACATTGCTGTCGGCGACAAGATTGAGCGTGACCCCGGCGATGCGGCGCACCTCGTCTTCATCAACCAGGCTGACATTGGTCAATTCAATGTCGCCGGCCAACGATGTCGCGCCCTCCGGTTCGGTGTGCTGCAGTTCCTCGTCCAGCATGCCGTCCGGATCGAACTGGCTGACCACCTGGTCGTATTTAACCCTTGCGTCGGCCTGCTGCTGGTACCAATTCAGCAGCTCTTTCCACGGCGTCGACATGTCTTTGTGGGCGCTAATCACGGCGACCAGCGCGCCAATGGTGATGTTGCCTTCGATCACCAGAATGCCGCCGATGAGATAGAATAGGAACGGCGCCAGCTTATCGAGGAAGTTGTTGATAAACTTGATGGTGTATTTGCGCCGGAATATCTCGAAGCGAATATTATAAATCGCCGCCAACCGGTCGGCGAACCGGGTTAGCTCCAGATTGGAGGTATCGTTGACGTGGATATCGACAATGCCGGAGACGGTTTCGCCAACATGATCCGACAGCCGGCGGATTTCGCGCAACCGCGCCTTGCCCAGCGCACTGACCTTCTTTTGCAACCGCGGAATGACGTACATTTGAACCGGGTAGAGCGCCGCGGCGGCCACGCCCAATATCGGATCTTGGACGAGAATAAACCCGATCGCGACAATGAGCTGACCGGCAAGGAACACCGGATCGACCACCGCGCCGACAAAAAACGCGCCGATCGGTTCGGACTCCGCCGTGATCATGGAAATCACTTCGCCCTGGCTGGTGCGCTTGAAATGAGGCAGCGGGAAGCGCAGGACGCGCGAGAACAGCGAATAGCGCAGGCGGCGCAGCAGACGCTCGGCGGTACGTCCCTTCGTCGTATTGATATGATATTTCAGCGCATTGTTGATGATGACGAGAAGCAGAAAAAACACGCACAATATGACCAGAAAGATGGTCTGCGAGCCTTCGAAGACAAAATTATAGACGCCCAGGACTGAGGCGGAAAACGGCGGTCCTTCGCCGCCCAGCGCCCGATTGATGATCTGTTTGGGCACGTCGAACAGCATGAAGCCAATCGGCCACGAGATCGCCACGAATATCAGAATGTAAAGCTGCTGACGCCCGCTATGCTTGAGGACAAAGCGGTACATGCTGCGGTCCATCCGCTCGGCCACTCTTACTCTCCTTGTCCCCCGGTGTCCGGCTGAAGCGCCGGCGCCAACCAGGTTAACCTAACCCACCAAACCCGATAAATAAATCGAGAGCGCGTCTTATCCGCCCTCGTAAACGAAGGGTTCTGCGACTACCTGAGTTGTGTAATAGTCTGGCCGCTGTCAAGCCCACCCTGGAACTGGTGTACTCATGCCGAACCGTCACAAGCGTATTTTGATCTATAGCCACGACTCATTTGGGCTCGGCCATTTGCGGCGTTGCCGGGCGATTGCCAACGCCCTGGTACAGCACGACCCAAAAGTCAGCGTCCTTATTCTGTCGGGCTCACCGATTATCGGTAATTTCGAATTCCGCGACCGGGTCGATTTCGTCCGCCTGCCCGGTGTCGTGAAACTGAAAAACGGCGAATATGTACCCCTGAAGTTACCCATGGACATCGAAGAGACGGTGGCGTTACGCGCCGCCATCATTCTGCACACCGCAGAAGCCTTCGACCCCGATGTATTCATCGTCGATAAAGAGCCCCATGGTTTGCGCGGCGAGGTGCTCGAAACCCTTCACATGTTGAAAGCGCGCGGGACGTTCCTGGTGTTGGGACTGCGCGACATCCTGGACGATCCCCATCTGCTGGGCCCGGAATGGCGCAACAAGAATGTCCTGCCGACGCTCGACAATGTTTATGACGAGCTGTGGGTCTACGGATTGCCGCAAATATGCAACCCCCTGGACGGCCTGAACGTGCCGCAATCGGTCCACCGCAAGACAGTCTATACCGGTTATCTGCGGCGCAACTTGCGCGAACGCGCATCGACCGCAGCCGATTTCCCCTATCTCGACCGGCCCTACATTATGGTCACTGCCGGCGGCGGCGGCGACGGCGACGCCATGCTCGATTGGGTTTTGCGAGCTTATGAGAACGACCCCGACCTGCCGGTTCCCGGCTTCTTTGTCTTCGGACCGTTTCTCGACGCCGACCTGCAAGCCTCGTTCAATGCGCGCATCGCCAAACTGCCTAACGTCGATTCCATCATCTTCGACACCCAGCCCGAATCGCTGATCGACAACGCGACGGCGATTGTCGCTATGGGCGGCTACAACACATTTTGCGAGATCCTGTCCTTCAACAAACGCGCGCTCATCGTACCGCGCACCCAGCCGCGGCTCGAACAATTCATTCGCGCGTCGCGCAGCCAAGAATTCGGCTTGGTAAAAATGCTGATCCACGACGCGATAAACGATCTTGAAGACGAGGCGCCCGATTGGCGTCTGATGGCGACGGCGCTGCGTCATTTGCCGCAACAGGGTCTGCCGTCGGAAGTTATTTTGCCCGGCCTGCTCGATGGCCTGGATAACGTCAATCGGCTGACCGATATCGCCATTGCGCGGCGAAGAGGCCCTGACAATGTTGGCGACCGCAGCGCAACCGCGGGAGACGTCAGCCAGCGCTCGACGTGACGGCGACCCACCCGGCCAACCGCGACACGCATGCTGCGCCGGGCGCCCTAGACCCGCCCGTCGGCGTCGTTGGCGTCGTCGTGAAGGGCTATCCACGCCTTTCCGAAACGTTTATCGCGCAAGAATTGCACGGCCTGGAAGCCCGCGGCCTGCGCCTGCAAATCATCTCACTGCGCCACCCCTACGATCCGACCACCCATCCTATCCACGACGAGATCGTCGCGCCGGTTTCTTATTTGCCGGAATATCTGTGGCGCGAACCGCTGCGGGTGCTACGGGCCTGGTGGGCGGTCCGGCGGCACGCCGGCTACCGCGCCGCCCGCGCTAAGTTTAGGCGCGACTGGCGTCGCGACCGGACGCCAAACCGTATCCGGCGTTTCGGCCAGGCATGCGTTCTAGCCCATGAGAGCGGCCCGGCGCTCGATTTTCTATACGCCCATTTTCTCCATACCCCGGCCTCGGTCGCGCGCTATGCCGCGGCCATGCTGGATGTGCCCTTCGCCGTCTCCGCCCACGCCAAAGACATCTGGACGACGCCGGAATGGGAAAAGCGCGAAAAACTGCAAGACCTGAGCTGGCTAACCACCTGTACCGCCAGTGGCACTGAGCATTTGCGCGCCATCGCCGCCGGCGACGCGGCGAAGGTTCATTTGAACTACCACGGCCTCGATTTAAACCGATTTCCGCCCAATCCAGCGGTTCAGGGCACAACAGACGACGATACGGTGTGCCTCGCTTCAGTCGGCCGGCTGGTGGAAAAGAAGGGATATAGCGATTTACTCGACGCCCTGGCCCTACTACCGCCAGAACTGAAATGGCGTCTCACCCATATCGGTGGCGGACCGCTGGCCAAGACGTTGGCCGCGCAGGCCGAGCGCCTCGGCATCATCAGCCAAATTGAATGGCTTGGCCGGCAGCCGCAATCCACGGTCCAGGAGGTTCTACGTCAGGCTGACATCTTCGTCCTGGCCAGTAAGATCGCCGATGACGGCGACCGCGACGGCCTGCCTAACGTGCTGATGGAGGCGCAAAGCCAGTCGGTGCCGTGCGTCACCACTGCGGTCTCGGCGATCCCCGAACTGATCGACAACCGCGACACCGGCCTTTTGGTCGCGCCCGGCGACCCGCGTGCGCTCGCCGCCGCGATCACAGAACTCGCCGTCAATCCAACTTTGCGCCACGAATTCGCCGTACGAGCCTTGGCGAAACTACATGCCGACTTCCAGATGGACGGCGGCCACGATGCCATAGCCGCGCTGATTACCTCGGCGTCGGCGGCCAAAAGCGTTAACCCGGCCTGACATGCGCGTCGCCTTCTACGCCCCGATGAAACCACCCGACCACCCGGTACCTTCCGGCGATCGGCAGTTGGCGCGGCTGTTCCAGCGGGCCCTGACCGAGGGCGGCCATCAATGCGAAATCGCCTGCCATTTTGTCAGCCGCGACGGCAAGGGCGACCCGGCACGCCAAGCACGCCTGCGCGATGTGGGCGGCAAACTGGCCAACCGGCTGGCACAGCGGTTTCTGGCGCGCCCCGCCGCAACACGGCCAGAAGCCTGGTTCACCTATCATCTATATCACAAGGCGCCGGACTGGCTCGGCCCGCCCATCGCCGCAGCCATGGGCATTCCCTATTTCATCGCCGAGGCGTCAACAGCGCCGAAGCGCGCCGGCGGTCCCTGGGACATCGGCTTTACCGGCGCCAACCAAGCCATCGCCCAGGCCGATGGGATTTTCACGGTTAACAGCGACGATTGGGGTTGCCTGGAGGCGCTGATCGAATCCAAGACCTATCACAAGCGTCTGTTCCCCTTCGTCGATGCAGCCCCCTTTACGGCCGCCGCCGCGCGCCGCCGAAACATTCGCGCCGGCTACGCCGACCAGTTCGGCTGGCCGGCGGAGGCCCCGCTGCTGCTGGCCGTCGGCATGATGCGCGACGGGGCTAAGCGGCAGTCTTATCATTTACTGGCAACCGCCCTGTCGAAGCTGATCGACCAGGACTGGCGGTTGGTTGTCGTCGGCGACGGACCGTGCCGCGACGAGATTACGCAAGAATTGGAAATCGCTGCGCCGGGCCGCACGACCTTCCTGGGTGAACTGGATGAGCCGCAGCTCGCCGACGCCTACGCGGCTTGCGACATGTTGGTGTGGCCGGCGGTCGATGAGGCGTTTGGCATGGCACTGCTTGAGGCGCAGGCCGCCGGGTTACCGATTATCGCTGGTAAGCAGCGCGGCGTTCCCGATATTGTTTCGTCCGGCGTCACTGGCCTGTTGCCACCGGCCAACGATACAGAGGCCTTCGCCGACGCGGTTCGCCGGCTGTTGGGCGATGACGAATTGCGGCAACGGTTTTCGCGCGCGGCGGCGTCACGGGTGGCCGAACAATATGACGTCCCAAAGGCAGCGGCGGAGATCAACCGCACCCTGCAAACTGTCGGTATGGCGTTCAGTAAACGATGATTTCAATCGCACTTCTCCGCCACGGCCCCACCCAATGGAATGCCGAGGGCCGCTTACAGGGCCGCCAGGACACCGAGCTTAGCGACAGCGGTCGGACGGCGGTCGCCGATTGGCGTCTGCCGGAACAATGGACGACGGCCGATATTATCTCGAGCCCGTTGCGGCGCTGTATCGACACCATCGATATCGTCCGCGCGGCGCACCCAAATCTGGGTTCACACGCGATCGATCCGCGCTTCATCGAAATGGATTGGGGCACCTGGGAGGGCCGAACCCTGGGCGACCTGCGCCACGAAAAAGGCGGGGCGATGGCACAGAACGAGGCGCGCGGATTGGATTTCCGGCCCGATGGCGGGGAAAGCCCGCGCGACGTGCAAGTGCGGGTCATGCCGGCGTTGGCGGAACTGGCGCGACAGGGCGAGGACCGCCTGGTGGTAACCCACCGCGGCGTCATGCGCGCGATCTACGCCCACGCGAACGGCTGGGATATGCGCGCCGACCCCATGGATAAGCTCAGCCGTCACGCGCTGCAGGTGTTCAATATATCGGACAGCGGCCAACCCACGGTCGCCGCGTTGAACGTGCGCCTGTCGTAAAAATCTGCGATGTAGTGCCCATGGCCAAACCCCTCAAAGTCCTGTTCTACGTCCAGCACCTATTGGGCGTCGGCCATCTTATGCGCGCCGGCACCCTGACCCGGGCGCTGGAAGCGAACGGCATCGCGGTGACGCTGGTCTCGGGCGGCGCTCCGGTGCCGGGTTTCGACAGCGGCGCCACGGACTTTGTGCAACTGCCGCCAACCCGCGCGGTCGACAAATATTTCAAGGTGCTGGTCGACGAGGATGATCGCCAGATCGACGATGCCTGGAAAGACCGGCGGCGCGATTTACTGCTCGATATTTATCGGCGCACATCACCGGATATCGTCCTGGTCGAATTGTTTCCGTTTGGCCGACGGCAAATGCGGTTCGAGATCGAACCCCTATTGACCGCAGCGCGCCGAGACAAGACCGACGGCGAAGGCCGGCCAATCATCGTCTCGTCTGTACGCGATATCCTGGTCGAGCCGGACAAGCCCGGGCGCCTCGACGAAATGGTGCAGCGGGTGCGCGACTATTTCGACTTGGTTCTGATCCATGGCGACCCCGACTTCGTTGCCTTCGACGAAACCTTCCCACGGCTGAGCGATATCGCCGATGTGGCCCGCTACACCGGCTACGTTGCCGACCCGCCGCCGGCGCCCGGCGGCCCGGACAGTCCCGGCTATGGCGAGGTAATCGTGTCGACCGGCGGCGGCGCGGTCAGCGAGGACATGTTGTCGGCGGTCCTCGAGGCTCGCGCGCTAACATCGCTGTCCGACACGACATGGCGGATCCTATTGGGCCATAATTATCCCGAGACCGATTTCCAAACCTGCAAAAGTAGCGCGCCCGAGGGCGTGATCGTCGAGCGGGCGCGAACCGATTTCGCGCAACTGCTCGCCAACTGTCGACTGTCGATCTCCCAAGGCGGCTACAATACGGTCATGGAGTTGTTGGCGACCGGCACCCGCGCGGTGTGCCTGCCTTATGCGGGCGGCCTGGAAAGCGAGCAGACCCTGCGCTGCGGATTGCTGGCCGCGCGCGGCGCCATGGAGGTGGTCAATCAGCCCGAAGTATCGGCGGAAGCCGTCGCGGCGGCGGTCGAACGGGCCTTGCGGGGACCCGATCACGACCACGCCATTGTCGATATGAACGGCGCGCAGCGCTCGGCGATCCTACTAAAGGAGGCTATCGAGCGGCACGAAAGCGCCGGAAAATAGCCAGAATTTGTGATCTAACATGTCTTTGGAGAGGCTCTAGATTGCGCTAAAACCCCGTCGGGGACGCGTAACGGGCGTAAACGCCCGAATAACGGCCAGGGAGGGCCACCAATTGTACGAAGCGGCTGATCCTCTGGGTCACTCGAACCCACCGACGGACACCCTATGGGTGGCGCTGAACGCCGAGCTCGACGCCTGGGCAGCGGCCGGTCGCACCGCCACATTGTGGTGGCGCGACGACGATGCCGGCGCGATGAACGACGCGCTGGATCGTTTGCTTAGATTGCGCGGCGCACGCGACGTGCCCATCGCGCTGGCCGGCCTGCGCCAAAACAATGTGCATATCGACCCCATCGACTGGCGCGGCCGCCATGGCCCGGCGCAAACCTTCGTTGGCGCCGCGCGCGCCATCGACGCCGCCGTCGACCATTTGGCCGCCCGCCGAACCGGTACAGCCGACAGCGAAGAAGCCACCGGGCTGATGACCCATCACCTGGTTCAAGACGACGAGACGTGGCAATTCGTCGAACAATTTATCGCCCACACACAAGCTCACCCAGCGGTGAGATGGCTGGCGGCAGCCGATGTATTCGGGCTCGAGCCATGAGCGGATATCGGTATTCGAGCGCGGCGCTAAACGGCGATCTGACCCGCGCCGGCATCGGCTTCGCCTTGTGCGCTACCCCGATCGCCCTGGTCAGCCTGCAGCCCTGGCTGTTGTTGTTGCTGGCCACGCCGGCTGGCCTCTTTGCCATCTTCGGGGTACGCACCTGGCTACGCCGGGGCATCCGCGTCGCACTCGACGATAGCGGGGTCACCGCGACGGGCTTGGGGTCGGCCCGTCTCTCCTGGGACGAGCTGAGCCGGTTCAAATTGAGTTATTTCTCGACCCGGCGCGACCGCACGAACGGCTGGATGCAGCTTAGTTTGCGTAGCTCCTCCGGCCGCCTGTCGATCGATTCCAATCTCGACGGGTTCGACGAGATTTGCGACCGCGCGTTTCGCGCCGCCACCGACAACGACGTACCCTTGAGTAGCGCCAGTTTGCGCAATTTGGCCGAGCTCGGCCTGGTGACCGACTTAGCGCCAAATCCACAACCCAGCAGTAGCACCGGCTGGGGTAATCCGGCAGACTGGCGACGATGAGCGATTTGATCCGCGTTAACGACCTCAAGGTCGACTTCAACATCCACGATGGCATGCTGCACGCCGTCGACGGGGTCTCCTTTCGCGTGCGCGCCGGCGGCACCACGGCGCTGGTCGGCGAGTCCGGGTCGGGCAAGTCAGTGTGCAGCCAGGCGATCATGGGCATTCTGCCGAAGATCGCCCACATCGCCGGCGGCGAAATCCTCTTCCAGGACCCCGAGAATAACGGCGAGACCGTGGATCTCGCCCAGCTCAAGGCCGACGGCGTGCGAATGCGCTCGATCCGCGGCGGGCGCGTCTCGATGATCTTTCAGGAGCCGATGACCTCGCTGTCGCCGCTCCATACGATCGGTGACCAGATTAGCGAGGCCCTGCACCTGCATCGCGATATCGACAAGAAATCCGGCTGGGAGCTGTCGGCCGACATGCTGCGCCTAGTCGGCTTTCCCGAGCCCGACCGGGCGATGAAAACCTATCCGTTCGAACTTTCCGGCGGCCTGCGCCAACGCTCGATGATCGCCATGGCCCTGGTCTGCCGCCCGGCCCTGCTGATCGCCGACGAGCCGACCACGGCGCTGGACGTCACCATTCAGGCCCAGATCCTGAAACTCATCAAGGATCTCCAGTCCGAGCTCGGCATGGCGGTGCTGATGATCACCCACGATCTGGGCGTCGTCGCCAATGTGGCCGAAGAGGTGGTGGTGCTGTTTCGCGGCAAGGTGATGGAAAGCGGCACCCTCGACGACATCTACCGGGCGCCCGAGCACCCCTATCTGAAGGCGCTGCTGAAAGCCGTGCCGCGGTTCGACTTGGCGGAAGGCGAGCGCCTGGTGCCGCTGCGCGAGATCAAAGCCGATACCGGCCTGCTCATGGCGGCGAAAAAGCCCTGGCCCGATGGCGCCGACGCCGCCGGCCCGCTGCTCTCGGTCAAACAGCTTTCCAAGACATTCCAAATCCGCAAAGGCAGCTACTTCGGCAAACAGGCCGCGCGGTCGGTGATCGCCGTCGACGATGTGAGTTTCGATATCGCCCGCGGCGAATGCCTGGGCTTGGTCGGCGAATCCGGTTGCGGCAAAACCACGGCCTCGAAGATGATCATGCGCGCGCTCTCGCCCGATAACGGCACCGTCGTCTTCAACGATCATGGCTCGCCGGTCGATGTGCTGGCGCTGAAGGGCCGCGAGCTGAAGGATTTCCGCACCAAGATACAGTTCATTTTCCAGGACCCATTCGGCTCGCTCAATCCGCGCATGACGGTGTTCGAGATCATCACCGAGCCGCTGGTCATCCATGATATCGGCACGCCGGAAAGCCGCGCCGAGACGGTGCGCGAATTGATGCGCCTGGTCGGCCTCGACCCGCGGTTCCTAAACCGCTACCCGCACAGTTTCTCCGGCGGTCAGCGCCAACGCATCGGCATCGCCCGCGCGCTGGCGCTGAAGCCCGATCTGCTGATCTGCGACGAGCCGGTCAGCGCACTGGATGTGTCGATCCAAGCGCAGATCTTGAACCTGCTGAAGGATCTGAAAAGCGCCCTGGGCCTGACCTATCTGTTCATCAGCCATAACCTGGCGGTGGTCGACTACATCGCCGACCGCATCGCCGTGATGTGCGCCGGCCGGCTGGTCGAGCTGGCGCCGCGCGCCGAACTCTTCCGCAACCCGGTGCACCCCTATACCAAGGCGCTGCTCGCCGCGGTGCCGGAACCCGACATCAACCAGAAGCTCGATCTCTCCGCGCTGATGGAGGGCCGCGCGTCAGCGCCCGATGGCTGGCCCGCGCCGTTTACCATCGACGGCCAATTCAGTCCACGTTTGGTCGAATTAAAGAACGGTCACTATGTGCGCGCCGACCCTGATCAAGGCGCTTTACCGGAGGTCGCATGAGCGTACGGCAACTAACAATAAATATCCTTCTGGCCCTCGCGCTAACCACCGGCGCCGCTGTGGCGGAAGGCTTTAGCGACACGCCGGCGCTGGCCGAGCGGGTGAAATCGGGCGGCCTGCCGCCGGTCGCCGAACGCCTGCCCGAGCAACCGCGCGTGGTCGGCGGCGATACCATCGGCCAGTATGGCGGCGATCTGCGTATCTCCATGGCGCGCGCCAAAGACACCCGCATGATGACCGTCTACGGCTATGCGCGCCTGGTCGGCTTCGATCAGAGCTACAATCTGGTCTCCGATATCCTGGAATCCTTCGAAGTCGAAGACGCGCGTATTTTCACACTACGCCTGCGCAAAGGTCATAAATGGTCGGACGGCGCGCCCTTCACCACCGAGGATTTCCGCTATTGGTGGGAGGACGTCGCCAACAACACCGATCTGGCGCCGCTCGGCGCGCCGATCTTCATGAAAGTCGACGGCGAAGTACCAACAGTCGAGATCATCGACGCGCAAACCATCCGCTACACCTGGCAAAAGCCCAACCCGACTTTCCTGCCGCGGCTGGCGGGACCGCGGCCGCCCTTCATCTATCGGCCGGCCCATTACATGAAACAATTCCACGCCAAATATGCCGAACAACCTGCGCTCGACGCCGCGGTCAAAAAACGGCGTATGCGCAATTGGGCGTCGCTGCACAATGCTAGCGACAATATGTACAATTTCGACAACCCGGAATTGCCGACCCTGCAGCCTTGGTTCAACACGGTACGGCCACCGCAGCAACAGTTCATCTTCGAGCGTAATCCCTATTTCCACCGGGTCGATGGCGAAGGTCAGCAACTGCCCTATATCGACCGGGTCTTGATGAATATCGCCGACACAAAACTCATCCCGGCGAAGGCCGCCGCCGGTGAATCCGACCTACAGGCGCGCAACATCTTCATGAGTCACTACACGTTCTTGAGGAAGGCAGAAGAGAAAAAGAAATTCAAAACCCTGCTGTGGAACACAGCCCTGGGTTCGAAAGTCGCGCTCTATCCCAACATGCACCACAAGGACCCGGTATGGCGCGAGCTGTTCCGCGATGTGCGGTTCCGCCGGGCGCTCAGCCTCGCCACCGACAGGGACGAGATCAACCAGGTGATCTATTTCGGCCTAGCCCAACCGGCCAACAATACGGTGCTGCCGGAAAGCCCCTTGTTCCGCGATGAGCTGCAAACCGCCTGGGCGGATTTCGACCCGGACAAGGCCGAAGAACTGCTCGACGAGATTGGCCTCGACAAGCGCGACAAGGACGGCGTGCGTTTTCTGCCTGACGGGCGGCGGCTGGAGATCGTCATCGAGACCGCCGGCGAAGATACCGAACAGATCGACGTGCTCGAACTACTCCACGACACCTGGCTCGATATCGGCATCAAAGTGTTTACCCGGCCGTCACAGCGCGAAGTCTTCCGTAACCGCATTTATTCCGGCGACACCATGATGGCGGTGTGGTTCGGCGTCGATAACGGCATCGTCAGCGCCGATATGAGCCCGGGCGAATTCACGCCGACCCGCCAAATTCAATACCAATGGCCAAAATGGGGACAGTATTTCGAGACCGGCGGCAAGGCCGGCGAGGAAATCGACATGCCCGCGCCGAAAGAGCTTTTCGACCTGTTCCGCAGCTGGCGAGTGGCGCGCAGCACCGACGAGCGCGCCAAGATTTGGCAGCGTATTTTGGATATCCATGCCGATCAGGTGTTTTCCATCGGCATCGTGTGCTGTACCAAGCAGCCGGTGGTGGTAAGCAACCGGTTGAAAAACGTGCCGCGCGAAGGAGTCTATGCGTGGAACCCGGGAGCACATTTTGGGATATATCTACCCGACACGTTCTATTTTGCTAATGCGGTAAAATAGCCGCTCTTTAAGCTCGGAAAGCCAAGCGATACTGTAATGTTTCGGTATATCTCACATCGACTGTTGGTCATGATCCCGACATTGCTCGCGGTCAGCGCGCTGGTGTTCATCATCATCCAGCTGCCGCCGGGAACTTTCCTCGACTCACTGATCGCCGAGCTGGAATCGCAAGGCGAAGCCGCTGACCCTAATCAGATCGAAGCGCTGCGCGCCGAGTACGGATTAGACAAGTCGCAGATCGAGCAATATTTCACCTGGCTGTTCGGCATGCTGCAGGGCGATTTTGGCTTTTCGTTCGAGCATAAACGGCCGGTCTCCGAGCTTATCGGTGAACGGTTAGTTCTGACCTTCGTGGTGACTTTCTCGACCATCCTGTTCATCTGGGTCGTCAGTTTCGCTATCGGCACCTACGTGGCGACACGCCAATATAGCGTCGCCGATAATGTGGCAACGTTCTTAGGCTATCTCGGGCTCGCCACGCCTAACTTTCTGCTCGCGCTGATTTTGCTGTATTTGGCGAACCAGTGGTTCGATCTGTCGATCGGCGGCATCATGGACGACGAATTCCGCAACCAACCCTGGACCATGGCAAAGGCCGTTTCGGTGCTGCAGCATTTGTGGATTCCGGTCATCGTCATCGGCACGTCGGGCACCGCCGGCATGATCCGCCGGCTACGCGCCAATTTGCTCGACGAATTACAAAAACAATATGTCGTCACCGGCCGCGCCAAGGGCCTGCACCCGCGAAAACTGCTGTGGAAGTACCCGCTGCGGGTGTCGCTAAACCCGTTCATCGCCGATATCGGCTCGATCTTGCCCGACGTCATCTCTGGTTCGGCGATCGTCGCCGTTGTGCTCAACCTCGATATTACCGGGCGCATGCTGCTCGAAGCGCTGCGCTCGCAGGATGTGTTCCTCTCCGGTTCGTTCTTGATGATACTCTCGTTATTCGTCGTTATCGGCACGTTGCTGTCCGATCTGGCCCTGGCCGCCCTCGATCCGCGTATTCGATTTACCGGAGGCACCACCCGGTGAAGGACGACGGCGTGGAAGAACCGGTTCCCCATTACGTATCGCGCGAACCGTTCGATCCGGACGACGAAGTCGCGCTAACGCCGGAACAGGAAAAATACTACATGGCGGGGCAGTGGCGCCTCATGTGGTGGAAGCTGCGCCGCCACAAGGTCGCCGTGGTCGCCGGCATTTTCCTGCTGCTGCTCTATCTGATTGCTGTATTCGCTGAATTCGTTGCCCCCTACGAACTGCAACACCGCAATTCGCGCACACTGTTCGCGCCGCCGCAGGCTGTCCATCTTTTCCACGAAGGGAAATTCGTCGGACCCTTCACCTATCGCTACAAATCGCGCTTCGACCTGGAAAACGCCCAGTGGATTCACACCCCCGACACTAGGCGGGTCGACAGGGTGCGCTTCCTGTGTTCCGGTGGCTACAAAGGGTCCGAGTACAAATTTTGGGGCCTGATTAAGGGCGACGTTCATCTGTTTTGTCCCGCCGGCGGGCGGGCCACGATATATCTGCTAGGCACCGACCGGTTGGGTCGCGACGTGTTCTCGCGCATCATCCACGGGTCGCGCATATCGCTCTCCATCGGGCTCATCGGCATTATTTTAAGCTTTGTGCTGGGCATTGCCATCGGCGGCGTCGCCGGCTTCTACGGCGGTTGGGTCGACAACATTATCCAACGCATCATCGAAGTCCTGAAATCGTTTCCCCGCCTGCCCCTTTGGATGGCCTTGGGGGCCGCTATGCCGGTGAAATGGTCGCCAATTCTGGCTTATTTCGGCATCACCCTGGTGTTGGCGCTTCTCGATTGGCCGGGGCTGGCCCGCGCCGTGCGCTCGAAACTGCTGGCCCTGCGCGAAGAGGATTTCGCCGTGGCCGCGAACTTGATGGGCGCCAGCACGAAACGCGTTATCGGCCGCCATCTGGTGCCGAGTTTCGCCAGTCATCTGATTGCCTCGGCCAGCCTGGCAATACCGGAAATGATCCTCGCCGAAACCGCGCTGAGCTTCCTGGGCCTTGGTCTGCGGTCGCCAATTACCAGCTGGGGCGTGTTGCTCAACGAGGCGCAAAATATAGAAGTGGTGGCGCTCTATCCCTGGCTGATGGCGCCGATGATACCGGTGATCCTCACCGTGCTCGCCTTCAACTTCCTAGGCGACGGTCTGCGCGACGCCGCCGACCCCTATTCGTAGCGACCGATAGATTCTAGAGCGATTTCCGTTCCGTTAGAACCGCAAACCAAGCAGGGCCTGCTGTGGTCGGTGTGACAAGTGTTTATTTACGAGGTCACCCCCACCCCAACCCTCCCCCTTCAAGGGGGCTGAGACTGGACCGTCACGCCAGTGGCGTGGCGTAAGCCAGTCGAATATCTTTTCTGCGATCCGACTTGCGTCGTGCCACCGGCACGACGGTTCGTCCCGCAGCCCCCCTTGTGGGGGAGAATTTAGGTGGGGGGTCGGGAGCGAAGCTCCCTATAACGTCGGCTACAATTTGGTCGGTTACTGCTCTAGCTGGCGACGACGACTAGATCGACGGGCGCATCGACCCCGTCGACATCGCGCTCACGGCGCAGCTCGTGGGACGCCTTGGGCTCATAGCCTTGCCGTAGCGCGGTTTGGTAGGCCGCGTCCGTCACCAGCGCGCGCACCTGTTCGGCCTTGGCGTGTTTTTCCAATTTCGCCGCCAGATTAACCGGCTCGCCGATCACCGTATATTCCAACCGCCGCTCGTCGCCGACCGCACCGAAGATCAATTCACCGGTGGCGACAGCCGCATTGACGATAACCGGCATCGAACCGGCTGCCATCCGTTCCTCGTTCCAGGCTGTCATCACATCGAGAATTTCATCGACCGCGCGCAGCGCATCGGCGGCGTAGGTCTCGCTGGGCATGGCGGCGCCAAACGTCGCCATCACCCCGTCGCCAAGAAATTTATCGATGCCGCCGCCATGGCCCTGGATGACCGGAACCACATGGGCCTGATAGTCTGACAGCAGCCGGATCAACGACGCCGCCGACTGGCTGTTCGACATCGCCGTGAAGCCGCGAATGTCGAGCATCAGCACCGCGGCGTTGCGGTATTCACCCTCGCCGGCGACAACCTGGCTGTCGCCGCTGGTGATTTGGCGCGCCACATTGGCATCGAAAAACCGCGATAGATCGCGCTTGGCGGTGCCTTCGGACACCGAATCGAACAAGGTTCGCCGGGCGCGCCTGACCGCCGCCGCCAGCACCAGCGTGACCACCGCAATAGTGATTATCTTGTCGAACTCGGCCCCGATCAAAATGGCGTTGCCGGTCATATAGCGAATGAAATCCCGGGTGATGCTCATGCCTTCGGTATCGAGAACCGCGGCATAGGTCACCAAGGCCGCCCAGCCAATTATCGCCGTGCCGCCGGCCAGCAGCACGTAGCGCGCATCGAACCGCAACGCCCTGAGGGCGATGAAGATGAACACGTAAAGCAGCGTTGGCGCCTTCAGATAAAACGAGGGTGGTTGCTGGTAGGTTCGGTGAAAGCTCCAGATCAGCACCATCAAAAGCGCCATATCGGCGATCACCGATAGGGTCAGAAACCAGCCCGGCAACCGAACCCGGTAACTGGCGATCAAGCGTATCAGGGTAAACGCCAGATAGAGGCCGAGCGCCCACGGCGCCAACTCGAAGCCGATTTCCCCCTCGAAGGGCTGCGGCGCGATGAAGAACAAAGCGCCGAACAGCAGCACGATCGCGAGTTGAACCAAGGAGATTATTTGTTCCGAGCGGTCTTGCTGGCGCGATATATCGTCCTGGACCCGCTGCGGCGCGCGCTGGGCATCACCGCCTTGCAGCGTGCTCAAAAAATTAGACATCATGGCCCCGTACCCCCATTGGGCAGTGGCGGATGGCGACACAAAGCGGGCGACCCGAAGCATAACCCTTCATATGTGATCACGCGCCCCTACACTTTCCGGTAAAAGACCTGTGACCGCACCCGCGCGGCCTCCACGCTACGGCGTGAGCACCATCCCCTCTTGCGCCACGACGGTGCCAGGACGCTTGGCGCTCGCCTGTGCGGCAATCGCATCCATGAAGGCGTCATCATGAGTGGGCTCATGGTGAAACACAACGAACGTCCCGACATTGGCGGCGTCGGCCAGAGCGACCCCGGCCTCCCAGGTGGAATGACCCCAGCCTTTGTAGTTGGGATATTCTTCTTCTGTGTAGGTGCAGTCGTAGATAAAGATGTCGGCGCCGGCGATGAGGTCGACAATGTTTTGGTCCAACTGGCCTTCGACATGCTCGGTATCGGTGACATAGCAAATCGAATGGCCATCGAATTCGATGCGGTACCCTGTCGCCCGGTTGGGATGGTTCAATGGCCCAGTCTTGACCACCGCGCCACATTTCAAGGTGAAGCTTTCGCCACATTTGAAATCGTTGAACACCTTGTCGGCAGCCATGATATCCATCGGGATCGGAAAGAGCGGCGCCATCAACATCTCGCACAAAACTTCTTCCAAGCTGTGCTCGGGCACGAGATGACCAGACCACAGGCGCACCGTATTGTCGGCGCTATAGACGGGCGCGAAAAACGGCAGCCCGACGATATGGTCGAAATGGGTGTGGGTGAAAAGAATATCGGTATCGACCGGCCCGTTTTTCATCAGCATGTCGCCGAGCTCGCGGATGCCGGTGCCGGCGTCGAGAATAATCGTGCTGCCATTGCAATGGATTTCGATGCACGAGGTGTTGCCGCCATAGCGCACCGTGCTGGGGCCGGGACAAGGTATCGAGCCGCGAACCCCCCAGAAGCGGGCGTAGAAATTATCGTCTGCGGTCACGTTGCAGCGTTCTCCTGTCGTGCGGTCCGGTGTTCGACTATTGTGCGACCGCGTCGCGCTATCACATCGTTTTGCACAGCTCAGTGTGCCCTAACGCCAAGCAAAGAAAAAGTAACGGTCTGATATACCCACCGCACCCGTCTTTGTTGTAATTCATCGCTAATTTTCACCCCGCAACGGTTTACATGTCCTTACCTGGAACCCAAACCACGGCCACCAACTGGACCGGCGTGAGCTACGGCATCGTGCTGGGATTCGTAGCAGCGTATTACCAATTCAAGGTACCGCCGGTCCTGCCGGTCCTGTTTGACGACTATAACTACGATAAATTCGTCGCCGGCGGCTTCATGTCAATATTTGCCGTCGCCGGCATGGCGATCAGCGTGCGGGTTGGCCGGGCGATTCGCAGACGGGGCGCCGCGCGCTATCTTGCCGGCGCGTTCTCGCTGATGATCATCGGCAGCCTGTTGGGCCTGGCGGTTCCCGAAAGCGGCACCTTGATGCTGATCTCGCGCACCATCGAGGGGCTCGGCGCCGCGGTGCTGGCGGTCTGTATGCCGGCCTTCGCCAATATGAACGCCGGGCCGCGCCACCTGCCCGTCATCATCGCCGTTCAGGCGACCTGGATTCCGGTCGGCCAGGTGACGGCGAATTTGATTGCCCAGCCGGCTGTCGCCGCCGGTCAGTGGCAGCCGGTGTGGTGGGCCGGCATCGCCGCCACCCTGGCCATCGCCGTGTGGACCTTCGCCATTGCCCGGCGCGGCCAGGTCGATTTCGGCGGGCGGCCAAGTGACAGCGATCAAAACACCGCCGCCAACACCGTTACCAAACCGGAACAGCGCGCGCTGTTATTTGCCGCGGTTCTGTTTTTTCTCTGGCAGGCCCAATTCATGGCCTACTTCACCTGGTTGCCGGTCTATCTGGTCGACGTGCGGGGCTTCAGCGCTGACGGGGCGGTGTTGATCAATCAGATACCCGTTGTCGTGCTGTTGGTCTTTGCGCTAGCAACCGGTTTCGCGTTGCGCGCCGGGGTCGGCGTCATACCCCTGGTCATCGCCGCATTGGCTTTACAGGCTGGGTCGTGGCTGCTCGTGCCGGTCGCCGACAGCGTGATTATCGGCACCATCAGCTTGGTCGCCTGGGGCATCGCGGCTGGCATCACCCCGACCTGCTTGTGGGCGCTACCCTCGGTGCTGTTGGGCGGACACCGCGCCGACACCCACGCGTTCGCCGTGGTGCTGACAGGTCGCTATTTGGGCATTCTCGCCGGGCCGTTGATCGCCGTCGCCATCTTTAGGCTCACCAGCGACTGGCTAGCCGTGGCCTACACCTTCGGCGCGGTGACCGCGCTGTGCGCCGGCGCGGCGTTTTACCTGGGCATTCTGGTCAAACGGATCGGCTAGGGAATCAGACGGTAGCCGCCCGGTTCGGTGACCAGGATCGTGGCGCTCGACGGATCGGCCTCGATCTTCTGGCGCAGGCGATAGACATGGGTCTCCAGCGTGTGGGTGGTGACGCCGGCATTGTAGCCCCAGACCTCGCCCAGCAGCGTATCGCGGCTGACCACCTTGTCGCCGGCCCGATAGAGATATTTTAAGATCGCGGTCTCTTTCTCGGTCAAGCGCACCTTTTGCTCATCGCCATCGACCAGCAGCTTGTGGGCCGGCTGGAACGTGTAGGGGCCGATGGCGAAGACCGCATCCTCGCTTTGCTCGTGCTGGCGCAATTGCGCGCGTAGACGGGCCAATAGGACGTTCAAGCGAAACGGCTTGGTCACATAATCATTGGCGCCGGCGTCGAGGCCCAAAATCTGGTCGGCATCGGTGTCCTGGCCGGTCAGCATGATGATCGGCGACTTGACGCCGTTGCGCCGCATCAGCCGGCAGACCTCGCGGCCGTCCATGTCGGGCAACCCCACATCGAGGATAACGGCGTCGAAATATTCGCCCTTGGTGGTCTCCAGCGCCTCCGCCGCGGTGGCGGCCTCGGCGGTCAAAAACTCCTCATGCAAGCGCAGTTGCTCGGAAAGGGAATCGCGCAATCCGTCGTCATCGTCCACCAGCAGTATCTTTTTTCCGGTAGTCATCAGCCTATACTCCGGTCGGTTATTGTTGGTTGCTTACTGGGAGACCTCGACGCCACGCCAGAAAGCGACATGGTCGCGAATATTCTCAGCCGCCCGTTTCGGATCGGGATAGTACCACGCGGCGTCCGGGTTCTCTTCCCCGTCGACGGTGACCAAATAATAATGCGCCATGCCCTTCCAGGGGCAATTCGATTGATGGTCGCTTTCGCTAAAGAATTCGCGGTTCAGCGCGTCAGCCGGAAAATAGATATTGCCTTCAACGACTTCGAAGGTGTCGCTTTCGGCGAGAATTTTGTTTTTCCAGACAGCTTTTGCCATGATCGCGGCCCCCGGTGTTTGTGAAGAACATCAGATGGCCTCGTTAACCCCATAAAACAAGGGATTAGAGGCCTCGACACAGGCTTCAAATGCGTTCACGTTCAAGCGAGCTTAACATTACAGCGCGATGATATATATCGCCACGGTATATGCCCAGTATAGGTATCGATCGGTCGATCTTGCGCGCCAAACAACATATATAAGCCTCCAGCCCCGGCGATCGCCGAGGCGCACGAGCTTTGAGTGACGATTGCCATGAGCGAGAATATTTCAGCCCCGCAAGGCGCCCCGAGCGCGACCCCGCTGCCCATTGGGCTGCAGGCCGTCGAACGCGCCATCGCCGACCTGCGCCGGGGCGCGACCGTCGTGGTGGCGGGCAATGGCCACGCGCTGATGGTGCAGGCCGCCGAGGGCGTGACCCACGACGCCCTGGCGCGACTGACGGCCCTGTCGAAAGGGACGCCTTCGCTACTGTTGACCGCGCGGCGCGCCGCAATTCTGGGCCTGACCAGCGACCCCCAGGGCGCGGTCCGGGTCAGCTTGAGCGGCGGCGTCACGGCGGACACGGTGCGCATGATGGCCGATCCAGCGGGCCCGCAACCGCAACACCAGCCCGCCGCCCTGTCGATCGCCTTGATCGAGCGGGAGACCGAGCCGGGCGCCGGCGAGCTGGGCGCCATCGAGCTGGCGAAGCTCGCCCGGTTGTTGCCGGCAACCGTGGTGGCCGCGGTGCCGGCGGAACGGCTGGGCTATTTGCCGTCCTGGGCGGACACAGAATCGCTGCTCGTCGTCGAACTCGACAGCATCCACCAATATCGCGACGCCGAGGCCCGCACCCTACAACGGGTCGGCGCGGCGACGGTGCCCCTGAGCGACGCGGAAAACACCAATGTCATCGCCTTTCGCCCGCCCGATGGCGGGCGCGAGCATCTAGCCATCGTCATCGGCGAGCTCGCGCCCGACGCGCCGGTCCTGGTGCGCATCCACTCGGAATGCTTTACCGGCGATCTGCTGGGCAGCCTGCGTTGCGACTGCGGCGACCAATTGCGCGGCGCCGTCGCCGAGATCAACAAGGCGGGTAGCGGCGTGCTGCTCTATATGGCGCAAGAGGGCCGTGGCATCGGCCTGGTCAACAAGCTGCGGGCCTACGAGCTGCAGGATCAGGGCTTCGACACCATCGACGCCAACGAACAGTTGGGCTTCGACCCCGACGAACGGATCTATCAGCCGGCCGCTGAAATTCTGCGCCAGTTGAGCATCACACGAGTGCGGCTATTGACCAACAATCCGCGAAAGGTGGCCGCCCTGGCGGACGGCGGCATCGAGGTCGTCGAGCGGGTACCCCACGCCTTTCCCGCCAATCGACACAGCGAGCGTTATCTCGCCACCAAGCAAAGCCGCGGCGGGCACCTTCTATAGGCCATAGACCCCTAATTTGGGGCTTTAGCGGCACTATTTGCCTAGTGCCGCCCGCAAATACGATTCGCCGGCCGCGTTCTAGCTCGCCAAAGGGCGGATTCCCGCGGGATTTGGCCAAATCGACGCTTGGCACCGCGATTGCACCTATTTCAGGGAGTTTGAATAGGAGTTTGGGCTGTGCCCTCAGTTGCGCCACCAGCATCCGAAGCGCCGGGTTTGCATGAATCGATGCCCGAAACGAAGGTCGTTTCGTTTGCCGAAGACGGGTCCAGCTTCTTTGACAACCTGCTCGATATCGTCAACCCGCTACAACATATCCCGGTGGTGTCGACAATCTATCGGGCGATCAGCGGCGATGAGATTGCCGCGCCGGCCCGGCTGATCGGCGGCGCCCTGTTCGGCGGCCCCATGGGTTTGGGATCGGCCGCAGCCAATCTCATGTTCGAAGAGGTGAGCGGCGACGATTTGGCCGGCCATGCGTTAGCGCTTATCGGCGATACCGTCGACGCGCCGGAACTGGCCAACGCGGTAGCCCCGGCCGCCGACGCCGCCGCGCCGGTCGCCGACCTCACCGCGCTGGCGGCACAACCGCGCGCGCCACAGGCCGCTACGCCAGCCGCAGCAACAGCGGCCGCAACATCTGTTTCCGGCCCGGGACCTGACCCGAGCCCGGGCCCGGACATAATCTGGAACGGCCCGCGGATCTTGCCCTCCCTCGCCCGCTCGACGGCGACACCGCCGAGCGCCGCCCCAATCGACCGGTCGGTCAATATCTCCGCCGCGCAGCCCGCGCCGATATCGATGAGCGACGGCTCTCCGGCGGAACGCGCCGACTTGCCTGCCGCCCTGCCCGCAACCTCCCCCACCGGGCTCTCCACGGGGTCGAACAAACCTGACGCCGCCGGCGCAAATCCCGCCGCGCGCCCGGCCTGGCTTGATGCCGCGATAGCCGATGCGCAAGCCGTCCAGGGCACGGCGCAAAAGGGCGCGGCCCCGCAAAAGGTCGACGGGCAGCCCTGGATCAGCGACGCCATGCTTGAGGCGCTGGGCAAATACCGCGAGATGAATCTCGAACGTAACCGGTAACGGCGAATTTCAGCGGTCACTTCACTTCGATCAAAAAGCAAGCTCGATGCCATGCGGAGCGCTAAGCCGTTCTCCTTGATGGGCCGGGCAATCGCATATGGCGAGGGTGGAATTCCCCCTCCTTCGAGACACTCGCTACGCGAGCCCTCAGGATGAGGAATTCTGTTAGATATGCGCAAAGCCTCATCCTGAGGAGCCGCCCGAAGGGTGGCGTCTCGAAGGGCGAGGTTGTCACAGGCGACCGCCCCGACTCAAGCAAGAGAGGGTTCATTACGCCACGCGCCTGGCGCGTTATACTAGGCCATGCTGAGCGTTCACCCCACCGCGCGGAGCCGCGGCCTTCTTCGGTTCGAGGGCGATGAATATCCGTGTGCCCTGGGCCGCTCTGGCGTGCTTGCAAAAAAACGCGAGGGTGATGGGGCGACGCCGGTCGGGTCGTTTAAGTTAAGGCGGGTATTTTACCGGGCCGACCGATTGGCGCTGCCGCAAAGCGGGTTGCCTTTGCGCGCGCTAACCGAACGCGATGGTTGGTGCGACGACCCGGCGCATGGCGACTATAACCGGCTGGTCGCGCTGCCCTTTGCGGCGTCCCACGAAGCGCTCTGGCGCGACGATCGTCTCTACGATGTTATTATCGTCATCGGCCATAATGACGATCCGCCGCGCGCCCTCCTGGGCAGCGCGATCTTTATTCATTGCGCGAGCGACGACTATGCGCCGACCGAGGGCTGTGTGGCCCTGGCCCGCGAAACCCTGATCGACCTGGCGCCTCGGCTCACGCCGGACATGGCGTTGCAGATCAGCGAAGCTTAAGGCGCCGCGCCGTAGCCGACCTGGCGTTCGCCGAAGACGCCAGTGCCGACCCGCACATGAGTGGCCCCCAGGGCGACCGCCATTTCAAAGTCGGCCGACATGCCCATGCTTAATCCCGCAATCTCATTGCGCTCGGCGATGTTGCGCAGCAAGGCAAAATGCGGCGCCGGGGCCTCGTCGAGCGGCGGAATGCACATCAAGCCGACCACCGGCAACCCGGCTGTGCGGCAGTGGGCGATGAATTCGTCAGCCGCCTCGGGCCAGATGCCGGCCTTTTGCGGCTCTTCGCCGGTATTGATTTGGATGAAGCAATCCCGCGAGACACCGGCCTTGTCGAAAGCATCGGCGAGGCGGGCGACCAATTTCGGCCGGTCGACCGTCTGAATAACATCGAACAGCGCCACCGCATCGCGCACCTTGTTGGTTTGCAGCGGGCCGATGAGATGCAATTCCAGGTCGGGGTGCTCGGCGCGCCGCGCCGCCCAATGGCCCTGCGCCTCCTGTACCCGGTTTTCGCCAAACACCAGATGGCCCGCCGCAAGCGCTTGATCGAGGCGCTGCTCGACCTGCCCCTTGCTCACGGCAATAAGTGTGGCATCGCCCGCATCGCGGTCGGCGGCTTGCGCGGCAGCCACGATACGCTGGTTGACCTGGCTTAAGTTACTGGCGACGTCATCTGTCATATTGGTTTCGCGCAATAGCCGCGGACGCCTAAACCCATTAAAACAAAATCCTGAATTTTCGCCCGTTCGCGCAACCTATAATATTGGCCGCCATGACAAAACCCATCGAGACTTTCGCCGATCTCATCGCGCCAATCACCGAGGGCGAATTTTTTGCCGACTATCACGACCAGAAATTTCTGCACATTCCGGCACCGGACCCGAACAAGTTCGCCGATGTTATGTCGTGGGACATCCTGACGAATATGTTGAACATGACATCGATCTGGAGCCCGACCAGTCTGCAAGTTTTTCTCGACACAAAGGCCATACCGGCTGAGCAGTATTGCCGCGAGGCCACGGATCGAAACAACCAACCCAGCCTGCAGCCGGATGCCGAGAAGGTAAAAAGCTGGCTGCGACGCGGCGCGTCGCTCGTGGCGAACGATGTCGATACGCTGTGGTCCGGCACGGCCGCGGCCGCGAACGCCCTGGAAATACGGTTCGGCGGCCGGTCGCAAAGCAACCTCTATTGCTCGTGGAACCAACATCAGGCCTTCGACACCCATTTCGATACCCACGAAGTGTTCGCGCTGCACGTCGCCGGCGAAAAGGTTTGGCGTATTTACGAGGGACGCCTCGAGCGGCCGATCGCCAACGACGTTTTTAAGGGCCTGGACCAAGCCTATCACGATGAACATCGTGGCGCCGTCGCCGCGGAAGTCACCATGCGTCCCGGCGACATGCTCTATATCCCGCGCGGTCAGTACCATGACGCGCTGGCGTCAAGCGATGGCACCATCCACATAACCTATGGATTGACCCATGTTATCGGCTTTGACGTCCTAACCCTGCTTTATGAATTGGCCATGGCGGACCCGCAGTTCCGCGGCAATATCCCCCTGCCCGATGCCGGGCCCGATGCGCGCCGGCAGTGGCTTAACGAGCTGGCCGATTGCCTGCACGAAATTGCCAATGGCGATTTGCTGTTGGCAAACCTCAACGCCTACCACGATTCCTACCGCTACTACCGCGGCGGGTTTAACCTGCCCGCGGATGCGTTCGAAAAAGATGTCAGCGAACGCTTCTCGGTCGTGGTCCGCAGCCTCGAGGTTGTCGACAATAGCGGGCAATTTTCCCTGCAGAGCGCCAAGGGCACGGTGCCGATCCCACCGGAACTGGCCGATCCGATCTCCTGGATGATCGATAGCGGCGATTTTTCGCCAACGGAACTGGCCAGCAAATTTCCTAACCTCACCGAAGATGTGCGCGACAAGCTGATCGACAATATGCTGTCCATGAAAGCCATTGCGCTGATTGCAAACACAGCCTGACCGATGGTTACGCGGTATTCATGCATTATTCGGCAGGGTAAGTCGTAGAGGCGCTACAAAGTATTACTGGTTAATTAAATCATGTGGCGGTTATGTCACAGTGTAATGAATTCGTGACACAAACAACACGGAAAGCATTGCAATTACCTTAGATTCCGGGGTTTTATGCCCGACAAGGCTTCAGTGCAGAAGTCTGGCGTCCGCGTTAGTGCCAGAGCACAGCGAAGTTGACGAGTCCCCAACGGGACGAACGCGGACGCAAGTCCAAGATTATGGAGGTTGGATTAAAATGAAGAAAGCTCTTCTAGCAAGTACCGCCCTGGTTGGCGCTGCCTTGCTGAGTGCACCGGCGCAAGCCGGAACGGTGGGGTCAGGTGATAACCTGGCTGTCCGCCTTAGTGGTTTCATGTGGTTCCAAGCCCACGTGCTTGACGAGCAAGGCTCGCAACGAGCTGGGTTCGGCCGTGGCTATGACTTTGACATTCCGGAAACCGAAGTTCACATCAATGCGTCGAACACTGCCGATAATGGCATTAAGTACGGCGTATCGATCGAGATGGAAGTTAACACCGACGCCAGTGACAATGGTGACGAAGTTTGGGCGTTTTTGAGCGGCGACTTTGGCCGTATCGAAATGGGCGACCAGGACGATGTCACCAACCGTATGCTTGTTGGCGCTTTCCAGGCGCACAAAGGTATCTCGGGTCCGTTTGGTGGACTGGGCGGTGTGTTCCCAGTGTTCCATAACGGCTTTGGAGCCGTTGGCGCACTTGGTTCGCCGTACTTGTATCGTACAGATATTCAAGCTGCGACATCGAGCGATCGCACGAAAGTCATCTACTTCTCGCCGCGATTCTCGGGTTTCCAAGTCGGCGCATCCTTTACGCCTGACAGCGGCGCTAACGGTGCGAGTTTCGGGGAAACGGACAACGACACCAGCTTCAACAACATGATTAGCCTGGGTCTTAACTACACCGGTAAGTTCGACGACGTTGGTGTTTCTGCAACCGTTTCGTATGAAACGGCAGAACAGGAAATCGACGGCGCCGATAATGTCAACGAGGACCTCGAACTCCTCCATATCGGTGCTAAGGTCGACTTTGCCGGCTTTACAGTTGGCGCCAACTATCGCGACAATGGCGATTCAACCTTGTCCACCGCAGCAGTATCGGCTGGCGCGGACCAGGGCGACTATTGGGCGGTAGGTGCCGGTTATCAGCAGGGCCCTTGGGGCGTCAGCGCCTGGTATTCGCTGGGCGAGCGTGACGTATCTAGCTCAGTCGAAAACACGGTTGAACGCTGGGGTCTCGGTGCTCGCTACGCGATCGCGCCGGGTTGGCAAGTTCGCGCCGACTATAACAACGCGACCCAGGAGACCACGGGTAGCGAGGATCTTAAAGCGCAGGCGTTTATCCTGACCAACATGTTCAACTTCTAAGCCCAGGCGGTTTAGCAGTAAAAGATACGGGCGGCGGATTTTCCGCCGCCCTATTTTTTTGTGCCGACTTCTCTGCTATTAGACTGAGAGTCTCCTCTACGGGGCGCACAATTTCCGGTTGGAACAATGACGCGAATCCGCAACTCGATATTTTCCACCTTCGTCGCTGCTCTTTTGCTGACAGCCTGCGACAGCATTCCGACAGAACGCGCCGACGGACAGGGTGCCGACGACAAAATAAGACAGAGCGGCGGCAAGCTGTTCGGCGATATCAACTTGCTGGGCCCCGACCGTGATAAGGACGCCGAGGGCGGATCGGGTATCGGCGTCAACGGATTTCTGTGGCGCGCCTCGCTGGATACCTTGTCTTTCCTGCCGCTTTCATCGGCCGATCCGTTTGGCGGCGTGATCATCACCGACTGGTACTCACCGCCCGAGAGCCCCGAAGAGCGTTTCAAGGTCACGACATACATTCTTGGGCGCCAGCTGCGCTCGGACGGCGTCCGCGTCGCGGTGTTTCGCCAGGAACTAAACGGCAGCCGCGGCTGGGTCGATTCACAGGTCGAGAACGGAACCGGCTCGAAGCTCGAGGGGGCTATTTTAAGCCGCGCCCGCGAACTGCGGATCGCCTCCGCCGACCAATAGAATATCCGCCCAGGCCGGCGCGCCCATATGAGCAAAACCCGATATAGCGCCCTCGCCCCGCGGGCCCGCCAAACCCCGCCGCGCGTGCGCCTTGGACATATGTGCCGTCATGCCCCGCTATAATTTTCGCGAAACCGAAGCCGAGTGGCAGCAAGCCTGGGACGCGCGCGATGCATTTACCGCCCGCGAAGAGCCCGGCCATCGGAAATACTACGTGCTCGAGATGTTTCCCTACCCTTCGGGCCGCATCCATATGGGCCATTTGCGTTGCTACACGTTGGGCGACGTGGTGGCCCGGTATAAGCGCGCCCGCGGGTTCAACGTCCTCCACCCCATGGGCTGGGATGCCTTCGGCTTGCCAGCGGAAAACGCGGCGATGGAAAAGGGCGTCCATCCCGCCGATTGGACCTACGAGAACATCGCGGCGATGCGCAGCCAGCTCAAGGCGATGGGCCTGTCGATCGATTGGTCGCGCGAGCTGGCGACCTGCGATCCGGAGTATTACCAACACGAGCAAGCCATGTTCCTCGACTTCATGGAGCAGGGCTTGGTGTACCGCCAGGAAGGCTGGGTGAACTGGGACCCGGTCGACCATACGGTGTTGGCGAACGAACAGGTTATCGACGGTAAGGGCTGGCGCTCGGGCGCGCCGATCGAACGGCGGCGGCTGGCCCAGTGGTTTTGCCGGATTACCGACTTCAACGACGATCTGCTCGCCAGCCTCGAGCGGCTGGACCGCTGGCCCGCCAAGGTCCGCACCATGCAGGAAAATTGGATCGGCCGATCCGAGGGCGCCTATATCGATTTCGCTTTCGCCGAGGCCGACGAGGACCCGGGCGGCGGCAACGGCGCGGGCGGCCGCGACCCGTTGCGGGTTTATACGACCCGGCCGGATACAATTTTCGGCGCTAGCTTTTGCGCCATCGCGGCGGACCATCCGCTGAGCGAGGAGCTGGCGAAGAACAATCCGGCGATCGCCGCGTTTGTCGAGGAATGCCGCCAACTGGGCACCAGCGAAGAGGCCATTCAAAAGGCCAACAAGCGCGGTATCGATACCGGGTTGCGGGTCAAACACCCGTTCGCCGACCAGCTCCTGCCGGTCTACGCGGCGAACTTCGTGCTGATGGGGTATGGCACCGGCGCGATCTTCGGGTGCCCCGCCCATGATCAGCGCGATCTGGATTTCGCGCACGCCTACGATCTGCCGGTCCGCCCGGTGGTCGTGCCCAGCACCGCCGACCCGGACACCTTCGACGTGGGCGACGAGGCCTATATTGGCGAGGGCAAGCTGGCGCATTCGCAGTTCCTCGACGGGCTCGGCGTCGACGACGCCAAGCGCACGGTAATCGAGCGTCTGGCGGCCGACAGGTCGGGCGAGGGCACGGTGAACTACCGGCTGCGCGACTGGCTGGTCTCGCGGCAGCGCTATTGGGGCTGTCCGATCCCGGTGATCCATTGTGGCGATTGCGGCATCGTGCCGGTGCCGCGCGCGGATCTGCCGGTGATCCTGCCCAAGGAAGTGGACTTCGCCGCGCCGGGCAATCCGCTCGACCGCCACCCGAGCTGGAAGCATGTGGACTGTCCGGCCTGCGGCATAGCGGCCCAGCGCGACACCGACACCTTCGACACCTTCATGGATTCGTCCTGGTATTTTGCCCGCTTCTGCTCGCCGCGGGCCGACATCCCGGTCGACGCCGCGGCTGGCGACTATTGGCTGCCGGTCGATCAGTATATCGGCGGCATCGAACATGCGATTTTGCATCTGCTCTATTCGCGCTTTTTTATGCGCGCCATGCACAAGGCCGACTATATCGACATCGACGAGCCGTTCGACGGCCTGTTCACCCAGGGCATGGTCAATCACGCGACGTTCCGCGACGCCGACGGGCAATGGATCGAACCGCAGAATGTGGTGCGCGACGCGGCCGGCGCCGCCCAGCGCGCCGATACCGGCGTGCCGGTCGATATCGGCCGGGTCGAGAAGATGTCGAAATCGAAAAAGAACACGGTCGACCCGACCGACGTTATCGAGCATTACGGCGCGGACACGGCGCGCTGGTTCATTCTGTCGGACAGCCCGCCGGACCGCGATATGGAGTGGACCGACGCCGGCGTGCAGGGCGCCTTTCGCTACGTCAACCGGGTCGCGCGGCTAATCGACGACCAGCTCGACGCCTTGCCCAAGCCCGGCGCGGCGCTGCCCGGCGATCTGTCGGACCCGGCCGCCGAATTGCGCCAGATCACCCACAAGACCATCGCCGGCATCACCGACGATTATGAGCGCTTCCACTTCAATAAGTCGGTCGCGCGGCTCTACGAGCTGACCAACGCCATAGCCGCCGTCGACACCGCAAAGCCCAGCGTCGGCGATGGCTGGGCAATTCGCGAAGCGCTCGAAGCGCTGGTGCGGCTGCTGGGCCCGATGACGCCGCACCTCGCCGAGGAGATGTGGCGGCGCTTGGGCCACGACACTTTACTCGCCGACACGCCCTGGCCCGACGTCGATGACAGCTTGACCGTCGACGAGACTGTCACCGTGGCGATCCAGGTAGCCGGAAAATTACGCGGCACCATCGACGTGCCCGCCGGCGCCGATAAAGATGCCGTCGAACCCCTGGCGCTGGCAGTCGCCAATGTTGCCGCGGCGATCGGCGGGCGGGCGGTCCGCAAAATGGTTTTCGTTCCCGACAAGCTGGTGAATTTCGTTGTTTAGGCTCGGCGTCATCGCCGCGGCCATGGCGTTTCTTACCGCCTGCGGCTTCACGCCGCTGCACGGTCAGCAACAGGTCGGCGCGGACACAACTGCCGCGCTGCGCCAGATATCGGTGCTGCCGATCGCTGAGCGCCTGGGCCAATTGCTGCGCATCGAGTTGACCAATCAACTGACCCCGACAGGGCCGCCGCGCACACCGGCCTATGTGCTCAATGTCACCGTCACCGAGACCAAACAGAATCTCGCGGTCCGCAAAGACGCGACAGCGACCCGCGCCAATCTGATCATTACCGCGTCGTTCAAATTGAGACAGGCCGGCGTCGACACACCTCTGCTCAACAGCAAGGTGCGCTCGGTCAACAGCTATAATATTCTCGACGCCGACTTCGCCACCTTGAGCGCCGAATCGGACGCGCGGCGGCGCGCGGCACGCGATCTGGCGACGGAAATAAGATCGCGGTTGGGTATCTTCTTATCCCAACGGACTGCGGGTTAATAACGGCCGGCTGTGAAAATATCCGCTAACAAAGTCGACGGCTTCATCAAGACGCTGAGCCCCAAAACACAGGCTGTACTTGTTTATGGGCCCGATAGCGGGCTTGTACGCGAACGGGTTGATAGCCTGATCCGCGGCGTGGCCGAAGACCCGGCAGATCCATTCAAAGTGGCGGAATTCAGCGCTTCACCGCTGGCCAAGGACGCCGCCCGCCTGGTCGACGAAGTGCTGGCTGTGTCGTTCGGCGGCGGGCGCCGTGTGCTGGTTGTACGTGACGGCGGCGACGAGCTTTCAGGGTCTGTCACGGCTGTGTTGGAGAACGCGGCGGCAAACCACCCGATGGCTGCGCTGATTGTCGTCGGGGCGGGAAATTTGACGCCGCGTTCCTCGTTGCGCCGCCTGTTTGAAGGTAACGACGCCTGCGCCGCGCTGCCCTGCTATCCCGATGACGAGGCCGGACTGGCGCAATTGCTGCGGGCGAGCCTCGCCGCCGAAGAGATTGCCATCGACCCCGCGGCGCTGCCGGCCGCCGCGGCGCTGTTGGGCTCCGATCGCCAGGCAAATCGGCGGGAGATCGAGAAACTGGTGCTGTTTGCCGGCCCCGGCGGCGCCTTAACCGAGGAAATGGTGCTGGCCTGCCTGGGCGATAGCGCGGCAGCGTCGACCGACGAGGCGGTGTTATCCGCCGCCGATGGCAATTATGACAGCTTGGTGGAAAATCTGGGCCGCGTCTGGGCCGACGGCACCGAACCGGTCGCGGTTATCCGCAACGCCCAACGGCACTTTCAACGGCTACACTATGTGTTGGCGCAAACCAGTGACGGGGTCGCGCTCGATGCGGCGCTCAAGCAATTGCGGCCACCGCTATTCTGGCGGGTCGCGGGACGGTTCCGCAGCCAGTTGAACACCTGGTCGCTGGCATCGGTGGAAACCTCTCTGGCGCGGCTCACGGACGCCGAACTGTCGGCCAAATCGACCGGCGCACCGGCCGCGCTAGTATGCGACCGCACCCTGATGGCGATCACTCAATTGGCCCGCTCCGGCCAGCGGAGACCCCATTAAACGTAGTAATATCAAATAGTTAACGGGGTTACGCCGGCGAGCTAAGGGGCGGGTCATCGACCGCGCCGCCGATGTTTATGGCGCCACCCTGATTGAGGCGTTGCAATATGTCGTCGAGTTGATCGAGGGTCGAATAGTTGATCGACACGGATCCGCCCTTGGCGCCGTCGCCGCGAAACTTGATGGACACCTTCAGGCCCAGCATGCTGGATAAATCGTGTTCCAGAGCGATCGTGTCGGAATCCTTGGCGGACGCCTTTTTTGCCCGCGAGGGCGCGCCGCCTTTCGGGGCCTGCACCAATTGCTCGGCCTGGCGGACGGAAAGGCCCTTGGCGATGATGTCGCCGGCGAGTTTTTCCGCATCGTCATGGCCCACCAGGGCGCGCGCGTGTCCCGCCGACAAAGCGCCGCTATCGACATGGTCCTGCACCGCCACCGGTAGCGTGAGCAGGCGCAGCGTATTGGCGATGCTGCTCCGGCTCTTACCAACCGCCTTGGCCAATATCTCTTGGGTGTGATCGAACTCGTCCATCAACCGCTGAAACGCGTTCGCCTCTTCGATCGGCGACAGGTTTTCGCGCTGCAAATTTTCGATCAAGGCGATTTCGAGGGTTTCTTCGTCGGAGAAATCGCGGACGATGACGGGAACTTCGTGCAATTGCGCACGTTGCGCCGCGCGCCAGCGGCGTTCGCCGGCGATTATCTCATAGGCGTCGGCGTGCAGCGGATCACGGCGTACCAAAATAGGCTGCAGAATTCCCTTCGCGCGCACCGATTCGACCAGCGACGCGAGCTCATCGTCGTCGAAGCGCCGGCGCGGCTGGTACTTGCCCGGCGCGAGCTGTTCGATCGGCACCGTATGGGTCGAACGATGCGGCTCCGGGCTTGATTGATCTTCAACATCGTCGCCGAGCAGGGCCGACAGGCCGCGACCCAACCCTTTCCGCGGTTCATCGCTCATGCCGCCACTCCCCGCTCCGGTAACCGCCCTTCGCGGCGCAGCAGCTCGGCGGCCAGGTGGATATAGGCCCGCGCCCCGGTGCAGTTCATGTCATACACAATCGCTGGCAGGCCGAAGGATGGTGCTTCGGAGACCCGCACATTGCGCGGAATGACCGTTTGGAAGACCCGCTCGCCAAAATGTTCACGCACGTCCGCTTCGACCGATCGACACAAGTTGTTGCGTGCGTCATGCATAGTTAACACCACCCCTTGTATGTGTAGGTCAGGATTAAACGCGTTGCGGATGCGCTCGATGGACCGGGTCAAGCGGCTCAGACCATCGAGGGCAAAGAATTCACACTGCAACGGCACCAGCACCGATTGGGCCGCCACCAGCGCGTTCAAGGTCAACAAGCCGAGCGCCGGCGGGCAATCCACCAACACATAGTCATATCCCCTGGCACCTCTTTCAAGCGCTTCCTTGAGGCGCGTTTCGCGATGTGCCACGTCGATGAGCTCGATCTCGGCGCCGGCCAAATCGGCGGACGCGGGCACCACATCGAGGCCTGGCACCGACGTAGCGACCGTGACCTCGCCAAGCGATTGTTGGCCGATCAACGCCGCGTAAACATCATTCGCGGCGGACGGAACATGGACTCCGAGACCGGTTGACGCATTACCCTGGGGATCCAGGTCCACTAATAAGACTTTCTGGCCACAGGCCGCCAGCGCCGTCGCCAAATTAATCGCGGTTGTGGTTTTGCCCACCCCGCCCTTCTGGTTGGCGACCGCGATGATTTTCGGTTTCGGGGTCATTTGATCGGAAGTATGTGCCGTAATTTCGGTCGCATCAGACATGGTGAAACTCCTTTACGCACAAAATGGCTCCGCTGGGATCCGACAAGCTGGGAACCAGATCAAAGCGAATATCCCAGAACTTCTTCGCGTCGGTCAATTCATCCGCCACCGCCGCCCCTTTCATAAAAAAACACTGGCCCCCAGGCCGCACCCATGGCTCTGCCAAGGCGAGTAATTTGCTAAGCGGCGCCAGCGCGCGCGCCGTCACCGCCTCCGCCGGGATCGCCTGGGTGTCCTCGGCCCGGCCGGCGATGACCTTGGTATTTGCCCCCGTGGCGCGGGAGACTTCTCGCAGAAACGCCGCTTTTCGATTGTCGGCCTCCACCAGGGTCACGGCGCCGCCGGTCATGATGGCGATGACCAGACCGGGAAACCCGCCGCCACTGCCAATATCGGCAACTGTCTTCGCACCGCCCAGTAGCCGGCAGAGCTGGCCTGAATCGAGGAAGTGGCGCCGCCACACATCATCCAGGGTGCGGCGACCGACCAGATTTATCGTCTTTTGCCACTGGCGCAACATGGTCTCGTATATTTCCAGACGGTCCAATGTTTCACGTGAAACATCCAGGGCCGAGGCGAAGTCCGACACCGTCAAGGGGGGCTGGCTGGCCATGGGCCACCCTACCAATTGTAGAGGGAAACTTCCAACTACTATATCTGGGGTATTGAGCGAATATTGTCCGCTAGGCGGATTTGCGCGGCTGGGTCGAAGCCTGGTTCCCGCGGCGCACATAACGCAGCAACGCGACCAACGCCGCCGGGGTCACGCCCGGGATGCGGCCGGCCTGGCCAAGGGTCTGCGGTTGCGCCTTTTGCAGCTTATCCTGGGCTTCCCGGGACAGGCCGCCAATCTGCGCATAATCCAAATCGTCCGGCAGGGTGAGAGCTTCGTCCCGGCGAAACGCCGCCACATCGGCCTCCTGACGCCGCACATAGCCACTATAAAGCGCCTCTATTTCCAGACGCGCGGCCAAGGCCGGCGGCAGGTCCGCCAACTCCGGCCATACTTTCTCGAGGCGCGATACACTCACATCGGGATAGGCCAATACCTCAAACGCGGACCGTCTTACACCGTCCTGGTTGATCGACAGGCCGGATTTCTGCAAGACGTTCGGCGTCGCCGATAACGACTTGGCCAACGCCCGGGCCTCGGCCAACGCGGCCGACTTGCGGGCAAACGCCGCGCGCCGCTCCGGACCGACGCAGCCAAACGAGATGCCGCGCGGCGTGAGCCGCTCATCGGCGTTATCGGCACGCAGCAGCAGGCGATATTCAGCGCGCGAGGTAAACATGCGATAGGGCTCGTCGGCGCCGCGGGTCACCAGATCGTCGATCATCACGCCGATATAGGCCTCCGCGCGATCGAGCACAAAGGCCTCGCCAGAGCCCGCGGCGGCGTTTAGCCCGGCCATCAGCCCCTGGGCTGCCGCTTCTTCATAACCGGTCGTGCCGTTTATCTGCCCAGCCAGGAAAAGCCCAGCTATTCTGCGGGTTTCCAGGGTTGGGTAGAGTTCTCGCGGATCGACGAAGTCATATTCGATGGCGTAGCCGGGGCGAATGATGCGGGTATTTTCCAAGCCACCGATGGTTCTAAGCAATTCTATCTGCACATCTTCCGGCAAGGAGGTCGAGATCCCGTTGGGATAGACCGTATCGTCGTCGAGGCCCTCCGGCTCGAGAAAGATCTGATGGCGGGTTTTATCAGCGAACCGCACCACCTTATCCTCGATGGACGGGCAATAGCGCGGACCCGTGCCCTCGATCTGGCCGGAATAGATCGGCGCGCGGTGGAGGTTGGCCCGGATTAATTCGTGGCCGGCGGGGCTGGTATAGGTGATGTGGCAGTCGATTTGGGGGACGTCGATCGCATCGTTCATATAGGAGAAGGGCTGCGGCACCGCATCGCCGGCCTGAACCTCCAATGCGTGCCAATCGATTGTCGTGCCATCCAAGCGGGGCGGTGTTCCGGTTTTAAGCCGACCCATGGAAAATCCGGCGCCATACAAGGTGTCGGACAGACCGATCGCCGGCGCATCGCCGACCCGTCCGGCGGAAATCTGCCGCTCGCCGATGTGAATAATCCCGCGCAGGAACGTGCCGGTGGTGAGCACCACCCGCGCCGCGCCGACCTCTTCGCCATCGGCAAGAACCACGCCGGTGACTTGGCCCTCATCGCCAAACCGCAGATCTTCGACGGCGCCGGCGCAAATTTCGAGATTCTCCTGGTCGCGCAGCAGATCTTGCATCGCCTGGCGGTAGAGCGCGCGATCGGCCTGGGCGCGCGGCCCCCATACGGCCGGCCCCTTACTGCGGTTGAGAACGCGGAATTGGATACCGGCCCGATCAATCGCCCTGGCCATGACCCCATCAAGGGCATCGATCTCGCGGACCAGATGGCCCTTGCCCAAGCCGCCGATCGCCGGGTTGCAGGACATCTCGCCGATGGTCTCGAGCTTATGGGTGATCAGCGCGGTACGCGCGCCCAGGCGCGCCGCCGCCGCAGCCGCTTCGCAACCGGCGTGGCCGCCCCCAATAACAATGACGTCGAAAGATCGCATGGCCGGCTATTTATGGCAGGTTGAGACGGAAGTCAAAGCGAATGAAATAAATGGCTTAACTTTCCGGCGTCCAAATTGTTTCACGTGAAACATTGTCCACTTGCGCCTATTTGCCGATGCAGAAATCATGAAAAATGACATCGAGCACATCCTCCACATCGACCCGTCCGGTAATCCGCCCGAGAGACCGAACGGCGATCCGAATATCTTCCGCCGCCAACTCGGGCAGGGTGGCGGTGGAAGCCCGCCCCAACGCCGCCACGCCCGCCACCAGCGCCTCGCGATGGCGGGCCCGGGTCAGGGGCGGTTGCTCGCTGGCCGCCAGGCGCACCTGCACCTGGGCGGTGATCGCCGCCAGCAGCGCCTCTAGACCGTCGCCGGTTTTGGCCGAGACCGGACAGGTGGGCCGGCCGGCGATCGCAGCGGGTAGGGCGGTGTCGGCAATATCGGTTTTGTTCAAAACCGCGATGGCGTGGTCATCTACATAATCCAGGGCAAATGGGTCCAGGGCGGGCAGGGCGGCCGCGTCGAACACCACCAGGCGCAGGTCCGCCTCGTCGGCGGAGTGGCGCGCCCGGCGCACCCCCTCGGCCTCGACAGCGCCCTCAGCCTCTCGGATGCCGGCGGTATCGGCGACGATCACCGCATAGCCGCCAAGATGCATATGAACCTCGATGACGTCGCGGGTGGTGCCGGCGGCCTCCGACACGATCGCCGCCTCGCGGGCCGCCAGCCGGTTCAGCAGGCTGGATTTGCCCACATTGGGCGCACCGATAATCGCTACATGAAAGCCCGAACGTATGCGCTCCCCGCGATGTTGGTCGTCTATATGTTGTGAGATTATATCCCTTATATACAATATATTGTGTTCCATTTTCGCATAAGTGTCTTCCGGCAGGTCTTCATCGGCAAAATCGATGGTGGTTTCAGCGTGGGCCAAGAGGGTGGTGAGCTGGGTCCGCCAATTATCGTAGAGCGCCGCCAGGGCGCCGTCATACTGGCCCAGGGCCTGACGCCGTTGCGCCACGGTCTCCGCCGCCACCAAGTCGGCGACCGCCTCCGCCGAGGTTAGGTCCAGCTTGCCGTTCTCGAACGCGCGGCGGGTGAATTCGCCGGGTTCGGCCAGGCGGCAACCATCAACGACGCTCAGCGCGGAAATCAGCGCCTCGATCACCGCGACGCCGCCATGGACGTGGAATTCGGCGATATTCTCGCCGGTAAAGCTGGCCGGGCCGGGAAACCACAAAGTGATGCCTTCATCGATGTCGTTGCCCCCGCCATCGCCGCCGCCGGGGTCGCGAAACCGCCGCAGGCTGGCCATACGCGGCGGCGGCGGCGCCTGACCCGTCAACTGCTCAATGGACGGCCCCGCAGCGGGCCCGGAGACCCGGATGACCGCCACTCCAGCGGTTCCGGTTCCGCTCGCCAGGGCATAAATCGTATCGCTCATCGCTTCGCCCTAAAGGTCCGCCCGCCAGCTTTAGTCTTTGTCGCCCTGACCCGCACCGGCGAGGCCCGACCAAAACATCTTCTGAAACTGCTCCCAGCCTTCGCCCCCGGCCGGCCCCCAACTGCGTAGCATGGCCTGGGGGTCCATCTCCTCGAGCCCGGATAAGATACGCTGTTTCATTTCGTCGGCAATTTCCTGCTGCATATCGGTGACATCGGGCAGACCCATTAGCTGCCTTGCCTCTTCCGGCGTACAATCGATATCAACGGTGATTTTCATGACCAGCTCCTGCTCCATGTTGGTCCCGTTGCCTGGCACCTAGCGTGTTACGGTGGACGAGGCAACAATCAGTTGGATCGTCGCATCGCGACGGCCACCAATTTCGGGGACCCCATGGCGGCAAATCTATTAGGCAACGAGTCCAGCCCCTATTTGCTGCAGCATGCCGACAACCCGGTGGAATGGTATCCCTGGGGCAAGGCGGCGCTGGATCGCGCCCAGGAGCTCGACAGGCCGATCCTGCTATCCATCGGCTACGCGGCGTGCCACTGGTGCCATGTGATGGCCCATGAGAGCTTCGAGGACCCGGCCACCGCCGCGGTGATGAATGAGTTGTTCATCAATATCAAAGTCGACCGGGAAGAACGGCCCGACATCGACACCATCTACATGACATCCCTGGCGCTGTTCGGCGAACAGGGCGGCTGGCCGCTCACCATGTTCTGCACGCCCGAGGGCAAACCGTTTTGGGGCGGCACCTATTTCCCGCCGACCTCGCGCTACGGCCGGCCGGGCTTTCCCGAATTGCTGCACCATGTGGCGCGGATTTACCGCGACGAGCCTGACAAGGTGGCGGCCAACAGCCAGGCCGTGGTCGCCGCCTTGGAAGATATGTCGCAACCCCAATCGGCCGGCATGATCGCCCCCGACGCGGTCAACCGCGCCGCCGACACGATCATCGCCGAGATCGACCCGCGCCATGGCGGTATCGGCACGGCGCCGAAGTTCCCGCAAGCGCCGGTGTTGAACGTGCTGTGGCGCGGCCACAAGCGGAGCGGCGACGAGAAGCTGCGCGATGGGGTGCTGCTGACGCTGGATAAAATGGCCCAGGGCGGCATCTACGATCATCTCGGCGGCGGCTTCGCGCGCTATTCGACCGATGCGGCCTGGCTGGCGCCACATTTCGAAAAAATGCTGTACGACAACGCGCAGCTTCTAGAGGTCTACACCGACGCCTGGCAGGAAACCGGAAACCCGCTCTATGCCCAGCGCATCGCCGAGACCGTCGATTGGGTGCTGCGCGAGATGGTCAACGACATGCCGCCGGGCGGCGGTTTTTCGTCAGCCATCGACGCTGATTCCGAAGGCGAGGAAGGCAAATTCTACGTCTGGTCGGAAGCTGAAATTCGCACCCTGCTGGGCGACCAAGCGGATCTGTTCGCCGCCGCCTATGACGTGCGGCCGGACGGTAACTGGGAAGGCAAGACCATCCTCAACCGCACCCGCGATCCCGAGCTGAAGGACGCGGCGACCGAGACCCGGCTGGCGACGGCCCGGCAGCTGCTGTTCGAGGTCCGGGCGACGCGCATTCCACCGGCGCTGGACGACAAGGTGCTGGCCGACTGGAACGGCTTGATGATCGCCGCCCTGGCCCGCGCCGCCACCGTGTTCGAGCGGCCGGAATGGCTCACAGCAGCGCAAACCGCGTTCGATTTCGTCGTCGCGAATATGACACAAACCGACGATGATAGCGGGCGCCTGTTCCACGCCTGGCGCGCGGGCGCGGCGCGCCACGTCGCCACCCTGGACGATTACGCCAATATGTGCCGGGCCGGCCTGCTGCTGTTCGAGGCCACGCAAACTATTGATTATATTGATAAAGTTAAGGCGTGGTTG
Source organism: Alphaproteobacteria bacterium (assembly GCA_011087645.1). Taxonomy (GTDB): domain Bacteria; phylum Pseudomonadota; class Alphaproteobacteria; order UBA6615; family UBA6615; genus JABDJY01. Next base: position 60,844 of record JAALLF010000013.1, read on the forward strand.
GCGGCGGCGGACGGCCATTATTGGGACCAGGGCGCCGGTGGCTACTATCTGACGGCGGACGATGCCGACGATGTCATCACCCGCACCAAGAACGCCCTCGATAACGCCACGCCGGCGGGCAACGCGGTGATGGCCGAAGTGCTGGCCCGGCTCTATCACTTGACCGGGCAAGACGAGTATCGCGAACGTTGCGAGGCGCTGATCGCGACATTCTCCGGCGAGGCCGCCAAGAACCCCTACCACTATGTCACCCTGATCAACGCCGCGCAGTTTCTCGCCGAAGCGGCCCAAATGGTTGTGATTGGCGACCCCGAGAGCGACGACACGGCCGCCCTGTTGGCGGCGCGCGATCGGGTCAGCCTGCCGGCCAGCGTGGTGTCGGTCATCGCCAGCAGCGATGAATTGACCCCGGGCCATCCGGCGGCCGGCAAGACCATGATCGACGGCCAGGCCACGGCCTATGTCTGCCACGGCCCGGTTTGCTCAGCGCCACTGACCGACCCCCAAGCGCTGCAAGATTTTCTCGCCAAGCGATGAGTACGCTTGACCTCAGCCTCGACAGCCCGGTCGGGCCGCTCACGGTCACGCAAGACGGCGGCGCGCTGGTGGCTCTCGATTGGGGGGCGCGGGCGAACGGCGAAACGAGCCCGCTACTGGCCGAGGCAAAGCGTCAGCTCGACGCCTATTTCGCCGGCGCGCTCGACGCGTTCGATCTGCCGGTGGCGCCGGCGGGCACCGCTCACCAACGCAAGGTCTGGCGGGCAATGCAGGAAATTCCGTTCGGGGGCTATCAGAGCTATGGCGCGCTGTCGGCGGCGATCGGCTCGTCTCCGCGCGCGGTCGGCACCGCGTGCGGGCGCAACCCGATCCCGATCATCATTCCGTGCCACCGGGTGCTGGCGGCCGGCGGCGGGATCGGCGGGTATTCCGGCAGCGGCGGCACAGCAACCAAGCGCTACCTGCTATCCCTTGAAGGCGTCGCGCTAACCTCATAGGCTCGCCGCCAACGACACGTAAAATCAAACTGTACAGCGACCCTGGAGGAGACACATGGTTCACGCAATTCGCATCCACGCCAATGGCGGCCCGGAAGTTCTGGAATGGGAAGAAGTCGAGGTCGGCGATCCGGGCGAAGGCGAAATCCGCGTGCGCCATACCGCGGTCGGGCTGAACTATATCGACACCTATCTGCGCACCGGCGCGCGGCCCCTGCCGATGCCCGCCGTGCTGGGTATGGAGGGCGCCGGCGTGGTCGAGGCGCTGGGCGCCGGCGTCACCAACGTCGCCGTCGGCGACCGTATCGCCTATGCCGACATGCCGCCCGGCGCCTATGCCGAAGAGCGGGTCATGCCGGCGCGCATCGCGGTTAAATTGCCCGACGGGGTGGACGATCAAACCGCCGCCGCCGCCATGCTCAAGGGCATGACCGCCCAATTCCTCATTCGCCAGTGCTTTCGTGTCGAGCCCGGCATGACCGTGCTGCTGCACGCCGCGGCCGGCGGCGTTGGCCTCATCGCCAGCCAATGGCTGAACCATCTGGGGGTCACGGTAATCGGCACGGTGGGCAGCCCGGAAAAGGGTGAACTGGCCAAGGCCCACGGCGTCCATCATGTGGTCAGTTACAACACCGAGAACTTCGTCGAGCGGGTGCAAGAGATCACCGACGGCGCCGGGGTGCCGGTGGTCTATGACGGGGTCGGCAAGGACACATTTATGGATTCGATGAAATGTCTGTCACCGCTCGGCATGCTGGTCACCTTCGGCAACGCCTCGGGCGCGCCCGATCCGCTGGTGCTCGGCGACCTGTCGACCTATGGTTCGATCTTCGTCACCCGGCCGATGCTGTTCCACTACACCGCGACGCCGGAAGCGCTGGCGGCCTGCGCCAACGATTTGTTCGACGTCATCGCCTCGGGCGCGGTCAAAATCGAGATCAATCAGACCTACGCGCTAAAGGACACCGCGCAGGCGCATATCGATCTCGAGGCCCGCAAAACCACGGGTTCGACCGTCCTGCTGCCATAGGCATCGCTTGGCTAAACACAAACCCATCGACCTCGCCGCCGCGCGCAAAACCCTAGAGGCGCTGCGCAAGCAGGTTCTCGCCGCCACCGAACAGGGCGCCGAGGCCGCGCAGCCGGTCGAACTCGATCAGCAGCGCATGGGCCGGCTGTCGCGCATGGACGCGCTGCAGGGCCAGGAGATGGCGCGCGCCGCCGAGCGCCGCCGTGAGCTAGAGGTGCGCAAGATCGACGCCGCGCTGGCGCGCATCGAAGACGGCGAATATGGCTGGTGCGTGCGGTGTGGCGAGGAAATCGCCGCAGAGCGGCTGCAACTCGACCCGGCGGTGCCGATCTGCATCGACTGCGCCCAGGGCGCGTCGTAAGACCGCCAAAAACAACTGTACAAAACTAAATTATGGGGAGCTTCGCTCCAAGGGCAGGAATCGTATATGGCGGTGGGTGGAATTCCTCGTCCTTCGAGACACTCGCTGCGCGAGCCCTCAGGATGAGGAATTCTGTTAGATATGCGCAAAGCCTCATCCTGAGGAGCCGCCCCAAGGGCGGCGTCTCGAAGGGCGAGGCTGCTATATGTGATCGGCCGTGCCGACGAGAAGGCGAGGTGCTCTCAATCGCAGGCAACGGCCCTACTGGTTCATCGAATCGAAGAAGTCGTTGTTGGTCTTCGACTTCTTCATTTTGTCGAGCAGGAATTCCATGCCGTCGACCACGCCCATGGGCATGAGGATGCGGCGCAGCATCCACATCTTCGATAGCGTGTCCTTATCGACCAGCAGCTCTTCTTTGCGGGTGCCCGACTTGGTGATGTCGATCGACGGCCAAGTGCGCTTATCGGCCAGCTTGCGGTCGAGGATGATTTCCGAGTTACCGGTGCCCTTGAACTCTTCGAAGATGACTTCGTCCATGCGCGAGCCGGTTTCGATCAGCGCGGTCGAGATGATGGTCAGCGACCCGCCTTCTTCGATGTTCCGCGCGGCGCCGAAAAAGCGCTTGGGCCGCTGTAGCGCATTGGCGTCGACACCGCCGGTCAGTACCTTGCCCGAGGACGGTACGACGGTGTTATAGGCGCGCGCCAGGCGAGTAATCGAGTCCAGCAAAATCACCACATCGCGTTTGTGCTCAACCAGGCGTTTGGCTTTGGCGATGACCATTTCAGCGACCTGGACGTGGCGCGAGGCCGGCTCGTCAAAGGTCGAGGCGATCACTTCGCCGCGCACGGTGCGCTGCATGTCGGTCACTTCTTCCGGCCGCTCGTCGATCAGCAGCACCAGTAGATAGACATCCGGATGGTTGGCCATGATCGCCTTGGCAACGTTCTGCATCATCACCGTCTTACCAGTGCGCGGCGGCGCCACCAGCAAGGCGCGCTGGCCTTTGCCCAGGGGCGCGACAATGTCGATGACCCGCAGGGTGGGATCCTTGGATTCCGCGTTTTCGATCTCCAGAGTGATTTTTTCTTCCGGATAGAGCGGCGTCAGATTGTCGAAATTAATGCGGTGCTTGGTCTGTTCGACGCTATCGAAATTGACCTTGTTGGTCTTCAGCAGCGCAAAATAACGCTCGCCATCCTTGGGCGCGCGAATTTCGCCTTCGACCGTATCGCCGGTGCGCAGCGCAAAGCGCCGGACCTGGCTGGGCGAGACATAGATGTCGTCGGGGCCCGGCAAATAGTTCGATTCAGGCGACCGCAGAAAACCGAAACCGTCCTGCAGGACTTCCAGAACGCCGCCGCCATGGATCGGCACGCCATTTTCGGCGAGCGCTTTGAGGATGCCGAACATCATGTCCTGCATGCGCAGATTGCTCGCGCCTTCGATTTCCAGCTCTTCCGCGAAGGCTAGAAGGTCGCCGGGTGTTTTTTGCTTAAGTTCTTGTAGATCCATGATTTTTACCGAAATGAAAGGAGCGCTATCGGAGGAGTGACGCGGTGGTCTTGAGAGACCTGTCGAGGACCGCGCTGGGGGGCAAACGGTCTTAAACGCTCGGGAATTGGTTTTGCCAACGGCTCGTGCCAGCACAAATTGACAAATTAGGAAGGATTAAACGCGGGCTTACTTTTACACCCCAGCGGTTAACTAATAGCCAATTAGTGATTGCGCCGGGCCAAGTCAACCTTTCGATTGATCAAGAGATGGCGAGCAACATCAAAATGGCCGCACGATGACCATCACCACAATGATGACCATCAGGAGCGTCGGAGCTTCGTTGGCCAGGCGATAGGTCTTGGTGCTGCGGGTGTTGGCGTCGGCCTCGAAATCCTTCCGCCAGCGCCCGAATTTCATGTGCATCACCGTCAACAAGGCGACCGCCGCCAGCTTGACCCAGATCCAACCGCTGCTCCAATCGATCAGGCCCGGGGTCGCCAACATGATGGCGCCAAAGAGGAACGATGCGATCATCGCCGGGTTCATGATCGCGCGCAGCAGGCGGCGCTCCATCACTTTGAAGGTTTCGCTCTGCACCGAACCCGGCTCGGCATCGCAATGATAGACGAACAATCGCGGCAGATAGAGCAGGCCGGCCATCCAAGCGATGACGCTGATGACGTGCAGCGCCTTAATGACCAATAGCAGCGTATCCATTATCCAGCGCGCCCCACCGCACCCTCCACCGCACAGAGACATTGCGACCAGGATTGCGGACAAATGCGGTCGACGGACCCGCTGCATGGCGACGGGGTATCTGACAGCGCGACCGACACCAACCGCGCCAGCCCAGCGATAAAGGTGTCCGCGACGCTGACCGTCGGGGTTCGGTGATAGCCGACAACACCGGCCGCAGCGGCGACATGGCGATACTCGATATCCAGTTCCACCAGGGTCTCGGAATGCTCGGACACGAAGGCCAACGGCACGATCACCACCGCCACGCCATCAGCGCCGGCGCGGCGAATTTCATCCTCCGTCGCGGGCGCGATCCATTCCAAGGGGCCGACCCGGCTTTGATAGCAGTTCAGCCAATCGAGGCCGTCTATGGCCAATTCATCGACCACGGCTTTCGCTGTCTGCTCGACCTGCCACTGGTAGGGATCGCCATCCTCAACAATTTTTTTCGGCAGGCCATGGGCGGAAAACAGAATTCGCACCGGTCTACCGGTTCCCGCCTGTTGCAGGGCCGCACGAACCGCCTCGACCGTGGCGGAAATAAATCCCGGTTCAGTGGGATAGCAGCAGATCGAACTTGTCGGGCAATTCAGACCGACGGATCGTATCGCCTTCTCCCAGACCCGCATAAACGAGCCGATTGTCGTCGTCGAATATTGCGGATAGAGCGGCAGCAGGACGATTTTATCGGGCCCATAGGCCTTAACGTCGCGGGCCACCGCATCGGCTTGGGGATGCCAATACCGCATGGCCACGAAGGTTCGATACTCGTCGTCGCCCGATCCGGCCAACACCGTTTGTAAGGCTGCCGACTGGGCTTCGGTATTTGCTAGCAGCGGCGATCCACCGCCCAAATGCTTGTATATATCCCGAGCGATCGGCACCCGGCGTTTCGAAATCACTCTTGCCAGCAACCAACGGATCGGCCCCGGCGCGGCGATAATCATCGGATCGTTGAATAAATTGAACAAAAAGGGCTGAACGTCTTCCGGGCGATCCGGGCCGCCCAGATTGTAGAGGACCACGGCGATTTTCATCACCGGTCTCCGGATCGGATGAAGTCAGCCAATGCCTCGACATGTTCCGGCGGGGTTTGCGGCACAACGCCATGGCCTAAATTAAAGATAAATGGACCACCGGAGAGAGCTTCGATGATTGCCGCCGCCGATTTGAGCATCGGTTCGCCGCCCACCAGCAAAGCCATGGGATCGAGATTTCCCTGAACCGCATAGGCCGGCTGCAGGGTTTTGGCGGCGTAGACCGGCGCCAGCGCGCTATCGATGCCAACGCCGTTCACGCCGGTATTCGCCGCGTAATGGGCCACCGCCGGACCAATCCCCCGGGGAAATCCGATAAATTTCGTGTCCGGTTTCGCTGCGCGAACATTGTCGATGATCGCCTTCGTTGGCGCGATGACGCAGCGATCAAACTGATCCGAGGGCACGGCGCTGGCCCAGGTGTCAAACAGTTGTAGGGCGTCGGCGCCGGCCTCAATCTGCCCGATAAGATAATCGCTGGTGGCAGCAATCAACAATGCGAGCAGGCGGTCGAACCCCTCGGGATCGCGACGCGCCCAGGCCTTGGTTTGCGCAAAATCGCGGCTGGTACCGCCTTCGATCATGTAAGTCGACACGGTCCAAGGCGCGCCGGCAAAGCCGATTAGCGCAACGTCTTCGGGAAGTTGGGCCTTCACCTGGCGAACGGTCTCGAACACCGGCGCCAGATGGATATTGGTATTTTCCGCCGATAGCGACGCTAGATCGTCGACCGATCTAACCGGTTCGAGTTGCGGTCCAACGCCTTCGCTGAATTTAACCGATTGGCCCAAGGCGTCGGGGACCACCAGAATGTCTGAAAACAAAATCGCCGCGTCAGGGTGAAAACGGCGAACCGGTTGAACCGTGACCTCGGCGGCTAGGTCTGGCGTGTAGCACAGATCTAGAAACGAGCTTACATTCTGCCGAATCTCCCGATATTCGGGCAGATAGCGGCCCGCTTGGCGCATGAACCAAAAGGGTGGTCGCGAGAGGGTTTGACCTGCCAAGGCGGAGAGAAAAGGTTTGGTCACGGGGGTGTGTCGTTTCCGAGATTGAGGCAATGGTTTGGGCGTCTGACCAGGACCGGCATTATGCGGAACCGATGACCGATTGCCAGACCAATATCTTAATAAAGATTTATAATTAAAAGGATTTTGAGGTAGTGGGTCCGGTGAGTTAGGGGTGTTACTCGTTGATCCGCAGAGTTATCCGCCGCCATTGTCGGTTACCATTGAGATCGCCGTTTCTGTGGAAATTCTGCGTAACCTGCGCGTGAGCCGTTATTTTCAAAGCCTCCGATAGGTATCGAGTTGGGGACAAATTTGGGGATAAGTGTGCCGCAGCATTTGATCCACTGAGGCGTTACAATAATATTCGCCTGCGAATGAACCTGTTGATAGTTGGCACCTGTTCGACAGCATTTTTTTGGCGCGTGAATGATAGGTTGGGTTATCCCCCTAACGGGGCGGTTTTCAACAGGGGGTAGGGCCGATGGCAGGGTCGGATTCGCCGGAAAATCAGGCGTTCGATTTGCATTTAGTTTCGGATTCAACCGGTGAGACCATCCATTCGGTGGCTCGCGCCTGCCTGGTTCAGTTCGACCATGCGGAGCCGGTCGAACATGTTTGGCCGATGGCGCGCACCAAACACGCGATGGATGTGGTGCTCGACGCGATCAAGGACAAGCCGGGACCGGTGATGTTTACCCTGGTCGATGATGAGCTGCGCGACCAACTGCGCGACGGGTGCCGCCGCCTGAAAGTGCCGTGCATCTCGGTCCTCGACCCGGTGATCGCCGCGTTCGGCAAGTTTCTCGACGCGCAGCCGCTCCACCGCATCGGTGGCCAGCACGAGATGGACGCGGAATATTTCCACCGCATCGAGGCGATGGATTGGGCGCTGGCCCACGATGACGGCCAGCGGGCCGAGGAGTATGACCAATCGGATGTTATTTTGGTCGGCGTTTCGCGGACCTCAAAAACGCCGACCTGCCTGTATCTGGCTAATCGCGGGGTGAAAGCGGCCAACGTGCCCTATGTGCCCAGCATCCCATTGCCGGAGGTCCTCGACCGGGTCGAGAGCGCCATGGTCATTGGCCTGACGAACGATCCCAAACGCCTGGTCGAGTTGCGCCGCGCGCGCCTGGCCCTGCTCCAGCAAGAGGGCGAGACCCCGTATATCGATCCCGAGCTGGTGCGCGCCGAGATTACCGAGGCGCGGCGCTATTTCACCGAGCGGGGCTGGCCGGTGATCGACGTCACCCGCCGCTCGATCGAGGAAACTGCCGCCGCGGTGATGGCCCAACTGGCGCGCCAGGCCGAATCCAGCGCGTCGTAATATGCCATGAGCGTATCGGCAGAACCTTCCAGCCCGCCGGTTATCCTGGCGTCGGCCAGTGCGTCGCGGGCGCAAATTCTGAGCGCCGCCGGCGTTGCCCACGAGATCGTGCTGGCGAACGTGGATGAGGGCGAGGTAAAGCGCTCATTAGCGCAAGAGGGCGCGCCGGCCTTCGCCGTGGCCGAGACCTTGGCGGAACTGAAGGCGCAAAAAGTCTCCCGGCGTCATCGCGGCGCCTTGGTGATCGGCGCCGATCAGGTGCTGGAATGCGGCGGACAATTGTTCGACAAACCGCCGGACCTGGATCACGCGCGCGCCCATCTGACGGCCTTGCGCGGCCGCCGCCATACCTTGGTCGGCAGCGTGAGCGTGGTGCGCGATGGCGCCGTGCTGTGGCACCTCAACGACCAGGCTCACCTGGAAATGCGCGACTTAAGCGACGCGTTTATTGAATGGTATATAGAACAGATGGGCGAGCCGATTTGTGACACCGTGGGGGCCTATAAGCTGGAAGGCTTGGGCGCTCAATTGTTCGATAAAATAGAGGGCGATTTTTTTTCGATCCTCGGCCTGCCCCTGCTGCCCTTGCTCGCCGTGTTGCGCAACCATGGTGTGGTGCGCGCATGAGCGGGACCGAGAGCGGCAAGGGAGGCGACGTTCTCCGCGCCGGCGTCATGGGGTGGCCGGTCTCCCATTCCCTGTCGCCGCGTCTGCATGGCTATTGGCTCAGCCGATATCGGATCCGGGGATCTTATGACGCCATTGCCGTTGAGCCGGAAAATCTAGCCGCCGCGCTTTCTGGTCTCGCCGATGACGGGCTGCGCGGCGTGAACCTCACTGTGCCCCACAAAATCGCCGCGCTGGCGCTGGTCGATAAGATCGACGATACGGCCCAGCGGATCGGCGCGATCAATACCATCGTGGTGGATGGCGATGGCGCGTTGGCGGGGTCGAATACCGACGCCTTCGGTTTCATCGAGAATTTGCGCGACCAGGTGCCCGACCATGTCGCCGCTGGTTGGTCGGGCCGTCCGGTGGCGGTGTTGGGCGCTGGCGGCGCGGCCCGCGCGGTGTGTACCGCGTTGCTCGATTGCGGTGTGGCTGAAATTCGCCTGGTCAATCGCACCGCAGCGCGCGCCACCGAATTAGCTGAAACCCTGCCCGGATTGGCCGACCGGGCGGCGATTTACGCCTGGGCCGACCGCGCTGGCGCGCTGGCCGAGGCCGGGCTGTTGGTCAATACCACGGTGCTGGGCATGGCCGGCCAAGCGTCCCTCGAGCTCGATTTGGCGGACCTGCCGGGCGACGCGACGGTCAACGATATCGTCTACGCGCCCCTGGAAACCGCGCTGCTGGCGCAGGCAAGGCAACGTGGAAATGCCGTGGTCGATGGGCTGGGCATGTTGCTGCATCAGGCGCGCCCGGGCTTTCGCGCCTGGTTCGGCGCCGACCCGGTGGTCGACGATGGGCTGCGCCAGGCTGTCCTGGCCGGGCTTTAGCGGGGAGGGGCGCGAACCGTGTTCGTTTTGGGTCTCACCGGTTCCATCGGCATGGGCAAGTCCACCGCGGCCGATATGCTGCGCCGCCTTGGTGTGCCGGTGCACGACGCCGATGCCGTCGTGCATCGCCTGTTGGCGGCCGATCCTCAGGTGAGAGCGGCGATCGCCGCGCGGTTTCCCGGCGCGGTCGAGGGCGAGACCATCGACCGGCAGGCGTTGGGGGCGACGGTGTTCGCCGACCCGGCGGCGCGCGCGGATTTGGAGGCGATCCTGCATCCGCCGGTGCGCGCCGCGGCGCGGCAGTTTGTGCGTAACCAGGCGCGCGCCGGCGCGTCCCTGGTTGTGCTCGATATTCCGCTGCTCTACGAGACCGGCGGCGAGGCCAATGTGGATGCCGTCTTGGTGGTTACCGCGCCGGCATTTTTGCAAGCCCGCCGGGTGTTGTCGCGGCCCGGCATGAGCGCCGAGCGGTTCGCGGGTATTCTGGCGAGCCAAATACCGGACCGGGAAAAACGCCGGCGCGCCGATTACATCGTGGAGACCGGGCTGGGGAAAGCCTATACTTACCGGCGCTTGCAGCGGCTGGTCGCCAAGCTGCGCCGACGCGGGCTCTAGGGAAAGCGGGACACTATGCGTGAAGTCATCCTCGACACCGAGACCACCGGCCTCGATCCATCCTCGGGCGACCGGGTCGTCGAGATCGGCTGCATCGAGACCCATAATCACATGCCGACCGGCGCGCATTTCCACTGCTACGTTAATCCCGAGCGCGACATGCCCGAGGGCGCGTTTGCGGTGCATGGGCTGAGCAGCGAGTTTCTCTCAGACAAACCGATATTCGCCGACGTTGCCGCGCCGTTTCTGGAATTTATCGGCACCGACCCCTTGGTCATTCACAATGCCAAATTCGACATGGGCTTCCTCAATGCCGAACTATCGCGTCTCGACAAACCGGCGATCGAATATTCGCGCGCGGTGGATACCGTTGCGCTGGCGCGGCGGCGCTATCCGGGCGCCCAGGTGAGCCTCGATGCCTTGTGCCGGCGGTTCGAAATCGACCTCAGCCGGCGTGAAAAGCATGGCGCGCTGTTGGATGCGGAACTGTTGGCGGAAGTTTACTTGTATCTAATGGGTGGCCGCCAGCCGGGCCTCGATCTGAACGTCGATGCCGCCAAGGCCGCTGCCGAGGGGATAACCGAAATCGAGCGGCCTCAGCGCCCGGCCCGCCCGCATGCGCCGTCACCGGCGGAGGCCGAGGCTCATGAGGCGTTCCTGGACCAGATCACCGACCCGATCTGGCGCTCGGGAACTTAAAGTTCAAATTCGAACTTCTGTTCGCCGTTGCCGTTGGGCGGCGTGTCTCCGGACCCATCGCCCGCCGCGTCCTGCTCAGCCTGCATCTGCTGGGCGCGCTGCTGGAATAGCGCCATGAAGTCGACCGGGTGGATCAGCAGCGGCGGAAAGCCGCCGTCACGCACGCATTCGGCCACCACGGCGCGGGCAAAGGGGAAGAGCTGGCGCGGCGCTTCGACATAGAGCATGGGCGCGACATATTCCTCGGGCATCTCGCCGAGGGTGAAAATGCCGGCATAGGCCGCTTCTACCAGGAATAGCGTTGTGTCCTCGGCGGTGCCTTCGGCCCGCACGGTGAGTGTCACCTCGAAGGTCTGGCCTTCCAACTGCACCGCCGACGTGTCGACGCCGACCTGGACGTTGGGTTCGCCTTTCTGCAGCAGGCTGGACGGCGCGTTAGGGTTTTCGAAGGACAGGTCCTTCACATACTGGGCGTTGACCACCAGCGTCGGCTGGGCTTCTTGCGGTTGGCCCTCGGGTGCGGGCGGGGCGGCGGTTTCGTCGGACATGGCCGAATTCCTGGTAATTTGTGACAGCGCGCTTAGTGCGCATAAACCTGCGCTTGGCTAGCATGTCTGGGCGGGCGCAACAACCAACGCATCCGTCAATTGGGGTTGGATTAATGGGGCTCGTGCGGTTTTTCGTCGAGCTCGCCTTTGATCTCCACCGCATCGGCGTCGACAATCGGACCGTCATCGTCGCGATAGGGCCGGCCCCCGGCCATTTCGAATTGCACGCCTTTGGCGTTTTGCAGGGCGCGCCAGATATAACGGCCCAATAGCGCGCGCAGCGGCGGCACCAGCAGCGTGAAGCCCACCGCATCGGTGAGGAACCCCGGGGTGAGCAGCATGGCGCCCGCGAAAATAAGGCAGATACCGTCGAATAATTCGCGTACCGGCAGACGCTGGGCATCCATCTCCTGTTGGGCGCGTTGCAGGGTATTGAGGCCCTGGCGGCGGATCAGCGCGGTGCCGGCCATCGCCGTAGCGATAACAATCGCGATAGTGGGCCACAGGCCAATAAGACCGCCAACTTGTATAAATAGGGCGATTTCGATCAGCGGCACGCCGATAAAGGCGAGGAGAATCCAGAGGGCCATTCTTGTTCTTTCAAGCGGTTATGCTTATGTAGGTTGGTGACGGGTAGGGGCTTTTCCAGTTAAATACCTGCTGAAAGCGCTTGGTCTCTAATTCAGGCCCTGGCTTCCTGTTAACCGAAACAGTAATCTTTTGGATTGTAGACTAGCGCCAGACCGGCTTAGATCATCATAACGATCACCGGTTGTAGCCAATCTGGTGCTTATAATTCTAGACGCAGCCCCCCTCGGGGCAATCATACAGGAAACGCCGTGGAACTCGATTTACTCCTATTTGCAGCGATCGCGGCCTTTTTGGTGTTTCGCCTGCGCAGCGTATTGGGGCGGCGTATTGGCCATGAGCGCCCGCCGGTCGAGCCCGATTCGACTCGCAGCGGCCCGCGGCCCGAACCGACGGCGGATAACGCCAACGACGAAAACGTTGTCTCCCTGCCCGATCGCCAGCCCGCCGATGCCTTTATCGAGCAGGCCGACGGCGCGCTGGGCGAAAACTTGCGGAAAATCAGGGACGCTGATCCGTCGTTCAATTCCGAATCATTTGTCGAAGGCGGCCGGGCCGCGTTCGAGATGATCGTGACATCGTTCGCATTGGGCGACCGCGAGACCCTACGGCCCCTGCTCAGCGACGAAGTCTACGAAAATTTCGCCGGCGCCATCGTCGAACGCGCCGATAAGGGGCACACCATGGAAATGACCCTGGTGGGGATCCAAACCAGCGAAATCATCGAGGCCTCAATGGACGGCCGTGTCGCCTTTGTGGCAACCAAGTTTGTGACAGAGCAAGTCGAGGTCACCCGCGATTCCAGCGGCGACGTCATCGAGGGCGATCCGACAAAGGTGTCCACGGTGACTGATATTTGGACGTTTGCGCGCAACACCCGCTCGCGTAACCCCAATTGGACCCTGGTCGCCACCGAAGCCCCCAATTGACGGCTGCGCGCCGACTTCCGATTATCGCCTATAATCGCCGCCGGTATTGGCGCGGGGCCGATCGCCTGCGGCCGGTCCTGTTGAGCCTCGCGGTCCTACTGGCGGCTTGTGAAATGACGACGGTCGATAAGGCCCCCACCGGAATTTCTGTCTCGCAAGTGTCGTTCACCGCGCTGCCCGGATGGCAGGCGGGAAATCCGGCGGCTGCGCTCGGCGCTTGGCGGCGATCGTGCGCGCGTATTTTGGCGATGGACCCGGCGGCGCCGATGGGCGGCCAGGTGGCCGCCGGAACGGCGGGTGACTGGCGTGGCGCTTGCGGGGCGATCGGCGATCTATCCGATGACCCGGCGGCAGTGCGCGCCTTTGTCGAGGCCAATTTTATCCCCTACGCAGTTTCCAACGGCGCCACAAGCGACGGACTTTTCACCGGGTACTTCGAGCCCATCGTACGGGCCGCTGAGCACGCCCAGGGCGCCTTCAACGTGCCGATCCACGGACTGCCGGCCGATCATGTCACCGTTCATCTGAAGGACTTTGACCCGGACCTGGCCGGCCGTGCGGTGGTGGGCCGGGTTGAGCGGGGGCGTTTGCGGCCCTATCACGACCGCGCGGCGATTGCCAAACGTGGCGCGGACGAAGCGCCGGTTCTGTTCTGGGCCGACGATGCGTTGGATGTGTTTGTTCTCCAGGTTCAGGGCTCGGGTATCGTCGAGCTGCCCGATGGACGCCGCCAACGGATCGGCTTCGCCGGCCATAACGGGCACGACTATGTCTCGATCGGGCGCTGGCTCCTTGATCAGGGCGAACTGCAATCCGGCGCCGCCGCCTGGCAGGACATTCGGACCTGGATGGAACAGAATCCGGACCGTGTGGCCGATCTGTTGGCGCGCAATCGCCGCTATATCTTTTTCCGCCCCATCGATGGCGATGGCGCGCAAGGCGCGGCTGGCGTGGCGCTGACGCCGGAACACTCGCTTGCTGTCGATCCTAAGTTTTTACCGCTCAACGTACCGCTCTGGTTGGACACGGTGCATCCCGGCCCAGGCCAGCAACGTCTACAGCGCCTGGTTCTCGCCCAGGATGTCGGCAACGCCATCCGTGGGCCGGTGCGCGGTGATTTTTTCTGGGGGGTCGGCCCCGACGCCCTGGCGCTGGCCGGCCGCATGAAAAGCCCCGGCACTTACTATCTTCTGCTGCCGGCTGGCGTAACGCCCAACACATAATTCCTGCCTGGGGCTGCAGGGTAATCACCTATGACGGATGGTGGAATTCCTCGCCCTTCGAGACACTCGCTGCGCGAGCCCTCAGGATGAGGAATTCTGATAGATATTCACAAAGCCTCATCCTGAGGAGCCGGCCGAAGGGCGGCGTCTCGAAGGGCGAGGCTGCTTTATGCGATTGCCGCTCTGGGGTCGGACCCCTAACGCCACGGCAAAATTGTGCTAGACAAGCGCCGGGCTATCGGCGAGATCATCGACATGGAAAATCCGCGCGTCGCATTATTCGTAACCTGTTTGGTCGATCTTTTTCGGCCCTCCGTGGGCTTCGCCACGGTGAAGCTCTTGGAGGACGCCGGCTGCACCGTCGAGGTGCCGCGGCAACAAACCTGCTGCGGCCAGCCGGCCTATAACACCGGCGACAAGGCGGACACCAAGGCGATCGCGCGCCAGGTTATCGAGGCCTTTGAAGGCTATGACTATGTCGTGGCGCCGTCGGGTTCGTGCGCCGGCATGATCAGCCAGCACTACCCCGCGCTGTTCGCCGACGATGCGGCATGGTCGACGCGGGCGCAAAAGCTTGCTGAGCGCACCCATGAGCTGGTCTCGTTTCTGACCGACGTCAGAGGCGTCGATGGGGTGGGGGGCGAATTTTCCGGCGCGGTCACCTACCACGATAGCTGCTCGGGTCTGCGCGAATTGTCGATCCACGATCAGCCGCGCCGCCTGTTGGGCTCGGTCGAGGGACTGCATCTGCGCGAGCTACCCGATGCCAATGTCTGCTGCGGGTTCGGCGGCACCTTCTGCGTCAAATATGCCGACATTTCCGACCGTATGGTCGAGACCAAGATACAGGCGGTCATCGACACCGGCGCCGATACGCTACTGGCCGGCGACTTGGGCTGCTTGATGAACATGGCCGGCAAGCTGCAGCGCGAGGGGGCCGGCATTCAAGTACGCCACGTGGCCGAGGTGTTGGCCGGCATGACTGACAAGCCGGCCATCGGCGAACCGGGCAAGGATTAGGCGCGCGACCATGAGCGGATCGACCACTCACCAGTTTAAAGAAAACGCCGAACGTCAGCTTGCCGACGAGGATCTGCGCCAAGCGCTGACCAAGAGCAAGGGCCATTTCACTGGCGGCCGGCAAAACGCCATGGATAAGCTGCCGGAGTTCGATGCGCTGCGTGATAAGTCGCGCGACATCAAAGAGCATGTCCTGGAAAATCTCGATTTCTATCTCGAGACCTACGAGCAGAATGTCATCGACAGCGGTGGCCAGGTGCACTGGGCGCGCACGGCGAAGGACGCGCAAGATATCGTGCTGGAGATCTGCCGCTCGGTCGGCGCGACGTCGGTCAACAAGGGCAAATCGATGATCGGCGAGGAGTGCGACATCAACGAAGCGCTCGAGGCCAACGGCATCCGCGCCGTCGAGACCGATTTGGGTGAATATATCATCCAGATTCGCAACGAACGCCCGAGCCATATCATCGCCCCGGCGGTCCATCTGACCAAGGCGCAGGTCGAGCAGAGCTTCCGCGAAACCCATACCCATCTCGACCCGGACCGCATTCTCGAAGAACCGCCGACCCTGCTTGAAGAGGCGCGCACCGTGTTGCGCAAAAAATACTTCGAAGCGGAGGTCGGCATCACCGGCGCCAATTTCCTGGTCGCCGAGACCGGCTCCTCGATCATCGTCACCAACGAGGGCAATGGCGATCTGTCGCAATTACTGCCGAAAGTCCACATCGTCCTGGCCAGCATCGAGAAGGTGGTGCCGACCCTGGAGGACGCCTCGACCTTTTTGCGGGTGCTGGCGCGCTCGGCGACGGGTCAGGAATTCAGCGTCTACACCACCGTGTCGACCGGTCCGCGCCGCGCCGAGGACCCGGACGGGCCGGAAGAATACCACGTCATTCTGCTCGACAATGGCCGCACTGGCATGTTGGGCACCGAGTTCCAGGACATGCTGCGCTGTATCCGCTGTGGCGCCTGCATGAACCACTGCCCGGTCTATCAGTCGGTCGGCGGCCACGCCTATGGCTGGGTCTATCCGGGGCCGATGGGCGCGGTGCTGTCGCCAAGTCTGCTGGGGGTCGATGAGGCCGGCCATCTGCCCAACGCGTCGACCTTTTGCGGGCGTTGCGAAGAAGTGTGCCCGGTGCGCATCCCGTTGCCGAAATTGATGCGCCATTGGCGCGAGCGCGAGTTCGAGCGCCATTTGACCCCGCGCGCGGCGCGCACCGGTATTCGTTTATGGGCGTTCTTTGCCCAAAGGCCGGCGCTCTATCGGTGGGCGACGGGTCTGCAGATGCGCCTGATGGGGGCGATGGGCCGCCGCCGGGGCCGTTTTTCTAGTGTCCCGCTGGCCAAGGGCTGGACTAAGTACCGCGACTTGCCGGCGCCCGAGGGCAAGACCTTTCAGCAGCAATGGGCTGCGCAGCAAAAATTGGGGCGCTCCTAATGGTTGCGAACCGTGACGGTATCCTCGACGACATTCGCCGGTCGCAAGGCCGCGATGGCCCCATCGACGATCAACGCGCCGCTGAATTGCGGGCTCGCATGGCTAGCCCGACCCGTAATCTGTTGCCGGCCCGCGCCGATCTGCCGGCGTCCGAAGTGATCGACCTGTTCCAATCCATGGCCGAGAGTGTGTTCGCCACCGTCGACCGGGTCGCCGATATGAGCGCCGTGCCGGAAGTGCTCACCGACTATCTCAAGCGCGAGAACCTGCCGGCCCAAGTGGTGATGGCGCCCGACCCGTCCCTCGATGATGCGCCGTGGTCGGACCAGCCGCTGTTGGAAATCCGCCGTGGGGTGCCGCAGGAAAGCGATATGGTGAGCGTTACCTCGGCGCCGGCGGCGATTGCCGAGACCGGGACGCTCGCGATGTTTTCCGGCGCGGACCATCCCTCGACCCTGAATTTTCTGCCGGAGACCCATGTGGTGGTGCTGCCGGTCGATCGCATTTCCAAGAATTATGAAGATGTGTGGGACTTGATCCGCCAGCGGGTGGACGCCGGCGAGATGGGGCCGAATGAGCGTATGCCGCGCACGGTGAACCTGGTCACCGGACCGTCGCGCTCGGGCGATATCGAACAGACCTTGCTGCTCGGCGCCCATGGCCCCCGGCGTTTGCATATTATTCTGGTGGACACCGACGAGACCGCATGACCGGCCCCACACCAGGTAAGCCCCGTTCAAAGGCCCCGGTGAAGAAATCGGATAAGGAACCGGACCAGGCCTTGTTCGAGCGCACCATGAGCGGCGTGCAGCCGCTGAAGAAAAAGCGCTCGCTGAAGGCCAAGCCGGCGGCGAACCCGAAAGCCACCGCGGCAAGGCCGACCGCCAGCCCGAAGGCCGCCCGGGGCCAAAATCCCGCGCCGACCCCACCGCGCCGCCGCACACCGCAACCGCCGCCGCTCAGCGCCGATGGTTTTGCCGGCGTGGACAAACGCACGGTCGAGCGCATGCGGCGCGGCAAACTGCCGATTGATGCGCGTCTCGACCTGCATGGCAGCTATCAGGACGCCGCCCAGGCGGAACTCAACGCTTTCATCTCAAGCTGCGCGGCGACCGGCTGCCGCACCGTCCTGGTGATTACCGGCAAGGGATCGGTCAGCGAGGGCGGCGGGGTGTTGCGCCGACGCCTGCCCGACTGGCTCAACCAACCGTCCTGCCGTCCCCATGTTCTGGCGTTCGCGGGGGCGCGGCCCGAACATGGTGGCGGCGGCGCTTTCTACGTGCTGCTGCGCCGCCGCCGTGATGCCCGCCCATGACGCCGTTCGGCGAAAAGGTGCGCGGCCTGCGCGCCACGCGCGGCGTCACCCTGAAGGAGATGGCGGGCGATCTGCAATTGTCGCCAGCCTATCTGTCGTCGCTCGAGCACGGCCGGCGCGGCCGCCCGTCGGAGGCGCTGGTGGTGCAGGTCTGCGAGTATTTCAATTTGATCTGGGACGACTTTGAAGAGGTCAAACGCCTGGCCGCGCTGTCCCACCCCCGCGCCGTGGTCGACACGCGCGGCCTGTCGCCGGCCCATACCGAGCTTGCCAACGAACTCGCCGAGAGCGTCGGTGACTTGACGAGCGAGAGCGCCGCGGAATTGCTGGCGCGGTTGCGCGCGGCGAAACGGGGCCGCTAGGCTGATTAACCCGCCCCCGGCCAGCGCAGGGAATAACACCCCCATGCTGAGCCTGTCGAAGCATGAGTTCCACCCGAGGCACATCCTTCGACAAGCTCAGGATGAGGAAATTGATTTATCCTTCACCGGCTGAAGGAGGGGCTTAACGCCCTAGTCGAACATGGCGACGGCGCGGATGAAACCGGCCGAGGCGGCTTTGATTTTCCACGGGAAGCAGCTGACGGTAAAACCCTTGTCGGGCAAGGTTTCCAGGTGCAGCAATTTCTCCATGTGGCAATAGGGCTGTTCGATACCGGCCCAATGGCCCTGCCAAATCTTGCTGGCGTCGCGGTCTTTGAGCCATTGCTCCTTGGCGAATTTGAACGGCGCGTCCCAGCCCCAGGCGTCGATGCCGGTGACCCGCACCCCATGATCGCGGGTCAGATAGAGGGTGGCCTCCTTGCCCATGCCGATGCCGCGGTCGAAATATTCGTCGGTGCCGTAATACCGGCTGGCGTTGGTGTTGACCAAGACGATGTCGAGCGGCTGCAGATCGTGGTCGATGCGCTTCAGCTCGGCCTCGACGTCTTCGGGCTGGACAACGTAACCGTCGGGCAGTTCGCGGAAGTCGAGCTTCACGCCGGGCCGGAAAAACCAGTCGAGCGGCAGCTCGTCGATGGTCTGCATCCGGTTGCCGTCCTTGTCGTGGGAATGATAGTGCCACGGCGCGTCGATATGGGTGCCGTTATGGGTGGTCAGCGTAATCACCTCCCACGCCCAGCCTTCGGCGCTCGGCAGATCGGTGGGCTTCATGCCGTCGAAGAAGGCGGACATCGCCTCGGCATTTTCCTGCTGGCTGACATATTGGATCTTCGGCCGCATGATCTCCGGATCGCAGATGGTCTCATTGTCGAGCGGCATCGAGATATCGACGATTTTCGATGGTATTTGCATGGCGCGGTCTCCCCGGGGCTCCTGTTGATTTGGTGCCACTGTACGATGGCTGGCGGGGCGTGAAAACAGTATGGCCAGTCAATAAAAAAGGGCTCGCCCTTATGATCGAGCGAGCCCCTAGTCGGCTGTGTAAGTGAAACCAATTTATGCGGCGTTTTCGCAGGCCCACGGGTAAGAGTCGCCTTTGCGGCGGTTGTTCTTCCAATAGAGAGGCTGCAGGTTCGAAAGATCGTCCGAGCCACCTTTAGAGGCCGGGATAATGTGATCGATTTCCCAGCCATGCTCAGAATCGACTTCGCCGAAGTCCGAGTACTTCATTGTGTGACCGCAAATATCTCGTCGCCAGACATCTTTCGAATATCCAGGGATGATTGTGCCTTTTCGCCACACGTCCTGCTTAAGCTTCTCTGGCGCGTTTTCAAAGTAGTGTTTTTTCTGTAGCATAAATTTTCCTTTTGCTATCTCGGTGAGAGGATTGAGCGCCTACCGCGTATGCTTCGCTGCTGATCGCGGTGGGCGTTCTGCTTACGGTTTTTCCGCATGCCGGAACACCCTAAGACAAGATTTGGTGTGCCACAAGTATAAAATACACCACTCATAGTATACTTCTATATATAGTGATTAATCATCTATATATTGATTTGGAGACTCGCATTAAGCATTTGTTTTATTTGGTATTTAATTTATAATTCAGTACTAAATTATAAATTATGGATATTGCAAGATGGTGGAGGACGCCTTCGGAATTATCGATGCGGCCGATTTGGCGGGATTTAAGAACCACTACATGGTCGACTACTTATGTCGAACCGGCATTGTTCAGCCATCAAAAAACTCCGCTCCAGGCCGGGGCGGCCGTAGATTATACAGCTTTCATGACTTGGTGTTGTTGAGGGCGGTGAACAGTTTGCTTAGCCGAGGTCTCTCTGTAAGCAGGCTGAAAAAGGCGCAGCAAGAATTTTTGCGCCTACATAAAGATGCGGAGCCTAGCGAGATTCTGACAAAATACCTTGTTACCGATGGAGATCGAGTTCTCTATGAAGAAAATTCGTCGAGAGTTATCGAGCTGACGGGAAATGGACAACTCGCCTTCGCATTTGTCCTGGATTTAGCGCGTATACACTCAGAGGTTTCTGAGAAGGTCGACGGATTCGTCCCGAAACGCAGGAGGCGTCAGCGTCGGTAGTATTAATCGTTACAAAATAAACTTCGACAGATCGGCGTTCTTGGCCAGTTCTTCGACCCGTTCCTTGACCAGCTTGGCGTCGATGACGATGGTTTCGCCGCCCCGGTCGGTGGCGGTGAAGCTGATTTCCTCGAGCAGGCGCTCGATCACCGTGTGCAGCCGCCGGGCGCCGATATTCTCCACGTTCTGATTGATCTCGGCGCTCAAATCGGCAATCGCTTCGATGGCTTCTTCGGTGAAGTCCAGGGTCACCTCTTCGGTTTTCAACAAAGCGACCGACTGGCGGATCAAGCTGTTCTCCGGCTCGCGCAGAATGCGGCCGAAATCGTCGCGGGTCAGCGCTTTCAGGGCAACGCGGATCGGCAGGCGGCCCTGCAATTCGGGCAGCATGTCGGAGGGCTTGGCCAAATGAAACGCACCCGAGGCGATAAACAGGATATGGTCGGTCTTCACCGCGCCATGTTTGGTGGCCACCGTGGTGCCCTCGATCAGCGGCAATAGATCGCGCTGCACCCCCTCGCGGCTGACATCGGCGCCGCCGGCGCGCTCGCTGCGCGCGGTGATCTTGTCGATCTCGTCGAGGAAGACGATGCCGTTATTCTCGACCGCGTGGAGCGCCTCCTGGACGAGCTTGTCTTCGTCGAGCAGCTTATCGGATTCGTCCGCCATCAAGACTTCGTAGCTCTCCACCACGGTCAGGCGGCGGGGCGCGGTGCGCTGGCCGAACGCCTTGCCGAGCATGTCGTTCAAATTGATCATGCCCATCTGCGATCCCGGCATGCCGGGGATGTCCATGGTCGGCAGTTGCATGCCGCCGGCGTCGGCGACTTCGATCTCGATTTCCTTGTCGTCCAACTCGCCGCGCCGCAGCTTGTCGCGGAACGATTGGCGGGTCGCCTCGCTGGCGTTTTCGCCCACCAATGCGTCGAGAACCCGTTGCTCAGCGTTGACTTCGGCCTGGACGCGGACTTCCTTGCGGCGCACCTCGCGGGTCATCATGATCGACTGTTCGACCAGGTCGCGGACGATCGATTCCACGTCGCGGCCGACATAACCCACCTCGGTGAATTTGGTCGCTTCGATCTTGATGAAGGGCGCATTGGCCAGTTTGGCCAGGCGTCGCGAGATTTCGGTCTTGCCGACGCCGGTCGGCCCGATCATCAGAATATTTTTCGGCAGCACTTCTTCGCGCAGATCGTCGGAGAGTTGTTGGCGGCGCCAGCGGTTGCGCAGCGCGACGGCGACCGCCCGCTTGGCTTCGTCCTGGCCGATAATAAAGCGGTCGAGCTCGGAGACGATCTCGCGCGGTGAAAAGTTGGTCATAGTTTCTCGATCGTCAGATTGGTGTTGGTGAAGACGCAAATATCGGCGGCGATACCCATGGCGCGCTCGGCGATGTCGAGGGCGGCGAGTCCGTCCTGGTCGATCAGCGCGCGTGCGGCAGCCAGGGCGTAGTTGCCGCCCGAACCGATGGCGATGATGCCGTCATCGGGTTCCAGCACGTCGCCGGTGCCAGTGAGCACCAGGGAGGTCTCCTTGTCGGCCACCGCCATCATCGCTTCCAGGCGGCGCAGATAACGGTCGGTGCGCCAATCCTTGGCCATCTCAACGCAGGCGCGGGTCAATTGGCCGGGATGCTGCTCGAGCTTGGATTCCAAGCGCTCGAACAGGGCGAAGGCGTCGGCAGTGGCGCCGGCGAAACCGGCGATGACGCTACCGTCGGCCAGGGGCCGCACTTTGCGCGCCGTCGCCTTAATCACCGTATTGCCGAGACTGACTTGGCCGTCGCCGGCGATCACCACCTGGTTGTCCTTGCGGATCGACAGGATGGTGGTGCCGTGCCACTCGGCTGAGCCATTCGCGCTATTGTCCGTATACATTCATCTATCCCTTTTGGGCATCTATCCCTTATGGGGCCGGCCGAGGGCGACCATAAACCGCCGCGTGGGGCGGCGCCACCGCACCGCCTTCCATTTGGTCATTTGTGCGCCGCCGTCAAGCCCGGCGGCGGCCCGTCTGTAGTGGCTTTGGTAACCGGTCCCTGCTATGTAGGCGCCGCACCGCTTGTCCAATAGGGCGCTGCAGGAGCCTAATATGAGCATTCACGAAGTAACCGGGGGCCGTGACCAAGACGGCCGCACGGCAACAGTTACGCGGCAAACCCGCGAAACCGACATCTCGGTGACCGTCAATCTCGACGGTACCGGCGCCTATGACGTGGAGACCGGCATCGGTTTCCTCGACCATATGCTGGAGCAGTTATCGCGCCACAGCCTGATCGATCTGCGGGTGCGCGCGGTGGGCGATCTGCACATCGACTTCCACCACACCACGGAAGATAGCGGCTACGCCATCGGCGAGGCGATCAGCGAGGCCTTGGGCGAGCGGGTCGGCATCCGCCGCTATGGCGCTGCGCTGGTGCCCATGGACGAGACCCTGACCCGGGTGGCGCTGGATGCGTCGAACCGGCCCTATCTGGTCTGGCAGGTGCCGTTCACGCGCCCCAAGCTGGGTGAAATGGACACCGAGCTGTTCCAGGAATGGTTCAAAGCGTTCGTCCAATCGGCCGGTCTCACCCTGCATGTGGAGACCCTATATGGCGAGAATAATCACCATATGGTCGAGTCCTGCTATAAGGGTCTGGCGCGCTCGTTGCGCACGGCTATCGAAATAGATCCGCGCCGCGCGGACGCCGTTCCGTCGACGAAAGGCGTGCTCGGCGGGTCGATGTAGCGGCGGGGATGGTGATCCCCGTTAGGCAGCCGGGCAGCTATGCCGGAATCTGAACAATCCCAGAATGACCTAGTGCGCCGCGACGATGGCGTGCCCGGCGCGCTGCCGACCTATGTCACCGCGGCCCGCCATGGCCCCATGGTGCGGGCGCGCAAATGGCTGGTCGACGCCATGGTCGCCAAACGCAGCCGCCAGTCGCGCAGCACCCTGAAGGCGAAGCCCGAGCTGTGGGCGCTGATGACCGAGGTCGCCGCCGGCACCGCCGTCACCGGGGCATCCTATTCCGATTATTTGACGCTTTACGAGCAGGTGCGCACCCACCGGCCGCGCGAAATCCTGGAATGCGGCACCGGCATTTCGACGGTAGTGCTGGCCTACGCTTTGCGCGAAAACGCGGCCGAAGACGGTGGCGCGCCGGGCCGGGTGACGTCGATGGAAGACGATGCCGACTGGTTTCGCATCGCCGGCGAGCGGCTGCCCGGCGCGGTGGCGGACATTGTCGAGCTGGTCCACAGCCCCAAGGCTGATGGGTTTTTCAAGTGTTTCCGCGGCGTGCGCTACGAAACCCTGCCCGACCGGCCCTATGATTTCGTGTTCTCCGACGGACCCGACCGGCACTCGCCGGTCAATGGCGATAAATTGTTCAACCTGGATTTGATCAACGTGGTGCGCAATTCCGACCATCCGGTGCGCGCCGTCGTCGACAATCACTATCTGACATTCTATGTCTTGCAGAAGGTGTTTGGGCTCGACCGGGCGCGCTATAGCGTCAGCCACAAATTGATGTTCGTTGGCCCGGTCACCAAACATGATGTGCGTCATTTGAAGAAAGAAACCTTCGTGCCCGATCTGCGTCTGTTCGGGACCACCGAGCTGAAACTTCGCATGACCCTCGATGACTGAGGGCGGGAGGCCGGTTAAGTGAAAGTTTATAGCGTGCAAACCCTGCCCTGGTCGTCGGCCAGCGACGGCGATCCCGTGATCATTGCCGAGCGGTTCAATTGGGCTGCGTTCCTTTTCGGTCCCTTTTGGGCGCTGTGGCACGGCATGTGGCGCACCGCGATTGTGTTGCTGGTGATCGCGGTGGCGGTTGGCGGGTTCGGCGCGCTGGCCGGCGTGGCCGCCGATCTTGTATCGGCCGTCCAAATCCTGATCCAGATCGCTATCGGGCTGTGGGCCAACGATCTGCGCCGCGCCGCGCTGTCCCGGCGCGGCTATGTGGAGCGCGCCGTCGTCGCCGGGAACTCACACGAAGAGGCCGAGCACCGCTATTTCACCACAGTGGCGCGGGACGCGGTCTAGGAATAGACGATGCAAACCGTTGCCATCATCGATTACGGGTCAGGAAACCTGCGCTCGGCCGCCAAGGCTTTTGAGCGCATGGCGGTGGAGAGCGAACTCGCCCGGACCATCACGGTCACCGCCGATGCCGATGTGGTCGCCGTCGCCGACCGGGTGGTCTTGCCGGGGGTCGGCGCGTTCGCCGATTGTCACCGCGGCGTGAGCGAGCCGGCGGGATTGCGGGCGGCGCTGCAGACCGCGGTGATCGACAAGGCCCGGCCCTTTCTCGGTATTTGTGTCGGCATGCAATTGATGGCGACGCGCGGCCTCGAGCATGGCGAGACGCCGGGCTTCGATTGGATCGCCGGCGATGTGGTGGCAATTAAGCCGTCGTCACCGGATTTGAAAATCCCCCATATGGGCTGGAACGAGCTGAACATTGTAGACGCCACCCATCCGGTGCTCGACGGGTTGGCGCCAAACGGCGCGGGGCCGCACGCTTATTTTGTCCATAGCTATCACCTCGACGCCGCCGAGCGCCGCGATGTTCTGGCGACCACCGATTATGGCGGCCCGATTACGGCTATGGTGGGCCGCGATAATATGGTGGGCACCCAGTTCCATCCGGAAAAAAGCCAGGCAACCGGCCTGCGGTTGATCGCCAACTTTCTCGATTGGTCGCCGTAATGCCGGGGGGCGGTGAAGATCATGGCTGATACCCATATAGAGCGACTGTCGGAATTTCGCGGCAACGACCTCGCCGATCTGTGCGATGCGGCCGAAGAGGCGATCACCGCCGGGGGCGGGTTCGGCTGGTTGAAGCCGCCGCGCCGCGATGTCATGGAGGCCTATTTGCGCGGCACCCTGCTGGTGCCCGGGCGTACG
Source organism: Alphaproteobacteria bacterium (assembly GCA_011087645.1). GTDB lineage: Bacteria > Pseudomonadota > Alphaproteobacteria > UBA6615 > UBA6615 > JABDJY01. Next base: position 86,099 of record JAALLF010000013.1, read on the forward strand.
GTATTTGTCGGTCGCCTCGACGGCGTGATCGCCGGCTCGGCCCAACTCAACCGGCCGCGCTCGAACGCAGAGGCGCAGTCCTTTACGGTGACCGTCAGCACGTTTTTTCTGGCGCCGTGGGCGCGCGGCCATAGCTTGGCGCCGGCGATCTTAGAGGCCTGCGAAGATTTGGCCCGCCGCGAAGCCTATACGGTGCTCAACCTGGATGTGCGCGAGACCCAGAAGCGGGCCATTCAAATTTTCGAGGAAAGCGGCTACACAAAATGGGGCGTGCACCCGAAATATGCGCGCATCGACGGCGAATATGTAACCGGCCTGTATTACACGAAGGATCTTTAGTCGGCGTCATGATTTTATTTCCCGCCATCGATTTGAAAGACGGTCAATGTGTGCGTCTGCTGCGCGGCGATATGGACCAAGCGACGGTGTTTAGCGACGACCCGGCCGGCCAGGCGGCGGCCTTCATCGCCGCCGGGGCGGCGTGGTTGCACATCGTCGATTTAAACGGCGCCTTCGCCGGCGAACCGGTCAACGCCGCCGCGGTGGAAGGCATATTGGCGGCGGCGCGTGAGGCCGGGGCGGAGGTTCAGCTCGGCGGCGGGATCCGCGATCTGGCGACCATCGATATGTGGCTGGCCGCGGGCGTAAGCCGGGTTATCTTGGGCACCGCTGCCGTCAAGGATCCCGACATGGTGAAAGCGGCCTGCCAGCGCTTTCCGGGGCGAATCGCGGTCGGCATCGATGCCCGTGGCGGCAGGGTGGCGGTGGAAGGTTGGGCGGAAACCGCGACGCTAACCGCGGTCGAGCTCGGTCGGCGCTTCGAGGACGCCGGGGTCGCGGCGATTATCTATACCGATATCGACCGGGACGGCGCCCTGGAAGGCGCCAATGTCGCCGCCACGGCGGAACTCGCGCAGACCCTGTCGACCCCGGTGATCGCCTCGGGTGGGGTATCGTCCCTGGCCGATTTGGAGCGCCTCAAACCCCATGAGGGCGACGGCATCATTGGCGTTATCAGCGGCCGCGCGATATATGACGGGCGGCTCGATGTGGCCGCCGCCCTAAAGTTTCTGGCAAACTGAGCGCCATGCTGAAAGTTCGTGTCATCCCCTGTCTCGACGTTAAGGACGGCCGTGTCGTCAAAGGCGTCAACTTCGTCGATCTGCGCGACGCTGGCGATCCGGTCGAGCAGGCCAAGGTTTATGACCGCGAGGGCGCCGACGAGCTGTGTTTCCTCGACATCACCGCGTCGAGCGATAACCGCGACATTATTTTCGATGTTGTGGCGCGCACGGCGGAGGCCTGTTTCATGCCGCTGACCGTCGGTGGCGGGGTGCGCACACTCGACGATATCCGCCGCCTGTTGCTGGCCGGCGCCGACAAGGTGTCGATCAATACCGCGGCGGTGACGACGCCGGAATTCGTGCGCGAGGCGGCCGAGAAATTCGGCAGTCAGTGCACCGTGGTCGCCATCGACGCCAAAGCCACCGGCCCCGACAAGTGGGAAGTGTTTACCCATGGCGGCCGCAACCCGACGGGCTTGGATGCGGTGGAATGGGCGCAGCGCATGGAATCCTACGGTGCCGGCGAGATTTTGCTGACCTCGATGGACCGCGACGGCACCAAGGCGGGCTTCGACGTCGACCTAACCCGCGCCATCGCTGACGCGGTCTCGATTCCGGTGATCGCGTCGGGCGGTGTGGGCACCTTGGACCATATGGTCGACGGGGTGCGCGAGGGTCACGCCTCGGCGGTGCTGGCGGCGTCGATCTTTCACTTCGGCGAGTACTCGATTGCCGAGACCAAGGCGCACATGGCCGAGGCGGGGGTCGCGGTGCGGCCGATTGCCGAAAAGAAGGCGTAACCATTATGGCCGATGAAAAATCCGACGCCGCGCTGGACCGGCTCTTCGCGACCATCGAGGCGCGCAAAAGCGCCGCGCCGGGCTCGTCCTATACGGCGAAACTGTTGGCTGGCGGCACCGCGGCGATCACCGCCAAGATCACCGAAGAGGCGGCCGAAGTGGTGGTAGCGGCGCTGGAGGAAGGCCCCGAGGCGCTGACCCGCGAGAGCGCCGATCTGCTCTATCATTTGTGCGTCCTGTGGGCCGAGCAAGGCCTTCGCCCGGAAGATGTGTGGGCCGAACTGGCGCGCCGCGAAGGGGTGTCCGGCTTAGCGGAGAAAGCATCGCGGAGCCAAAATAGCGACCCGAAACAACGATAGGGAATAGTGGCGATGGCCTATGATTCGGAAAATATTTTCGCCAAAATTCTGCGCGGCGAAATTCCCTGCGACAAGGTCTTCGAAGACGACCATGCGCTGGCGTTTCGCGATATCAACCCGCAGACCCCGACCCATATTTTGGTCATCCCCAAGGGCGCCTACGTCTCGTCGGACGATTTCACCGCCAATGCGAGCGAGGCCGAACTGGCCGGGTTTCTGCGCGCCGTCGGCCATGTCGCCCGCGAGGCCGGCCTGGCCGCGCCGGGATACCGCATGCTGGCCAACCATGGCGCGGACGCCCATCAGGAAGTCCCCCATTTCCACGTTCACATATTTGGCGGCCAAAATCTCGGCCGGATGATCAAGCCGGTGGACAAATAGGCCAGCGTAGAATTAGGACGGGCCGCCTTGCCCGCGGCGGCCCGATCGGCGACAATTGTCCGAATTCCTGGTGTAGAATAAAAAAAGAACGGGAACGCCCATGACCTACGAAAGTTTCACCCTCAACGAGATGTCGCCGGCCTGCGGCGGCATCATCGAAGGCATCGATCTTTCCCAGGATCTCACCAACCGCCAGTTCGACGAGATCCACGATGCCCTGCTCGACCGCACGGTGATCGTGTTCCGCGATCAGCACATCACGCCGGATCAGCAGGTTGCCCTGGCGCGGCGCTTCGGCGAACCGCAGCCGGCCGCGGTGTCGGGCTTTGAGAAGAGCGCGGAAAATCCGGAAGTCGATATCCTCGAATACGATGCGGACAACCCGCCCCATGTCACGCGCGACCTGTGGCACACCGATTTCGTCGGCACCGAGCGGCCGACCCTGGGCACGGTGCTCTACGCCAAGGATATCCCGCCCGAGGGCGGCGACACGATCTGGGTCAGCACGGCGGCGGCCTATGAGGCGTTGTCCGAGCGCATGAAAGCCCATCTCGATGGCTTGTGGGCGTTCCACAATTCCTACCAGCCCTATGACGAGCATGTTCGGCCGGAAATGTATGAGGACGAAAAGGGCACCGACTATATCAAGTCGCGGCGCGCCACGTATCGTCCGGCGCTGCACCCGATGGTGCGCACCCATCCGGTGACCGGCAAGCAGGGATTGTTCGTCAACGAATCCATGACCTCGCTGATCAAGGACATGGATAAGCGCGAGAGCGACTTTCTGCTGCGCTATTTGTTCGATTATCTGCGCACGCCCGAATTCAACTATCGCCACAGATGGCAGACCAACGATTTGGCGATTTGGGACAACCGGCTGTCGCTGCACTATGCGCTGTTCGATTATACCGATCATCGCCTAATGCACCGCATCGTCATCCAGGGCGATGTGCCGTATTAGGCGTTGGGCGCTATATTCTCCGGATCGATATCGACAACGGCCAGGGAGAATAAAATGATTGTCGGCGGCAAAAACCTCATCGCCCTGCACCCCGAAGAGATGGAATGGGAAGACGACACCGATGTATTCACCCTGCCCGAGGGCGTGCAGGTCAAGATGTTTTCCCATGACCCGCAAACCGGCCGGCGCGATGGGTTCGCCCGCTTCCCGCCCGGCTATGTCGAGCCCCGGCACAGTCATAAGGGCTGGCACAGCAATTTGATTGTCGAAGGCGAGATGCATGTCGGCGGCGAAATACTGAAACAAGGCGACTATTTGTTCGGCCCCGGCGACGACATTGCCCACGGGCCGCTGAGTTATCCGGTCGGCTGCGTGGTCTTTTTCAGCTTCTACGGGCCCACCGAACACGCCCATTAGGCGCGCAGGTGACCCCGCCGCTCAACCTGTATGGCGACCAGATGGTGCCCACGTCGGGCCGCCACGGCGGGGATATCGCCAGCCAGCGTATCGACGCGCTGGATCGGGCGTGCCTGGAATTTTGTCTGTCCCTGGGCGGCGATGTCGGCGCCGTCGATATCGGCTGTGGCCTGGGCGCTCAGGGCTTTCGCTTAGCGGCGCTCGGCGCGGCGGTGACCTTGTGCGAGCCGGTCGATATTTCGGCGCGGGTCGCTCAGTTCAACGAACTCTTCCCGGCGAACCCGGTGCGCTATCTGTGCTGTGACGCCAGACAACTCAGCGCCGGGAATTTCGAGGCCCCTCTTCATATCGTCTACTCCCAGCGGGCGATCCACTATCTGCGCTTCGACGAGGCCCGCGCGCTGCTGGCAACCCTGCGCGATGTTTGCCGCCCCGGCGCGCGCTTCTTCATTTCCGCGTCGGGTGTCGATAGCGAGCTGGGCGAGGGCTATGCCGGCGCTTCAGTCGACGTCGAGGAACGGATGACGCCCCTGGCGCTCGATATGGCGGCGAAGCACGGCGTCCACGACGAGATTTGCCTGTATTCGAAAGACGATCTGGCGCGCCTGGGTGAGGCGGCCGGGCTGGAGGTGTTCTCGGTCACCGTGTCGGACTTCGGCAACAAGAAGGCGATCTTTGGGCTGAAGGATGGCTCGAAGGTGCCATATCACCAGTCCTCATCCTGAGGAGCCCTTTCGCTTCGCCCTTCGATACGGGCCTGGCGGCCCTCCTCAGGATGAGGCGAAAGAGCGTCTCGAAGGATGGCGGGCGTTCGTTGACCTCACAGGTCTGCACGCCTCAACGCCCCGGCGCGGCGCGGCGGTAGCTCAGCGCTTCGGCGATATGGATGCGGCGCACCGGGGCGTTCCCATCGCCCGCGCCGTCCAGATCGGCCCCATCGAGATCCGCTAGCGTGCGGGCGATGCGCAGGACCCGGTGATAGCCCCGCGCCGAGAGTTTGAGTTTCTCCGCCGCGTCCCCCAGCAGGCTTTGGCCCGGCCCGTCGGGCGCGGCGACCGCTTCCAGCAACTCGCCGTCGGCTTCCGCGTTGGTGTGCAGGCCGTGCGCGGCGTAACGCGCGCTCTGGATGTCCCGCGCCGCGGCGACGCGCGCAGCCACGTCGGCACTGGTCTCGGCCGGTGGCGGCAGGGCCAGATCGCTGGCGGCGACCGCCGGCACGTCGACATGGAGATCGATGCGGTCGATCAGCGGGCCGGATAATCTGCCCTGATAATCGGCGGCGCAGCGCGGCGCGCGCGAACACGCCAGGGCCGGGTCGTCGAGCTGGCCGCAGCGGCACGGGTTCATCGCCGCCACCATTTGAAAGCGCGCCGGGAAGGCGACATGCTGGTTGGCGCGGGCGATCACCGCGCGGCCCGATTCCAGCGGCTGGCGCAGGGCCTCCAGGGCGCGGCGGTCGAATTCGGGCAGCTCGTCTAAAAACAACACACCGCGATGGGCCAGGCTAATCTCGCCCGGCTTGACCCGGTGGCCGCCACCGATCAACGCCGCGAGCGACGCGGAATGGTGCGGGTCGCGGAACGGCCGCTCGCGCATCAGCCCTTCCAGGGGCAATGTGCCCGACAGGGAATGGATCATCGAGACTTCCAGCGCCTCGTTGGGCGACAGGGTTGGCAACAGGCCGGGCAGGCGCTGGGCCAGCATCGATTTGCCGGCGCCGGGCGGGCCCATCATTAACAAATTGTGCCCGCCGGCGGCGGCGATCTCGAGCGCGCGCTTGGCGGTCTCCTGGCCTTTGATGTCGCGCAGATCGGCGTAATCGGTTGTCGGCAGCGGCGGTTTGGCCGCCGGCGGGCTGAGCACCTGCGTGCCCTTGAAGTGGTTGACCAGGGCCAGCACGTTGGGCGCGGCCAGAATGTCGAGCTCGCCGGCCCACGCCGCCTCCCCGCCCTGGGCGGCTGGGCAGATCAGCCCGCGGGCGTGGGCCGAGGCGTCGATCGCCGCCGGCAGCACGCCGGCGACCGGCGCCACCGCGCCATCGAGGGACAATTCGCCGAGCGCGGAATAGGCCGCCACCTCGTCGGGCGCCAGCACGTCCATCGCCACCAACAGGCCGAGCGCGATGGGCAGATCGAAATGGCTGCCTTCCTTTAACAGATCGGCCGGCGCCAAATTCACCGTGATGCGCTTGGGCGGCAGGGCGAGGCCGAGCGCCCCCAGGGCCGCGCGCACCCGCTCGCGGCTCTCGCCCACCGCCTTGTCGGGCAGGCCGACCACGGTGAACGCCGGCAGGCCCGAGGCCATCTGCACCTGGCAGTCGATAGCGACCACCTCGACGCCCTGAAACGCCACCGTGTTGACATGTGCAACCACGTCTCTCTCTCTCCGCCCCCGCCTTGGTGTGCGGGTTTCGTTGGAGACGACTATAGGGGGAATGGCGGCGGATGAGAACAAAAAAAGAACAAACGGGTGACAGGCTGTTTTCAAACTGCTTAAATGGTGGCGCGGTGTTGCACAGTTTCAGCGCGACCGAATTTATCAGTTGGTATTGCCTTCGAATATCGTTGAGGCGAGCGTTTCAATTCCTTGCTAGACCAGTTTAAGCTGTCTTCAACCAGTCGAGGAGAACCTGAATGTTTCGATACATAATTGCGGGGTTGATGGTGTTTGGGATGGCTGACGCAGCGTCGGCTGGCCCCTTTGGCATTGAACAAGGAATGAAGAAAGAACAGCTGAACAATTTAAAGGAAACCAAACAAACCTTTCAGTTTTCAATATCTCCGCCAAGGCCTCATTCTCGGTTTAATAAGTATGTTGTGAGAATCCACCCACAGACTGGCGTGTGTGTGCTGATAGCCGGCGGGGTGACGATACCGACGAGCGTGTACGGAAATGAGCTCAAGAAAGAGTTCGAATCAATCCGTGAGCAACTTTCTAGTATTTATGGGCGTGCCGAGACAATCGACTATTTGGAAAGTGGTAGCATCTGGGATGAACCTCAGGATTGGACAACTGGGTTGCTCAAAAAAGAGAGGGGGTTGCAGGCTGCGTGGGATGGGGAAAGCAACGCTAACTTGAAGGACGGTATAGTAGAGATTCTTCTTACAGCCGTAGCGAGCCGCACGGAAACCGGATGGTTACAATTGCAGTATCGTTTTGCCAACAATAAACAATGTGAAAATTTGATAAATAAAGATTCAGCAAAGTCATTCTGACTATTTTATGTCATCCCCCTAAAACCCAAACAAATCCGCCGGGTTGTCGGTCATGATCTGCTTGCGGGTGTCCGCGTCCGGCACCCAGTCGAGCATGAGGTCGAGCATGTCGGCGTCGTCGGGCATAGGCTCGAAATGGTCCGGGTGGGGCCAGTCGGAGCCCCACAGCAGGCGTTCCGGCGCGCGCGTCACCAGGGTTTGCGCGAATTGCAGCGTGTCGGCGTAGGGCGGCGCGTCGAACGAAGAGAAGCGGTTGGGGCCGGACAGCTTGACCCAGCAGCGGCCGGTGTCGAGGCAGTCGAGCACCACCTTGAAGCCCGGCGCGTCGATGCCGTCGACCGCCGGCTGCCAGCCCATATGGTCGATCACGAAATTGCCCGGTGAGGCCAGCATGGTGTCGCGCCAGGCCAGGGCCTCCTCTTCGCCGCGGAACCAGAATTGCGGGTGCCAGCCCAGCTCGTGGACCCGGGCGATCATGGCGGTGTCGATCTCCGCCGACCAGCGATAGGCAAAGCGCGCGCCGACCACCCCGGCCTTATCGAGAATTTCCAACTCCCCATCCGTAATATCCGGCGCCGGCATGGCGATGCCGCGAAAGCGATCCGGCGCGCGGCACAGGGCGTTCAGCATATATTCGTAGCAATGACCCTGCATCAGCGACTGCACGATGACGCCGCGAGCGATGCCCAGCGTGTCGTGCAGCTTGATCAGATCGTCGCAGGTGCTGTCCTCGACCTCCAGCGGCCGGGCCGGGTTCAAGGGGAAGCGCGCCTGCGGCCCGAATATATGAAAATGCGTGTCGCACGCCCCGGCCGGCACTTTCAGGCGCGGCGTCTTGGTGTCGCGCACAGGCGGCGGCGATAATTTACGGTCCATGTCTGTTACTCCCCTGATGGCAGGTTCGCCGCCCGACAGTGAGCCGCGAACGCGCGGCCTCGTCAACCATGTGTGGGCCGGGGCTTGCAAATATTGCTTTGGAATCGTTTTAGGGTGAGTATGGGTTATTCGGGGAATGCGATTTCAGAGACCCACTCGCATAATCAGGGAGAAAATCCAATGGATGGAAGCCAAGTAGCAAAAATGCCGGAAACGGCGAGGGCGCGCGGCAAAATTGCGCCGGCGAAACTAGCCCATGTGGTGCTAAAAACGCCGCCGGATCGTGTGAAGCTCGTGCTCGACTGGTACAAGACCGTGCTCGAGGCCGAAGCGATGTACGAGACCCCCGGTTTCGGTTTCGTCGCCTATGACAACGAACATCACCGGGTCGCGGTGCTCGGTTTCCCGGGCACCAAAGAGCATGTCGACGGCCACGCGGGCATGCATCACATGGCTTTCACCTACGAAAATCTTGGTGATCTGGCGCATACCTATAATCGCTTGAAGGGTGAAGACATCACCCCCGAATTCTGCATCAACCACGGCCCCACCACGTCGATGTATTATTTCGACCCCGACAAGAACCAAGTCGAGTTGCAGGTCGACAATATTCCCGAAGAGGAGTTCGCCGAATATTTCGACAATGGCGAGTTCACGTCGAACCCGATCGGCGTGAAGTTCGATCCCGACGAGCTGTTCGGCCGCCTTGCTGCCGGTGAGAAGGAAGAAGATCTGCTGGCGCGGCCCGACGGCGTGCCGCCGGGACTGGAAGAGTTTCCAGCCAACTAATATCGGTAGCGTAAAGAACCCTCTCCCTCAAGGAGAGGGACTTTGTGCACCGCACTGGAGTTCGAGGGCGCCCCTCATGGTTCGACAGGCTCACCATGAGGCCTCATCCTGAGCTTGTCGAAGGACGAGGCCGGAGGGGTGCCACATCTTTAGATGTTTCCGAGGCCCGCCATCGGCGGGCCTCTTGCTTTGGGCGGGCAATCGCCTATAGCGAGCGCCGAAATTCCTCGTCCTTCGAGACACTCGCTGCGCGAGCCCTCAGGATGAGG
>JAALLF010000014.1 GCA_011087645.1 Alphaproteobacteria bacterium
GGCGGGGAACAAGGTCTTAGAAACAAACAATTCATTTCCGGCCAGGCTCTCAGGAGGGCCGATAGGCCCGTCTCGAAGGGTGAGGCTGTCACATGCGATAGTTCTGGAAGAAATAGCGGCGCCGATGTCGGTTTAGGCTAAAATCGGCATGTGAACGGTAATCTCAAAAATCGCGCCATGACCCGGCGCGAGTTCGATACGGCGATCGCGTGGGCCGCTGACGAAGGCTGGAACCCCGGCCTCGACGATGGCGAACCATTTCACAGCGCCGACCCGCACGGGTTCATTGGGACATGGCTCGATGGCCGCCTCATCGCCTGTATCTCGGCCATCCGATACGGCGGCGACTTCGGCTTTATCGGTTTCTATCTGTGTCACCCCGGCTTTCGGGGTAACGGCTATGGCTTGCAAACCTGGCACGCCGGCATGGCTCATCTCGACGGTCGATCGATGGGTCTCGATGGGGTCATCGACCAGCAGGAAAATTATCAAAAATCCGGCTTCCAGCTTGCCCACCGCAATGTGCGGTTCGGCGGATCGGTGTCCTGCGACACGCCCGATGATGCGCGATTACGCCGGATCGGGCCGGACCTATTCGATGGCTTAGTGACCTACGATGCGCCGTTCTTTCCGGCGTCACGCAACACCTTTCTGCGGCTATGGATAAACCCGACGCCAACGCGCACTGGCTTTGCGCTGATCGATGACGGCGGGCTCACCGGGTATGGTATTATCCGCCAATGCCGCGACGGCCATAAGATCGGCCCGCTTTTCGCCGACACCGAGGACGGTGCCGATCTGTTGTTTCGCGCGCTGGCCAGCACCCGTAACGATGGGCCCCTCTATATCGATCCGCCGGAACCCAACACGGCGGCCACCACCCTGGCCGAGCGCTATGCGATGGCGCCGGTCTTCGAGACCGCCCGCATGTATCGCGGCAGCTCGCCTGACTTACCCTTGGCGCGAACCTTCGGCATCACCACCTTCGAGCTCGGCTGAACCGACACGCCTTCGCCTATTTCTTGGATATCCGCTCGAGCACCGCGGCCTGCAACGCGCGCGTCTCCGGGTCGCTGATATTGAGCAGTACCTGATCCTGCTCCAAGGTGCCCAAGTCGAGACCGGCGGTCTGGCGGTTGATCGATTCCTTGATCATCTGCTGGGCGACGCGCGGCTTGGTGGCGATCTCGACGGCCATCTCTAGCGCCGCCGCCTGGACATCGTCTGCCATCGCCTCGCACAGGCCCCAGGCCAGCGCCGTTTCAGCATCGATCTTACGGGCCACGGCGGCGATCAGCTTGGCCCGCTGCGGCCCGACCAGGCGTACCAGACGCGGTAGGGTTCCCCAGGAATAGGTGATGCCGAGCTCGACCTCGGGCGCGCGCAGCCAAGCGTCACGCTGGAACAGGCGAAAGTCGCAAGCGACCGCCAGGGATATGCCGCCGCCGATGCAAAAGCCTTCGATCGCCGCGATCGAGAGCTGGGGTAGCGCCTCCCACGCCTTGCACATCTCCAGGCCCAGGCGGATATGGCGGCGCGCCTCGGCCAAGGGCAGTTCTTGCGCGAAAGAGTTGGCCTCGGAAATATCGTTGCCGGCGGTAAACGCGCCGCCGGCGCCGGTCACCACCACCGCGCCGATATCGGTGCGCTCGGCCAAATTGCGCGCGGCTTCCGTCAAAGCCCGTTTGAGATCGGCCGAGAGCGCATTGCGCTTTTCCGGCCGGTTCAGAGTCACCACCGCAACCCCTGGCGCCGGCTCGCCGACCGTCAGTACATCTGTCGTCATGTTGGTTCCTCCCTCGACGCGGGGTTATTGGTCCTGCCGTTCGCGGGCGTAACGCACCAGGGCCGCGAACCGGTAGAGCCCGTGCATGAATTTACCGTAGGGCATGGTGATGAAGAGCGCGAACACCACGCCCAGATGGATCGCCAGCAGCAGGCCCATGGCCGGCGAGGCGCGCAAGACCAGCAGCAGCAGGCCGGTCAGGCTGGTGAGAAACAGCATGGCCAGAAAAGCTGTATCCATGCCGAACCGCGCCTTGTCCTCCAGCGCCGGATCGCGCGCCAGCTTGGCCTTGAGCAGACCGACCGGGCCGATGATGAGGCCGAGCCCGCCGATTGTGCCCAGCACCACCGGCAAATCGTACCAGGCATAGGGCGCTTCGAGACCGAGCAGGTAATGGTACCCGGTCGCCACAGAGGTGGCGGCGAAGCACAGCAGGAATCCATAGAAAGTGAAGTGGTGATAGAGCCGCCGTGTGTCGCGGGGCTGTTCGTCGTCGGCGTAGCAGCCCGCCCCGCCGCCATCGAGATAGCGCAGAGTGGAAGCGTCCTTGATTGCCTGCCACAAGCTGCGCGGGTTCGCGCCGCCGCCCGCCGGTGTCTCGATATCCCGCCAGAAATTGCGCACGCTCAGCGCCGCGGCGGCAATCGCATAAGCAAACGCGGCGCCGAACAGAACGGCCATGGCGTTGTGCGGCATCAGCCGGTAGAAGGCGCCGGGTCCAGTATGGACGGTCCACAGGCCGGAGACATCGTGCCAAGCGACGAAGCCGGCGACGAATACCGCGATACTGAACGCGGCGATCAGGGCGATCGCCAGCCCGTTGCGCGCGAATAACGGCGCCAGTGCGGCGGGCCAGGCATAGGCCCGATAGGACTCGGCGCGCACGCTCGCCAGATTTTGCGGCACGTTCACGGCGAATTCGTGGGGCGGCGCGAATTGGCAATCCACATAGCACGCGCCGCAGCTATGACAGAGATTGGCCAGATAGTTCAAATCGCCATCGGGAAAGGCGCGGCGCATTTCCATCGCCGGGAAGACCGCGCACAGGCCCTCGCAATAGCGGCACGAATTGCACACGGTCATCAGCCGGTCGGCCTCGGTCAGCGCCGCGCTGGCATGGTCGTCCGATTGGGCTGCCGGAAAGGTCACGCCGCGGCCTCGCGCTGCGCATCGTCGGTCAGCGCAGCGGCCTCGCGCCCGGCGATTCGCCCAAACACGCCGCCGATGGTCATGCCGATACCCGCCGCATAGCCGCTGCCGAGAATATTGCCGGCCATGATCTCGCCGGCAGCGAACATGTTCACCGACGCCGCGCCGTCCGCCATCAGGATGCGGGCCTGGCCGTCCACCTTGGCGCCCAAATAAGTGAATGTGATGCCCGGGCGCACGGGATAGGCGTAGAACGGCGCGGCCTCGAGGCGTTGCGCCCAGTGGGTTTTGGGCGGGCTCAGGCCCTCGGTGCGGCAATCGTCCAGCATGTTGGCGTCGAAGGTGCCGGGCCGAACGGCGGCGCTGAAACCATCGATGGTCGCTTCGAGCGCGGTCGGGTCGAGTTCGAGTTCACGCGCCAAGTTGCCGATGGTCGGCGCCGAAATCGGCGGGTAGAGCGACGGCATGAAGCGCTCCAGGCTGGGCGCGTCGAAGATGATATAGGCGATCTGATCAGGCTGTTGGGCGACCAGCCGGCCCCAAATGGCGTAGCGCTTGGGCCAGATATCCTCGCCCTCGTCGTAAAACCGCTGGGCCGCCCGGTTGACCACCACGCCGAAAGGAACGCAGTCGAGGCGGGTGATGATGCCGCCGTCGAATTTCGGCGCGCGGGCGTCGATGGCCACCGCGTGGCACTGGGTCGGATCGCCCAATGTCTGCACGCCGCCCGCCATTAGCGCCTTCAAGACCACGCCCTTGTTGTAGGGCGTGCCGCGGATCAAAAAGTTATCCGCCGCCGCGCCCCAGCCCTCCTTAAGCCAGTCGATATTGGCCTCGAATCCCCCAGACGCGGCGACCAAAGTCTGCGCGCGCACGGTGACGGTCTCGCCCGCCAGCCGCACAGCCGCCCAGCGGAACGCGCCGCCGTCGATTTCCAGGCCGGTGACTTCGGCTTCGTAGCAAATGTCGATACCCAGACGCTCAGCGGTGAGATAGAGCGCGTTCAACATCGCCCGGCCGCCGCCCAGGAAGAACGAGTTGGTGCGCCCCAAACTCAGCGTGCCGCCCAAAGACGGCTGAAAGCGCACCCCCTGTTCGGCGATCCAGGGTAGCAGGTCTTTCGATTCAGCGATCATCAGCCGCGCCAGATCTTCTGTGGTATTGCCGCCGGTGATCTGCAGCAGATCGTCGAAAAACTCGGTCTCGGTGTAGGGTCCGGACAATGTCCCGGTCGCCGCGTCATGGGCGCAGCGCATATTACGGGTGTGGCGGGTATTGCCGCCGCGATAGAATTTCGGCGCCGCCTCGAGAACCAATACGCTGGCCCCCGCGCGGCGCGCGGCGATAGCGGCGCACAGCCCGGCATTACCGCCGCCGACAACGAGTACGTCATATTCTTTGTCTAAATCGGCCACCGGCCCCCGCCGCAAACCATCGCCCCACAGTCGCGCGGCGCTTCAGCGCGCTAAGGTGCACCGGCGGACCTAATTTGTGAATGGAAAATCTTAAACCGCCCTCACGGGTCCATCGCAATCCACCCGGGTAGCGCCTCGCACCGCGCCAGCCAGGCCGCGACTTCGCGGTAGGCAGTGAGCGGTAAATCGCCCTCCGGTGCGCGCTTCACATAGGGGTAGCAGGCAATGTCGGCCAGGGTGACGCGCCCCAGCGCCAGCCAATCGCCGGTGCGCGAGAGCTGCGCCTCCAACACTTCCAGCGCCAGCTTTCCATCCTGCAAATAGCCCTCGAAGCTTTCTGGCCGGCGATTATAGACGGTCACCCCGCGCGCCCATTGCAGCCCGAACTGCACTTCATTCTGAGCAAACGACATCCACTGCATAATTTCGGCCATCTGCAGCGGGTCGGACGGCAGCCACGCCTCGCCGCCGAACTTCCGCGCGATATAGACCAGGTGCGCCGTCGAATCCCAAAAGACCTTGCCTTCGATTTCCATCACCGGCACCTGGCCGCGGGGGTTGAGCGCCAGGAAGTCCGACGACTTGTGCGCCTGGTTTTCCCAGTCGATGCGGATGTTCTCATAGTCGACGCCGAGCATCGCCGCCAGCACCCGCACCTTGAACGAGTTCCCCGACATCTCGGTCATGTAGAGCTTCATAGCGCTTCTCCGGTTGCGGCTTGGTTTAGGCCGGGCCGATACAACGATCCGCCGGACGCAACCAAAACACGTCCGGACAGTACGGCGAGTTTCTATACTAGGGAATAATGGTGCCGCCTGCTGGACTCGAACCAGCGACCCCCGCATTACGAATGCGATGCTCTACCAACTGAGCTAAGGCGGCTCCGGCGCCATCTGGTTGGGCGCGTCGTGTGCCCACTTAGGACCGACAGCGGCCCCGGTCAAGTGCTTTACGACGGCCCGCTACGATGAGACCGCGTAAGGCGTGGCGATCTGTGCCGTGCCGAGGCGTTCCTGGCGGGCGAGGAGCCATTCGGCCAGCTCGAGCTCGAACGCATCGTCGATATTGACGATCGGCCGGTCGATGACCACCGCCGCGCAATCTTCGCCGATAATCTCGGCCCGCTCGACGATAGTATCGCGCCGCGCGCCGTAGCACAGGCCGTTGCGGTGATAGACCTCGCCGGGGATGGCCTGGCGGCGGCTGAAGGCGGCGCCGTTATGCATATGAAAACCAATGCGGCCGCCATCGTCGATGGTCAGCGCCTTATGGGGCGTGAAGTGCGCCGCCGAGCGGCACACGGTGGCCGCGCTGGCATGACCACCTTCGGTCAGGGTCTCGACCGTGGCGACGAGATCGGCCTCGATGCGCAACGGGCTGGTCGGCTCGAGCAGCAGGGAGATATCGAAGCGCATGGCGTAATGGTCTTCGGCGGCCAGCCAGGCGTGACGCCAAACATCTTCGGAACTGGCCTCATCGCCGGACAATTCCGGCGGCCGCACGAATGGGGCGGCGGCGCCGTGGCACACCGCCTCGCCGCGAATTTCGGCATCGTCGGTGGAAATGATAGTGTGGCCGATCCAGTCGAGCGAGACCGCCAAATGGGCCGCACGGCCGACCAGGGATACGCCGCCCACAGTTTTCATATTCTTCCGCGGCACCCCTTTGGAGCCGCCGCGCGCCGGCACGATAGCCAGCACCGCCAGGTCTTGGTCGCCCCTGCGCCAGGTCATGCCGGTTTTTCCGCGATCATCGAAAAGGCCATGGGAAACTCGGTGTGCTTGCGCTCCAGATTTTCCGTGTAGCGCGCGTCCCACTCCATGAGCTGGGGAAATTGCTCCTCGTAGAACCAGCGCGCCATCACTTCGCGCTGATCGGCCGGCAGATATTCCAGCGCTTGGGCCCAGCAATAGGCCACGGCCGAGAACGGCCCGCCCTCGGTCTCGAAGTCACCGGGCGTCAGCCCGGCGTCGCGCAAGGTGCGCTGCAGGCCAAACGGCGTATAGCGCAGATAATCGTCGGGCATCTGGTGCAGCTCGCGCACAATTGGTTCGAACACATAGACCCGCCCGCCGGGCCGGGTGATGCGCGCCATCTCGGTAAACAAAGCGCTCTGGTCGGCGATGTGATGCACCAGGTTGGGCACTAGCACCAAATCGGCGATACCGTCGCCCAGGCCGGTCGCCTCTATCGGTGCGCGGTGGGTGCCGGACACAAACAAAAACCGCGGATCGTCGATCAGCGCGCCATTGTAGGCGCCGCGTTCTTCGGCGCTGTCGGGGCTACAGTCGACCGATAGAAAGTCGCAATGGTGAAAGAACGGCGCAAACAAGCTGCAGCCGCCATAGAGCAGGCCACGCTCGAGCGAGACCACTGTCATCCGCGCGGTCGCTTCGCCGGCCAATTTACGCACATCATCTAACAGCAGGCGGAAGTGGGGCCATTTGGTCTCGACCTGAAACACCTGGTCCGCCAAAACTGCGAAATGGCCGTCGAGCTGAGCGCGCGTAAAGGCCTCGCCTTCCGCGGTGTCCGCTGGTGCGGTGGCGCTCACTCAGTCTTCCCCCGCGCAATAGGCTAAGCGGGCCCGGTTGCGTGGCCCCAGGGGCGGCTCGGCCAATTCGAACATGGTGAACTGGCCGCCGGGGTCCTCCAGCCAGTCGTAGCTGCGCCGGAAATTGTTGGCCAGGAAGCGGGCATTGTTGGTGCGCCCGTCGATCAAGGCCATTAGGCCCGGCACGAAGCTGGGCTCCATCAGCAGCAAATCGCCGGACATCACCGTGCGCTCGCGGTGGCTGAAATCCATACCATTGACACCGCCGCTCACATCTTGCGGGTCGGGTCCGTCGAGATAGATGAAATCGGGCACCATGTTGGGCAGATTTTCGTAGAAATGGCACAGCTGACCGTTATGAGTGCCGACCCGCACCGGACTGTGGGTAGCGACCACATGGGTCTGCAAGCCACAGGGGATGCGCGCAATCGCGGTGGTCAACCAGGCCTCGCTGGCGTCGACGGTGAACACCCGGAAGGCGTCGGCCGGCAACAGCTCGACCTCGGCATCGCTGGAAGCAAAGTCGTCGGCGTTCTTGGCCAGCGCGTCGGCGATCACCAGGGTGGAGAACCCGGTGCCGAATTCGAGCACCGTGAACGCCCGGCGGTCGCGCACCAACTGGTGCAGGCGCACCAGATCGTCGATATCCGGCTCGAGCGCCACGCTGTACCCGTTGGCCTCGCCCGAGTGGCTGCTCGCCACCAGTTCGGCAAGGCCCTCGGCGCGGAAATATTCTGCCGCGGCATCGAGTAACTCAGTATGTTCGAATGCGTTATCCATGGCGCACCTCAGTAAGCTAGGCGTTTTTGGACACTGATTTCAGCGTCGGCCAATATGTTCGCTACCCGTTGTCCCGAATGCCCATCACCGAACAGGGTGGAACTGGCGTAGCGGCCGTGGGCGATCTGCCCGCGCAGCGCGGTTTCGATGGCGTCGGCGTTATAGCCGGCGTCGATGACGTTCGGTCCTCGCTCGCGGCCCTGCTGGCGGGTCCCCACATTCACCGCCGGCACGCCCAGAAAGGCGCCTTCGCGCAACGCCGAGCTGGAATTGCCGACGATGCCGGCGGCGTTGTTCAGCAGGCGGGCGTAATCTTCGGCCGCGAAGTTGCGGTAGAAATGAACATTGGCGGCGGGGTTTTTCTCGCGGAACATGCGCAAGCCCTTGGAGACATCGTCGGAGCCGGCGTCCACGTTGGGCCACAGCCAGACGGTCTGCATACCCAGGCGGTTGACCGCGTCCAGGGTCTCGCGGACCTGGTCGAAGCCGCTGCCATATTCGGTGGTCACCGGATGTTGCAGGACGATCAGATACGGCGCGCCGGGATCGACCGAGGGCCCCACCCCCTTACCGTGATTGAGGATATCGGGGTTGAGGGCTAGGTCGTTATCGACCAGCAGATCGATCGCCGGGCAACCGGTGAGATGGACGGTCGTGGGGTCCTCGCCCATGCGCACCACATTATCGCGCGCCAATTCGGTGGCCGGGAAATGCACATGCGCCAATTTGGTGATGGCGTGGCGCACGCTCTCGTCGATCGAGCCGGTGACCTCACCGCCTTGCGTGTGGGCCAACGGGATATTCATATAGCTGGCGGCGATCGCCGTCGCCATGGTCTCGAACCGGTCGGCGACGGTGAGCACGATATCGGGTTGCAGGTTCTCGAACTGGGTGGACAATTCGATGATACCCATGCCGGTCGACTTCGCCATGGTGGTGGGGTTTTCGCCCTCGACGATGGAGTAGACCACGGCGGACGGCTCGAACCCATCGGCGCGGATCAGCTCGACCACATTGCCGTAGCGGTAGAGCAGCGCCGAGGCGCCGACCACCAGTTGCAACTCCAAACGGTTGTGACGCTGCACCGCGCGCATCACCGATTTGATGCGCGCATAGTTGGCGCGACTGTTAACGACGATGCAGATCTTGCGCACGCCGCCATTGCCATTCAAACGTCGCGGGCGGTTCGCGCCGCCATTGATGGCACTATCAAGCGGGGACATCGATGTCCTCCCACATCAACAGCCGGTCAGCCGGAACCGCTTGGAGCAGTTGACGGCCGATAATTTTTTCTAGCGCGTCGGCCGGAATACCGGTCGCCGGCTTCTTCGCGGTGAGCATGTCGGCATCGATCACCGTGCCGGCGGGTAGATCCGTACGCGGCGCCAGGCTGCGGCCGAACATGGCGCGCATTTCAGAAAGTTCGCCCGCTGCGGCGTCCTTATCGACCGGATGGCTGACCATCGCATGAAACGCGTCGCGGGCGTTCGCCACAGCGCGCAACTCGTCGACCGTCAGCGAGACCGGCACGTCGGGGCCAAAGCTGTCGCGCGACAGGGTCAGGTGGACCTCGATGATATCGGCGCCTTGGGCCAGCGCGGCCAGGGCCGGGTGCACCGAGCCGGAATGATCGGACAATCCCACCGGGCAGCCATAGCGCTGGCGGTAATCGCCGATAACGTTCAAGCCAATGGCTTCGAGCGGGGTCGGATAGAGGCTGGCGCATTGCAGAACCGCCAAGGGTGCGTTCGCCTTTCGGATCGCCGCCACCGCACCATCGATGTCGGCGAAGCTGCTCATGCCGGTGGACAACAGCACCGGCTTTCCGTCGACGCACATCGCCGCCAACAGTCTCTGCGATCCGACTTCGCCGGACGCAACCTTCCAGGCCGGCACGTCGAGCGCGCGCAACAACTCGACCGCCTCGATCGAGAAGGGAGAGCTTAAAAACGCCAGGCCGCTCTCGCCTGCATGTTCGGCCAGCCCGGCCCATTGTTCCGCGGTAAACGAGGTGCGCTGCCAATAGTCGTAGCGACTGGAATCCTGCCGGCTGAACGGCACGCGAAACGGCTCGTCGCGGGTCGATTCCGCTTCCGCCAAATGGGTTTGGAATTTAATCGCATCGGCGCCGGCATTTGCTGCGGCGTCGATAAACGCGTGCGCGGTGCCCAACGATCCGTCATGGGCTTGCGCGACCTCGGCGATCAGATAGCCGGGCACACCCTCCCCAACCTTGCGTCCGCCGATGTCGAAAGAGGCGCTCATGCTAACCCGCCTGCGACAGCGCCGGCGCGGGCGCGGCGTCCAGGCCCGCCATCAAGGCTGTGCCGTCATCGAGAATGCGTTCGATTTCCGCCCGGTAGGTGGCGCGGAAGACATCCATCAGGCTGGCTTGCGCCGCCGCGTCGGGCGCCCGGTTTAGATAATAACCGGCGACCGGCGCCATTGAGCGCGCCGAACCGGCGACCATAATCGTCACGCCGCCGAATTTGGTAGCCGCCCCATCGAGAAAACCGCGCAGCTGCTGATCGAACCGGTGGATGTCGTCGGCAGTGTCCAAGCTGGTATCAAGTTGAGCACGCAGCTCGCCGGCAAACGCATTCCAATTATTGGTGACGGCGGCGACATCTTGATCGATCAGATAAGCCCCCGGCGTGAAATGTACGGAACTGGTTTTGACGGCTTCGGCGATCGCGGTTTTATCGAGCGGCGCGTTGGTGAGGACCAGATCGTCGGGCGGCAACGGCTGCGCGCCGCCGATCATCACGCCGTCGCTGCAATTGCGCACCGTGAGGCCCGCCGCCGCGATGACCTGTTCGTAGGTCTGGCGGCTCCAGGCGAAATAGGAATTAGTGAGCACCTCGCCGCCGAAATTACCGGGCGCACGCGAGGAGAAATCGACACCGCGATCGGGGTAGCTGTCCAACGTGTAATAGGCGGTCTCGCCCGAATGATGATGGCTGGCATCCCTCGCGCCGCAATCGCAGCCAAACAGATAGACGTTGCGGAAGCCCATGATCGCGGCCAGGGTCAGCGCCGCGTTCGCCGAATAGGGCGAGGTGCCGTCGATGGGGCGATGGCCAGCACCGAACATCGCCGTCGAGCTGAGAGCAGAGCGCAGGAACAGAAATTTCTCGTCGAACAATTCGGTCACACCGGGCTTCACTGTGGTCGACGCCACCAGCCGGATCGATCCGAACGTGTCGCCCTCGAATTGATCGCCAGCCCGCGTCCGGATATGCCGCAGGCGGTCGACCGTCGGTTGGGTGTTTTCTTTTTCCACATGAAAGTCGGGGACGATGCCCTGGTGCAGCAAGACCTGCAGGGTCGACCCGGCGGTGACAATAATTGCCCGGTCCTGCCATTTGCGAATGATTTCGATGCTGGCGTCGAGCGACGGTCCGGCGCCGACGACGAAAACCGGCGCGTCGATCGGAGCCCGCAATTCGCCCTCGATGAGCCAGAAATCGTGGGTTGCGACATTTGCCGTGGTGTTTTCGACCATCAACTTTTCATCAGCGTAATAGCCTTTGAGAATAGCCGTCATGCCGGCCAAGTCATGGAAACCAGCGGCCACCGCCTTTGTCACATCGGTCTGGTAGTGGAGATAGATGTAAGACCCGTCGATCGCGGTCTCACCGAAGCGCAGCATTAGCGGCTCGAGCCGTTGTCGAATGCCGGCCGGATCGCCGCCAGCGATGATGTCGATGGTGGCGCCAGCCTCGGTGCATTGCGCCCACATTGCCTGCCAGTCCAGAACGGACAGGCTATGGTCCAAAAACTCGGTGATCGGCTCGACCAGGATGACATGCCGGGCCCCCGTTTGGGCGATAAGATCGCTGATGTGCAGACCCAGCCCGATACCAATGATCAGCAGAATGCCGCCACGATCGAGCGGTGGTTGCGGCAAGCGATCGGGCGCCGCGGCCTCAAGCTGGGTCGCCATCTTATGGGTACAGGCGTCGTGCAAATCATCAAAGTTCGGCGGTTCGACGACGATGCGCGTCGGCCGCGCCATGTACGCGGCGACCTGTTCGGCGGCAAACTCGGCGGCGGGGCGATTGTAGAAAAGGCCCTGGCCTAAATCGATATCGACGATGGCACCATCGTCGTTAAAAACCGCCTGGGTCAGATCGGTTTCGCGGACGGGCAGCATCTCCGCAACGGGCGGATAGGCGGCGGTGAAAAACAACAAGTTTTTCTCGTACAGGGACGTTTCGGCCATTAACAGACAACGCTGTTGCAACGGCGTGCCGGCGGCGCGCCTTTCGGTGCCGCCCATTCAAGGCCAATATGATTAACAAAACCTAAAATCGGGCCGGGCCCGCCCGGTTTTCAGCCGATTTGGCGGGTTTCTTCGACCTCGACCTCGGGCGTCTCATCGATCGGTGTCGCGACGGCCGGTTCGACCTCGCCCGCGGCCGGCGCCCCAGCGGCAATCGGTGGCGCAATGACCGCGCGGTGGACCCGCGGCGGCTGCTTCCACGACAGCGTCGCGAACGACCCGCAATGGCCGCACACCGCCGACCAATCGTCGGACACAGTGCCGCAACTGGCGCAGACCCAGGCCTTGTCGGCCTCGGCTTCAGCGGCACGCTCGATCCAGCGCCGCGCCGCGACGTCATCTTGTGTCTCCGCTTCCGCCAGCCGCGCCCACATCCGATACACCCGCGCGGTCGGTTCCGCGGTTTCCAGCGCGTCCAATTGTTGCTTGGCCTCACCCCACAGTTTTGCGGTTACCGCCGCCTCGGCGATCGCGAAACGGCTTTCCGGATGGCTGGTATTTTCCTTGGTCAATTGGCTGATGGCGCGATAGCGGTCGAGCGGCGGCACGTCGCCGACAATATCGAGATAGGCCGCGCTCAACACCGGGTGGGGCGCCACCCGCCAGGTGCGCTCCAGCACCTTGCGCGCCCGGCCATCGTCGGCCACCAAGCGGGCCAGTAGTTCGGCCGCTGGGGGATGGGCGGGGTCGAGATCGTGCGCTTTGCGCACCTGCTCGAACGCATCGGACAAGCTGCCGCCGCTGAACGCGCTATGCGCCCGTTCGGTCAACAGCGCGGCCTGGTGCCGGCGGCCAACTTCGGCCGGCAAACGTTTGCGCCGCTGGGCTTCTTCGACAAGTTTTTGCGCCGCCCGCCAGCGGCCGGCCTTGCTGTGCAAGGAGACCAGCGTGTCGAGCAGCCAGGGCGCCGAGGGCTGCAACGGATAGGCGCGCTGGGCATAATCGAGTGCGCGCGCATCATCATCGTCGCGCAAGGCTTGTAAAATAAGACCGCGCAGTCCGAGAAATTCGGTCTCCGGGCGCTCGAGCATTTGTTCGAAGCAACGCTGCGCGGTCGCCTCATCTCCGTCGAGTTGGGCGGCCTGTGCCGACAATAGCAGGGTCAGTGGCGGCGCATTCAGCAGCGAATCCGCCTTACGAACCAGCTTGCGTGCCGCCGCGGCATCGCCCGCGGCTACCGCCGCCAATCCATCGGTCAGCGCGCGATACCCAGCCGCTTCCCGACGATGACGACCCGACGCCAACAACTCGCCGGGCTTGCGGCGCAGCCAGCGCCAACCGGCGTAAAGCGACGCGGCGAGCACCACCACGACCAGTAGGATAAGCGCCATGACGCCGAGCGATGTCTCGACCCGCCAGCCCTGCCAGTCGATCGCCACCACGCCCGGTCGATTAGCCAGCCACACCGCGAGCGCCGCGACAATGGCGACTTCGATGAAAAAGATTATCGCCCGGCGCATCACGAACCACCGTTGCCGGACTGCAGACGCGCGATCGCCAGCGCTTCGATCTCGCCGACCGCGACATCGGCATCGAGCCGCGCCCGCGCACTCGTCAACCAAGCTTCGGCGGCCGCCGCCGCGGCACCCGTTAGATCATCCAATTCGCCAACAGCCCCGGCCATGTCGCCCGATCGCAACTTGAATTCGGCCCGCGCGACCCGCGCCTCGGGACCGTCGCCGGTTACATCGGGGCCAACCCGCCGGACCGACGCAACGCTTTGAATTCGTTGCAGCGCGCGATCGGTCCAACCGCCCGCGGCCTCGCCACCAGCGGCGGCAACAACGTCGCGCGCCACAGCATTGAAGGACTGGGTCAATGCCTCTCGTGTCAGGATTCCGGCGCCGGCCTGCCCCGCCAGCCGATCGAGGATCGCGCCGAGCGTTGCATCACCCTCGGAAAGGGCGCGCAAATTCGCCATGGCATCCTGATAGGGCGCCCCCTGATCGAGGGTGCGCTGCAATCGGCCGGCGGCCAAAGCCAGCCCGACCGCCTGCGTTACACCTTCGCCACTGCCCCGGCCGCTCTCTCCCAGGGCGGCGAGTTGCTGGCGCAGTTGGCCAATTTCATCCTGCGCCGCCGCCATCGCAGCAGCAGCGCTCAGCGCATCGCCATCGGCCTGAATTTGCATCTGGTCAAGCTCCGCCTCGGTGTCTTTCAGGCGGATATCGAGCTCCTCGACTTTCGCTGATAGCGCGGTATCGTCGCCCCGGGTTTCGGAGATGCGTTCAACCGCCGTCCGCAGTTCGGCAAAATCCGCGGCGAACTGTTGTAGCGAGGAACCGTTCCCGCCCTCTTTCGCCGTCTCCTCCAGGGTCGCGAGCCGGTCGGTTATTCGCTCGAGAGCCTCCGTCGACCCTACATTATCGTCGGACCCGCCACCGCCTAGCGCCATCCAACCGCCGACGCCCACCGCGACGATCAACGCCACCACCGCGATGGCGAACGCGCCACCACCGTTTTTTAATCCGGCAGCACCACTTTTAATCACCAATGGTTCGGGCGCCAACGGCGGTGCATCAGCCGGTTCGACGTCTTCGGAGATGACGGGGTCATCGTTTCCCGAATCGCTCCCTATCCCCGACAAATCCACCTCATGGGCCTCAGCGGCGGCCAAAACATCGCCAGCGCGGTTTTCCGGAATGGTGTCTCGTTGTTTCCAGCCCTGAACGGTGCTTACCGGGACATCGAGTTTATGGGCCATAGGCCGAATACCCCCAAAGGCCTCAATAATGGCGGCGGTATCGGACAAATTTATGTCGTTATGGTCGTTCATCTAATTTCCGGCGCTGATTTATCGTACGTGCGTACGAGTACGCTCTAGGATTCGCATGTACTATATCATATTTACCCGCAAGCGTAAGCCAGGCTATGCACGTACACTAGTTGTCTCTCGTAAGTGCGGCGAATAGGGCAGCCTGGTTTGCCGTTGCGGCGACGCGTACACCATAAAACGGCAGAGATGTTAGGGTTTCAGCGACTGTTGCACTTAAACAGACCGCGATTAGATGCTGGCAATTAGCCGCTAAACCGGCCGATTCGACCAATTTTGCGAACTGCGCAGCCGTACGTGGCGAATAAAAGAGCGCAGCATCGACCGCGCTATCGTTGAGCGCCCGGCGGGCCACTTCCGGCAATCTGCCGGCGGTTTGTGCGCTATAGAGTTGAGCACGGCGAACCTCAAAACCCGCGGCCGTCAAGTCACCGGCCAGATCACCAGCCACGACACTACCGGCGGCATGAAATAGGGCGCCGTTTTCGGGGCTCAATTGGTCTCGAACCACCGCCGCCAAGGCCGCAACATCGCCATTGGCGCTGGTAACCTTGGAAAATCCACTTTCGGCCGCGGCGGCGGCGCTGGCATCGCCGACCGCGAACAGCGGCAAATCTCGACGCGCGGTGGCGCGCGCCAGCGCCCGCGCGCCGTTGGCGCTGGTCACCAACAAAGCCTGCACATCTTCCAAGTCAGGCGCCGCGCCGGGGATGTCGCTAATCTCGATCAGCGGTGCAATCACTGTTTCGATATTCTGCGCCGCCAATAACCGCGCAGTTTCTTCGCTATCCGGGCGAGGCCGGGTAAGCAACACCCGCAAAGCCGTCGCGCCGGTCACACTAGACTTTCGAAAAATTTCGACCCGGCGCGCTGCCGCAACTCCTGACCCACTAAGGCGCCGATTCGCGCCGCGTCGGCAACGTCGCCGGTCTGCTGGAAGCGCTGCAGCCCGCTACCGTCGGGCCACACCAGAAGGCCATCCAGGGTGAGCTGGTCACCGTCGAGGGTCGCCAGCCCGCCGATCGGCGTGCGGCAGGTGCCGTCGAGCGCCGCCAGCATGGCTCGCTCAGCCGTTACGCACAGCGCGGTTCGGCTATCGTTTAGAGAAGCCAACAGGGCCGCCGCAGGCCCATCGTCGGCGCGGCGTTCGATGCCGACCGCCCCTTGGGCGACAGCGGGTAGAAATTCACCCGGGTCGAGTCTTGTACCAATCGCATCAGCCAGTCCGAGACGCTTGAGCCCTGCAACGGCGAGCAGGGTAGCGTCGACTTCGCCGGCGGCGAGTTTTTGCAGCCGCGTACCCACATTGCCGCGCATCAACGTAATTTTGAGATCGGGACGCACGGCGAGCAGTTGCGCGCTGCGGCGCATCGAAGCCGTGCCCACCAGCGCCCCCTCGGCAAGCGCGCCAATAGACGACGCACCCAACAAGGTGTCGCGGGAATCTTCGCGCGGCAAAAAACAATCGACCGTCAGTCCCTCGGGCAACCAGGTCTCCACATCCTTCATGGAGTGCACGGCGATATCGACGGCGCCATCGAGTAGGGCTTGCTCGATCTCCTTGGTGAACAGCCCCTTGCCACCGACATCGGCCAACGGTCGGTCGGTGACCTGGTCGCCGGTGGTCTTGATGATGGTGAGCTCCGGCGCCGGCAAATCGGGATGGGCGGCGATCAGCAGATCGCGCACCTGGTTCGACTGAGCCAAGGCCAGCGGGCTGCCACGGGTGCCGATGCGAAGGGGTTGCGGTGCCATACTCTGGTCATAGACCCACACGCCACGGATGAAAAGACGGCAAAGCGCGAACACCGTGGCGCCGGTTTCGCTGGCCGCGCGGCGCCTCGAGCGCTATATCGCGCCCATGATCGTTCTCGGCATCGAAACAAGCTGCGACGAGACGGCGGCCGCGCTGGTCGCCGACGACCGCACCATTCTGTCCAACGTGGTGC
Organism: Alphaproteobacteria bacterium; assembly: GCA_011087645.1. Lineage (GTDB taxonomy): Bacteria > Pseudomonadota > Alphaproteobacteria > UBA6615 > UBA6615 > JABDJY01. The sequence continues at coordinate 16,692 of JAALLF010000014.1, forward strand.
TCAGCCAGCTCGACGAACACCAGCCCTATGGCGGCGTGGTGCCCGAAATCGCCGCGCGCGCCCATCTCGACTATTTGGATGGCATCATCCGCCAAGCCCTCGACGAAGCGAATATCGAGCTCGCCGCCCTGGACGGCATCGCGGCGACCGGCGGGCCCGGTTTGATCGGCGGGGTCATGGTTGGAGTGATGACCGCCAAGGCGATCGCCGCGGTACAGGATGTACCGTTCCTGGCGGTCAACCATCTGGAAGGCCACGCGCTCACCGCGCGCCTCACCGACGATGTGGACTTTCCCTATCTGTTACTGCTGGTGTCCGGCGGCCATTGCCAATTGCTGGCGGTCGAAGATGTTGGCTCATACGAACGTCTCGGCGGCACCATCGACGACGCCATCGGCGAGGCCTTCGACAAAACCGCCAAACTGCTCGGCCTAGGTTATCCCGGCGGGCCGGCGGTCGAAGCCGCCGCCGCGACGGCCGACGATCCAAAGCGGTTCAAGCTGCCCCGGCCCCTGTCCGGCCGGCCCGGCTGCGACTTCTCTTTCTCCGGGCTCAAGACCGCCGTGCGCCACGCCGCCGCAAAGCTGCCCGACGAGGTGCTGTCGCCGGGTGATGCGGCCGATCTCGCCGGCGCGTTCCAAGCCGCGGTGGGCGATGTTCTGGTCGACCGGTGCGCCAACGCCCTGGACGCCTTCGCGCAATCCCACGCCGGCGCTGTTCCGCCTTTGGTGGTCGCCGGCGGGGTTGCCGCGAACCTGCATTTGCGCGCCTGCCTGACCGCGCTATGCGAACACCGTCACACCCGCCTGGTCGCGCCACCACCGGCTTTGTGCACGGACAACGCCGCGATGATCGCCTGGGCCGGTCTCGAGCATTTGCGGCGCGGCGCGACCGCCGGTCTCGACTTTGCGCCACGCCCGCGCTGGCCGCTGGATGAGACCAGAACCGCTAACGCCTAGAGCGACTTGCGCTGGCCCGGCCGCAACGGTCATAAAGGGGCGGCCCTGTTGTGGATAACATACAGCAAGTAGAGCATTAGAAAGATGGCCGAGACACAGAAAACCACCGCCAAGGCCGACCTGCGCGCGCTGTTCGCCACGCCGGTCGCCATCGTCCCCGTGCCCAATGCCGACCAACTTAATGCGGCGCTGCGCACGACCATCTTGGCTCGCGCCGAGGCCCACCCATCGACCGAACATTCCAATCTGGGCGGCTGGCAGTCGACCTGGGATATCGCCGAATGGGGCGGCACAGAGGCCCAAGCCATCCTCAGCTTCTCGCGGCAGTTCGCCGACAAGCTGACGACCGACCGGCAGGGCCAACCGGCGCCGCAAAAGTGGCGGGGCAATGCCTGGGCCAACGTCAACCGCCGTAGCCACGGCAACGAATTCCACACCCATCCCGGTTGCGTTTGGTCGGCTGTCTACTATGTAGATGATGGTGGCATCGCCGATGATCCTTCGCTGGGTGGCCAGCTCGAAATCCAGGACCCGCGGGGCGTCGCGCCGGCAATGTACCGCCCCGAGCTAGTGCCTAATGTTCCCGGCGGCCCTTCGTTCGGCGCCAGCGAAATGGTCGCCCCGGTGGCCGGCACCATGTTGATGTTTCCGTCGTGGCTGTCCCATGCGGTACGACCCTACACCGGCGACGGCGTGCGCATATCGATCGCCATTAATTTGAGCTGAGGTTTATATGCAAAGTTCTGGGCAAAGTGTTGGCATTATAGGCGCTGGCGCCTGGGGTACGGCTTTAGCCACCGTCGCCCAACGCGCCGGCAGAGAAACGATCATCAGAGCCCATGAACCCGAAGTTGTCGACGCCATCAACGGCCAACATACAAACCCAGATTTCCTACCCAACATCCCTTTGAACTCAGCGATCGTAGCAACCAATGATTACGCCGAGGCCGCCAGAGCCGACATCGTGTTGCTCGTGACGCCGGCACAATTCGTCCGCGATACAGTGACTGCGATTGCGCCGCTTTTGACTGCGGGCACGCCGGTAGTCATTTGTTCCAAAGGCATCGAGCTCGCAACCGGAAAATTGCTTAGTGAAGCGATAGCCGAAACTGAACCTGACATCACAGTCGCCGTTTTGTCGGGCCCAACCTTCGCCGACGAAGTGGCGCGCGGTCAGCCCACTGCGGTGACCCTGGCGTGTGAAGAGTTAGACACCGCCAACGCCCTCGCCGAAGCCCTGGGCACCCCAACTTTCCGCCCCTACGCCTCGCGCGATGTGGTCGGCGCGCAGATTGGCGGCGCCGTGAAAAACGTCATAGCCGTTGCCTGCGGTATCGTCGATGGGCGGGGTCTTGGCCAAAATGCCCGCGCCGCAACCATCGCGCGTGGGTTGGCCGAGCTCGCCCGTTTCGGCGACGCGCTGAATGTCGATCCGCGTACGCTGATGGGCCTGTCCGGGTTGGGCGACTTGACCCTGACCTGCACTTCGGTCGCCTCGCGCAACTACTCCGTCGGCAAGGCGCTGGGCGAGGGCGCGACCCCCGACGATGTTAAAACCGGCCGCCGGTCGGTCGCCGAGGGCGTATTTACCGCCCCCGCCGTGCTCACCCGGGCCAAGGCGTTGGGCGTCGAGTTGCCGATCTGCGCCGCCGTCGATACCATCTTGCACGACAATGCCGATATCGACGTCACTATCGCTGACGTCCTGTCGCGCCCCTACCGCCCGGAAACCTAACTCTCCCCGGACCCCGGAAAATTCTAAAGGAACAACAGATGGCTTACTGGCTTTTCAAATCGGAACCCGGCGCCTGGTCGTGGGATGACCATGTGAAGAAAGGCGTCGAGCACTGGGACGGCGTGCGCAACTATCAAGCCAACAACAATATGAAGGCCATGAAGGTTGGCGACCTTGGCTTCTTCTACCATTCGGTCAACGAGAAGCAGGTCGTCGGCATCGTCGAAGTGGTGCGCGAGCACTATCCCGACCACACCGACAAGAGCGAGCGCTTCGGCATGGTCGACCTCAAGGCCGTCAAGCCGGTGACCACGCCGGCCACCCTGGCCGACATCAAGACCAACCCGAAACTGGCGGATATGGTGCTGGTCAATAATTCGCGCCTCTCGGTGCAGCCGGTCACCGCAGCGGAATGGAAAGAAGTTTGCCGCATGTGCGGCGTGAAGGCGTGATCCACCCTACAGCGGGATCTAACCCTCTCCCATAGGGAGAGGGTGGCGAGTGCAGCGAGCCGGGTGAGGGGTTACAGACAATGACACGTAGCCGCCAACTTCGCCGTAATGCCACTAAGGCGGAGCAAACGCTCTGGACGCACTTAAGAAACCGCCAAATCGCTAACGCAAAATTCCGCCGCCAAATTCCTGTCGACCGTTACATTGTCGACTTTATCTGTGAGCAAAGAAAAGTCATCATTGAGATTGATGGTGGCCAACATCAGCAGCAAATAGCACATGACCAGCAGCGAACGGCAGCCCTCGAGGCTTACGGATATATTGTTTTACGGTATTGGAATAATGAAGTTCTCTCGAATGTCGAAGGCGTCCTGCAGGAAATCGAGGATGCTCTCAAGAATTCTACGATCCCCTGTACACCGTAACCCCTCACCCGGCGGGCCCAACGGCCCGCCACCCTCTCCCTATGGGAGAGGGTTAGCCTGCGTACATCCTGTGTCATTAACTGGGCCATGAACGAGCCTACCGAAAAACCGGAGATGCGCGGTAACCTGCGCGTCATCTGCCATGTCGACGATATCGGTGAGGCCGGCAAGGGGTTATCGTTGACGAATATCGTCAAGGGCGATCCCGAGCGCGCCCTCGATCTCTTTCTGGTGACCGACGGCGACGATGTCCATGGCTATTTCAACATCTGCCCCCACCAAGGTTCGCCACTGGACTTGAAGCCCGACGTATTTCTCGATGTGGAGCGCAAATATATCCAGTGCACGACCCATAGCGCCAAGTTCCAGAAACATGACGGGCTGTGTGTCGCCGGTCCTTGCACTGGCTCCAAATTGATGAAACTGCCGATCACGGTCGACGAAGACGGTGCCATACTATTGGGTAGTTGAGCCGCCGCCGCGAGTTACCGATAATAGCGGCAACGCAGAATGGGATCCCGGGGGGCTTCCTGGGACGATAGCAACGGTCGACTTTAAGGCCGAGAAAATGGGAGAGCACACCCGATGTTTCGCGAAGAATTTCCGGTTCCTGACGAATGGGCCAAACGCGCCTGGGTCGACGACGCCAAATATCTGGAAATGTACCAAGCTTCGATCGACGATCCCGAGGCGTTCTGGGATGAGCACGGCAAGCGGATCGACTGGATCAAACCCTATACCAAGGTCAAGGACACCTCGTTCGACGCCGACGATCTGCACGTGCGCTGGTTCTATGATGGCGTCTTGAACCCATCGGCCAATTGCCTCGACCGGCATTTGGACACGCGCGGCGATCAGGTGGCGATCATCTGGGAGGGCGACGACCCGGCCGACGAGGACAAGCTCACCTATCGCGAACTGTACGAACGCGTGTGCCGCTTCGCCAACGGGCTCAAATCGCTCGGCGTCAAAAAGGGCGACCGGGTAACCATCTACTTGCCGATGATCCCCGAGATCGCCATCGCCATGCTGGCCTGCGCGCGCGTCGGCGCTGTCCACTCCGTAGTGTTCGGCGGCTTCTCTCCGGAATCGATTGCCGGCCGCATTCATGATTGCGAATCCTCGTTCGTCATTACGTCCGACGAAGGTCTGCGCGGCGGCCGCTCCATCCCGCTGAAAGACAATGTCGATCAGGCAATCGAGCGGCTGACCGTCGAACATATCGACAAGGTGGTGGTGGTGAATCGCACCGGCGCCGACATCAACTGGGTCGAAGGCCGCGACGTCTGGTACCACGAACTGGTCGCCAACCAAGCCGCCGAGTGCCCGCCCGAACCGATGGACGCCGAAGACCCGCTGTTCATCCTCTATACGTCGGGCTCGACCGGCAAACCCAAGGGTGTGCTGCACACCGCCGGCGGCTACATGGTCTACGCCTCGATGACGCACCAATATGTCTTTGACTATCATGACGGCGACGTCTATTGGTGCACGGCCGATTGCGGCTGGATCACCGGCCACAGCTATATTGTCTATGGACCGCTGGCCAACGGGGCGACCACGCTGATCTTCGAGGGCTTGCCGAATTATCCCGACGCCTCGCGCCACTGGCAGGTCTGCGACAAACACCAGGTCAATATCTACTACACCGCGCCGACGGCGATCCGCGCCCTGATGCGCGAAGGCGACGAGCCGGTGAAGAAAACCTCTCGCCAATCGATCCGCCTGCTCGGCACGGTGGGTGAGCCGATCAATCCGGAGGCTTGGCACTGGTACCATGAGGTGGTCGGCGACGATCGTTGCCCCATCGTCGACACCTGGTGGCAGACTGAGACCGGCGGCATCCTGCTGACGCCGCTACCCGGCGCGACCATGCTGAAACCGGGCTCGGCGACCCGGCCCTTCTTCGGCATCAAGCCGCTCATCGTCGACAATGACGGCAACGTGCAGGAAGGCGCGTGCGAAGGTATTTTGTGCATGGACGGCAGCTGGCCGGGCCAGATGCGCACGGTCTATGGCGACCATCAGCGCTTCGTCGACACCTATTTCAAGGCCTATCCCGGCCTGTTCTTTACCGGCGACGGGTGCCGCCGCGACGAAGACGGCTATTACTGGATCACGGGCCGTGTCGACGACGTCATCAACGTGTCGGGCCACCGTATGGGTACGGCAGAGGTCGAAAACGCCCTGGTCGAACATGACGATGTCGCCGAGGCAGCCGTGGTTGGCTACCCCCATGACATTAAGGGGCAGGGCATCTACGCCTATGTCACCTTGAAAGCCGGTGTCGATGAAAGCGAGGGTCTGCACGACGAACTGATCAAGTTCGTGCGCAAGGAAATTGGCCCCATCGCCACGCCGGACTTGCTGCAATGGGCGCCGGCGCTGCCCAAGACCCGCTCCGGCAAGATCATGCGCCGCATCCTGCGCAAGATCGCCGCCAACGAGCACGACCAATTGGGCGACACGTCGACCCTGGCCGATCCCACCGTGGTCGACCATCTGGTGGAGAACCGCCAGAACCGGTAGTCGCTAGATTGAGCCAGTCTCTACCGGCACTCCGGGGACAACCTTCCCGCTTCATCCTTCGACAAGCTCAGGATGAGGATGGTGGTTTGGCTTTAGAGTTAGACCTCATGCTGAGCCTGTCGAAGCATGCGGTCGAACGCTCAATCGACCCGAATGACCGCGGACATGCTAAATACGGCCCGCTTGCCGCCAATGGCGCAGACCGGCGGCGATGGCGCGGGCGTCGGCTAACGCATCGTGGGCCGGTCCTGGCGCGACCAGGCCAAGCAGCTCGGGGATATCGGCGCTGCTCACGTTCTCACGGTCGAGAAGCCGCGGCAGGCAGCCGGCAATGTCGCGCCATTGGTCATTGGGCAGCGGATTGTCGATTTCGATCAGCGCGCAATTCTCGGCCATGACCGCACCATCGGGACCGTTGGAAAGGAGACTTCTCCCGTTGGCAAACGCCGCCAAGGCGGCCAGCGCCGTCGCCAATTCTGTGCCTTCGGACGCCAGCCGTTGATTGGTGATGCCGGTCAGGGCGACAAAATAATCTGATAAAACCGGATTGCGCCGGGGCTGCACCAGAATATCGAGCACATCCACTTCAGCAAATTCTGCGCCTGCGTCGAGACGAACTGCGCCGATCTGGACCACTTCGCGGTGCTCACCAGGCCGCGACCAACCGCGTTCCAGCGCGCCTTCCCACGACGTATATTCCAAATCGACGATGATGACGAAACCATCGGCCGGCCAGCTGAAAGCCGCTGCCTGCTTGACGTTCAGGGCGAGGCTCCCAATATATTAGACACGCGAATTCGACCGCGGACCTGGTAATCGCGCGCGGTCAAAAATCGACGCAGCGACCGTCGCGCTCCCAATCGCCGAAGCGTGTCGGCTCGGGCCCCTTGGGACCGCCGATTTCTTTTGGCTGGGTTTCAGCCTTGGGTGAAGGCACCTTATCAGGCTTCGATTCTGCCGTAATTTCGGCGGATTTTGCTGCTGGATTTACCGCTGGTTTCGGTTGAGACGCCGGGACCGCCGGTGCTGATGTTTGCGGGCGGTGTTCGGTGAACGGCGAGACCGCCGGAGATACCATCTGAGGATCTGCTTTTTTCATGATCCTGATATGGCGGAGGTTGCGGCATTTGCCAAGACCCTTGTGGCCTAGACCATACGAAGAGGAAATATCCTTTGTTCAATTATGTGCGTACCGCCCTGCTCCTCGCCGCGCTGACGGCGCTATTCATGGGCATTGGATTTCTGCTCGGCGGGGTTGGCGGCATGCTCATCGCGCTGGCGGTCGCCGCCGCCATGAACCTGTTCGCCTGGTGGAATTCCGGCGACATGGTCTTGCGTTATTACAAGGCGCGCGAAGTTACCCCCGACACCCATTCTGGATTTTACCAGGTCGTCGAGGGGCTCGCCGCGCGTGCCGAACTGCCGATGCCGCGGGTCTATATTATCGACAATCCTCAACCCAATGCGTTTGCCACCGGGCGCGGCCCCAACAACGCCGCCGTCGCCGCGACAACCGGGTTGTTGCAATCGCTGAACGAGCACGAAGTCGCCGGCGTCATGGCCCATGAATTGGCCCATGTGCGCAACCGCGACACGCTGATCATGACCATTACCGCCACCATCGCCGGCGCCATCGGCATGATCGCCAACTTCGCCCTGTTCTTCGGCGGCAGCCGCAACAACCCGCTGGGTATCATCGGCGCGCTGGCGATGATGATATTAGCGCCGCTGGCCGCGTCGCTGGTGCAACTAGCAATCAGCCGCAGCCGCGAATACGAGGCCGATCGCGGCGGCGCTGAGATTTGCGGCAACCCCCATTGGCTGGCCGATGCGCTGGAAAAACTCCATCGCGGCAGCGCAACGATCGACAATCCGGCGGCCGAGGGCAATCCGGCCACCGCCCATATGTTCATCGTCAATCCGCTGCACGCTCATACCCGCGACAAGCTGTTTTCGACCCACCCCAGCATGGCCAACCGGGTAGAGCGGCTACGCGCGATGGCGCCGCAAGACGGAAATAGCGGCGTCGAATCAGAGCGTTGGGAGGCTGGCCCCTGGTCGGGCGCAGGCCAAGACGATGTCCGCCAGATACGCCAGCGCCGCCATGGACCCTGGGAATCATGACCGGCGCCCGACGGATTCACGCCGAAATACCCCCAGATGTGGATAGACTATCAACAGATATTTCCACATATAGTAGTGACTACTGTATTTTGTGGTCTTGCCCCTTGTGACCACATGATCTAGGCTTCAGACGAATTTAGCGGCAGGAGTCCTAGGCCCTGCCTGGGTTTTGGCCTTTCGCGAGCAGAAGGTGGACGAAAATGGCATGGACGGAAGATCGAGTAGCAATGCTTCGGGAGCTTTGGTCGAAAGGACTGAGCGCGAGCCAAATTGCGGTGCAGTTGGGCGGCGTCAGCCGTAATGCTGTCATCGGCAAGGCACACCGGCTTGGCCTCGAAAGCCGACCCTCGCCGATCCGCGGCGGTGGCGGCGGTTCGCGCAGCCGGCGCAACCGGGCAATCAGTCGAGCGCTCGAGGCTAGGGCGCTACGCGGCACGATGGCCGACGAGGAAATCGGCGGCGAGCCCGTGGTGCCGGAGCCTGGTCAAAAACTGATCGACCGGCCGTTGGCCCCGCCGGCGCGTCCGATCAGCGACGTCAAGGATTGCTTGTGGCCGATCGGCGACCCGGGCGATGACGCCTTCGGATTCTGCGGCGAAGACACCTCGCCGGGCCGTCCCTACTGCGACGCCCACTGCGCGATGGCGTATATCCGCAAAGATCGTACGGCGGCCTAGTCCCGCACTGGATATTTCTTTGCTAGCGGCCTTGGGGTTCGCGGCCCTATAACGGGGCCGATGAACCTGGCCAACCAAAAAGGCGGGCGGATGCCCGATGCCCGCGCCGCGGCCCTCGAACTTCTGGGGGCAGTGCTCGATCGCGGCATTCCCCTCGATACGGTGCTCGGCCATTCCGCTGCGTTGGGCAAGCTCGAACCGCGCGACCGCGCCTTTGCCCGGCTCCTAATCACCACCGTGCTGCGCCGGCGCGGCCAGATCGATGCCGCGCTCGACGAAAAACTCTCCCGGCCCTTGAAGAAACACCAAACCCAGGTGCGCAATGCGCTGCGCCTGGGGGTCGCGCAATTGGCGTTTCTCGATACCCCGGCCCACGCCGCCGTCGATGGCAGCGTCAATTTGGTGCGCCATAGCGGGCGCGCCGGCATGACCGGTTTGGTCAATGCGGTGCTGCGAACCATCGACCGCGAGGGCGCCGCCGCCCTATCAGAAACGCCGGAAGCCGAGCAACGCAACGCCCCCAAATGGCTGCGGCAAAGCTGGCAGGACGCCTATGGCGCGGAAACCGCGACCGCCATTATGGCAGCCCACCGCGCCGATCCGCCGCTCGATTTCACCCTCGCCGCCAACGCCGCACCGCAAGAATGGGCACCGCGGCTTGACGCCGATATTCTGCCCACCGGGACGCTGCGCCGGCGCGCCGGCGGCATTGTCAGCGAACTCGACGGCTACGACGCCGGCGCCTGGTGGGTGCAGGACGCGGCGGCGGCCTTGCCGGCGCGGCTGTTCGGTGACCTTAACGGCCGTGGCGCGATCGACCTCTGTGCCGCGCCGGGTGGTAAAACAGCACAGCTCGCCGCAGCCGGCGCAACGGTCACGGCGCTGGATATCTCCGCCGAACGGTTGCGGCTGGTGAGCCAAAATATGGAGCGGCTGGGTCTGAGCGCGGAGACCATCAACGCCGATGCGTCGGCTTTCACACCCGGCGCGCCGGCCGACGCTATTTTGCTCGATGCGCCCTGCTCTTCGACCGGCACCATCCGCCGCCACCCTGATATCGCCTGGCTCAAGACCCCCGACGATGTGCGCGCGGCGGCCGAAATCCAGGCGCGACTCTTGCGCGCGGCGGTGTCGATGCTGGCTCCGGGCGGAACCCTGGTCTATGCGGTCTGCTCCCTGCAAGCCGAAGAGGGGCCAGCGCAAATCGACGCCCTGCTGGCCGACACCGGCGATGTCGCGCGAGCGCCGATTAGCCTCGACGAATTGCCGGGCCTGAGCGGGCTGTCCCCCGCCGCGATCACCGAAGCCGGCGATGTGCGCACCTTGCCGTGCCACTTCGCCGACGCCGGCGGCCTCGACGGATTTTACATCGCCAGACTGAACCGCCTGCTGTAGCCTTGCGGCGCAGAGTTTAAATCGGGTACCAAAGTTTCATGGCTGATTTGCCGCTTTTACGCATCGCACCGTCAATTCTAGCCGCCGATTTCGCAAAGCTCGGCGAGGAAATTCGCGCCATCGAAGCGGCCGGCGCCGACTGGATTCATATCGATGTGATGGACGGCCATTTCGTCCCCAACGTCACCATCGGCCCCGCCGTGGTGGCCGCGCTGCGGCCCCACACCAAACTGCCCTTTGACGTGCATCTGATGATCGCCCCGGTCGACCCGATGATCGAGGCATTTGCCGAGGCCGGCGCCGACACCCTGTCGGTTCATCCCGAATCCGGCCCCCATTTGCACCGCACCCTCCAGACCATTCGTGGCCTGGGCAAGCGCGCCGGCGTGGTACTGAACCCGGCGACCCCGGTCGACGAAGTCGATCATGTGATGGACATGGTCGACCTTATCTTGGTGATGACGGTCAATCCCGGGTTCGGCGGCCAGAAATTTATCACCAGCCAGCTCGATAAAATCGCTACCCTGCGGCGCAAAATCGACCAGCATGTCGCCGATGGCGGTACACCGATCGACCTGGAAGTCGATGGCGGGGTCGACCCCTACACCGCACCGCTGGCGACCGGCGCCGGCGCCGACGCTCTGGTTGCCGGCACCGCGGCGTTCCGCGGCGGGCCCAGCGCCTACGCCGATAATATCAAGGCCCTGCGCAGCGCCGTCGCAGCCAGCCGATGAGCATCGCCCGCCTGCACCACTGGCACTACAATGCCAGCAAGCTGCTCTACGCCAGCCCGGTCTACCGGTTCACGCTGCTCGGGCGCGCGCCCCGCGACCTTGCCCTGGTACCGCCCGACGCCTGGCCCGGCAGCGCGGATGGCGGCGCGGCGATCGTCAGCGGCGAGTTCAGTTTTTTCGGCGAGACCGTGCGCGGCGGCTTGCGGGCCTGGCGGCCCGGCGGCATGAGCGAAGCCTGGCTGGCCGAGCTTCATGGCTTCGACTGGCTGCGCGATCTGCGCGCGCTGGGCGGCGACGGCGCCCGCCGGCAAGCCCGCGATCTGGTCGGCGACTGGCTGTTGCGGCAATCGAACTGGCACGAAGTCGCCTGGCGGCCCGACGTGTTGGGCAGCCGCCTGTTCGCCTGGCTCGGCCAGCATGATTTCTTCTGCGCCTCGGCCGACGACGCTTACCGCCAGGAATATCTGACCAGTCTGGTCCGCCAGGCCAAGCATTTGTCGCGGGTGCTGCCGCGCGGCGCCCACGGGGCGGGGCTGATCCAGGCCGCCAAGGGCCTGATCGCCGCCGGCCTGGCGCTACCCGGACACAGCGCCTGGACGGCCCAGGGCTTGAAACTCTTGGAGCGGGCCTGCGCACAGCAAATTCTCGCCGACGGTGGTCATATCTCGCGCAACCCGGCAATCCAGACCGAGGTCTTGCGCCATCTGGTCGACACCCGCAGCGCCCTGCTCGCCGGCCAGCGTGAGGTGCCGGCGTTTCTCATGGCGGCAATCGACCGCACCGCCCCGTTTCTGCGCATGCTGCGCCATAACGACGGTGGACTGGCCCTGTTCAACGGCAGCAACGAAGGGCCCGGCTGGCTGATCGACATGCTGCTGGCGCAAGCCGATTCGAGAGGCCGCCCGTTGACCTCGGCGCCCCATTCGGGGTTTGAGCGCATCGTCGCCAACCGCACCATCGTTCTGGTCGATACCGGCGCACCCGCGCCTGGCCCCACCGAAGAGGCCGGCCATGCCAGCACCCTGGCGGCGGAGATTTCGATCGGGCGCGACCGGATCATCGTCAATTGCGGCGCGCGTCCTGGTGCGCGCGAGCCGTGGACGCAAGTGCAACGTTCGACCGCCGCCCATTCGACCATGGTGGTCGACGATACCAATTCCGCCGACATTCTCAGCCCGGGCAAATCCGGCCGCCGGCCGCGCTACGTCACGGTCGACCGGAATGACGAGAATGGCAGCGTCTGGCTCAACACCAGTCATGATGGCTACGGCTCGCTGTTCGCCGTCGCCCATCAGCGCCGGCTCTATGTCGATGCCAATGGCGAGGATATTCGCGGCGAAGATTCTATTCTGCAGGAAGGCGACGGCGCCAAACCGCCGCGCGGCTACGCCCTGCGCTTCCACCTGCACCCCAGCGTGCAGGCATCGTTGGTGCAGAATGGCAGCGCGGTTCTGCTGCGGCCGCCCAGCGGCATCGGCTGGCAGTTAATGGCCGAAGGCGGCACCGTTTCTCTGGCTGAAAGCGTCTATTTAGGCAGCAACGACGAGATTCGCCGCAGCGAACAAATCGTCGTCTCGGGCGTCTTCGACCCGCCGGATGACGAAGGCGCGATCGCCCGGATTAAATGGGCCTTGCGCAAGGTCCCGAAGAAGGCCTAGCGCCGATTTCCCGCCCGCTCGTTACCATTCCTTAACTATAAACCGCGACCATAGCCCGGACTGCACACCACCAAGGTCGGGGTATAAAAAGCGTGCCGAAAGTATTAGTAACCGGCGCCGGGGGCTTCATCGGCTCCCATCTCGTTGAACAACTTGTCACCCAAGGTGCCGATGTGCGCGCGTTCGTCGAGTATAATTCGCTCGGTTCGTGGGGCTGGCTCGAGCAATCGCCGGCTCAAATCCGCGACAATATTGAAATCTTCTCTGGCGATGTCCGCGACAGCCACGCGGTACGGCAAGCCGTGCAAGGCTGTGACACGGTCTATCACCTGGCCGCACTGATCGGCATTCCCTATTCCTATCTGGCGCCGGAAAGTTATGTCGACACCAACATCACCGGCACCTTGAATATCGTCCAGGCGGCAACCGATTTCGGTGTCGGCAGAGTGGTCCACACATCGACCAGCGAAGTCTACGGCACCGCCCAGCGGGTTCCCATCGACGAGGCCCATCCGCTCAACCCGCGATCGCCCTACGCCGCCACCAAGGTCGGCGCCGACCAGATCGCGCTATCCTATTACCGGTCTTTCGGCGCGCCGGTCACGGTGGTGCGCCCGTTCAATACCTATGGTCCCCGGCAATCGGCGCGCGCCGTAATCCCGACCGTCATCAGCCAGTTGACCAGCTGCCAAAAGGCTGGGCAGCCGGGCCGGATTAAACTCGGCGCCACGCGGCCGACCCGCGACTTCACCTTCGTCGGCGACACCGCCGCCGGTTTTCGCGCCGCCGCCGGCTGCGATGCCGCCTTGGGCGAGGTCGTCAATCTGGGCGCCAACTTCGAAATATCGGTCGGCGACACGGCGAACCTGATTGCCGAGGTCATGGGCATTCCGCTCGAGATCGAAACCGAAGACGAGCGCTTGCGGCCCGACGCGTCGGAAGTCGAGCGCCTGTGGTGCGACAACACCAAGGCCGGCGAGCTGCTCGGTTGGACGCCATCCTATAGCGGGCGCGAGGGTTTTCGCCGGGGTTTGCGCGAAACCATCGAATGGTTCCAGAACGGCGAAAATCACGCCGCCTACAAGGCCGACATCTACAATGTCTAGGCCCGCGCTCGCCGCCGAGCCGCCATCGGTACCGGCGGAAAACGACACGTTCATCGCCGCCGTGCTGGAGCGCATGGCAGCGGTTCTGCCGCCGGAAAGCGGTCCCTACCCCCTGCACGAGCCGCAGATCGACGGCGCCGCCTGGTCTTATGTGAAGGACTGCCTCGACTCCGGCTGGGTCTCGTCGGTCGGTGAATATGTGCGCTGGTTCGAGGAAAAGCTGGTCGAGATCACCGGCGCCGGCCACGCCATCGCCACGGTCAGCGGCACCTCGGCCTTGCATGTCTGCATGTTGCTGGCCGGCGTGGAGCGCGACGACGAGGTGCTGGTGCCGCCGCTCACTTTCGTGGCTTCGGCCAACGCCATTCAATATTGCGGCGCCCATCCTCATTTTGTCGACATCGAACCGATCAGCCTGGGCGTCGACCCGGACGCCTTGGAAGCGCATCTCGAACGCATCGCGGAGATGCGCGGCGACGTCTGCTACAACGCCCAAACCGGCCGGCCAATCCGCGGCCTGTTGGTGGTCCATTGCTTCGGCCATCCGGCCCGCATGGCCGAACTGGCCGCCATCGCGGCGCGCTTCAACATCACCTTGATCGAAGATGCGGCCGAGGCATTGGGCAGCACCGCCGGTAACCGCAGCGCCGGCTGCCATGGCAAGCTGGCGGCGTTGAGCTTCAACGGCAACAAGACGGTGACCACCGGCGGCGGCGGTGCGATCCTGACCGACGATCCGGTCCTCGCCGAGCGCGCGGCGCATCTCACCACGACGGCGCGGGTCGACGATAACGGTGTGATGGCGCACGACATGGTCGCCTTCAACTACCGAATGCCGAACATCAACGCGGCGCTGGGCTGCGCTCAGCTCGAGCAACTGCCAGCCCTGCTAGACTCGAAACGCCAATTGGCTGTGCGCTGGCGCGAAGCCTTCGCCGGTCTCGGCGGCGTTCGATTTATCGACGAGCCCTCCTGGGGCGGCAGCAATTTCTGGCTGAACGCCCTGTCCCTCGATCCCCCTTACGCGGCGCAACGCCCGCAATTGCTTTCCGCGCTCAATCAGGCCGGCTATCACTGCCGGCCGTTTTGGACGCCCCTACACCGGCTGCCGATGTATCAAAATCAACCCATGGCGCCGGTTCCCGTGGCCAACGATCTTGCCGCCCGCGGCGTCAATCTGCCGTCGAGCGCCGGCCTAGTCTGACCCAATACTCGCCATTTCCCAGGAAAACCGGCGGAAAATCCGCAGAAAACCGCCGCGGTCAACCATTCGTTAGCATTTTACCTAAATGGTGGGGCCTACGTTATGAGCACCGCGCCGAAAATCACCGAAAACACCCTTGTCGACCTCTCGGACGCCGCACCGCTGCGCCTGGTCGATGCGCCGCAATCGCTGCTCAAGCAATGCCTGATCGGACCCGAGACATCGATCCACACGCTCATCGAGCGGTTTAACGCCCGCGCCGAGCAGATCGGTATTGTCGTCGACGAACAACAGCGGCTTCTGGGCACAGTAACCGACGGCGACCTGCGCCGCGGCATGCTGCGCGGGGTCACCACCGACGCACCGGTCCGCGAAATCATGAATACCGCGCCGCGCACCCTGTCGGTCGATCAGCCGCGCGACGACATCACCAATTATATGCGCCACGAGCGGGTGCGCCATCTACCGATCGTCGATTTCGCCGGCCGCGCCGTCGACCTAATCACTCTCGACAAGCTGCTCGGCCCGGCGCCGCAGCCTTATCCGGTCGTCATCATGGCTGGTGGCGAGGGCACCCGGCTGCGCCCGCTAACCGAACATACCCCCAAGCCAATGCTCGATGTCGGCGGCCAACCCATTCTGGAAACCATTATCCGGCGTTGCGCCGCGGCTGGCTTCAGCGACTTCCACATTTCGGTTAATTATCGCGCTGACGTTATCAAGCACCATTTCGGCAACGGTCGCCCGCTGGGTGTCGACATTAGTTATCTGGACGAAATGACCCCCCTGGGCACCGCCGGGCCTCTCGGCCAGCTTCCGACCGGACTCACCACGCCGGTGCTCGTCCTCAACGGCGATATTCTGACGAAAATGGATCCCGCCCGGGTGGTCGAGTTTCACCGGGACGCCGGCGCCGCAGCAACCATGGGCGTGCGCGAGTACGAGTTTCAAATTCCCTACGGCGTGGTCGATATCGACGACAACGAAATTCGCGGGCTGCGCGAAAAGCCGGTCTCGCGGCAATTCATCAACGCCGGCATCTACGTGCTCGACCAGGCCGCGCTCGACCTGCTGCCGCGGGATTCGGCTTCCGACATGCCGAGCCTGTTTACCGCGTGCCGCGCCGCGGGGCTAAAGACCCTAGCTTTTCCGATCCGCGAATATTGGGTCGATATCGGCCATATCGACGATTACCGCCGGGCCAACGAAGACTATCCGGTTATTTTTTAGGCAAGAACGATGGCCTCCTCACGCAAACATTTACCGGCAAACGCAAAGTCCAACCATTTCGATCCATTGGTGACCCGAGCAACCACAGATCTTGCACAAATCGGTTACGCCCGCCTGCCGGGCTTGCTCGACCGTGCCCAGACCGACACTCTCCGGCAGCTCCTGGAAGAGCAAATCGAATGCCTGAAGGGTAGTCGATATCCCGGTTTTTCGGAAGCGCGGCCGGACGATGGCGCGGTCTTCAATCTTCAGGCCAAAGATAAGCGTTTCATCGACGTTCTGGGCAATCCCATACTCGAACATGTCCTGGTCGCGACATTGAACGATCCGAATTATCGTCAGATTCCGGCGGGTACGCCAAACTATATTCTGGGCGGGTATAACGCGCGGGCCAGTGGCAAGGCGCTTGGGCTACATATCGATTCCTGGATACCCCTACCCGGGCCGCGAACCTTCATGGTGCAGGTGGCGTTCGTCCTCGACACGCGCGGCGAAGAGGACGGCTGTACCCTCGTCGTGCCAGGCTCACACTGCTTGGGCGAATATTCGGATCGCCAGATGAGTACGGAACCCGGGACCGGCAACGCCGTGTCGTTGACCGCGAAACCCGGTGATGTATTGATCTGGGATTCTCGATTATGGCACGGCGCCGCGGAAAACAAATCCGACCATCAATCCTGGGTATTGGTCGCCACAATGCAAATGTGGTGGGTCAAACCACGCACCGATATTCCGCGCACGATCCCCCCGCACATATTCGATGCTCTCAGCGATCGGCAAAAAGCGCTGATGGGATTTTGCTCTATGCCGCCGATCGACGAATTCATCAGCATCGAAGTGCGTGCAGGTTACGACATGATCCCCGAAACGTCGTTGGTCTGACGTGAGAGCGCTTATCGCAACACAGCACGCCCATCGGAAAACTCGGCTCTGAAACTTCACATACAACCGTGAAGCGCATAAGCATCACAGCTGCCAGCGCCGTACGCCATCGGGCAACGCCAGGCCACGCCACATTCCCTTGATATCGGCGACCACCAGATCGGCCGCGCCCAGGCGAAGCAGATCGTCGGCGGTGAAGATCTCGAACTCGCGGTGGCGCACCGCACCGACCACCGCATCGTAGCCTCTGGCATTGTCCAGACTGGCTAACAGGTCGAGACCATATTGCGCCTTCGCCTCGCCCGCATCGGCCTGGGGGTCGTACACATCGACGGCATGACCGCGCGCTGTGAGGGCGGCAATGACATCGATGACTTTTGAATTGCGCAGGTCGGGTACATTTTCCTTGAAGGTCAGCCCCAGCACCAAGACACGCCCGGTCTCGCGCGCCATGGCGGCGTCCACATTGTCGGCGACATAAGCGCCCACACCGTCATTGATGCGCCGACCCGCCAGGATGATTTCGGGATGATGGCCCGCCTGTTCGGCCGCGTGGGCCAGATAATAGGGATCGACACCAATACAATGTCCGCCGACAAGGCCGGGGCGAAACGGCAGGAAATTCCACTTCGTATTGGCCGCGTCGAGCACATCGCTGGCGTTTATCTCCAATCTGCCGAGGATCATCGCCACTTCATTGACGAAGGCGATGTTGATATCGCGTTGGGCATTTTCGATAACCTTGGCGGCTTCCGCCGTGCGGATATCCGGGGCGCGGTGAATATCGCCGCCGTTGATAGCGCCGTAAATCGCTGCAAGCCGCTCGACGACCTCCGGGGTTTGCCCGGCCACGATCTTGGTGATTCGGTCGACGGTATGTTCCCGGTCGCCGGGATTGATTCGCTCGGGTGAGTAGCCAAGGAAAAAGTCCTCGCCGCAGACAAGGCCCGACGCGCGCTCCAGCGCGGGCCCGCAGATATCTTCGGTGACCCCCGGATAGACCGTGGATTCGTAGACCACGATGGCGCCGGGCTGAAGCGCGGCGCCCACAGTCTCGCTCGCCGCCACAACCGCCGATAAATCCGGCTCATTGTCCCCTCCGACCGGCGTCGGCACGGTAATGATCAAAACACTGGAGCCATCGATTTTCGCCGGATCGTCGGTCAATTCCAGTGTGCTCAACGCAAGCGCGGCGGCAGTGACTTCCGAAGTTCTGTCAAAGCCGCGCTTGAGCTCGGCGATGCGCTCGGCGCTGATATCGAAGCCCAGTACAGGGCCGTGCTTGGCCAAGGCCATCGCTAACGGCAGGCCGACATATCCCAGACCGACGACACTTACTGTCTCCGCGCCGCTCATCATCACCTCAACTCACTCAGGTTTTCTCACGGTCGATAAAGAGTTTCCGCCGCCCCCAGGCCTCATAACCGAGGAAGGGTTGCAAGAAAACAGCATATGCGCGTATACGCGATAAAACTCAAAACCGCCATCAACGAGTCGGGCGTAAAGAAATATTTCACTTCTGATAGGACAAATAGCGATCCCTGCCGCTTTTTTTCAATAATTACAGTCAATCCCATGAACCGCCTCGACCGACTGGAAGCCCATAGCATCTATATTTTGCGCGAAGCCTATAAACAGGCCCAGCCCCTGGCGATGCTGTGGTCGATTGGCAAGGACTCAAACGTCGTAACGTGGCTGGCCCGTAAGGCGTTTTTTGGCCGCGTCCCCTTTCCCGCCGTCCAATTGGACACCGGCATGGAACTCGACGAGGTCTACGCCTACCGCGATAAATACGTGCCCGAATGGGGCCTCGATCTGCGCGTCATCGACTGCCCGCCGGAATCGGAAATGGACCCGGACCTACCGCCAATGACCCGTTCGGCGGCGCGCAAGAGCGCGGGCCTGCGCCAATTGCTGGAACAGGGCAAATACGCCGGCATTATCGTCGGCATTCGCCGCGATGAAGAGGCGACCCGCGCGAAGGAACGAGTGTTCAGCCCGCGCAGCGTCGACGGCGCGTGGGAATTCCGTGACCAGCCGCCGGAGTTTTGGGACCAGTTTATGACCCAGCCGCCGCCGGATACCCATCTGCGCATTCACCCGCTGCTACACTGGACCGAGGTCGATGTGTGGCGCTACACCGAGCGCGAGGGCATCCCTGTCAACTCGCTCTATTTCGCGCGCGACGGCAAACGCTACCGCTCGCTGGGCGAAAAGAATATCACCGCGCCGGTGGATAGCGACGCGGCGACCATCGAAGAAATTATCGCCGAGCTCGAGACCACCCGCACACCGGAACGCGCCGGGCGGTTGATGGACAGCGAGTCGGAGGATTCCTTCGAGCGCCTACGCACCTCGGGTTATATGTGATGAACAAGGCGATCAAACCGGCAGCCCCGGTAACAACCTTGTCAGCGGCGAAAGAGCAGTTGCGCGTGGTCATTGTCGGCCATGTGGACCATGGCAAGTCGACATTGGTCGGGCGGCTTTTCCACGACACGGGCATGCTACCCGAGGGCAAGTTCGAAGCCATCGAAGAGATGTGCCGGCGCCGCGGCATGCCGTTCGAATGGGCCTTCCTGATGGACAGCCTCAAGGCCGAGCGCGACCAGGGCGTTACCATCGACACTTCGCAGATTTGGTTCAACCATGGCGAGCGCGAATACGTCCTGATCGACGCGCCCGGCCACCGCGAGTTCATTCGCAATATGGTGACCGGCGCCTCGAACGCCGACGCCGCACTGCTGCTGATCGATGCAGATCAAGGGGTGCGCAGCCAGTCGCGCCACCATGGCTATCTGCTGCAGCTGCTCGGCGTCCGCCAGGTCGCCGTCGTGGTGAACAAGATGGATTTGATCGGCTACGACGAAGAGAAATTCCACGCCATCGAGCAGGAATACCGCAACTATCTAGAAGGGCTCGGCGTGACGCCGACTTGTGTCATTCCGATCTCGGCGCGCGACGGCGACAATATCGCCAGCGCGTCCGATAATCTGGCCTGGCACAAGGGGCCGACAGTGCTCGGCGCGCTGGCGGGGTTCGCTCCGCCGCTGGGCAACGAAGACGCCCCCCTGCGTCTGCCCTTGCAGGACGTCTACAAGTTCGATGATCGGCGGATTTTCGCCGGCCGCATCGAAAGCGGCCGGTTCAAAGTCGGCGATGAACTTTTATTTTCGCCGAGCAACCGCACCGCCCATGTCGCTTCGATCGAAGCCTGGAACACGCCGGCGCCGGTTACGCAAGCCAGCGCCGGCTCGTCAGTTGGCTTTACCCTGGACGAGCAGATCTTCGCCGAACGCTGCGAAGTGGTCAGCCATCTCGACAACGCGCCGGTTGAAACCGATGTCTTTCACGTGCGCCTATTCTGGCTGTCGGCGCGGCCTCTCAAGGTTGGTGATAGCGTCACTTTGAAAATAGGACCGGCGGCGGTGCGGTCCACGATCGAGCAGATCGAGCGGGTCATCGATGTCGATGCGCTAACCGACCGAAGCGCTGAGAGCATTGCTCGCGACGAGATCGCCGACATTATCGTGCGCACCACCCAGCTTGTCGCTATCGACCCCCACCAAGATCTGCCGCGCACCGGCCGGGTCGTCTTCACCGACCGCCACGAGACTTTGGGCGGCGGCATCGTCTCAATGGAACATTATCCCGATCAGCGCAAAATGGTCACGGTGCGGGCCACCAACGTCACCGCCGAAGCCCATCGGGTGACAACGGCCCAGCGTGTCGAACGCAATCTGCACAATCCCGGCGTGCTGTGGTTCACCGGCCTGTCGGGATCGGGTAAATCAACCTTGGCGATGGCGCTGGAACAGCGCCTGTTCGACCAGGGTTACCAGGTCTATGTGCTCGACGGCGATAATGTGCGCGGCGGCTTGAACGCCAATTTAGGCTTCTCGCCCGAGGATCGGGCGGAAAACATTCGCCGGGTCGGCGAAGTGGCGGCCCTGCTGGCCGATGCCGGCGTCATCGTCATCACCGCGTTCATCTCGCCCTACCGGGCCGACCGCGAACGCGCCCGCGCCGCGGCGGGAGACGGGTTTCATGAGATTTATATCGAGGCCGATCTCGAAACCTGCGAATCGCGCGATCCCAAAGGTCTGTATAAACGCGCGCGCAGCGGCGAAATCTCCGAGTTCACCGGCATCACCGCGCCCTACGAGGCGCCCGATAAGCCCAATCTGGTGATCGACACCGCCGCCCACGATATCAACACCTGTATCGACCAGCTGGTGGCCTATATCGCGGAGAATTTCCGGCGCAGCTAAGCACCCGCAAAGCGTTAACAGAATTCTAACAAGTCACTGTATTTGCTAATGTTCTAGACATGAACGCGCTTGACTAGCGAGTCGATTGAGGCTATAGCGTTCATGTTATGAACATGGCCGGAAGCGAATTGCTGTGACCCCTGCGGATTCAATCGGCGACGAACGCCATTCGGATACCGACACCACGTTGCGCATTCTCGACGCCGTGGCTCGTGACGGCGATCAAAGCCAGCGCGCTATGGCCGGCGAAACCGGGGTCGCGCTTGGGCTCGCTAACGCCTATTTGCGCCGCTGCGCCCGCAAGGGTTGGATTAAGATGCGCGAAGCACCAGCCCGGCGCTATCTCTATTACATTACGCCCCAGGGGTTTGCCGAAAAGGCGCGGCTGACGGCGGAGTATTTGTCCACCTCCTTCGATATGTTTCGCGCCGCCCGCGGCCAATGCGATGAGATGATCGCGGCCTGCGATCGCCAGGGAATTCGAAAAATCGCGCTCATCGGCGCTGGCGATCTGGCCGAAGTGGCGGCGCTATCGGCGCTCGGATCGGAGGTTGAAATCGTCGCGGTAATTGACCCCAAGTCAAACCAGCCCAGGCTTGCGGGCTTGCCGGTGGTGCGCTCACTCGATGAGATCGGCCCCGTCGACGCGGTGGTCGTCACCGACATCGTCGAACCCCAAGCCACCTATGAGGCGCTGGCCAAGTCGTGGCCGGCGGGACAGCTCTTCGCCCCGCCCCTGCTGCGGATCGCGCACGACACCAACGACCGGCCGCCATGGGACGAAACGCCATGAACCGTTGGTATATCGTCCACACCCAGCCCAACGGCGAGGAACGCGCCCGACACAATCTCGAACGCCAGGGCTTCGCCGTCTATCTACCGAAATACCTTAAGCATCGCCGCCACGCGCGGCGCACTGAGCATGTACGTCGGCCGCTCTTTCCGCGATATTTGTTTGTCCGTTTCGATCCTGAACGTGCCCAATGGCGCTCGATCAACGGCACTTTCGGGGTGGCGTATTTAGTCGCAAACGGCAACGAACCAACGCCCGTGCCCGATGAGATAATCGAGGCCATTCAAGCGCGCCACGACAGTGATGACTTGGTTGTGCTGCACGCGCTGGACTCTTTCGAGCGCGGCCAGAAACTAGACATCGTCGACGGCCCGTTTGCCTGGCGCACCGGGTTCTTCCAACGCTTGAGCGACAACGACCGCGTGGTTTTGCTGCTCAATCTGCTGGGCCGGCAAGTCACTGTAACGGTTCCGCCCGAAGCGGTCGCGGCGGCGTAATACCGGCCGGCGAATTGCCGGCTGCCTATCCCTTTGCGGGCCGGATGACACGCTGTCACCCGGACTGCGGTAGCGTGGGAAACCTCGTTAAATTCTCCTTCACGAATTGAGTTGATGTCCCTTGAGCAAATCTGAACAGCCGTCTCTGGTTCACACCTTCGACTCGCCGATGCCCGATTTCGATGGCGCCTCTATTCTGGTTACCGGCGGCACCGGATCCTTCGGCAAGGCGTTCGTGCACGCGGTGCTGCAAAAATTCCAGCCGCTAAAACTCATTATTTTCTCGCGCGATGAGCTGAAGCAGTTTGACATGCAGCAGGATGCGCGGTTCCGCGACCATGATTGCTTGCGCTATTTTATTGGTGACGTGCGCGATTCCGACCGGCTGGAACTGGCCTTTCGCGAGATCGATATCGTGGTGCACGCCGCGGCGCTCAAGCAAATAACCACCGCAGAATACAATCCGATCGAATGTATAAAAACCAACGTCCACGGCGCCGAAAATGTCGTCATGGCGGCGATCCGCAGCGGCGTGAAAAAGGTGATGGCGCTATCGACCGACAAGGCAGTCAACCCGGCAAACCTGTATGGCGCCAGCAAACTGGCCGCCGACAAGATCTTCATCGCCGCGAATAATTTGAGCGGCCGCGGCGGTACGGCATTCTCGGTAGTGCGCTATGGCAACGTGATCGATTCCCGCGGCAGTGTGGTGCCGCATTTCCGCCGGCTCATCGAGGAAGGCGCAACCAGTCTGCCCATCACCGACGAGCGCATGACGCGGTTCTGGATGACTTTGGATCAGGGCGTACATTTTGTGCTGTCGAGCATATCGCTCATGGAAAGCGGCGAAATATTTGTTCCCAAGCTGCCCAGTATGACGGTCTGCGACGTTGCGCTGGCGATGGCGCCGGATTTGCCCCATGAAGTGGTTGGCATCCGCATCGGCGAGAAGCTGCACGAGGTGCTCATCACCGAAGCCGACACGCGATACACTATCGAAATCGACGACCGCTACGTCATCTTGCCAGCCGCACTCGATGGCGAAGCAAAGGTCCGGGGGGCATGGGCCGGGGTGACGCCCATCAAAGACGGCTCGCGTTATGCCAGCGACACCAACCCCGATTGGCTCGCGGTCGAGCAATTTCGCGCGCTGCTCGGAACCGATTGAGGATCGACCCATAGCGTTCCTGCCCTATGGCCGTCAGACGATCGAGGATGACGACATCGCTGCCGTTGTCGCCACGTTAAAAAGCGATTTCCTGACCACCGGGCCTGCCGTCGATGCCTTCGAACAGGCCTTTGCTGACTATGTCGGCACGGCACACGCCGTGGCCGTAAGCAGCGGTACGGCCGCTTTGCACCTGGCTGCATTGGCGCTCGGACTCGGGCCGGGTGACGCCGTCGTGGTGCCATCGGTCACCTTCGTCGCGACGGCGAACGCGGTGCGCTATGTCAACGCCGACGTGGTGCTTGCTGATGTCGACCCTGACACCGGCCTGATGGGGCCCGATGAGTTACAAGCCGCATTCGACCGCGCAAAGAACGCAACTGTCCGTGCGGCCTTTCCCGTTCATCTGAACGGGCAGCCGTGCGATATGGCGGCCCTCGCCGACGTCGCGCGGGCCAATGATTTAGAGCTAGTGGAGGATGCGTGTCATGCGTTGGGGGGCAATGTCGACGGTCACGCCATCGGCGACACCCATGCCAGCCGAATGGCGATGTTCTCCCTCCATCCGGTAAAAGCGATTGCCATGGGCGAGGGCGGGCTGTTGACCACCAACGACGATGAGCTTGCCACAGCACTGCACCGCCTGCGCAATCACGGGTTGGTTCAAGACAGCGACATTTTCAGCGACCGAGACGAGGCCTTCGACACCGCCGGCCAACCCAATCCCTGGTACTACGAACTGCACACGCCGGGCTTTAACTACCGAGCCAGCGATATCCACTGCGCGCTGGGCCATTCACAACTGGGCAAACTCGATCGGTTTCTCGATCGACGGCGCACCCTCGCCAATCTCTACGATCGGCTGTTGGCGCCGTTGGCACCCCTGGTGCGACCGGTGCCCCGGGTTTCATGGGGTCAATCGGGGTGGCATCTTTATCCGGTGCTGATTGATTTCGATGCTGCGGATGTTTCGCGCGCCTCGCTGATGCACGCGCTCACGGCCGACGGCATCGGCAGTCAGGTGCACTATATTCCCGTCCATCGCCAGCCCTATTACCGGGCCATCGACCCCGATCTCACCCTCTCCGGCGCCGATGCTTACTATACACGCTGCCTGTCGTTGCCCTTCTTCCCAGCAATGGCGGACGCTGATGTGGATCGCGTGGTCGCAAGCCTAACCAGAAATTTGGGCACTAGTTGATACGGGGGTCTCGTCGATGCGCGTTGCAATAATACCGGCCCGGGGTGGCTCAAAGCGGGTACCGCGTAAAAACCTCCTTGATATCGGCGGCCACCCGATGCTGACCTACCCAATTCGCTGCGCGCAAGAAAGCGGCCTGTTCGATGAGATTTTTGTCTCCACAGAGGATTCCGAGATCGCGGATATCGCTCGCGCGGCTGGAGCTTCAGTAATCGACCGGCCACCAACGCTTGCCGATGACGAAGTAAATGTAGACGAGGTCTGCCTGCATGGCCTGGAAGCGCTCGCCGAACTGGGGCTGGCCATTGATACATTCTGCTGCATCTATGCAACAGCGATTTTCATCACGCCGGAAGACTTACGATCTTCTTTGGCGATTCTTGATGAAGAACCGGAGGCCGACATTGTTATGGGTGTCTCGGCATACGGCATAAACCCGGTCAAGGCGTTGCGATGCGATGGCGATTTTTGGCGGCTTGAGTGGCCCGAATATGCAGGCTTGAGGTCGCAGCTTCTGCCGCATTTCGTCGCCAGCAACGGTACGCTTTATTGGGCGCGTTCGACAACATTCCAAGCCGACGGCACCTTCTATCCGGAGCGCTTAAAATGTTATGAGCTTCCCGCCTCGCGGGGTGTCGATATAGACACTTCGGAAGACTTGGCTCAGGCCCGCCGCCTGATGGATGCACCGTGAGCCGGCAAGGGTTTCCGGTAGCCGATGGCGCCGCCTCGACTCCGCAGTTGCGCTTATTCAGCATTGATCACTTGCCATATTTAAATGGAATCGAGAGGCGTCAAAGTGGCCAAATATAGTCAATTAGAATTGGCTGTTCAGGCCTATAAGACCGGAAAGAACATTACAGCTTTCCTCCGGGATTTGACCGACTCGGATTTCAATAGTGCGGAGATTATTGAAATTGCCTACGACCTTCAGGCCGGGTCGTTTATTGAATACACCGAAAATTACCGAGAACGCGTACAGAAATATTCGAAGGAATGTGCGGATATCGTTTCTCAATATCTAAATGAAAACGATACTCTTCTCGATATTGGGACGGGCGAAATCACGACTTTGAGTCTGTTAGTCAATGAACTCATTGCATCACCAAGCGACATTTATGCGTTCGATATCAGCCTATCGCGCCTCATTAAGGGCATCGATTTCGCGAAAAGGGAAATGGGTCATTGCTATGACCGATTGAATGTATTCGTTGCCGATATCGCAAAAATACCGCGGCCCGATAAGTCGATAAATATTACCGTCTCCAGCCATGCCTTAGAGCCCAATGGAAGCATATTAGAGGCGCTCCTAACGGAACTATACAGAGTAACTCAAGATTACATTATCCTGTTCGAGCCTTGCTACGAACTGAATAGCGAAGAAGGCCGGCGCAGAATGGATGACCTGGGTTACATTAAAGGCCTGGATGACACGATAGAATTATTGGGTGGGACAATTATCGACAAAACAGAAATCAAAAACATCGCCAATCCCCTGAATCCTACCTACTGTTTTGTGGTGCAGCCGCCCCGCGCGGAAGAGCCTATTAGCCACACATCGAATTCGAATACCTTCTCCGTACCCGGGTCAAACTATCCTATCCAAAAACAAGAGAACTTCCTGATCTCAAATAATCTCGGACTTTGTTTCCCGATAATTAGCGGAATCCCGATATTGCGAGAAGACACAATGATACTAGCAACGGCGTTGGCTAAGTAATTTTGGATTTCGAGTTTTTAGCTATCTCGCGACGGAAATATGACTCGACAGTGTGTCTACGGCGTTATCGAGGCATGAAGCGAACCTCGGGGCAGGGCTCTGTATCATTTCGGCTGAGTTCGGCCGCGATCTCCACCAACGCCGGCTGTGGCGGCTGACATTTCCATGATGGCTCCACGCCAAATCTTTGTTACCGGCATGTTTCGGTCGGGAACAACACTCGTCGCGCGCATGCTCGCAATCCATCCCGATCTCGCCTTTGCCTCCGATCCGTATGCGCCGATATTCAAGGCTCTGCGGAATGCCGTTGCCGCGCATACAGTAGATGCACACAATGACGAGGAAGCGCCCCTCGATGACTATTATTTCGACACCGCCAAGTGCGACCTGTTCGAAGCGATACGGTCCGCGGATTTGCAGAGTTTGTCCGCACCGCACGACTTGGCGCCGCTACGCGAAAAGTTGGCGCGACAGTGTTTAAGCTACTCGCCGCGTATCGAGCCTTTACTGCCCAATCTCGATGGATCCAGTTTTGCCGAACTGATTGAGTCCGGCTTTCAACTTGTGGCCGAAGCATATGGCAATGGCGACGAATCGGCCGTCGGACTGAAAGAAGTTTGGAGTGGAGAGTTCGTGTGGCCGCTGCTTGCATGCTTCCCCAACGCCAAAGCCGTCGTCATGGTGCGGGATCCGCGCGCCGTCGTCGCGTCGAAAAATGTGAGCGCAGAAAAATATCCATGGCTATTTCTTGCACGCCAATGGCGCAAGCTTGCCGCGCTTGCTTGGCTCGCAAAACATGACGAGCAGCTATCGGGACGGGTACATTTGGTTCGTTACGAAGACCTCGTACAACACCCCGATGCTGGCGTTTCTGAGCTGTGCGAAGCGGTCGGCGTTTCTTTCGACAAGCGCCTGCTAGATCCGGAGGAATACCGCGATGGAGATGGTGCGCCCTGGTTTCAGAATTCATCCCACTACAGCCAAGTGCGGAACTTCAATCGAGGATCTCTGACGCGTTGGCGAGACGTTTTGAGTACTGAAGAGACCGCATTCATTGAGGCCATATGTTGGCCGGAAATGCTGCTACTCGGTTACGAATTGGAACAGTTCAATCCGAGACGGCCGGACAACACGACGTTCAGCTCGCCGCCGATCGTAGAGACCGACGATCTCGCCGGTTGGATTCAGCCTTACGGTATGGATGACCCTCAGCTTGTCAGTGAGGAAATGGCGCACGAACGCTTGCGGACGGAAATGCTAAGCGGTCGCTCACAACTGTCGGAAGACAAACTGCGTGTGCACCTGCTGGACCCAAGTCTCCATCAGCCTTTGAAGGAGGCATTCGACAATGGACATTGTTGACAACCAGGCCCTTGAACGAATGCGCGAATTTATCTCGCGCTATTGGATGTGGAACCGCGTCCCCGTTGGCGACGACACAGCTAGATTCGTTCGTGATATGGCGGATCAATGGGACGCTTCGATTATCAGCGTACCGTCGGGTGCCGAATGCTTAACATGGGTCGTGCCGCCCAAATGGAGCGTGCGTGAAGCGTATATAGAATCACCGGATGGCGAGCGCATTGCAGATTTCGCGAAAAACCCGCTGTACCTGAAATCCTACTCCGCGCCATTCAGCGGCGAGGTCGACCGCGACACTCTGCGCGAGCACGTATTATCCGACCCACAGCGCCCCGACGACCTGATCTACGACTACCGCGCTCAGTACCAATATGGCGAGCGGACCGAGTGGGGCTTCTCCTTGCCGCACCGCATCGTCGACAGTTTGCCTGAAGGAAACTATCGCGCACATATCGATGTCGCTTTTGGCGAGGGCACACTCGATGTCCTCGACTGGTATCTTCCGGGCGGGTCCTCAGAGACTATTTTCTTTGCAGCGCATACCTGCCATCCGGCCCAAGTGAACGATGGCATAGCTTGCATCGCAGTATTGATCGAGCTGTTTCTCAGGCTCGCCCAGCAACCGAAGCGACGCTTCTCCTACCGTCTTCTGCTCGGTCCGGAATATTTCGCCGGCGCCGCGGTGCTCGCCCACGCAACGGGTATTGAGAATCTGCGCTATGGATTTTTCCTCGACATGATGGGTAACGGACAGCGCTTTGGCTATTCGCGGTCTTACCGGGGCGATAGTTTGGTCGATCGCATCGTGAGCCATGTTTTGCAGGCCAACACTGACGATTTCTTCGAAACTGATTACCGTAAACTATGGGGTAACGACGAGTTATTCTACGATGGGCCAGACTATCGCATCCCAACCATTGGGCTCGGCCGCGACCGGTTCGTACATTACCATACGGACAAAGACGATCCGGAACATTGCGACTACGATCAACTGCTCGAATCTGTCGATATCCTTTCTAAAATGGTCGAAATATTCGAGAGCGATGTGGTGGTGGCCCGCAATTATCGCGGCCCCCTATATCTCAGCCGCTACGGTCTCTACATCGACCCCAAGTTAGACCCCAATGGCTATCAACACATGCAAGAGATCCAAATCGAGATGGATGGCACGCGCAGCAATTTCGAAATCGCGGAACGTCTCGGCGTAAGTCATGAATTTGTCACCAAGTTCGCAGAACAGTTAATTGCACATGGACTTGCACAAATCGTTGAAGACCGAAAGCTGGATGTCTCCAACTAACAATTTTGGCGGCGCGCGCCCCCGCAGTGCTGTCTTTCGGACCAGTGCCTCGCCCGAAATAGGCGGCGGCCACGTAACGCGCTGCCTCGCCCTTGCCGACATGCTGTCGGCACAGGGCTGGCAATGCACATTTGCAAGCGGTGAAAAAACGTTGCCAACCATGCCGGCACTCGCCGATTCGGCGCATAAAATTTCGCGCGTCCTAGACGAAACAGCCGCCCCCTCAAAACGGGACGGCGCGTGGTCGCCTGAGGAATGCGATCTCCTGGTCTTCGATCATTATGCGCTAGATGCGGCCTATGAAAGCGCTTGCCGGCCATGGGCCAAACGCATCGTCGTTTTGGATGATCTTGCGAACCGTCCGCACGATTGCGATGTACTGCTCGACCAGACACTCGGCCGACGCCCGGAGGACTATGAATCTCTAGTGCCTTCGCAGTGCAACCTGTTACTCGGCACGAAATTCACATTACTTCGATCGGCGTTCGCCGGCGCCCGCAAACGTGCCGCAACTGAACGAGATGGACAGTTGCGCAATGTTCTGATTGCACCGGGACAAACCGACCAGGCGGGACTCACGACCCTGGCCGTCACCGCCATTCAACAGGCGTTGCCAGATGCCGAGATCAATATCGTTGTGGGGGTGCGTAACCCGCAATTTGCGACATTCGACCAACCAGGCGCCGACAATGTCCATGTACATGTCGGCGCCAGCGCAGAGGCGGTTGCAGAATTAATCACTAACGCAGATATTGCGATCGGCGCCGCAGGGAGCAGCGCTTGGGAGCGTTGCGCACTGGGCTTGCCTGCCGCGCTGGTAATTATCGCCGACAATCAGTCCGAAGTAGCTGCCACGCTTGAGGAGGCCGGGGCCGCCAAAGTCGTCGGCCGAGTTGAAAACCTTGATGTCGACACGCTGGCGACGGCTATCGAAAATTTGGCCGCAAATCCCGATTTACTTGTCCACATGTCTCAAAAGGCGTCGGAGATTTGCGATGGGCGGGGCACCTTTCGAACAATGGTGGCTCTAACCCCAGATCTGCCTGCCGTGGACGGATCAACAATTAGATTGCGCGCGGCTGAGTTGGTGGACGCAGCGCTGATGTATGATTGGCAGATCCATCGAGATACGAGAAAATATGCGCGCTGTGAAAGTATGCCACCGTTCCGCGAACATATGTCCTGGCTGCGCCAAAGACTGACGAATGCAGGATGTCTGTTCACCATTATCGAAAGGGACGGCGCGCCCGCCGGTATCCTGCGTCTCGACGCGTGCAGCGACGGATATGAGATTTCGATTGTCGTTGCGCCAAACCGGCGAAATCAAAGTATCGGGGCCGCTGCCTTGCAGCTCGGGCGCGCACTTGTGCCGGGCAAGAAATTAAGCGCCTACGTGAAGCGCGAGAATACCGCGTCCGTTCGGTTGTTCGAAAGCGCAGGCTACCGGCTGGGATCGGACGGCATGTACTCCCACTTACCGTCTGCGGCATGAATTCAGAATAGTGTCTAACGTCTTGCACATTAACGGACATAGCGTAGGGCCAAAGACGCCACCATTTGTGATTGCCGAATTGTCGGGAAATCACAACGGCCAGCTCGGCAACGCGTTGCGTTTGGTGGAGGCGGCCGCCGAAGCAGGGGCGGATGCCATAAAGCTCCAAACCTATACGGCGGATACAATTACGCTCGATCACGACGGGCCAGAATTTCAGATTACCGAAGGCCTGTGGAAGGGGCGCAGCCTATACGAGCTGTACGATGAAGCGCACACGCCGTTGGATTGGCACGCACCATTATTCGAGCGCGCCCGCAAATTGGATATTGTTGCGTTTAGCTCCCCCTTTGATCCGAGCGCTGTCGATTTCTTGGAATCACTGAATCCGCCCGTCTACAAGGTCGCGTCGTTCGAGTTAATCGATATACCTTTGGTCAAATATATTGCCGCGACCGGCAGGCCGATGATCATGTCGACCGGAATGGCCAACCGTGATGAGATCGAAGAAGCCATTACCGCAGCACGCGCCGCAGGGGCGCGCGAAATTGCCCTATTGCATTGCACGAGTGGATATCCCACCCCCCCGGAGGAGGCGAACCTCGCTACCATCAGCGACCTCGCAACGACGTTCGGCGTTGTCATCGGCTTATCGGATCACACGTTGGGAAATGCGGTATCGGTCGCGGCGGTTAGCCTGGGCGCCTCGCTCGTGGAAAAGCATCTGACTCTGTCGCGTGCTGACGGCGGCCCCGATGCGGCGTTTTCGCTCGAACCCGATGAGTTCAAGTTATTGGTCGACGATTGCCGCACCGCCTGGCGCGCACGCGGAAACGTAAACTACCAACAAACAGCCAGCGAGCAGGGCAATGTTCGATTCCGGCGATCCCTCTACGTCGTTGCCGATATTGGCGAGGGCGAACCCTTCACGCGCGAGAACGTACGGAGCATTCGCCCCGGTTACGGCCTGGCGCCAAAACATTTAGACGGCGTTCTTGATCGCCGCGCCTCTCGTAATCTGACTAGAGGTACCGCGCTAAACTGGGAGATGGTCGTGTGAGCACGGCGGCATATCGTCCAGCCACAGGCCTGCAAATCGACGTTGAAGTCAGAGGTGATCGTGTTCGGAAAACATTCAATCGCGACATCCCAGGCAGAGCACCAGCGGATGAGAAGTTTGAACGCGAATATGCTGCCTATTGTCGATTCAGCGAGCTCGGTACGGATTTTGTTCCCCGGCTTATTGAGTGCAATCGGGCCGGGTTATGGCTCGACTTAGAGCGTATCGCCAACGGTCGAACACTCGTCGACTGGCTGAACGACGCGGCCCACAACAGCTTCGATCCGGTGATCACCCAGCTCATTCATATCGACCATTATCTACACAAACATCGAATCAACTATTTGGCTGGTTCCCCTCTGGACGTGTTGGTGGCACACGATTACCGAGTCTATCTCATTGATTTCGAATACACATGGTTAGACGAGCGATTCGAGGACATCTTTTGTGAAAGCATGAACCACACCCGACTCGAGCGGGTTACGAACACCAGTAATCGAGATTTATTCATCGCTATGCTGGCTAGCCGGCGGGCCGATATCCGGCACTATTCACGCCGAAAAATAACGAACGCGGCTGTCCACCGGCTCCGAATTGGCCGCCGCAGAAAACTTGTCAGACGATGAATTTAGATGCGATCGAAGGCGCCGTCGGAGCAAAGTGTACAATTCAACCCTTAAAAAAGCAGCGGCTCAGCACATCTCGGCTTTTGCGCAAGTGGAAGATTCTCGGCGCCGAGCTGAGCCTGTCCCCTTATCGAGTCGATACTGCAGACGGACGAGAATACAAGCTGTTGGTTGCCGGCCAGTCCAATCGCCCGGCATTACAGGCGCTGTTAATCACCTATGCGGCTGTTGCCGAACTCGACTGCACACCGCGCCTTTTATGGCACAACGATTACGCCATTCTACTAGACTTCATACAAGGTGAAGTACCTGACTTGCGCGAACCTGCGTGCGCGACCGAGTTCGGCCGCAGCCTGGCAGCCATATACCGGCTCGACAGCGACTATCTTCCCGCCTCCACCGTCTTGCGAACCGCGAATAAGTATATTGAAGATTTGATGTCTGTCGGCCTTTTTACATCCGATTTGGCCGACCGCGTGCGCGAAAATCTTTCTGCCCAATTGCCAGAGCGCTGCCGCACGAGTGTGGATTATGCCGATGTTCAACCTGGCAATTTCCGCTGGGATCGAAGCGGCAAACTCTTGTTTGTTGATATTGGCGGATTTCAGTTAGGGCGCCTCACTGGCGAAGGCTTCTTCGGGCATCCGGGCGCGTCGAAAATCCCCGAAGAACAGTTCACAACTGCCTATAAAGCCGCCGGAGGCCCTGATGAAATATTCGAATTCAGGGACGCAATCATTGCGCTCAGCAGTTTACGGCGCGGCTCCCGTTTAGCTATTTGGGCCAGCGGAATGAAATTCCTTCAGCCCCGGCAAGCGCGGGCTTTCCGGGCGCGCGCGGCGACACTTGTCGACAATCTACAGGCGTTCTCGAACGCCACATCGGACCCAATCAGTTGAAATTCTCAAAGGTTCACTCACAATGGGTTTTCTAAAATCACTCATACTGGCCGTGGCCAATCCGACACTTCGATTTTACCGCACGAAAATCGTCGGCCTGTCGCACCAGCGCAGCGATATGGCGCGGGCTCAAGAAAAATGGCGATTAATCGAGTCGGAGCTACCAGAGACGGCCGGCAGCCTTCTCGATATTGGCTGCAACGAAGGTTATTTCACGCTGCAAGCTGCGGAGAAGGGTTGGTGTGGTTGGGGCATAGAGATAATTGAAAAGGCTGTTCGCTACGCCCGTCACGAGGCCGCCCAACGCAATTTAGATACCGCGCTTTTCTTCAATGCGCCGCTAACGCCCGAAGCGGTGGAACGGATGCCGCATTTCGACGTAATCCTGTTCATGTCCAGTTTTCATGACTTTCATCAAGTGTACGGCGGCGCTCGTGCCTACGAAATGTTCGACAATCTGCTACGCGCCTGCCGACAGAAAATGATCTTGGAGCCTGCCAGCACAACCAAACGATTTAGCGCCACCGAACCTGTTTTCAGCAAAGACAACGACCGTGAAGCAATTGAAGAGTGGGTCCGCACTTTGGTCGCGCGTTCGCCGGGCTGGACCGTACGTTATGTCGGAGAAACCGCTTATTCGGAAGTCGAACCCTATCGTTTCATGTTTTCAATCGAGCGCGCGCCGCAGCATCCGGCGTCAAGTTGATCGGCTGAAATGAGAGACATCCTTAAACATTTGCGTTTTGCTGGATCAGTCCTCAGGGCTTATCCGCGCTACAGTCTACCTGTGCTTTTTTTCCAGTTTGTCGCTGCCTTGTTAGAAGGCGTCGGGCTCATCGCGCTACTCCCGCTGCTTTCCATTGTGCTTAATCAGGAAACAAGCAATCCCTACATTGCAGAATTTGAACAAGTTCTTCTAGCTGCTGGATTGCGGCCAAACTTAGAGATTCTACTGAGCCTCATTGTCGGCCTAATGCTCTTAAAAGCAGCGGCAATGTGGTACGCAAAAAATAAGGTCGGCTACGCAACCGCTCAGGTCGGCGTCGATCTGCGTCACCGCTTGATCGACGCGATCGCAGCAGTGCAATGGCCCTACTATGTGACAAAGCCGACCGGCGCCCTTGCGAACTCGCTTACTGTCGAGGCTGAGAACGCATCTAACACATTCTTCCATGCCGCCCGTTTTGCGGCGGACGTCGGTCTCGTCGCGGTATATTTGGCCCTCACCCTCACGACCGCGTGGCACGTTTCACTCGCCGCCGTTGTTCTAGGCGCCTTCGCCGCTTTAGCCCTTCATCGGTTCGTCCAAATGTCGCGGGAGACCGGTCAGGAGCAAACAAATCTGATGCGATCAACGGCCAGTCAGCTGGTCGATCGGTTAAACGGCTTCAAAGCGCTGAAAGCGATGGGAAAAGAGGCCGTGTTGAGCCGCGCTCTTGCTGACGATACGGACGCCTTACAACAGGTCAAACGCCGCGAAGTTTTTGCAAAGGAGGGGCTTGCCGCACTTCAGGAGCCAGCATTTGTCTTCGCCTTGGTCGTCGGCTTATATGGCGCGGTTACCATTTTGAATCTCGATAGTGGAACGCTCATTGTTCTCGCCATTGTGCTGTTCCGCGCCCTCGGTCGGATTGGTTCCTTGCAAATGACGCTGCAAGGAATTGTGCGCACCGAGGCGGCGTACCGAGCTATTGAATCAGCCATCGCAGCGGCTCAAGCCGAGGCCGAAACTTTAACCGGCTGGCGCCCAGCGCACTTCGATAGAACCATCAACTGCCAAAGCGTAAGTTTTGGCTATAGCGATTCTGCGTTTATTCATCACCCCGATCTGGAAATAAGGGCGGGGCTGTTCACCGCGCTTCTAGGTCCATCCGGCGCCGGTAAAACGACGATTGTCGACTTAATCGCAGGCCTGCTACATCCGACTGATGGTGACATCCGGATCGACGACGTGCCGCTCGCAGAGATTAACTTAAAAGAGTGGCGCGCGATGATCGGCTACATGCCGCAAGACCCAATCCTGTTCAACGATACGCTGCGCGCCAACATCGTCCTCGGCGATTCCAACTTAACCGACGCCGACGTCGAAGCTGCAATCCGAAGTGCCGGGTTGCAGGACTATTTCTCGTCACTCACCGAGGGGCTCGAAACTCCCGTTGGTGAGAAAGGGATGCGGTTTTCGGGCGGTCAACGACAGCGCATCGCGCTAGCCCGCGCACTGGTTCGAAAACCCCGGCTGTTGATTTTGGATGAGGCAACATCGTCTCTCGATTCCGAAAGCGAGATCGCCATACTTGAGACCGTTCGCCATCTCAAAGGAGCGACCACTATTCTGGCGATCTCGCACCAGCCCGCGGTACGCGGTGCTGCCGATGTGATTTACCGGATAGAAGATGGCCAGGTACGCCTGGAAAAAGGGCTCGCCGCATAGTGGCGGCTTCCAGCTCAAATCGCCGCTTGGGATACCTAAACAATACAACCATAGTAAACTTGGCAGGAATGTAGATGAACGTTAGCCGCCTCGCCAATCTTGTCTATAAATCGGCGATCAATCACACGCC
Source organism: Alphaproteobacteria bacterium (assembly GCA_011087645.1). GTDB lineage: Bacteria > Pseudomonadota > Alphaproteobacteria > UBA6615 > UBA6615 > JABDJY01. The sequence goes on from JAALLF010000014.1 coordinate 52,752, forward strand.
CTATTCGGTTAAGTATAAGGCGATGACTGCGTGGCAACGCACATTGCCGCCATACCACGTCGTAAAACCGGGTGATGTGGTCGTTCAAATAGGGGTGGCGGGTCATCTTTGCCCCATGGGAAGATCGCAGGCCATCCTCTATTCGCGTTTGGTGGGAGACACCGGCAAGGTGTTGGCATTCGAAGCAATTCCGGAAAATCTCGACCATTTCTGCTCATATGTGACGCGGCATGGCATTACGAACATCGAGAGCAAGTCCACAGGACTGTGGAACGAAAAAGGCACTTTGGTGTTCGACGCACCGGCGAAGGGGCCTGGCTCCTCCCGCATCAAAGCGGCAAAAACGGACGCACCCTATCAATACACGACCGAGCGAGAATTTCCGGTCGATACACTTGATCACCTTCTCGATGAACAGGGCGTCGAAAGGCTGGACCTGATCAACATAACCACAAATTGCGCCGAAACCGAAATCATGGAAGGAGGTATGAAGTACCTCAAACGCTTCAAGCCAACCCTGTGCGTTCCAGAGCGACCAGAAAACCTGGAATATTTCGAAGCCAATTTGAAACCGTTGGGTTACACCGCCCAAGTTCGCGAAGTTCGCCTACATCTACTCGGATCGCCATTCAGGGTTCTATGGGCCGAAAGGCCAAATGAGCAGAATAATCCAACCATCGCGGAAACCAACGCGCATGCATGATTGTCCCATTTATGTGACCGGGATGATGGAGTCGGGCAAATCGACCTTTATGACCCTTTTAGATGGCCACCCAGATCTCCTGGTTTTTCCGCAGGAACCGAATTTTGGTCGCATGCTAGAGCAACAATTTACCTCGGCTGAAGACGCGCGCCGCTGGTCTCTCGAGAAATCAGATTTTAGTAAAAGCGGCTCTCTGCGTGGGATCGAGGACCAACAAGAGTCGGCATACGATCACCGTAAGTATCTTGCCGAGCTGGAACACGCGCTGTCCGAGAAATTTGCCCCGCGCGAGGTAATGATCGAAACGATGCGCGCCTTCGCAGAGGCATCCAACCAGAATTTCGATTCGCGCAAATATTGGGTATTCAACGAACCCAGTCGAGCGCGCATGGCGCCATGGCTCTTTTCCACCTTTCCCAATGGAAAGGTCATCCACCTAATACGCGATCCTCGCGAGCATTTTGCTGCCATTAAAGCCCATCACCGCCAGGTTGATGCGGATATGGGTCGAGCGCCGGCGTTAAGTTTCTCGATGGATTGGGCGCTAGGGGTGACGCAGGCGTTCGAAAACCGCGGCAAGTTTGGCGCCTCGCGATACCTTATTGTGGGTTACGAGGATGTTCGCGACCAAAAAGAAAAGACCGTGCGCCGTATCGCCGATTTTCTCAATATCGAGTTCGATCCTGTACTCCTACACCCCTCAAAGGTCGGAATTTCTGCCGCAACGACAGATGGCCGAATTACAGAATCTGAAATTGGAAAATGGATACAACCGTTAACCAGACGCGAACATATTCTGATCGAGTCTCTTTGCGGCGACGTGATGCTCGGAAGTCAGACTGGTTATCGGCCCCATCTAAATTCTGCCTTGCAAAAGATCGTCAACGGCCTTCTTCGACGCGTTGTCTACGCAAGCTACTACGGAAAACGACTACTCAAGGGCATTGTATCACCGGACGCCCTTCATGAGCTTAGTCGGATCGATAGAGCTGCAAACAACGTCTATGCATTTCGTCTATGACCGTTCCCTTACCCCCTATTGTCAAGAATGTTTTGCTGAGCGCATACAATCCGGTCGCCAATTTTTACAAAAACAAGATATTGAAAGTCTCGCATCAAACGCACTTTCAAGATCGAACCGTCGAAAAGTGGGATCTGATCAAGCACGAACTGCCCCGCACGCCGGGAAGTTTGCTCGATATTGGCTGTAGCGAAGGTAAGTTCACGCTGAAAGCAGCGAGCGTTGGATATTCCGCCTGGGGAATCGAAGGCAAGGACGCGGCTGTCAAACGCGCGGTCGAGGCATCCGCAAAGGACCTGGAAGCCAACGCTCTGTTCACACCAGGCCTATTAACGCCGCAAGCTGCCCGACACCTACCCACATATGATGTCATTCTTTTACTGTCGGTGTTGCACCAACTCGTTACACATTACGGCGAAGAGGTGGCGGTGACCATGGTTCAGGATTTGCTGAATTCGTGTCGGCAAAAACTTATTCTGGAGCTAGCAGGGACGAACCGGAAATACGGTCACCCGGTATTAAACCGCGACAACGACCAGGCGAGCGTCGATGCTTTTGTCCGCCGCCTTCTTCCCATGGGCTGGAATATGCGCCTCGTTGGCGCCGTGCCCTATACCGATGAAGAACATAACCGCTTCGTCTATGTGATCGAGCGTGAGAACTGATACCGATCGAAATCGGCCGCTGCCGTTCGCGCTCGTAAGCATTATCTGTTTGCGCTGGATCGCTTTAACTTCGAATCTTCGCCCCCACAGGAACGCGGCCCCATGATCATCAAACACTATGCCGCCGGCAAAGGCGAGGATGCTGAAGCCTGGTCGAGTGATCGGATTCAGCAGATAGGGGCGCTTGAGGATAGATATTTCAAGGGTCTTAAGTGGAGCTTGTTCAAAAAGTATGTCAATCGCCAGGATATTTTCGTGGAAGCCGGATGCGGCAGCGGAGACCATCTGCGGGCTGTACAAGACCATATCGGAGCAACCTGCATCGGCATTGATTTCGCGTCAGAATTGCTTGACGAATTGAATACGCGTTTTCCCGACTACCGTTGGGAACAGGGCGATGTTCGTCAGTTATCGAGATTTAAGGACGCATCAGTCGATGTGATGGCGTCGTTCGGGGTCGTGGAACACATCGAAACCGGCCCTTACGAAGCGATCAACGAAATGAAGAGAGTTATAAAGCCTGGTGGGATGCTGATATTTAGCGTTCCGAGGAACGCGCCTCTGGCAATTCTAGGTTTGATCAAACATGCAATTTTTCGCGAGCCGTTCTTATTCTCCAATAAAAAAGAGATCGTTCGCGGCGACCGATCAATGGTGATCGTAAAGAAATTTGACGACGAACGAGCGGGCGTTTACCCGTTCAGTCAATACGCCGTGACCGACCGCGTTGTTTATTCCTATTTCCCGAATGAACATTGGACGGTCGTTGAAAAAAGGTGCAACGGCCTCATTTACCCGCGTTTGGCGGAATCTATCAAAAAGTTGCTGGGTGAAGTGGCCTACGAAAATATTTGCGTCCTTGAGATGCCGGGCACCCTTCGCGAAAAAGTTTGGTTCCGATTTCTCGCTTGGTTCTACGGGGGAAACCGGCTGCTAATTCTAAAAAGAACAACGTCGTGACCGATATCCAGTACGGCTGATCGCTGCGACTCGCCGGTTGTTTCGCCTGAGGAACCTGGAGGGCCGTAGGTTACATTGACGTGAATTGCTCACAGCAAGAATCCAAATATGGAGTTGAGCAGTTAAAAAAATGCATGGACTAATTTGGTTTCTACCCGACTTCCGCGACTGGCCGCTTACCGTCGCGCAAGGACTGCAATCGCACGCGCCGGATTGGACGTTTTGTGGGCTGGTGAGCGGTTTTGAACACGACTATGACCATGTCGAAAGTTCAACCGCCCCGGCAATCCGGCCGCTCTACAACATGGATCATCTCCAGCGTGCCTGGCTCACCCAGCCCGCCGAGACCGCCAAGCTGGAAAAATATGGGGAAATCCTAGGCCCGCAAACCTTGAACCGAATTCTCATTGCCGACCGGAATATTGGCCGTGGCTTCGTGGCTGGTGTCGATCTGCCGGAGACACCGTTGATGCGGCTCACGCGCGAACACGAACATCGAATGCGCTACCTCATCGGATTGCTCGATTTTCTCTTCGATGTATTTGAACACGAGAAGCCGGACTATGTATTCGCGGCCGGTGTTGCCGGCGCGCTGGCAATGGCCCTCGCGGCTGTCAGCGAACATTTTGACGTGAAGTTTCGCAATTTATTGTCGACGCGCATTGGAACGGGTCACACGATAACCGAAGCATCGGATGGCCTATGCCCCTCGATTGAAGAGAGGTTCAAACAAGCCAGCTTGAACCCGCAAATCGTTGAGCCGTGGCTTGATGACGCCCGCGCAATTGTGACGGCGTTTCATGATAGGCCGCACGGTTTGCAGGACACCGAAACGGCCTGGCAACGCGCCGCGCGACCCCTCCGCCCCATCGATATGGCGGCGTTGGCTTGGCGGGCGATGACGCGCCGGCCGCCAGAGCTTATCAACCTACCCTATCCTGCAAGTTATTTTGCGTGGGAAATCAGACGGCGATTTCGAGTGCGTCGAATGTTGCGGTCTGGCTTATTCCACACAGCGGCTGTGCTTGACGGCAGAAAGTTTGCCTATTTTCCACTCCATATTACCCCCGAAGCGAGCACAATGGTCCTCGCGCCGCTAATGACAGATCAGATTAGCGTTATTGAAACGTTGGCCAAATGTCTGCCAAGCGAAATGAGACTCGCCGTCAAAGAACACGTACCGATGATCGGTCGTCGCCCCATTGAGTTTTATCGCCGTCTGGCCGCGATTCCCAAGGTGGTGCTGATTTCACCCACCGCTGAAACATTCGACCTCATTCGCCGCGCAGATCTCACCTGCGTGATTACCGGTACCGCAGCGTGGGAAGCGATTCTTATGAAGCGTCCCGCACTCTGCCTTGGCCGGGCGCTCTACCAGACGGTCGGTGAAGGGTTCGTGCGCTGTGAAGAACTTTCACGGCTTCCCGAAGCCATCAGCGAGGCCTTGGCGGTTGCGCCGGCGTCGGACGACAAAATCGCGATATATATCGCCTCGGTGCTCGCGGAATCCTTTGAACTACCGAAAAGGCTACGGTTCAGCGTCCCTGCCGATATTGTCGCCGCGCACCCGGAAATATCGCAAGCCATGGTCGATCGGCTGTTGAAGTCTTTTGAACCGGCGGTGGATCCGCTCTCCCAGCCGGCGTCCGAATCCTCGATTGGGTGAGCAGCCGCGCGTGCTAATGCGGACGGAAAAATCGAGCGATAAGATTGGCGCCGACCACGGAGGAGCCGCGCGCACGAACACCGCCCCGGCGCGCGTCTGTTTTCCGTTCATCGGCGATCTTATCGGCGGCAGTTACATCTCCAGCCTCTTGCTCGCCCAACATCTCGACAGCAGCCGGTATGAGCCGGTCATTGTGCTGCACGAGGAAGGGCACTTCGCCAGCGAACTGCGAAAACAAGGCATTGCCTACGATCTCGTTCCACTGCCGGGATTTGTCGGCACGGCACCGGGGATCACCACGCACGCGAAAGCAATCGCCCGCACGCTGCCCACCCTCCACCGATACATTCGCCGGCGCGGCATTTCCATCGTGCACACAAACGAATGGCCCCTGCACCAAACCTGGGCGGCGCCGACACGGCTGGCGGGCCGTACCTTCATTTGGCACCAGCGCGGCATGTTATCGCAATCGCGCCTCGATACCCTGCTACGCGCCCGCGCCCACCGCGTTTTCTGTGTCTCGAACTATGTTCTCGACCAACTTCCCGCCAATTTGGCGAGCCGTAGCGCCGTGGTTGATAGCCCCTTCGAGACGGAGATCGACTTTGGCGTGAACCAAGCCGCGGCGCGGCACACCCTGCGCAGCGAACTGGAGACCGGCCCCGACGTGCCTGTGGTCGGTTATTTCGGAAACTTATGGGATGTGAAGCGGCCGCGAGTATTTGTCGAAGCGGCCGCCGCCATCAACCAAGCGCTAAGCGGCGAGGCGGCATTCGTGATTTTCGGCGACGATCGGGAGGGACAGGGGGCCACGCTTCAAGCCGATGCGACCGCAAGCGGCCTCGACAAACAACTGCACTTTATGGGGTTCCGCACGCCGGGAACCTACTGGATCGCGGCGTGTGATTTGATGCTCGCGCCGGCGGTTGGCGATGCTTTTCCCCGCACCCTGGTCGAGGCGGCTCTGGCCGGCGTCCCCGTGGTCGCGGCCGACGCCGGTGGCCATCCCGAAATTATCACCAACGGCGAGACCGGAATTCTGGTGGCGCCCGACGATCCCGCGGCGATGGCCGAGGCCGCATTGGCGCTGATCAAGGATCCCAACAAAGCTCACACAATTGCCGCCGCGGCAAAGGCCGCCGCGCTAAGCCGGTTCAGTGTGAAAACGCACGCGGACCATATTCAAGACCTCTACGATGAAACGTTGGCAGCCCATTAAAGCCGGAGTGACGTGAAGATTGCGCTTGTCATTCACGGCCTTGGCCCAGGCGGCGCTGAACGGACCTTGACCACGCTGGCTAATGCCTGGGTCGCCCGCGGCGATAGCGTCACCCTGCTATCGTTTGATGATGGCACGGCCCCACCGGCCTTCGCCCTCGACCCTGCGATCGACCATCGCCCGCTGTCTTTGGCCGGGCTGTCGCGAAATTTCGGGCAAGCTATTTTTGCCAATGGCGCGCGCATCCGCCGCCTTCGCACTGCCTTGGCCCAGGCAAATCCCGATGTCGTAATCTCATTCATTACCGCGACAAATATCCTGGCGATCCTTGCCACCAGAGGTTTCCGGGTGCCGCTTATTGTGTCGGAAAGGGTCGATACCAAGGCCCATCGCCTCCCTGGCGTTTGGTCGGCACTACGAAAAATCCTATACCGATACACCGACGCGGTGGTGGTCCAAGGCGAGCAAATCGTCGAAAGCCTGCCGGCCGCCATTCGCCCCTTGGCCCATGTCATTCCCAACCCGGTCACCCGTCCGATCGACTCCCTCGACGCCGCGGCTTCGTTCGATGCGGTTTCGAACGCCGACCGCATGCGGATCGTCGGGCTCGGCCGGCTAGTCCCGCAAAAAGGCTTCGACCTTCTGATCCGCGCCTTCGCAGCCACCGCGCAACATTTTCCTGACTGGGACCTGGTTATTTGGGGAGAAGGCCCAGAGCGCGCAGCGCTCGGTGCGCTCATCGAAGAGCTCGGGCTGAGCGGACGTGTGAAGCTGCCCGGCGTCACCGCCGCGCCGGCAGCCGCCCTCGCCTCGGCCGACATATTCATCTTGTCGTCGCGTTACGAGGGCTTCCCCAACGCGCTCGCCGAAGCCATGGCCTGCGGCGTGGCGGTGATCGCGACCGACTGCCCCAGCGGCCCGTCCGATATGATTCGCGACAATGTGGACGGCCTGCTTGTCGCACCCGAAGACAGCCAAGCGCTGGCCGACGCCATCGGCCGGCTGGCGTCTGACGCGTCGCTGGGCGCCGCGCTCGGCAAGCGCGCCGCGGAGATCACCAGCCGCTACAGCGTGGACGACATAATTGGGAGATGGAACGAATTGATTGTCAAAGTTGGGTCCCCACAATGACCGCTAAGGCCGACGCGCCGACATTCGGTTTCGGCGAGAATTGGAGCCGGTTTCTCAGCCTGGTCGATACCGACCGTATCGAGAAAGCCGAAGAGACCCTCACCGAAAAGCTCGGCATGTCATCGTTGGAAGGCAAAACCTTCTTAGATGCCGGTTCGGGCAGCGGGCTGTTCTCGCTGGCGGCGCGGCGCTTAGGCGCGCGCGTCCACTCGTTCGATTACGACCGCCAATCGGTCACCTGCACCGCCGAGCTCAAGTCGCGATATTTCCCGGACGACGCCGATTGGACGGTCGAAGAGGGTTCGGTACTCGACGAGAATTACCTCGCCGCGCTGGGCCAGTTCGACATCGTCTATTCCTGGGGCGTGCTGCACCATACCGGTAATATGCCGTTGGCCTTAGACCTCATCGACCGCCGGGTGACGCCGGGCGGCATGCTCTATATCGCCATCTATAACGACCAGGGCGGACCCAGCCGGCGCTGGACCACGGTCAAACGGCTCTATAACCGAACGCCGCAGATGTTGCGCTTCCTCATTTTGGTACCGGCGCTGCTGCGCACCTGGGGCATCACCTTCGTGCGCGACACGTTGCGCGGCAAGCCGTTTCAATCCTGGCGCAACTATGGCGGCACCCGCGGCATGTCACCCTGGTACGATCTCATCGATTGGGTCGGCGGTTACCCATTTGAAGTCGCGCGGCCAGAAGAGATTTTCGATTACTACCGCGCCCGGGGCTTTGAACTCTGCGCGCTGACGACATGCGCCGGCGGCATCGGCTGTAACGAATTCGTCTTCAGGCAAACCGGCGCTTCGTGACCCGTTCCATTTTATTCGTTATCGGCGATTTGGACGTCGGCGGAGCCGAACGCCATTTGTTGCAAATATTGCCGCCGCTGGCGCGCGGCAATCTGAGTCCGGCGGTCTATACGCTCACCCATAAAGGCGAACTCGCGCCGCTTCTCGAACAACAGGGAATAAGGGTCATCGCGCCCCCGCTGTCGCTGTTGACACGGCGCTTGCCACGCAATGTGCGGCGGTTGGTCAGCCTGCCGCTCAGTTTCGCCGGCCTGCTATTTGCGCTTCTGCGAAACCGCCCGCGGATCGTCCACTTCTTTCTTCCCGCGGCTTATTTGCTGGGTGGCCTGACCAGCCTGCTGGTTCCCCTCGACGGCCGGGTCATGAGCCGCCGCAGCTTGCGCGACTATCAATCGGGCCACCAATTTTTGGCCAAGATCGAGCGCTGGCTACATCGGCGCATGACCGCCTGCCTGGGCAATTCAAAAGCCGTCGTAGAACAGCTGGCCGAGGAGGGCATACCGGGTGACAGGTTGGGTCTCATCTATAATGGTATCGACATCAATCTGTATTGCTCCCTCCCGGACCGGGCGGACCTGCGGCAATCACTGGGCCTCGAGAAAGAGGCGCTGATCATGGTCATGGTCGCCAACTTCATCCCCTATAAGGGCCATGAGGATCTCTTGCAGGCGCTATCGAGTATCCGGCTAGAGCTACCGCCCTCCTGGGTAGTCCTTCTGGTCGGCGGCGGCACCCATGAGGGCATCATTCGCAACCACGCCAACGCCCAGGGTCTCGCTCAACATGTCCGCCACCTGGGGGCGCGAAGCGATATACCGCAGATTCTCGCCGCCGCCGATATGGGCATCCTGTGTTCCCATCAAGAGGGGTTTTCCAATAGCGTGTTGGAGGGCATGGCCGCTGGCCTGCCCATGGTGGTCACCGATGTCGGTGGCAATCCGGAGGCCGTGATCGACGGCGAAAACGGCCTGGTCGTGCCACCAAAGGCGCCCGGCGCCCTGGCCGCCGCCCTGCTGAGTTTAGCGCGCGACGGTGACCGGCGCCGGCAAATGGGCGTCGCCGGCCAACGGCGCGTCGAGGCCCAATTCTCGAATAATATATGCGTCGCCAAATATGCCGCGCTGTATGACGGCTTGCTGGGAAAACGCGCGTCGTCAGTCCCCGACTTGATCGAGCCGGGCGCCTAGCGGACTGACATCATGTGTGGGTTCGCTGGATTTCTAGACTTTAGTGCCTCAACATCAGAGGCCAACTTACGCGTTACGGCATCTCGGATGGCGCACACGCTCCGCCATCGCGGCCCCGACGCCGAGGGTTGTTGGGTCGATGCCGAGGCCGGCGTGGCGCTGGCCCATCAACGATTATCGATCATCGATCTGTCGCCAAACGGCGCCCAACCGATGACCTCGGCGTCCGGCCGATCGATCATCGCCTATAATGGCGAAGTCTATAATTTCGCCGAAATCCGCGACGCGCTGATCGCCGAAGGCCGCGGCCCCTTCCGCGGCGGCTCCGATACCGAAGTCGTGCTCGAGGCCTGCGAAGCCTGGGGCGTCGAGCGGGCGGTGAAACGGTTCATCGGCATGTTCGCCTTCGCACTTTGGGACCGCCGGGCAAGTGAACTGACGTTGGTGCGCGACCGGCTGGGCATCAAGCCGCTCTATTGGGCGCAATTCGGCGATCTATTTTTATTCGGCTCGGAGTTAAAGGCGCTGTGCGCTCAGGGCGGGTGGTCGGCGCAGGTCGACCAAAACGCTGTCGCCGCGTTCATGCGCCACAACTATATCCCCGCGCCCCACACGATCTATCGCGGGGTCTCGAAATTGCCGCCAGGCGCCATGCTTCGCATGGGCCGGCAACACCAAGCGGAGATCAGCGCCTATTGGAGCCTCGACGATATTGTCGAAGAGGGGGCAAACGATCCGCTACCCGGGGATGACACGGCGGCAACCGACGCGCTCGAAGCGCTACTATCGGATGCGGTGCGCCAGCGCATGATCGCCGATGTGCCGCTCGGCGCCTTCCTGTCGGGGGGGATCGATTCCTCCACCGTCGTCGCCCTGATGCAGGCCAATAGCGACCGCCCGGTGAAGACCTTCTCGATCGGCTTTGCCGAATCAGGGTTCGATGAGGCGCAATACGCCAAACAGGTCGCCCGACATCTCGGGACCGATCATACCGAGCTCTATGTTGAGCCGGCCCAGGCCATGGCGATGATCGAGCGGCTGCCGGAAATGTTCGACGAGCCCTTCGCTGATTCATCGCAGATCCCGACCTTTCTGGTCTCCGAATTAACCCGGCCCCATGTCACCGTCTCTTTGTCAGGCGACGGCGGCGACGAGCTGTTTGCCGGCTATAACCGCTATTTTCAGAGCGCCGGCACGGTCGGCCGCCTGATGAATGCCCCCCGCCCCCTGCGGGCTAGCCTAGCCGGCGCCGTCAATAGCCTGTCACCAGGCGTCTGGGACCGGCTCTTTAATCTGATGCCGAAACGCTGGCGACCGGCGCAACCGGGCGACAAGCTGTACAAGCTGGCCGACGTGCTGCGCGGTGACAGCGGCGCCTTCTATCGCCGGCTGGTGAGCCATTGGGACGACCCGTCCGGTGTGGTGCCGGGGGGCCGCGAGCCACGCGGAATCCTATGGGACCCGGCCCTGGCCGATCGCCTGCCCGACGATATCGCGTGGATGCAGTATCTCGACACGCTGACCTATTTGCCCGACGACATTCTAACGAAGGTCGACCGGTCGAGCATGGCGGTGTCGCTCGAGGCCCGTGTCCCCCTGCTCGACCACCGCGTCGTTGCCTTCGCGTGGCGGCTGTCGGCGCAACAAAAAATTCGCGCCGGGAAGGGTAAATGGCTGTTGCGCCAAGTCTTGCAGCGCCACGTCCCGCGCGATCTGGTCGAACGGCCCAAGATGGGTTTCGGCATTCCGCTGGACAAGTGGCTGCGCGGCCCCTTGCGCGACTGGGCCGAGGATCTGTTATCGGAACACAGTCTGGCGCAAACCGGCATTCTGGCGCCGGCGCCGATCCGCGCGAAATGGCGCGAGCATCTCAGCACCCAGCGCAATTGGCAGTACCATCTGTGGGACGTGCTGATGTTCCAGGCCTGGGCGAGACGCTGGCTGTAACACCATGAAAATCTGCCAGCTCTGCACCGTCGATTTCACGCTCTACCATTTTCTGCTGCCGCTGATGGTCGAGATGCGCGCGGCTGGCCATGACGTTGTCGGTGTGTGTGCCGACGGTAAATTGGCAGGCCAGGTTCGCGAGGCCGGCTTTCGGGTCGAACCCGCCCCCCTCGCCCGTTCGTTCAGCCCGTTTCGGGCGATCAAATCTTTCGTTGGTCTGTATAAGCTACTGCGCCAAGAGCGTTTCGATCTGGTCCATGTGCACACCCCGGCCGCCGCCTTCGTGGGCCGGCTGGCGGCACGGCTCGCCGGCGTGCCGCGCATCGTCTACACGGCGCACGGCTTTTATTTCCACGAAAATATGGCATGGCCCAAGCGCGCTTTGGTCATCGCCATGGAGTGGTTGGCCGGCCGTTTCACCCACACTTTGTTCACCCAATCCGCCGAAGACGCGGCCACCGCGCGGCGGCTCGGCTTATGCCGTACCGGCGATATAGTGGCGATCGGCAATGGCAGCGACCCGGCCCGGTTTCACCCCAACAACGACGCGGAGGCCCGCCAGAAATTACGCGCAGCCAATGGTGCGACCGACACAAGGCCGGTCATCGTGATGATCGGCCGGTTGGTCGCCGAGAAAGGCTATCCGGAACTGGTCGAGGCCATGCGCCCGCTCGACGCCGACCTTTGGATTGTCGGCGACCGTTTGGCGAGCGACCATGCGCGCTCCATCGACGACACGTTGAATGCCATCGAGACGGATCCCGCGCTCAGCCAAAAAATAAAACTCTTGGGCTACCGCGGCGATGTGCCCGAGCTGTTGCGCGCCGGCGATATATTCGTTCTACCATCCCATCGCGAAGGCATGCCGCGCTCGATCATCGAAGCCATGTTAACCGGCCTGCCGGTCGTCGCTACAACCATTCGTGGCGGCCGCGAGCTGGTGGTGGAAGGGGAAACCGGCCTTCTTGTGCCGGTCGATGCTGCTAATGAATTAGCGGACACTTTGCGCAGCCTCATCACAGACAGCGCGCTACGAAGCCAGATGGGCGCCGCCGGCCTCGCCCGCGCCCGCGAACTCTACGACGAGGCCAAAATTATTGCCCGCCAACTGGACCATCTCGGCCTTTCCGCGACCGGGCAAGTAAACTGTGAGAAATGAATAGCGAAGCTATAAACACGACCGAGTTAGAGGCTGACCAGAAGATTGTCGCGCTCAACGCGCACATTCTGGCTAGCTACGGTATCGAGATCGACAAATCTGCTCAAATCCTGGATTTCGGGTGTGGCAGTGGGCGCCATACGTACGAATATCTGGATGCGGGCTACCAAAACATCGCCGGGTTCGATGCAAGGGATTACGTGCAGTTACGCGATCCATCGGACCGGCCGCGGTTTCGGTTTCTGGACTTGGAGAAAAGCTACGCCATTCCCTTCGACGACAATCAATTCGACCTCGTGGTCTCGACCTCGGTCTTCGAACACGTCATCAACCAGGAAAAGACCATTTCAGAGATCGCCCGAATTCTAAAACCGGGCGGGATGACCCTGCATGTGTTCCCATCGCGCTGGCGGCCCATCGAGCCCCACATATTCGTCCCCTTCAGCGGCGCCATACAGACCAGATGGTGGCTGCGGCTGTGGGCCGGCCTGGGTGTGCGCAACAAGTTCCAGCGCGATTGCACGTCCAGCGAAACGGTGACGCGTAACGTCGAATACTGTGCAACCGGTATTGCCTATCCGCGATTTCATGAAATCGATCAAATGTGGAAACGCCGATTTGAACGGGTGGCCTACGCCGAGCGCGCCTTCATCGACGCGACACGAAACGTATCGAGAGTATCGCAATTGGTGTCCCCCATCGTCTCGACGATCCCCGGAAGCCTTAATCTCTACCGGTTTGCGCATACCCGCGCCGTCCTGGCGCAACAACCCCGCACAGCCCTGTAGAACACCTCATATATTGCTGACGCAATAACCCAACGCAACGACCGGCACACTTTGCCACGACTGTTTTCAGCCCCGCCCTTGCGGGGCTTTCTGTTTTTAGGGCAGAAAGCTCGCGACATGCGTGCAGACTCACCGGCCCCTGACTTTGGCAACGTCTTTGCCGCAACGGCATTGGCCATTTTGCCGCTCGCAACCGTTGCGCCTTTGGCAATCGCCTGGGCCGCCCTGCTACCGGCGGTGTGGATCGCCATCATTTATGTGCGCTGCCGCCGTACACCCTGGGAAGGCCGATCCTGGTTGATCCCAGCGGCTTTCACCGGCCTCATTGCCTACGGTGCCGTCACCGGTATCTGGTCCCTATCGCCTGACCGCACACTGCACATCGCGGTCAAGCTTATCCCGATTATCGTCGGCGGTTGGCTTCTAGTCGGCGCCGCAGCGCAGTTGGATGCGCGCGGACGCCAGCGCACATCGAGCGCTTTGCTGATCGGCAGCGGGATCGCCCTCGCACTAATCGCCATCGAAGTTGCCACCGACGGTCTAATCCAGGGCTTGCTGCGGGGCGAGGGCTTCAAGGGTATGGGAAGCCTGTATCATTTGAACCGCACCGCGAGCCAGTTGGCGATTCTGGTCTGGCCCCTATGGCTCGTGCTGGATCGACGGTTCGGCGCCGTTACCGCCGGGCTCGGGATCGTCTTGGCCGCTATCGCGCTGTTCAGCCTCGACCCCGACACACCCTTGCTCGCCGTTTTTGCCGGCGGGCTGTTTTTCACGCTGGCCTATTTCGCCCCCGGATTCGCGCGGGCCCTGATGATCGCCGGCATCTTCATCATCGCCGTCGCGATACCGATATATCCGGTGGCGCTCCCGGTCATCGACAGCACTCTATTGTCGTGGAATATCAGCGACTTCTCGCTGCGCCACCGTTTCGCCATATGGGATTTTGCCGCGACCCGAACGATGGAACAGCCGATTTTCGGCTGGGGCCTGGGGGCGTCACGGCTTCTGCCCGGCGCCGACGGCATCGCCGCCCAACTTGGTCCGCGGGCGGAAACATTGCCGCTTCATCCCCATAATGCGCTGCTTCAGATGTGGCTCGAGCTGGGCATCCCCGGCATTGTGCTTGCTCTCGTGGCAGTAGTAACCGTTCTGGCCAGGATCACCCGTTACATTAAGGGTCGCAAGGAACTCGCGACCGCCCTTACGGTTATTTTCTCCGCAACCCTGATCGCCGAATTGAGTTTTGGGGTCTGGCAATCTTGGTGGTTGGTGTTCTTGTGGGTGCTCGCCGCGTTGACGATTGCGATCGCCGGAGGGGGATCACAATCGGAGCCAGCGTGATACCCTGACCTCGAACCCGTTCCAATCGCCCCAGCACCCCGAAAGCCGCAATGGCCGGTCTCTACATTCTCCTCGTTTCCCTTATTACCGGTGTTCTGAGCTGGGTGCTTATCGGACGCACCAGAACCGCCCTGCTGCGTCACCAGCTCCTCGATCACCCCAATGAGCGTAGCTCGCACACGCAAGCGACGCCGCGCGGCGGCGGCCTAGGCGTCCTCGCCGTTCTGCTGCCGGCTTGGCTGGCGCTGACATTTATTGTCACCCCCCAAAGCGAGGCCGGCGAATTCGCCCGGTGGCTCATTCCCGCAAGCGCTCTGGGACTAGCTGCGGTGTCATTCCTCGACGATCTGCGCGGCCTGTCGCAACTTATCCGGATTATCGTCCAAACTGTCGCGGTGATTGTCGCCGTCCAATTTCTACCGGGGTTGGTCTTTCAAGGCCTGTTTGGCTCTATCTTAGACACGCTTCTCGCGGCTCTTTTCTGGCTGTGGTTCATTAATTTGTTTAATTTCATGGACGGCATCGACGGTATTACCGGGGTCGAATCCATCGCCATCGGCGTGGGGATCTATGCTATCGGCCTCGCGCTCGCGCCGGTCACAGCAACCCACGGCCAAGGATTGGCGATTGCCGCCGCCATGGCCGGTTTCCTGATTTGGAACTGGTACCCGGCACGGGTTTTCCTGGGCGATGTCGGCAGCATTCCCTTGGGCTTCCTGCTCGGCTGGCTGCTGCTCGATTTGGCCGCGAGCGGGCTGTGGCACGCCGCGCTTATTCTGCCCCTTTATTATCTGGCCGACGCCTCTCTGACCCTGACGCGCCGTCTGTTGCGCGGCGCCGCTGTCTGGCGGGCCCATCGTGAGCATTGCTATCAAGTCGCCGTCCAACGCGGCCGCAGTCATGCGCGGGTTGCCGGCGCCGTCACAATCGCAAACATCGTGTTAGTTGGTTTGGCGTTCATCGCCGCGATGTCGGACGGCTCCCCCATCCTTCCCTGGCTTATGCTGGCGGCCGCGGCCGTCGTCGTGGCGTCATTGATGATATGGATGGTCATCGGCGGAGAAACGTCGGCCAATGGAACCCCGCAATGAGAATTGTCGTGATCGGCGCAGCGAGCGGCCTCGGGCGGCGCGTCGTTGCGCAATTATGCGACCGTGGATATGAGGTGGTCGCGACGGGCCGATCGCGCCAACGTCTGCAATTGATCGACCGGCGCGCCGAGACCGCTGTCGCCGATATTACCAACGCCGCGTCCCTAGCGCCCCTTTTGGCCAGCGCGGACCGGATCATCAACATTGCCCACGCATCCACCATCGAGCCCCTCATCACGCTGGTGCCCGGCACCTGTGAAAGGCTCATCGTCACCGGCTCGACACGGCGCGACAGCAACGTGCCAGACCCGGGCGCCGATAAAGTGCGGCGCGGCGAAGCGGTGTTTGAGCGCTCGGAATTACCCGGCAGCATTCTACACCCGACGATGATTTACGGCGGCGACAGCGAGCGTAATGTAACCCGAATCCTTACCCTTGTTGGGCGCTGGCCCCGCTGGCTGCCGCTACTCTGGCCGGTGCCGGACGGCGGCAAGACGCTGGTGCAGCCGGTCTATGTCGACGACGTCGCGGCGGCGCTCGTCGCCGCGGCGACGGCCGAGCTATCACCCGCGCGCACCATCGTCGTGGCGGGTCCGCAACCGATAACCCTGGCCGAAATGCTGCGCGCCTGCGCATCGGCATGTGGCCGGCGCCTACATATCGTGCCGGTGCCATCGGCGATGCTCATTGGCGCCGCTCGGTTGCTCTCCGCCTGCGCCATAAAGGCGCCATTCTCGGTCGCTGAACTTCAACGTTCGCGTGAAGATAAATCATACGATATAGATGCGCTGAGAACTGAGCTCGACGTTAATCCCCGTTCGTTTTTTGAAGGAATCCGCCTTCTCGCCGACGAAGAGACCGAATTAGCCTGCACAGACCAGCCGCCGAAAGGCTAAAATCATAACCGTTGCACCAGGGCGCAGACACAGACACCGACAATGACCCAATCGAAATTGCTTCCCAACCGTCGGCAAACAATTATCGCGCACGACATCTTCATGGCGGCCATTTCGTTTGTCCTCGCGCTACTGCTGCGCATGGGGGACGCGATCTACACCCTGCCCTTCGATTTCATCGTTCAGGGCACTGTTTTGTTTACCGTCATCGCCGCCTCGGCCTTTTGGTATATGGGACTGTATCGCGGCATCTGGCGTTACGCCTCGACCAACGATGTCATCCAGATTACCAAAGCGGTCACCGTCACCGTTCTGGTCTTTCTGCCGGTTTTGTTCCTGTGGAGCCGCGCTGAATTTCTGCCGCGCTCCTTCCCGGTAATCAACTGGTTCGTGCTTATCGCGCTGCTCGGTGGACCGCGCTTTGTGTTTCGCCTGTTCATGGATCGCAGCTTCGAATTCACCATCGAACAAACCGCCAAAAGTGGCATTCCGGTTCTACTGGTCGGCGCCGGCGACGCCGCCGAGACCTTTATCCGCGAGATGTCCCGCCAACGTAGCACCGCCTATCGCATCGCCGGCATCTTGGACGAAAAAGGCCGCCGGGTCGGCCGCCATATTCATGACGTGCCGGTTCTCGGCACGCCGGACAACTTGCCCGCCGTGCTGCGCCGGCTTGCCTTGCGCGGGGTCCATCCGCAGCGCCTAATCGCCACCAAGCAGGAGCTCAGCCCGGAATTGCTACGCAGCCTGTTGGATATCGCCGAGGCCAACGGCATGACCCTGTCGCGGTTACCCCGTCTTACCGAGTTCCACAGCGGCGCCGCCGAGCGCCTCGACGTGCGCCCGGTCGATGTGGAAGATTTATTGGGGCGTCCGCAAGCGGTCTTGGACCGGCCGGCGATGGAGAAACTGATCTCCGGCAAACGCGTCCTCATCACCGGCGCCGGTGGCACCATCGGCAGTGAGCTGACCCGGCAGGTTGCCGATCTGGCGCCGGCGCAGCTCATCCTGGCCGATAACAGCGAGTACAATCTGTACGCCATCGACCTGGAGATCAGCCATCGAAACCCGGACTTAGTCCGCGCCATGCGGCTCGCCGATGTGCGCGATCAACCGCAGATCGCCGGCGTTTTCGATGCTTACCACCCCGAACTGGTGTTCCACGCCGCGGCGCTGAAACATGTGCCAATCGTCGAGAGCCATCCCGGCGAGGGCGTGCTGACCAATGTCGGCGGGTCGCGCATCGTCGCGGATTTGTGCCTCGCCCACGCGGTCGACGCCATGGTGCTGATATCGACCGATAAGGCGGTTAATCCGACCAGCGTGATGGGCGCGACCAAACGCATCGCCGAAAGTTACTGCCAGGCCCTCGACCGTCAACAGGCGGGAGCCCAAACCGAACATCGCTGCCGATTTATCACCGTACGCTTCGGCAACGTGTTGGGCTCCACCGGATCGGTCGTGCCCCTGTTCGAAAAGCAACTCGCGCGCGGCGGGCCGTTGACCGTCACTGACCCCAACATCACACGATATTTCATGACCACCCGCGAGGCGGTCGAGTTGGTGCTGCAAGCGTCGGCGATGGGCGTTGTCGATCGGGAGGCCGCTGGCAATATTTTCGTCCTCGACATGGGCGACCCGGTGCGCATCGTCGATCTGGCCGAACAAATGATCCGGCTTTCCGGCAAGCGGCCCTATGACGATATTGAGATCGAGTTCACCGGACTGCGTCCCGGCGAGAAACTCTACGAAGAGCTGTTCCACGATACCGAAGCGACCCAACCCACCTCGAACCCGGCGATTCGCCTCGCTGCGCCGCGCACCGCTGACCGGGACGCGCTGGCCCGATCGATTGACGAGCTGATCGCCGCCGCCCGCGCCACGGATGAATTGCGCTGCCGGGCCGCCCTGCAGCGCCTGGTTCCCGAATATGTCGCCGATACCTCTCCCGGCATCGTCGCCGCAAAATAGGCCAGCCCCAACAGAAAGTAAGTCCGACAGTGCCCAATGTGACCGATACCCCAATTAAACGCGCCCTGATTTCCGTTTCCGACAAGACCGGCCTCACAGAGTTGGGGCATGCGCTGGTGCGCAACGGCATCGACATATTATCGACCGGGGGATCGGCCCAGACCCTGCGCGACGCCGGGGTGCCGGTTACCGACGTGGCCGATCACACCGGGTTTCCGGAAATCATGGGCGGCCGAGTGAAAACTCTGCACCCCAAAATCCACGGCGGCATTCTGTCGCGGCGCAACCATGAAGGCGACGAGGCCGCCATGGCCGAACACAATATTGACGCCATCGATCTGGTCGTCATCAATCTCTACCCGTTCGAACAGACCGTCGCCGCCGACCAGGACTACGCCACCTGCGTGGAAAATATCGACATTGGCGGGCCGGCAATGATCCGCGCGGCGGCGAAAAACCACGCCGCGGTCACCACCGTCACCGACCCCGACGATTATGGCGACCTTATCGCGGCAATCGAGGCGAATGGCGGCGCGACCCCACAAGACTTTCGCGCCCGCCTCGCCGCCAAGGCATATGCCCGCACCGCGGCCTATGATAGCGCCATCACCAGCTGGCTCAGCGGCGAACTCGGCGGCGAATTGCCCAACGGTTTCGCCACCGGCGGCGCGCGCAAGCAGGTGCTGCGCTATGGCGAGAACCCCCATCAGCGCGCGGCCCTCTATATCGGCGGTTCCGAGCGGCCTGGCGTGGCAACGGCCGAG
This sequence comes from Alphaproteobacteria bacterium, assembly GCA_011087645.1. Lineage (GTDB taxonomy): Bacteria > Pseudomonadota > Alphaproteobacteria > UBA6615 > UBA6615 > JABDJY01. Next base: position 72,079 of record JAALLF010000014.1, read on the forward strand.
CAAATCCAGGGCAAAGAGCTGAGCTACAACAATTTGGGCGACGCCGACGCCGCGTTCGAGCTGATTGCCGAGTTCGACGACCCAACCATCGCGGTGATCAAGCACGCTAATCCGTGCGGTGTGGCGACCAATGCCGATCTGGTGACCGCCTATCGCACAGCGGTGGCCAGCGATCCGGTGAGCGCGTTCGGCGGTATTGTCGCCTCGAACCGGCCGTTGGACGCCGCGGCGGCCGAGGCGATCACCGAGATTTTCACCGAAGTCGTCATCGCGCCCGACGCCGACGCCGGCGCGCGGGCTGTTTTCGCGCGGAAGGAAAATCTGCGCCTATTGCTAACCGGGACCATGCCCGATCCAAACACCACTGCGCTGATCGCCAAACCAATCGCCGGCGGCCTGCTGGTGCAGGACCGCGACACCGGGCGGATCACGGCGGACGCTCTGAAGGTCGTGACCAAACGCCAGCCCAGCGATGACGAGTTGGCGGATCTGCTGTTTGCCTTCACGGTCTGCAAACACGTCAAATCGAACGCCATCATCTATGTGCGCGAGGGCGCCACCGTGGGCATCGGTGCCGGCCAGATGAGCCGGGTCGATTCGGCCCGCATCGCCGCCTGGAAGGCCATCGCCGCGGCCGAGGCCGCCGGTGGCGGTGAGCCCAAAACAAAGGGGTCGGCGGTCGCCTCAGACGCGTTTTTCCCATTCGCGGATGGGCTATTAGCGACGATAGAGGCCGGTGCGACTAGCGTTATTCAGCCCGGCGGCTCGATGCGCGACGATGAAGTGATTGCTGCCGCCGACGAAGCCGGCATTGCCATGGTGCTGACCGGCATGCGCCATTTTCGCCATTAGAGAAAGTTAGCGGAGACACTGAGCATGATCATCACCACAACGACCAACATTGAAGGCCACAACATCGCTAAATATCTCGGCGTCTGTTCCGGCGAAGCAGTGGTTGGCGCCAATATCTTCCGCGACCTGTTCGCCTCGATCCGCGATGTCGTCGGCGGCCGGTCGGGCAGCTACGAAAAGGTGCTGGCCGATGCGCGGCAGATGGCGCTCGACCATCTCGAAGAGCAAGCCGCCGAACGCGGCGCCGACGCTATCGTTGGTGTCGATCTCGATTACGAAGTGTTGGGCGAAAAGGGCTCGATGCTGATGGTGGTCGCCTCGGGCACCGCGGTGAAGCTAGGCTAACGTCTATCCTGAGAAATTTTCCGGGCGGTCGGATTCGCGCACGGTCAGCAACAGCAGCCCGCCGATCACCAGAAACGGGATGACCGTGGCCAGCGCGATCCGCTGGCTGCCGTAGGAAAACGCGATCAGGCCGACCAGCCAGGGCCCGACAAAGGCCGTGGCTTTTCCCGATAGAGCAAATAGCCCGAACATTTCGCTCTCCATGCCCGGTGGGGTCATTCGCGCCATCATCGAGCGGCTGGCCGATTGCACCGGGCCAATAAAGATGCCCAGTGCAGAGCCGAGGATCCAGAACCACAGCGTGGTCTCGACCAGCAGCAAAGGCACACCGAGGGCGGTAATGGCGACAAGGCCGATCAATATGGTCGGCTTGGCGCCGATCCGGTCGTCGATCCAGCCGAAGGCAAACGCACCCGCGCCGGCTGTGGCGTTGAGAACCAATCCGAACATTAGAACCTGTTCAACGCTCATTCCGAAAGTGCCGGCGGCATAAATGCCGCCGAACGCAAACAGGGTGTTGAGGCCATCGGTGAAAATCATTCGCGCCAAAAGAAACCGCGCCAGTTGGCCGTGACGGGGCAGCGCCCGCAGGGTGCGCCCAAGAACGGCCAAACCCTCACGAATTGCTGCCGTGGCGGGCAGACCACGGCCTACCGGGTCAGGTGTCCAGAGGAACAGGGGCAAGCAAAACACCGCCAACCAAACGGCAACCACCGGGCCGACAATTCGCACATGCTCTGCCGCATCTTTATCGAGTCCAAGCAGCGGCGGGTCGGACTTTAGGAAGGCAAACAGTACCAGGATCATGGCGACGAGCCCGCCGAAATAGCCTAGGCCCCACGCCCAGCCCGACACCCGACCGACATGACTTACTGGCACCAATGTCGGCAGCAATGCGTTGTAGAACACCATGCCAATCTCAAACGCCACGACCGATATCCCGACCAGCCACAGCAAGAGAACCGCGTTGGCGGCGTCGGGCTCTACGAACCACAGCAGGGCGGAGCCGACTGCCAAGATGACCGTAAATACAACCAGCCAGGGCTTGCGATGGCCGCCTTGGTCGGCGATCGAGCCCAAGATCGGGCTGACGAATGCAATGACCAGCGCCGCGGCGCCGGTCATGAACGCCCATTGCGACGTGGCGGTCGCAGCGTCACCGACAACGGCTTGGGCGAAGTAGGCCGGAATGACAAAAGTCAGGATAATCGCCGGGAACGGTGAATTCGCCCAATCGAAGAGACACCATGAAAATACCGGGCGACGCTCAAAAGCGCGCGCCGGAGAACTGACGGAATCGGTCATAGGTTTAACCTAGAGCAGTATCGCCCCAGATAGAATCAATTCCGTGCCGGCGATCGCCGAGGCCGCCAGTTGGATAGTGCGATGCCGACGATGACAAGCGCAAATCCGATGACCATCGGGCGGGTCACCGGCTCGCCGAGCAAAACCGCGCCCCACAACAACGCCATCAGCGGATTCATGGGTAGCGATACGGCAACCAGAGTCGGCGTCGTATGCCGCAGCGCCCATAGCCACAACATGTAGGAGATCGCTGCACCGAACAGTCCAAGAAAACCCACCGCGAGCCAGCCGGTGGACGACAATTCCGGACTCACCGTGGGCGCGCCCAGCGCCTGCGCCACGATGAACAGCAATAACGTGCCCGGCAGCACGCCTGTTACCGCCACAACCAAAGGTTCGTGTAATCGCAGCCACCGGCTAGACCAGACATTGAAGACGGCCGAAATCAGCGCGCCGAACAGCACCAATAGATCACCGATCCAGGCGTTCGGCGGCGCCGTCGACGACGACTGCCATAGCGCCACGACGACTCCGGCAGTCGCCAGGACGACCCCGGCAACTTTAAATCGGGTAGTCGGTTCGGCGCGAAATAGGGCCGCCAGCGCCAATGTCATGAACGGCGTCGTCATATAGGTCAACGCCGCGCGGCCCGAGGTGGTGAACGTCAACGCGTTGGCGAACAGGAACTGCAACCCGCCGAAAAATGCCGCGCCCATAATGCCAATGACCACCAGCTCGCGTGGGCCCGGCCAGCGGCGAACCATGGCGAACGCCAAGGGCGTCAGCACCAGCGCCGCACCGGCGTTGCGTAAAAACGCGATGGTGACCGGGTCGGTTTCGGTGACCAGAAACCGCATGGCGACAAATGACGAGCCGCCCATCGAGGTCGACAGGCAGGCCGCCAACGCGGCCCAAATCGCCAAACGGCCGGCGCGCGCCGCCGCGTCATTTGCAGTCATTACGGTTCGCCTGAAGAGCTAGGGGATGATCGGGCCCGTCTTCTTAGCCCAGGTCACCGGAAATGCCCATGCGCGACGCCGACTAGCCGGCGATAAGTGATCGCAATTGCGCGTTCGCCACTGTCAGCATGGCCAAATCGACTTGCTCGACCGCCCGCAATTCGTCCATCAGCTGATGCGAACGGGTCACCGCGCCATCGTGGCCGTCGAGCCACATCTCGATCAAGCCCGAGGCGGCGCGCTGATTTAGCTTGCCGCCGCCCGCCATATCGAGCACCCGCGTCGTCAATTCCGACTGATGGTGGTAGCTCTCATCAACAATCGCCGCCAGGGCCAAAGCTTCCCAATCGCTATCGCCGCTGACCCGTTTGGCCGCATGGCGCAGCCAGTCGATACCCAACCGGGCGCCAATGGCGAAGTACATGCGTCCGCAATCGACCACCGGCACGCCTGAGTTCGTTGCAATGCGCACGATATCGCCCGCCGCGGGCAAAACTTCCAAGCTGGCAATGCGGCTGGCCAGATCTTCCGGCACATGCTCGGCCGCCAAAGTGGCGGTGCGGACCGCCATGGCGTTGTGATCGTCTTCGGCGACGATCTCCGGCATATTGTCGACCAGCTCGGCGATGCCATCGGTATATTGCGCAATCGCCGCCTCGATCGAGATCGGTGTGCTGAGATTTTCCAAAAACCATTGGCTCATGCGTTCGGCCAGGGTGGCAACGTCGGCGATCATCTCGGTTTGCAACGCCGCCGGCACCTTATTATCCAGCGCCTCGATCTCTCGCCAAATCGGCCGAAGTTGGAAGGCATCGCGCGCCACCACATAGGCCCGCGCAATGTCGGCCGGACCGGCGGCGGTTAACTCTTCGAGACGGTGCACAAAAGTAGCGCCGAGCCGGTTAACCAGCGAGTTGGTGACGTAGGTCGCGACGATTTCGCGCCGCAAACGATGGCGGGCGATGTGATCGGCATAATCACCGCGAATCAATTTCGGGAAATACCGCGCCAGATCGCCGACCAGATAAGGATCGTCGGGGACGTCGGTAGGTAGTAGATCGCTGTATAGGGCCAGTTTCGAATAGGCGAAGGTAACCGCGGATTCCGGCCGCGTCAGACCCTCGCCATTGGCCAGCCGGTCGGCGATCTCTTCATCGTTGGGCAAGTTCTCAATCGGCCGGTCGAGCAGACCGCGACGTTCCAGCGCCCGCATGAAGTGCCATTGGCTATCGAGCAGCTCCGGCGCTTTAGCCTCGGCAACCGTAATCGCCTGGGTCTGCAGATAGTTATCGTTGAGCACCAGATGCGCCACATCGTCGGTCATCGCTTCCAACAACTCGTTGCGCTGATCGACCGTGATCTCGCCCTGCATCACCGCGTCGTTGAGCACGATCTTGATATTGACCTCATGGTCCGACGTGTCGACACCGGCCGAATTGTCGATGAAGTCGGTGTTCAGGCGGCCGCCGGCGCGCGCATATTCGATGCGCCCGAGCTGGGTAATCGCCAAATTGGCGCCCTCGCCCAGTACCCGGCAACGCAACTCTTTGCCGTCCACCCGCAAGGCGTCGTTGCTGCGATCGTCGGCCTCGGCGTGGCTCTCGCGCGATGACTTGATATAGGTGCCGATACCGCCGAACCACAGCAGATCGACCTGGCTGACCAGCATCGAGCGAATGAGTTCGTTGGGGGTGACTTCATCGGCCTCGATATCGAACAGCGATTTCATCTGCGATGTCACTTTGACCGACTTGGCCTTGCGGTCGATGATACCACCGCCCTTCGAGATCAGTTTGGCGTCGTAATCGGCCCAATTGGAACGCGCCAGACGGAACAACCGTCGGCGCTCGGCATGGCTTTTCGCCGGATCCGGGTCGGGATCGATAAAGATGTGCAAGTGGTTGAAGGCGCCGACCAGCTTGGTGTGCTTCGACAACAGCATACCGTTGCCAAAAACATCGCCGGACATGTCGCCCACGCCCACCGCGGTGAAAGGCTGGTTTTGAATATCGCGGCCGATTTCGCGGAAATGGCGCTTCACCGATTCCCACGCGCCGCGCGCGGTGATGCCCATCTTCTTATGGTCGTAGCCGACCGAGCCGCCCGACGCATAGGCGTCGCCCAGCCAGAAGCCGTAATCCTCGCTGATGCCATTGGCGATATCGGAGAATGTCGCGGTGCCCTTATCGGCGGCCACAACAAGATAGGGGTCGTCGCCGTCATAGCGCACGACGTCTTTCGGCGGAATTAGATCGGTACCCGACAGATTGTCGGTCAAATCGAGCATGCCGGCCATCAGTGTGGAATAGCAGGCGATCACTTCGTTCATGGTCGCTTCGCGGTCCGCCGCCGGGTCGCCGGTGGGGGCGGGCAACTGCTTGCACACGAAACCGCCCTTCGAACCGACCGGAACGATAACGGCGTTCTTCACCATCTGCGCTTTTTGCAGGCCGAGCACTTCGGTGCGGAAATCCTCGCGCCGGTCCGACCAGCGGATGCCGCCGCGCGCCACGTCGCCACCGCGCAGATGGCAACCCTCCATGCGCGGGCTATAGACGAACACCTCTTTCAGTGGCCGTGGCTCGGGCAGACCGTCGACCGACCGGCTGTCGATCTTAAACGACAGATAGGGTTTTTCTTCGCCGGCCTCGTCTTTCTGGAAATAGTTGGTGCGCAGGGTCGCCTCGACGGCGTTGGCGAACCGGCGGATGATCCGGTCTTCGTCCAGGTTCGACACATTCTCTAGCGCTGCGGCAATATCGCCGCTCAACGCCTCGGCCTTGCGTTTCACAGCCTTGGCGCGGCTTTTCGGGTGAAGCCGCAGGCGGGCGTGGAACAGTTCAACGATTAAGTGCGCCAGGTCGGCATTGTTCGCCAGGGTCTCTTCCATATAGGGCTGGGAGAAGGGAATGCGCGCCTGTAGCAGAAACTTACAATAGGCCCGCAAAATCACCACATCGCGCCATTCCAGACCAGCGCCGATGACCAGCTTGTTGAACCCATCATCGCCGACCAGGCCAACGAAAACGCGCGCAAAGGCTTCATGGAACTTTTCACGCACCGATTTGAGATCGACGTCCGCGCCAGAGCGGGTTCGCATGGCAAAATCGTGGATCCAGACAGCGCCGGTGCCATCGCCATAGCGGTAGGAAATCTCAAACGGCTCCTCGCCAACCACCTTGAGACCCATATTTTCCAACATCGGCAGGACATCGGATAAGGGCAGCGAGGTCGCATCGTGGTAGAGCTTCAGATGCACCGCATCGGCAGGATCTTCCGGCCGCTGGTATAGGTTCAATCCCAATTCGCCGTTGAGGCGCACTTCGTCGATATGCTCGATATCGGCGACCGCCGCTTCGCTCGTGTGGCGTTCGCGGTATCCCAGACTGAACGCATCGCTGTAGCGCTCGTAAAGAAGCAGGCCGGTATTTTCGCCTTTGGCCGCAATGAGCGCGTCGCGCAACGTGTCGCTCCACGAGCGGGCGGCCTCGCGCAGCTCCGCCTCGATATCGTCGATCTTGTAGGTGGGAATACCCTTGGGGCCGGCCTTGATGATGTACAAAATTCGCGCCAGCACGGATTCCGTGCTGAATTCCGGTGAGAACGCGACGGTCGATCCGCCAAACCGCCGTTCGAGAATCTTGGACAGCTTGAAACGCAGATCGGTGTCGTAGCGGTCGCGCGGCACGAAAACCATCCCGGTGAGGTAACGTTTAAACGGGTCCTCGCGCACAAATAGCGCGGTGTGCTGGCGCTCCTGCAAATGCAAAATGCCCATGGCGTTGTCGAACAGCGTGTCGGGGTCGATCTGCCAGAGCTCGTCGCGGGGATAATTCTCCAAGATGTGGGCCAACGCCTTGGCGTCGTGACTAGCCGGCGGGAATTCCGCCCGGGTCAGCGCATTGGCGACCTTCTGACGCAACAGGGGAATATTGATCGGCGAGCGGCTATAGGCGGCCGACGTAAACAAGCCGACCAGCATGCGTTCGCCGATCACTTTGCCGGCCGCGTCGAATTTCTTGACCCCGATGACATCCATATGGACCCGGCGATGCACGGTCGAACGCTGGTTTGCCTTGGTCAACATCAACAATTGGGGCTGGCGCATGAAGGCGCGAATTTCGCTCGGCAAAGGGTCATTGTCCGCCCAGCTTTCGAAAATGCTGCGATCGGCGTCGCGCAACACGCCCAAAGCGCCCGGCGCGGTCTTCAGTTTCTGGCTCTTGCCGCTGCCGACATGGTCGTATTCGCGATAGCCCAGGAAGGTGAAATGGTTGTCGTTGATCCATTCCAGGAAGGCTTCGGCTTCCTTGACGTCCTCCAGGGGCAATTGCGGCGGCTTGGCGCGCAGATCGTCCAAAATCTCGTTGGCGACGTCGCACATTTTTGGCCAGTCTTCGACCGACGCGCGGACGTCCGACAAGACGCTTTCGAGCTGCGCGGTAATGTGCGCGATGGTGGCGGCGTCGGTCTGCTCGTTGACCTCAAAATGCATAAAGCTTTCAGGCTTGCCGGCCGCGGCCCCACCATTGGGGGCGCCGGTGCAGTCGAGCAACTTGCCCGATTTATCGCGCTCTATATTGACGATTGGGTGGATAACCAAATGAACTGTCAGGCCCTGATAATTCAGCTCGGCGGTAACCGAGTCGACCAGGAACGGCATATCGTCGTTGAGGATTTCGATGACTGTATGGCTGGTTTGCCAACCATGCTCGCCCTTCGCCGGGTTGAAGATTCGGATCTTCGGTTGGCCGGGTTTGCGCTTCTGCGCAAATTCCCAGAACGACGCCGCCGCGCCATAAAGATTGTCGACGCTTTGTTCGGCAATATCGGTCGGCGGCACATTCGCATAAAGAGTGCGCATGAATGTCTCGGCGATCTTACCGCCACGGCCCTTATCTTCACTTCGGGCTTTCTGAGCGACTTGATCGATCAACGCTTTGCAATGCGTCTCAATACGCGGGGCCATCTACCGTTACTCCTGTACACATTTACACCCACTCGCAACAACGCCGCGCCGGCGCGCACGGTGGGTCAATTGCCAACCTAACGGCCATTTGGAAAAACATAGTTAACACCAGAAAGAATTCATTAACCATATTAAGGGTAACGTTGCATGGCTATTGCGAATTGTATTGCGCGTCCGCGACACGAAACGACACCGGGGGCCGCAGATCAGCTCGGGACCTGCTACAGGGATCGGGTGGATAGATGCGATACGCGACAAAAAAGGGGGTGGCGAATACGCCACCCCCTTTCTCTTGCCAGCCCAAGAGCCGGCGATAACAATTGAACCAATCAGGCCGTATCGACCGACGGGAACAATGACTTGTACGTCGCCAACTCTTCTTTGAGTTTGCGTTTGCCGATCCGGCGCACGGTGCGCTTCCACGCCGCTTCGGTGTCTTTGACAACCTGCTTGGCCGTCTTGTCGCCGGTGTAGGCTTCTGAGACGTTCCGCTTGAACTCGGTTTCGAACTCGAGCAGACCGGTCAGATAGATCGGCGGCGTCGTGACCTTGAGGTTTCGGTTGATCGCATCCATGCCACCAGCAGTGTAGGTGTTGAATGGCTTGGAACCTTCCTTGAAGTGATCAACGTGCCACGGATCGTGGAACGTGTTCACCGGATCGCCGACAATCAACGAGCTGTTCGCTGCCGTCGCCAGATACATCGCCATGTGGGCCATCTGTGCCTTACGCGGGCTGTGACGGTTGACCACAACGGCCACGACCGGCGCGGAAATCGAACGGTGCTTGCGCGAGCCGCTGAAATCCGATCCCGGAACCAGACCATAGCTCCACTTACCGGCGGTCTTCGACTTGTCGGGATTTTCCGCCAAGGCGATGATGCCGTCCCAGTACTGGCACGAGAAGGCGTTACCGTTGATGATCCGCGGGATCATCTGCGGCGTACCCCAACCAGCGGCTTCCGGATGCGATGCCGATTTAACGTTCAAGAACGTTTGGACCGCATATTCACCTTCCGGCGTATCGATCGTCGGGTTCATGTCATCATCGAACGGGAATCCGCCGGCGCTGTAGAGATACATATAAATCCACGCCAAGCTCGACCCACGATCGCGCAGGTTAGCCGAACCCCAGAGATTATCGTCGGGGCGGGTGAAGAAGTTCATGAGCTCAAGCTCTTCTTCCCACGTTCCCGGCCACGTCATCTCCCGACCATGCTTGTCAGCGAAGGCCTTCTTCTCGTCGGCGTCCTCGAACAGATCCTTACGGATGAACTGCACATGGACGTTGCCGTCCGTGGGCATACCGTAGGTCTTGCCTTTGTAGGTCATGAACTTGCCGAAGTCGCCGACGGCATTGATCTTGAACCCAGCAGCCGCCATGTATTCATCCAACGGCTCGATCAGGCCGGCAGAGGCCAGTGAAGGAATCATGTTGGAATCGAGATGGAAGAAATCGAACTCTGGCGATTTCGACAAGGCTTCGGCCATCGCGCGCTGCGGGATGTCGAAGGTGCTGATGTCCTGGATCTTCGGCAGGCTAATACCGGTCGCGTCATTGAACGCACCAACCACCGGCGAGATCGCCACCTGATAGTTCGACCATAGAATACCGGTCAGCTCCGCCTTACCCAGCTTTTTCGCTGACGCGATAATTCGGTCTTCTTCGGCGCCGGCGAGTGCCGGCGACGTGAGCGCTGTCGGCAATACACCTGTCGCGGCCGCCAAGGCACCTGCCTTCATAATCTGGCGACGCGAGATGTCCGACCATTTTACTTTTTTCACTGTAGTTCCTCCCTGTTGACGATTGGGTTGCATGCCTCCAACCAAACGGTGACAAATTATATCACTATTGGAAAATTATGCCACTTTAAGATAATTGCCAAATGCGGCGTTCAAAGGGCGGCCCTTTGGCCGTCATCTCCGAAGTTCTCGACTCTTCGTAATCCGAATATATGTCTCAAAAAAACCGTCTCCGCTCACAGGGCGAAACGTCGCCGCGACATGATCGCCGACAGGTCATGTGCATCGCATTCGGCGATGTCGATTAGAACAAACGTTTAAATCATTTCCTTGACTGCCCTGAGCCTACGAGGCTAGCTTTCACAACAATGTGTGCCGGAATTTTTAGAGCTTCAGCTCGCGACACCGTTAGTGTGCGAGAAGTTGGTCGAGGAATTTTCACAGCAAACAATGGTCCGGCACCAAACAAGGGAGAGCTAAATGATTTCGCTTAAAAAATGTATGTATACGGCCGTCGCCGCAGTTGCGATGGCCGGCGTCAGCCTATTCGCAACCGTCGGCGCCCAGGCGCAGGAGAAATTCCCCAACGGTCCGGTCATCATCCAGGTGCCGTTCTCACCGGGCGGCGGCGCCGATCGCACCTTCCGCCTATTCGCCCCCTATCTCGCAGAAGAGCTGGGCGTGCCGGTGAAAGTCACCAACGTCGCCGGTGGCGGCGGCTGGGTATCCTGGGGCCAGGTAACCGGTCAATGGGACGGCGAGAAAGACGATCACAAATTGGCGGTGGTGAACATTCCGCACATTTTCTCGATGCTGAACCCAGACATGAAGCGCACCGAGAGCCTCGAATCGTTCAACTTCCTGGCGTGGCATTCCTACGATCCAGGCCTGTGGCTGGTTCGGTGGGACGATGAGCGCTTCAAGGATCTCGAGGGCGTCATCGAATACGCCAAAGAAACCCCGCTGATCGTCTCGGTCGGCAGCCATGGTGGCGACGACCATGTTGGTATGGCTTTCTCGCAGAAAGCGATCCCCGAAATGAAGCCGATGAAGTTTATCTTCAGCGACACCGGCGACAATGGGAAAATCGCGATGATCCTCGGCAAGAATGTCGACATGGTGGCAGCCAATGTCGGCTATTACGTGCGCAGCATCATGGAACGCAAGCTGCGTCCGATTGCCGTGTTGCATAACGAGCCTTGGACGGTTCTGCCGGGCGTACCGACTTTCCAGGAAGTCGTCGGTAAACCGAACATCACCTATGCTGGCCGTACGATCGCCACCGCAAATGGATTGGCCCCGGAAAAGCGGGAAATCTATCTCAAGGCCATTGAGGCCGCGATGAGCAACCCGGAGTACATCCAGAAAGAAACGGCAAACCGTAACTTCCTGATGTTCCGCACCGGCGATGAAATGTGGGACCTGTTGCGTTCGGGCCAGAAGGTCGCTGAAGATGCGGCTTACTGGGAAGGACCGCCTGCACCACCTAAGAAAAAGTAGTCCTGCACTTTCCGCGCACCTTGCGCTGACAAATCGTCAGGCCCCGCCGGCAAGCGCTGGCGGGGCCTGATGGCAGCCTACAACGCCGCAATCCTTTTTGTTTCTGCGCATGGAGTTTGTGCAGCACGGATAGCGTTGCGGAATCCTACATGAGCAAGCAACGGGCATGAGCACGCTATGAGCATGAGCAAGATAAGGGCTGAACGTGTGACCGCGATCGGGATGATTGTCGTGGCCGGTTTCTTCATCACCCAGTCACAGAATTTACCGAGTACATCAGGCGCGTTCCCGAAATTTACTGAATTCATGATTATCGCGCTCGCCGGAATCATGATCCTGCGCACTTTCATAACCCGCGACGAAAAGCTTTCCGGCGATGTCCGTTTCGATTTTTCCTATATGGGCTTTAAGCCGACTTTGGTGATGATCGTAGCTGCGTTTTACATTTACGCCGTCTTTCAAGTCGGATTTTATGCCTCCTCGATCGTGTTTTATTTCCTCGTCACCTACATGACCGGGATTAGAAACTACAAGGTCATGGCGATCGTCGCGTCTGTCTTGTTCCCGTTAATGTATGTCTTTTTCAACATTGCCCTCGGCGCCGATCTGCCCAAGGGAATTCTGATCTGACCGCCACAACGCCAAGCGTTGTTGCGATCCACTAGCTAGAGAAAGATCGGTCATGGAAGCGTTCTCTCATTTAGGCGACGTCGTCTCACTGGCGAATTTGGCCGCCATGTTGCTCGGCATCGTCGTCGGGCTCATCATTGGCGCCATCCCGGGACTTGGCCCGCCCATGGCCATCGCTCTGATGATCCCAATTTCGTTCACCTGGGAACCCCAGACCGCCTTGATCATGATGGTGGCCACTTATGCCGCCGGCATCTATGGCGGGTCGTTCACCGCAATACTCCTGCGCGCACCGGGAACTTCAGCATCGGCCGCCTCGGCGATCGAAGGCTTCGAATTAACCAAACGCGGCAAAGCGATCGAAGCGATCCGTATGTCGACCTTCGCCTCCGTAATGGGCGGCTTGATCAGCGGCCTGGTACTGCTATTCCTGGCGCCGCCGCTGGCCAAGATTTCGCTCTGGTTCGGGCCGGTAGAATTTTTTCTGGTCGCCATTCTCGGTCTCACCGCGATCGCCGCGGTCTCCTTCGGGGCGCTCCTGCGCGGTCTGGCCGCTGGCATGTTCGGCCTGTTCGTCAGCACCATCGGCGTCGATACGATGACCGCGTTTCCGCGCTTCACCTATGGCGCGACCGGTCTTTTGTCAGGCGTCGGCGTACTGCCGGCGGTGATCGGCCTGTTCGCGTTCGCTCAGGCCCTCACGCTTTGCGAAGGTAGCCCCCATACGAACATTTCCGGCAAATCCAAGCTCAGTTGGAACATCTGGCCGAAATTTAGCGAGATCATGCACTGCCGCTGGTCGCTGGTGCGCGGCTGGTCCACCGGCCTAGTTATGGGGATGGTGCCGGCGGCTGGCGCCAGCGTCGCCCAATGGATCGTTTACTCCTGGGAGATCCAGCGCGGTAAACCCGGCGACCAATTCGGCAAAGGCGAGATCAAGGGTCTGGCCGCGACAGAGGGGTCGAACAACGGCGTAACCGGCACGTCGCTGATTCCGATGTTCGTGCTGGGTATTCCCGGCGGCATATCGGCAGCCGTTATCCTCGGCGCCTTGATGATCCATGGTCTGCAGCCCGGCGATACGCTTTTCACCAAAAATCCGGAAGTGATCTACACGGTGATGTGGGGCTTCGTACTCGCCAACATCCTGATGGGCGGCATCGCCGCAGTTCTGGCCCGCACCATGGCCTATTCAACCCTGGTGCCGCGCGGCATTCTGGCGCCGGTCATCATGATTTTCTGCGTGATCGGCACCTTCACCGCCAGCGGCAATCCGTGGGATGTCTGGATCATGGTGACGTTCGGGTTCATCGGATATTTCGCCGAGAAATATCGGTTCATCCCGGCCGGCATCCTGCTCGGTATCATTTTGGGGCCGATCGCCGAACAGGGCTTCCGCAACACCCTCGTCCTGTCCGACGGTGACCTCATCTCCTACACCGCAACGCGCCCGATCGCGATCGTCGTCATCGTGATGATCATCGGCGCGCTGTACTTCGCGCTGAAGCCGAAGAAGTGGGAAACCGCGGCGGAGACCTACGACACGCAGGCGGACGAATACGCCGAGGGCAATGACGACTAAGTCGGGTCGTCGGCGTATATCGCTTTTAACATCCCGGAAGCTGGGCAGGCCTCCGGGCAAACCTATATTGCAAAAAGGGGATTGAGATGGCGCAAGCTGAATCAAAAAATATGAAATTACTTGCCCAGAATAACCTGGTCGGTTTCGGTGGTATGGGCGAGGGTATGAGTATGCAGATGACCGGCGACGGTCGACGCATCCTGTGGCTGGCGCACGAATCCGCGCCGAAGAATTTCACTGGCGTCGATGTCAGCAATCCCAACAAGCCCGAGGTTGTGGTGCAGACCGAGCTGCCCCATATGGACATGCGCTCCAACTCCCTGGAGTTGACCGGCGACATCCTGGCGGTCGCCTATCAGACCAAGGGCAAAAACATGCAGCCCGCCGGGGTCGAATTGTTCGATGTATCGTCGCCGGAAGACCCCAAGACGATTTCCTTCTTCGACTGCTCCGGCCCCCATTCGCGCGGCGTGCATCAGCTATGGTTTGCCGATGGCGAGTATGTCCATTTCGCCGGCGGGTCGGACGACTTCGTGCCCACCAACCCGCTCGACGACCAGTTCTACCGCTGCATCGATGTGCGCAACCCGTCGAAACCTGTCGAGGTGGGCCGCTGGTGGTATCCCGGCACCCGCGAAGGCGACAATGTGCCGCCGCCGCCGCGCCATCCATTCATGGATTCAGGCTTCCGCGCCCACAACACCAATGTCTACCCGGAACGTCCCGACCGTCTGTATATGTGCTATCTCGACGGCGGCACCTTCATCATGGACATCTCGGATAAGTCCAACCCCCAGGTGCTTGGCTCGTGGAACCCTCACCCCCCCTATCCGGGCTTTGCCCATACCGCGCTGCCGCTATTCGGCCGCGACATCATGATCGTCACCGACGAGAGCGTGCGCGACGATGCCGCCGACTGGCCGAAGCTGGCCTGGGTGGTCGATATTCGCAATGAGGATAATATGGTGCCGATCGGCACCCTGCCGCTGCCCTCGCCCGAGGAATTCCGCCATCGCGGCGGTCGCTTCGGCGCTCATAATCTGCACGAGAACCGCCCTGGACCGTCCTTCCAGTCCGACGATTTGGTGTTCGGCACCTTCTTCAACGGCGGCGTTCGGGTGTTCGACCTCACCGAACCCCTGCAGCCGAAGGAAGTGGCCTACTTCATCCCGCCGCAACCGGAAAATTCGATCGTCAGCGCGGTGCAGATCAACGACGTTTATGTCGATGAGAACCGCATCGTCTATGCGGTCGACCGCCACGCCGGCGGCCTTTACGTTCTCGAGCTGGAAATCTAAAAACGACGCCATGGCCGCGCCGTCAGAACGACGGTGCGGCCGCCGCGCCCAGCCGGAACGGCGCCGGTCCGAACGGGTCCGGCGGCACCGCGAGTCCCCGCCAAAAATATCTAGTAAGCTCGCTGAGCGGCGACACCACCGTTTCGGAATCGTCGTCCTCGCCCGGTGGGTCGACAATGATCAGACGCACCGGGCCGCCGAGATCTTGGGCCCGTCGGGCCTTCTCACTACCGGCGAAGACGATGGCGGTTATATTGCCACCATCCCACAGGGCCACATCCACCGCGACGAAGCCATTGCCGGCGGCCGGGATGTGTGCGCGCGGCAGCGGCCGCAGCGCCGCCATACCCCATAACGGTGGATCGAGCATCGCCTCGGGCGCGCGCGACAGCGCCGCCAACTCGGCGCTGAATGTTTGCGTTTGATCGGCCACGAACTGAAAATACAGATCGATCCAGCGCCGCAGATATTTATCGAACACGTCGCAGTCGCGCAGGTGCAGGCGTCGTATGAGATCGAAGCGAGCGGTGCCGGTGCTTCGATCGTCGTCATCGGTCGGGTCCAACGCCTCTTCGGCGACGACCCCACGCCGGTAGGGGCCGTCGCCCAATCGCAGCGGCGTCGACATTTTCGTATCAATCTCGACCCGCGGCACCCGGGCCAGATTGGCCTCATTCACCCGGGCAATGCCGTAGGGGACGATCAGACGATCGGTGGTAGGGGGATCGAGGGGCATAACACCGGAATTCGTTACAGGGGAAAACCGCCAAACGAGCCGCTGGTCGCGGCCTCCCACATTGACTGCAAGGTACCGTCTTTGTGCAGAATATACAGCATGTACACCGCGCCCACGGCGCAGAGGACGATTGCGATCGTTTGAAAAGCACCTTTATTCATCGGTCAGCCCCACCATCAAGGCCAGGATACTCGGTTAGCGCGCGTTAATGCTATGCGTTTTGCGCCGCATGGTTAATCGCCATTTTGGATTACCCGGCCATCGTGCCTACAATCGCACTTGTTCCTCACTGGCTCAGGAGAGTGTCATGCTATCGCTCGCCCAGCGCTTCGGCGAAAAACCGCAGACCCATTACGGCCTGCCCCATACCCAATTGGATCAAAACCCGCCCGCCGCCATCTACCAAAAGCTCAAAGACCAGGCATTCGACTTTCCCTTCGTCGAGCGCCGGCCGTCTGTCATTTCGGTGCCCGGCGCCGAGGCCCTGTGGCTACTCGAGGAGGGCGGCCATAGCTGCGCCGAAGCCTTCATGCGCGGCAACGAATTCGCCCATGTCCATCCGCCCGAGGATGGCAGTATGCATATGATGCTGCCGCCCAACGACGTGCCCGAGCTTATTGAGAAGGGCTGGGGCGAAATTCATCCGCTGGTGCCGGTCGGCCGCGCGCCGCCCAGCCTGGTCCTGGTCTTTGGCCCGCGCGACGATGACGAGCTGTCGATTATCCTGGGACTGATCGACGCCTCGTACCGTTACGCCCGTGGGATCGGCATCGAGTGCTGAGCGCTACACCAGCAACAGCAACGCGCCGACGATACCGATATTGCTGAACAGCACCGACATATGGATGTGGCGCAGCAGCGGATCGGCGACCAGCCAGAACCGGTGAAAGATCACCGTGGCGGCGATGGTGAAAAATATCAGCAGATAGGCGCCGATATCGGTGTGGAAATCGAGCAGCACCAGAACGCCGCCGACATATTGAATGGCGAACCCGGCCCACAGCGTCACAGTGGGGAGCGGCACCCCCAGCGCGCCCATGCGATCGGCATGTTGTTTGACCTTGGTCGTCGAGTTGATAATCGCGGTGCCGAGAAACAGCACGGCGATCATCACCTGGCCGACAACCTCCAGCGTGGTGTGATCGGTATACATTCTGGTCCCCCTTAAACGCCGCCCAACTTGTCGCGTGGGGGAGATTATTGCAAACGCACCGGCAACGTGTTTGGTTCCGCCGCACCTTAGGAAAACCATTGGCTCCCGTTAATGCTCCAATCCCCCTCAGATATGACCGCCTTGGCGACCCGCGACGGCCTGCCCGACGACCTCTTGCAGTTGCGCAAGCGCTACCCGCGCGACACCTGGCCCGGCCACGCCAATTTGGGCGAATGGGTGCAGTTCTGGCTCGACCGGCACCGCATGTTCCGCGAGCTCGGCGCCATGTTGGACGAGGCTTGCGAACATTTGCGGGGCGAGCGCATCACCCTGGACGAGTTCAAACCCTGGTTCGCGCCGCGCCTGGAATTTTTCTTCGGCCATTTGGACTTGCACCACAAGATCGAAGAGTTTCACCTCTTCCCGGTGTTCGCCAAGGCCGAGCCGGTGCTGCAACATGGCTTCACGCTGCTGGAAGCCGACCATCAGGCGATCCACGCCTTGGTCGACACCATGCAGGGCGCAGCGGCCACCCTGCTGGCCGATGGAATTGTCGAACACGACCAAGTACGGCGCGCCGGCGAGGACACAGGGCGGGAATTGGCGGCGCTGTTGCGCGGTCTCACGGCCCATCTCGACGACGAAGAAGATCTCATCGTACCGATCGTCCTCGACCACTCGGAATCACAATTGGGCCTGGTCTGAGGCTGACCCAGGGGCATGACCGCGCCAACGACCCCACCGCCCGACATCCACCGCCGCATCGCCCGCGACTTCAATCCGGCCGACGCCAGTGCGTTACTAGTCGATATCGAGGCAAGGCGTCAGGGCGACGCAAAATTATTCTCCGACCGCATCGTCCGCTGCATCATCTATGTCGCGGACGGCAATTTAGAAACCGCGGAGCGCGCGGTGGCATTGGCGCTCGCCGACCCACGCGATCTTATCGTGTGGGCCGAGTACGACAACCAGTTCGACAAGCAACAGCGCGATTTGAACGCACCCTTCGAATAGATCTCTCCAGAGGGGACTCGCGCCGCATCACAGACGGGAACAAACTTGCGGCAGTGGTGCTAGCGGCGTCGCCGGCTCACGCGGATTCCCATAGCGCTTTGACCTTGGGAAACACCTGCTGGCCCAGTTCGACGCGTTTTTGTGATGTGGTGTCACCCCATTCGGTTACCGCGGTGATGTAGGTCGGACGCGTCATGATGCGCGCGTTCCAGTCCTTCAGCCGTTCGAGATCATCCCACAATGGCGCCATCTGAAACGAGGCCAGGCGGTTGACATAGACAACCAGAGAAATGTCGGCGAGGGAAAACATATCGCCAACCAGCCACTGGCGATCGGCGAGAGTCGTGTCGATTTCGCGGAACAGCGATTTAAAGGTCGCGATAGCATCGGGCAGCAGCGGTGAGTCGACACCCATTTCGTTATTGATCAGATCGTTCTTACGCCGCACAGTCTCGGGCATGTCGCGATAATGTTGTTCAACCACCGCCGGGTCGGCTTCGAGGAAGCGATAGCGCATGGCGATGCATTGACCGACGATGCGGCTGTCGACGTGCAAACCGTCATCGATGCGACGCGTCCATAGCCTCATCTGGGCCCGCTCGAAGGGATCTTCCGGTCGCAACGGAGGGAACGGAAAAGCGTCTTCGAGATATTCCAGTATCACATTCGATTCCCGAATGACCTTGCCATCATGGACCAGCGTCGGCACGACGCCGCTGGGATTAATTTTCAGATAGTCAGGGTCGTGCTGGTCGCGCTTGTCGAGATTGGTTTCGATGTGATGACTTTCCCAATCAAGGTTCTTCTCGGCGAGCACGAGGCGCACCTTCTGCGCTGCGGTCGACCGGTCAAAATGATAAAGTTCCAGCGTCACTTTTGGTTTCCAAAACTAAGCTTAATCGCAACAGAACCAGCGTAAAGTCGAATGGTCGAGCGGCACAGTCCAAAGATAGCCAAATGCAGACACCTCACTAAGCTTTATATCTCGCGCCCAGCGATAGTGGACGTCATCAGCCACAAACTGGACATCGGTAAATCCAACCGTTTAAACCCGTTAATAGACGCCCCGCGCCGCTTTGCAGGCCGCGCCAGCACCTCAAACTGTCCCGTTAATGCTTATTGCCGGGACAGTTTGAGGTGCCGACATTGCATCGAAGTTTCTTTCAACAGATCACGACGGCTTTACATCCAAAAGCTGCTCTGATTTGGCAGGGGTAATGACGACTAGGAACAGACGATAAGCATACATCACGCTCTTCAAGTCCGAAGTTGGGGTAACAACGGACGTGATTAGCGACCACCGCTGACGGCAGGATTTAGCCAATAACAGCCATTCAGCAAACGCTAATATATCGCCAGACGTCAGACTATCGCGATTACATTTCGCACATTGCGATGGCGTCGGAGGGGAGCCGTCCACCGCATCATAGCCGGACATTCACCTTACTTGAATTTCACTCCGGGAGGCCGAGCTCGAGCAGTGTGGCGAGGGCGTGCTCGGACTTGGTGAGGTCCTTATAAGGCAACAGCCCATTCACAAACCCCTTCGCCGAGAAACTGGGGCTCAGGTCGAGGACTGCCTGGGCCGCGGCGCGAGCCTCCTCTACCCGGCCCATATCCGCGTAAGTCATCGCGAGCAAGCCAACGGCAGCCACCCCTTTGGGATTGCCCGCGCGGGCGGCCTCAAGCGCGGTGACCGCCTCTTCGTATCGCCCCAACGTGTGGTAGACGACACCCTCCCAGCGCAAGAGGTTTTCGGGTGGGATAGGGCTGAAGCGTTTGACTCTCTGGATCGGTGCGAGCGCTTCTTCCGGTCGACCCGCAAGTCCCAGCGTCCGCCCCAATTGCGCCGTGACAATGGGATTGTTTGGTACGAGGGCGACGGCCTTCTCGTTATAGGCGATCGCTTCATCGTACCGGCGTCCATCCACAGAAATGGCCGCCAGGAGAAGGTACGATCCGCCGAAGGACGGATCGATGGCCAGGGCCTTGTGGGCAATCTCTGATGCGCGAGCTATTTCCTCATCGGGATTTTCAGACCATCCTCTACTCGCCGAGACCTTATGGGTCCAGCCGAGCATAATCCACGGGAACGCAAAATTCGGGTCCAATTCGATGGCTTCCTGGAATAGCCGCTGCGCTACGGGAACACTCTCTTTCGTGAGGCGCTGTTGAATGCGCCACCCATGCCGGGATAGCTGGTAGGCTTCGAGGTTTTTCGTACCAGCTCTCAGAGACCGCGCCGAGTCTCCGTCGGTGAGTTTTACCTTGAGCTCCGTTAAAACATTCGACGCGATGTCATCCTGTAGGGCGAAGGTGTCCTTGACTTCACGGTCGTAGCGCTCCGTCCAAATTTGGTGACCCTTGAGCGCATCGATAAGCGTTGCCGTAACCCGCACCTGGTCGCCGTCCTGTTGCACGCTGCCCTCAAGCACGTAGCGAACGCCGAGTTCTTCGGCCACTTGCGCTACCTTCACCGGCTTGCCCTTGTAAGTGCGGGTCGTTGTCCGGGGGATAACGAACATCTCGGGAACCCGTGACAGCGCCGTGGTGATGTTCTCGGTGATGCCGTCGCCGAGGTAGTCTTGCTTTGCATCGCCGGACAGATTCTCGAAGGGCAACACTGCAATCGACGGCTTGTCCGGCAGCGGAAATGCCATACGTTCGAGGGACGCCGCCTCAACTTTTGTGACCCAGGGTTGCCACCAAGCGAGCCCGCCTGCGGCGATGATGACGACGAGCGCCGCCGCTAGGACCGGTATGCGCCAACGCCTGTTGGCCGGGGAGAGATGGTCGGATGGAGAAGTACCATTTTCTTGCTTGGCGACAGCCTCTTCTGCATCGCTGCCTTCTGTCACCTCCGCAACGAACCGAAACCCAAGTCTCGGCAGGGTTCGGATTACCCCTTGCGTCTTGCCATCATCGCCCGTGAGGCGCCGCGCCTCTTTGATCGCATAGGTCAGAGATGATTCGGAGAGGACACGCCCGTCCCACACAGCGTCGATGATATCGTCTCTAGAGAGGACACGGGCTCGGTTTTCAATAAGATATTTGAGCAGCAGAAAGACTTTGGGCTCAGCCGCGAGCGTATCCGCTCCGGACTTCAGCTCAAAAGTTTCAGTATCCAGGGAGTAGGCGCCGAACCGGTAAATCACCGCGAATTCCGGCCTGTTCGCGCAAAAGCTCGCATTTTCCTCATTCCTCCCTCAAGCAACGACTGTCGGGCAAATCTAACATTCGCCCATGAAGTAACAGGCTCCCGAACGGGTGACGCGTTGAGTGATGCTCGGGACTAACTTCGGCGCAAGTATAAACACGTAATTTGTGAAATTTAAGCACAAGTGACAACCAATGGGTCTCCACGTGTTGATGAGGATCCCTGCCATGGGAACGAAATCGGAGGGCATGAGCCCATCCAACGCAGCGTCATTGTGAATAATTCGAAAGCTTCACGCCGACGCCTCATTGCTGTCGGCCTCCGAAATCCGGCGGACCTGCCGGATGACCGCTCAAGATGCGGGCGTATCGTTTACGTGATTCAAGAAAATTAGAGAGGGCAATATGTACGACATCGTTCGAGCTTGTTCCTTCGCAGCTACCTCGTTTCTCGCGATGACACTGGGTCTGGCTAATCCTGTTAGTGCTCAACAAACGGCGCTGACGCTGACCGATATCGCATTCGTCAACCATGTCGCCGCTGGCATCGTTGAGCAGGATTCTTACGTTGAAAAAGTGCCGGTTCCAGAAGAAGTGTTCCCCGCGACCGCCGCGGAAACAGAAAAATATACGGACTTTCCCGCCGATAGCACGATGGAACCGCATTCCGACGACCTACGTACTGCGGTCACTCTCAACAACCTGGCGGAGCTCTACCGTGTCCAGGGCCAGTACGCCGAGGCCGAACCGCTCTACAAACGGGCGTTGGCGATCGATGAGAAGGCGCTGGGACCGGAGCACCCAAACGTGGCGATGAGCCTCAACAACCTGGCAGAGCTCTACCGTGTCGAGGGCCGGTACGCCGAGGCCGCGCCACTCTACAAACGTGCATTGGTGATGGATGAGAAGGCACTGGGATCAGAGCATCCCCGAGTGGCGACGAGCCTCAACAACCTGGCATTGCTCTATCATGACCAGGGCAAGTACACCGATGCCGAGCCGCTCTACAAACGGTCGCTGGCGATCTGGGAGAACGCGCTGGGACCGGAGCATCCCCGAGTGGCGACGAGCCTCAACAACCTGGCGGAGCTGTACCGCGTGCAGGGCCAGTACGCCGAGGCCGAACCGGTCTACAAACGGGTTTTGGCGATCAAGGAAAACGTGCTGGGACCGGAGCACCCAAACGTGGCGACGAGCCTTGAGAAATATATCGTGTTGTTGCGAAAAACTGGACGGACAGCAGAAGCTGATAAATTGGCGGCCCGCGCAATGGCGATTCGGACAAAGCAAGCCGGACAAAGCCGTTAACGTTTTGAATAATTGGGCGCCTAACGCACTGGGAGAAACAGTGTGTCTATGAACCCCTACCATGTCTGGATTGGGTCAACTCCAGCCGTATTCACCCACGCCGGTTTACGGCAGGTTTACCCCGGTCACCTCAACCGATCGATGCAACACAAGCGTTAAATCGTTCTGCTGGGGAT
>JAALLF010000015.1 GCA_011087645.1 Alphaproteobacteria bacterium
CCTCATCCTGAGGGCTCGCGCAGCGAGTGTCTCGAAGGACGAGGAATTTCGGCGCCGCCACATGTGATTATCCTCCCCGCTCGAGCGCCGGTAGAACCGGCCACATTGCGCCGCCCGCCCAGCACGTTTTCGGCTGCGCCGTGGCGCTAAATCCCCGGTATAAACCGGGATGTAAAAAGGTCGCAATTTTGCCCCCCGCGCGGGATAGCAGACGGCAAGTGCATTGGTTATAGTCCGGCCCGAAATCGGGAGGATTTATGACTATCAAAGTTGCCATTATCGGTTCGGGACCGAGCGGATTTTACACTGCGGACTCGCTTCTCAAGAGCGGCCACGATGTCGAGATCGACATCATCGAGCGTCTACCGACCCCGTTTGGGCTGATCCGCGGCGGCGTTGCGCCAGATCATCAGACCACCAAGAAAGTCGCCAAAGCCTACGAGAAGACCGCGCTGAACGACGCGGTCGCCTATTTCGGCAATGTCGAGGTGGGCAAGGACGTCTCCATGGACGAGATGCGCGAGACCTACGACGCCGTGGTGCTGGCCGTTGGCGCCCCGACCGATCGAAAGTTGGGCATCCCCGGCGGCGATAAGGAAGGCGTCTACGGCTCGGCCGATTTCGTCGGCTGGTATAACGGCCATCCTGATTTCACCGATCTTAGCCCTGATTTAAACGTCGGTGCGGTCGCGGTGGTGGGGGTCGGCAATGTCGCCATCGACGCCGCCCGGGTGTTGGTGAAGACGCCGGCGGAAATGGCCGCCACCGACATCGCCGACCATGCGTCGAAGGCGGTGCAAGCCTCGCCGCTCACCGATGTCTACCTGTTCGGTCGTCGCGGGCCGATCGAAGCGAAATTCACCAATGTCGAGCTACGCGAAATGGGCAAGCTGGAAAACTGCATGCCAATCGTCCACGCCGACCAGCTACCCGACGAAGTCACTGGTGACTGGTCCGACCGGGACCAGCGCTTGAAGGAACGAAATCTGGCGACCATGCGCGAGTTCCTCGACGTCGATCCGACGGGCAAGGAAAAGAACGTGCATTTTGAGTTCTTCGCCAATCCGGTCGAGGTGTTGGGCGGCGACAAGGTGGAAGGCCTGCGCGTTGAGCGCACCAAGGTCGAGGGCGGCCGGGCGGTCGGCACCGGCGAGTTTTTCGATATCGAATGCGGCCTGGTGGTCGCCGCCATCGGCTATTATTCGATCCCCATCGAGGGCGTGCCGTTCGATAGCGACAATGGCATCGTTGTCCATCAGGACGGCCGGGTCGGCGACGGAGTCTACGCGGTGGGCTGGATCAAGCGCGGTCCGACCGGCGTTATCGGCACCAACAAGCCGGACGGCGAAACCGCGGCCCAGCAAATTCTCGAAGACGTCCCCGACGGCACCAAACCGGGCCGCGAGGCCCTAACGGCGATGCTCGATGAGCGCAGCGTTCGAGTCGTTAACTATGCCGGATGGCAGCAAATCGAACAGGCCGAAATCGCCGCGGCAAGCGGCGAGGCGCCGCGTCGCAAGTTTGTGAACGTGCCGGAAATGCTGGCTGTGCTTGAATAAGCGAAAAAAGACGCGATTTTTGGCGAGAAAGACCCATTTAGGGCTTGAAACAGGCGCAACAGAGGAAGAAGTTACGCCCGAAATCAGACACTGGCTTGATGCGCCGTATGTGACCCATACGCATTACCGAAAATCGCCCAAGGAAAAGATTATATGTCCGAGGTAACCGCCCTGGAGCGGCCGGAAGAAAACCGCGATGAAGTTGAATCAGCCGTTGTCCGCTTCGCCGGTGATTCCGGCGACGGCATGCAGCTTACTGGTACCCAGTTCACATTAACCGCCGCGCTGGCCGGCAACGACCTGGCGACCTTCCCCGATTTCCCCGCCGAAATTCGCGCGCCGGCCGGCACCACGTTTGGCGTCTCGGCCTTTCAGATTAATTTCGGCGCGCGCAAAATCATGACATCGGGCGACGATCTGGATGTGCTGGTGGTGATGAACCCGGCCGCGCTGATCACCAACTTATCCGACGTCAAACTCGGCGGCATCGTCATCGCCGATACCGGCGCCTTCTCCGACCGCCATTTGTCGAAAGCCGGGTATACGGAAAATCCGCTGGAGACCGGCGACAGCCTGGATAAGTACCGGGTCATCAAGATCGATATGTCGCGCCTCACCGTCGAGGCAGTGAAAGAATTCGGCCTATCCAACAAAGAAGCGCTGCGCTCAAAGAACATGTGGGCGCTCGGCCTTATCTATTGGATGTACGGCCGCCGCCGCCAAGCCTCGGTCGACTGGCTGAACAACAAGTTTGCCAAGAACGCCGACATCGCCGCCGCGAACATCGCCGCACTGAATGCCGGCCATGCGTTCGGCGAGACGGCGGAGATGCCGGCCGAGATCGGCGGCTATAGCATTCCGCCGGCGCAAATCGAGCCCGGGCTGTACCGCACGGTAACGGGAACCGACTCGATCGCGTTGGGCCTGCTCAAGGGAACCCAGTTGGCCAAAGTCGGCCTCACCTTCTGCTCCTATCCAATCACGCCGGCTTCCGCGCTGCTGCATCAGCTTGCGGCGATGAAGGAATTTGGCGTGATCACCTTCCAGGCGGAAGACGAAATCGCCGCGGTCGGCGCCGCCATCGGCGCCTCTTACGCCGGCTCGTTGGGCATTACCTCGAGTTCGGGACCCGGCATCGCCTTGAAGATGGAAGCGATCGGCCTGGCCATCGCCACCGAGCTACCGCTGATCATCGTCAACTCGCAACGCGCCGGCCCGTCGACGGGCTTGCCGACCAAGACCGAACAATCGGATCTGTACCAAGCAGTGTTCGGCCGCAACGCCGATGCGCCGATGCCGGTCATTTCGGTCAGCTCGTCGACCGACGGGTTCGATGTGGCGATCGAGGCGGTGCGTCTGGCGACCAAGTTCATGACCCCGGTCATGTTGCTCACCGATGGCTATCTCGCCAATGCGTCGGAGCCATGGCTGATTCCCGACATGTCGACGTACGAACCCTTCGAAGTGGAATTCCGCACCGATCCAGAGGACTTCGCGCCGTTCGCGCGCGACGACGACACTTTGGCGCGGCCCTGGGTTAAACCCGGTACGCCGCAGCTTGCGCATCGCATCGGCGGTATCGAGCGCGCCGATGGGTCAGGGCATATTTCCTACGCCCCGGAAAACCATCAACGGATGACCGATCTACGCGCCGCGAAGATCGATGGCATCGCCAACGACATTCCCGAGCAGGAAATCGACCAGGGCGACGCCGGCGACGACCTGGTAGTGGTCGGCTGGGGATCGACCTACGGACCGATCAACCGCGCGGTCAGCAACATGCGCCTCGAGGGTTTGAAGGTTGCCCATATTCACTTGCGCTACATCTGGCCGCTGCCGCGCAATCTGGGCGATCTGCTGCAAGGGTTCGGACAAGTGTTGGTGCCGGAAATGAATAACGGGCAGTTGGTGACCCTGTTGCGCGCGCAATATCTGGTCCCGGCCGAGGGATTTAACAAAGTGAACGGCAAGCCATTCCTGATCAACGAATTGGAAGGGGCCATTCGCGGCCGGTTGGAGAACTAAGATGAACGTCCAAACGCCTCCCGAAAAACTGACGGCCAAGGATTTTGCAACCGACCAGGAAGTTCGCTGGTGTCCCGGCTGCGGTGACTACGCCATCCTCAAAGCCGTTCAACGAACCCTAGCCGACATGCAGGTCGACCCGGAACAGACGGTGTTTGTGTCGGGCATCGGCTGCGCAGCGCGCTTCCCCTACTATATGGAGACCTACGGCTTCCACACCATCCACGGCCGTTCGCCGACGATTGCAACCGGCGTCAAGCTCGCCAACCCGGAGCTCGATGTGTGGGTAGTCGGCGGCGACGGCGACATGCTGTCGATCGGCGGCAATCACACCATGCATGCCCTACGGCGTAACGTCGACATGCAGATCTTGCTGTTCAATAACGAGATCTATGGCCTGACCAAAGGCCAATACTCGCCGACATCGCAAACTGGCACCCGCTCGCCGTCGACGCCCTACGGCTCGGTCGACCGGCCGGTATCCGCCGCCCAGTTCGCGCTCGGCGCCGGCGGACGCTTCATTGCGCGCTCAGCCGATATTCTGCAAAAACATCTGCCGGTGGTCCTCCAGCGCGCTTACGAAAACAAGGGCGCTTCGTTCGTCGAGATCTTCCAGAACTGCATTGTCTACAACGACGCTGTCTTCAGCCATTTCACCGAGAAAAAAGTCGCTTCCGACATGCAGATCCATGTCGAGCACGGCAAGCCGCTCATCTTTGGCGCCGAGTCCAACAAGGGCCTGCGCATGAAGAAGGATTTGCTGGAACTAGAAGTAGTCACCATCGGCGAGGACGGGGTCACCGAAGGCGATATCCTACTCCACGACGAGACCAACCGGCCGGCCGCGATGTTGCTGGCCAGCATGCAGCCGCCGGCCTTCCCGGTGGCGCTGGGCGTGCTCTATTGTGACCCGGCGCCGACTTACGACGGCGCGGTGCACGACCAGGTCAATGCGATCAAAGGCGATAAGGGCGAAGGCGATTTCGACAAGCTGCTGCGCCGGGGACACACCTGGGAAGTTTAGTCCTCCGCTAGGCCGACCGCCGACACCTCGGTAACCGGCACGTAAAGCAAAGCACCCTTCCACGGTGAGACCGTGGTACGCATATAAATTAGCCTCATGGCTCGCTTGTCGATGTATGGGGCGGGAACTGGAATTCCT
Organism: Alphaproteobacteria bacterium; assembly: GCA_011087645.1. Lineage (GTDB taxonomy): Bacteria > Pseudomonadota > Alphaproteobacteria > UBA6615 > UBA6615 > JABDJY01. The sequence goes on from JAALLF010000015.1 coordinate 4,747, forward strand.
CGTCCTTCGAGACACTCGCTGCGCGAGCCCTCAGGATGAGGAATTCTGTTAGATATGCGCAAAGCCTCATCCTGAGGAGCCGCCCGAAGGGCGGCGTCTCGAAGGGCGAGGCTGTCATAGACGATTGCCCTGCCCCTCATGGCGAGGGGCTAAAGCGGCGCAGTCTGGTTTCTTATTCGGGTTATTCAGCGGCGGCCGGGTCGGTGTCCGTTTGCGGCGTCGAATCGGCTTCGGCCGCGGCGGCGTTTTGCAGCCTGAGCTTCCGCCGGCGCCATTTCTTCTCGGCGACCAGCAGCGAAATCACCACCGTCGCAATCAATAGCAGGATCAGCGGGCCGTCGTGGGCGCCCGCCTCGCCGCCGAGAAGCCCATGGGCATGGGCTGTCGAAATTATCATTCGGACCTCTCACACGCGCCTAACGCGGCGCGGGGGAAACTTTGTCCTACTTGGTCAAGGTCTGCAAATACGCAATGACGTTTTCCCGATCGTCTTCCTTCGAGACTTTCAGGTTCATCTTGACGCCCTTCAGGTACTTTTTCGGGTTCTCCAAGAAACCGTCGAGGGTCTCTTCGTCCCAGACGATGCCTGACGCCTTCAGCGCTTTGGAATGCCGTTTTTCGAAACTGGCGACACGGGCACCGGCGGTGCCGCCGAAGACGCCAAACAGGTTCGGGCCGGCCTTGTTCTTGCCGCCTTCGTCAGCCGTATGGCACGCCGTGCAGCGGGTTTTAAAGAATTTTTCGCCGGCGGCGGCATCGCCATCGGCCAGTGCTGTTGCGGCGCCACCAGTCAGGGCGACGGACATGAAGGCGGTTGCGATAATGTATTTCACCAGTGTCTCCTCGAATCTAAAACGGACATCTCCGTTAACGCGTCTATAGCAGCCAGATGCCGCCAAATACAGCCCCACACAGATCAACAAAGAATCGCTATCGCGCCATCGTTATGGCCCGAATGAGAACCTTGCCGAAGGGGGCAATCGTGTATCTATCGATACAATAAGGCGATTATGCGGCTGGTGACTTTAGAAACCGTATACACCCCGCATAAGACCGCGCCGGACTTGACGTTCGGCACGCGCGGCAAAAAGCCGCAGTGCGATTTTCAGCCGATAAACGGCCCCCCCGGCGCGGAAATACTATTACGCGCGAAGACCCTTGCCGCTATATTGGCCGGCGAGGAGAGTAAGTTAATGACGGTTCAGACGACGGGCGCGGCGCAGAGCATCGCCCAAAGCACAAGCGCGCGGGCAAGCGACTATTTGGCGCTGCTCAAGCCGCGGGTCATGTCGCTGGTCGTGTTTACCGGGTTCGCGGGCATGGTCGTAGCGCCCGGTTCGCTGCACCCGCTGTTGGCTGTCGTCGCGGTGCTGTGCATCGCCATCAGCGCCGGCGCCGCGGGCGCCATCAACATGTGGTACGAGCGCGACATCGACGCGCTGATGGAGCGCACCCGCAAGCGGCCCATCCCCGCTGGCCGCATCGCGCCGAACAAGGCGCTAGTGTTTGGCATTACCCTCAACGTGTTGCCGGTTCTGGTGATGGGATTGGCGCTCAACTGGGTCGCCGCCGGATTGCTGGCGCTGGCCGCGGCCTTCTACATCTTTGTCTATACGATCTGGCTGAAGCGGCGGACGCCACAGAATATCGTCATTGGCGGCGCTGCCGGCGCCGTGCCGCCGATGATCGGCTGGGCTGCGGTGAGCGGCTCGGTCACGCTCGATTCCATCGTCTTGTTCCTGATCATCTTCATGTGGACGCCGCCGCACTTCTGGGCGCTGGCGCTATACCGGGAAGGCGATTACGCCAAGGCCGGCGTGCCCATGCTGCCGGTGGTCGCCGGCCCGGCAGAGACAAGGCGCCAGATCCTGATTTACACCCTGATACTGGTGCCGCTGACCTTTGCGCCGGTTATCTTGGGCACGGCCGGGCTGATCTACGGCGCCGTGGCCGCAATCGTCGGCGCGTATCTGGCCTGGCTGGCGGTGCAGATCATACGAACCCAAACCGACCGCGCCGCCAAGCGCATGTTCGGCTTCTCGATACTTTATCTGTTCGTCTTGTTCGCTGCGCTAATCGCCGAACACGTCACCGTCTAGACCGAATGGGCTGCCAGCGGCCGAGGTCTAGACTTCCACAACCCGGCGATACAGATGCCATGTCGCGTGGCCCAGCACCGGCATGGCCACGGCGAGCCCAAAGAAGAACGGGAGCGAGCCGAGGATGAGCGCGCCAGCGACGATGAAGCCCCACACCCCCATGGTCACCGGGTTTGCCGCGACGGCGCGCACCGACGTCCCCATGGCGACCGACGCGCTGACATCATGGTCGAGCAACATTGGAAAGGACACCACACTGAGCGCCAACACCACGACGGCAAAGATAAACCCGACCCCGCCGCCAACGATGATCAGCGCCCAACCGGCCGGGGTCGATATAACTTCGCGCGCAAACCCCCAAAACGATGTTGGCGTTGCACCGAAAGTCAGATTAAATATCAGCCAGGCCGCCCCGAGCCAGGCGAAATAGATCACCATCATGACGATGCTGAGCGTGATAATCGCGCGGATCGACGACGAACGGTGAACCTGGAAGGCGTATTTTATCGAATAGTCGAGGCCAGCCTCGCGGCGCCGGCTGATCTCGTAGAGACCGACGGCGGCGATCGGACCGACCAGGGCAAAACCCGCAATAATAGGGAATATAAGCGGCAATGTCTGGTAGCCAGCCGATAGGTTGACCAAAATGACGCCGACGACCGGGTAGATAAAGAACAACAGCACGATGTGGGTCGGCTTGGCGTCGAAATCCTTGAAACCCTTGATCAGGGCCTCTTTTAGATCCGCCACCTCAATCTTACGGATGTTGGCCCGTCTTGGGCCGCTATCCGCATAGTCGATTGATTGTTCATTCGACATGGCTGTGCCCCTCGTTTCGGCTGCGCCCACCAATCACCACATGCGACCGCGCACCCCTTACGCAACACTGCCAGCATACCTGCGTCGTTACAACTTAATCGACGCTTGCCACGGTAGTTTCTTGCGACCGGTCGGTGGTTAACCGCCACCGCCGAAGACGAAATACAATTGCCGCGTGACTTCGGTGTAGTCGCCTTCTAATGCCATCAACGCCATCAGCACGATGAGCGCCAGCGGCGGCACCAATATGGCGTACACAATGGCCAGCCGTTCCCACACCATGTGCATAAAGACAGCGACGATCAGCCCCGCCTTCAGCATCATGAATATGACGATCAATGACCAGCGCAGATATCCCTGGAGGTCGAGTATATCGACCATATAGGACAGGGTACTGAGGACGAACAACAAGAACCAGATTTTGAAATAGATTCCAAGGGGATGTTCTTGGTGTTCACTGTTGGCTGATGCTGCCATGGGACGCCCCTACCAGAGATAGAAAAATGCGAAAATGAAAACCCAGACCAGATCGACGAAATGCCAATACAGGCCCATGCTCTCGACAATGTCGTACGTACCTTTACGGCTGGTAAAGTAGCCGCGACGCTCATTATCATAATCGCCGCGCCAAACCTTGCGCGCGACAATGAACAGGAACAGTACGCCAACCGACACGTGCAGACCGTGGAATCCGGTGATCATGAAGAAGGTCGACCCAAACTGGGCGGCGCCGAACGGGTTCCCCCAGGGCCGCACGCCTTCGTGGATCAGTTTCGACCATTCGAAGACCTGCATGCCGACAAACGACGCGCCCAAAAGGGCGGTCACAATCAACAGAATGGTTGTTGTTTTGCGATCTTGGCGATAACCGAAATTAACCGCCAGCGCCATTGTGCCGCTACTCGTGATCAGGATGAACGTCATGATCGCGATCAGGATCAGCGGTATGTCGGCGCCAAACATATGCAACGCGAAGACATCGCTGGGGAATGGCCACGGCACAACAGTCGAAATGCGCACCGTCATGTACGAGATCAAAAAACTCGAAAAGATAAACGTATCACTGAGGAGGAAGATCCACATCATGGCCTTGCCCCAGTGAACGTTCTTGAACGCCCGCTGGTCCGACGCAAAGTCGGCAACCACCCCTTGCAAACCGTCCGGCCGGCCAGCCGGTGTCGCGGATTGCGTCACATCTGCTTCGCTCATATGCCCCAATTCCTCATCACGTAATCACAAACCATAAGAATAGCACCAGCCAAATGGCCAGTAGGAAATGCCAATAGAAGGCGCAGAGCTCGACGCTCATGCGCACCTCGTGGGCTTCTTTGCCGCCCCAAATGCGCAGCACGGTGCGTCCCCACGCGACAAGGCCACCCAATATGTGAACCGCGTGCAGCGCTGTCAGCATATACAGAAACGCCAATGCCGGATTGGTCGGCGCGAAATAGCCCAGGGCATCCAATTGACGTACCACCAAAAGCTGCCCGGCTAAAAACGCCAGAGCAAAGGCGCCGCCAACCAGCATGCCAACCTCAACGCCGGGCGTTCGGTCGCGCCGTGCGTTGATTACCGCCCATTGCATGGCCACGCTGCTGGCGATCAAAATCAGCAAATTGAGCCACATAATCAACGGCTCGGGTACAGGCCGCCAATCGGCTATGGTCATCCTATCGGAATAGGCAACCACGGACAGCGAGAAGACCACGACGACAACACCCAAGAAGACGCGCAACCCGACCTTAACCGCCGGCAAGGCGTACGAGCCACCTTCCCGCGCGTTATCGATCTCGACCTGGCTTTCCAGCCAGGGCTTGTTGCGGATTTCTTGGAAAAATTCCACGTCTAGTCGCCTTCAGCCGCGGCTATTTTTTCACGTAATCGGGATGGACGTTCTGCGGCACATAATCATCGACGGTTCCCGGGACGCTGAAGGAATAGGCCCAGCGATAGACCACCGGCGCCTCTTCACCAAAGTTGCCATGGCCCGGCGGCACCGTCTCGGTTTGCCATTCCAGCGACGTCGCCTTCCACGGGTTGCGTTCGGCCTTTTCACCGCGGAAGACGCTCACGATGATGTTGTAGATAAACACAACCTGGGCGAAACCGACGATCAGGGCCGCCACGGTAATGAAGGCGTTTAGGGAATCGGCCGAGTCCGGAATAAAGCTGGTCTCACCGATTTCCCAATAGCGGCGCGGCACGCCGATGAAGCCGAGATAGTGCATCGGGAAGTAGATCAGATAAGCGCCGACGAAGGTTACCCAGAAATGGAACTGCCCCATGGCATTGTTCAGCATGCGGCCGGACATCAGCGGGAACCAGTGATAGATCGCGCCAAACACCACCAAGATCGGCGCGACACCCATGACCATATGGAAATGCGCGACCACGAACATCGTATCCGACAGCGGCACGTCGACCACCACATTGCCCAAGAACAGGCCCGTAATACCACCATTCACGAAGGTGATGATGAAGGCGATGGCGAACAGCATCGGAATGGTGAGGTGGATGTCGCCGCGCCACAGGGTCAGGGTCCAGTTATATACCTTAAGCGCCGTGGGCACCGCGATAATCAGCGTCGTGGTGGCGAAGAAGAAGCCGAAATAGGGGTTCATGCCACTGACATACATGTGGTGCGCCCACACGACGAAGCTCAACGCGCCGATGCCGACGATCGCCCAGACCATCATGCGGTAGCCAAAAATGTGGCGGCGGGCATGGATGGAGAGCAGATCGGAGACGATGCCGAAGGCCGGCAAGGCAACGATATAGACTTCAGGATGGCCGAAGAACCAGAACAGATGCTGGAACAGAACCGGGCTGCCGCCGCCATAAGCAAGCTGCTCGCCGAATTCGACAATGGCGGGCATGAAGAAGCTGGTGCCTAGAACGCTGTCCAGGGTCATCATGATGGCGCTAACAAACAAGGCCGGGAAGGCCAACAGCGCCAGAACAGTGGCGGTGAAGATGCCCCAAATCGTCAGCGGCATGCGCATCAGGGTCATGCCGCGGGTCCGCGCCTGCAAGATGGTCACGACGTAGTTCAGGCCACCCATGGTGAAGCCAACAATAAACAGCGCCAGTGAGACCAGCATCAAGACGATGCCGGCGCCAGAACCCGGGGTGCCCGAAAGAATGGCTTGTGGCGGATATAGCGTCCAACCAGCGCCGGTCGGCCCGCCGGGTACGAAGAAACTGGCACACAGTACCAACACAGCGATCAGATAGACCCAGAAACTCAGCATGTTCACGTAAGGGAACACCATGTCCCGCGCGCCCACCATCAGCGGGATCAAGTAGTTGCCGAAACTTCCCAGGAACAACGCGGTCAACAGATAAATGACCATGATCATGCCGTGCATGGTGACGAATTGGAGATATAGCTCCGGGCTAATAAACGAGAAGAACTCAGGGAAGCCCAATTGCAGGCGCATTATCCAGGAAAGAACCAGGCCAACGAGCCCGATGGCAACGGCAGTACAGCCATATTGGATGGCGATGACCTTGGCGTCCTGACAGAAGACGTATTTCGTCCACCAGCTATGCGCATGATAGAGATCGACTTCGGGAACCTCGGCCGGCCCGACATGTTCGATTTTTTCCGGTGTGACATCAACCATCAACTAACCCTCATCATTCTTTCTTTAAAGACGCCCTGTATATTCGGTTCTTAGCGCGACATGACGCCGTGCGCGGGCTGCGGCCCCACCGTGTTCATCACGACCGACGAATTATCTTTGGATTTATCTTCGAGTGCCGCCCGGAACTGCGCGAATGTCTGCTGCTCCGATAACCAGGCATCGTAATCGGCCTTTTCGTCGACCACGACCGTGCCGCGCATCGCGTAATGGCCTGAGCCACACAATTCGGCGCACAGGATGTCGAATGTCCCTGTCCGCGTCGGCGTCATCCAGAAGAAGGTGACCAGACCCGGCACCATATCCATCTTGGCGCGGAACTGTGGCACGTAGAAATCGTGCAACACATCGAGCGAGCGCAACAACACGTTGACCGGCTGATCGAGCTGCAGGTGCAAATCGTCGCCTTCGACGAGAATATCGTCCTGGCCGTTAGGATCATCCAAGATCAGGCCGAAGGGATTATCGCCATTGACCAGAGTGGCGTCGGAGGTGCCGAGCTTGCCGTCGGCGCCGGGATACCGGTAACCCCATTGCCATTGCTGGCCCAGGACTTCGATTTCAACCGCCTCTTCAGGCACCGTGACATAACTGTTCCAGACGATCAGGCCGGGCGCCAGCAGACCGGCCACACCGACCGTCGTGCCAACCGTCAGCCACCATTCAAGTTTCTTGTTCTCGGGGTCGTAGGCCGCCTTGTGATTTGATTCAGGCGCCGCTTCGTTCTTTCCCACTTTGGCGTGAAACTTGTAAATGCAGAAGGCCGTGAACAGCAGAATAAGTATATAGGCGGGGCCGGTGATCCAGAACGTGATGTCGATGGTCAGATCCATCGATCCCCAGTTCGAGGCGATTTCCGTCGACCACCACGGTGTAAATAGGTGAAATAACAGCGAGCCGAGCGCCACCAACACCACTACGATTGCTACCCACATTCAATTATTTCCTTGCTAAGAGGATCATCGGATCAAAACGACCCTCACCTCGATGCGCCTCAACAAACTGAAACCTAAATCCCCATTTATCTGCGCGACGCCCCAAACCTCCCCAGGGCACACCGCGCAAAGACGGTCGCGATCACCGCATAACCGATGAACACGCCTACGTCATTCCGCCATGATTCTACAACATCGACATGATGCGGGTCACTAAGGGATCGACTTAATTTGTGCGACGATCGGACGCAGCAATCATATGGTCTCACCTGCGACTGATAGGCGCGCCCGCTTGCGTCGACTATGCCGCCTGCGCAAAGTTACGCAAACGCGACGGATCGAAATCCCATGGTCAGCCAAACCGCCCAACAATTTGAGATGCCCGGACGCGCCGCAGGGAACAACCGCGCCATCGCGGCGTGGCTTTTTACCATGGCGGCGATGGTTTTGGTGATGGTTTCGATTGGCGGCATCACCCGGCTAACCGGCTCAGGCCTGTCGATCGTCGAATGGCGGCCGCTAATGGGCTTCCTACCGCCGCTGTCGGATGGCGAATGGGCGCGGGTGTTCGCCCTGTATCAGGCCAGCCCGCAATACCAGGAGGTCAATACCGGCATTTCGCTGTCGGGCTTTAAGGCGATCTTTTGGTGGGAATATATACACCGGCTATGGGGCCGGTTGATCGGCATCGTCTTCTTCCTGCCGTTCCTGTGGTTCCTGCTGCGCCGCCAGATCGGCCTGTCATTGGCGCCGCGACTGGTCGTGCTCTTTATTCTGGGCGGCGCCCAAGGCGTGCTGGGCTGGTATATGGTGCAAAGCGGTCTGGTCGATATTCCCGAAGTCAGCCAGTACCGGTTGGCCGCTCATTTGGTGGCGGCCTTGGTGCTTTATGTCGCCCTGTTATGGACAGCCCTGCAATTGCGCCACCCGGTCCCGGAAACAACGCCGGATCGGCGGCTGGCCGGTATGCGTACCTTGGCGATCACCACATTGGTTCTGGTGGCTGTAACCATCGTCTCAGGCGCCTTTGTCGCCGGCACCGATGCCGGGCTGGCTTATAATACCTTCCCGCTGATGGACGGCGTTTTGGTTCCCGCGGGCTATTTGCCGGCGCCTTTTTATGTCAGTCCGTTCGAAGATATCGCCACTATCCAGTTCCATCACCGGGTGCTGGCCATCGTCTCGCTGGTTGTCGCCATCGCCACCTGGTGGCGCAGCCGCTGGATCGTGTTGGTGCAGCGCGCGCGCCGGGTTGCCAACGCGCTGATGATTATCGTCTGCCTGCAGGTGGCGCTGGGTATTTCGACCCTGGTCCTCGTCGTACCGGTGTCCCTGGCCGCGGCGCACCAAGCCGGCGCGGTACTGCTGCTCACCGCGACCCTATGGCTGATCTACGAACTACGTGAACCACGTCGGGCACCTGCAAACGCCTAAGTCCGCCGCCCGGCGGGGAGCAACATCACCAGCGCGAACAGCACCACCGCGGCGAGGACCACCGACGGACCCGCCGGGGTGTCCCATTGCAGCGACCCGGACAAGCCGCCGATGACCGACACCGTGCCGATAAGCGCGGCGAGGATCGCCATCATTTCCGGGGTCGAGGAGACCCGCCGCGCCGCCGCGGCCGGTATGACCAGAAGCGATGTCAGCAACAATATGCCAACGATTTTGATGGCCACCGCGATGACCAGGGCGATCACCACCATGAAGCCGAGTTGGACCGCGACCACGTTGACCCCTTCGACCCGGGCCAAGTCTTCGTGCACGGTGACCGCCAAGAGCGGCCGCCAGAGCCACAGCAGCAAGGCCAGCGCCACCACGCCGCCGCCATAAATCCAGTAAAGGTCCGACACGGTCATCGCCAACACATCACCGAATAACAACGCGAACAAATCGACCCGCACCGAGCCCTGCAACGCCACCACAACCAGACCCAGGCTCAACGTGCCGTGGGCGAGAATTCCGAGCACCGTGTCACTGGCCAGGTAGCGCTGGCGCTGCAACGCCACCAGCAGCAAGGCGACGGCGATACACACCGCGATGATCGAGACGTTGGTGTTGCTGCCGATCAGCAGACCTAGTGCCACGCCGAGCAGCGCGGAATGAGCCAGCGCATCGCCGAAATAGGCCATGCGCCGCCACACCACAAACGCGCCCAGAGGGCCGGTGACCGCCGCCACGCCGATGCCGCCAATAGCTGCGCGGATGAGAAAATCATCCATGGCCGGCGTCGCCTTGATGGTCATGGCCAGCGTGATCGTGGGCATCGACGACTTCACCGGTCACCGCGTGAGCATGGTCGTGATGGTGGGTGTAGATGCCCAGGGACGCGATCTGGGTCTCGGGAAACAGCGCCAGATATTCCGGATTCTCGGCCACATCGTGCGGCGCGCCGGTGCAGCACACATGGTGATTGAGGCAGACGACGCTGTCGGCCGCCGCCATCACCAAATGCAAATCGTGGCTGACCATCAAAACCCCGCAACCAAGCTCGCCGCGCAATTGGCCGATCAACTCGTATAGATCGGCCTGGCCGACCACGTCGAGGCCCTGGGCCGGCTCGTCCAAGACCAGCAACTCCGGGTCGCGCAGCAGCGCGCGCGCCAGCAACACCCGCTGCATCTCGCCACCCGAGATGCGTTGCAGAGGCTGGTCGAGCAGGCGCTGGACGCCGACATTGTCGAGCACTTCGCGGCGGCGGCCCTTTGGCACCCGCCCACCGAGATCCAAAAACCGGCGTACCGTCAGCGGCAACGTGTCATCAATGGCAATGCTCTGGGGCATATAACCGATACGCAAATTCTTGCGCCGGCGCACCGCCCCGCTATCCGGATTGGTCAACCCCAGCACAACCCGCAGCAAGGTTGTCTTGCCAGCGCCGTTGGGTCCGATCACGGTGACGATTTCGCCCGGCAGCACGGTCAGGTTCACATGGTCGAGGGTCGTGGTCTCGCCGAACCGTACGGAGAGATCGCTGACAGAAATCAGCGCTTCGCCGGTACTCGCGTCAGGCGCCATCGGCGGCCTCGCGGCAATCGGGGCATTGACCGGCCACCTCGACGGCGACCCGCTCGATGGCGAAACCGGCATCGGCGGCGGCGCTATCGATTGCGGTCAACAAGGTCTCGCTTTCCAATTCGGCGGCGCTGCCGCAACCGTTGCAAATAAGAAACTGCGCGGCGTGGCGCGCGCCGGGATGCACGCAGCCGATATAGGCGTTCAAGGACTCGATGCGGTGGATCAGCCGCTCGCCCAGCAGAAATTCCAGCGCCCGGTAAACCGTCGGCGGCGCCACCGCAGCGGATTTGCCCTCCCGCGATTCATCCCGGCGGTTGGCCTGCAGCGCGTCGAGCACCGCATAGGCGCCGATCGGCTGATGGCTTTGCCACACCAGCTCGAGCACCTGGCGGCGCAGCGGCGTCAGGCGAACCCCGCGCTGGGCGCACACCGCCACCGCGCTATCGAGCGCCGTCGATACACAAGTGCCGTGGTCGTGGTCGCTGCCGGCAAAAAATCCGTCCGGGCCTGCCGCCATAAAATGTCCTCCAATTATCGCCGCTATCGAGTTACGTAATGTTATAATATTGCATTATTGCTGAAAAGCCCTATTGTCTCGCCGGTTTTAGGGATTAGGAGTGAAACTTGGCCATGTTCGGAAAGATGCCGCGTTACATCAGCGCGTTGGCGATCTTGGCGCTCGGCGCGACCGTCGCATGGCCCGCGCTGGCCGCGCCGAAGGTGGTGGTGTCGATCGCGCCGCTCCACTCGCTGGTCGCCGCGGTGATGGAGGGCGTCGGCGAACCGGTATTGCTGGTGCCGCCCAGCGCGTCGCCCCATGCGTTCTCGCTGCGCCCGTCCGACGCCCAGGCGCTGGCCAACGCCGACATCGTGTTTCGCGTCGGCGCCGATATGGAGACATTTCTCGATAAACCGTTGGCGGCGCTGGCCTCGGGCATTGTGGTGACCCTCGATGGCGCGCCGGGAATCACAGAGCAGTCGATCGCCACGGACGGCGCCAGCGATCACAACCATGGCCACGACGACCATACCAGCGACCCGCATATCTGGCTGAGCATCGCCAACGCACGGCGCATCGCCGAGATCGCGGCCGAAACCCTCGGCGACAGTGATGGCGAAAATGCCCAGACCTATAGCCAAAACCTCGCCACGCTCGACCGCCGATTGGATAGTTTGCAGCGTGACCTCGAAACGAGACTCAGCACCACGCAGACCCCCCCCTATATCGTGCTGCACGACGCCTATCGCCATTTCGAAGCCGAATTCGGCCTGCAACGGGCAGCGGCGATTGCCCTATCGCCGGAGCGGCGGCCCGGCGCCCGGCGTTTGCGCGAAATCCGCGATCTGCTGGTAGCCGAGGACATCAAGTGCGTCTTCGCCGAGCCGCAGTTCCCCAACGCCATCGCCGCCACCGTGGTCGACGGCACCAACGCCCGCTTGGCTGAGCTTGACCCGATCGGCGCCGACTTGGCGATCGGCCCGGATCTGTACTTCGACCTCATGAACAATCTCGGCCGGGCGTTAAGCGATTGCCTGAGCGGCTAAATCGAAACCCTCTCCCCACGGGAGAGGGTGGCGAGCGCTAGCGAGCCGGGTGAGGGGAAAACAAGCCCTCATGCTGAGCTTGTCGAAGTATGAGAGCGGGTGACACCTCGATCCTTCGACAAGCTCAGGATGAGGTGTTGCAAACGAATGATATCCCCTCACCCCAACCCTCTCCCCAAGGAGAGGGGGTTTTAAAGCCGCGGCGGTTCCGGCGCGAGTTGGTGGTGCGGGTAGGCGAACAGGCGCTGCTTGCCGATGACGAAGACTCGGAATGCCGGTTGCAGCAGCGCGGCGAGCGCCGGGTCGAGTACGTTCAAGCCCCCGGTGAACGCGCCGAAGGCCGGCAGGATCAGACGGTGGCCATCGGTCACAAAACATCGCCCTGAGATGCGCCGTCCGCGGGTGCGCACCGCCGCCTTGGGATGAAAATGTCCCGAAATTTCGCCTGACGGCACCATGCCGGTCGCCGCCTCGTGGCGCAGGGTCAGCCGCCCGACGTCCAGGGCCTCTGCCGCCATGCCCCCCAAATCAGACGGTGGCGCGGGATCGTGGTTGCCGGTGATCCATACCCAGTCGTGGCGCGCTACCAGGCGGCGCAACCTTGCGAGATCGCCCGCTGCCATGCGGCCGGGCCCACCCAAATCGTGGAAGCTATCGCCCAGGCAGACCACCCGTTGGGGCTGGTGGTGGCGGCACAGCCGTTCCAAGCGGGCCAGTGTCTCGCTTGTATCGTAGGGTGGCAGCCAGGCGTCACCGCGCGCGGCAAAAGCCGACCCTTTTTCGAAGTGCAAGTCAGCGACCACCAGAACGCGCGCGTCGCGCAGCAGGATCGCGCCGCTCGGATCGGCCACGATCCGGGCTCCCGCTAGCGTACAACTCGCGCTGCCATCGACGGGCGCGGCGGGTTCCATATCGTGGTCCGGCAGGCTCATACCAGCGGCAACTCTTTGACGTCGCTGCCGGTCATGGCCTCGGCGACCAAATCTTCGGCATTTTCGCCGAGCAGCTCATCGATCGCCGCGCCATAGACGCTCTCGCGGCCGATTTCCAACAACACCGGCACCGCCAGGGGCGAGACCCGCTCGAGCTCGCGATGGGTGATGCGCCCCCGGATGCGCGACAGCATGTCGGCGAGCCGGCGGATATCGGTAAGGCCCGACGCGGCATCGGCGCGGGTCGCGCGCAAGAGGATGTGGTTGGGTTCATGGCTGCGCAGCACGTCATAGATCAAGTCCGAATTAAACGTCACCTGACGCCGCGACTTTTCCTCGCCGGGATGGCGGCGCTGGATCAAGCCGGCGATCACCGCGACGTTGCGGAAGGTTCGCTTGAGCATACTCGATTCGGCCATCCACGCCTCGAGATCGTCGCCCAACATGTCCTCGGCGAACAGTTGGTCGACCTGCGCGGCGGCCTCCAGGCTCCAAATCGCCAGCACATAATCAGTGGCGACAAAGCCCAAAGGCTTCAGTCCCATACGCTCCATCCGCCGGGTCAACAGCATGCCGAGGGTTTGGTGGGCGTTGCGGCCCTCGAAACAATAGGCCACCAGATATTGCTTGTTGCCGCGCGGGAAGGTCTCGACCAGCAACCCGTCGGCGCTCGGCATCACCGAACGCCACAACTGAGCGTCGAGCCACTCACGCACCTGGCCGGAAAAATTCCGCCACCGTTTGGGCTCAGCGAGAGTCGCGCGGACCCGGACCGCCAGGTGGGTCGACAGCGGCAGCCGTCCACCCATATAGGCCGGCACCGCCGGCGCGTCGCCGCGGCCGGGCCGGGTGATGACGTCGGTCTCGCGCACCTCGACGAACTCGAGCAGGCGCCCGGCAAACGCAAAGGTATCTCCTTCCGTCATGTAGTTGACGAAATGCTCTTCGACCTCGCCGAGGACCCGGCCCCGGCCCATGCGCACTTTCAGGGTCGGCGCCTCGACGATGGTGCCCACATTCATCCGGTAGTCGCGGGCCACGTTCGGCCCGGCGATGGTGAACAAGCCGTCGGCGGTCTGGAATAAGCGCCGGAACTTCTCGTAATTGCCCAGGGCGTAGCCGCCGGTGGCGACGAAATCGAACACATCATCGAAGTCGCGCCGCGACAGGCTGGCATAGGGCCCCGCCTTGTGGACTTCGTCATACAGCGCCGCCGGGTCGACCGGCCCGGCGCAGGCAACGCCGAGCACATGCTGGGCCAGCACATCGAGGCCGCCCGGGGTCTCGGCGATGCCGTCGAGCGTGCCTTCGGTCACCGCGTCCACGGCGGCGCGGCATTCGAGCATTTCGAACCGGTTGGCCGGCACCAAGACCGCGCGGCTGGGCTGGTCGAGGCGATGGTTGGCGCGGCCGATGCGCTGCAACAGGCGGGTCGAACCTTTCGGCGCGCCGACCTGGATCACCAGATCGACCGCCGCCCAATCGACCCCCAGATCGAGCGACGAGGTCGCCACCACAGCGTCGAGTTCGCCACGCGCCATCGCCGCTTCGACCTTGCGGCGCTGCTCGACGGCGAGGCTGCCATGGTGCAGCGCGATCGCCAGATTGTCGTCGTTGATGCGCCACAGCTCTTGAAACACGATCTCGGTCTGCGCGCGGGTATTGACGAAGACGATAGCGGTGCCGGCGTCGCGCAAAAGCTCATAGACCTCCGGCAGAGCATGCACCCCCATATGCCCCGACCAGGGCAGACGCGCTTGCGTTTCGAGAATTTTGATATCCGGCGCGGCGCCGCTATCGCCGGTCACGGTTCGCACGCCACCGCCTTTTCCATCGGGCGACAACCAGCGCGCCAATCGCTCCGGCTCGGCGACGGTGGCGCTGAGCCCGACCCGGCGGCATTGGGGCGCCAAGCTCGACAAGCGGGACAGTCCTAACGCCAGCAAATCGCCGCGCTTATTATCTTCCAGGGCGTGCAGTTCATCGACGATGACGCAGCGCAGATCGCCGAAGATCTGCGGCGCGTCTTCGTACGACAACAACAGGGCCAGGCTCTCCGGCGTCGTCATCAACAAGTGCGGCGGTTGGCGGCGCTGGCGCTGACGTTTCGACTGGGGCGTGTCGCCGGTACGGGTCTCGGCGCGCAAGGGCAGCGCCATCTCGGCGATCGGTTGCTCCAAGTTACGCTGAATGTCGACCGCCAGCGCTTTCAGCGGCGATATATAGAGCGTGTGCAACCCCTCGGCGCGGGCCTCACCTTGCCCCGCCAATTCAATCAAACTTGGCAAAAACCCGGCCAGGGTCTTACCGCCGCCGGTGGGCGCGATGAGCAGGGCCGATTCGCCGCGCTGGGCGGCGTCGAGCATTTGGAGTTGGTGGGCGTGCGGCGCCCAGCCTCGACCGGCGAACCAATCGGCAAACAACACTGGTAGCACGGCGGGTTGGGATCGTTGATGGGTGCAACGCCGGGCGGGACGGACCTGTGTCATCATTCGCGCGCCCGGCTAACCGGCGAAGGCGTCGCGCAACGCCGCGACGCGGGCCTCGAGTTCGGCGGCGCCATAGGGCACGGCCGGCGTCACGCCCCATACCGGCCTGGGCCAGGCGGGATCGCCTTCAAAGCGCGCAATGACATGGATGTGGAGCTGCGGCACTATGTTGCCCAACGCGGCGACGTTTAGTTTCACCGGCTGGAAAAGCCGTTCCAGCGCCGCGCTAGCGCGGACGATTTCCGCGGTAGCGAGCGCCAAATCGTCGGGGGATAGTCTGTGCAGTTCGCGCGCACCGGCGCGCTCGGGCACCAGGATCAGCCAGGGATAGCTGGCGTCGTTCATTAACAACACGCGGCAACAATCCCAGCGGTCGATCTCGACCGTATCGGCGGCGAGTTGCGGATGCAGTCCGAAGGCGGCGGATGCGGAGTTCATGGCCTGACTCTAGACCAACCCCGCGCCAAGGCAATCGCGGCAGTGGCGTAACGTCAATCGCGCCTAGTCTTCCTCGTCGCCGCAAATATTCTTCAACGCCTGCCACTGGGCATCCGACATCGCGGCGCCGCTAGCGGTGATGCTTTTCCGCACAAACTCCGATCGCTCGTCTGTGGGCGGGTGGGTGTTGATCACCGCGAGCGCATCTCGCAGGCGGCTATCTTCTTCCCCAAGAAGGCGGTCAAAGAAATCGACAAAACCCGCCCCATCGATGCCAGCCCCATTCAGAATATCGACCGCATCGGCATCGGCCTCGCGCTCGGCGTCACGGGTATAGGCCGCCCGCACCGTGAACTGCACCAACGCGCCGACCACTGAACCGCCGCTAATGTCCCCCAACAGCAAACCGATCAGGGTGGCCGAGCCAGCGTTCGCGGCGAATATTTCCATCGGATGGCGGCGCACCGCATGGCCAATTTCATGCGCCAACACACCGGCCACTTCCTCCGGTCCATCGGCAAACTCCAGCAACTCACTAAATACCAGTATCTGACCGCCCGGCAGAGTGAACGCATTGACGATCGGGCTTTCAATCACCCGGATGGTCAGCGGATAGGGTAAATCGACCTGACTAACGAGGCGCTGAGACAATGTGCTTAGGGCGACATCGCCTTGGGGTGACGAGCAATAAACGGCTTCATCGCCGACGGTAAAGAATCGTGCAATCTGATCCACCGCTGCCTCGCCTAACCGGGCTTCGATTTCGGGCGGGATCGACTGCGCGGCCTGTTTGGCTGCGAAGGGAATCGCCACCAAGAACAAAAACGCGGCCGATGCGGCGGCGACACTGGTCCACAGCGCAATGGGGCGCCACACCTCGCGAAATCCGGGACGGAGCTTATTTAGATTTGGGCAAAGCCGTTCCAGCGCGGCCTGACAACTGGTGTCGGCAATGACAACGCGCGCGACACCCTTGCCGTGCGCCAGTTGTAACGGGCGGCCGCCCACCGGTTTTACAACCAGACGCACCTCGTCGGGCGGCCACACCGCCAGCACGTTTTCCGCGTCATCTCTAACGACGACATTTTGCGGACCGATTTGAACGACAACGTCGATCTGGCGCGCGCTTTCACCATCGAAGTAACGCGCGGCGACATCGCTCACCCGCTAAAACCCACCGACATCGACATCGAGCGCGGCCGCCAGGCCCTCGCCGAAGCGCGGATCGTCTTTCGAACTTTGGACAATACGCGCAAGACTGGTGATATCGGTCAGCCTGAGCGTGGTCGCGATATGGCGGATCGACGGGTAATAGAAGAACAGGATACCGATCATCGGCAAAAAGAAAATCAGTAGGATGATCGGTATGAAACTCAAAATTATGCCAACCACGGCAAGAGCAGGGTCAACGGTTCCGGCTTCTCCTTCCGCGAATAGCGCCAAAACGCCGAAGGCGCTGAACAACGCAAACACCAGCGCCGACAAACCGATCACGATCAAGAAGTTCAACAGCCCGTAGCCGACCAGCCGCCAGCCGCTAAATTCGGCAACGAAACCAACATCCGCTAAACTCGCCGCGTTCAACATGTAACGGAACGCGCCAAGGCGATAGTAAATGTAGAGCGGGATCGCCAGCACATAGAGGGCCATGGTCACGCCATACATCGATATCAGTTGGGAACTCGGCGGGGTGAGAAACTCATCGGAACCATCGCCAACCTGCGCCGCCGCCGCCATGAACGCCTGAATCTCGGCCCAATTAACCACCGATGTCACGATCGCCGAGAGGATGGCAAGCGTCACGACGACGCCGCACGGCATCCAGCGGCGCAGTAGCTCCGTTCCATTGCCCTCGTAACTGAAGTTTTCGACCCCGAAGCGGGCATGTTCGACTTCGTATTTTTGCAGCTCCACGGTCATCCATGGCACCGCCCAACCCAGCGTAATCAGCGATAAAATTCCATAACCGAAGGACAGCCACGCATAGCCGGCGGCGGAGCCGTCTTGTCCGCCACGGATACCCCGCCAGACTGTGCGCGCCAGGCGGTACCGCCGCGCGCGGAAATAGGCGTATCGGCTCAGCCAATAGAAACCGAGAAAATAGAGAAATGTCACGACCGTGAAGAGATCGGGTGCATTGACCTGTAGGAAAAGCGATAAGAACTGATAACCGATTGCCAGCGGCACCAGCACGGCGATAACGATCAAAAAACCGATGAACAATTCGAGGCCGCGGCCGGTATATTCCAGAATATCGCCGTCGATTTCGATGCTGTTCCAGAAATACTGGCGCAAGCGCGTCCTCGCCCAAAACCGGTAGATGCCAAACGTCACGGCGCCGAGCAGCATATTCACAATCAGAAGGCCGAACAGGGATTTACGCCGGCCCCAAAAACCAACGATCCGTTCACCCTGTGGGCTCGAGCCGCCACCGACGGCGCCTGCATCTACGACCGAATCGACCATGTGGCCCCCATCACCAAATTAGCGCGTCAGGGTGGCATGGCATGATACAAAATTCAAACATTGATGGGCTTTTTGGTTAATCCTTACCCGCCCGAGATTGCCAAAATCCATAAGGAATCCGCGCTTTTTCGAATTTAATATTACCGACCTCCACATTGTTACACTAAATTCAAGCCTTGAACCGACAGATCCAGCGCAAATCTCTAGAATTAGCCGAAAGGAAACCACCACGCCGATGGTCTTAAAACGCTCTGAATTGGCCGTGCTCCTCTTCACCCTCACCTATGTGGCGGTGTTCGCCATTGTCTTCCTGTCCGCCGGCAATAGCGAGTTCGTGTGGTACGTGGTGACCCTGGTGATCTTTCTCGGCTTGATCGCCACTACCCAAAGGATAGCTCAGTTTCCAACATTCATTCTCTGGGGCCTCGCTCTCTGGGGGCTGGCCCATATGGCGGGCGGCGGCGTGATCGTGAACGATAGCGTGCTCTACGCCTATATGGTGGTACCGCTGACCAGTGCGAGTGAACTGGCGATACTGAAATACGACCAGATCGTCCACTTCTTCGGGTTCGGCGTGGCGACCCTGGTGTTGTGGCATATCCTGCGGCGGAATTTTCCGGTTCTCGATGGCACCAAGACCCTCTACGCCTTCGCTATTCTCGGCGGCATGGGGCTCGGCGCGCTCAACGAGCTGATCGAGTTCACCGCCGTCTTAGCCTTCCCCAACACAAATGTCGGCGGCTATATCAACACCGCCCTCGATCTGGTGTTCAACACGCTGGGCGCCCTGAGCGCCGCCGCGCTGGCGGCGTTCCGGACATCGTCGTCGCGCCAAAAACAGGCTCAATAGTGATCACCCGTCCAGGCTTTCCCTGCTTTCATTCACCCTTCGAGACGCGATCTTCGATCGCTCCTCAGGATGAGGTTTAGTGGTTATTTCGGTTAACAAAACACCTCATGCTGAGGAGGGCCATAGGCCCGTCTCGAAGCATGAAGCGGACAGGCTCAAAACTGACCCAGCGCCGCTCACTCCGGTCCCGGCTTGTCTTGCCGGGTTTGCTTGAGCCGGCCGCGCCGTGTCTTGGCGTCGAGGCGGCGTGCTTTAACCGCGCGGCTGGGCTTAGTCTTCACCCGGCGCTTGGGTACCACCGTGGCGCGGCGCACCAGCTCGACCAAGCGTTCGCGGGCGTCGGCGCGGTTTTGCTCCTGGGTGCGAAAGCGCTCGGCGCGGATGATCAACACACCGTCATTGGTCAGGCGGCGGCCGGCCAGGCGCGCCAGCCGGGCGCGAACACCGTCAGGCAAACTGGGCGATTGACGCACGTCGAAGCGCAGCTCAACCGCCGTCGACACCTTGTTGACGTTTTGGCCACCCGGTCCCGACGCGCGCACGAACTGCTCGCTGAGCTCATCGTCGGGTATGGAAATATTGTCGTTGATGATCAGCATAAACGCCTCCAGGCGTTGCAAACACGCTTAGCGAAATCGCCGGCCGATCACCATCCAGGCCAGCGCCACGGCTTGCAGCACAAGCGCGATGGTGAAGGCTGCTTGGTAACCGGGTGCGGCATAGCCGCCATCGGCCGCCGCCGGCCACAGATTGATGACCAGGCCCATGCCCCATTGCATCGCGAAAGCGGTGGCGAAAACCAGCAGGTTCATGCCGGTACTCGCGCGGCCCGTCAGATGGGTCGGGAACTCCTGGGCGAGTACCGAAAAACTCAACACACCGATGGTGCCCAACATGCCGAAGATAAACCATAGTGCCGACGGCGCGGCGATCCATTCGCCGATAATCGCCAGCTGCATCACCATGAACAAGGCCATGCCGACGCCGACGACGACGATAGGCGGAATACCGCGTTTGGCCAGGCGCACGGCGACAATACCGATGGCGATGTTGCCAATGACGAACCCCACCGCCCCATAGAACAGCGCGGAACTGGCGGCCACCGCATCGAGGCCGGCAATGTCGCGCAACCACGGCCCCGCCCACAGAGTCTGGATTGCCAGGAACGAGCCTTGCGACAGCGCCGTGATCGGCGCGATCCGCCAGAAGGCCAGGTTGCCGTAAATTTGCCGCAAGCCGCCGATCTGTTCGGCCATGCTGCCGACATCGGTCTTGCGCGCGCGTTCCGGCGCCACGGTCCACAGGATAATCGCAGCCGCCAAGGTGACGATCGCCAAGGCCACGAAACCATAGCGCCAGCCAAATTCAGAGACCACAAACTGGGTCGGCGCCGTCGCCATGATGGCGCCAAATCCACCACTGGCCATGATGAAGCCGTTGGCCATGGGCAACTTGTCGCGGGGAAACCATTCGCCCATCGCCTTGAACGCCGCCATCAGACAGGCGGCAACGCCGATCCCGATCATGGCGCGGCCCAGGGCCAGACTCCACAGGCTCTCGCCGAGGCTAAACACCAAGGCGCCGGCCGCCGCGATGATCAACAACACGGCCTCGCTTCGGCGCGGGCCGCGACTGTCGAGGAAGAAACCAAGCGGTATCTGCGCCGCGGCAAAAGATATGAAAAACACACTCGTCAAAAAACCAATGCCGCCGGCGCTCAACCCCAATTCATCGACCAAATTGGGGCCGATCACCGCGTTAACGCTGCGGAAGAGGTAGGACAGGAAATAGCCCAGCGCGAACGGCAGGAAGACGCGCGCGATCAACACGCGCAGTCCCGGGTCTGCACCGCCGGCGGCGTGGATGTTATTGGCGTGCGCCATGATGGTTCGTCCCGGCCGCCCTAGCGTCCGGTGAATTTCGGTTTGGCGCCGTCGACAAACGCCTGGTAGCCGGCGCGGTAATCCTCGCTGTCGGCATAGTCGAATTGAGCCTCCAATTCAGCCTCGCTATAGGGACTCGGTTGGGATATGCGGCGAATAGCTTCGCGGTGCCAGCGCGCGGCGAGCGGCGCGCCGTCGGCGATGCGCCGCGCCGCCGTCATGACCTCGTCTTCCAACCCGTCATCGTCAACCACCCGGGTAATGAGGTTTTTCGATTGGGCTTCGAGCGCCGGTAGAATGCGGCCCTCGAGCAAGATTTCCTTGGCGATGGCCTTGCCGCCGGCATCGATCAGCAATTCCAGCAAACTGTAGGCCAGAAATAAACCGACATTCTTGGCCGGGATGCCGAAGCGCCCCGACATGGCGGAGATTCGCAGATCGCAGCCCAGCGCCAGCTCGAACCCGCCGCCCAGGCAATAGCCGTGAATCATGGCGATCACCGGATGCCGGCAGGTGTGTGCGGCGGCGAACGCGCGCCCGGTGGCAACCTCGTAAGCGCGCACCTTCTCGCGGGTCGAGCGCTCTGCTTCGAAGCCGCTAATATCGGCGCCGGCGCAAAACGCCGCCTCGCCGGCGCCGCGCAAGACGATACACCGCACGCTATCGTCATCGCCCAGAGCGTCCAGCGTATCGGCCAGCGTTTCCCAGTCGCCCTGGCGCAGGGCGTTGCGTTTCTCCGGCCGGTTGATGGTGACCAGGGCGATGTCGTCGCGCCGCTCCACCAAAATCGAGTCTGTCATAAATGCTTACCTGTTAGGGGCGGGAACAAATGCATTATCCGCCCGCCGGCGCAAGGCTCGGTTTACGCTCGGTGAATGATTTCAACGTGTCTTCCAGCATTTGCTGGTCCACATCGCGGGTGATGAACACGATGCGCGTGCGCCGGTCGTCGGACGGCCAGGCCTCCAACATCGCCGGCGGATGGAAGACGTGCTGCACCCCGTGGATCACCACCGGCCCGTCCAGTTCGGCGACATTAACGATGCCTTTGACGCGCAGCAGGTCGGGTCCCTTGAGCAGCATGATCAAGTCGAACCATTGCTCGACCGCGTCGAGGCGCACCGGTTCGTCATAGGTCACGCAGAAGGCGCGGATGTCGTCGTCGTGGCGGTTCACGTCGTGCTGATGATGGTCATGCGCGTCGTGACCGGCATAGGCCTCTTCCTTGAGCCAGCGGTCGACATCGGGAATTTTCGCCGCCGGGTCGTACAGGCCGGCGTTGAACAGACCGTCTGGGTCGACCGCGCCGTTTATCACCCGCAGGCGCGGCGCCGCCGGGTTGATATCGGCCAGCCGCGCTTCCAAGGCGGCCAGCGTGTCCGCGTCGGCCAAATCGGATTTGGTGATTAACAGCCGGTCGGCGACGGCGGCCTGTTTGACCGATTCGAACTGCCCATCCAGCGTAGCCTCGCCATTGACCCCATCGACCGTGGTGATCACCCCGTCGAGACGGTAATAGCGGGTGGTCAGCTCGTCGCCCATCAGCGTGTGCAGAATCGGCGCCGGGTCGGCTAGGCCGGTGGTCTCGACCAGCACCCGTTCAAACGGCGGCACGTCGCCGCGCATGCGCACCATCATCAAATCGCGCAGCGTATTCACCAGATCGCCGCGCACCGTGCAACACAAACATCCGTTGTTGAGCAACACCATATCTTCCTTGCCGCCGACCACCAGCTCATGATCGAGGCCGATCTCGCCGAACTCGTTAACGATCACCGCCGTGTTGCCCATGCCCGGCTGCTGCAGCAAATGGTTCAGAACCGTGGTCTTGCCGCTGCCCAGGAACCCGGTCAACAAAGAGACCGGCAGGGCCTCAACCGGCGGATTTTGCTCACTATTCGCCACGAAATGCGTCTCCTCGCGAAGGCCCACAACTTGACATCGGGCGGGCCGGAACCTTTATAACACGCCGATACCAGCGCCGCTGCTATGCAAGCTCGGCGCACCTGGAAGGACGAACGGATATGGCAAGTTCAGGCTCTAGCCTTTTCGCCGCGCGCGAGACCATCGAGCAGGTCGAAGAAGGCGACGAATTGGCGCCGAAATTCGACGAAAACGGGCTGCTGCCGGTGGTCACTACCGACGCCACCAGCGGCGAAGTGCTGATGCACGGCTATATGAACGCCGAGGCGCTGGAAAAGACGATCCAGACCGGCGAAGCGCATTATTGGAGCCGATCGCGCCAGACCCTGTGGCACAAGGGCGCCACCAGCGGGCTGGTCCAGAAAATCGTCGAAATCCGCATCGACGACGACCAGGACGCGGTGTGGCTGCGCGCTGACGTGCAAGGCGGCGCCAGTTGCCATGTGGGCTACCGCTCGTGCTTCTTTCGCTCGGTGCCGGTCGGCGATGCGAGCGGCGCGCCCACCAAGCTCAATTTCGAAGAGACCGAAAAGGTCTTCGACCCGGTGGAAGTCTACGGCGACGCGCCCAACCCGACGAAGCTGTAGACAACGACACAGCCGCATAGCCCCATGGTAGAGATTTAGTTTCCAATTCCTCGCTCAGCCCTCAATCGTCATGCTCGGGTTTGACCCGAGCATCCATGGACGTGCGAAGCTCTGTCGATGACCTATTATGTCTACATCCTGGCGAGCCGGCCAAACGGTACCCTCTACATCGGCATGACCAACGACTTGGTACGGCGAGTCTACGAGCACAAAGAAGAGCTCGCCGATGGCTTTACTAAACGATACGGCGTGAAAACCCTGGTCTATTTCGAAATCCACGAAACTGCCGAGCAGGCCATTCGACGGGAAAAGACCTTGAAGCGCTGGCTACGCGACTGGAAAATCGCGTTGATCGAGAATGATAACCCGTACTGGGACGATCTTTACCAGCAGCTATGAAGCTGAACCATGGATGCTCGGGTCGAGCCCGAGCACGACGGGAAGGAATTTAAAGCGTATCCTGAAACCGTACCGGCGCGCCGATGGGGGCGCTGACGAGTTCGCCGTCGCGCATCACAATGTTGCCGCGAATGATGGTGGCCATCGGCCAGCCGGTGATGGTCATACCGTCGAACGGCGACCAGCCGCATTTCGCCGCCAGCCAGTCGGTGGTGATCTCGCGCGTCGCGTTCATATCCACTAGCGTGAAATCCGCATCGAAGCCCAGCGCGATACGGCCCTTATTGGCAATGCCGAAGATCCGCGACGGGCCCGAACAGACCAGATCGACCAGCCGCGCCAGGGTCATGCGCCCGGCATTGACGTGGTCGAGCAGCAGCGGCAATTGCGTCTGCACGCCCGGCATGCCCGAGGGCGAGGCCGGATAGGCTCTCGCTTTTTCGTCGGCCGTGTGCGGCGCATGGTCGGAGCCAACCACGTCGAACACGCCGTCGCGCACGCCGGTCCACAGGCCGTCATTGTGGCGCTGGTCGCGGATCGGCGGGTTCATCTGGGCGTAGGTACCGAGGCGCTCGTAGCAGTCCGGCGATACCAGGGTAAGGTGTTGGGGCGTGACTTCACACGTGGCGATATCCTTAGCGGCGGCCAGGATTTCAACTTCCTCGGCGGTGGTAATGTGCAGCACATGCACTCGCCGGCCGGTCTCGCGGGCTAATTTCAGCAGCCGGTTGGTGCATTTGATCGCGGTCTGCTCGTCGCGCCACACGGGATGGGTGGACGGGTCGCCCTCGACCCGCTCGCCCTGGCGCTCGATCAGCCGCGGCTCATCCTCGGAATGGACGGCGACCCGGCGCGTGCCGTTGGCCAGCACCCGGCGCACATTCTCGTCGTCGGCGACCAGCAGATTACCGGTCGAGCTGCCCATGAACATCTTCACCCCGCAGCAGCCGGGCCGACGTTCCAACTCGCCGAGCTGTTCGGCGTTTTCCGGCGAGGCTCCGACGAAGAAGGCGTGGTCGGTCCAGGCCCGATCCTTTGCCCGATCGAGCTTATCCTGCAGCGCTTCGGCGGTGGTGGTCGACGGATTGGTGTTGGGCATTTCGAACAGTGCCGTCACCCCGCCCAAAGCGGCGGCGCGGGTGCCACTTTCGAGGTCTTCTTTGTGCTCGTTACCGGGCTCGCGGAAATGCACCTGGGTATCGACCACTCCGGGCAATACAGTGAGGCCGGTGGCGTCGACGATCTGCCCCGCCGCGCCAGCGTCAAAACTGCCGATCGCGGCGATCCGCCCGCCGCGCACCGCGACATCAACCTCGGCCGGCCCGCCTGTGGTCCATACGGTGCCGCCTTTTACAATCAGATCGTAAGTGTCGCTCATATCAATATCCGCGTGCGCGTTGTTCTCTGCCCAATGTGTCAGCTTCGGGCCGGCAACGCCTAGAGGTTTTTTATAAATCCGACGATTGCATCCAAAGTCAGGTCTGGTTGATCGCGGTGCGGGGAATGTCCGCAGTCCGCCAGCATACGGGTTTCGACCGGCCCGACGACCTGATCGCGGATCGCTGTCACTTGATCCATCGTGCCATATTCATCGTCTTCACCTTGCAAGACCAAGGTGGGGCATTGAATAGCGGGCAATACATTCTCGATGTTCCAGGCGCGAAACGCCGGGTCGAGCCAGATATCGTTCCAGCCGAAAAACGTCTTGTCCCCGTCGGCGTGATGGCGAGCCAGTTTTTGCGGTAGATCGGTCGTCTGGTAGGCCGCTTTGGCGGCCTCGATGCCGGTTATACTCTCGTCTTCAACGAAAACATGGGCAGCCATCAACGCCAACCCACGCACCGGCCATTGGCCGGCGCCAGCATGGATCAACGCAATCGACGCGCCATCGCTATGGCCGATGAGGATGGGATCGGCGACGCACAAATTTTCCCGCAATTCCGGCAACGCCACGAGCGCCTCTTGATGCATATAGTCGACGCCATGGGCCACTATCAAAACATCGGAACCGCCATAGCCGTAGCGCGAATAGACCAGCGCCGGATAGCCGGTGGCGTTGGCCACGGCGTTGGAGAAATCACGCCACAGGCCGGCCGAGCCCAGGCCCTCGTGGAGAAAGATCAGCGGTGTCTCGCCGGTGGCCGGAGGCCGGGTCCAGTAATATTCCAGGCGATGGCCGGCTATTTGCATCGTGTCCATCGAAAGTCCTACGCCAATCGGTTTTCCTGTGGGCCCGTGCGCTGTCATGATGGGGCGTGGGTGACCTACACTTGCAGCCCGGTGAGACCAGATAAGTACGGCCATGATAGATTTTTCCACCGACCCGGACCACTACAAGCACTGGCGGCTGACCATCGACGGGCCGGTGGCGACCCTGGCGCTCGACGTCCGCGAGGATGGCGGCATCGCGCCGGGCTACGATCTGAAACTCAATTCTTATGATCTGGGCGTCGATATCGAATTATACGACGCGGTGCAGCGTCTGCGCTTCGAACATCCGCAAGTCGGCGCGGTGATGATCACCTCGGCCAAGGAACGGGTCTTCTGCGCCGGCGCCAATATCGCCATGCTCGGCCAGTCGAGCCATGTGGACAAGGTGAATTTCTGTAAGTTCACCAACGAGACCCGCAACGGCATCGAAGACGCCAGCGCCCATTCCGGCCAGCGCTATCTCTGCGTCATCAACGGCACGGCGGCCGGCGGCGGTTATGAATTGGCGCTCGCTACCGACCACATCATCCTGATCGATGACGGCGCCAGCGCCGTCTCCCTGCCGGAAGTGCCGCTGCTGGCGGTGCTGCCCGGCACCGGCGGGCTGACCCGTGTGGTCGATAAGCGCCATGTGCGCCGCGACCGCGCCGATTTCTTCTGCACCACCGGCGAGGGCTTACGCGGCAAGCGGGCCCTGGAATGGGACTTGATCGACGAGCTAGCGCCGCGCTCGAAACTGGACGAGGCGGCGGCGGCGCGAGCAGCGTCTTTGGCGGAACAGACCGATCGACCCACCGGTGCACAAGGCATTTCGCTGCCCCCCCTGCAACGCAAGATCGGCGGCGATGAGATCGACTACAGCCATGTCACCGTCACTCTCGACCGGGCGCGCCGTATCGCCACGTTTCAAGTCCGTGGTCCCGACGCGGCCCCGCCGCAGGACGCGGCGGCGATCCACGCCCAGGGGTGCGACTTCTGGCCTCTCGTCCTGGCCCGCGAATTGGACGACGCCATCTTGCATCTGCGCTTCAACGAGCCCGAGCTGGGCACCTGGGTCTTGACCACATCGGGCGATGTGGACCTTGTGGCGGCCGCCGACGCCGCCCTGCTCGACAATAGCGACGACTGGCTGGTGCGCGAGATCACGCTCTATCTCAAGCGCACATTGAAACGCCTCGACGTGTCGTCGCGTAGCCTGATCGCGCTGATCGAGCCCGGCTCATGCTTTACCGGCACCTTACTGGAATTGGCGCTCGCCGCCGACCGCAGTTACATGCTCGACGGCGCTTTCGAAGGCTCGAACGCGCCGCCGGCAAGCGTGCGTCCGACCGGCATGAATTTCGGCCCGCTGCCCATGTGCAATGGCCTTACCCGCCTTGAAACGCGCTTTCTCGAAGACAGTGGGAAAACCGACGACATCGAAGCGGAAATCGGCAAAGAGCTCGACGCCGAAGCCGCGGAAGAGCTCGGTTTGGTGACCTTCATCCCCGACGATATCGATTGGGAGGACGAGGTCCGCGTCGCGCTGGAAGCGCGGGCCGCCTTCTCGCCCGACGCGCTGACGGCGATGGAGGCCAATCTGCGCTTCGCCGGACCGGAGACCATCGAAAGTAAGATTTTCGCCCGGCTCTCGGCGTGGCAGAATTGGGTGTTCCAGCGACCCAACGCGGTCGGTGCGGATGGCGCGCTGGAATTGTACGGCAGCGGCAAACAGCCGGCATTCGACCGCAAGCGAGTCTGAAGAAATGAACATCGACTATAACGAGACCATCCCCAACAATGTCGGCCTGGCCGACGACCGCCGCCTGCTGCGCGCGTTGGAGCGATGGCAACCGGCCTATCTGCAATGGTGGGACGATTTGGGCCCAGTGGAGAGCAGCGACCACGAAGTCTATCTGCGCACCGCGATCAGCGTCGACGCCAAGGGATGGGCCCATTACGGCCATGTGCGGATGCCGGAATATCGCTGGGGAATATTCCTCACCCCGCCCGAAGAGAACCGTCAAATCGCCTTCGGCCAACATAAGGACGAGCCGGTCTGGACCGACGTGCCCGGCGAATACCGCACCGAGTTGCGCCGCCTAATCGTCACCCAGGGCGACACCGAACCCGCCTCGGTCGAGCAGCAACGCCATCTCGGCGCGACCTGCCCGTCGCTCTACGATTTACGCAATCTGTTCCAGGTGAATGTCGAGGAAGGCCGCCATCTGTGGGCGATGGTCTATCTGCTGCACGCCCATTTCGGCCGCGATGGCCGCGAGGAAGCCGAGGAGATGCTCGAGCGTCACGCCGGCGACCCTGACAAGCCGCGCATCTTGGAAGCCTTCAACGAGCAAACCGAAGACTGGTTGTCGTTTTTCATGTTCACCTATTTCCAGGACCGCGACGGCAAATTCCAGCTCGCCGCGCTAGCGGAATCGGGCTTCGACCCCCTGTCGCGCACCTGCCGGTTCATGCTGACCGAAGAGGCCCATCATATGTTCGTCGGCGAGACCGGCGTCATGCGGATCGTCCAACGCACGTGCGAACTGATGCGCCAGCACGATACCGAGGATGTGCGCCCCTATGGCGGCATCGACCTTGCCACCATCCAGAAGTGGATCAATTTCCACTATTCGATCTGCCTCGATCTGTTCGGCTCGGAGCGCTCGACCAACGCCGCCAACTATTATTCCATGGGCCTGAAGGGGCGCTACCAGGAAACCAAGATCGATGACGACCATGTGCTCGCCGACGCCCATATGATGGTGCCGCGGGTCGACGGCGATCACATCACATCCGAGGAATCCGCGGCGCTAACCGCGATCAATCTGAAGCTGCGCGAGGATTACGCCAAGGACAGCCAACGCGGGGTAAACCGCTTCAACAAGGCGATCGCCGAAATGGATATCGACGCCACGCTGACCCTGCCGGACCCGATGTTCAACCGCAACATCGGCATATTCCGCGACATCAACGCCACGCCGGAAGGCCGGCTCATCGGCGACGATGAATGGCAGGCCCGTCGTTACGAATGGCTGCCCTCGCCCGACGACTACGCCTTCGTGCGCTCGCTGATGGTGCCGGTCACCGAGCCGGGCAAGATGGCCGGCTGGATCGCACCGCCCAAGCGCGGCATCCACGGCCGCCCCCTCGACTACGACTATGTGCTGTTTCATTAGGTAGGTAACCCTCTCCCGCCGGGAGAGGGTGGCGAGCGCAAGCGAGCCGGGTGAGGGGAAATAGGCGATAACGTGCTAACCGGACAGATGATGTCCCCTCACCCCAACCCCTCTCCCCAAAGGAGAGGGGCTTTACCAAATGCCGGCTGAATATCAGGCGAGGATAAATCCCATGAAAGACAACACCGTCACCGTCGATATATCCAATTCGCCGGCGGAACTCACCTTCGCGGCGAATTTCAATGTCGCTGTGCCCTTCATCGACCGGCACTTAGGCGAAGGCCGCGGCGGCAAGGTGGCAATCCGTTCCGCCGACGGCGACATCACCTATGGCGAGCTGGCGGCCAATGTGAACCGCGCCGGCAACGCCCTCACCGCCCTAGGGCTGAGCGCAGGCGACCGGGTGGTGATGGCAATTAAGGACTGTTCGGCGTTCTTCTATATTTTCTGGGGCGCCATTAAGGCGGGCTATGTGCCGGTGCCGGTCAACACATTGCTGCGCGCCAACGATTACCGCTTCATCTTGGAAAATTCCGGCTGCGCCGCGGCGATCTATTCGCCGGAATTCGCCGCCGAAGTCGAACCGGCGCTCGACGCCGCCGATCCCGGCCCGGCGCATAGGATTATCACGGAGGACAACGGCGAGAGTTTCGCCGCCCTGATCGACGCCGCGCCCGACAATCTCGACGCCGCGCCGGCCCGCGCCGACGACGATTGTTTCTGGCTCTACACGTCGGGCTCGACCGGCACGCCCAAGGGCGGCGTCCATGCCCATCGGGATATGGTGGTCTCCAGCCAGTATTACGGGGTCGAGACGCTGGGGGCGACCGAAGCCGACATCCATTTCTCCGCCGCCAAGCTGTTTTTCGCCTATGGGTTAGGTAATGCGATGACCTTTCCCCTATGGACCGGCGGCCAGGCGGTGTTGTTCGGCGGCAGGCCCACCCCCGACACCATGTTCGAGACCATTGCGGCCTTCCGCCCGACCATATTTTACGGCGTGCCCACCCTGTACGGCGCGCAACTGCACGCCATGGAGGACAAGTCGCCCGACCTGTCGTCGCTGCGGGTCTGCGTTTCGGCGGGCGAGCCGTTGCCGGCGAGCATCTTCGAGCGGTGGCGCGCGGCGACCGGTCTGACCATCCTCGACGGTATCGGCACCACCGAAATTCTGCATATTTTCATCGGCAACAGCCTCGATCACCACAAGCCCGGCGCGAGCGGCAAGCTGGTACCCGGCTATGAGGCCAGGATCGTCGATGACGATGACAGCCCTGTGACCCCAGGCGACATCGGCAATTTGATGATCCGCGGCGGCTCGGTGATCTCGCGCTATTGGGAACTGCCGGAGCGCACCGCCCAGGCCCTCGTCGAGGGATGGATCCGTACCGGCGATTCCTACTACCAGGACGAGGACGGCTATTTCGTGTGCTGCGGGCGCAGCGACGACATGCTCAAGGTCGGCGGCATCTGGGTCTCGCCCGTCGAGATCGAGGCGCAATTGGTCGCCCACGACGCGGTGCTGGAAGCCGCCATCGTCGGCCGGCCCGACGATGACGAGATGATCAAACCGGAAGCCTATGTGATTTTGAAAGACCCAAGCGACGCGTCGAACGCTTTGGCCGACACGTTGCGCGATCACTGCCGCAACAATTTAGCGCCCTACAAATATCCCCGCTGGTTCAACTTCGTCGAAGAGTTACCAAAAACCGCGACCGGCAAAATCCAACGCTTCAAGCTGCGGGGGTAGTGCGCGGCCCCTCATACTTCGACAGGCTCAGCATGAGGGCGTTTGTATTGCGGGATTTGTAAAACCCTCATCCTGAGCCTGTCGAAGGATGACGGGGCTAAACGCCCAAATATTGTTGTTGCGCCGCCTCGTCGGCGCGCAATTCGTCGGACGTACCGGTCCACACAACCTGCCCTTTCTCGACGATATAGTGGCGGTCGGCGATGCGGGTTAGGGCATCGACGTTCTTGTCGATCACCAGCACCGCCTGCGCGGCGTCTTTGAGGTTTTCCAGGCAGCGCCAGATTTCCGCCCGCACCATCGGCGCCAGGCCTTCGGTGGCTTCGTCGAGAATGAGCAGCCGCGGATTGGTCATCAGCGCCCGGCCGATCGCCAGCATCTGCTGCTCGCCGCCGGAAAGCTGGTTGCCCATGCTGGTCAGCCGTCCGTCCAAGGCTGGAAACAGATCAATGACCCGGTCCAGGGTCCAGCCCTCGTAACTATCAGATGGCGGCGTTGCCGTGGCGACCAGGTTTTCACGGACCGTCAGGTTGGGAAATATCTGCCGCGCCTCGGGCACCAGCCCGATGCCGGCCTTGGCGACGCGGAACGAGGGCAGGCCGTGGATCGGCCGATCTTCAAACAAAATTTCGCCGCCGTGGATGGCCAAAATACCCATGATCGAGCGCACCGTGGTGGTCTTGCCCATGCCGTTGCGGCCCAACAGGGTGACGAACTCGCCGGCGCCGATTTCAAAGCTCATGCCAAACAGAACCTGGCTGTCGCCATAGGCCGCCTCGATGGATCGCACAGACAGCATCAACCGGTCTCCGAGGTGCCGAGATAGGCGTCGCGAACATCGGCGTTGGCGCGAATGTCGGCCGGTGTGCCGGTGGCGATCGAACGTCCATAGACCAGCACGGTGATGCGGTCGGCCAGGGCGAACACCGCATCCATATCGTGCTCGATCAGCAGCATGGTGTAGTCAGCTTTCAGCTCGTCCAGCAGGGCGATCATGCGCTGGCTTTCCTCGATGCCCATGCCGGCCATCGGTTCGTCGAGCAGCAACATCTTGGGCTCGGTCGCCAGCGCCATGGCGATTTCCAGCTGGCGCTGCTCGCCATGGGCCAGATTGCCGGCCAAAATTTCGGCCCGGTCGGCCAGCCCGACCCGCGCCAAGACCTCGCGCGCCGGCCCCCGCAGACGCTGGTCATCGCCGGTCGGCCGCCAAAACCGAAAGCTGTGGCCGCTGCGCGCCTGCACCGCCAAGGCAACGTTTTCGAGCACCGAAAAGTCGGCGAAGATGCTGGTGATCTGGAACGAGCGGGCCAGACCGCGATGGGCGCGCGCGGCCGGCCGCAGGCGGGAGACCGCCCGGCCGTCGAAGACGATATCGCCGCCATCGCCCTTGATCAGCCCCGACAGCAAATTGACCAAAGTGGTCTTGCCGGCGCCATTGGGACCGATGACAGCGTGAATCTCCCCGGCCGCCACTTCCAACGACAAATCGTCGGTGGCGACGATGCCGCCAAAGGACTTGCGCAGGCTGCGCGTCGCCAGCAGAGGATCAGCCATCGCGTCAGCCATCTTATCAGACACCGGGGGGCCGCCTCTCGAACTTGCCGATCAGGCCGGTCAGCCCACCGCGTACATAGAGCACCAACAAGATCAGCAGCGGGCCGAAAATCAAATGCCAATGTATCGTAATGCCCGACAGGACTTCGGAGAGAATGAGAAACGCCGTCGCCCCCAGAACCGGGCCGAACAGCGACCCCATGCCGCCCATAATCACCATGAACATCAACTCGCCGGAGCGCGGCCAATCCATCATATCGGGGCTGACGAATTGCTCGAAATTGGCCTGCAGTACGCCGGCGAGACCGCAAATCACGCCGGAAATCACGAACGCCGTCAGCCGGTAGGCATAGGTCGGTACGCCGACCGTCTGCAACCGGGTATCGTTCGACCGCGCGCCTTGGATGACCATGCCGAAACGCGAATTGACGATGCGCCGGGTCACATAGATGACCAGCAGCAGCAGGGCGAAAATCACATAATAGAAGGTCATATTGTCGTCGATCGACAGATCGAGACCGGCGACTTCGAACGTGCTGCGGTTCCAGACGTTGAGCCCGTCATTGCTGCCGTACTTATCGGCGCTGACCCCCAGGAAGAACACCATCTGGGCGAAGGCTAAGGTGATCATGATGAAATAGACACCGCGGGTGCGCAGCGAAATGGCGCCGAACACCAGCGCCGCCAGACCGCTGATCGCCAGCGCAACCGGCCACTGAATGAAGCCGTTCGTGATGTCGTGGAAGCCAAATATGGCCACCGTATAACCGCCGATGCCGATATAGGCGGCGTGGCCGAAGCTGACCATGCCGCCATAGCCTAAAATGAGATTCAGCCCGACGGCGGCGATTGACCAAATCATGATGCGGGTGAAGACGTCGACATAGAACGCCTCGCCGATCGCCGGCGCAACGAACGGCATCAGCGCGAACACCACCAGTAGAACCGTGGTGGTCCAGGCCGTCGGCTTGCCGAACATAGTGCTGATCATTTTCGACCCGCCATGACGTCAGCCGCCACGCGGCGGGAACAGGCCTTGCGGGCGGAAAAACAAGATGGCGGCCATCAAGATGTAAATCAGCATCGACGATAGCGCCGGACCGGCGGTCTCCGCCGCATTGGCCTGCAGAAAGGTCAGCAGCGCCACGTCGAGAAACGCCCGCCCCATAGTGTCGATCACCCCGGCGAGCAGCGCGGCAATGAAGGCGCCGCGGATCGAACCGATACCGCCAATGACGATGACCACGAAGGCCAGGATCAAAATGTCCTCGCCCATGCCGATCTGGGCCTGGTTGATCGGCGCGATCAGCATGCCACCGAGTCCCGCCAACATGGCTCCCAACCCGAACACCGCGGTGAACAACAGCCGGACATTAACGCCCAGCGCACCGACCATGGTGCGGTTCGAGGCGCCGGCGCGGATCAGCATGCCGAGCCGGGTTTTCGCGACCAGCCAATAAAGCCCGACCGCCACAGCAATGCCGATCAGGATAATGAACATCCGGTAGGTCGGATAAACGATCCCCAAAGGCAGGGAAATGCTGCCATCGAGGAAGGCCGGCAGCGGGATCGCCAGCCCCGCCGGCCCCCAGATAACGCGCACCAATTCGTTCAGAAATAAGATCAACCCGAAGGTCGCCAGCACCTGGTCCATATGGCCACGCGCATACAAGGTGCGCAGGGCGACGATTTCCAGCACCATGCCGAACGCCAGGGTCAGCGGTAGCGCCAGCAAGAGGCCGATGATGAAAGAATCGGTCCACAGGGTCAGCGTCGCGGCGATGAACGCGCCGACCATATAGATCGAGCCATGGGCCAGATTGACCAAATCCATAATGCCGAAGACCAGCGTCAACCCGGCGGCGAGCAGGAATAACAAGATCCCCAGTTGCACGCCGTTGAGCAATTGTTCGGCAAAAAATGTCAGGTCCATCGCATCATCCGAACGGCGCCCCCAGCACCCGACTACCGGCAGCGCAGGCACCATGAAAGACGGGGGCGCAAACGCCCCCGCCGATCATTATACGGTGTGGGGAAGCCTACATCTTGCAATCTTTGGCGTAGACGTCCTGGTGATCCTTCAGCGCGACGCCGCTCAGCTTGGTCGTCCACTTGCCATCGGCATCGGCAACGACTTCACGGCTATAGAAATTCTGGATCGGGAAATGGTTGTTGCCGAACCGGAAATCGCCGCGCACCGACGCGAAGTCGGCTTTCTTGAGCGCCGCACGCATGGCGTCGATGTCGCCCACCTTACCGCCGGTGGCCTCGACCGCCGACTTGATCAGGAAGATCGAGTCGTAGGCCTGCGCCGCGTAGAACGACGGATAGCTGCCGTGCTTGGCTTTAAAATCGTCAACGAAGCGTTTGTTCTGCGCGTTGTCGATATCGGGCGACCAGAACTGGGTCATGGTGGTGCCCAGAACGCCGTCCATCTTCGCCTGCTGCAGACGCGGCAGGCTGAGCGAGTCCAGGGTGTAGACCGAATAGAGCGGCACATCGGACAAGCCGGCCTGGGCATATTGCTTCAAGAACGCCGGGCCATGCTTGCCGGGATAGAAAGTGAATACCGCACCCGGCTTGGCCGCCTTGACCTTGGTGAACTCGGCCGACCAGTCGATCTGCGTTGGCCAGGTGGTCATATCCTTGCCGACGACATTGCCCTTAAACGTACGCTCGACCCCGGCAACCATGTCCTTGCCGGCAGCATAGTTGGGCGCGATCACATAAAGCGAGTCGATGCCGCGCTGGTTGAGCACTTCGCCCAGCGCCATCGGCGTCTGGTCGTTCTGCCACGAGACATTGAAGAAGTTGGCGTTACAGTTTTTGCCCGCCAGCGGCGACGGCCCGGCATTGGCGCTGATCAAAATCTTATCGGCATTCAGCACAACCGGCGCCGAGGCCAACAGAACATGCGACCAGATATAACCGGCGACGATATCCACATCATCGGCTTTGACCAGCTTTTCGGTCTTCTGCTTACCCTTTTGCGGATTGAACTCGTCGTCCTCGTAAACGATTTCGACGTCGAGTGCGCCCATCTTGCCGCCGATATGTTCGACCGCCAGATCGACCGCCTTCCTTTGGTCGACGCCGATAATGGCGGCGCCGGTGGTCAAGGTGGTGACAAAGCCGATTTTGATGGACTCGGCAAAGGCCGGCGACGACATCAGGGCTATAGCCGCAGTCGCGCCAAGAAGTTGTTTCATCATGGTTTTCGTCCTCCCGTTCGAAATTTTCGCTATCCGACCACAACATTCGGACAATGAAAAGCACCCTGCATGTCCCCCTTTCGGTGGAGGTCGGCTATAACCGGCGCTCAGATTGGTATTGTATGGTTTAGATAGAAGAGGTCGGTATGAGTGCGGATAACATTCAGCCGCGGCGGAGCTTCATTTTTACCCCCGGCAACCGCCCGGAATACTTCACAAAAGCGCTGACATCAGGCGCCGATATCGTATGCGTCGAGCTCGAAGACGGGGTCGCGCCCCACGATAAGGACGATGCGCGGGCGAAAATGCTGACCTTGTTCGCCGAACCCCATCACGATGACGGGATCGAGCGCATCGTGCGGGTCAATTGCGGGCGCACCGCCGCCGGCATGGCCGATATCGAGGCCATTCTGCGTACCAAGACGCCGGTCCCGTCGGTCATGTTGCCTAAGATTAAAGCGCCGGAAGAGGTGCGCGGCATTGCCGAGGCGTTCGATGAATACGGGCTGGAGACCCGCATTCAGGCGATCATCGAGACCAATGAGGGGCTGGAAGCCGCCTATGAGATCGCGCAGGCCACGCCGCGCCTTGATGCGTTGTTGTTCGGCGCGGTCGATCTGGCTGCTGAACTTCGCTGCGCGAACACCTGGGAAGCCATGCTTTACGCCCGCTCGCGCACGGTGCATGCCGGGGCCGCCGCGGGTATCGACGTGATCGACGTGCCTTGGCTCGATTTAGAGGATGGCGACGGCATGCGCCGCGAAGCCGGGGCCAGCGCCGCTTTGGGCTTTACCGGCAAGGGCGCCATTCACCCCAAGCAGGTCGCGGATATCAATCAGGCCTTTTCGCCCGACCCGGACGCGGTGGCCTATGCGCGTAAGGTGATCGACGCCTTCGAGCAGGCCAATACCGGGGTCGTCGTGGTCGACGGTAAATTGATCGAGCTGCCGGTCCTGCGCACCATGCACCGGATCCTGGCCCGCGCCGAACGGGCGACCGACGCCTGAACTAAACCGTCACACGCCGAGCGGCGGCGTCAGGCGCTAAGCCCCCCTCCTTGAGGGAGAGGGGTTGGGGTAACGCGAAAAACCAGATCGAGAGTTTAAACTGGCTACAGCCTTACACCTCATCCTGAGCTTGTCGAAGGATCGAGGTGCCGCCCGCCTCCTACTTCGACAAGCTCAGCATGAGGCTAGTTCTTATCGTTCTACCCTCCCAATGGGCGAGGGTTTATCGTCGACTACACCGATGACGACTGGCCTGTCACACACCAAGCGGCGGGACGCCGAGGCGTTGGCGGGCGGTACCGAGCACTTTCTCGAAGGCCAATGCGATGGCCAACGCGGTCTCGTCGGCGCCGAGGGGGCAGATAATGTGCAGGCCGACCGGCATGCCCGCCCCGTCGAGGGCTACCGGCATGGTCACCGCGCAGAGATCGAGCATGTTGACCGTGCTGGTGTTGCGCGAGGCGCCCATATTGGCGCGGTGATAGGCTTTGGGATCGGCCACCTCATCGACGATCGGCGCGGTAATGGCGATGGTCGGCCCGACAATCGCGTCGAAGCCGGCCATGCTGTCGCGCATGGTCCGGGCTAGTTCGAGCCGCTGGCTGCAGCGCGCCATATATTCGCGCGCCTCGACGGCCTCCATCACCTCGAAGCGGGCAGCGACATTGGGGTCGAGATCGTCGCGGAACGCCGCCATCTCGTTGTTGATGAAACTTGCGAATTCCGGCGCCGCCAAGCCGCCCCGCTTGAACATCTCGACCGAGGCCTCGATTTCCGGACAGTCCACCGACGATATCCGTGCGCCGGCCGCCGCCAACTCGTCGAGCGCCGCCTTAACGCCCTCAGCAACGCCGGGGTCGCAATCGGCGAAATACCAGTCGCACACCCCGATATGAAAATCCGCCGGGCTCGCCGTACCGAGACGCCGGCTGAAAGCCGCGGCGGGTTCGCTTATCTGCGGATCGATTACCGCGAACGCCGTCACCGCGTCGGCGACGGTACGGGTCAGCGGACCGGCGGTATCCAAGGTGGTGCTCAAGGGCACGATGCCGTCGGTCGACCAGCGGCCCTTGCTGGTCTTGAGGCCGACCGTGCCGGTGAAGCTGGCCGGCATGCGCACCGAGCCGGCGGTGTCGGAACCCAGCGCCAACAGCGCCGAGCCCTCCCACAGGCTGACCCCGGCGCCGGCGCTGGAGCCGCCCGGCGCCCGGTGGTTCTCGCCGTCCCACGGGTTGCGCGGGGTGCCCCAATGGGCGTTGGTGCCGAGCGCGCCGAAGGCAAACTGCACCGTATGGGTTTTGCCGGTGACGGCGGCGAGCTGGTGGCGCAAGGCGCGCACCACCGGGCCTTCGCGCTGCCATTTCGACGGTAGTTCCCGCGAGCAACCGGCGAAGGTCGGATAGCCGCTGACCCCGTAGAGGTCTTTGATCGACACTGGAATGCCCTGCATCGGCCCCAAATCGATACCGGCGGCGAGCACGCTATCGGCCGCCGCGGCTTCGGCACGGAAGCGGTCGGGTTGCCAGGTTTTATAGGCCTGCAGCGTCTCGCCACGTCGCTCGCGGTTGCCGATCGACCATTCGGCCAGGTCTCGGGCGGAGATATTGCCGGCGCGCATCGCCGCCGCGAGATCCTCGATCGAGCTGGTTTCGATTGCGTGTTCAGCCATTGTTTACAGTCCTCCCCGGATCCGGCATTCGCCGCGTTATCTCCCACGATAACCGCCAGCCGGTCTTCTGCAAACTGTCTGGGGCCGGGGGCCTCCCCGTCGTGAGCGTTTCCGGTTATGTTGCGCGCATAATAATTTGTGAAGCCTAAGGAGAGATCATGCCCGACGACGCCAACCCGATGCAGCGCTTTTCGCGTACCGCCATCGAAGACTTTATGCAGCGCTGCTTTGTGGCGACCGGCGTGCCCAGCGACGACGCCGGCACGATCGCCCATTTCATGGCCGAGTCCGACATTATGGGCAAGGATTCCCACGGCATCTTCCGTCTGCCCGGCTACCTCAAACGGTTTCAAGCCGGCGGCTTCAACAAGACCCCGAATATCCGCGTCGAGGAGGAACGCACCGCCACCGCCTTGGTCGACGGCGACAACGGCTTGGGCCATCTGGTGATTAAATATTGCGCCGATCTCGCCATTAAGAAAGCCAAGCAGACCGGCGTCTCCTGGGTCGGCGTTCACCATTCCAACCATGCCGGCGCCGCCGGCGCCTACGCCATGCTACCGCTGGCCCATGACATGATCGGGCTCTATGTCGCGGTGGGCAGCGCCAATCATCTGCCGCCGTGGGGTGGCACCAAGTCGTTGCTGTCGACCAACCCGATCGCCGTTGCGGTCCCAGGCATGGAAGAAGACCCGATCCTGCTCGACATGGCCACTACGGTCACGTCATACGGCAAGGTGAAGGTCCATGCCCAGCGCGGCATTCCCATGCCCGAGGGTTGGATGATCGATGGCGACGGCAATCCGATGACCGACGCCTCACTGTCCGACAGCGGTTATTTGCTACCCATCGGCGGCCCCAAGGGATATGGGCTGGCGCTGATCTTCGGCATTCTGGCCGGCACCCTGAACGGCGCGGCCTTCGGCAAGGACGTGGTCGATATGAACGCCGACCAGACCTCGGTTACCAATACCGGGCAGTTCATCATCGCGCTGGATATCGCCGCGTTCATGGATGTCGACGAATTCAAGCGGCAGATCGACGATGTGGTGCGGTTGATGCGCAGCTCGCCAACCCTGCCCGGCGTCGAAAGCGTGCGCATGCCCGGCGAAGGCAGCTTTGCCGCCATCGCCGAGCGGACGGCAAACGGTATTCCATTGCCGGTCCCCCTGCTCGACAATCTGCGCAACGTCGCCGGTGAGCTTAACGTCGCGCCCCTCGACTGAGGTGGCGCGACCGGCGACTTTCACACCGCTATTGACCGCCGTCCTGTGGATGGTGGGCACGCTGGTATCGTTCACGCTGATGGCGATATCCGTGCGCGAAGTGGGCGATTCCATCCACACCTTCGAGATCCAGTTTTTTCGCAGCGTCAGCGCGCTGATCATCCTGGCACCCTTCGCGTTTTCGGTAGGCTGGGCATCGCTGAAGACTGAACAACCGAAACTGGAGGTCGCGCGTAATTTAATCCACTACGCCGCCCAACTCGGCTGGATCACCGGCGTCGTCATGCTGCCTTTGTCGGAAGTCTTTGCCCTGGAATTCACCACCCCGGTCTGGGCCGCCCTGGTCGCCGCGATATTCCTGCGCGAGAAGCTGAACCGCGGCCGCATCGTTGCCGTGGTGTTCGGCTTTATCGGTATTCTGGTGATCCTGCAGCCCGGTGGGGCGACGATCAATCCGGGCACATTCGCGGTGTTGGGCGCCGCGGTCGGATTTGCGTTTACGTTGACCGCGACCAAGGCGCTGACCAGAACCGACGCGCCGCTCACGATTTTGCTTTATATGGCGTTGATACAATTGCCGATTGGCGCGGTGATGGCGGTAAACGTCTGGACCATGCCGACCGTGCCGCAATTGTTCTGGCTGTTCGCGGTTGGCGCGACCGGTCTAAGCGCCCACTACTGCACCGCAAGGGCGTTGGTGCTGGCCGACGCGACCGTCGTCGTGCCGATGGATTTCATGCGCCTGCCCTTAATCGTCTTCGTGGGATTTGCGCTCTACGGCGAAACCGCCCGGTGGATGGTCCTACTGGGCGCCGTCATCATATTCGCCGGCAACTATTACAGCATCCGCCGCGAGCAACGGTTGCGCGACACCGCCGCAGACTAACGCACATAGGCGACCCGGAAGGTGCGTTGGATGCCATCATGTTCAATGATGGATACGTATTCGCCGGGAATCAGCGTGTGGCGGTCGAGCTTGAACAGCGGCTCGTCGGGGTCGGCGCCGACATCTTCATAGTGAAACGCCCAACCGCTGCCGCGATGGATCAGATGGCCACGTTCGTCGCCCTCGCCGAGCCAAAACCGATGGACAGTGCATTGGTCGGCGCAACCGTGCCACTCATCCCGATCGAGATGACCGTCGCCATTGAGGGGCGCATAGAATTCGTAGCCCCGCTCGCCGCTGCCTTCGGGAAAATCCGCGTCCCGGGCCAGTTCCAGTTTCACCTTACGCAAAGTCATCTCACAACCCGTCGTCGCTAAAGATCACGACGATAAATTGCGGGAGATATGGCCGGCCCGCGTTGACGCAAATCAACGCTCGGCAATTATTGGGGAGATGCCTGTATCGGGTTTAGTCGGCGCTGGCGGCCGCTTCAACGGCTTCTATATTCGGCAGCACCACATGTTGGGCGGACGGTAGATCGATCAGCCCTTCTTCCTTCAGACTGGTGAAGGTGCGGCTGACGGTCTCGATGGTCAGGCCGAGATAATCGGCAATATCGCTGCGCGACATCGGCAGATCGAGCGCCGCACTCTCCGCCTCGTCGAGATCGAGATCGTGCCGCGCGCGCAGCAGCAGAAATGACAGCACCTTTTCGCGTGCCGATTTGCGGCCGAGCAACAACATCTGTTCCTGGGCGGCGGCCAATTCATCGCGGCTCATATCGAGTAAGCGGTCGCGCACCGCCGGCATTTCGCGCAACAGTCGTTCGAGGTCGACAATGCGCATGCAGCAGAGCTCGACCGCGTCGATGGCCTCAGCGCCATAGGCGTAGGTGTCCTGCTTCACCAACCCGAGAAAATCGCCGGGACGCAGGAAACCAGTGATCTGCCGCCGGCCGTCGGCGAGTAGTTTGTAGAGGCGCACATCGCCGTTCGAGACGTTGTAGACATAATCGGCGGGCTCGCTTTCGTCGAAAATCGATTGGCCCGGCGCGAATTGGCGGTGGCTGACGATCTGCTCCAGCGCGCCCAAATGGTCGAAATCGACCGCCGCGCACATCGCCCGGTGGCGCACGCTGCACCGCTCGCAGGCGTTCGCCACCGTATTCGAGCTGCGATCTTGTGCATCAGTCATTGCGCTGCCCCAAAGGCCTGTGCGGTCATGCCATCCATACTATATCAGATAATAGTAATATTAGTGTGCTATTTGAGACAGATCAATGTTTTGGCCGTCCCGATAGCCATCATGTAATCGTTATGTCCTGTCATTCAAATATGTCGGAAATTCGCTCCAGCCAGTTGGACGCCGCGAAGATCGATCAAGCCTACCCGCTGGTCCGCG
Source organism: Alphaproteobacteria bacterium (assembly GCA_011087645.1). Lineage (GTDB taxonomy): Bacteria > Pseudomonadota > Alphaproteobacteria > UBA6615 > UBA6615 > JABDJY01. The sequence goes on from JAALLF010000015.1 coordinate 46,851, forward strand.
AATTAAAGGCAAATCTAACCCTCGAAGCGTGGCGCGGATATGCCGAAGCCCATTTGGGGTCGGCCACGACTAACCAGGGCCATCGCGGCATCATCGCCGCGGAATATCGCGACTGCATCCGCGGCCTGCTCAGCTACGACGTAATCCCTGATTTGGTCGATCTAACAACCCTGTCCGTGCGCGACGTCATTGTGTTGGGCGTGCCGGCCGGCCAGCCGGCGGCGCGCAGCCTGTTGCAGCAACTCTTCGCCATCGCCGGGGCGCACCGCTGCGGCGCCATCCGCATCACTTTGTCGGAACCCATGAGCTGGCTGGCCCGCGAATGGTCGGACCCGGACGGCGAATTGTTCCGCTATCCGGTGATCTGCTTCCTGCCGGGCTCCAGCACCCCTGCGCCGCCGGGGGCGAGTTGGCGGACGCAAACGCTCTCGGTCTCAGAGTAGTCGCTGAACGAACTCCATAACCTGGAACAAAACGAAGAAGGCGCTGACGACAAACCCAGTGACGGGAATCCAAATCGGAACGGTAATACCGTCCGTTTGGGCCGGGTCGCGTGCCTTTAGAACGATCAGCGATAAGTTGACCAGCGCAAAAACTGTCAGCACGACCAAAGAGGTCAGCCGCGCCAGGTTCTCCAATGGTAACGCAAGCGCGAAGACCAGAACCGTTGCGGTAACAGCGGCCGTTGCCACGACGGGCGTGCGCGTGTGGCGATTGATTGAGCCAAACACCGCTGAGATTTGCCCCTGCTGCGCCAGCCCGTACAGCACGCGCGAGCCCATGATAATTTGAATCAGCGCGCCGTTGACCACGGCGACCAAACCAATCAGCGAGATCGGTAACGGCGAATTGCCGGTGGCCTCGGTGTAAATCAGCGTCAGCGGGGCGTCCGACGCGGCAATTTGCGCAACTGGTAAACTGAAGGTCGCCACCACCGATACCACCAGATAGATCAAGGTGGTGATGATCAGGGTGTAAATGATCGCCCGCGGCAAATTGCGGCGCACATCGCGCACTTCCTCGGCCACATTGACCATGTCTTCGAAACCGACAAAGGCGAAGAAAGCCAGGATAACGCCGGAAGCAACGCCCCCAAGAACCGCAAGGTCCAGGGGTATCGGCTGCGCTGACAGCGCCGCGGGCACATCGGCAAAGGCATCGCGGCCGATCCAGACGATAAATAACAGGCCGGCCACCTCGATCAGGGTCAGCACCGCGGCCAGCGTGATCGCTTCGCGGATGCCCCACGCCGCGATGGCGCCGAGCAACAATATGATCGCCACCATGACCGGTACGTCGGGCAGAGCGACCAGGGTGCCGAGGTAGCCGACAGCGCCGATTGAGATGGTCGCCGACGAGACGATGCCGGACAGCACCACCAACAGGCCGACAATCGTGCCGAGGCGGCGCATGCCCAGGCCCTCGGTCACATAGATCGCCTCGCCGGCGCTGCGCGGAAAGCGCGACGACAATTCGGCGAAACTCAAGGCGCTGAACGCGGCCAGCAAGGCCGCCAGCACGAAGCTCACCGGCGCCATCAGCCCCGCCGCCCCGGCGACCTTGCCGACAAGCACGTAAATGCCAGCGCCAACGGTCGTACCGACGCCGTAAAGGGTCATCATCGGCAGCGACAGGGTGCGCCGCAATCGAACAGCCGGCTGGGTCGATCCCGTCATCGACCTAACCTAACAGCCCGCGGCGGTTGCATGTTCGGCTTCTAATGGGCGAACAGGGTTGGCGCCGTCATGTGCTGTAATATATCGCGGGTGACGCCGCCAAAGGCATATTCGCGTACCCGCGAATGACCATAAGCGCCCATGGCGATGAGATCGCAGCCCTCGTCAGAGACGGTGTTGAGGATCGTATCGGCAATCGAGATGTCCTTGACGGCCACATCCTTGATCTCGACCTTGACGTCATGGCGCGCCAGATAGGCGCCAAGCTCGGCATCGCGGCCGTCATCGGCGGGATTGGCACGCAGGACCAGAACCCGCTCGGCGCGTTCCAACAGCGGCAGGGCTTCGCGCAGCGCCCGCGTACTCTCGCGCCCGCGCGTCCAGGCCACCAGCACATTGTTACCGATATTGTCGTAGTCGCCGATCCGCGGCACGGCGAGCACCGGCAGGCCGGAAGACAAGGCTATGTCGCCGATCAGCGAATCGCTCGCCGGATCGTAACTTCCCTCATGGGGCTGACCGAGCACGATCAGATCGGCGAAGGCGGCATTATCCTGCAGCGCATCGAGCGGCAGCGTACGGCTGATATGGATACCCCCGGCAACGTCACCCTCCGCTCTGAGCGCCACCTCGAAGGCGGCAAGAGCCGGCTTGGCCGCGGCCTCTTCGTCTGCATAGTAACGTTCGCCAATATCCGATGGGATCGGCACCGCCGCATAGACCGGAATATTGAAGGGCGGAATCATGTAAAGCGCGCTCACATGCGCGCCGTGGGACGCCGCGAGACTAACCGCGGTATTGATTCTGGCCTCGTTGCGTTCATCGCCGGCGACCAATCCCAGCAGTATGGTTTTATAGGTCATCCTATTCTCCTCGCGTCCAACCGATGGCGTCAGTATGGGCCATTTCGGCAACCGCACATTGATCTTGGTCAAAGGCGGTTTTCGCGAGGCGGGTTACAGTTCGAGCATCAATTGCAATCGCCACCACGCCACAAGATGAGAACACCCATGGCCAACGTTCTTTCGATTTTGCGCCAAGATCACAAGAATATGTCGCGATTGCTCGATGCGCTGGAACGGCAGATCGAGATATTCGACGCCGGTGGTCATCCAGACCTCGATATCGTGTTGGCGATCGCCGGCTATGTTCTGGAATATCCCGACCGCTTCCATCATCCAGTCGAAGATATGGTGCTCGATGTGTTGCGCCAGCGCGATGCCGCCGCCGCGCAACCGGCCGCCGGCCTGGAACGCGAGCACCAGCGCATCGGCCAATTGGCGCGCGATTTCAATCTCGCGGTGGAAGCCTGGATATCCGAAGAGCCGGCGCGCCGCGCCGATTTTCTCGATACGGCGCGAAGCTTCGTCACCGCCATGCGCGACCATATCGCCCACGAGGACCGGGAATTTTTTCCCGCCGCCGAAGCCGCTCTGACCGCGGAAGATCTCGACCGGCTGACCGACAGCGTACCGCGGCTCGACGACCCGCTATTCGGTACCGCCGACCGCGACAGCTATGTGCGCCTGCGCCAAAATATCCTCAACTGGAGCGCCGACGAGGCAGCGAGTTCTTAAAGCACGCTATTCCTGGCCAGCCGTAAAGGTAAAGCCGCGATCCTCGAACTGCTCGCGCACGCCGCTGCCGAAAGTCTCCAGCCGCTCGGCGATTTTCTCCGGAAAGTCGATGTCGCCCATATCGTGGACGCCGCCGGAGATCACCACTTGCAGCATGCCTTCCTCGTCGCTGATATTGCGAAAGGCCCGGCACACGCCCGGCGGCACCGATATTGTGTCGAACAAGCCCAGCTCGGCCCGATTGCCGCCGTCATCGTTCCAGGTGATCTCGAACCGTCCCTTGAGAACGGTGAAGGTCTCGTAAGTCTGCTGGTGGGCATGCAGCGACGGCCCGTTGCCCGGCGGACAGACCGCCACCGCCATGGTCATGCCGCCGGCGCCGTCGATCAGCGCGCCCTTGTTGACCGGCGTATCGGCGTCCTCGCCCAGGCCGATCACCGACAATATCTGGCGGGCGTAGATGACGTCCTTGGCCTCCTGGGACATGTCGAGGCTTTCGGCCAGCGCCAATGGTTTCAGATCGTCGTAGCGGGCGATCCGGTTTTTCATTTCCTCGGTCGAAATAGAGATGGTTTTCATGCTGGCTCCTCCCACAGAGTTGCCCGTAACCCTACCAAATCCTGCGCGCCGGCGCGACCAGCCCTGCCGGGATAAGGTTAAATCAGCGGAAATGGAGCGGGTGAAGGGAATCGAACCCTCGTCACTTGCTTGGGAAGCAAAAGCTCTACCATTGAGCTACACCCGCGATGCGCCCGACAGGGACAGCCCATAATACCGCGTTAAACGGGTTTTCGACAACTAAGACACCGGTTAACCAAGCTTATTCGCCACTGTGACTGGACAATCGGGCCTTGAAGTTGCCATAAGATGCGGGCGGGACCAGCTTCGGTTGAAGTTCCCGCAATGTAGGCGTCTGTGTGGGAGCTCGGCGGCATGTACATCTCAACCAGTAAAGACATCACGATCTCCGTGGCCCCGATTTTCCTTGAAGATCAATCGGACCCGGACGATGACCATTTTGTCTGGGCCTACCAGGTTCGCATCGAGAATAACGGACCCGACACGGTGCAACTGCGCGCCCGCTATTGGCACATCACCGACGCCAACGGCCTGGTGCAAGAGGTGCGCGGCTCGGGCGTGGTCGGCGAACAACCGGTGCTCGAACCCGGCGAGACCTTCGAATATACCAGCGGCACCCCCTTGGCGACGCCGTCCGGCATTATGCTCGGCTCGTATCAGATGCAGACCGATCACGGCGATCAATTCGACGTGGAAATTCCAGCGTTCTCGCTCGATAGCCCCCATCAGGTGGTCAACCTGAATTAGCGCGGCGCCTTGCCTCGGTTCCGATGACGATTACTTTAATCGGAGCCCTGTGCTCTAAAGGGCCCTGATTCACCGGATATCTATAGTCCCGATGACCAACACACCCTCCAAACCCAGCAATATCGCCGTCCACCCCAAAGCCGCCGAACAGGCCGGCGACCGTCCGTCGCGCGCCGACGCCGAGGATGCGGTGCGCACTTTGTTGCGTTGGGCTGGCGACGATCCGGGCCGCGAGGGCTTGAGCGATACACCAAAACGGGTGGCGCGCGCCTATGAGGAATTCTTCGCCGGCTATGGTCAAGACCCGGTGGCCTATTTGCAGCGCACCTTCGAAGAAGTCGAGGGCTATGACGAGCTGGTCCTGTTACGCGACATCCGCGTGGAATCGTTCTGCGAACACCATCTGGCGCCGATCATCGGCAAAATCCACATTGGCTATCTGCCCAACCATCGCGTGGTCGGCATCAGCAAGCTGGCGCGAGTCGCCGAGACCTATGCACGGCGGCTGCAGATCCAGGAAAAGCTGACCGCCCAGATCGCCAACTGCATCGAAGAAGTTCTGCAGCCCAAGGGCGTGGCCGTGGTGATCGAGGCCGAACATCAATGCATGACCACCCGCGGCGTCCACAAACCGGGCGTGTCCATGGTGACCAGCCGGATGCTCGGCGCGTTTCGCGAAAACCCCGACACAAGGCGCGAATTTCTTTCGCTGATCGGTCAACCCAGCGTCACGTCCTACGGCTAGACACCGGTCCCAAAACCCCCGATCATCGCCTCCGTTTGAGCCCGGCCGCCGCAATCGCGCCGGTCGGCGAACCGACATAGATATCAACCGCGTGCTCGATTTTCGTCCCATCCTGTTCATTCTCGGCCTGCTGCTGTCTACTTTAGCGCTCGCCATGTCGTTGCCGGCCCTGGTCGATGCCGCCACCGGGCACGCCGACTGGCAAGTGTTTCTGGCGTCGGCCGGCCTGACCCTGTTCATCGGCGTCTCGCTGATCCTGACCATGCGCGGGAGCGACATGGCGATCGGCATCCGCGAAGCCTTTATTCTGACCATCGCCAGCTGGTTGGGGGTCACTCTATTCGCCTCTCTGCCTTTCGTCTTCGCCGAACTAAATCTCAGTTTCGCCGACGCCTTTTTCGAGGCCATGTCGGGCATCACCACCACCGGCGCGACGGTGATCACCAATTTGGACGCCGCCCCGCCGGGTATCTTGCTGTGGCGCGCCCTGCTGCAATGGCTCGGCGGCATCGGCATCATTGTCACCGCGGTCGCCGTGCTGCCCATGTTGAAGGTCGGCGGCATGCAGCTTTTCCGTATGGAAAGCTCGGATACGTCGGACAAGGTTCTGCCGCGCGCGGCGCAGATCTCGACCGCGATCGGCGCGATCTATTTTATTTTGACGGCGCTCTGCGCGATCGCCTATTGGCTCGCCGGCATGCCCGGTTTCGACGCCATCGCCCATGCCATGACCACCATCGCCACTGGCGGCTTCTCCACGTCCGATGACAGCCTCGCCGCCTTTGCCACGCCGGGCATCGAGTGGATCGCCGTGGTGTTCATGATCGTCGGGTCGCTGCCCTTCGTATTGTATCTGCAAGCGGTGCGCGGCCGGCCGATGTCGCTGTTCCGCGATTCCCAGGTGCGGTGGTTCCTGTCGCTGGCGCTGACACTGGTCGTCATCATTGTCTTGATATTGTGGGTCTCGCAGGACTTCACCTCAGGCCAATCGCTCCGGCTCTCGGCGTTCAACACCATCTCGATCCTCACCGGCACAGGCTATAGCACCGCGGCCTTCGACAATTGGGGGTCGTTCGCGCTGACTATCTTTTTCCTGATCATGTTCATCGGCGGCTGCGCCGGCTCGACCACCTGCGGCATCAAGATTTTCCGCTTCCAGATTTTGTACGAAACCGCGACGGCGCAAATCCGCCGTTTGGTGCAGCCCCACGGCGTCTTCATCCCCTATTACAACCGCAACCCGATCACTGACGAAGTCACCATGTCGGTGATGAGTTTCTTTTTCTTCTATGTCCTGGTTTTCATCGCCCTGGCGCTGGGCCTGAGCGCATTGGGCCTCGACTTCCTGACAGCGCTTTCCGGTGCCGCGACGTCGATCTCCAATGTCGGCCCCGGTCTGGGGCCGGTGATCGGGCCCAACGGTACTTTCACCACCTTGCCCGACGCCGCCAAATGGCTGCTGTCGGCCGGCATGTTGCTGGGACGGCTGGAATTGTTCACTATTCTGGTATTGTTCGCGCCGGCCTTCTGGAAACCGTAAGCCCGATGCCCGACACGCCACGCACCGCTGAAGAAATTCTTGTCGACCTGGTCGCCTTCAACACCGTTTCGGCCTATTCGAACCTGGAATTGATCGAATACATCGAGACTTATTTGGTGGGCTACGGGATCGGCAGCGTGCGCGTCGCCAACGATGACGGCAGCAAGACAAATCTCTACGCGACCATCGGCCCGGCCGACCGCGCCGGCGTGGTGCTGTCGGGCCACACCGATGTCGTGCCAGTCGCCAACCAGCCCTGGGAGACCGACCCGTTTGAGCTGACGCGGCGTTTTGTCGACGATGAAATCCGGCTATACGGCCGCGGCGCGGCGGACATGAAGGGTTTCATCGCCGCGGTCATGGCGATGGTGCCAGAGTTTATCGAAGCCGACCTGCAAACACCGATCCATATCGCCTGTTCCTATGACGAGGAAATTGGCTGCCTCGGGGTCGGGCGGATGATCGACAAGATGTGCGCCGATCTGGCGCGCCCGCAATTGGTCGTCATCGGCGAGCCAACCAGCATGCAGATCGTCACCGCCCATAAGGGTATTCAAGGCTTCCGCACGGAAATCACCGGAGTCGCGGCCCATTCCAGCGCGCCCCATCTCGGCGTCAACGCGATCAATTACGCCGCCGAGATCATCGGGTTTCTGGGCGAACTGGCGGCGGGAAAACAGGCCCAGGGCGATCCGGCCAATGGCTTTAACCCGCCCTTCACAACCTTCAATGTCGGCCAAATTCAGGGTGGCGAAGCGCTCAACATTATTCCCGAACACTGCGCCTTCAATTGGGAATTCCGGCCGGTGCCCGATGAAGATACCGCGGCGATTAAGGCGCGCTTCGATAGCTTCATCGCCGAGAAGATCGAACCGCGCCTGCGCGCCGAAAACCCCTTAGCGACGATCACCACTCGACCCCTGGCCGCCGTACCGGCGCTGCGCCGTGACGACGATTCGCCGGCCGAACGCCTGGCGCGCCACCTCACCGGCGCGAACACCACCCACACCGCCGCCTATGTCGCCGAGGCCAGCCAATTCCAGGCCAGCGGCATTCCCGCCGTGCTGTGCGGCCCGGGCAATATCGACCAGGCGCACCAGGCTAATGAATGGATCGCGCTAGATCAGCTCGACGAATGCGCCGCGTTTCTCCGCCGCCTGCTCAACTGGGCCGCCACCGGCGCGTCGGTACCTTAAGGATAACCCTCTCCCCCGGGAGAGGGTGGCGAGCGAAAGCGAGCCGGGTGAGGGGACGACAAAGCCTCTCCAATCAAGCTGGTTCAACGGGGGAATACCCAGTTTTTAGCCTACTAATTTCCCCTCACCCCAACCCCTCTCCCGGAGGGAGAGGGGCTTTCCGGCCAGCCTCACGGTAAGCCGAATTTCCGAACCAAACTCCACTGATTTTCGGCACTACCGCATATATTGCCCGAGGAACTGGGGGATCGCGCTATCCAACTCGGTGTTGAGGTCTTTGGTTAGAGCTTCGGTGATCGAAAACCAGACTTTGTCGCGGACGTTCAAGGTAATGTTTTCCGGCACCGTGCGGGTGCGCCGCGCTTGGGCCTGCGCTTCGGCGAGACGGCGTCCGTTGAGGTCGAATATTTCCAACCGTACCGCCACTACCGCGTCGTAGCGCTCCGACTGATCGACGGTGAGCGCTCCGCGAAACCCACTCTCGCGCTTCAATACGGTCTCCGTCACCACGCCGTTATCAATAGTAAACACCGCGCGCCGGCCCGACGATCCGGCCGCCCGCAACCGATCTTCCGCCCACCGACGGGCGGCGGCGGCCGGCGCCACCGGCATCATATGCGCGACATTCGGCGCGGCCAGGCTCGATTTAAACCCGTCGACGATTTCGATCTTGGAGACATCGAGATCGAAGGCGCCAAGATGGGTATAGGTTAGTCGCGGGAAATTGGTTTGCGGCGGGGCGCTAGTGCATGCCGCCAATAAAAGCGCCACCGCGATAACCCAATATCGAGGTAAAAATACCGTCACGCACACCCTCCATTCATCGGTTTACACCCCCATTCAAACCAGCGATTACGGCAAATCCGTGACCGGCTATCGCGGCTCCAGGGTCTCCGGGTCGAACAGGTAGAGCGCATTGCAGAACTCGCAGGTCACCTCGACCGCGCCATCGATCGACAGCTCCACCAGCTCCTCCTGCGGCAACTGGTGAAGCACATTCAATATGCGCTCTTCCGAACACCGGCAGCCGCGGGTCAACTGGCGCGGCGGGGTCACTCGAAGCCCTTCCTCGTGGAACAGGCGATAGAGATAACGCCGGGGCGCGAGTTCCGGGTCGAGCATTTCTTTATCGGTACCGGTCGCCATCAGCATCATGTTGCGCCGCCAGGGATCGTCGCCATCGTCGGACGGTAGTATTTCCAAGGTTTGGTCGGCAACCCGTTGCAACATAATGCCCGCCGCCCGCCAGGCGCCGTCGCCGTCGCCGTCGCGGCCCGCCGATACCATGACAGCCGCGTCCATCTGTTGCGATTGGCGAAAATAATGCTGGGCGAATTCGGCCAGGGTATCGCCGATCAACTCCACCAAGCCCTGATAGCGTTCCGTGTGGGTGCCCTGGTCGACAGTCAACGCCATATAGCCCTTTCCCAACAGGTCGCGGGCGCTTGGGCTGTCTAAGGTCACGACCTTGTCTTCGTCGAACTTGGCATAACCGCGCAAGGTAAAAGTCGCGCCTTCATCGTTCGTGGTGATATCAACCACCACCAGCGACACCGGCCCATCGCCCTGCATCTGCAGGGTGAAAATACCGTTGAATTTGAGCGCCCCGGCCAAGGTCGCCCCCAACGCCAGGGCCTGCCCGACCAACTGAGCCACCGGTTCGGGATAATCATGGCGGGTGAGCACGTCGTCGGCCAACGGGCCAAGCCGTGTCAGGCGCCCGGTCAGGGCCGGCCCCTGGGCGCGGCCTGCTTGTAAATTGAAGGGTTGGATTAAATCGTCAACCAGGGTCGAACCATCACCATCGACGACTTCACTGCCGTCAGGCATCGTCACCGTCCTGCCCGAGACACCATAGAAGAATGCTCTTTTGCGCCGGCAGCCGGTTGCCGGCCTCTACCCACACCACCGATTGCGGTCCGTCGATGACCGCCGCGTCGACTTCATCCCCGCGATGGGCCGGCAGACAATGCATGAATATGGCGTCATCCTTGGCGCGCGCCATCAGCGCGGTATCGATCCGGTAGGGCACCAGAGTGGCGCACCGCGCTTCGGCGTCCTTATCGCCCATGGACACCCATGTATCGGTCACCACGCAATCGGCGCCGTCGACCGCGGCCTGGGGATCGTCACTGAGGCTAACTTGACCACCATTGGCGCTCGCCCATTCGAGCAACCCCGCCGCCGGTTGCAACGACGAAGGCGTCGCCAGGCGCAGCTCGAACTGGAACTTGACCGCGGCATGGATCCACGAGGCGGCGACATTGTTGCCATCGCCGCTCCACGCCACCACCTTGCCAGCGATCGGCCCCTTCACTTCTTCGAACGTCATCACGTCGGCCATGATCTGGCACGGGTGGGAATCATTGGTCAGGCCGTTGATCACCGGTACGCTGGCGGCGGCGGCCATTTCGTGCAGGTTTTCCGGCGCCGAGGTGCGCAGCATGATGGCGTCGACATACTGCGACAGCACGCGCGCAGTGTCGGCGACCGTCTCACCCCGCCCCAATTGGGTGCCGCCCTGGTCCAACACAATCGCGCTGCCGCCGAGTTGCTGGATCGCCACTTCGAAGGAAACCCGGGTCCGCGTACTCGGCTTCTCGAAAACCATCGCCAGGGTGCAGCCCGGCAGGCGCGCCGGCGTCGGTGCGGCCGATTTCAGCGCCAGGGCGGTGTCGAGGATGCGCCGCAGGGTCGCCGCGTCGAGCACGTCCAAATCAAGAAAATGACGAATGTCAGTCATCGCCGTTCGCTTAGCCTTTCGCGTTCAGGTCGGCGCAGGCGCTTTCCAACGAAGCCAATATCACCTCAACCTCGGGCTCGCGAATGGTCAGCGGCGGCAATAGCCGTAACACGTTCTCGCCGGCCACCACGGTCAATAAGCCATGCTCGCGCGCCAAGTCGCCCAGGGCGCCGTTGGTGTGGGGCTCGCGCACCACCATACCCAGCATCAAGCCGCTGCCGCGGACCGAACCGATAATGTCCCGATAGCGTCCGGCCAGGGCGACCAGCCCGTCGCCCAGCAAGGTGCCGATACGTTCCACCTCGCCCAGGAAGCCGTCTTCCAAAAGTATGTCGAGGGTCGCATTCGCCGCCGCCATCGCCAGCGGGTTACCGCCGAAGGTGCTGCCATGGGTGCCCGGCGACATGGCCGCGGCGACGCGCTCACTGGCCAACACCGCGCCGCACGGAAAACCGCCGGCGATGCCTTTGGCGCAGGCCATGATGTCCGGCGTAACGCCGGTCCATTCGTGGGCGAACAATTTGCCGGTGCGGCCAAAGCCGGTCTGTACTTCGTCGAGCACCAGCAAGATGCCGAATTCGTCCGCCGTTGCCCGCAGCGCCTGCATATAGTCACGGTCGAGGGGGCGGATGCCGCCTTCGCCTTGCAGCGGCTCGGCGATAATCGCCGCGGTTTGCGGGCCGATGGCGGCGCGCAGTTCGTTCAGATTGTTCGGCGGCACGATGTCGAAACCGTCGGCTGGCGGCCCGAAACCGTCGAGATGCTTGGGATTTTGCGCCGCCCCCAGGGTCGCCAGGGTGCGGCCGTGGAACGACCCCTCCAAGGTGACCGCCCGGAAGCGCTCGGGCGCGCCGTTCACGGCTTGGTATTTGCGCGCGATCTTGATCGCGCCTTCCATCGCCTCAGCGCCGGAATTGCAGAAAAAGCTCGCCCCGGCAAAGGACGCGCCGGCCAGCCGTTCGGCAAAGCGGGTCTGCTCGGGAATCTCATACAAGTTCGAGACGTGCCACAGACGCTGCACCTGCTCGCTCAGCGCCGCCACTAAATGAGGGTGGCTGTGGCCCATGGACACCACCGCAATGCCGCCGGCGCCGTCGAGATAGCGCTTGCCCTCGGTCGAAATCAAGTACGCCCCCTCGCCCCGTTCAAAGGCGATGGGGATACGCCCGTAAGTCTGCATGACGGCGTTCATGAGCTTTAATCCGTTTTAGTTAGCAGTCGCGCGCCGGTTCCCGGTTCACGCTGAAAAAGGCCGTGAATATCGGGAAAGGCCGCACCGAAGTCAACGCCAGGAGAGACCCAGCCCTAGCTCTTAACGCGGTAGCCGATGGCAAAAAGCCGGTAGCTGATCGCCGCCAGCACGCCGATGCAGCCCATGGTGACGATCACGCCGATCAGCGGGTCGGCGTCGCCGCGCCCGGTTATGCCGAAGCGCACGCCGTCGACGATGTAGAATACCGGGTTGGCTCGCGCCCAGGGCTGCAGCGCGGCGGGCAGTTGGTCGAGCGAGAAAAACACCCCGGAGAGAAATACAAACGGCAGAAAGATGAAGGTCTGCACGCCGGCCAGATAATCCCATTTCGGCGCCCACAGGCCAGCGATTTGGCTAAATAGAGCGATGATCAGCGCCCCCGCGATGGCGAAGTAGGCCAGGGTGAACGGCGCGACGGGTACCTGGCCACCAAACGGCAGCAGCACCGCCCACACCACCGTGCCGACGATCAGGCCACCGGTAACCGACGAGCCGGCATAGGCCAGAACCAGTTCCGCCGGGGTCAGCGGCGCGGTTGCCAGATCGCCGAAAATCCCCTCTGTCTTGTCATAGACCATCGAAAACGCCGCCGATTCGAACGTTCGCTCCAAGATAGCCACGGCGATCAGTCCGGGCACCAGAAATTCCAGAAACGGCATGCCGAGCACGACCTTGCCCGAGGCGCCAACCACCAGGGCGAAAACGCCGGCGAACAACAGCGCGCGAATTGACGGCGCGGCGAGTGTAATGCCCCATATCTTGAACCCGCGATGGACCTCGCGGCGGTAGAAGGTCGCTAAGCCCCGCCCGTTAATGGCGCCGAACCGGCGGACTCGCGGCCGCTCTCGCCAAATCCCCTCAGACATAACTGCGCTGCCCGCCCGCCATCAGCTTTTCAATTTGTAGCCGGTCGCGAACAACCGGTAGACCAGTGCGAACAGGGCCGCGTTGATGACGATCATGACGGTCACGCTCAGCCACAAGGCGCTGTCCAACTGGTCGATGAAGCCGTAGCGGAAGCCGTCGATAGCGTAGAAAAACGGGTTGAAGCGCGCCACATCCTGCCAGCCCTCGGGCAGGCGGCCGATCGAATAGAAGGTCCCCGACAGGAACGATAACGGCACCACGACGAAATTGGTCATAGCGGCGATATGATCGAACTTCTCCGCCCAGATGCCACCGACCAGCCCCAACAGCGACAGCATGGTCGAGGCGGCGACCGCGTGAAACAGGATCGCTACCGGGTGGTGGATTTGTAAATCGACAAACACCCACATGGCGGCGCCGGTGGCCAGGCCGACCAGCACGCCGCGGGTCACGCCGCCGGCGACGAAGCCGAAAGTAAGTTCCGCCGGGCTTAGGGGCGGCATCAGCACATCAACGATATTGCCCTGCACTTTCGAGACCAGGATCGACGACGAGGTGTTGGCGAAGGAATTCTGCAGGATCGACATCATGATTAAGCCGGGCGCCAAAAACACCGCAAAAGACAGGTCGCCGATTACGCGTGCGTCACCGCCGAGCGCGACGTTAAAAATCACGAAAAACAGCAGGGTGGTGACCACCGGGGCAGCCAGGGTCTGGGTGCCGACCTTGTAGAACCGGGTGACTTCGCGAACATAGAGGGTCCACAGGCCGCGCCAATTCACCGCGCCGATCGTCCGCGCCAAGGGCGGCCCGGACAGGACCGGGCCTTTTTCTCGCGACTGCTCGCTCATGGATTACGGCTCATGGTTGCGGGGCTGTGAAACTTATGGAGCACTGCGGCGACACGCAAGCCTGGTTGATTGTATATAGGGCGGGCAATTCCAGCAGCGGCAAGCGCCCCATGTCTAACACCAATGACACCACAACCGGTGGCCCGAAAAAACGGCGCAAACCCAAGCCGGCCACCGCCGCGCGGCTGGAAAAGGCGGCGCTGGCGCATATCGACCGCTATGCCACCTCGGCAGCCAATTTGCGCAGCGTGTTGATGCGCCGCGTCGAACGCTCGGTCCGCCTGCACGATACCGACCGCGACGAGGCCAGCGAATGGGTCGACGCGATTATCGCCAAGCTGCTCGAGCGGCGCTTGCTCGATGACGCGGCCTATGCGCAAGCGCGTGCGAACAGCCTGCACCGGTCCGGCGCCTCGCGGCGCAAGATCGCCGGTATGCTTCATCAAAAGGGTGTTGGCCAAAGCGACATCGCGGCGGCGCTGGCGAGCGTGGGCAGCGAATATCTCGATAGCGAATTGGCCGCGGCCTGCCGCTTCGCGCGCCGCCGGCGTCTCGGCCCCTACCGCGCACCCGAAGCGCGCGCCGAACGCCACCGGCGCGACCTGGCAGCCCTCGCCCGCGCCGGGTTCGGCTACGACACGGCGCGCCGGGTGATCGACGCAGAATCAGCCGAAGCGCTCGAAGACGATGCGCTGGCGCTGAGTTGAAGTGGATTGCAGGCTAGCCACCGTCGCCGTCGCCAGACGCCTCGGCGGCCGATCCCGACGATTCGACGATGGCCGCGCCCGCCGTTGGCGCACGATCCGCCGGCGGCTGGAAGATTTCCGGCTGATCGTTGGGATAGCTTTCCAGATAGATCGACGTGCTGGGAAAGGCGAAATCGCTTTTCGCCTCGGCAACGATCTCCTTCACCCGGTAGGCCAGGCGTTCCTTCGCCGCCAGCCACTCGCCCCATACGGTGGTTTTGGTAAAGCAGTAGAGCATGATGTCGATACTGCTATCGCCGAAGCTGTCGATGCGCACGAAGGTCGAGACTTCGGGCGGTTTAGCAAAATCGTCGCCGTTCAAAATGTAGGCTTCGATTTCATCGCGGATATAGCGCAGTTGATCGACGCTGGTGCCGTAGATAACGCCGATCTTCCAGTAGATGCGCCGGTGGGTCATCTTCGAGAAATTGATCACCGCGTTGTCGGCCAACGCCGTATTGGGCACCTGCACCGCAGCCTTATCGAATTGGCGAACAGCCGTCGAGCGGAAGCCGATCGCCTCGACGGTGCCTTCGACCACCCCATCGACGCGAATCCAGTCGCCGATCTGAAACCGCCGTTCGGCGAGGATCAACACACCGGACAACAGGTTTTTCAGCAGATCCTGCGCCGCCAACGCGCCGGCCAGGCCGAACAGTCCGAGACCGGCGAGGATCGGGCCGATCTCAATCCCCCAAACGTCGAGAATCGCCGCGGCGCCAATGAACATGAACAGAATTTTGACCGCCTTGACGAACCACGCCACCATGGTGTCAGAAAATAAATCCTTGAGGCGGCCCAGTAGAAAGCTCAACGGCTCAACCAGGGAAATGATGCCCCAGAACAAGGTCAAGGCGACCAAGGAGCGCGTAATCTTCGCCGCAATAATGTCGAAGGTCGCGTCGAGCTGTAGAACCTCGGTGGCGATAAAAAAGCCCAGCACGATTGGCACAAACCGCAGCGGCTTTTCCAATGCATCAATCGTCCGGTCATCGATTTCGGTGGTCGTTCTGGTCGTTAGTCGCTTGAGCCAGGCAATCACGAACCGGGCGAACAACCGGCGGATAACCAGGAACAAGGCGAATACGCCGACACCGACGAGAATGCGGCCAAGGTCGGTACCGAACGCCGCATTGTTCCATACATCGACGACGATCGCCCAAAATTCGATTAGTGAGTTCATATAACAACAAGCCTTAGACGGGGGGTGCTTTGAAACGAACGTTTATCAAACGCCGGCCCCGAGTAAAAGCACGGGTGCGATTTCAACATAGCGCTTGGTGCGTCATTGACTTCTCCAGGCGGTCCATTACATATCGCCCTACGTGATACATTTGTTTAGTGTTACTTGAATAGCCGGCATGCCGATTAGCTTAGTTACCCCTGACAATGTGATCGTAATCCATCCGCGCCGTCACATTTTGGGGGCGGGGATTCAACACTTCTGTTAGAGGACACGAC
This sequence comes from Alphaproteobacteria bacterium, assembly GCA_011087645.1. Taxonomy (GTDB): domain Bacteria; phylum Pseudomonadota; class Alphaproteobacteria; order UBA6615; family UBA6615; genus JABDJY01. The sequence goes on from JAALLF010000015.1 coordinate 62,831, forward strand.
TATGACAACTGGTACTGTAAAGTGGTTCGACCCGGCCAAGGGTTACGGATTCATTGAGCCGGAAGACGGCTCCAAGGACGCCTTCGTCCATATTTCGGCCGTCGAACGCGCTGGATTGAGTTCGCTTAACGAAGGGCAGAAAGTCTCTTATGAGCTACAGCCCGGACAGAACGGCAAATCATCCGCCGAGAATCTGACGATCGTCGAATAACGATACAAGGCGCCGCCTCCTGCCAGGCGGGAGGCGGCTGCCGAAGATCGGCGAGGCTTTCGAATAAAATGCCCTTGGGGTCTCTCGCGGGCCGCCAGCGTTTGTCCGGACGGCTGCACAGCCGCGGCAACGCCGAAAAATCCACCCCAAATTAGTCGCGCGAATAGTTACGCCCCGCACTGCGGGTCGTCGTTGCGATATGGATGGCCAGCGCCTTCTGAAAGGTCGTGGGTTCAGAGACCACCGGCGGCCGTCGGCCGAACAGGCGCATAATCGACGCGCCCAGTGACGGGGCAGCAGATTCTTCAAACAAATCTTTAGTGCTCATAATACCTAACCCTTATTGTTGAGCCGAAACTCAGCAAAAATATAACAAAACATTAATTTTGAAAGCAATTTGTATTTATAGTTAATACGTTTTTAATTTATGTTTATTTCTAATAAAATATCACAAAAATTTTAAAAGTATTTATATTTAATTTTATCTATTAAAGTTAATGGCCTGAAAGTAGCGGATATTTGATAAATTTGGCGGTGGCGAAAGCTATAAGGCCCGCTAAATTGTCCAACCTATGAGATCAAAAAGCCTAGCCGCACCTCTGGCGATCGCCCTGACGATCCCCTTCGCCACCGTCAACACGGCAGAGGCCGAAATATTACCCGACTGCGTGCGCGCGGCGGCCACCGCTAATCTCGATGCAAAAACCCAATATCAGCGCGATCTGCGTGACCTCATCGTAACCCAGCGCCCCGAATTTGAAGCCCTCGCCACGATCAACCAGGATTTGCAGATCGGCCTCGCGCAATCGCGGCGGGCGAAGTACGACTATTTGCTAGACCATGATCGCGAGCGGATCGATACAAGCAATGGTATCTCCCGGTTCAGTAATTTCCGGTGGTCTCTTACAGAAAATGAAAATTTCAAGGCCGACGACAGTTCCTACCGGGATCTGGAAGCCCGCGTCGACGGCCTGCAGGAACAAAGCACCGATCATCCCGATTGGCCCGCCCTGCGCGAGTTCTTTCGCGCCGTCCTGCGCCCCAGCCCGTTATCGGCCGATCTCATAGAGGGGCTCGTAACCCGGCAGGGCGAAATCGCCGCGACGCTCAAAAATTGCCAGCGCGAATAACGCCCTCAAGAGGAAATCGGGCTGCGCGTATCGGCCAAGAGTCGACTAGCGATGCCAATAAAGCAGACGCCGGCCGCCCGCTCGATCCAATGACGCGCATTAACGAAACGCGTCATCACAAGTGGTGAAGACATAAACACGCTGACAATAGTGTACCAAGTCAGTGCGCTGACAAACACCAAGCCGATCATCAAAGCCATCAACCAGATTGGCGTTTCAACAGTGACCGACGTCGCAAAAACACTGGCAAAAAGAACTATCGCCCTGGGGTTGGTGAGGGTTACCAGAAAGCCGAATAGAAGAGAGTTGCCGCAGGAACGCGAGCCATGGTCGGAAACATCGAGCGCTTCCGGCTTCGCGAACACCAACCTGATGCCGAGATAAATGAGATAACAGGCTCCCAGTACGCGCACTGTCCAGGCCAGCCACTGGTACTCCACGAGCACCGCCGATAGCCCGATGAGGCTCAAGGTCGCATAAGAACCAAGCCCCAACGAAACGCCGAGCGTTGTCAGCAGACCGGCCCTGGTCCCCCGCGTCATGGACGACCGGACAACGGCTACGAAATCGGGGCCCGGCAGCATGAGCGCCGGAATAAAGATGCCAAAAACAGCAATCAGAACAATCGAAACATCCATGGCTAACCCTAAATGATGGCTGCTACAGTCCAATCAGATCGCAGGCGCGCCCCGAACACCTTGTCCTACGGCGCGCCAGGCGTATTTTGATCTGACGTAATTTACCTGTCCTACCCCTGCGTTTCCATACAAGCGCAACGATGGCCGGAAGACCGAAAAGCATGAACCGGGATCGATCCTATTTTTTACTGCTGAACATTGGTCACTTTCTCGACCATTTATTCACGCTGATTTTCGCAACGGTCGCGGCCCTAGCGCTCCACCGCCAATGGGGTCTCGGTTATGGCGATCTTCTGGCCTATGCGACGCCGGGTTTTTTCGCGCTTGGCCTCTTCGCGCTGCCGGCCGGCTGGCTCGCCGATAAATGGAGCCGCGATGGGATGATGTCGGTCTTTTTCATCGGCATCGGCCTGACATCGATCGTCACCGGCTTCGCCCAAACGCCGTTGCAGATCGGCGCCGGATTGTTCGTAATCGGCATGTTCGCCGCCATCTACCATCCGGTCGGCTTGGCGATCGTCACCATGCGGTGGCGCAATACCGGCATGCGGATTGCCGCGAACGGCGTATGGGGAAATCTTGGGGTGGCCAGCGCGGCGCTGATCACCGGATATCTGATCGACCATGGCGGCTGGCGGTTGGCCTATATCCTGCCCGGCATTTTTTCCATCGCCATGGGTTTCGCCTTCATATGGCTGCGCTGGGACAGCATTACCGCCGAGCGGTCGTCGCCGAACGCGCAACCCCAGGGCCGTGAAACCATCGAACCCGGTGCCGGCCGCAAATTGCTCATCCGCGTCTCGGCGATCGTCTTTTTGACCACGGCGGTTTCTTCCATCATCTTCCAATCGACCAGCTTCGCATTGCCGAAGATCTTCGACGAGCGCCTGCAAGGCTTGGTCGCGCAATTGTCGCTGTGGGCCGAAGGCGTGGCCGAACCCGGACAAAGCGATGTCGCAACCACGGTCGGCATCCTCGCCTTTGTGGTGTTCGCGGTCGCCTCGATGGCCCAACTGGTGGTGGGCAGCATGCTCGATCGTTTTGGTCCGCGCACCACCTTTATCGGCGCGGCAACCATTCAGATAACTTTCTTTGCCCTGATGCCAGGACTGACCGACGGGCTCGCGCTGGCCGTGGCGTTCGGCTTCATGCTCGGCGCCTTCGGCCAGATCCCGATCAACGATTATATGATTGGCAAGATGGCGAGCGGTGCAGCGCGGGCCCGCATCTATGGCGTGCGCTATGTCGTCAGCTTCTCGGTGCTGGCCGTCACGCTGCCACTGATCGCCTTTGTCCACGACCATTGGGGTTTCGACACGCTGTTCCGCCTGCTCGCCGGCGCCGCCTTGGTAATTTTGGTCGCGGTGGTAACACTGCCGCGGCGGCTACCTTCGCCGGAGATCACGCGCGCCCCCGCCGAGTAAACACAATCAACCTGCGAATATCCGCCGCGACAATCGTTTGCCGCGCAATCGCCCCTTTCGCATCAAATTTAGCGCACAAAGCCGACCATGATTGTCGCCCTCGTTAATTCATTGCGCAGGGGAAGCAGACGTCATGATGATCGGTCATTTACCGAGTGCCTATTTGGTCTACAAAATCGGCGCGCCGCGCACCCTGAACACCACTGTGTTCATGGCAGGTATGGTCGGCGCCTTATTCCCGGATATCGATCTGCTGTGGTTCTACTTTGTCGATAATCGAGCCTATCACCACCACGAATATCTGACCCACCGGCCGGCTATTTGGCTGGGTCTGTTGGTCGCCTTCTTCGTATTTTCACGCTACTTCAAAAATCGCCTGGGGTTAATCGGCATGTCGTTTTGCATCGGTGCGATCACCCACGTCGTGTTCGACAGCACCGTCGGGAAGATTTTTTGGCTATGGCCTTTTTCCGACTATTCGCTAACCCTGGTCACCGTTCAGGCGACCCATTCCCATTTCATGCTGTCATTTCTGGCCCACTGGACCTTCAAGGTCGAAATCGCGGTCACAACAGTTGCTGTCATCGTGTTTCTTCACAGTCGGTATCGAAAAAGGAAAGCCACACCGGTTCCGACGGGAAATGAGAAGGCCCGGTGAAGCTCTACTGCTCCGGCACGCCCGCTTTGCGCAGACCGTCGAGATAGAGCGCGAGTTGCTCGGGCCGCTTGATGAAGAACAGTTTTTTCTCGGCGAACGCGCTGGAGAAGTTCGGTTTTTCGGCAAGCAACCGCGCCACCGCCCGTTCTGCCTCGTGTTGGCGATCGAGATAGGCCAAGGCAACCGCCATATGGGCCAGCGTCCAATATTGGCGGTTGGGAATAACAGCGGCCCGCTCCGTCCATTCCAAAGCAATTTCGAAATCTTGCTTGAAGATGAGCGCCAGCGCCCCATAGGTCAGAAAAGCCCACACCTGCGGATCGTTGGGGCTGAGGGCGATAGCTTTCTCGAACTGGCCGATGGATTCCTCGAAACGGCCCTCATAGGCCAGCGCGTCGCCCATGGCGCAATGGGCGACGGCCAGCGTCGGGTTCAGGCGGACCGCCGCTTCGTTGCCGGCCAGCGAGCCGGTGTAATCGCGCCGCGCCAAGGCGGTACGCGCCATAATCATATAGAAGACGGCGTTTTGGTCGTCGATCGCCAACGCCTGGTTCGCCGCCGCCAGCGCCTCGTCGAGCAATTCGTCGCCGGGTTCGGTATCCCAATAGACCATGCCCAGCACAACGGCATAGGCCCACCAGGCATAGGCGTTGCCGAATTCCGGATCGAGCTCAAAACTCTGCTTGAGGAGACGCTGAGCTTCTTGATTTCCCTCGACGGTGAATTTGTAGAAATGTGACATGCCCAGATGGTAGCAGTCCCAGGCCTGCAGATTGGTGCGGGGCATGCGCTCCACCCGGTGGCGTTCGGCGGCGCCAAGCTCGGGCTCGATACGCCCGACGATGGTGTCGGTTATCTCGTCCTGTAGATCGAAAATATCGTCGAGATTTCGGTCGTAGCGTTCTGCCCACAGATGATCGCCGGTCGCCCCGTCGATAAGCTGGGCGGTGATCCGCAGCCGCTGGCCGCTACGCCGCACGCTGCCCTCGACCACATAATTGGCGCCTAGTTCGCCGGCGACTTGCCTAATATCGAACGATTTTCCCTTATAGCCAAACGTGGAGTTACGGGCGATCACGCGTAGCCAGCGATGCTTCGATAGGGCGGTGATGATGTCTTCGGTGGTGCCGTCGGCGAAATATTCCTGATCCCCATCGCCCGACATATTGTCGAACGGCAGCACGGCGACGACTGGGTGATCCGAGGCGACCTGCGCTGGCATATCGTCAGCGGTGTTCGCGCCCCCGTCCTCAACCTGCCGCCGCACGCGGTAAGATTGCACGGGTTGGGCAATGTTCTTCACCTCTTGCAGGCCGAGATCGTCGAAACCGACGTCGACCGCCGTGCTCACATGTTCAAAGACCGTGCCGGAGACGCAAATCCCACCCGGGTCAGCCAGCCCCTCCATACGCGCCGCGACATTGACGCCATTGCCGTATAGATCGTCGCCGTCGACGATGACATCGCCCAGGCTGATGCCGATTCGAAACAGAAGGCGTTGCTGATCGGGCACGTCGGCATTGGCCGCCGCCAAGGCGTCCTGCACGGCGACCGCATGGTTGACCGCATCAACAGCGCTGGGAAATTCGATCAGCAGTCCGTCACCGGTGGTTTTGAACAGCCGCCCGCCAAATTTATCGATGTTGGGGTCGAAAGCGTCCCGACGCAGCTTTTTGAGACGCGCCAGGGTCCCCGCTTCGTCGGTGCCCATCAACCGCGAATAGCCGACAATATCAGCGGCCAGAATGGCGGCAAGCCTGCGTTGAACCCGTTCTTCGGCCATTTAATGGCCCCTCCCCCACGATCACGGCGCGAGTGTATGTTCGGGTGGCCTCGGGTCAACCCACAGCGCAAGAAAAAGCGGCGGCACCCTTGAGCACCGCCGCCATACCAGGTTTTACCGACTGCCGAAGAGCAGCTAGGAATAGGCCTTATTCCTTATCCCAGTTACGGGTCACTGGCTGGTTATTCGCCCGCATGAAGTCCATGTAGGCGGTCAGCGTTGCGGTCCCCGGGAAGCCCTTCGCGTCCGTATCCTTAGCCCAATTCAACGCGAGCGGCGCCATACCTTTGGCCCATTTCGCCCGTTCCTCGGGATCCATGTTGGACGCCACGGTCTTGAACTCTTTTTCGCATCTGGCGAGGCCGGTTGACGCGCCGTCGATCACCAGTTTGAGCTGCGCCTGGTTGTAGGCTTCGCCGGCCGCCATCAAGGCGGTCTTGACGTCATCGGACGCCGAATCCCAGAAATCCGCGTTGACGGTTATCGGCACGATCGATGCCGCGCCCAATCCCGCGTCGAGCATATGGGGCGCCGGCTCGCACAGTTTGAACGCGCCCATCGCCTGTTTCCACACGATCATGGCGTCGTAAATACCGGTTTGCAGCGAGTTATACGCATCGGCGAGGTTCGTCGACACGCCGGCCGCACCAGTTGGCACCACCCACGGCAGGTTCGGACCCGCCGCGCCGACTTTCTTACCCTTCAAGTCCGACAGCTTCTTCAACGGTGTCGACGACAGCAGGATATAGTTATCGACATTATCGCTCACCCCAACCTGGACCTGGTTAAACTTCCGCCAGGTCTCGTCAAACGCCGGGAATTCCTTCTGCAGCATCTTGTATGCGTCCGCCACGATGCCGGGATCGCCGGCATTGGTGAACGGTGTCACATAGGGGATGTTGTAGAGCGGAATCCGATCCGCGTGGAACGCTGCCGGGATCAACGCGATCTCACCCAGCCCACTCTCCACCGCATCAAACTCACCGCGCGGCTTGGCGATCTGGCCGCTATGCGCCAAATTCCATTCGATTTTGAAATTGCCGGACTTTGCCAAACTCTCGTTGGCGGTCTCCACAAAGGCGCCATTGAAGGCTTCAACGAAAGTCGCGGCCGGCGGATAGCCCGATATAAAGGTCATTTTGACCGCTTGTTGCGCCTGCGCCGGTTGCAGCGACGCGACCGCAACAAACGCTGCGGCGGCCGCTATTCCTAATCCATATTTATAAACAGACATATGCCGTTCCTTCCTGTTATGGGCAGGGACGAGCATTGTAAGGCGAACACAGATCAAGACCGGCGAACGCTAGACCGGCGCCAAAAATGCTGCCGTGCCATTTCGATTCCATGGTTTCGGTTCCATGGGTGTTGAGCGCTGATCCTCACATTCCCCAGGCGGCTTCAGCACTGGCGGTTAGAAGAGCATGGAAATCTGTGACAGGCGAGTCAATTTGTAGCGAGACCATCGGTCCGTGCGATGTACTCGCCTGCGGTGGCAGCGCGCGGTTCCGCTAGACGGTCCAATTTGGATAACACCTCAATATTCGACCTACCCTTTTTATGGAATCACCGGCAACAGCACATGGGAAGGGTAGTCGGGTCCGGTATGGACCGTCACTTTCTGGCCATAGACCTCGACCGGGCGGTTGCCTTTCATTTCATGTTTGAACGGTCCAACGCCGTACTGGATGCGGCCGGCGATCTCCGGAGATCCCGTTTCGTAACCGGGCCAAACATAGTCGCGGCCGCGCACGCTCAAGCCCAGCCGGTAACCTTCGGGCAGCACGATCGAGGTCGGCCAAATTTCGATATCGAGCTCGTAGACCTCGCCCGGCGTAAGATTCTGCACCTCGTCATGGCTGTGATAGGGCCGGTAGGGCAGTGTCTGGTCCGGATCCAGTTTACGGTGCGAAGCGCGCAACCAGCCAATGCCAACCGGCGTGTGCGGATCGTTCGAGCCCTGATACACGATTTCCTTCAAATCCGGTGTGAAGGCCCGCAGCACCAGGAACAAATCCGCATCCTCGGTCTCCGACGAGATGAACAACTTCGCCGCGACCGGCCCGGTGATCTCGGTCTCCAAAGCGACCGGCGCCGTCAAGAAGGTCAGCCCGTCGCCCAGCGCATCGTAGGTAACCTCATTGACATTGTCCGTCGCGGCCGCCGAAAGCGACTTGTCAGTCGGGTCGAGATACATCGGCGTCCACGCGGTGCGCGCCAGCGGCCATTCTTCCTCGGCGCGTTCAACGAACGTCTCGTGCGGGTGGCGGACATGCAGCGCAACCTTGGGCTGCTGCTCCCAACCGGTATCCTCACCTTTGAGGAAATGGCCGAAGAACCGCTTCTGCAACGCCATGCCGTAATCGCTGTAGAAATGGGTGAAATGATCGAGGCCGTGGATCTCCAGCCATTTCTGGTCGCTGGCTGAATTGACATAGCCTTCAGTGTTGCCGCGCGGGTGCAGGCCGACGCCGCCCCAATTACCGGCCGAGAGCAACGGCACGTTGATCTTGGAATAATCGGGCATCCGCGCCCGCCAGTAATCGTCGACCAAGGGATGGGCCAAAATGTCGGCGCCATAGTCGGTGCGATTGTCGGCAAGCTGTTCTTCGGTGAGGGTGTCGGGACCGGAAATCCATTCGCCGTTGATGGCGCTTTTATACCCGTTGGCGCCTTTGCCGTGCTGGCGCGGCACGACGGCGCTATTGTACCAGACCGATGGGAAGCGGCAGGCGATGCCGCCATGGTGTCCCAGATCGCGGTAGAAGTCGGCGGCGCCCTCCCACACACACATCGCGGCGAGATGCTTGGGCTGCAGTGACGCGACCTGCCATTGGTTCATGCCGTAATAGGAAATGCCGTTGAGGCCGACCTTGCCGTTCGACCAGTTCTGGGTGCCCGCCCAGTCGATGCAGATAGCAAAATCTTCGGCTTCGCGCGGCGACCAAACTTCGAGCAAACCCGGCGAGCGGCCGGCGCCACGCGAATCGACGCGCACACAGGCATAGCCGTCCGGCACCCAGAGTTCCGGGTCGACCAGCTCCCAATTCTGATAACGGTTCGACGAGCGCGCCAGAATATCGGGATAATGATCGGCCAGGCGCTTCCATTGATAGGGATAGCCATCCTTGAAATGCAGCCATTTGGCATAGGGGCCGTAGCTCATAATGACCGGATGATTGCCGTCATCGTCGGGCCGGTAGACATCGGCGCGCAGCACGATCCCGTCATCCATCTCGATCGGCACATCCCAATCGATGCGCATCCCGTCGCGCACTTCCGACCGAAACCCCGTATCGTCTGCCATCGCCATATCGCCCATGACCTCTCCCCCAATTATTCTTAATTGTTGACGCCGATAGTTATATCGCCCGATCGCTGGCGGGGTAAGACCGGGTTGGATATTGTTAGGAGGGAAATTCAGAAACAGGAGAATATCCCATGTCTGACTTCATCTTCGCTTATCACGGTGGCAGTAAGCCCGAAACCCCCGAAGAGGGTGCCGAAATGATGGCCAAATGGCAGGCCTGGATTGCTGCCAATGGCGACGCCATGGTCAATCCCGGCAGTCCTTTGGGAATGTCAAAAACCGTCAGCGCCGATGGCGTGGCCGACGATGGCGGCGCCAATCCCCTATCGGGATATTCCATCGTGAATGCCGACAGCATGGACGCGGTGCTCGAGATCGCCAAGGCCTGCCCGTTCCTCGAAATGGACACCGCGACCATCGAAGTCGCGCAAGTGATGGAAATGTAGCGACCCCATGAGCGGCCGGCCGATCGATCATATTGTTTTGGCCGTCCGCAGTTTGGAGACGGCCGCGCAGACCTATGAGGGTTTGGGTTTCACCCTAACCCCGAGGGCGTTCCACGAAGACCGTATGGGCACCTCGAACCGGCTCGCCCAGTTCGCCGGACAAAATTTCATCGAACTGCTCGAGGTTGATCGGCCCGACTTGCTGGCGCCGCATGATTTCCAGCAGACCCCGCCGTTTTTCAGCTTCGGCGACCACAACAAATCCACCACCCGTGACGCGATGACCATGTTGGTCTTTGCCGGCGACGATGCGCGGGCCGACATCGCCGCCTTCGCGAAAGCCGATGTGCCAACCTATGCGCCCTTCGATTTCGACCGGCAGGCGACGTTGCCCAATGGCCAACAGGTGACGGTGTCCTTTTCGCTGGGCTTCGCCACTTCGCCCGACATGCCAGACCTCGCCTTTTTCGTTTGCCAGAATAGGGCGCCTGACTATTTCTGGAAACCGGCGTTTCAAAACCATGCGAACGGCGCCCAATCCATCACCGCGATCTACCTCGCCTCGGACAATCCGGCGCGCGACGCGGCTTTTATCGGCAAGCTATTTGAAGGCGAAATTACACCGGTCGACGGCGGTTTGTCGGTGGCGTGCGGTCCGCAGCAGGCCGTGCATGTTTTGACCCCCGATACGATCGCCGCGTTGGACCCCTCGTTCCAGGTTGACAGTTACGCAAACCCTGCATTTGCGGGGATCGAAATCTCAGCACCGGCGGCCCGAACCACGGTTCCCTCGACCGCGGCGCACGGCGTCTTCATCGCCCGGGCCGTGCGCGGCGCTTAGCGGTCTGAAGTTAGGCGGAAGCCTTCAACATATCGACAGCGGCAATCGCCACGGCGCGGCTGGCGGGCAAGCTCACCGTGACGATGGTGCCAACGCCAACTTGGCTTTGCAGATCGAGGGCGCCGCCATGGCGTTCGACCAAGGATTTTGTGAATGGCAACCCGAGACCAATCCCATCATTGGTATGGTCCGGCGCGCTGCCGTCTTGTTGGAAGCTGGCTAGCGATTTGGGAATATCCTCGATGCCGATGCCATTGTCGGAGATCTGCAAGACGAAGCCACGGCCGTCATGATGCCAGAACCGAACCGCCACCGTGCCGGTGCCATCCGAGGCCGTGTATTTCACCGCATTCGACAGCAGATTGAGCACGATCTGCTTGATTCGCGTCTCGTCCGCGCGCATCGATGGCAACAGTTCTTCGTCGATATCGACATCGAACTTAACATCCGCCGCATCGCTGCGTTCCCGAACCGTGTCGATGCAAAACCGCACCGCTGCCGCAGGGTCGAATACCGCCTCGTCCAGCTCGATGCCGGCTAACGATTCCAACCTTGTATAATCCAGAATGTCACTGACCATGGCGAGGAGATGTTCACCGGAACTCTTAATCAGGCCGGCATAATTCTGATATTGGTCGTTGCCCACTGGCCCGAGCGTCTCGCCAGCTATCATGTCGGAGAAACCAATTATGGCGTTCAGCGGAGTCCGTAATTCATGGCTCATCTTGGCCAGGAACAGCGCGCGCGCCTCGCCGCTGCGCAAGGCATCATCGGCGCGTTTCAGCGCCAGGTGGGTTTCGATGCGCGCGAACGCGACGACGAAATCAATCGGCTTCGAAATATAGTCGCTGGCGCCCATTTCCAGCGCCTGCGCGATGTCTTCGCTCTCGTCTTTGGCCGACACCATGATCACCGGCAGCATTCCCCGGTCACTGATCAAGCGCAGCCGTTTCAGCGTTTCCAGTCCGTCCATGCCGGACATCATGATGTCCAGCAGGACAAGATCGAAACTGCCCCGCGCCATCTCGGCCAGCGCGGTGATGCCGCTATCGGCAACCACAACCTCATAGCCACGGCGCGTGAGACGCCGTTGTAGGAGATCGCGATTTTCCTCAACGTCGTCGACGACGAGAAGACGCCCTTTTACATCATCCATGCGCGGTCTCGCCCGGATGGCTGTTTCGCTTACGCATCAGTCGGTCCTTGATGATAACGGGCAAGTTAAAGGCCTAATTGGTTAAGCCATGCTTACCCGATGGTCATCGGCACAGGGATGACCGCGGCCGGCTACCGGTGAATACGGATGACGATGCGGCGGTTTTGCGACTGGTTTTCCGATAGCGCGTTGCCGACGCCGTCGCGGTTGGGCAGCTTCGGCGTGGTATCGGCGAAGGCCACGGCGCGCAGCCGCCGCGACGGAATTTCGTTTTCCGTGAACAGCCGCACGATATTGGCGGCCTGGGCGCCCGACAGCTCCCAATTGGTGGCGTAGCGCGCGATCGCCGGCGGCGAATCGTCAGTATGGCCCTCAACAGCGATCTTAAATTTGCTGTAGCGCGGCGCCACTAGGGATTCCGAAATGCGCACCAGAACGGTCCGCGATTCCGGGCGAATCTCCGCCGAGCCTGAGCGGAAGAACGTGCTGGCGGCAAGCTCCAGGGTGATGCCGCGGTCAAACGTATCGACCCGCACCGCGTCGGCGACCCCAAGAGAGTCGACCATGGCTTCAAGCTGCGCGCGCAATTGCGCGGCCGGCCGGGCCACCGTGCGCTGACCGAGATCGCGGGCAATCCCCGCCTGCACCTGCTCGAAGGTCACCAGATCGACTTTCGAAAAACTGACCAGCAGAACGAAGAACGCCAGCAGCAGGGTCATCGCGTCGGCGAAGGTTATCAACCATTCATGGCCGTCTTCTTCCTCGATCGGCCGGCGCTTGTAGAAGGTTTTCATGACTTGGCTTGCGGCGGCGCCTAAGCGCTCGCCGGCGCCGGTTTTTTCGCCGGCTTGGCTTTTGCCTTGGCCTTAGCTTTGCTGTCCTTGGCCGCGTGCTTGGCGTCTACCTTTTCCGTCGCCGGTTTGCGCTTCAATTGCCGGTCGATGTCGTAGCGGATGGTGGGATCCAAATAGCTGTTCATATGGTCTTGAATTTTGCGCGGACTGGCTTCGTCGGCCACCATCGCCAGGCCTTCAACGATCATGTAATTGCGAAAGCGGAAAATCTCTTCGCGCTGCTGAATCTTATTCGCCGCCGGGGCGAAGACCAGGCGCGCCAGCATGATGCCGTAGAGCGTCGTCACCAGCGCGACAGCAAGGCCGACACCGATCGCGCCCGGATCGCCGCCCATCTTATCGAGCATGATAATCAACCCGATCAGGGTACCCACCATGCCAAACGCCGGCGCGGCGACGGCCATGTTGCGTAGGATCGCCGCGCTGACCATGTTGCGGTCGAAGGTGGATTCGATGACATTGGCCAGGATCGTTTTGATCTCCTCGCCGCTATACCCGGTGGTAATGAGCTCAACCCCAAACCGCAGGAAGCCGCCGTCCCAACCCGGGGTTTTTTTCACCTCCGCGTCGAGGCTGACGATGCCTTCGCTCTGCACCAGATAGGCCCAGCGGATCACGCGGCCGACTTCGGCGTTGAGCCGGGTGCGGCCCATGCGGTCGAGGGCGAAGGTGCTGGCGATGGCGCCCAGCGCTTTCAGGACATAACGGAATTCGTAGCTGATGAACGTCGCCGCCAAAGTGCCGCCGACCACCAGAATGAATCCGGCGCCGCTGATAAACACCATGAAATTATCGGTGCTGAGCGCGATAGCGGCGATAAACAGTCCAAATCCGACCAGCGCCGCAACGAAGGTATTGAACGACATTTAGGGCCTCTCGGTACGCACAAATTCGTACAGGGCGCCGATACTAAATCTTGCGGTCTTGAGGAATGGTTAACGCGTTACTACCGGGGCGCCAGGCCCAGCGCGTGGTCGCGAAACGTCCATATCACCAAGGCCGTGCTGGCGACCACATAGACTAGGCAATACAGCGATATGGTTTCGATGGTGACGCCGACGTCCAGCAACCGCCCAAAGATCGACGGCGCTATCGCCGACGTGAACGCGATCAACGCGCCGATCATGGCGCGGATCGACCCCAGATGGGCGGTGCCATAGAGCTCGGGCCACAACGCGCCTTGGGTCGGCATGAGCACGCCAACGCCAAGCCCTAAGAGACCAAAATAGATAAGCGAAATGATAGCGGCGTCAGAGATCGCAATGGCAACCAACGTCGCCGCCAGGGGCGCCATCATCACCGGCACCATCACCACGCTGCCAACCCGGTCGATGAGCGAGCCAACGGCGAGCGAGGTCACCACCTTGAGAATGGCGAATACCACAAACGCGCTGGCCAGAAGCTCCGGCGTCCAGCCCTTGGCATCGAAGATCGCGATTTGATGAAAGAACAGGCCGGTGCCGATGAATGAAAACGACAATAGCGCCGCCGCCAAAACGTAGAACCGCCGGTCGCGCAGAACCTCGCCTCGGGTCCAGTGCGCACCGGTGCCGCGCGACTGTACGGATGGTTGCCCGATGCGATCGAGATAGGCGCGGTGGCGCGCGCCATAACCACGCATCAACCACGGCACCAAGATCGCCAGCGCCACGGCGACCGTCGCGGCGGTGGCAAACCAGGTGCCCCGCCAGCCCACCTGAACGATGAGCACAACTACGATCGCCGGCAGAATGGCTTCGCCGAACGACTGGCCCATCGCCGCCACGCTGACCGCCTTGCCCCGGTCGGCGTCGAAATACCGTCCCATGCTGGTGGTTGAAATTTGCACCAGCAGGCCCTGGCCAGCCAGTCGGGCGAGATATATGCCAACCGCCAGAACCGCCACTGTCGGCGCCGCGGCAATCACCAGCATCGCCACCAGAATACCGCCGCACACTGCCGCCGTGTACCAGCGCAGATCGACCCGGTCGATCAATCGGCCCAGCCAGATCAACGTGGCCGCGCTGGCGATCGTGGCGATGGCGAACCAGTCGCCGAATTCCCCGTTGCTTAGGCCGAACTCTGCGCGAATACGTCCCCCCGACAGCGCGATAAAGAAGGTCTGGCCGAAGCTCGACGAAAGAGACATGACGAAGCCGAAACCGACAAAACGCCAATTATCCCGCAAAAACCGCAGATAGTTCATTCAGGGGTCCGGTTGATCGGCCGGCCGCGCCGCGGCGGCCTGTTCGAGGTGCCGGCAGGACATACCATAAAAGCGCCGCCGGTGCTGTCTCCCGCCGCCGGTATGCTATAAGCCCCGCAAAATCACGCTTACTTCAGGGAACGAGAGGGGATCACAATATGAGCAAGCACATTGGCGTTGTCGGCCTCGGCATCATGGGCTCGGCCATTTCCGGCAATTTCTGCAAATCCGGGTATCAAGTCACCGGTTTCGACATTTCGGCGGCGCGCTGCGACGAGTTGGCCGGCAAGGGCGGCGCCGTGGCCGGTTCACCGGGCGAAGTTGCCGCCGCCGCGGACATCGTGCTGACGTCGCTGCCGAGCAGCGCGGCGCTGGATGCGGTGGTGTCGGGCGCCGACGGCATCGCCGCGGCGGGCAACGCGGCCGCGCCGGTGATGGAGTGCAGCACCCTTCCCATCGAGGATAAGCAGCGCAACCACGACGCCTTGGCCGAAGTCGGCGTAACCTTGCTCGACGCGCCGCTCAGCGGCACCGGCGCCCAGGCGGTGACCAAGGATCTGGCGGTCTATCTCAGCGGCGATGAGAGCGCCGCCAACACTTGCGCCGAGATCATCGAAGGCTTTGCCCGCGCCCATTATTATGTCGGCGAATTCGGCAATGGCAGCCGCATGAAATATGTCGCCAACCATCTGGTCGCCATCCACAACGTCGCCGCTGCCGAGGCGCTGGTGCTCGGCATGAAGGCCGGCCTGGACGCCGAGACCATTTTCGAGGTGATCTCCGACAGCGCCGGCACCTCGCGCATGTTCGAAATACGTGGGCCGATGATGGTCGCCGACGATTACGACGACGCGACAATGAAAATCGAGGTCTGGCAGAAGGATATGGGCATCATCTCCGCCTTCGCCAAATCGCTGGCCTGCCCGGTGCCGATGTTCAGCACCACCGCCGACATCTACACCGCCGGCATGGCCCAAGGCCGCTCCCAGCAGGATACCGGCGCGGTGTGCGCCGTATTGGGTGAGATGGCGCGGCTCAAACGATAGGGGAGCACACCATCATGGACGGTGATTTCGAGAAAATGACCTTCGAGGTTGATGACGGGGTCGCCCTCGTCACCATCAACCGGCCGGAAGCGCGCAACGCGCTGGACGATGCGGTGCGCCGCGATCTCGACCGCGCCTTAACGCGCATCGAACAAGACGCCGGCGACACCGTTCACGCCGCCGTTCTAACCGGGGCGGGCGGCGCCTTTTGCGCCGGCGGCGACCTCAACGCACTGAAAGAATCATCCGGCAAGCCCGCCTCGCATACGCGCCAGCGGCTGCGCGATTCGCACCGCTTGCTGACCCGATGGGTCAATTTAGACGTGCCGACAATCGCCGCCGTCGAGGGCGCGGCGGCGGGGGCCGGGTTCAGCCTCGCCCTGGCCTGCGATTTCGTCATCTCCAGTCCGCGTGCGCGGTTCATCCTATCGTTCGGCCGCATCGGCTTAGTGCCCGACTGGGGCGCGCTTTATCTGCTACCGCGCATCGTTGGCCTGCAGAAGGCCAAGGAACTAGCCTTTTCCGCCCGTATTCTTGAGCCGCAGGAAGCCCACAGTTTGGGGATCGTCTATGAAATCGCCGAGGACGGCGACGCCGTGTCCCAAGCCGTCGCGCTTGCGAACCGGTTCCGCAATGCCTCGACCTTGGCCATCGGCATGACCAAGAGCATGCTCAACCAATCCTTCGAGCGCGACTTGGCGACCTCTCTGGACTTGGAAGCCTCGGTCCAGGCGATTGCCAATAACAGCGACTATCACCGCGACGCGGTCGCACGCTTTCTCGACAAGCAGCCGTCCCTATTCGATTGGGAAAAGCAGGGCAACTAGGCCAGGGGCCTCGCCCTTCGAGACGCGATCTACGATCGCTCCCCAGGATGAGGCTTGGTACTTAACTCTTAAAAAATAATCCTCATGCTGAGGAGGCGCGCAGCGCCGTCTCGAAGCATGACGTCGCGGCAGGCCCTCACACCTTCCGGGCGACGATATGGAAGATGTGCCAGTGCTTGGCCTCGCCGCGCACGGTCGTGGAATCGTCTTCCTCTTCGCGCAGCATCTCCACATTAAAGCCTTCGAGCAGCCCGTCGACCGCCTCGCGGTCGTGGAACGTCATCCCCGAACGGCCGGTCCAACTGTCGCGTGAGCCGAAGAGTTGGCAAGCGATCCGTCCACCGGGCTTGAGCGAGGCGGTAATGCGCGACCACACGGTGGTAAAATCGTCGGGCGCCATCAGGGGTAACGCGAAGCTGCTATTGACCAAATCGCAGGTTGGCCAGAACGCCTCCTCGAACCGGGCGACCTGGCCGGTGAGATCCGCGCCGGACGGCAAGTCGTCGCGCGCGGTAAGTTTCCCAATCGCCGAGGCTTCGGCATCGATCGCCAGCACCCGCCAGCCGCGGCGCACTAGCTCGATGGTGTCGCGGCCGCTCCCGCAGCCCAAATCGACCGCCAATCGCGGCCCAGTCGCGGGTTCGGTATCGAACCGATCGAGGGCAAATAACAGCGTTTCGCGCGGCGGGCGGGCACCGGTTTTTTCGTAATAGGCCGGCCAGTCGTGCGGCTCTCCGCCGTCTCCGGACAATACGCAGCTCCCGTTGTGTTACATATCCAACGCGCGCCGGTCATTCGCCGCCGGCCATTTTTGCGCCACCGGCAGATCGAAGACCAGGGTTTCGTCGGCATCGATCACACTCCAATCGCCGCGCGCCAGCTCCGCGTCGAGCTGTTCCGGCGCCCAGCCGGCATAGCCCACCGCGAACAGCGACTTTTCCGGACCCTTCTGCTCGGACATGGCGCGCAGGACCTTGCGCACGTCGCTCACCGCGAAACCGTTGTTGACCGTCGCGGTGGCTTTGGCGGTGGCGAAGTCGCTCGAATGCAGGACAAAGCCGAATTCCTGGCGGACCGGACCACCGAAATAGACATCGAGCTGGGTATCGGTGTCGGTTTTTGCCACTTCCAACTGCTGCAACATATCGGTCAACGGCAGTTTCACCAGAGGCTTGTTGATGATCAGGCCCATCGCGCCCTCGGCGTCGTGGCGCACCACATAAATCACCGACCGGGCAAAGCGCGAATCCTTCAACGAGGTGTCGGCGACCAGCAATTTGCCGGTGAAGCTTTGCGGCAGCGCCTCTTCGGCGACCCCGGCCGACGTGCCACCGATCAGCAGAATGAATACGGGAAGCAATATGCGGAGTGAAAATCTCATAGGCTTTACCTAGCGGGGGGTTGATCCAGGGGGACGACGGGAAGTTCGCCGAGTTGCGGCGGCGTGTGCGGTTTACTGGCGATTTCGAGCACCAGCTTTTTGATCACCGCGTCGGCGAAGCTGAGCGTCTCGTCGACGGTCACCACGAAGGCGCCCGGGCCGCCGACAACGTCCTGCGCGAAATGGGCTTCCAGGGTGATGCCGCGAAACGGCCGCGTGCTGCCGGGCCGGCTGATCGCCAGCCCGTTGATGGTGATGCCGGCGGCCAAGGCCTGCTCGCGCGCGAACGCCAGCGGCACGCCGCCCAAATTGCCGGCATCGGCGGACACATCGATGATGCGGCGCAGGCCGGCATAATCGTTGCTCTCGATCAGGTTCTGGGAATAAACGATGGCGTTGCTGATGGAATTGTAGCTCACCGCCGCGCGGGGGGCGGCGACCAGCTTCGCGCCGAACGCCGCCGCCGATTCAAGCCCGTCGACGACGGTCCAATCGACAATCGTATGCTGCGAGTCCGGGCCGCCCCATTCCACATAGGCGATGGCGATTTTGCCCAGAAAGCCCGAGCCAATGGCCGACAAAACCTTGGGATGAGCGAGCGCGCGGGCATATCCCTCGCGCTGCAGGCGCAACTCCTCATCGTCGATTGAGCCGGACCCGTCGGCCGCTAGCACCAGTTCCAGATCCACCTCTTCGGCAGCGATTGCCGGTGAAAACAGGCCGGCCGTTAACGTTAACGCGATAATCGCTGTACTCGCGGTCAACCGGTGCATCACGAACTCCGTAAAATCCAACCTAACCAGCATACAACGCCCAGCGCCACCCGGCCCAGCAATATCGAGTCGCAGGGTTAATGGGCGCATGGTTAATTCGAGCCGTTGGCGAGTCGCGAAATGAGGTCATTAGTTAACACCGCGCGGGAGCGAGAATCAGTTATGGTGCAAGGGTCTTGGCCATGACGAACGACGCTGACATTGCCGCCCTCGACGCCGCCGATCCGTTGGCTGGGTTCCGCGACGCCTTCAGCCTGCCCGACAATGTGATCTATCTATGCGGCAATTCTCTGGGGCCGCCGCCGCGTGATGCCGGCGACCGGCTGGCTCAGGTTACTGCCGACCAGTGGGGCGCCCATTTGGTGCGCGGCTGGACCGAGGACGACTGGATTGGCCTGCCCGGCCGGGTCGGCGACAAGGTCGCGCGCCTGGTCGGGGCTAAGCCCGGCGAGGTCGCGATCGCCGATTCCACATCAGTGAATTTGTTCAAGCTGTTGGCGGCGGCCTGCGATTTGCGCCCCGGGCGCGCGACCATCTTGAGCCAGGCCGATAATTTCCCCACCGATCTGTATATCGCCCAAGGCCTCGCCGGCCTGTCCAATGGCAACCGGCGCCTGCGCACGGTACCCGCCGGCGACATCGCCGACGCCATCGACGACGACACCGCGGTGGTGATGCTGTCCCATGTCGATTACCGCACCGGCGCGCTGTTCGATATGGCCGCTCTCACCGCGGCGGCTCATGAGAAAGGCGCGCTGGTGCTCTGGGACGTCGCCCATTCGGCCGGCGCCCTGCCGGTCGATTTGAACGGCGCCAACGCCGACTTCGCCGTCGGCTGCGGCTACAAATATCTCAACGGCGGGCCCGGCGCGCCGGCCTTTCTGTTCGTTGCCGAGCGCCACCAGGGGGCGGCGCGTTCACCTCTGTCGGGCTGGATGGGTCACGCCACACCGTTCGATTTCGGCCCAGACTATAAACCCGCCGACGGCATCACCCGATTTTTGTGTGGCACCCCGGTGGTGCTGGCTGTCGCCGCGTTGGAGGCAGGCATCGACGTGGCCCTGGCGGCGGATCCAAAAGCATTACGCGCGAAGTCTCAGGCGCTCGGCGATCTGTTTATCGAGCGCGTGGAAGCGCTGTGTCCCGCCGATGATCTCAGCCTGTTTTCGCCCCGCGCCGCGACCGATCGTGGCAGCCAAATATGCCTGACCCACCCCCAGGGCTACGCGGTGATGCAGGCGTTGATCGAGCGCGGCGTGGTGGGCGACTTCCGTGCGCCCGACATCATGCGCTTTGGCCTGGCGCCGCTCTATCTGCGCCATGCCGACATCGACGAGGCCGCGCGAATACTGGCCGAAGTGCTGACGACAGGCGCTTGGGATCAGCCGAAATATCACGACCGCGCGGCGGTCACCTAACATCAGAGGAAATCCATGACCGGCCCGAACGACCCGCCAGAAACTGGCGCCCATACTGATTTCCCCGACAATGACACCTACAGCGACTATCTCGGCCTCGATACGCTGCTCGCTTGCCAGCAGCCGAAGACCGACCACCATGACGAGATGATGTTCGTCATCATCCATCAAGCCACCGAATTATGGATGAAACTGATCCTGCACGAGGTCGGCGCGGCGCGCGCGTGCATCGCCGACGACGATTTGGATCAGGCGCAGAAAATGCTGGCGCGGATCTCGCGCATAGAAGCGCAACTAATCCAATCCTGGGATGTGTTGTCGACCCTAACCCCGACCGAATATCTGCGCTTTCGCGACCAACTCGGTCAGGCTTCGGGCTTCCAGTCCTGGCAATATCGCGCGGTCGAGTTCTCCCTGGGTAACAAGAACCCCCGCCTGCTGGCGCCCCACGCCCATCGCCCCGAAATCCATGCCCGCCTGCAAGCCGCACTCACCAGCCCAAGCCTGTACGACGAAGTCATTCGCCTGCTCGCCCGGCGCGGTTTCGCCATCGCCGCCGATCGGATCGAGCGCGACTGGACCCAAGCCTATCAACCCGATGACAGCGTCCACGCCGCCTGGCTCGCCATCTACAGCGACCCGGAGCAACATTGGCAGCTCTACGAATTCGCCGAAAAGCTAATCGATGTGGAGGACTGGTTTCAGCAATGGCGCTTCCGCCACATGAAAACCGTGGAGCGCATCATCGGCTTCAAGCGCGGCACCGGCGGCACCGCCGGCGTCTCCTATCTGCGCCATGCGCTGGATATCTATTTCTTCCCCGAGCTGTGGCAAGTGCCAACCGCGTTGTAGCGGCTTGGATGGTGACCGCTGGCGGGCGCTGATCGCCGACCACCCTCACACCGCCACGCGAATCGGGCACTCGCCGCAAGCCGGTCCGTCGCACAGGCGGCAGATCCTCAGCTTGTGAGCATCGTCGCGCGACACGGTTTGCAGCATCTTGTCCAGTAGCGCCGCCAAACTCGCCTGCTCCTCCTCATCGAGCCGGGCCAATACAGGGATCAATGCCGTCTCGCGCGCCTTCAAAATTCTGCGCCGAAGCGCCGCGCCGCGGGCGGTCAGGTGCAACGCCACGCCACGTTTATCGTGAACGGCCGCACGCCGTTCCGCGAACCCTTCGGCGACCAAGCGGTCGACAAGGCGCACGGTTCCTGTGTGAGTCAGACCAAGCAACCGGCTGAGGCCGTCATTGGACAGACCGGGCTGATGGCCGACGGCGACGATCGCCGCCGGTGTCTCGCCGGAATGCCCGGAGCTGCGTTCGACAGCGGCGCGGAGTTCATCGTGTAGGCCAAGGACGGCGGCGCCGAGCCGATTGACGGTGTTTAGCGTTTGATCAGTCATTAAAAAAATATGTGACTCACACACTTGAAAAGCAAGGGGTCGATATTTATGTGTATGACACACATATATTGATGAGGAACCTGAAATGAACACCGCTTCCAGACGAGAGGTGCTCGGCGTCATCGCCGGCGCAGCACAGCCTATTGCCAACGACGACAGTGGACGCGTTAGCGACGCCGTGCCCGCCGTCGCCGCCGGCGAGACGTTCGCTGGCACTTGGCCGTTCACCGCCCGCTACGCCACCGCGCCGGGTTTCCGCATGCACTATGTAGACGAAGGCGCCGGTCCTGAAACCTTTCTGCTGCTCCACGGCGAGCCGACCTGGAGTTATTTGTATCGTCAGCAGATTCCGCTCTGGGCGCGCCTCGGCCGGGTCATCGCGGTCGACCATATGGGTTTCGGTAAAAGCGCAGCGCCACAAAACCGGACTTATTGGCTGCAGGACCATATCGACAATCTCGAGCGCTTCGTGCTCGCCGAAGACCTGCGCGACCTTACCCTGGTGATGCATGATTTCGGCGGTCCCACCGGCATGGGCCTGGCCATCCGTCACCCTGGCCGGATCAAACGCATCGTCTCCGTCAACGGCCCGACACCGCTCGGCCAACCGGACCTGATCGACCGTCTAACCGCGAATGCCGGCGACGCGCCCTGGTTTCAATGGATCATGGAGGCGGAGCGGGACGGGGTTCTCGACGATGTGCTCGGTCAGCTCGATTACAACATTTTGTCAACACTGAAGCTGAACGGGTTCGAGCGAAACGAGATCATTACCGACACCTGGCTGAAAGCTTACCGGGCGCCCTTCCCGACGCGGGCACACGCTGCTGGCGCGATCGGCTGGGCGAAGGGCTTTGCCAACGGCGACCATGTGTTCGAAACACCGGACGCGGCCACAAAAGCTGCGCTGGCAACCAAACCGGCACTGGCACTGTGGGGGACGGCGGACAGAACCCTGCACGCCAAGCACTTCCTACCGTTGTTCGAACAGGCGTTTCCGAATGGCACGACCCGCCGCCTGACCGGCGCGGGTCACTACAGTCTGGAGGATGCGCCCGGCGAGACCGCGCGACGGGTCGCGCAGTTTGTAACGGCCTGATCGCGTCAAACGACGAGCTGCTACGTTCCAGCGCCGGCGAAGGCCTCTCGCAGGCGCTCGCAGGCCAGGCGTTGCGCCGCCTTGCCGTCGTCGAGATAGGGCGCGAAGGAAAAGAAGCCGTGGATCATGCCGGGCCAGTCGACATGTTCGACCGGCGTGCCGGCCGCCGCCAAGGCTTCGGCGAACGCCACGCCTTCGTCGTGCAACACGTCGCATTCCGCGGTGATCACCAGCGCCGGCGGCAAGCCCGATAGGTCGGGCGCCTTGACCGGCGACGCGCGCCAGTCCGCCATATCGTCGGGTCCGCGCAGATAATGGTCCTGGAACCACAGCATGCCAGCCTCGGTCAACGGTCCGAAGCCGGATGCGTAGGTCTGGTAGGACGGCGAATTGCAGGCATAGTCGGCCAGCGGATAGACCAGAATTTGCGTGATCAACGCCGGTCCGCCGGCATCGCGCGCCATCAGGGCCACCACGGCGGCAATATTGGCGCCGGCACTGTCGCCGGCAACCGCCACCGAAGCAGGGTCGGCGCCGTGCTCTCCCGCGTTGTCGGTGAGCCATTGAGTGGCGGCGAACGCGTCCTCGATGGCGGCGGGAAATTTATGCTCCGGCGCCAGGCGATAATCGACCGACGCCACCACGCAGTCCGCCCCAACGCAGAGCACGCGGGCGACCTCGTCGTGGCTCTCGAGGCTGCCGATCACATGACCACCGCCGTGAAAATAGACCAGCAGCGGCAACGGGCCGGCGGCTTCGGCTTGCGGGCGGTAGAGGCGAACCGTCAACGCGCCGGCCGGCCCGGGCACCCTAATATCCTCGATCGAGCCGACCGGGGTGCGCTCCTCGAGCGGGGGCCCGGCCACTGAGTCGAACTGCGCGCGCGCATCCACCGGTGTCATTTCGACAACCGGCTTGAGATCGGCCGCCGCCATTTTTTCAATCAACGTGACGACTTGCGGATGTAGGGCCATAATGGCATTCCCCGAATATGGTCAATCGGTCGGCTTATCGCGACCGTTGGCCCGCAGCTTAGAACAGTATCCGTCCAGATTGAACAAGGCACGCGCCCCATGCATGAGATCAACATTCCCGAAATCGTCGCTGAAGTTACCGCCGCCCACGACCGCTACGAGCAAGCGCTGACGACGAACGACATCGCGGTGCTCGACGAATTGTTTTGGGACAGCCCCCACACGCTGCGCTACGGCGCCACCGAAAACCTTTACGGGGCCGACCAAATCGCCGCCTTTCGACGCGCCCGCTCGACCGCCAATCTCGAACGCGACGTGCCTAAAGTGGTGATCACCACCTATGGCCGCGATTACGCCACAGCCAATCTGGAATTCAAGCGGGTAACGAGCGAGCGCATCGGCCGCCAGAGCCAAACCTGGCTGCGCACCGACGACGGATGGCGCATCGTCGCCGCCCATGTCAGCCTGATGATCGAGCCCGCGGGCTAGGCTGCGTCTCTATTTTCCCCAGCGCAGCGCCAACGGACCCACATCGCGCGCCAGGGCCAGCAATCCGTCGCGCGTGGCGTCGTCCAACGGCGCGAAGGGATGGCGTACCGCATCGCTACGAATGACGCCGCCCGCCATCATCACCGCCTTGGCGGCGCGCAGATTGCACTGGCGGTTCTCGAAATTGATCAAAGGCAGAATGCGCGCATAGGCCTGGTTCGCCGCCTCGGTGTCGCCAGCTTGATAAGCCGAAACCACCGGCTTAATGAGGTCGGGCAGCAGCGCGCTGGGCATGGTGCCCGTGGCGCCGGCGGCGAGATCGGCCATCAGGGTGATCGATTCCTCACCGTCGAAGGGGCCGGCAATAGCCTCACCGCCGGCGGCAATCAGCGCGCGCAGTTTGGCCGCGGTGCCGGGCATCTCGATCTTGAAATAGCGCACCAGAGGGATTTCGTGCGCCAGCCGCGCCAGGAAACCCACGCTCAACGCGACCCCGCTCAAGGGCGCGTCCTGCACCATGATCGGCAACCCGGCGGCCTCAGCCACGGCGGCAAAATGTTCGAATACGCCCGCCTCGTCGGCCCGTAACAGGGCACCGTGATAGGGCGGCATCAGCATCAGCGCGCTCGCGCCGGCCGCCGCCGCGCGGCGCGCCCGCTCGACCACGATGCGCGTGCCATAATGGCTGGCGGTAACGATCACCGGCACCCGCCCGCCGACATGCTCCAGGCACAGATCGAGCAAGATATCGCGCTCGCCATCGGACAGGGCAAATTGCTCGGAATAATTGGCCAGAATGCAGATGCCGTCGACGCCCTGGTCGATCATACAATCGAGCACCCGGCGCTGGCCGTCGAGATCCAAATCGCCAGCCGTGGTGAACGGCGTCGGCGCAATGGGGAAGACGCCGCTAAACGGCTCCGGGGCGGTCAACTCTGCCATGATGGTTTTCAGTAAAACGGGGTTACGTCAAAAACGCCCTACCGTGCCATAAGCGCGGGTATGAGGGCTAGCCGGGTTCTTCGGCGGATAGCTAGCGGTTCAATAGTGGGGGAAAACGTTAGGACTGGCTCGCCGCGTTGCCGATCGCGTTACCGTATGCGCCGAAATAATCGCTCAGTCCGGTGCCCAGCGTGAACATTCCCGCGACGGCGACAATGGCGATAAAGACGATCAGAAAGGCGTATTCAGAGGCAACCGCACCCCGGGTTTCCCGCTTAAGGCTAAACAGGACCTCATAAAGATAGTTAAGAGCGTGCATGCCTACTCTCCCGCAATATTCGATCGTCTAAATATAGCACAAAAATACAGTGACGTCGCGCTATGGCTGCCAATACAAGTCTACGACCTGGAAAACCGGCAACTGACAATCAAAGTCAGAAGAACAGAGTTTGGTTAATTTAAACTAAACCTAACGTGTGGTGGCGCACCCGTTCGAACTTTGTTCGAACTCATCTTCACAAAAGAGGGCAACCATTCCGAAAGGAATGGCCGCCCGGGAAGACTCGAACTCCCAACCTCCTGATTCGGATTCAGGCGCTACCCTAACAATATCAGTCAGGCGATGGGTCGGCATTGCACGTCCGCTTTGCCCCCAGTAACGGTCGTACTTTGCGACACCCGCCGACGACCGGGATTAGCCATAAGCAGTCATTGGACGAACCAGCATATGTTTTGTTACTTGCTCACTCGGGCAGACCAGCGGTGATGAGATCGCTAGTAAGAGCTTCCATCCGTTCAGGCAGGCCAAGCGGTGCCAACTCGTATGCTCCCGCCCGGAATTGAGGTTCGTACTTAAGCAGACTTTGAGCAACCTCTTCGGCTTCCGCAAGGCGGCCCAAGCGAACATAGCTTGCTGCAAGGATAGCGTGAGCAGGAGCAAATTTAGAATTCGATTGGAGTGATCTTTCGGCAGCCTCCACAGCCTCGGTATAGTTGTCGGTACAATAATGGATAATGCAAAGGGTACCCTCTGGGCCAAATCGCATTGGATCGAGCGGATTTAAGCGGATAGCACGTTCCGCAGATTCAATCGCCGTATCGTAATTGCCAAAAATCATGTGCGCTGCCGCTCGGTTCGTGTGAGTGCGCGCACCATTTGGGTTAAGAGTTATGGCTTTATCTACAGCAGCTAAGGCGGTCTCTTTGTCAGACCCTAACGAGGCATAGATAAAACCGGTAAATGCCAGTGCATTGGCATCATCGGTTTTGCTCTCGATGACGGCACGACAATGACCAATTGCGTCCTGTTTTACTTCCGGATCAAATCCGCCACGCGAATATTTATGCCAACAAGTGGCAGCTGCCAGCCCATGAGCCGAAGCATAATCCGGCTCAAGTCGAATGGCCTCATTGAGTAGGCTAAGTGCCTTTTCCGCCTCTTCGGTGGAGTTTATCCAAACATGGGGCAGTGCGCGCAGATAGAAATCGTATGCGTCGAGGCTGTCGGGGCGCTTGCGTCTGGTGCGTTCGATCTCAGCAAAGTTTATTGAGGGCTCAATTGCGCCGACAACACCTTCTGTGATGCGGTCCTGAAGATCGAAGACTTCTTCAAGCGATCCATCGTACCGCTCCGCCCAAAGGTGATTGCCTGTCTCTGTATCAATCATCTGGGCAGTAATGCGAATACGGTTGCCGCCCTTGCGAACGCTGCCTTCGAGAACATAGCGAACGCCTAGTTCCTTCCCAATTTGTCGAACGTCAATGCTTTGGTTTTTGTAAATGAAGCTTGAATGACGTGCGACTACGTAGAACCAGCGAAATCGGGAAAGGGCCGTGATGATGTCTTCGGCCATGCCGTCAGCGAAATACTCTTGTTCCGGGTCGCGCGACATGTTGTCGAACGGGAGAACGGCGATGGAGGGTTTGTCGGAAACCGTAGGTGCAACGCGTTCCGTTGGACGCTGTTCCTCGATTTCTTCTAGGTCGATTTTATAAGCCCGCACGGGCTGGCTTATGTTCTTTACCTGCTGGTTGCCAAGATCGGTGAACGCGATCCCGGGCGCGCTGCGGACATGCTCGTGGACATTACTCGAAATGCAGATACCACCCGCTTCAGCCAATCCCTCCATTCGCGCGGCAACATTCACCCCATTGCCGTAGAGATCACCACCCTCCACGATGACATCGCCGAGGCTAATGCCGATACGGAGTTCGATACGCTGATCTTGCGGCAACTCAGAATTGCGATCAGCAAGCGCTTGCTGGATGGCCACCGCGCTATTTACGGCATTCGTGGCGCTGCCAAACTCGGCAAGCGCACCATCGCCGGTAAACTTGAAAATACGTCCGCCGAACTCTGCGGTTGTGGGTGCGAACAGCTCGCGTTGTAGCGATTTTAGGCGATTAAGTGTGCCAGCCTCGTCCGCTTCCATCAGCCGGGAATAGGCGACAACATCAGCAGCCAGAATAGCAGCGAGACGCCTTTGGACACTTTCTTCGGTCATTGCGGCTTATCCCCCTTAACAGGGGAGTTTATGGCCAAAGGTATACGCAGTCTATGAATGCTCCTGACGACTGCAATGGGTCAACAACGGTCGTACTCGCCCATCGCTCATGACGGCGGCATTACCCTGGTGATCTCAACTGGTCGACGCAACACTTTATCTTGGAAGCAAAGATGGAGT
>JAALLF010000001.1 GCA_011087645.1 Alphaproteobacteria bacterium
TCCCCAGCAGAACGATTTAACGCTTGTGTTGCATCGATCGGTTGAGGTGACCCAGTCAAATCCGACAAGACTTCAGCAGACATTTGGAAATTCCTTCCACCGTGAATATTCAATTCCCGTTTACCGGGTGAGATCGAGCATCCAATATCCAATGTCATGGTTAATAAATCCTTGCCGCCATAATTGGGCCGGCAAGGATCAACGCGCCAAGGGCTTTACCGCCGTGGCTTTGCCGGATATGGAATAGCGGACTGAATTTTCCAGCTGGAGCACCGAAGATGAGCGATGAAATCGTGATTTACCATAACCCGCGATGCAGCAAGTCGCGCGCCGCCTTGCAGCTATTGCAGGAACGCGGCATCGAACCGCAGATCATCGAATATTTGAAAACGCCTCCCAGCGCCGCACGCCTCAGGGAGCTCCTAGCGATGCTCGATATGGCGCCGCGCGACCTCATGCGCAAAGGCGAAGCGCCTTATAAAGACTTGGGCCTCGCCGACTCGGGCCTGGACGACGACACCTTGATCGCGGCGATGGTGGAAAACCCGATCCTGATCGAGCGAGCAATTGTAGTCGCCGGCGCGAGGGCCAAGCTTGGCCGACCGCCGGAACAAATTCTAGAGCTTCTGTGATCGCGACAGCCCTGTACAGCCGAGCTAGACTCAAATCTCGGCGCGAATGGAAGGATCGGGCGTGAAAATTTGCATCGTCGGCGCCGGCGCAATTGGCGGGGTTCTCGGCGTCCGACTAGCCGACGCGGGCCATAACGTCAGCCTGCTCGCGCGCGGTGTCCATTTAGCGGCACTACGCAACAATGGCGCGAAACTGATTGACCACCGCGGCGAGACTGTGGTTCGCGTCGCCGCCTCCGACGACCCGATCGATTTCGGCCCGCAGGATTTCGTGGTCATCACGCTCAAGACACCATCCCTGCCTGACGTGGTTCCCAATCTCGCCCCCCTGTTGGGAGATGATACCGCGGTCGTCTCGGCGATGAACGGCATTCCCTGGTGGTTCTGTCAGCATTTGGAGGGCCCGCTAATGGGCCGCCAACTCGATACTATCGATCCAACAGGCAATTTGGCGGCGGCGCTGCCGGCTGAGCGGATCATCGGCGGTGTGGTCCACGCCGGCGCTTCGGTGAGCGAACCCGGCGTGATCCGTCACGCCGCGGGAAATCTGTTTATCCTCGGCGAACCTGACGGCGTCACCAAGGCGCGCACCACGACACTCGGCGACGCGATTAGCCGAGCCGGCTTAACTGGGCGGGTGACCGAGAGCATTCATCAGGAAATCTGGACCAAGTTGGTCGGCAATATGGGGATGGGGCCGATCTCGGCTCTAACCAAGCTGACCCTCTCCGGCATCGCCAATGACGGCGACGCCCGCCCCATCGCGGTTGCCATGATGGAGGAAGCCATCGCCATCGGCGGGCGGATCGGGTTGCATATGGATATGACGGCGGAGGCGCGGGTCGACCTCGGCGCCGAGTTGGGTGATTTTAAACCCTCGATCCTGCAAGATCTCGAGAAAGGCCGGCCGATGGAAATCGACGCCCTAATCGGCGTCGTCGCCGAGTTGGGCCGGTTGGTGAACGTCCCCACCCCAACGATTGATATCGTGTTGGCCCTACAGCGCGCTCAAGCCCGTTTCGCGGGCCTCTATTAGGTGACCGATACGCCGCACCGCCCGCCGTCCCTCGCCATCCTGTTCTTGATGATGTTCGCGAGCCAGCTCGCGTTGACCATTTATCTACCCGCCGTCGTCAACATCGCGGAAGATCTGAATACCTCGCTGACCCAGGTGCAATTCATTATCCCCGCCTATCTCGGCGCCTTTGCCGTGATGCAACTGGTGGCTGGGCCTTTGTCGGATGCGTTCGGTCGGCGGCCCGTAATCCTCGGCGGTCTGACATTGTTTTTCGTCGCCAGCGTGGCCTGCGGCCTGGCGTTCAACATCGAGGTCTTGCTGGTGGGGCGCTTCTTCCAGGCGATGGGAGCGTGCACCACAATTGTCGTCGGTCGGGCGATTATTCGCGACGGTTCGGAAGGTAAATCCGCCGCCAAATCCATGTCCTATATGGGGATCGCCATGGCCGTAGGGCCAGCGATCGCGCCTTTTCTCGGCGGCTTTCTGGTTTCCTGGTTCGACTGGCGCGCGACCTTCTTCGCCACCGGCTTGGTCGCGCTTATCGCACTCATCGCCGCACTTCCAAGATTCGCCGAGACGTTGCACGCTGAAATGCGCCGACCTCCTGACGTCATCGGCATGTTTCGCAATTATGCCACGCTGGCGCGCAACCGGCGCTTCATGGGCTACAGCCTGACCATTTCGTTCCTAACTGGCACGTTCCAAACTTTCATTGTCGCCGCGCCGATCATCATGGTCGACCAGATGGGAGTCACCCCCACCCTGTTCGGCTTTTACGTGATGATCGTTCCGACCACATTTATGGTGGCCAGTTATATAACCGGCATACTCGGCAAATGGGTGCCGCTGGACCAGTTGATCGCGCTTGGCTGCGCCATCGCCATCGCCGGCGGCCTCATACAATTTGGATTTGCCGTCTCGGGCGCCAGCACGCCGATTACGATTCTCACCGCCATCCTCATATCGAACTTCGGCACCGGCTTAGCCTTCGCCAATTGTTACGGCCAATCCCTCAGCGCTGTTTCGCCTTCCGTCGCTGGGGCGGGCTCAGCCCTAACCGGTTTCGTTCATATGGGCTGGGCGTTTTTAATATCGTTCGGCTTGGCGAGCATCGACGATATCAATGTCGTCGATCTGGGCATTTCGCAAACCGCCACGACGCTGGCCTCGACAACCGCGTTTATATTCCTGGTCTGGTTCGTGCGGCCACAGAGCAACGCTTGATTATCGGAGTTTTCGGGGCCCCAATCGGTTAGATATGAATCGCTTCGCCGGACTAGAGTCGCCGAACGAAATCCGGCACAAATGAACCATAACCGCCGAGGACATAAGATATATGGGGCAGCCTGTGTACCAAGGCTATGACGCAGACGAATTGTACGCTCAGTACAATAACCGCGGCATGGTACCCGACTTCGCGGACTATGGCGCCGACAATGCGCACCGCAGCGACGTGATCCGGGCATCGGGCCAAGCGATGGTCCTCGACATCGCCTATGGTGCACTACCTGCCCAGCAGACCGACCTGTTCCTGCCCGATGCAACAAATCCACCGCTACATATCTTCATCCATGGCGGCTATTGGCAATGGAATGACCGCAAGCCCTACGCCTTCGTCGCCGAACAAATGGTGCCGGCGGGCGCCGCCGTGGCGACCATCGGCTATCCGCTGTGCCCGACGATCGGCTTTCGTGAACTGTGCGACAGCGTGCGAACCGGCATCGCCTATTTGTGGCGTCACGCCGCCGACCATGGCTACGACCGCGACCGTATCCACGTCTCCGGCCATTCCGCGGGCGGCCATTTGACAGCCCTGATGGCGGCGACAGATTGGCCAGCATTCGAAAACGGCCTGCCGGTCGACTTGATCAAAAGCACTATCCCGATCAGCGGCGTCTTCGACTTGGAGCCGATCCGCCACACACCGATCGGCGACCCGTTAAGCTTGGACGCCGAGACCGCGCACGCCCTGTCGCCCCTGTTCCTGCCGGCGCCAGCCAAGGGACCAATGACTATCACCGTCGGCGGCGATGAGAGCGCCGAATTCCACCGCCAGGCCGCAACCTATCGCCAGCATCTGCGCGGCCAAGGGGTAAGCGCCGACGTGCTGGATATCACTGGCAAGCATCACTTCTCGGTAGTCGCCGAACTGGCCGTCGCCGACAGTCCCCTGCTCCGCCGCGCCCTCGAACTGATGGGCCTGTAGCAACATCGCGATGCCAGCCGACCTCGCCCCCACCGCTAGCGCAGACCCGTGGCAACGGGTCTCCGTCGTCCTCGTGACCCACCATAGCGGCAGCGTCATCGGGCAATGTCTGACACCGCTTGCCAAAGCGGCCAAGATCATCGTCGTCGACAATGCCAGCGACGACGACACGATCGATATCGTCACCCAAGCGGCGCCCGATTGCGAAGTTCTGCGAAACCAAATCGGCGCCGGTTACGGAAATGGCGCCAGCCAAGGCTTGGCCGAAGTAAAGACCGAGTTCGCGTTGCTCGCCAACCCCGATGCCGTTGTCAGCGACGCGGCGCTGGTCCGGCTGGTCGAGGCCGCCGATGCCTATCCCGATGGCGGCTTGTTCGGCCCCATCGTGGTCGATGGCAACGGCGCGGTTGAACTCAGCCACGATGTCGGTCTTTTTGATCGTCGCAGCTACGGCGGTCGTGACAGTGAATTGCCGCCAAATGGGCCGTGCTGCGCGGAGTTTCTGTCCGGTGCTGTCACATTGCTACGCATGTCGGCCTACGCCAATGTCGGACCGTTCGATCCCAGGCTGTTTTTGTATTATGAGGATGACGATTTTTGCATGCGCTTGCGGGCCGCCCAGACCAGTTTGATCCTGGTGCCCGACGCCGTGGTCAGCCATATCGGTGGCGGCTCGGTGCGCCCCAGCGCGCACTATTACTGGGAGAAATATTGGCACATGGCCTGGTCGCGGCTCTACATCGAAGAGAAATATCGCGGCCGCGCCGCCCGGCGGCAAATCGCCCGCGCCAATCTGCTACGCTTTGCGCTCAAAGCCCTGGGTAATGGGGTGACTTTACGCCGGGCCAAGGCCTGGCGCGATGTGGCGCGGCTGTTCGGCACGGCCGGTTATATGATCGGCGTCCCCGCCTCGCGCACCGTGGCCGAAGCCCGCCCGCCCGACACCGGAGCCACCTGACGATGGCTGACGCGAATAATTTCTGGCGGGGCCGGCGCGTTTTAGTAACCGGTCATACCGGGTTTAAGGGGTTATGGCTCGCGCTCTGGCTGGAGCATTTAGGCGCCGAAGTTTGCGGCTATGCGCTCGCCCCGGAAGGCAGCCCCAACCTGTTCGAGCAGATTTGCGACTGGCACGGCCTCACCTCGATTATCGGCGATATCCGCGACCCCGACGCGGTGAAGATCGGCTGCAAATTCGCCGATCCCGATGTGGTGTTCCATCTGGCGGCGCAGTCGTTGGTGCGCCGGGGCCATACGGACCCGCAGACGACCTTCTCGACCAATGTGCAAGGCACGGCCAATCTTCTAAACGCCCTCGACGAATGCCCGGGCCTGCGCGCCATCGTCGTGGTCACCAGCGATAAATGCTATCGCAACGACGGCAGCGGGCGCGCCTTTGTCGAAACCGACCCGTTGGGCGGCGACGACCCCTATAGCGCGTCGAAGGCGGCGCAGGAAATAATCTGCCATGGCTGGTCGCAGGGGCTCTATAAGTCGCGCGACCGGGCGCCTCGGTTGGCAACAGCGCGGGCGGGTAACGTGATTGGCGGGGGCGATTGGGCCGAAGATCGCATCCTGCCCGATCTGTTCCGCGCATTGGACAGAGGTGCGCCGGTACAATTGCGCAATCCCCAAGCAACCCGGCCGTGGCAGCATGTGCTGGAGCCCTTGAACGGCTATCTGGCCTACGCTGAAAAACTAGTGCGAGACACTGAAGGCACGGCACCCACGGCGCTGAACTTCGGCCCCGACGCCGGTCAGTCGCGCACGGTGGCTTGGCTGGTGGATCAGGCAACCGAGTATTTACGCACAGCCGGCAAGCAGGTGGCCGACTGGCAGACCGACGCGACAGCCCACCGCCCCGAAGCCTCGAGCCTCGCGCTCGACCCGTCGCTGGCCCGGCAAACTCTGGGGTGGCGACAGGTCCTGTCGCAAGACGAAGGCGTGGCGTGGACAGTCGAATGGCACGCCCGCGTCGGTGACGGCGAGGCCGCCCGGGACGTCATGTTGGAGCAAATCACCCGATACGAAAACCGCTTGGCGCCCTCATGACACTCTCCGAGCAGCCTATCCGACAGTGCCGATTTTGCGGCGAGTATCTGACCCAGAGTTTTGCCGATTTGGGCGAGATGCCGCTCGCCAACAACTACCTGGCCTCGATCGGAGCCGCCGATGGGGAGCGCGCCTTTCCCCTGCATGCGCGGGTCTGCGGCGCCTGCCGGCTGGTACAGGTCGAGAACGCGGTGCCGCCCGATGCGATCTTTTCCGACTATGCCTATTTCTCATCCTACGCCAGCTCTTGGGTGGATCACGCCCGCGACTATACCGAAATGGCGCAGCGGCGGTTCGACCTGACTCCGCAAAGCCAAGTCATCGAGATCGCCAGCAATGACGGCTATCTGTTACAGCATTTCGTGGCGGCGGATATCCCGGTACTGGGTGTCGAACCGGCCGCCAATGTCGCCGAGGCCGCCGAGGCCATCGGCGTGCCAACTCGGGTCGCGTTCTTCGGCCGTGATTTCGCCAATCAACTGCGGCGCGAGGGCATCGCCGCCGACCTTCTGATTGGCAACAACGTGCTGGCCCATGTCCCCGACCTGAACGACTTCGTCGCCGGCCTGGCGCTGCTGCTGAAGGATGACGGGGTTCTGACCATGGAATTTCCCCATCTGCTGCGGCTGATCGAGGATGTGCAATTCGATACCATCTACCACGAGCATTTTTCCTACTTCTCACTGCTGACGGTTGAGCGCGTTTTCGCGGAGCACGGGCTGCGCCTGTTCGATGTCGAGGAACTGCTCACCCATGGCGGCAGCTTGCGTATTTTCGCCCGCCATCAGGAAAATTCAACGCAACCCGACGGCGCTGGACTGTCCACCGTGCGAAGCAAAGAAAGCCGCGCCGGTCTCAGCGACAACGAGATCTACGCGAGGTTTCAAGCGCGGGTCGGCGCGGTTCGCGACGGGCTACGGGCGTTTCTGGCCGAGGCTCGCGCCGACGGCAAACACGTGGTCGCTTATGGCGCCGCGGCCAAGGGCAATACCTTGCTCAATTTCTGCGGTATCGACGCCGACGATCTAGCCTATGTGGTCGATATCAGCCCGCATAAGCAGGGCCGCTATCTGCCAGGCAGTCATATCCCGATCAAGCCGGTCGAGTATCTGCGCAAAGACCAGCCCGACTATGTTCTCATCCTGCCGTGGAATTTGCGCCGCGAAATCACCGCCGATCACGGCTATATTCGCGACTGGGGCGGCCGGTTTGTGGTCGCCGTGCCGGAGATAGAGATCGAGCCGTGATATTTCGCGATACAGAGGTGGGCGGCGTGCGGATCGTTGAATTGGAACCGCAGGCCGATTCGCGGGGCTCTTTCGCGCGCAGCTTTTGCAGCGAAGAGTTCGCCGCCGCCGGCATCGCTCTGGACGTCGTGCAAACGAATATCTCACGCAACACAGGCCGGGGCACCCTACGCGGATTACACTTTCAGGCGGAACCGGCCCCCGAGCCTAAACTGGTACGCTGCACTACCGGCCGCATCTTCGATGTCGCGGTCGACTTGCGGCGCGCATCGCCCACCTTTTGCCGGTGGACCGGCCTCGAATTGGACGCCGAAACCCATAACGCTTTGTACATTCCCGCCGGTTGCGCCCACGGATTTCTCACCTTGAGCGACGATGCGGAGGTGACCTATCTGATGGGTGCGGCTTACACACCCGAGCTGGCGCGCGGCGTGCGCTGGGACGACCCGGCCTTTAATATCACCTGGCCCTTCGCACCCGAAACAATGTCGGAAAAAGACGCTACCTATCCTGATTTTGATCCCGACAGTTTGAAAGACATTCCATCGTGACTAACGCCAAACCGCAACGCGCGCTGGTCACCGGCGCAACCGGTTTCATCGGCTCACGTTTGACGCGCCGCCTTATCGCCGAGGGTACGGAAGTTGCTATTGTCGCCCGGGCCAGTTCGTCGCTCGATCAGCTCGGCGATGCGGCGAACAATGTTGAACTATTGCGCCATGACGGCTCTACCGGCCAGTTGAGTGATTTCGTCGCGGCGTTTTCGCCAAAGATCGTCTATCACCTGGCGGCGAATTTTATCGGCGTTCACACCAGCGATGACGTGATACCTTTGGTCGCGGACAATGTGGGCTTCACAGCGCAAATGTGTGAGGCGATGGTCACTGCGCAGACGCGCTGCTTGGTCACCGCCGGCACCGTTTGGCAGCACGCAAATAGCCCATCGGGCGAACCGCTGCCGACGCCAAATTCGCTCTATGCCGCCACCAAACAAGCGGCCGAGGACATTATCGCCTACTACGCTCAGACCGGTACTCTCTCGTCGATCACCTTGAAAATTTACGATTCCTACGGCCCCGGCGACCCGCGCCCGAAACTACTCAACGCCCTAGCCGCCAAGGCCGCCGCCGGAGGGACCCTCGACGCCACATCCGGTAAGCAGAAACTACATCTGGTTCATGTCGACGACATAGTCGCCGCCTTCCGCCACGCCGGTGAGATATTGGCATCGGGACAGGAAGGCGGTCACCATAGTTACACCTTACCGTCCGCCCAAGCGGTCGACCTGAGATCGCTCGTGGCCACCTGGCAAGAGGCAACCGGGCGCGCCGTGGATGTCGCCTGGGGCGCCCGATCCGATCGGCCGGGGGAGATCATGGTGCCCTGGGAAGGGGTGCGCCTTCCCGGGTGGGAACCAAAAATACCCTTAAAAACAGGGTTTAAGGCGTTATTTGACGCTTAAATCAATCTTTAGACCGAATCGCCACAATGTATTCAATAACCAAATGTGTGCGGGACGTCGCCCCCTTACAGTTGCTAAAGTCGCGCCGGCACCCCGAGGTGAGCTACGTGAACCGTAAATTGTTATCGTTTGCCATTAAGTTCGCGGTCTCAGCGATTTTGCTGTGGCTATTGGCGCGCGGCATCGACATCGACGCGGTAGGGCGGCAAATGGCAGGCGCCGACCCGCTATGGCTGATCATCGCCGTCTTCCTCGCCGCCGCGGTGATACCCATGGCCGCCATTCGCTGGCAGATGGTGACCCAGGCGATCCGTGAGCCGGTGTCCACCCGCGATGCGATGTCGATCACAACGATCGGCTGGTTCTTTAACCAGACCTTGCCCTCGACCATCGGCGGCGACGCGGTGCGCGTCTATCTTGCCTATCGCACCGGCATCACCAAAACCGGGGCGATACACGGAATTCTGCTCGACCGGCTGATGGGATTGTTCGTGGTCCTCGCCCTGGCAACCATCTTCTTGGCCCCACTCCTGGCAGGACTGGACGTCGATTTCCAGAAATGGTTTCTCATCGCCTTCATCGTCGCCGGTTATGGCGGCTACGCTGTATTGTTTCTGGTCTCCGCCGGGTTCGCGACGCGGCTGGACAACATCCGGCTGGGCAAGTTGCTCCGCGACCTGTCGCGCGCCGCCCGCGCAACCCTGCTGTCGCTGTCACCTGGCGGCATCATCCTGGTGATATCCGTGGTTCTGCAGATCGTCCAGATCGCCTCGGTCTATGCCATCGCCGTCGCCGTCGGCGTCGAGGTCGGCTTCACTGCCATTATGATCGCGCTACCCGCCGTATTGCTGGTCTCCAGCCTGCCAATTTCACTGGCCGGTTGGGGTGTCCGTGAACAGTCGATGGTGCTGGCATTGGGTGCAATGGGGATGGGCTCCACCGATGCCCTCGCCATATCGGTGCTACTCGGCTTGAGTTGGATCGTCATCGGACTGCCCGGCGCCCTGGTCTGGCTCGGGCATCGCCGACGGGGCGAGCATCTCGGCCAAGCCGTCGAGGCTAGCGCCACTTCGGCCGACTGACACGCCTAGCTTGCGCGCCGCACCGCCGCCGTTAGAAAGCCCGCCCCGATCAGAAAACAGCCACCTATTCGGCTCGTTATCCGCATCATCGCCGGGCTTTGGAATCGTGCCCTCATCTCACCGGCCAAGATCGCCCATAGCGCCACATTTATCGCTGCCAAGAAGAGAAACGTCGCCTCGAGAATGACGAACTGCGGCCCCAAGGGACGCTCTGTAACGACGAATTGCGGCACGAAGGCTATGAAAAACACGATACCCTTGGGATTGAGCGCCGTGACCATGAACGCATTCCCGAACATGGCCCAGCGGCCGCGCCCCTTCGCCCTGCCATTCAAGTCCTCAGCGGTTGGATTAGAGCGCCAAAGCTTGACCCCGAGCCAGATCAAATAAGCCGCACCGGCAAGTTTGAGAGCGGTAAATAATGTCGCCGATGCGGCAAGTATGGCGCCCGCGCCCAGCAACGATATGGTCATCGCGGTAAAGTCACCAAGCGTGACGCCCGGCACCGTGGCCCACCCGGTATGGCGTCCCTGGCCTATAGCGTAGCTGACCACCAGCATGACCGTGGGCCCCGGTATCGCCAGCAATACGGTACTCGCGACCACGAATGCGAGCCAAATTTCGACGGGCATCTACACTCTCCTGCTATTTTCCAGTCGCCGAGACGACACCCCGATCTTATCGAGTACCGGCAGAATGTACTGACGGAACAGCGCGTCGAAGGATCGAGGTGTTACCCGCCTCATACTTCGACAAGCTCAGCATGAGGTTATTTCTGGAAGTTGTGTAGACACGTCACCAGACAGACCAGCCGGCATCGACAATGATGGTCTCACCGTGGACCATCTTGGAATCGTCGGTGGCCAGGAATACCGCCGCGCCCGTCATGTCGTCGGGTTCCATGAAATCGATGCCGGTCGGGGTCAGCGTGCGCATCAGTTCCATGTATTCCTCGTTACCGGGACCGCGCACATGGGCGTTGAGCGGGGTCGCCACATTGCCCGGCGCGATGGAGTTGACGTTGATGTTTTCCTTGCCCAGTTCTGCCGCCAGCGCCCGGGTCATGTTGACCACGCCACCCTTCGACGCGCAGTAGCCGGGGCAGTTGGGAAACGCGCCGGTGCCGGCAATCGACGAGATACTGATGATCTTGCCGCCGCCATTCTCGCGGAAATGGGGAACCAGCGTCTTCACCATGAAGAAATAACCGCGCAGGTTTAGGTTCAGTTGCTCGTCCCAGATTTCTTCGGTGGTCTCCATCACCGGCACCGTGCGAAACACGCCGGCATTGTTGACCAGCACGTCGATGCGACCGAACTCGTCGATTACTGCCTTTTGCAGCCGCTCGATTTCCGGCACTTGCGAGACATCCGCCTTGAAGGTTTTGGCGGTGCCGCCGGCGTCTGTAATCTCCTGCACGACGCGATTGGCGCCCTCGTCATTGCTCTTATAGTTGATCGCAACCGTGGCGCCTTCTTTGGCAAACCGTTTGGCAATCGCCTCGCCGATGCCAACCGACGCACCGGTCACCAGGGCCACCTTATCTTGCATTCTCATACTCGCCTCCACTCTGTGATCTTTATTGTGATGGGGTCTCAGCCGCGCAAGGCGGCGGTTTGCTCGGAATCGATTTCGCCGCCCTCGGTGATCGCGACAGCGTAAATTTCCGCCGCCCGTTCGCGGCTGACAAGGCCTTCGCGCACATCGTGCGCCACCCGCTCCGGTTCGCGGGTGCGCGGGTCGCCATAACCGCCGCCACCCTGGGCGATCGAGACCAAGGTTTCGCCATCTTCGATCCAGACGATCGAGCATTGGTCGAGCACCTCGATCTCCTTGTTGCGGGTACGCCTGAGCTGCTCCGACGGCTGCGACGCATGACCGGCGCGCGCGCCCTGGGGTACATGGATTTTACCATCGGCGACAAACCCCGCCTCCATGCGGCAATCGACCGGCCCGAATTCGACCTCGATGGCCGGCGCGCCGCGATAACGGCCGGCGCCCTCGCTGTCAGGCACCAGCCGGCGCGTATTTACATGGATTGGCGTGTAGACCTCGTCGAGCTCAACGCTATCGATGAAGCACATGCCGCCATTGCCCACATGGAGCATAGTCAGCCAAGCGTCCTGGTGCGGCGCGCCGGCACCCGCGGTATGTCCGAGGAAAAGCTGATTGACGTAGGGCTTTCCGGTGCGCGGATCTGTTCCGGAGACCACCGAAGTCGAAGGCGGACAGAAACAGCCGACCTCGCCCATGCCAAATCCGTCGCCCAATTCGGCCATCGCGCGCTGGGTCGCCGAGACGATGCGGTCGGCTAAATTGGTGGTCGACGCCGAGCAACTAATCGGGTGGCGGGGAATGCCGACCACTCCGGCGTCTTTGAGCTGCAACCTCACCCGGCGCAGGGAGCCGGCATTTTTCGGCACCGTATGGTCGATCGAGTTGAATACGCCGATATAGGCGGCCGTGCGGGTACACGCCTCCGACACGTTGAGCCCGCAGTTCATTTGGTCCGCATTGTCGCGTAAATCGACGTCGATTATCGCCGCCTCTGCATCGACCGTCACGGTCGAAGTCACTGTGATACCCTCATCCGGCGTGCCGGGGATCGCATCATGGGTCGATTGCGCCGAATGGGTGCCGGCTGGCACCTCGCGCACCGCGTCGATCATGCGTTTTTCGGAATACTCGAACCATTGATCGGTAAAGGCGTGCAGGGTTTCCCAACCAACTTCGCGGCCCAGCGCCAGTAATTCGCGCTCGCCGATCAGAGCAGAGCCAAGCATCGCCAGGAAATCGCCGTACCATTGTTCGGGCACGCGAATGCGCATCTGGCACATGCGAATAATATCGTCGATGGTCTCGTAGTCCTTCATCACCTGGACTGCGGGGAAGATCAGCGCGCCCTCTTCGTACACGTCGCGCGCGGTGCCGTGATCGGTGGTCGGGATCGAGTTGCCGATATCGGCCTGGTGGGCCTTGGCCAGCAGGGTGAAATGATGGGTGCCGTCATCGTCGATCACCGGCATGATGATGGTATGGTCTGCGGGGTGGGAACAGCCGTGATAAGGCGAGTTATGCAAAAACGCGTCGCCCTTCTTTAGCTCCGGATGAAACTCCACCATCGATGCCGCCATGATGTCGGGGCCGGACAACACATGGATCGGCAGGCTTTCGGCCACCGCCAAGAGCTGGTGGTCAGCAGTGAGGATGCAGCAGGAGAAATCTTTCGCGCGGTTGAGAACGCCGGAACGTCCGGTGCGCAGCAATGTGTTTCCCATCTTCGAGGAAATGCCCTCAAACCGGTTAGCGAGGATGGCGAGCTGGGCGCCGTCGAGTTGTTCTTTGGCTTGATCGGTCATAACCCGAACCTCCCTTTACGGCCGCATCAAAAGGCTTCCAGCAGCGGTGCGCTGGAAACTGGTGTCAGCATCGGCGACCACCGTGGTGAAGGGCGATTCGATAATCGCCGGCCCCTGATGTTCAACGCCTGAGGCCATGGTTTCGAAGTCGTGTAAGACTGCTTCGGCCTCGCCCGCGCCAGAGAAATAGACCTTGCGGCTGCCCGACACAGAGCGGTCAGCGCCGGCCCCCAACCGTCCGCCATCGCCGGCGCGCAGACGGCAGCGCGCGGTGGCGGTCCAGCCGACGAATTCGATCACCGACCCGGGATCACGAATAGCGAAAATCTGCTCGTGCATGGCATGAAACCCCTCCACCAAAGCGGCCAGTTGAGCGTCGTCGGTGAAGGTGTCGTTGGCCAAGGGCACCTCGATCTCCCACACTTGTGAGGCATAACGGGCCTCGACAGTATACTCGATGTCATTGCTCGCCGCGCCAGACCCCGGGCCATCGATGAATACTTGGCACTGGGCGCGTAAACCCTCCAGCACCCGGTTCACGCCCGCCCGGTCGAATTCGCCCGAGGTGGTGAAGAAGGTTGCGCGGTATTCGTTGGTCAAATCAGACATGAGCGCGCCGGCGGCGCTCAAGCCGGCCCCGGTTTCCGGAATGAGTAAGGTCGGACAGCCAAGCCGCCGCGCGATGAACACCGAATTCAACCCCGCTGCGCCGCCGCCGCCGATCAACACCGAATCCGCCGGGTCGATGCCCTGATTGACAGTGATATCGGCGATCGCCTGGACCATATTTTCCGTCGCGACGCTGACAATCGCCGCCGCGGCATCCATCACGGAGATATTCAACGGTTGGGCGACTTTATCCTCGACCACCTGCGCCGCCGCCCCGGCGTCGAGCTGCATAGTGCCGCCGAGAAAATAATCAGGGTCCACATAGCCGAGAGTTAGACACGCGTCGGTTAGGGTTGGTTCGGTGCCGCCACTGCCATAACACACAGGGCCAGGTACCGCGCCGGCGCTTTGCGGGCCGACATGGAGCAGCCCACCGGCATCGACCCAGGCAATTGAGCCGCCACCAGCGCCGACGCTCTTGATATCGATCGACGGGAACCCGGTCATATGGCCGCGAAAGGGCTGGCCGATCCAGGTCTCCTTGGTCAGCGGAATGCGCCCTTGGCGCACCAAACTAACATCGTAGGTGGTGCCGCCGGTGTCGGCGATGATGACGTTTGGCGCATCGGAATCATCGCGCGCATAGTGACGACCGGCAATCGGCGCCATAGACGGGCCGGAATTGATCGCGTGGATCGGTTTTTGCGCCAAATCGCTAGCGTCGAGCATGCCGCCCTGCGAGGTCAGCACCAGGGTGCGGCCCATGAAACCGGCCTCGGTCAACCGCTCGGTCAGCCCGCCCAGATAACGCCCCATCAACGGTTTCAGCGAGGCGTCGATGGCCGTCGACGAGGCGCGGCGGTATTCGCGCAAAGCTGGGTTCAACTGATGCGATAGCGAGTACGGCACACCCGGCAGATGGGCCTCCAACAGCTCGCCAACCCGCAGCTCATGCGTCGAGTTGTAGATCGACCAGAGCAGGCAAACGGCGACCGCCTCGACATCTTGTGCCTTCAATTCTTCAGCGATGGCGATAACGGCGGCCTCGTCGAGCGCAGTGTGCACGCCGCCGGCGCTGTCGATACGCTCGGGCACTTCGAAGGTGAGCGCGCGCGGCAGATAGGGTTCCGGATAGGGCGCGACGAAATTAAACGGCTCGATGCGCCCGCCCTCGCGCAACACCAGAATATCCGGATGGCCGGCGGTGGTCAGGAACGCGGTCTTCGCCGTGTTGCCGGTGATAATGGCGTTAATTGCGTGGGTGGTACCGTGGATCAGCATGTCGCCCTTCGCCAGTAAATCGGCCAGCGACATTTCCATATCCGCCGCCGCCAGCGCTAGCGCGTCGAGCACGCCTTTCACCGGATCGGCGGGCGTGGTCGCGGCCTTATACATGTGCAAGCCGCCCGCATCGTCCTCAACGATGAGATCGGTGAATGTCCCCCCAGTATCGCACGCAAACCGCATTTACCCCTCGCCTTCCCGAACCCTAAATTTTTTCACCGGGCTTGTTGACGCCCGCTGGAAACAAGCCAATCCTGTCGCCCTAAGGAGAGACTTATGCCCCTGCATCCTCAGGCTCAGGACCTTCTCGATACCCTAACGTCGACGCCGACGCCACTCAACCAGTTGCCGCCCACCGAGGCCCGCGCGGCCTACCGGCGCTTCATAGAATCGCGCAATTACGACCCCGACCCTGTCGCGCGCGTCGAAGATCGCGAGATCGACGGGCCGCACGGGCCAATACCTTTGCGTATCTTCTGGCCAGCCAACACGCCTGGGGGGCCGCTGCCAGTGTTCGTCTTCTATTTTGGTGGTGGCTTCGTCATCGGCAGCATCGAGAGCCGCGAACCCCAGTGCCGCAAAATCGCCAACGAGACCGGCTGTATCGTGGTCGCGCCATACTATCGCCAGGCGCCAGAGCACAAATTTCCCGCCGCGCATGACGATGCCTGGGCGGCGGCCCAATGGGTGGCCGCGAATGCGACCGCGCTGGGCGGCGACCCGGTACGCCTGGCCGTTGGTGGCGACAGCGCTGGCGCTAATATGACGGCGGTCATCGCCCAACAGGCCCGCAAAGTCAGCACTTTCAACATTGCGCTACAGGTATTGGTCTA
Organism: Alphaproteobacteria bacterium; assembly: GCA_011087645.1. Taxonomy (GTDB): domain Bacteria; phylum Pseudomonadota; class Alphaproteobacteria; order UBA6615; family UBA6615; genus JABDJY01. The sequence continues at coordinate 15,785 of JAALLF010000001.1, forward strand.
TCCGTCGACGGACTTTTTCTTCACCCTCGACCTGCCGTCCTATGCCCTGTTGGACGAGCCCTATTTCCTGACCCGGCAGCAAATTGACTGGTACCACGAGCAGTTTCTACCCGACGACGTTGATCGCGGCGATTTGCGTTTAGGTCCCGCGCTGGCCAAAGACTTCAGCAGATTGCCGCCAGCCCTGATCATCACCGCTGAGTTCGACCCGTTGCGCGACGACGGCAAACATTACGGCGACTTGCTCAGCGCCGCCGGCGTGCCGGTCGAGTACACATGTTACGACGGCATGATCCATGGCTTCTTCCATTATGGTAAAACTATCGACGCAGCGACGACGTCGCTGGCACAAGTCATCGACGCGTTGCGACGCGCCTTCACCGACTGAGGGAAACAGACATGATGGATGAGCGGGCGGCCTATCGGGCGGCCGAGGCAATTGCCGATAACCGCGTGGCGCAAGGCCGGTTGGAATTTCTACCCGCGGAAGTCCGGCCACAGAATCTCGACGACGCCTACACGGTACAAGCGCACCTGAACGAAATTCTGATCGAGCGCGGACTGGGAGACCCTGTGGGTTACAAGATCGGTTGCACAACCCAGGTAATGCAAGAATATATGAACATTCACGAACCCTCGTTCGGCGAAGTGTTCGCCCCGACCGTTCACCGCAACTCCGCCACATTGCGCCATGGCGACTATGTCGAACCCGGCGTCGAGGCCGAAATCGCTGTGCAATTGGGCGATGGGCTGCCGGCGACAGGCGCACCCTATACAAGAGACCAAGTCGTTGGCGCCGTTGAAGCCTGCATGGCCTCAGTCGAGCTGGTCGATGCGCGCTATTTCGACTATCGCGAACTCGACACGCCGACCATGGTGGCCGATAACTTCTTCAACGCCGCCTGCATCTTGGGCGATCCGCTGACCGACTGGCGGGGACTCGACCTCGCCGAGGTGCAAGGCCGCATGAATGTAAACGGCGAGACCATTGGCAACGGCGCCGGCTCGCTTATTATGGGCCACCCGCTCGAAGCGCTGGCCTGGTTGGCCAACCGGCTGGCCGAACGCGGCCGCGAGTTAAAGGCCGGCAAATTTGTTACCCTGGGATCGGTGGTGACAACCAAATGGGTGGCGCAAGGCGACCTGATCGAAGTGGAAATGGCGGGCCTCGGCGGCGTGTCGATAAAGTTTGAATAACCGTAAAGGGCGGAGAATAAGTCTATGAAAAGCTATCAACTGGTCGAAGCGAACCAACCCCTGGAATTGGTCGAGACCGACAACCCCGAGCCGCAAGGCAACGAAGTCCTGGTCCGCATCACGGCGAGCGGCGTGTGCCATTCCGACTTGTACTTCTGGCAGGGCGGCTACGATATGGGCGGCGGCAAAAGAATTTCCATCGCCGAGCGCGGCATCAAGCTGCCATTGACCATGGGCCACGAGCCGGTCGGCGAAGTGGTCGCCATCGGCCCCGACGTCGAGGGCGTGGAAATCGGCGACAAACGGTTGGTATTCCCCTGGATCGGCTGCGGCGAATGCCCGCGCTGCGCGGAAGGCAACGACAATGATTGCGTCGCCATGCGCACCCTGGGCGTGCTGGCGCCCGGCGGCTACGCCGACCATGTGATGGCGGCTCATCCGCGCTACCTGCTCGATATTTCCGGTATTCCCGAACACTATGCCTGCACCTTGGCCTGCGCCGGGGTAACATCGTACAGCGCGCTAAAAAAGGTCCATCCTTTATCGGCCGACGATAAGGTGGTGATCATCGGCGCCGGCGGGGTTGGGCTAACGGGTATCGGCGTCGCGCGCGCGTACCTGCCCGACCATGAACTGATCGTCGTCGATATCGATGGCGAAAAGCTGGCCGCGGCACGACAGGCTGGCGCCGACCACACTATCAACTCGGCCGACGAAGACGCACTGGCGCGGCTCAAAGAGCTGACCGGCAACGGCCCCGGCGCGATTGTCGATTTCGTCGCCAACTCAGAGACCACCAAGCTCGGTTACGACGCAGTGCGCAAGGGCGGACGCTATATCGCGGTCGGGCTCTATGGCGGCGAGATTACTATCCCCACCCTCACTTTGCCGGTCCGCAACATGACTATGCGCGGTTCCTATGTGGGCAATCTGGAAGATATGCACGAGTTGCTCGAGCTGGTGCGTGGCGGCGGCGTAACGCCGATCCCAGTCGAGAAAAGACCCATGTCGCAAGTCAACGAAACCCTGCACGATCTCGACGAAGGCCGTATTTTGGGCCGCGTGGTGTTAGTGCCGTAGGCGCTGAGATTTTGTAATTAGTCCTCATGCTGAGCTTGTCGAAGTATGAGGACGGCAACACCCCGATCCTTCGACAAGCTCAGGATGAGGCGTTGCAGCGGTGTCGGTGCCTATGCGGTCACGATCATCGCAGCGATGTTGCGCTCGAGCGCCGGCACCCGGGCCGCGGCTTCCAGCAATTCATGCTGGGGCAAGTCGCCTTGGGCTGCGCGTACTCCTTGCTGGCGGGCGATGATCGCCCAGCGCAGATGCGCCATAATTTCCCAATAGGCGACGGCATTAGCGTCGACCGGGTGACCGCCGGCTTTCTCATAGGCGCGATAAAAGGCAGCGCGCCGGACGAGTCCGCCAGCCTCTAGATCGTCCCGCCCAGCGCGCCAGCAGGTGGCGCAGAACCAGCCGATATCCTCGTGAGGATCGCCCCAGTCCGCGAATTCCCAGTCGAGAATGGCGGTCAGCCGGCCACCATCGACAAGGAAATTACCACTGCGAAAGTCACGGTGGACCAGACAGGTCCGTTGCTCCGAAGGAGCGTGGCGCTCCAACCAGTTGAACGCTGTTAAGAGAATTTCAGAATCAGTCTCCAACGGGGCCAGCCAGTCCCGATATTGAGCGATTTGCGCCAAGGCAAAAGACGATGATGATTTGTCCAGTCCCGCTAAGCCTTCGTCTCCCGGCGTCAGGCTATGGATCAACGCCAATTCCCGCGCCAAACGGTCGGCGAGGCCCGCCCCAAAGCCGTCGCGCGCAGCAGAGGCCACCAAAACCCGCGCCGCGGTATTGCCTTTACGGCGCTGCATCACAAAAAACGGTTGGCCTATAACGTCGGGATCCTCGCACAGCCAGAGCGGCGCCGGTACCGTAACGCCGGCTGCCGCAACGGCGCACAAAACCGCAAACTCCGCCGCCTTGGGCCGGCTGGCGGGCAGTGGCGTCTGGAAATTAGCGCGGAGGACCAAGCGCTGGTGGCCGGGAAATTGGCCGCCGGTAAATTCCACATCGAGCGCCCAATTTTGTTGCACCGCGCCGCCGGGTAACAGCTTCGGCGGATCCATGTGGACAGACTCAGCGCTAGTTTGAGTGGTCAGCCAAATAGCTAATTGTTCAGACTGGAAATTTTTCTCACCCCCCCTCCCTAACCCTCCCCCTCGCTGGGGGGAGGGAATATCTTGGTGGTACGGTTGCACTTCCCCCTCCCCCCTTGAGGGGGAGGGATGGGGTGGGGGGTCAACTAAAACAAAACGGTTCAAGTTTTAATCCCAGCTCCAGAAATTCATCCCGTCGGCCAGCAGGTTGCGGGCAATGACCATCTTGTGGACTTCCGACGCGCCGTCGACCAGCTTGGCCTGGGGCGCGTAGCGGTACATCCATTCCAACGGCAAATCTTTGGAATAACCCCGCGCGCCGTTCAACTGGATGGCCGTCGCTATCGATTTATGGAGCAGCTCCGACACGAAGATTTTGGCCATCGACACTTCCGTGCGAGCCTGGTCGCCGGTGTCGAGCTTGGCCGCCGCGCGCATGGTCATCAGCCGGCCGATCTCGATATCCATCGCCGCGTCGGCCAGCATCCATTGCACGCCCTCATGCTCGGCCAGGGTCATGCCGAAATTTTCGCGCGTGCGCACATAGCCCAGACATTCCTCGATTGCCCGTTTGGCCATACCGAGCCAGCGCATGCAATGGGTCAGCCGCGCCGTGCCGAGGCGAATTTGTACCGCTTTCATGCCCTCGCCGACCGCCATTAGCCGGTTCTCGTCAGGAATTTCCAACCCGTCGAATTTGAGCTCGCAATGTCCCCCATGCTCTTCCGGACCCATGATCTCGATGCGGCGGACAATTTCCCAACCGGGATCGTCGCGGTGGAAGAGAAAGGTGGTCAAATTGCCCCGTGGCTCATCGGAGGTACGCGCCAACAAAATGAAATGCTCGGATCCCTCGGCGCCGGTGATAAACCATTTATGACCATCGATGATCCAACTGCCATTGCCTTTAGGAGTGGCCGTGGTCAGCATCGCCGTGGGGTCGGAGCCGGAGCCCGGCGCGGGCTCAGTCATGATAATCGACGACCGCAGCTTGCCGTCGATAATCGGCTGCAGCCAGCGGTCCTTCTGTTCCTCGGTGCCGCAGCGTTCGAGTAAGATCATGTTGCCGTCGTCGGGCGCGGCACAGTTGAAGCACACCGGGCCGAAGCGCGAACGGCCGGCTTCCTCGTAAAACATCGCCATACCGACCGTGTTGAGGCCCAACCCACCGCGCGCGACGGGCATCTGCGGCGCCCATAGGCCCACAGATTTAGCTTTCTCGCGCAAGATTTGAAGCGGCGCGTCGGCGATGTTTTCGTGGGCGTCGAAGCTGGCCGGATCGGCCTCTACCGGCATGATTTCATCGGCCACGAATGTGGCTACGCGCTGGCGCAAATCTTCTTGTTCGGGCGTTAGGGTGAAATCCACGAGATACTCTCCTTTTCGGACGTTCTTATTGTTTTACAAGGCCGACAGTGACAGACCGCCATCGATCGTGACGACAGACCCGGTGATGTAGCGCGCCGCCGGCCCGGCCAACAACAATAAGGCCCCATCGAGGTCGGCCGTTTCGCCAAAGCGGCCTATCGGCACGCGGGTAGCGATACGCTGGCCGGCCGGGCTGTTCAGAAAATCGTGGTTAAGCTCGGTGTGAATGTAACCCGGCGCGATGGCGTTGACGCAAATGCCTTTATCGGCAAGTTCCAGCGCCATTGTCTCGGTCAAGTTCACCATCCCGGCTTTCGAGATCGAATAGGCCAGCACCCGCTTGGCCGCGGTGCGCACACCGATTACCGACGAAATATTGATAATCCGTCCGGCGGTTTCGTGCGCGACCATATGACGGCCGACCTCGCGCGCCATCAGCCAGGCGCCTTTGAGGTTGGTGTCGAGCACGTTGTCCCATTCGTCTTCTTCCATTTCGATGGTGCGCCCTGCCGAGGGGATACCGGCGTTGTTTACCAGGATCGAAATGTGCCCCAGCTCCGTCTCAGCGGCCTGCACAGCGGCGACAATAGAGCCCGCATCGGTAACGTCGAGTTCGACCGGCAGCGCTTCACCACCGTTATCAGCGATTTTGTCGGCCAGCGTCGTTAGACGTTCGACGCGGCGTGCGCCGACGGCAACTTTCGCACCGGCCTGCGCCAGCACCTCAGCAAAATGCGCGCCGAGGCCGCTCGAAGCGCCGGTGACGATCGCTACTTGTCCTTTTAAATCGAATAATTCTGTCATCACCTTCCCCGTCTTCGGGCCATCCCGTTATGCTACTTCAGAAACAGAGCACCCCAGTTTATAGATACCTGTCGAGCCAGGCGATGTCTCGGCAACAACGATGCGAGCGAAATGATGAGCGGGATTTCCGTTGCCGACGGGCAGGACATTATCGATACGAAAATGGCGCCCCTGGTCAAGGACTTAAACATTCGTGTCGAAGAGACGAGCGAGGCCGGCGCGGTTCTGCGCATGCCCTATGGCGACCACCTAGCCCGCACCGGCGGCATCATCTCTGGCCAGTCGATGCTGGCGTTCGCCGATTCCGCAATGGTGGTGGTAATTTCGTCGGCGATCGGCGGCTACCGCAACATGGCCACTGTCGATATGACCACCAGCTTCATGAACGTCGCGCGCGCTACCGACATCATCGGCCGCGGCGAGATCGTTAAAGCCGGCAAACGCATGGTGTTCGGCCAATTCAAACTGGAAGATGCCGCCACCGGCGAACCGGTGGCGAATATCTGGACAACCTGGATGCTGCTGTAGAGCAGTATCTCGCTAGATCAGCGATCTTCGCAGTTCGACCAGGAACAGGCTGATATCGGGGAACAGGATGATCAGGATCAACACAATCAGCATCGTCAGCGCATAGGGCGCCGCGCCGATAAAAATATCGGCGAGCGATATGTCGTCACGGTCGAGCGAGCTTTTGATCACATAAACCGCCAAGCCCAACGGCGGCGTCAGCAAACCAATCTCCACGGCAATGATTGTGACAATACCGAACCACACCAGATCGATATCGAACGGCGCTAACACCACCAGGAACAGCGGTACCGTGATCAGCATGATCGAGACAGAGTCGATGATCGTGCCGAGCACCAAGACAATGACCACATACATGAACAACAGCAGACCGAAGCTGGCATCGAGGGTGCCAATCCAGTTACCAAGCTGGGTCGGCAAGCCAGTGATTCCAAGCATGCGGCTATACATGCTGGCAGAAATGATGAGGAACAGAAGCGTCGCCGAGATATGTCCGGTTTCGACCAGAATATCCCACAATCGACGCCAGGTTAGGGCCCGCCGCGCCAGAGCAAACAGCAAGGCAACAAACGCACCTGCCGCGCCTGCCTCGGTCGGCGTGTAAAGGCCGGCATAGATGCCGCCAAGAACAACCAAAATTAGAATGACGATCGGGAAGGCCTTGGCCAACAATTCCCTACCGGACAGGTGCTCTTCATCCTGCGGATCGTCGGTAAATGTCTCAGGAACGGCGACAGAATTGGGGAAGCCATAGGCCATGATCGCGATAAGCGCGCAATAGGCGGCGGTCAACAGAAGACCGGGGCCAACCCCAGCGATGAACAGATCACCGACCGATTCTTCGGCGATCAGCGCGTAAATAATCAGCAGAATACTGGGCGGAATCAACATGCCGAGTACCGACGAGCCGGCGACCGTACCCACAGCGAACCGGCCTTTGTAGCCGTAGCGCAGCATCTCTGGCACCGAAATACGCGAGAACACCGTGGCCGAGGCGATCGAGACACCGGTAATCGCGGCAAAAATCGCGTTCGCCACCACAGTCGCCATACCAAGGCCACCGCGGACCCGGTACAGGAAACTATGGGCAATGTCGTAGGTATCCTTCCCCATCCCCGCTGCACTTACTAAGAGCCCCATGAGGACAAATAGCGGGATCACACCGAACAGGAAATTACCGACAGTCTTCGCCGAGGCGAGCCATAAAAGGCTGACGGCGATATTGATATTATCTTTCGCAATCCATACGCCGACGAACGAAATCAACGCCAGCACGATCGGCACATACATGCCGATGTAGATCAGGATTAACATCGCTACGACTGAAGCGACGCCGATTTCCAGAGAGGTCATTTCAGTGACTCCTCAACCGCCGCAACTTCAACATCGACAGCCTCTTCATGTTCCAGTGGCGGCTTGCCGAACAGGCCGCGGAAGTTGTCGAGGGCCAGGAGTGCGAATTGGATCGCCAACATGGCACAGCCGATCACCAATACCAGGCGCTGGGGCCATTCGGGAAATGTGAAAACCCCGGCATTGCCGATAAAATGGCCCCCCTCATAGGCCTGAATCCATTTGGGCCAACCGCCCTTTATGATGGCGATCATCAAGACGACTCCGGCGACGCTGAAGAGAATACCCATAACGTGACCGACCGGCGGGAAACGTCGCAGAATGCTGGTGTACAGCGCGTCTGAGCGGGTCATACGCCCGACTTTTAGGGTATGAGTTAGTTGCAAATAGACGATGATGACAATCGAGATTTCGACAATCTCCGTCACCCCGCTGATTGGCGCGCCAAAAATAAACCGCAACACGATGTCGGTGGTAATCAGCGCCATCAAGACAAAGATCCATGCCGATGCGGCGCCGTTGGCAATAACGACGATCCAATCGAACAGACGTCGCAAGAGGTCCAAAATTTTCAGGATTGCAGCCACAGAGATTTGGGAGCCGCTTTTCAGCGGCTCCCCTCACCTATTATTTATTCCGGGTGAAACGAACACCTGGGAATATAACGTTACGTACGGTTCCGACTATTCGCGGTCCCAGTGACGCGCAATTGGCTGATTGTTGGCTCGCATTTCATCCATCCAAGCCTTCAATATTTCCGTTCCCGGCTGTCCGGCAGCGTTGCGTTCCGCGGCCCAGTTCTTACCGAGCGGCGGCAGCGCGTTGGCCCACTGATTACGTTCCTCAGTAGAGGCCACGGTGACTTTGGTGCCAAATTCGGCTTCGCAACGCGCGAGACCGGAAGAGGCCCCGTCATTGACACGCTTTACGTTCTCGTTGACCCAGGCCGGAATGGAATCCTGTAAAGCGGTCTTAACTTCATCGGGCAAGCCATCCCAGACATCGCTGTTGACGTTGAGCGAGAAACCGTTCACGCCGCCAAGCGTGGCGTCATACGCAAATGGTGCGACTTCGCAGAGCTTGAAGGCGCCCGCGGCCTGACGCCAGACGATCATATTGTCGTAAATGCCAGTGCTTAGGCTGTTATAAGCATCGGCCAGGTTGGTTTGCACACCTGCCGCGCCAACAGCCGTCACCCATGGCAGATTAGGACCCGCCGCACCAACTTTGCGGCCGCGTATCTGATCAACACTGGTGAGCTGCTTGGCCGACCACAGCATGTAGTTGTCGACACCACCGGTCGGTCCCAATGGCACCTGATTGAACTGCTTCAGCCAGACTTCATTGTACTGCGGAAACGTATCGATCATTTTCTGCGTGGTCGCGCCGATCAGCGCGATGTCGTTCGATACGAACGGCGTCTTGAACGACACATCGTACAACGGCACCTTATCGGCGTGGAACGCCGTCACGATGACACCAAGGTCACCGAGACCGGTTTCAACGCCTTCGAGTTCACCGCGCGGCTTCACGATCTGGCCGCTGATGCCTTTGTTCCAGTTCACTTTGAAGTTGCCGGTCTTCGCCAGTTGCGCGTCGACAGCCGGAAGATAGGCATCGACCAACGCGCCGATCCAGGTCGCGGGCGGCGGATAGCCGGAGATCGCGGTGAGATTGATGGTTTGCTGCGCCGATACCGGCACAGTCGCGGCCACCGTGGCCGTAACAGCGGTCGCGATTGCGAATGCGGCAATTTTAGTTTGTGATAGCTTGGGCATTTATTCCTCCCTAATTTATTTCCCAACTTCCATTTATAGGCTACCAGCCCAAATCCAGCAACGCTGGCCGAACTATGATCGAGACTTCGTGAGGTTGGCTTAGCTGTGTAAAAACAAATAGAACTCGATATCGATGGCCGCATTTGCCGGTAATGATCGAGCCATAGCTATTTTGTCCTCGTGGCGGCGCCCAACGATCCCATTGACAGTGCCGCTCTGTGCTGCGGGAATAGTGGACTATGGACGCCATCTCAGATGACGAAAGCTTGCGTATTGGCGTCGATATTGGCGGCACCTTCACCGACTGCGTGATCTTGGCGGAATCAGGGCGACGTCTTACGACTAAGGCGCTGACGACGCCTGACGACCCCGAAAATGGCGTGCTCGACGGCCTCGCTTCTGCCAGCGAGACTTTGTCTTGTTCGGTGCCCGAGCTTTTAACGCGCACCACCGCCTTCGTTCACGGCACCACGGTTGGCACAAACGCCTTGGCCCAAAGGCGCGGCGCGCGCACCGGCCTGCTGATGACGCGCGGCCACGAGCAGACCATCACCATCGGCCGGGTGCGGCAAAAGATTATGGGGCTCAGCGAGCGCGAGAAAACCCACATAACCCATCTATCGAAGGCCGACCCACCGATCGTGGCGCCCGAGGATATTCGCGCCGTCACCGAACGGGTCGATGTGAACGGCAATGTGGTAGTCGCGCTTGATCACAACGGCGCCATCGCGGCGGTCGACGAACTGGTCGCGTCGGGCATCGAGGCTCTGGCGATATGCCTTCTATGGTCGTTCGTCAGACCCGACCATGAGCGGCAAATCGCCGAATATGTGCGCGCCACGCACCCCGACATTTATCTATCGTTGTCATCGGAAGTGGCTCCACTGCTCGGCGAATACGAGCGCAGCGTCTCCACGGTGTTCAATTCCTATATCGGCCCCACGGTCGGCGATTATCTCTACCGATTGGAAACCCAGCTTAAAGGGCAGGGCATGGCGTGTTCACTGCTGGTCATGCAGTCGAATGGCGGCCTCAGCACGGTGCCGGCGATCCGCCACCGCCCCTTGCTGACAATCGATTCAGGACCCGCCGGCGGCGTCCTCGGCGGCCACTTCTTCAGCGACACTACCGACGCGCGCAACATTATTTGCGCCGATGTCGGCGGCACCACCTTCGATGTCGGCCTGGTCTTCGACGACCGCGTGCAAATGGACCCGCTGCCGGTGATCGACCAGTACGCCTATCTGACGCCGAAAATCTACATCAAGTCGATCGGCGCCGGCGGCGGCTCCATCGCCTGGGTCGACAATGGCGGCAGCCTACGTGTCGGGCCGCATAGCGCCGGCGCCCTGCCGGGGCCGGCCTGTTATGGACGTGGCGGCACGGCGCCGACCGTGACCGACGCCCATTTGGTGTTGGGATATCTCAGTGACGACCATCCGCTCGGTGGTACGGTCCATCTGGATCGCAGCGCCGCGGAGGCAGCCCTGGCGACCGTCGCCGAGCGCCTGTCGATGCCGGTGATCGATCTGGCAGCGGGGATCGCGGAAATCTCCAGCGCCCAGATGGCCGATCTGATGCGCAAGGTGACGGTCGAGCGTGGCCTCGATCCGCGCGGCTTCATCGTCTTCGCCTATGGCGGCGCGGGCCCAGTATATGCGCCGTTCCTGGCCCGGCAGATCGGCGCGCGTATGGCCTACGTACCCAGCGATTCCGGCATGTTTTCCGCGCTGGGGATGCTCACTACCGATTTAATTTTTCAGGAAGAGCGGTCGTTTCGCGTGCGCCCGCCCCTGGCCGCGGCGGATATCGCGGCGGTCAACGGGACGCTGGAGACATTATCCGCCCGGGTCGCCGAGCGTTTCGTCGCCGAAGGCATTCCGACCGATCGGGTGCAGCTCAGCCGAGCTGTCGATATGCGTTTCGCCATGCAGGTGCACGAACTCGATATCGACTTACCGGATAGCGACCTCACCGAAAGCGACATCGCCGAAACGTGCAGCGATTTCGTCGCCAAGTACGAACAGACCTACGGCGAGAACAGCGCCTACCTGGAAGCCGGCATGGAAATGGTGACTTTCCGGGTCACAGGCCTGGTGACGCTGGACCGGCCGACCCTGTCGGCCGACGACACACGCGGAACCGCTGACTCGACGATCGGCGAACGCCAGGTCTATTTCACCTCTGCCGCGGCTGCCGGAGATTTCGTGGTAACGCAAGTCCATGACGGCGACCGCTTGCGCGCCGGCCAGGCCCTACACGGCCCGGCAATCGTCCAACGCCTCGGCGATACTGTTGTGGTGCCGCCCGGCACGGTCATGGAGGTCGACAATATGGGCGGACTGACACTCCGCCAGGAGGATTAGCGCCATGGCACCGGCAACCGGCAATGTCGATGTGGTCACCTTCGAGGTGCTGCGCCATCGGCTGTGGGAAATCAACGACGAGATGGCGTTGCTGATGGGGCGCATTTCCGGCGCGCCGTCGGTCTACGAATCCGGTGACTTCAATACCGCCATCCTCACCCCGGAAGGCCGCGGTCTTTACGCCGGCGTCTACGTGATCCGCCAAGCCTCGGCGCTCGATATCGTGGTGCAAAAAGTCATCGAAGTGTTCGGCGACGATATTCACGATGGCGACGCTTTCATGACCAACGACCCGTGGTACGGCGCCTTGCACGCCATGGATACCGCCGTGGTGGTGCCAATCTTCGCCGATGGCGAATTGGTCGCCTGGACCGGCGTCGTGGTGCATGAACTTGATGTTGGCGGCTCGCGGCCGGGCAGTTGGACCGTTGGCGCCCGCGACGCCTATCAAGAGGTGATGCTAATCCCCCCAGTGAAGATGGTCGACCAGGGCAAAATGCGTACCGACGTCGAGGCGATGTTCCTGCGCAATACCCGCACGCCAGCCATTAACGCACTCAACCTTCGCGCCAAAATCGTCGCCCAGAACATGACCGGCGACCGGCTTCGCGCGATTATCGAGGAATACGGCAAAGACACCTTTCTCGCGGTGCAGGAGCAGATTCTCGATTATGTGCGCCGGTCGATCCGCCAGCGCATCGCCGACCTGCCCGACGGCACCTGGTACGCCAATGCGTTGCTCGACCATAGCGGCCTGGAAAACGACATGTACCGGCTCAAGCTGGCACTGACCAAGCGCGGCGACCGGCTCGAGTTCGACTTCACCGGCACCGAGGAACAAGTGCCGGGTTCGGTCAATTGCGCCTATAGCGGGCTGATCGGCGGCATTCTGCAGGTGCTGTTCCCACTGCTGTGTTTCGACCTGCCCTGGTCCCATGGCGCGGTGATGGATTGCATCGATATTATCTCCGAAGAAGGCACCATCAACAACGCGATCTTTCCCGCCGGCACCAGCATGGCCACGGTCAACGCCTGCCAATCGACGGGAAATTTGATCTGGGAAGCGATGGCGCGCATGTATGGCTGCGGCGGCGATGAATTACGCGAAGAGGTGATCGGCCTAGGCTATGGCGGCGTGAACATGGCGGTGATCGCAGGGCGGCGGAATGACGACAGCACTTTCGTAAACATGTTTACCGATTCCGTCGGCGGCGGTGGCGGCCGATCGTTCGGCGACGGTATCGATACCTGCGGCAACTTCATCGCGCCAGCCTACGCCATTCCCAATATTGAACGCACCGAGAGCCTGCACCCGCTGATGTGCGTCTATCGCCGCGAGCGCGAAGAGACAGCCGGCGCCGGGATATATCGGGGCGGCACCGGCATCGAATATATGTTCATCCCCTACGGCACCGATCATCCGATGGAGGCGGTGTATTTCTCGACCGGCTGCGGCCATATGGAGACCAAGGGTGTCGCCGGTGGCCTACCGGGTTCTATCCAGCGCAATGTCGTCGCCCGTGACATCGACATTCAGGGTCTATTCGCGGCCGGGACAATCCCCACCGCACTCGCCGACCTTTCGCCAGGTGAAACCGACATTGTCGCGGCCAAGGACGTGCGTTGGCTCAATCCCAACGACGCATGGATTTGTTTCTGTACCGGCGGCGGCGGATATGGCGATCCGCTGGACCGCGAACCGTCGCGAGTCGCCGCCGATGTGCGCCGTCGCCTTTGCACTCAAGACGAAGCGCGGCGGCTTTATGGTGTCATCGTGGACGCCGAACATCTCGTCGACGCGCCGGCAACTGAAACCGAAAGGCAAGCGCGGCGTCATATGCGTCTCGAAACCGGACGTCGTCCCGCCACTCAACTGCCGGCTAATGTCGATTTCTCCGGTGAAGAGTTATTCAGAGTCGGAAGCATTCTCTCTGTCCGCGCGGCCGAAGGCGGACCGGTTCTAGGATGCCGCGAATGCAGCCACGGCTTCGGCCCGGCCGGCGACGATCCGCGCCAATATGCGGTGATCGTGGAAACACCCATCGCCGACCTCAACTCGCTCAATGCCCATGCTGACAGCGACGACGTGGTGCTGCACCAATATTGCTGCGCCGGTTGTGGCGCGCTGTTCTCAACCGACCTGCATCGGCGCGGTGAAGATCCATTGATGCCAGAAATGCATTTAGCCCTAAACGCCGCTGAATGAGCGAGGCGAGACCCCGCGAGTTACCGCTTCACCATGCCGAAGCTGAATCCTCGGGCCAGATGTTTTCTAATCATCAGGCCAACGAAGATCAGGGGTATCGTAATGCCGACCGACAGCGCCGCTTGGCGGCCATACACCCGGCCCTCGGTCGAGCCCTGATATTTGGACAACTCGATCGGCAAAGTTAGCACGTCGGTCTTCGATAAGAGCAGCGCCAGCAGATATTCGCTCCAGGTCAAAATCAGAATGAACAGGAACGTCGCCACCAGACCGGAGCGCACCAGCGGCAGCACCACTTCCCAGATCGTGCGCCAGCGGCTAGCGCCGAGGATCTCAGCCGCGTGTTCCATCTCGCGCGGCACTTCGTCGATGAAGCTCTTACTCATCCACACCGCGTAGGGCAGCGATGTCAGAAAATACAGAATGACCAATCCCGGTATACTGTCGAGCAGGCCGATTTGCCGGTACCACAGCGAAATCGGCGCAATTAAGACTATGGGAGGCACCATGCGCAGCATGAGGAGCTGGAACATTCGTTTTTCCGACAATATCTGATGCCGCGAGACCCCATAGGCGAGCACCGAACCGAACAGCACCGCCAGCAACGTCGCGATACCGGCGATCAGGGTGCTATTGCCCAACGCCTCCCAAGGCCGCTGCAGCGACTGGGTCACTTGGCCGAGCTTTTGCGCGTCTTCAGAGTCGCCTGCGGCGTATTCGTTGAAATCCGACCACACCACCAGATAATTGCGAATAGTCGCGTTCTCGGAAAAATAGACCGGCGGCCAGGCGAACCATTCGCGGTCGGGCTTGAATGAGGTCGACACCATCCAAAACATCGGAAAGGCGACGATCAGCAGCCATATTGTTAAAACAAAATAGCGAAATACCGAAAAAACATGCCTCTTCTGGGACATTGTCATCGACATCGGAGTATCTCCTCCCGTGATATGACCTTAACGCGGGCGCGCCAGCGCAGCAATGGAGGGTGGTGTTCACAAAAAACGGCGGCGCCCTGGTGATGGGAGCGCCGCCGCGTTGCGATAGGTGAATTTGTAAGTGCGCTACTCGGCCGCCTTGGCCATTTGCGCCGCCCCGCCGAACAACAAGTTCTGCAGCCAATCGGCCTGTACACCGGCCACCTTGCCCAGATGGTCATTGTTCGAATACAGGCTCATATGGTCGACGCCTTCGACCACCGCCAGATGCTTGTTGGGCGACTGGATGGCGTTGAAGACCTCGATCTCCAGATCGGCCGAGGTGATGTTATCGCCCTTGGCGACCGCCATCATGATCGGCGTCTCGTGGATGCGCACCGCATACGGCTTGACCTGATAAGCGAGCAGCAGTTCCACCGATTCTATGGTGTTGATGTGCTCATGGTTGGGCGCTTCGTTCTGCTTAATATCATTGAAGATGGTGCAGACATGGGGGAACGGCCACGAACTTAACTCATTGTCCGGGTCGGTCGACGACATGGGTATCATGCCGCCGGGCTCGCCGGCGTGACGCCGTTCGCGGTCTTCCAGAATCTTCGCCATAAGGCCGGCGAATTTACGCTCGCCATGGCAACGCCGCATGGTCGGGTAACCGTCGACCACGGGGATCGTCGAGATCGCGAATTTGACCCGCGGATCGAGCGAGGCGGTGACGATGACATGGCCGCCGCTATAGGAGATGCCCCAAATGCCGATCTTGTCGTTGTCGATCTCGTCCAAGGTGCGGCCGAAGCTCACCGCGTTGCGGTAATCTTCGATCTGACCCCAGGGGTCGATATGCTGACGCGGCTGGCCGTCGCTGTCGCCGAAATTGCGGTAATCGAACAGCAAGCACGCCACGCCGATATCGGTAAACGCCTTGGCGTAATAGGGCATGACGATTTCTTTAACGTAGCACCAGCCACCCGCCAGAATAACCAGGGGCAACGGTCCGGTCGCCCCGTCCGGCGTGTGCAAGACACCGCGTACTGTATCGCCGCAGCTATTGAACTCTACATTGCGTTCCATGACTTCCTCCCGATCTGTGATACCGATTTTGCTACAATATCATCACGTTGTTACAGCGAAGGGTGTCGGCTCAACTGATGCGAGTCAATCGCATTCTGCGGCAATTTTCGCCGCGATTTGTTCGCGCAACACGTTCTTGCGGATTTTGCCCGCCGGGGTACGTGGAAAGGCCTCGACGATTTCCAAACGTTCCGGGTATTTCTGCTTGGCCATCCCCGTGCCTTCAAGGGTGGTAATCATGTCATCGAAGGTCAGCGACGCCCCTTCCTCTATGATCACATAGGCGCATCCAGTCTCGCCCAACCGCGCATGGGGCATGGCGACCACCGCCGCCTCGTAGATCGCCGGATGCTCGTGCAGCGCGTCCTCGACTTCGCGGGGACTTAAATTTTCGCCACCGCGGATGATCAAATCCTTCGATCGTCCGGTGATGATCAAGCATTCGTCTTCGGTCAGGATCGCCAAATCACCAGTATGAAAGAAGCCATCCGAATCGAAGGCTTCGTTGTGAGCCGGGTCGGCATAGCCCAAACACATTTCCGGACCCCGGGTGACGATCTCGCCCTCGATGCCGACTGGCACCGGCGCGCCCTGTTCGTCGACCAGCTTAATCTCATGGCCGACAATCAGACCCTCGGTGGCCGCCCCAAGACGTTCCTGATCGCGGCTATTCACGCCAAGGGTCACGGTCGGCGCTTCGGTCGAGCCGTAACAGCGCGCGCAAACGCAGCGATCAAACGTTTTGTGGGCGTTGTAGATGATCTCCGGTGGCACCGGCGCGCCGCCGCAGGGAAAATAGCGCAGGCTAGGCAAGGTTCGATCATTAAGCCGGGCAAATTCGGTCAACTCTTGCAAAAAAACCGTGGCTGCGATGGTGAAGGTGACACCGTGACGGTCGATCAGATCGGCGGCAGCCTCGGCGTTCCACATTTCCATGAACACCACCGGCGCCCCAAGCACAATCGGCAGCTGGATACCGTAGAGATAACCGGTGATGTGGGTGAGTGGCGATGGCATCAGGATCACGTCGTCCGCGCCGAGGCCGAGAAACCCGCTGAACGCCTGGTTTTCGGTGTCGATTGTGTTGTGGCTGTGCAGCACCCCCTTGGGCCGGCCGGTGGTGCCGGAGGTGTACATGATCAGCTTGACCGCATTCGGATCGACGGCGGCTCGCGCCACCGCGTCGCCTTGGTTGAGCAAATCGTCGAAGGTAATGCAACCTTCGGCGCTACCCCGAACCGTAATGATATGAGCGAGTTCGGGCAGGTCACCACGGTGGCGTTCGATCATCGCCACATAATCAAAATTACGAAATTCCGTCGGGATGAATACGACCTTGGTGCCAGCGTCCTTTAAAATATAAGCGACTTCGGCGTCCCGGTAGATCGGTATGATCGGGTTGCAGACCAGCCCCAACATCGAAGCCGCCACATCGACCACCACCGCTTCGCGCCAATTGGGCAATTGAAAGCTGATCACGTCGCCGGCGACCAGACCCCGCGCTTGCAAGGCCCCCACCAGCGCCCGCGCTTGAGCGTCGAGGTCGCTTGCGGTTACGTTGGTGTCGCCGTCGACGATCAAGATTTGGTTGGGGTCGCGCGCGACTTGGGCGTCGAGCAGATCGGCCAGGGTTTTATTCCGCCAAATGCCGCTGGCGGCATTTTCCGCGATCAACGCGTCGCTTAGCCGGGTCTGCCACCCGCTGACATCCTGGCGCATTATCCGCCCTCGAGTTCTTATTCGTTAGCCAACCGCAGGCGATTGGCGATGTTGTTTTTCTGAATCGCCGACGAGCCGCCGAAAATCGGCATCACCAGGCACTCGCGCACGTAGCGCTCCATGTCGAAATCCTTGATGTAGCCATAAGCGCCCATCACCTGCTGGCAGGTCAGCACGATTTCCTTGCCGGTGTCGCAGACGAACAGTTTGGCCATCGAAGTTTCCACCGAGGCCGGTTTTTTCTGATCGAGCAACCAGGCCGCGTGATAGGTCATCAGCCGGCAGGCGTGCAACTTGGTCTTACAGTCGGCCAGCATGTGGCGGATCGACTGGAAACCCGACACCGGCTTGCCAAATTGCTTGCGCTCTTGGGCATAATCCCAGGCATCGTCGAGCGCGGCTGACGCCACACCGAGCGCCATCGCCGCGACTTCGATTTTTTCCACGTCCAGCCCAGGGCCGACGATCTTTTGCCAGCCGGTGTTCCAACCTTCGTCGCCGCCGATAATATTTTCCGCCGGCACTTCGACATTTTCAAAGGTGACATCACAGGTCGCCGCCCCCTTCATACCCATGGCGTTCTGCTGCTCGATGGTGATGCCCGGCGCGCCGGTCGGGATCAAGACGATCGACATATTCTGGTAGCGCGGCGCATCGGGGTCGCTCTTGACCACGGCGTAGATATAGTCCGCGATATCGGCGCCAGAGCAAAACCGTTTGGCGCCGTTGATCACTAATGTCCCGCCATTGCCATCGCATCGCGCGGTGGTCCGCACGCTGGCTACATCGGAGCCAGCATCAGGCTCGGTAATGCCATAGGAGAACAACAATTTGCCGGCCGCTAGTTTGGGCAACAAGGCTGCTTTCTGTTCCGGGCTGCCGACCTCATCGATATTCATGCCGCCATAGCACGCGCACATGATGAACGGCACGGCAACCGCCATCGACCGGCGGCTGAGTTCCTCAATCACCATGATGGTCGCGGTGATGTCGCGGCCGGCACCGCCATATTCTTCCGGCACCGTCAGGCCGGCGACCCCCAATTCGCAGAGCTTGGCAAACACATCGCGGGGAAAATGGTTATCCCGGTCCCACGCTTGCGCCGCTTCGCGCGGCATTTCGTTTTCGACGAAACGGCGGATGGTGTCGCGCAGGATGGCGATATGTTCGGCTTCGTGGAACTGTTCCATAGGGTTCTACCGGCCGGTGAATTTGGGCTTTTCCTTGTTCAGAAAAGCCTGGGTGGCGATCTTGTGGTCTTCGGTCATCTGCGACATGGCCTCGAAATTGAAGGCGGTATCGAGGACCGCATTGGCGACTTGTTTAAGCCCCAAATTGACCGCCGCCTTGGTCCAGCGAATGGCATTGGTCGCGCCGCCGGCCAGCCGCTCGGCCATACCGTAGACCGCATCGTCGAGCTGACCCGCCGGCACCGCGTGATTGATCAGGCCGATCTCCGCTGCCTGTGTGGCGGTCAACAGATCGCCGGTCAGCAAATATTCCTTGGCCCGCGGATAGCCGATCAATTGCGGCCAGATCACCGCACCGCCATCACCGGCGACCAAACCGACCGAAACATGCGGATCGCCGAGCTTGGCCGTATCGGCGGCGTAGATGATGTCGCTGAACAGCGCCAGGGTACAGCCCAGGCCAATGGCGTGGCCGGGTAAGCGCGCGATCACCGGCTGTTCGATATCGAGCAGGCTATTGAGCACCCGCTTCCCCTCCCAGACCGTGCGCGCAAAGGCCTTGGGGTCGCCATGCATGTCGTCGATCCAATCGAGATCACCGCCGGCGCAAAACGCTTTACCGGCGCCGGTAAAGACCACCACATCGGTCTTCTCGTCGCCGGCCACATCGTAGAAAATGCGCGACAGTTCCTCATGCAACTCTTCGTCAATGGCGTTGAGCTGTTCGGGCCGGTTCATGGTAAGCGTCAATATACGATCGCGACGCTTGGCCGTGATGGCGTTGTATGAATCGTAATTCACAAGTCCCTCCCCCCTAATGCGGCGTCACCGATCTTGCTGCCGATCGCCGCTGTAGCCCTTGTTCGTCAAGCGCTTACGCCGGTCACCTCGAATTTGGAGTGCGCAATTTAAGTTTCAGCCCAACCACTTCGTAAATGTCGAGACCGGTCAGCGCACAGATCTCGAGCATGGGCATACTCGTTTCCTGCAACAACACTTTGGCGTGGCTTTGCGGGTTACGCTTGGAACCCTTACGCCGGGGCGCTTGAACGGAACCGCGCTTGCGGGCGTCGCTGTCCAAACCGCGCTCATAGGCCTCCGCCAAGGCCGCGTCTCGCCGCGCCTTATCGTTCGACACCCAATTGTCCATCATATGAATATGACGGCCCAGGTCACGCGCCTGTTTATGATGCGGTCCCTTGCGCTCAACGTCACGCTTCTTGGGAAGCTCGGGCACGGGTCCGCCGCTAGCGGCTTCATCGAGGGTCATGCCATGGCGTTTCGCCAAACGCATCGCCGCCGCCAACGCCGCGGCACGCTCTCCGTCGAACGGACTTTCGGCGGCGAGCTTCAGAAGATTGTGAAAACGCGTTCGCTCCGCCTCGTTGAAGGGGCGGGAGTCGGCATTCTTATCCGCAGTTTGGGCATCGGTGTGACTCATAACCGCGGAGTATATCACGGTTCGCGGCAGAAACCCGCGTTTACACAGTATAACCGGTGGATTTTTTCAGCGAGGCACCCCAAAAAAACGGTGGGGCCCGCTTGCGTTAAACGAGCCCCACCGAATAACCATGGAGAGGACTAAAAAGGTACACTGCGGAACAGGAAACGGGGGGAGTGGTCGCCTGACCCGCAGCCCTGACGGCCTCAGAAGAGGTCGACTAGTCACAGATACAATTATAGTTCGGACAGTATTTTTGGGGAATTTCATTTAAATACAATTTGTTGCAAATTTTATAACAATGCCCCGAGTATCGCCGTAAACCAGTATCTACAACGGTTTGCGCGAACGCTCACAGCGAAGGAGAGAGTAAATGAATAGATTGGAAGGCAGGGTCGCTGTCGTCAGCGGCGCCGGTGGTGGGATCGGCAGCGCCATCTGCCGCCGCTTTGCCGCTGAAGGTGCGGCGGTGGTTTGCGTCGATATAAACCGCGAGACCGTCGCGGCCACGGCCACTGGCCTTACCGATGACGGCGCGCGGGCCACCGCCATTGCCGCCGACGTGGCCGAAGAAGCAACCGCGGAAACGGCGGTCGCCGCGGCGCGCGATCAATTTGGCGGCCTCGATATCCTGGTCAATAACGCGGTGTACGATCTTCCTCTCGCGCCGCTGACCGAGATCTCTCTCGACGACTGGCGGCGCACCATGGACGTTAACCTCAACAGCGCTTTTCTGATGTCGAAGCACGCCATTCCGGCAATGGTCGAGCGCGGCGGTGGCAGCATCATCCATATCGCGTCACAACTCGGCCGCACCGCGCGGCCTGGACGGCCCTGGTACTGCGCGCAAAAGGCCGCGTTGATCAACCTCGCGCGCGCCATGGCGCTCGACCATGCCGAGCAAAAAATCCGCGTCAACAGCCTGTCGCCGGGGCCGGTGGAAACCGGCCGCTATCTGGCCAACTTCCCTTCTTCTACCGAAGCTCAGGCGACCTCCAACACTCTTCTCGATCGGCTGGGCGAGCCCGACGAGATCGCCGCCGGCGCCGCCTTCCTGGCCAGCGACGACGCCTCGTTCATGACCGGTAGCGATTTGCTGATCGATGGCGGCTATACGGTTCCCTAATAAATCGGTGGAATTATTCGCGCTTGGAATTAGTTACATATGTAACTAATATTGATTTCGACTCGAAAACCCAGCGAGGGCGAGATGGATAACGTTACCGCCACCAAGCTTGCGTACCAGTCGGGCTTCGGCAACAGGTTTGCCAGCGAAGCTGTCGCGAATACTCTACCCCAGGGGCAAAACTCGCCGCAGAGGGTCGCGCACGGGCTGTATGCAGAGGGGATCAGCGGTACCGCGTTCACCGCGCCACGGGCTGAGAACCGCAGCACTTGGTGCTATCGAATCCGGCCTTCGGCGGTGCATCCGCCGTTTCGCCAAATCGATAATGGCGCGCTGCGCACCGCGCCTATCGACGAGATCCCGCCGCCCAACCAGTTGCGCTGGGACCCGCTCCCCCTGCCCAACGAGCCGACCGATTTCATCGCCGGGCTGATCACCTTGGGCGGTAACGGCGACGCCGCCGGTCATAGCGGTATCGCTATCCACGTCTATGCCACCAACAATTCAATGGAAGATCGCTTTTTGCAAAACAGCGACGGCGAGATGCTGTTGGTGCCCCAGCAAGGCCGGCTCGTGCTGCATACTGAGCTGGGGGTTCTCGATGTCGCGCCCGGTGAAATCGCCGTGCTACCCCGAGGCCTTAAATTCCGCGTCGATCTGCCGGACGGACCGGCGCGCGGATATGTCTGCGAAAACTACGGCCAGATGCTGCGCCTGCCCGAACTCGGGCCGATCGGCGCCAATGGGTTAGCGAACCCGCGCGATTTCCTGAGTCCCGTTGCCGCGTTCGAAGACCGTACCGGCGCCTTCGAACTGGTGTTCAAGTTCCAAGGCAACCTTTGGGCGACTGAACTCGACCGCTCCCCCCTCGACGTGGTCGGCTGGCACGGCAACTACGTGCCGTATAAGTATGATCTGGCAAACTTCATGGTCATCAACACGGTGAGCTTCGACCATGCCGACCCGTCGATCTTCACCGTGCTGACGTCCCCCTCAGGACAGGCAGGTACGGCCAATCTCGACTTCGTCATTTTCCCGCCGCGCTGGAGCGTGGCCGAACACACATTCCGGCCGCCTTGGTTCCATCGCAACTTCATGAGCGAATTCATGGGGCTGATCACTGGTGCCTATGACGCCAAGTCCGGAGGCTTCAGCCCGGGCGGCGCCAGCTTGCACAACTGCATGGCCGCCCACGGCCCCGACGCTGATACCTTTACCGCCGCCTCGCAGGCCGATCTCGTCCCGCAAAAAATCAGCGACACCATGGCTTTCATGTTCGAGACCAGATACGCCGTGCGGCCAACCAAGTTTGCCCTCACCTGCCCGCAGCTCCAGGCCGACTACTATAAATGCTGGGAAGGCCTGGACGCCCGCTTCCGGCCCTAGCGCCATCCGGCCGACAGAAAACGGGGGCTCCAAGCTGGAACCCCCGCCTTCTCAATGAGACGCCGAAGCGTTACTTGGCAGCGACTTCCCAAGCACCTTGATCGGGGAGCAGCGCAAAGATCTGCACATGGGTGCGATTGCCGAACTGGCCTGGATCCTTGCCATAGGTCTTGCCGTCGCTGTGGTAGGCGAGCGCCATGGCCGACGCCAACAATTCATTGCCCAAGGGTAGGCACGGCGTGAAGGTCTCGGTGTAGGTCGCCGTACCGTCAGTGCCGGCGGTCAGAACCGACTGGGTGCCGTCGCGCGCGCCCATCGGGAAATCGATCGTCGAGAACGGACAATCCGCACAACCCATATGGGGTTTGCCGACCATGAAATTCCATACCGTATAGGTACCGTTAGGCACCAGTTTCTCGAAATCGATATTCAACGTCGCGGTGCCGCCTTTACACGAATAAGCGGCGGTGCCGGTGCCGGCGAGCCACTCGCCCAAGGTCACGCCCAGCGCCGTACCCTTGGTAAAGGGGCCGGTCTGGGTTGTTGCGAACGGGGCGTGGTGATGCGGGTCTTTGGTCGTGTAGACCGGAAAGTCGAGATACTTTTTGGCCTCAGTAGCAGTCACCCGATAGACCTTGCCGGAACCGGGCACTTTCTCGACAAACGCGTCCTGCTCGACCATGCCCGCGGCGACATGATTGACGAAAGTGATATCGCTGACCATCAGTTCTGTTTGCTGTGCGTTGGCTACACCGCCCGAGATCAGGAACGCGGCGGGTATGGCCATAATTGCGAACACTATTCCAAAAAATCTCGAAGTCATCGTTTCCACCTCTTATTTGTGCCGCTGGCGACTGAATAACGGTTCAATCGCCGTTACGGCGTGGGATTGAACACGATCTGGGTCGTTCGGGCCCAGTACAACCTGATGCGAATTCGTGCTCATGGACTGCACGTAGGAAGCCCCTTCGCACACCAATGTGACGGCGATCACAGGGGCTCACATTTTCTTGACTAGGGTGGATTCCCAATCGGGGAAGGCGATGCCGGGATTAGCGCACCCGCTGCTCGGGTCCGCGGCCACGATAGGCGTCGATGAACGCGGCGGCCGCGGCCGGATCGAACCGGCGCAGACGTAGCAATCGGTTCCAGGTCGCCAAAACGACGCGTTGGCCGATACCTGGCATGGGTACCGCCAAAACCCCGTCCCAAACGCCGGTAAACAACCCGGTCCATTCCTCGATCACCGCCTGGTCGACGGGGTCGAGTTCGTCATAATAGATGACGATATGGCCGTGCTCTTGAGAATGAACCAGCCGTTCAGGCCATTGCGGTTCGGTATAGAATCCGGCCCGCAACGGTCGAGAATCGTGGTCACCCGAGGTGGGAAATTGGCTTCGATAGGTTATGCGTTGGCCAATCGGCAGGTGATCATTGCCATCGGAGGGAAATGTTTGCACGCGTTCCAAGGCATCGACGCCAGAGGCCGCCAGCGCATCGAAGTCGCTGGTTGCGCGCGTCAAGTTCCAGATAAACGCTCCACCGCCGACAATCACCACAGCGAGAATGACGCCGACGATCAACCGGTCGCGACTTCGCTGTTTACCGCTGACGTTCGGCCCCCAATTAAGACGGCGCGACTGTGATTGGCGTCCCTTGCGAGATTTGCTCTTGCGTTGGCCGCCACCGCGTTTCGATTTCGCCATTGTCCTTCGCCTCGCCGTTCTTTGCGCCCGGGTCCAAATATAGCAAACTGAGTGTAGCAAACTTAGGGGGCGCCAGACCGTACAAACTGTCCCCTTTTGTATTTCGAAGATCAACCCCAGCTCGAAGGTCTGACGATGACCCCAGACTATACGCCGCTGCCCGACCGGGCCCGAAAGCTGCTCGAGACCGGCGCCGATGCCAGCGGCGATGTGGCCGCAGTTCTGGCCGAAATTGGCACCCTCGACATCCCGCCCTTGGGCCCCAATAGCGACGGCGACACCGAAAATGTCGGCGGTCTAACCGTAACCCATCGTTTCGTCCAGGCGCCCGGCGATGGCGAGACCATACGCTGGCACTATGTCGAAGCCGGCGCCGGACCGCCGCTTGTACTCTTGCACGGCATCCCGCAATCCTGGTGCATGTGGCAGCCCATCCTACCGGCCTTGGCAGCGCACTTCCGCTGTATCGTCCTAGGCCTCAAAGGCTATGGCCAAACCCATAATGGGCGCGGCGACTACCGCCATGAGGGCGTCGCGCAACAGGTGATCGCCCTGCTTGACACGCTGGGGATCGACACATTCTCACTGTTCAGCCATGACCGCGGCACGGTGCAGGCAGACCATATGGTGGCGCGGATCGCCCCGCGGGTGCGCCGCTGGATCCGCGGCTCGCAGCATTTGTGGCACTACCATCCCGACTTGTCGCCGCAGGAACATCTGTTCACCAACTTGGAGACCCGCGACATTTTGCAACAACCCAAAGTCCTCTTGCCGCGCTTCTTCGGCTGGCTGTGCAAGTATCCGATGCCGCGCGACGCAGTGGTCCGGGCGATCCAGGAATTCAGCCGGCCCGGTGTCGGACTTGCAGTGGAACGATATTTCCAATCGTCGACATTCCGCCAGGAATGGCTCGACCGACGCACCCGTCTTGTCGATGCTTGGCAATGCCCGACGCTTATTCTGCAAGGTTCCGACGAGCCGCCGATGCCGCGTGAGTTCTACACCGACGATGTCGCCGCCCGGCTGCCCAACGCGCGCATCGCGTTTGTCGATGGCGGGCATTTCTATGTCGAGGAAAACCCCGAAGGCACTCTCGCGGCCGCCCTGAGGTTTTTGACCGACGATCAAGTTTAAGGTGCAAGTCAGGGCGATGACCGATATCGAGAAAATCCGCACGAGACTTAAACAGGAAATACCTCTGTTCGGCGCGACGCCAGCCGAAGTGTCAGCCCTACATGACAGGCTTGCCGCTTCACCGAATGGGCCGCCGCCCGATTTGAATAGTCTGCAAACCTACTGCTTCTTCATGGGTTATCCCCGCAGCGGCCACAGTTTGGTTGGCGCCCTTCTCGACGCGCACCCTGACATGGTCATAGCTCACGAGCTTGATGCGATCATGTTCATGGAGGCGAATTTCGATCGAGGCCAAATCGAAAAGCTGCTGATCGAAAACGCCCGCCTGTCCGGGAAGGCAGGGAGAATCTGGGGACCATACAGTTATCAAGTAGAAGGCCAATGGCAGGGTCGCCATCGTAACATCAGGGTACTCGGCGATAAGAAAGGCGGTATGACCTCTCTGAGGATAGGCCAGGACCGAAGCAAACTGCCAGCATTGCTCAGGCTATTTGAAAACCGGGTCAAATTTGTACATGTCATACGAAACCCCTTTGACACGATCGCGACCCTCACGAGAAAATCGTCGATGGATTTAGCCGGCGCGGCCAAGCGATTCCTCCACCTTGCGGAAACTAATGCATTTATTCGACAAGAACTGGGCCCGGCGTCGGTTTTGGACGTTTGGCATGAAGAATTCGCAGCCGATCCTTCGGCCGGCCTATCGCAAATTTGCAAATTCCTCGATGTCGAGGCCGACCCCGCATACCTGACGGCCTGCGCCGACATCGTCGTGTTTAAGGCTCGCCAATCAAGAGACACGTTAGACTGGCCGCAGCGTTTGGTTTCACAGATCGAGGCTGGAACACGACGCTTCGACTTTCTCAATCGCTATGCGCCCGACGGTTGAAAACGCGGCGATTATTCAGCCGACAACACGTAACAGCTTAGCCACTTTCCGCCGTTGTCTCATTTTCAAGCGGACTGGCGGTTGGCACCCGGAACACGAAGCGCTGATACAGGTAGCCAATCCAGATGAGGGTTAAGCCCAAAATCAAGAAGGTGCTGACCCGCAGCAATCCCGACAGATCGGCCATGTCGAAGATGAACGCCTTGAGGACTGTGATGAGGAGCACCGCCAGGGAGACATAGCGCGGCAATGTGCTTTTGGTGGTGATCCCCAGGCCCAGCAAGGCCAAGGCATAAACCAGCCAGACCAGGGAGTAGGTGTAGAATTCCGCGTCGCTGAGATGCTGGAAGGATAGCACCGGGCCTTGATAAAGGTGGCGCACTTCCAGCGACAGGTAAACGAAGACCAGGGCAAAGCCGAGCAGCGCCGAGACCAGAGCCGGCCAAACCGGTGTTTCGTGCTGAAACTTTCCCGCTAGGAAGAAGGCGAACCCCGCCGGAACCGCATAGGCCAGAAACAGTGTGTTGAAGACCGGCACGTTGCCGATAAAATCTTGGGTCTGGATCGGGCTCGAAATCAACACGTGGAATAGAACGACCTGAACGGCCGCGACCAGCAACAGAATACGCGATCCGTAGAACGCCACCCGATGAGGTTTCCGTCGATGACGGATCGCCAGGGCGGTGCCAATGCTCAGCCAGGTGATCGCGTGCAAGCTTTGTTCGAGCAAGCCGTAATCCAAGCTATCCAGGCTTCCGGCGACGAATAACCGGATATGGAACGTCACAAACAGCACTGCAAACACCAGACTACCGGCTTGCAACAGGGTGACGAGCAGCGCCGACTTGGCATCGCGGAATAACTTGGCGGCATAGAAGAAGGTGAGCGCGGGCACACCATACCCGTAGATAATCCAAGTGAATCGCCACGCCCCGGTCACTGAATAATCCAAAATATTGGGATTCACGACCAGCCGGATGAGAACGACGCTGGCGATAATCAACGCAACCTTCTCCAGCGAGCGCTCCGGGATATGCCGGTAGATCCACCCTAGCGCCAACAATTGTACCGACAGGGCAACCGTCAGCCAGGCCTGCTCCAAGACCATGGTCGCGGCCAAACTGACGAACGCCACGACGCCGGCGGCATAGAACCCCAACGAGATATTGAGGCCGTAGGCTTCGCGGTAGAGCACCACGCGCGTCGCCGCGGCAAGACTGATCGCACCCAAACCGACCGCAAGCGCGACCCATCTGATGTCGGCGTTAAAGTCGGCGACCGCACCATAGGCGACGATGAGCAGTGCAAGGGGAACGGTGATCGACACACCAGCCCGCAGAGCCGGGCGCTCGGCGCCCCACAAGGCGACAAAGCCACCGAGGCCGAAGAGCCCACCCAAAAGATAGCTCGCATAGATATAAGCGTCTTGCGTGGGCGCGATGTGAAACAGCGGCCACTGCACCATCAACAATACGGTCGCCACTGCGGCGACAACCGATACCCCTTCGAGGACCGCCATCGTTCGGCCAACAACGAGGTAGAGCGCGACGAGCGCGGCCAACAACAGTAGCGCGGGGAGGCTAAATTCAGCGGCCAGCACGACAAGCGAAACAACGGCCGCAATCATCACAACCGCCAGCCAGGTCAGGGCATCGCTTGGCCGTTTCGAAAATAAATCGGCAAAACCGAGTTTGCGGAGAGGAACCTCCGAACTGCCCGAACGGAAGCGCAGCAAAATAAATGCGCCGACGCTGAGCAGTAAATAAAGCCCCAGCGGAACCGTATCGGCGTCACTTAATCCGGAAAGGCGCGATAAAATTAGCAGTGGCCAGACGACGGCAATTGCTAGAGTTCCGAAACCGAGCGACCACCAGACTTTGTAATAAACCAGGGTCAGGCACGCTGCCTGAATGACGATCAAATAGGCGAATAGGGCCCATAAGGAGGGATCGGCCGCCGCGACCAGGAACGGCGTCACCGCAGCTCCCAGCAAACCCAATAGCGCGACGAACTTGCCTTGCAGCAACGACAATCCAACGGCAACAAATCCGACAACCGCCAACCCGGCAAAGGCTGGAATTGGCCCAACAAGTCCATGGAAAGCGTGGGCGGCATAGATGCTCGCGAACGCCGCGAACAGACCCGAGGCCGTCAGCGCCAATGGGACATAGTTCGGGCGGATCGAGGCAATTTTCAGTTGCAGCGGCTTGCGCCGAAGCCATTCGCCGCCCCCGATCAACGAGATACCCAACAAAAACGTCAGCGCATCGCGCATCGCCGGTCCAAGCAGGCTTTGTTCAATGGCGAATCTGACCAGAAATACGCTGCCCAAGGCGATCACTACCGCGCCAAGCCAGACTAGCCAGCGCGACGCCAAAATTTCCTCGAAGCTCTGCTTTTCGACAGTCGGGGTTTCGATCGGCGTGGAAGCGGGCGCCGCAGGTTGTTGCGGCGCCGATCTGTCCGGTGGCGGTTGTTGGGCACGGCTACCCGGGCGCGCATATTGTGGCGGCGCCTCGGGCGTCGGAGCTTCTTCAGTGGCCGTTTCGGGCGCCGGCTGCTCTTCTTCGACGCCGTCCACCGCCGGTGCGGACTCTTGCAGCGCCCGCAACTCCGATCTGAGCGCGCCAATCTGGCGTGTTGCGTCACCCTGGGCGGCTTGTAATTCAAGCATCATCCGTCTTGAGGAATCTGCCCGCGTCAATGCGATGATCGAGAGCGTCAGCGGCCCTCCAAACAAGACCAACGCGGCGATGATCACCCAGCCAAAAATATCCATCGCTTAGATCCCCTGTTCCACGACCGGCGAACGGCTTCACGCTTCACCTTAATTGAACAACGTTCAATATAAGAATAGATGGAAATCAAATCAACCTAATTCTCCCAAATTCGAATTCTAGGCCTTGCCCAACGGCGGTTTTCCGCAGAAATCTGCGGCTCGTAAATTACCGGGACCAACTCCGGGGCGGGTTATTCCGGTAAGGGCACTCGCTGAAAGAAGCGTTCAATGATCACGCTCTCGAACACTCCACCCTTGGTGTAAGGGTCGTCGCGGTGGATTGCCTCAGCGGTTGCCCGATCAGGCACGTCAACGATCAACACGTTGCCGATGACGTCACGAATACCGGTTTCGTTATACTCGAAACTATCCTCGTCGAAACCGTCAGTGACCAGTCCACCGCCGAATAGGATCATCGGCATGAACGCCTTTTGGTACTCCCCGTGGGCGGCCAGCAGCTGCGCGCGTACATCGGCCATTCCAGGTTTATCGCGTCGGGCGATGGCGAAGATCATATTCTCATCTCCCGGCTTAGGCGGCAGAGATCGGATTACTCAACGACCCAATGCCTTCGATTTCAACTTCGACGACATCTCCCGGCTTCATAAATACCGGCGGCTTGCGGCCGGCGCCGACACCGGGAGGCGATCCGGTAGTAACGATGTCACCTGGGCTGAAGCGATACCATTGGGAGAAGTAGGCGATGATCTGCGGTAGGTTGAAGATCAAATCGTCGGTCTTGGACGATTGCATGACTTCGCCGTTCAGCCTCGTGGTCATCTGCAAATTATGCGGGTCGGCGATCTCGTCCTTGGTGGTGATCACCGGCCCGCACGGGCAGAAGGTCGGCAATTGTTTGCCCAACAAGTTGCGGTCCCAGGCGCTGATGGCTTCGAACGGTTTCTCCGCCGCAAAAAAGGGCCCCACCCAATCGCGCGCCGAGACATCGTTGGCGATGGTATAGCCGGCGACGTAATCCATCGCGTCGGCTTCCGATGCATTGTGGCAGCTTCGGCCGAAGACGAAACACAGCTCGCCCTCATAGTCGATCATATCGGGGCATTGCGGCGGCGCGATGATCGGTTTGCCATGGCCGTTAAGCGCCGGATGGGTCATCAAAAAAGCCGGCGGATAGGGCAGCGCCGGCGAGTTCTGCATCTCTTTCAGATGGGCGTGATAATTCATTCCGACCGACAGGATCATCGTCGGGTTGGGGACCGGCGGCAGGAAGGACACGCTATCCCACGCCTGCAAAATGTCCGATTGGCGCAAGCTGTTACGCTCATCATCGGTCATAGCGGCGACCCGATCGATGCAGGTTTGCACCGCGGCCAGTGCCCCATCGCCGCCGCCCATTAAATCTCGCATCTCCGCCGGGACAGCTTCCGCTTCAGGCATGACACCGCGCAGCGCCACCAGGTCGAGCAGTTCGTTATCGCCCACAACAACGGCGACATGGGCGTGGTTTTCGCCGCGTTCGATGGTAGCGAGTTTCATGAATTTATCCCCCTCTGAATGCACCGAATTTGGGCTATTATGACCGCACAAGGCAGCAGCGTTAAGCAGCCATAAAAATAAAACGGGGAGAGCGATATGCGGGTCACCAGCGACATAATGGTTCCCATGCGCGACGGCGTAAAGATCGGCCTGCGCCTGTATCAGCCGGACGACGACGGCGCCTATCCCACCCTGTTCGCCATATCGCCGTACCGCTACGACACCGACGACATTCCGGTGCACAATCTATTTCAGTGGCGCGAGACCGGACCGGTCGAATGGTATATCGATCAGGGCTACACCTATGTCCACGCCGACGTTCGCGGCAGCGGCAAGTCGGAGGGCACCTACGGCTTCTTCGATCATACCGAGCAGCAGGACTATTACGAGCTCATCGAATGGATCGCCGAGCAACCCTGGTCGACCGGCAAGATCGGCGGCATCGGCCAGTCCTATTACGCCATGGCGCAGTGGTTCATGGGCATTTTGAACCCACCGCACCTCACCTGCCTGGCACCCTATGACGGCATGATCGATATGTACCGGGACTCCTCCTACAATGGCGGGATATACAGCGAATTTTTCGTGTGGTGGTACAATCTGGTGCGCGCCAACAATATCTTCCGAGCCGCCGGCGACGAGACCGGCCGCACGATGGAACCGGACATCGCGCTGGAGATGATGCGCCACCAGACCGACGACGAATGGTGGCGCGAACGCGCCGCCCACCCCCATCTGTCGAAGATCAAAGTACCGGTCTTGAGCGTCGGCGCGTGGGGCAAGGTTGGCCTACATCTGCGCGGCAACCTGATCGCCTATGAGGAACTTGAAGCGCCGAAGAAGCTTGTTGTTACCGGCGCGGCGAATATCAACGAAGCGGTCCACATGTTCGACAAGCCGGAATTCCACGAGCGCTTCTTCAAGCCGTTCTACGACCACCACCTCAAGGGCATCGATAACGGAGTGATGGAAGAGCCGTCGGTCACTATTTTTGTGCGCGGCGCAGACGAATATCGCAACGAAACCGAATGGCCCCTCGCCCGGGCGGAATACGTTTCCTACTTCTTGTCCGGCGAGCCCTCCGGCAGCGTAACGTCTCTAAACGATGGCGGCCTGACCACTGAATCCCCGGCAGATGCCGGCGGTTCGACATCCTACGACTACCCAGACCCGCAATGGGGTCTCGGCGTTGTCGGTTTCGGCCCGTTCGGCCCCGACCCGGCGGCGCGGGTTCTCACGTTCACCAGTTCGCCTCTCGACCAGGACACCGAGGTCTCAGGGCCAATCGTCCTTGAGCTGTTTGCCGCCTCCGACCAACCAGACACGGATTTCATCGTGAAGCTATCGGATCAATTGCCGCAAGCAGAAGAAGAGCGCGGGCAAGGCCGCCAGCCGGCTTTCGCCCCAGTGACCAAGGGCTGGCTCAAGGCCTCGCACCGCGATAAGGATGAGGTGCGCAGCACCGAATACCGGCCCTTCTACCGTCACGAGGCGCCGCAACCGCTGGTCCCCGGCGAGGTCTACAAATTCGAGATCGAAGTGCATCCCACCTCGCATGTCTTTAAAGCCGGCCATCGCATCCGTCTCGAAATCAGCAATGGGGATTCACCCCTGACCGACGCGGTGTTTACGCACCAGTACATGCCTCATAAAATCGGCAGCGATACCTTGTTTCACGATCGCGAACATCCCTCGCGGCTACTGTTACCAGTGATCCCGGCGTGAAGTTGGACGAGAAAAGGAGATGCAGATATGTCCGAAACCCAGACAGACCTGACCACCGGACCACTCAAACTCAACTTTTTGTCGCACGGCACCCTCGAATCGACCGACACGGAGAAAAGCCGCCGGTTTTACGAAGAATTTCTGGGGTTCGAGGTTGTCCGCAGCAGCCCAATCTCATTGCTATTGCGCATGGGCGGCAGCAACACCATGGCCGTTGTCGAAGTGAAGACGAAGGAGCCGATGCCGATGCTCAATCACAACGGACTCGATGTCTCGACCAAAGCCGATGTCGACGCCGCCCACGCCAAGGCTGTGGCGCAAACGGAGAAATGGGGCATCAAGAAGGTGACCCGCCCGCTCGACCAGCACGGCACCTACTGCTTTTTCATCTGCGACCCGGACGACAATTGGTGGGAAATCCTAACCAATCCCGAGGGCGGCTATTCCTGGATGTTCGAACGCGGCGAGCAAACCGGACGCGGCCATCTCGACAAAGATTTCGAGCGCCCCGAGGGGACTGGCTAAAGAGCGTAGACTTACATCTTAGGCCCGCTGATATTTATCGCGTTTGACCCCTTCTAAGTTCTGCCCCTCCATACGGATCAACCGGGTCTCGCCATCGCGCTTGGGCGAGTGCAATTGGCCGACCTTGTAAGCGACCGCCATGCCGGGCTCGAGCACATAGGTCTCGCGCGGCGCGGCCTTGCCGGGTTCGTCGGCCGACGGATCGCCAACTTTGTCATATTCGGTCATCTCGGTTTTACCGGTGGCTTGGCCATAGATCGCCCAGGATGGCCCATGATCGTGGGGCGGCGCCTCGTTGGAGCCTTTGTAGACATGGGCAAGGATGCAAAAATCCAGCTCCGAGTCTTGGTACAAAATCTTGCGGGCAGTATCATTGTCGGGCCCGAGATAGGTAGCAACGAATTCGGCATCGACCAAGAGCGGCTCTAACTGCTCGCGCACAGCCTCGATACCGCTGGGACCTGGGTCTGCCTCTAGAATCCGGTGGCACTCGGCCGCAAATGTCTCTAGTTTTTCGTCCATTTTTATCGCTCCCATGACAGTCTCGACGCCGGCGCGCCATCAGTTTGTGAGTCTACATAACAACGCGCCTGGCGGAAATGATCTAGCGCAAAATTCGGCCATTTTACAGGAGTGCTGCGACGCACAGCCGATAGTTGTAAAGCGCGCGTACTTTCCCCAACGACCCATATTTATAGTGCTTTTTACGGTTCGCGCGAAAATCGTGAAAACCATAAGTTTTCCGCGGCCTTCCATACTTAAGTATTTGTAAACACTCGTATTGCAAAAGTGGTTGGAAAACCACGAACGACAACGAACCGCGCCACCGGTTTGGTCGTCGATTCATGAAACATACGCCAACGATGCGTTGCAGGTTATGAGCGAAACGACTGTTACCCCGACCACCCCCCATATTCCCCAACAGGGATATGCGAAGGACGTGGCGGGGGCATTCCGCGGCACTTCTTGGGACTCTGTCGGCGCGACCTTCATCATCAACCTGCTCAGCTTGGTGCTGCCGCTGACATTGATGCAAGTCTATGACCGCATCATTCCCAACGCCGCCTTCAGCACCCTCACGCTTCTAGTCTTGGGCGCGGGCGTGGCGATGATGTTGGAGGCTTTTCTGCAGTACCTGCGGGCGCTCACATCCGGCTGGTCGGCAGCGCGTTTCGAACATCTCGAAGGCTGCCGCGCGATGGAGCGCATGTTATCGGCCCGCCTCTCCAAATTCGAGGAACAAGGCATTGGCGAACATCTGGAGAATTTCAATTCTCTGGGCCGCCTGAAGGACTTCTATTCCGGCCAGGCCATGCGCGCCCTCATAGACCTTCCGTTCGCCCTTATTTTTGTGGCCGCCGTCGCCTATCTCGGCGGCTGGCTGGCGCTCGTCACCGCCAGCGTTTTAATCTTGTTTACGCTCACCGCGGCGTGGCTCGGTCGCCAATTGCGCGTGGTTCTGCTCGAACGCGTCACTACCGATAATCGGCGGCAAAACTTTATCGTCGAAGTGCTCAGCGGTATCGGCACCGTCAAAGCGATGGCCATGGAAGCACAAATGGCCCGCCGCTTCGAGCGCCTGCAGGAAAATTGCTCGAATACCAACTACAAGGTTGCCCAAGCCAGCGCTTACGCTAACGGCGCCAGTACCTACTTCTCCTACGCCATGCTGTTCGCCGTCGCAGCGACCGGCAGTCTTCTGGTGATCGATGGCACTTTAAGCGTCGGCGGCTTGGCCGCCTGCACCCTGCTGTCGGGTCGAGCCATGCAGCCCCTGCAACGGGCAATGGGCGCCTGGACCCGGTTCCAAGACGTGCGGATTGCACGCGAGCGCCTGGAGAAGGTCTTCAACCTCGACGTCGACACCACATCACTCGCCGAACAGCCGAAGCTTACAGGTCAAGAGGCGCTAGAGCTGGACGGCGTGTCGTTTAGTTATCCCGGCGACGGCCGACCTCTACTGCGCGACGTTAATTTGCGGGTCGAGCCCGGCAAAACGATCGCCATTCGCGCCGAAGCGACGGGCAGCGGTAAAACCACCCTTTTGCATCTTATGGCCGGCGTGCTGGAACCGACCGCTGGCACGGTTCGGTTGGGCAGCTACGACATCGCCGACCTGTCGCCAGCGACCAAAGGTAAGACCATGACCTACCTGCCGTCCAAGGGGACGGCCATGAAGGGCACGATTCTCGAGAACCTAACCATGTTTCGGCCCCATCGCATGGCGGTCGCGCTGGAATTGTCACGCCGCCTCGGCCTCGACAACATCGCCGCACAATTGCCGCGGGGTTACGAAACAATTATCGGCGACGGCGTCAGCGATACGCTCTCGCAAGGCGTCATGCAGCGCATCTCCTTGGTGCGCGGCTTGGCAACACAGGCACAGTTCATTCTGTTCGACGAAGCGAATTCCGCCATCGACGGCGCCGGCGACGTACAGATGCGAACCTTACTTCAAGAAATAAGAAAGAAAGCTGGTCTTATACTGATCTCGCACCGGCCGTCTTTGCTCAAACTTGCAGATGAAATGTACGAGTTGAAAGACGGACAGATCATCCGGGCGCACCCAACGCCGACACCTCCCGCGCCCCCCGGTACGACGGAAGCGGCTCGATGACAGACGCTGCAATCGAAGACGAGCTCCTTTATTCGTTCGAAGAGATGGAAGACGAGTCCGGTCAGTTGTCGGGCGCCGCGAGCGTCTGGCGCGATCCCAGCCAGACCGGCTGGTTTACCAACAGTTCCGATATTTCGGCCTGCCTGAGCCCACTCTTACAAGCCCTGGGCCTGGCCTTTAACGAAGCCCAGATATTCGAAGCGCTGCCACATTTCACCGAAGATCTGGATATCGACGGGTTCCGCAACACGCTGGCGAACCTGCAATTCGAAAGCTCTAGTGTCAGCATACAGCTAGCGGACCTCGACCCCCGCGCCTTGCCGGTTTTATACGTACCCAACAACGGCTCGGCCATGGTCGTATTATTTTTCACCGGCGACGAAGCGTTGGTTTTCGACGGCGGCGCACAAGAAAACCGACGGATAAAGACGGTGAATATAGACGGTGACGCCTATTTCTTCCGTCATCTGGAGCAGAGCGAAATCTCCAGCCGGGCCAATTACCGGGACTGGTTTCCGGCTTTGGTGAACCGCTTCCGACCGATCCTCACCCTGGGGTTGGGACTGACCCTGTTGATCAACCTCATTTCCCTGGGCATCCCCTTATTCGTGATGGCGATCTACGATTCGGTGCTGGGCACCGAGTCCGTATCCATGCTGATGCACCTGGTCGCCGGGGCAATCTTGACCGTCGGCGCGGATTTTACCTTGCGAAGATTTCGAACCCGTGCCGTTTCATACTTTGGCGCCAGAATCGACAATTTGGTCGGCAACGAAGTCTTTCGCCGCATGCTTTATATGCCGCCTGTCTTCACCGAGCGCGCAACGATCAGCTCGCAAGTCGCCCGAATTAAGGATTTCGACGGTATTCGCGATTTCGTCACCGGTCCGCAAGCGTTGGTTCTGTTTGAATTGCCCTTCACGTTCATTTTCTTGGCCGCCATCACGCTACTGGCCGGCCCCGTGGTGTTCATTCCGATTTTCATGATCGTCCTATTCGGCATCATGTTTTGGCTGCTGCACGGCCGGGTGTCGCGGGCGGTTGCGAAATCAGCCCGGGCGGCTGCCGAGCGCCAGGAATTCGTGGTCGAGGCCATGAACAATCTACGCTCGTTGAAATATACAAATTCGACCAAAATCTGGATGGACCGGTTCCGGGCCAGCTCGTCCAAAGCCACCTTGGCCGGGTTCGAAACGGCCCGCATCAATGCCTTCGTCTCCGCGATTTCGCATTTCATAATGATGTCGGCCGGCATCGCCACAGTGGCGTTCGGCGCTTTCGGCGTGGTCGAGGGTTCGATGTCGGTTGGCGCGCTGATCGCCACTATGATCTTGGTCTGGCGCAGTTTGGGGCCGCTGCAGCTCGCCTTCGTCGCTCTGCCGCGCTTGGCCCAGATACGCTCGGGAACCCGCCA
Organism: Alphaproteobacteria bacterium; assembly: GCA_011087645.1. Classification (GTDB taxonomy): domain Bacteria; phylum Pseudomonadota; class Alphaproteobacteria; order UBA6615; family UBA6615; genus JABDJY01. Next base: position 52,704 of record JAALLF010000001.1, read on the forward strand.
AATCGACGCCATGATGCGTCTACCCCAGGAACGCGGTCGCGAAGACTTTGTCCCGTTGGCGCCGACCGTGGTCGGCCATATTCAATTTTCCCGCATCAACTTCCGCTATGCACCGGACTCCGACCCTGTTCTATGGAACATCGATTTTACCGCCAAACCCGGTGAGATCATCGCCCTGGTGGGAAACAACGGTTGCGGTAAGTCCACCATCGTGCGGTTGCTCATGGCGCTGCACCGACCGCAAAGCGGTGGCATTCTGATCGACGGTCGCGACATCAGGCAATTCGATGCGATCGAGTTGCGCCGCCTGATCGGCTATGTACCGCAAACACCCCGGTTCTTTTACGGAACCATCGCGCAGAACTTGCGCCTCACAAAACCCGCCGCTTCGGACGAGGATTTACGGAAAGCCGCGCGCGACGCCTATGTTCTCGACGAAATTGAAGCATTGCCCGAAGGGTTTGAAACCCGCATCGGCGACGGTAAAAATAACAAACTGCCGGGCAGCGTCATGCAACGGCTCAATATCGCCCGCTGTTATCTAAAGGATGCGCCAATTGTCATCCTTGACGAACCCGGCAATGCGCTCGACTTCGACGCCGACCAAGCGGTGATGGAGACGATTCACGGCATGCGGGGCCACAAAACGGTTCTACTCATTACGCACCGGCCCAGCCATATGCGCCTCGCCGATAAACTCGTAACGATAGACCGCGGACGTATCCACGAAATTGTCGAGCAAACGCCCTCACCAACCGTCGCCAATGACGGAGGACCCCGATGACCGCTGTCAAACACAACAAACGTTCCCGGCGAAAACAGCGGCATTTGCCCTATGTGGCGGATTCCATCCTGTTGGAAGAATCGGGCATGCCCTGGCTGGTGCGCAGCAGTATTTTTGCCGCCGCCGCGATCGTCGCCCTGTTCATCGCCTGGAGCGCCGTGACGCGTAGTGCGGAAATCTCGGTGGCCGCGGGCTGGATCAAGCCGAGCGGTAATGTCCAGGCGATTCAACATCTGGAGGGTGGGATCGTTACCCAAATCCTGGTCAGCGAAGGCGACATCGTCGAGTCCGGTCAGACCCTCGTCAAGTTAGAGCCGGCCTCTGTCGGCTCCGACCTGGCGCGGGTCACCGGCCGCCACCGGGCGCTAACCTTTCGCGCGGAACGCTTGCAAGCCTTCATCGAAGGGCGCGAACCCGACTTCGGCGAGGTTGCATCCCAAGACGCGCTGCTCGCCGAAAATCAACGCCAAATTCTCGCCGGCCAATTAGCCGCCCGCGAGGCATCGCGCCAGGTCTTCCTGCAGCAACTCAGCGGTCAGCAAAGCCAAAGCGCTGGCCTCGACACGCGCGCTCGGAACACCCGCAAGCACATCGCGCTGCTTAAGTCCGAGTTGGACGCGCGCAGCGGCCTGGCCGCCAAGGGTCTGTCCTCGAAGTTTCAGCTTTTGCGGTCGCAACAGGAAATGAACCGGGCTCAGGGCGTGCTGGCGCAAATCGCCGCCGAAAAAGATCAACTCTCCCGGTCCATGGCTGAAACAAGGGGCCGCATCGAAGAGCTCGAGGCCACCACCCGCGCCGACGCCCTGACCGAACTAGGCGCCGTTACCGACGATCTACGCGATATGCAGGAAGCCATTCAAAAACAGGGTAACCGGTTCCAGCGGCTCGACCTGCAGGCGCCGGTACGCGGCATCGTCCAGGCGCTGAACATCCACACCGTTGGTGGGGTCATCAATTCCGGCGAAACGATTCTCGAGATTGTCCCCATCAATGACGAATTGGTGGCCGAAGTTCGCCTGTCGCCGCGCGATATCGGTCACATATCGGCCGGGCAAGGCGCTAAACTGAAATTTACCACCTTCGATTTTGCCCGACATGGCTCGATCGACGGCATCTTGAAATCGGTGTCGGCGACGACCCTATTCGACGATGAGGGTCAGCCTTACTACAGGGGCATCGTGGAGCTCGACCAGAACTATGTCGGTGAAAATCCGGCACTACGACAGATCACCCCAGGCATGACCTTGAGCGCGGAAATCCTTACCCAGGAACGGTCTCTGCTGACCTATTTGCTCAAGCCGGTCTATCGCGGACTAAACGGAAGCTTTCACGAGCGCTGATATTTTGAAAATAGATTTCACGAATAAATGGTTAAAATACAGTACATTAACTCTAAATCTAACACTTCTCTTAATCATACCCATCGACACTATTACCGCGACCCGAAACCGATGAGGGCAAGGTCATGGCGGATGAGAATATTAGCGGCGACGATTTATTCGACGGAGAGGACGTGCTTCCCGATCAATCGGCCGGCAACCAGCATTCGGTGTTTCTCGACGACGAGGAACTGCACGAGCAGCTCGCGAACGAAGGTGAAGGCGACGAGCGCACCGCGCTAACAGCCGCGCATCAGGGTGCGCGTGGGACATCGACGCCAGCGGATACCGCAACCGCATTCACCCAATCAACCAACGAAAGTCTGCTCAACAGCGCCGGTGAACGGGTAGGCTCACGGGCAAATTCCGCCAACGCAGCCTCGAATGACACGCTTATTGACGGTGCGGATGGAATACAGGATGGCGTGTTGCCTGAGCAGTCGGCCAACGGCGATGAAGCCACTGGCGCTGCGGGCGCACGCGCGCCAGGCAGCACAACAAGTGCGGCCGACCAGAATCTCAACGGCAGTGCGAATAGCGACTTCAATGGCGAGTTAGCCAGCGACGCTACTGAAAACCTCCAGCAAGGCGACGCGTCGGGCTCCGCTGATGCGGCCACCGTAGAGAATCAGCCGGGAACCGGCCAAGCGGCCAGCAACATTGGACAGGGCGGCGGTCAAAGTGGTGGCCAAGGCGGTGGTCAAAGTGGTGGCCAAGGCGGTGGTCAAAGTGGTGGTCAAGGCGGTGGTCAAGGTAACGGCCAAGGGGGCGATCAGGACAACGGTCAAGGCGGCGGTCAAGACAATGGTCAGGGCGGCGGCCAAGGCGGTGGCAACCCCGGCGGCGGCGGTGGCGGGTTCAATCCGATCACCGGCACCGACGCGACCGAAACCTTAAACGGCACCGCTGGAGCCGATCTCATCGTAGCAATGGACGGCGACGACACTATTGACGCCGGCGCTGGCGACGATCGGATGTTCGGTAATTTGGGTAACGATGTGATCCAAGGCGGCCTGGGCGACGACACGATGGAAGGCGGTCACGGCGACGACACCTTCTTATTCTCCGACACTGACTTTGACGGCAATGCCTGGACCGACAGTGTTGACGGCCAAGGCACGCCGGGCAAGGCGCCCATGTCGGATTACGACACTATCGACCTAACCGGCGTTACCCAGGGCTGGAGCCTGGAGGTCGACGGCGCGGGCGCCGGCGCGGAAGCGACCAATCTGACTAATCCGTCGGAATATACCAATGGTGGCGAATTCAGCGGCACCATCACCTTTGACGATGGCTCCACAGTGGTGTTCGACAATATCGAAAAGGTCGACTGGTAACTGCAACCAGCGATCTTCGCCCCTATCGGTCTAGCGCCTTCCTCCTCTACACTGTGACAAACACTAGAAAACGAGGGAGGCTCCACCATGCTGTTTACAATGTTCTGCATCGACAAACCCGGCGTGACCGAACGGCGCGCCGAAGTCATGCCCGCCCATGTCGAGTATCTATCCACCGAGCCAGTCAAGCTGGTTATGTCGGGGCCGCTAACGTCCGACGATGGCGAAAATATCGTCGGCAGCCTTTATGTCTTCGAAGCCGACGACCGGGCGGCGGTCGACGCCTTTCAGGCCAACGACCCGCTGGTGCAAGCCGATATCTGGGAGACCGTCGAAACCCGCGCCTTCAACAAGCGCGTGGATAATCGCGGCTAACGCGGCGTCCGCCTCGTGCTTCGAGACGGGCCTATCGGCCCTCCTCAGCATGAGGCACGTTTTAGGTAAGTCTAAAAAACCAACCCTCACCCTGAGGAGCGATCGGAGATCGTATCTCGAAGGGCGAGGATGCCTTAATTACTCCAACCCGCTGGCGCGCGCTTGTTCGCGGGCGACCACCGCCCAGTCGCGGTCGCCGTCACCATGGGCGATGGCGCCCAACAAGCGGTCGCGCCAGACATTGGCGCTGGGTAGCGGCATCTGCGCGGCTTCCGCCGCGGCGAGGGCCAGGTTGGCGTCCTTCAAACCGATCAAGGTGGAAAAGCCGACATCGTCGTAGGCCTCTCGTACAATGATATCGCCATAGATCTGGTAGGCCGGCGATCCGAAAATGCCTTCGGTCAGCACCTCGTGGAGGACCAAGGGTTCGACGCCATATTTGCGCACCAGCGATACCCCCTCGCCCATCACTCCGATCGCGCAGCCAAGGACGAAATTATGGGCGATCTTGATCGCCGCCGCGGCGTCGGGCGAGTCCCCGGCCGGGAAGATTCGCCGCCCCATGACCTCGAGTAGCGGCATCACCTGTGCAACGGCATCGGCGGGACCCGCCGGCATGATGCCCAATTCGCCGGCCGCAGCGCGGTCGGGCCGGCCGAGCACCGGCGCGGCCACGAATATCTGGTTCGCTTCGACGTGCATTGCCGTGATGGCGCGGGTCATCTCGACACTGTGGGTGCCCATCGCCAAATGAATTTGGCCCGCCGACAAAGTATCGATAAGCCCACCCTCGCCGCCGGCAATGGACGTGAGTGCGTTATCGTCGGTGATCATGGTGATCACCACGTCGCGGTCCACCACCGCCGCGGCAACGTTTTCCACCACGGTGGCGCCGGCGGCGCGCAGGTCTTCCGCCTTCGCCGCCGTTCGGTTGTAGACGATGAGATCGTTGCCGGCGTCCAGCACACGGCGCGCCATGCCTTGCCCCATGCGGCCCAAGCCTATGAATCCAACTTTCATGTCACTTCTCTCCCTTAGGTTCGAGGGCGACAGCGCAGGATCGGCTAGGCTAGGTCAACCCGCCAATCGCTATCCTGCAAACAGTCGCGGACTTTTTTCAGGAACGCCGCGGAATAGGCGCCGTCGACCGCCCGGTGGTCGAACGATTGGGCGAGCACGCCGACCGGACGTATCGCGATGGCATCGCTACCGTCGACATCGATTACCACCGGCTTTTTGGACACGCCGTCCATCGACAGGATCGCTACTTGGGGCTGGCTGATCACCGGCGCGGTGATCATCGTGCCGAAAGTGCCCGAGTTTGAAATGGTGTAGGTACCCCCGGCAAAATCATCGGGACCGAGCTTCTTGCTGCGCGCCTTTTCCGACAGTTCGCGGATTCCCGTCGCCAATTCAGCGATCGATTTGGATCCGGCATCCTTGACCACCGGGACCATCAGGCCTTCAAAATTCAGATCGACGGCAATGCCAAGATTGATCTGGTCGAACAGCACCAGACTCTCACCCTCGACATGGGCGTTGATGCGCGGGAATTCGATCATGGCTTCGCATACCGCCTTGGCGATGAACGGCAAATAGGTCAGCGAGAATCCGTGCTGCTGTTTCCACACATCCTTCAACGCCAAGCGGGCGCGGTCAACAGCGTGGAAATCAACTTCAACGGCCTGCAGCACATGGGGGCTGGTGGCCTTCGAGCGCACCATATGTTCGGCGGTTAATTTGCGGATATTGTCGAACGGCACCACTGTGCGGCCACCGACAGATTTCGCCGCCGGTTTGGCACCCGCGCCATCCAGGTGAGACAACACATCATCGCGCTTTATGCGGCCGTCGCGGCCGGTGCCGGTGACCGCGTCGGGCGTCAGATTATTCTCCGACAGCAGGCGGCGCACGACCGGCGATAAAGGAAGCCCGCGCCCATCGCGGTTGCCGATTTCGCCGTCACTGCCCGCGCCGCTCGCAATTCGCGCCAAAACGTCTTGGCGGGTGATACGACCGTCGCGACCGGTGCCGGTGATTTCCTCGGGCTGCAAATCATGTTCGGCGAGTAACTTACGCACCGCCGGGGATAGCGGCACGCCGCGTGCGTCGCGGGTGCCAATCTGGCGTCTGGGTGCCGCCGTTGTTGTCGACGGTGCTGGCGCCGCTGCGACAACCGGTGCGGAATCCGGGGCAGCGGCAGCCGGCGCTGCGCTCGCGGCCTTACCGTCGTTGATCACGGCCACGGTGACGCCCACGGCAACGGTCTCACCTTCGACAACGTGGATTTCGACCAACTCGCCAGTTACCGGCGCGGGTATCTCCATTTCGACCTTGTCGGTCGAAATATCGAACAGATCGTCGCCCGCTTTGACCTGGTCGCCAACTTTTTTATGCCAGACAGAAACCGTGCCTTCTTCGACGGTTTCGCCCAGTTGGGGCATGATGACGTCCATGAATATTCCTTAGCGCCCGGCCCGGTTCAAAGCCCGGCAGACGCATTGTTGCTTCCCGATTTAATCAATCGCCTTACGAACGTCCTCGTAGATGCGATCGGCTGACGGCATCATCAAGTCTTCCAACTCGTCAGCCGACGCCAACGGGATGTGCGGCGTGGTGATGCGCAGAATCGGCCCATCGAGGTCGTAGAACATCTCCTCCGCGACGATCGATGATATCTCGGCGCCCCAACCGCACAGGCGGGGATTCTCCTCGACCGTGACCAGACGGCCAGTCTTGGCGATCTCGCCGAGGATGGTCTGAGTGTCTAGCGGCACCAGTGAGCGTACATCGACGACGCTAGCGGATATGCCATCGGCCGCCAGCCGTTCCGCCGCCTCCAACGCCCGCGGCACCATCAGCGCCAGGGCGACGATGGTTACATCGGTGCCTTCGCGCAGAACCTTGGCCTTGCCCAGCTCTTCAACATGGTCGCCGTCGGGCACTTCGCCTTTGGTGGCGTAAAGCGACTTTTGCTCGAAAAACAGCACTGGGTCGTTATCGCGCACCGCGGCGGCGAGCAATCCTTTGACGTCCGCCGGGCTCGACGGCGCCACGACCTTGATGCCGGGGATCGCCATGGCCCAGTTTTCCAGCGATTGGGAGTGCTGGGCGCCAAAGCGCGATCCGCCGCCATTGGCCGTGCGCACCACCAGCGGCAGCGACATCTGACCGCCGGTCATGTAGCGCGATTTGGCCATCTGGTTGACGACGATATCCCAACAGACGGCGAGAAAGTCGGAGAACATGATTTCGGCGATCGGCCGCAATCCGGTCATCGCTGCACCCATGGCAGCGCCGAGGATCGCTTGTTCGGAGATCGGCGTGTCGCGCACTCGCACGGGGCCGAACTCGTCGAACAGACCGACGGTGGCTTTAAACACGCCGCCGGCGGCGCCGATATCTTCGCCCAAGAATACGACGCTTTCGTCGCGCTTCATTTCCTGCGCGATACCGGCGGCAACCGCCTCGCGATAGGTTAGTTCCGCCATGCCGAACCTCCATCTGCCCATACATCGGTTGCGATAACGTCCGGCGACGGGGGTGGCGACGCCTGGGCCGCCTCGGACGCTTCGTCGACGCGCCGTAGTACGTCTTCTTCCATGGCGACCACATCGGCCTCAGCAATACCAAAGTCGAGCAGGCGTTGGCGGTACATCGGGATCGGGTCACGCTCGAGCCATGCATCCAGTTCACCATCGGGTCGATAAGCGCCCGGGTCAGCACGCGAATGGCCACTATGGCGATAGGTCTTGGCCTCGATCAGCGAGGGGCCATCACCGGCCCGCGCCTTGGCAAAGGCCGTCTGCGCCACCCGGTAGACCGCGTCGGCATCGTTACCGTCGACGATGATCGAGTCTAACCCATAGGCAGACGCCCGATCGGCGGCGGGGTGTTCGACCGCCGTCACATCGCCGATCGGCGTGTATTCCATGTAGAGGTTGTTTTCGCATACGAACACGACGGGCAGCTTCCAAACTTGCGCCATGTTGAGCGCCTCGTGGAAGGCGCCGATATTGGTCGTGCCATCGCCGAAGAAGCATGTCGTAACCTGATCGCTACCACGGTATTGGGCCGACCAAGCCGCGCCGACGGCGATCGGCAGATGGGCGCCGATAATCGCATAGGACCCCATGGCGCCGTGCTCGACACTTGTCAGATGCATCGAACCGCCCTTGCCACCCAGCAGACCGCATTCGCGGCCCATCAGCTCGCCGAGGACACCGGTCATCGACGCGCCGCGCACCAGCGTGTGGTTGTGACCACGATAAGTACAGAAGGTATAGTCGTCGGTCTGCATGGCGCCGCCAAAGCCTGACGCGATGGCCTCTTGGCCTAAACCTAGATGGCTGGTGCCTTTGATCAGGTTCTGGAAGAACAGATCGTTAGCGCGCTGCTCCACCTGACGGCATTCGAGCTGAAGCCGCCATAATTCCATCCGCGTCGTCTCGCCGATATCGTCGTTCGCCAAATCGACGGCCGGAGATTTTTTTGCAGGCTTTTTCGCCAAAGCGCCCTCCCTCAACTCAAGTTATGTTCGGCCTCGCCGGTGCGTTCCAGCAAGCCCGTTTACCTCGCATATGGACATTGGCCCATGGATCCGCCGTTGTCGTCGCCCGCGCGGCAGTGCCCTTAGTATTTGTGTGTAATCGGCAACTCTTCGGCCGGATACAGGGTAATCACCCGGCAGCCCTTATCGGTGACGATCACTTCTTCCTCAATGCGCGCCGCCGACATGCCATCGGTCGCCGGACAGTAAGTCTCCAGCGCGAAGACCATGCCGGTTTTGATCTCCAGCGGATGATCGAACGACACCAGACGGCTAATCACCGGACGCTCGTGCAGGTTAAGCCCCAACCCGTGACCGAACTGCAGACCGAAGGCCTCCATCTCATTGGCCATGCCGAATTCCTCGGCCTTCGGCCAAATCGCTGCGATCTGGTCGGTGGTGGTGCCCGGTTTGACCAGCTCGATCGCCGCGTCGATCCATTCGCGCGCCTGCTTGTAGGCGTCTTCCTGCGCCACGGAGGCGCGGCCGACGGCAAACGTACGATAATAGCAGGTGCGATACCCGTTGTAGGACTGGATGATATCGAAGAACGCCTGATCGCCGGGCCGCAAGATGCGGTCGGTGAAGTTATGGGGATGGGGCGAGCAGCGTTCGCCGGAAATGGCGTTGATCGCCTCGACGTCGTCGGAGCCCAGCTCGTAGAGCTTCTTGTTGGCCAGCGCGACGATGTCGGATTCCCGCACCCCCGGCTTCAGCTCTTCCTGGATCATATGATAAGTGCCGTCGACCATCGCCGCGGCTTGGTTGAGTAGGATCAGTTCGTCTTGGCTCTTTATCTCGCGGGCATCCAGCATCAACTGCTGACCGTCGACGATGTTGATGCCGACACGCTCTAGCTCGCGCATCATCGGCGGTTCGATCATGTCGACACCGACCGGCTGATCGGCGACCCCCTCTTCCACCAGGATCGCTTTAATTTCTTCCGCATGGCCGCGCATCAGCCCGGCCGACGGCGGCACCATGCCGCGCATGCCGAGAAGCCCGGCGCGACAATGGTCGGGCTTGAGCCACGGCGCGTAGAGGCGGTGGTGAACCGCAGCCGAACCGAAGTCCCAAACATAGGGATCGCCATTGCCGGTGAGCAGCGAAAAGCGGGTCATCTTGTCCCGCGACCACTCACCGATAACGGTGCTGGTCATGTAGCGGATGTTATTGTTGTCGAAACTCAACATGGCGCCGAGGTCGGAACCAGCCAGCGTCGCGCGCAGCCGGGCTAACCGGTATTCGTGCAGGCGCTGAAAATTTACCCGTTCCTCGAAGTCGACATTACCGTGTCCCGGCGCGGGGACCGCCCGGTCCCAAATATGTCCCGGATCGATATCGTCGGGATGCAGAATGCCCGAATTCTCGCCGTTCGCCGCCATGCTTGACCTCTCCCCCGGCCTAGCTTGCCTAGACCAATATTTTTTCTTCGAAACCCGCCACAAACCGCCCGTATTAGGCCGCTGCAGCCGGTTCGCTAACCTTTTCAGTCGGCGTCGGGCGTGTCAATTCAAAAACCCGCTGACCCCGCCGTCTATTCTGTCGCCCCCAACATTTCACACCCTCCATCGTGAACCGCCGCGTTGACCCCTTGTCAAATATGAGTTAGCGACGATTTGTCAAATGTTCGGGGTGAACCCGAAGCGGTCCTGGCAATCACGCCAGGCAGGGACGGAAGTGGGCTCAAGGTGACGGACGCAAAAATCGTATTTGGCAGCGCGGCGCGCGCGCAGATGATGCGCGGCGCCGATGCCATGGCCAATGCGGTTAAGGTGACGCTGGGCCCGCGCGGCCGCAATGTGCTGCTGGAAACTGACTTCGAAGCGCCGGAGGTCACCAAGGATGGCGCCGCGGTCGCCGCGCGCATCGAATTTGCCGACACGTTCGCCAATATGGGTGCGCGCTTCCTACGCCAGGTGGCTATGGAAACCGGCGCCAAGGCCGGCGACGGCGCCTCAACCGCCACCCTGCTCGCCAATTCCATTCTACGTGGCGGCGTGCACGCGGTCGGCGCCGACTTGGGCGCGCTGGGCGTCAAACGCGGCATCGAACTGGCGGTCGAAACGGTGGTCTCCCACATTAAGTCGACAGCGACTCCAATCGCCGACAACCAGCAAATCAAACAGATCGCGACCATCACCGCCAATGGCGACGAGAAAGTCGGCCAACTCATTGCCGACGCAGTCGCGGCAACCGGCGAGCATGGCGAAATATTAGTCGAGGCTGGCCGGGCAACCGACGACCGGCTGGAGACCATCAGCGGCATGTATTTCGACCGCGGTTACGTCTCGCGCGCCTTTGTCACCGACGAGACAAATCTAAGCGCCGAACTGCGCAAACCCCTCATACTGATCTACGGCAAAAAGATATCGAGCCTCGATGGATTCATGCCGTTCCTCGACCGGGCGATCGACGAAAAGCGCCCGCTGCTCATCATTGCCGAAGACGTCGAACACGAGGCACTGACCACTTTGGTCGTCAATCGGCAGGAGGGCGGGCTCAAGGTTGTCGCGGTTAAGGCGCCGGGTTTCTCCGACCATCGCCGCGAGGCCTTGGAGGATTTGGCGATCCTCACCGGCGCAAAGGTCGTACTCGGCGAGCCCGGATTGGATTTGGTCGATGCGACACCCGACGTCATGGGGCGCGCGCAATCGGTGCGGGTGACGGTAGATAAAACCACGATTATCGGCGGTGGCGGCGCGGCCGATGACGTTCAGACCCGCTGCAAACAGCTGCGTTACACAATGAAAAGAACCAAATCCGACCAGGAACGTAGAACTCTGCGCCGACGTCTCGCCAAGCTGACCAGCACCATCGCCTTCATTCATGTCGGCGGCTTCACCGAGACCGAGATTCAAGAGCGTAAAGGCCGGGTCGACAAGGCTCTACGGTCGGCGCGGACCGCCATTGAAGACGGTTTCGTCACCGGCGGCGGCGCCGCTCTGCTCCATGCCGCTAAGTCTCTCGAGGGCGTGATGGGCGCCGATTGCGACGAGTTCGCCGGTATCCAAATCGTCCGGCGGGCACTCGAACAGCCGGCCGGCCAGATCGCCGAGAATGCCGGCGCCGATCGCAACCAAATCGTCGCCCAAATCACCGCCAGTGCAGACCCGCGATTTGGCTTCGACGCTAAATCGCTGGAATTCGGCGACGTCGTGCGAGGCGGCGTCATTGACGCAACCAGCACTGTGTGTCTGGCGCTACAGCGCGCCGCCTCGGTCGCCGCGCCGCTTTTGGTGACCGACGCGGTGGTGGCGGAAAAGGTCGTCAAGAAAATGCCCCGGCACCCCTTCGCCTGCAAATGCTCCGACCACGACCACCATCATTACCCGGGCGATCCGTACCACGAACACCATCACGCCCACTCGCACTGAGCAGGATGGTTTGGCGAAGTTCTGCGCTTTGATGCCGCGGCTGGATGCAATTTTGTTGCGCCTAATTCGGAACGCCGCCCTGTTTGTCGTCGTTAGCTATGTAGCGGTGACTGCAGCAATGTTCCTGCTGCAATCGCGCTTTATCTACGTTCCCGATTCACCCTCCCGCGAGGTGGTGGCAACGCCAGAGCAAATCGGCCTCGCCTATGAACGTGTTCAATTCACAACCGAAGACGGTGTCCAACTCGACGGGTGGTTCGTGCCAGCCGAGCAACTGCGCGGCGTTTTGTTGTTCTTTCACGGCAACGCTGGAAATATTTCCCACCGCCTGGAATCACTGCGGATTTTCAACAGGCTCGGGCTCTCGACTTTCATTTTTGACTATCGTGGCTATGGGCGCAGCACTGGCAAACCTTCAGAGCAGGGTACCTATCTCGATGCCGCAGCCGCGTGGCGCTACTTAACGGTCATTCGTGGCATTCCCGAAAGTCAGATCGTATCTTTCGGGCGCTCGCTCGGTTCATCGATCGCCGCGCACCAAGCCATGCAAGCCACCCCAAAGGCGCTAATCCTCGAATCTCCCTTTACCCCGGTTCCCGACATTGGCGCCCGCGCCTACCCCTTCTTGCCGGTTCGCTGGCTCGCCCGCTACCAGTACGACACACGGAAATATCTGAAAACTGTCGCGGCGCCAGTTCTCATCCTCCACAGCCCGCAGGACGAAGTTATTCCCTACGTATTCGGACTGGAGCTACTCGAAATCGCCAACGATCCGAAAAAGTTCGTAAAATTGGCCGGCGGTCACAATGACGGGTTTCTGGTGTCGGGACGAACCTATATCGACGGCCTCGACGCGTTCTTGAAAACTCATTTCGATCAGTGAGCGCCGCGCCGGCGGGCCTCAGGTCGGCGACAGCACATGAATGACACGCTCGGCGAGCATGTCTTTTGATTTCGCCGCGTAGGCGGCCATATGGGGCGAGGCAGCGTGGGCCATCAGCGCGTCAAGGCTGGCCCATTTCTCGACCACGACGAAGGTGTCGTCGCCAAACTTGGTCTGGAAGGCACCGACTCCCTCGGCGTCGACCGTCGCCTGATATTCGATGCAACCGTCCTCTTCGAGAACGGCGGGCACGTTAGCGCGGAAGGCGTCGAGCAGTGTGTCGCGCTGTCCCGGTTTGGCGGTAATGATCGCGACGATGTGAACCGTTGCCATCGGCTTCTCCTTGATTTCGCTTTGGGGCGCAAACGTTACGTGGGCGTTCGTTGCCCCGCAATGGGGAGCGTAAACCAACGCATCTGCCCCTTCCCTCGGTTCATCAATTCTAAAGATAAAAATGTCCAACATATCCACACGACGCGGGACGCCTGTCATAGTTGTGGCGCCGGTCGCCGGATCGCGTTGGCGCGGCTGTGAAGCCTAGAGATGGTGCGGATCGCAGAGACCCGAAATGCATAGTAAAACCACACTCCTGCTCGCGGTTCTGGTGCTGCTCATCGTACAGTCAGCCTTTGCGTTGATTTCCAAAACGCCCGGCTTGAGCGGCCAATTGACCGGCCCCGACGCCTATATGCATCTGCATCGCGTCTTGCAGTTGTACAATGAGGGCAACTGGTACGACGCCTTTAGCCTGCGCACCAACGCGCCCTTCGGCGAACAGTTGCAATGGACCCGACTGCTGGATGCGATCCTTCTCGCCGGCGCCTGGATCGGCAGCGCGGTAACCGATTTTCCCCGCGCACTGTGGGCGTGGGGCATGATCATCGGCCCGGTTACGCTACTTTTATTGGTGCCGATCTGGTCGTGGGGCACGCGGGCGGTGTTGAGCCCGGCGGGGTTTATTCTCTCCCTGGTCATGCTGACCGTCGTGCCAGTGTTAAACGGCGTGTTCCTGCTCGGCCGCCCCGATCATCATGGCCTGCTGGCTTTGGCGTTTCTCAGCATGATCGCCATTTTCGTCCGCCTCGCAACGGGGCAATCGCAGAGCCGCGGCGCTCTGGCCGCCGGCGTCATTGCCGGCACCGCGCTTTGGGTCAGCGTGGAAGCGCAAGTGGCGGCGGCCTATTTCGGCGCTGCGCTGGCGCTGCTCTGGGTGTGGCAGGGCGCGACCTACCGCCGCTATCTTTCATTCTATTTGCTCGGCCTGTTTGCCGCGCTGACAATCGCGCTGATCATCGAACGGGCGCCCGGGCTGTGGCTCACGCCCTTCTATGATCGCATATCCATCGTCCACTGGTTCCTGACCGGCATCGGGCTCGCGACATGGTTTGCGGCGATCGCCATTGCGCCGCGCATGCCAATCGCCTCTGAACGCACTTGCCGCATCGTCCTGCTAGCTGCCGTCGGTTTGGTGACGCTCGTCGCGGTAGCGATTGTCTTTCCGAAATTCTTCCAAGGCCCGCTGGTTGACTACAGATCACCGGTTTTCGATGCCTGGTGGCGAGCCAATATCGAGACCCGGCCCTTCTGGCCGATAACCCAACTGTCGCTGAGTAAGTTCGTGGCCAATCTGGGATCGGCGATCATCGCCTTGGTCTACATAGGCGTAGCGTGGAAGTCCGCGTCGGCGGAACGGCGGACATTGTTCGTCATTTTGCTGCTCGGCTTCGCCATTTATCTGCCGCTCGCCCTCAATCAATTACGCTGGACGAGCTATGCACAGGAATTGACATTGATTCCGCTCGTGCTGGCGCTGGTCGGCGTGTGGCGGTGGAACGGCGCAGTTCGGATTGCCGGCAGAGCATTGCCGCTGCGCTCCCTTGTGGTGGCGTTGCTCGCAACAGGCCCGTTCATCGGCTTTGCCCTGGTCGCCAGTTCGGGCAATTCAACAGCACAAGGTGTTGCCGCGCGGGTCTATCATGGCTGCGACCGGATCGCGATCAGCGAGCATCTTAACCAAATCCACTCCCAGGGCGCGCCGGACGATATCTTGTTTACCTATACGTTTTGGGGATCGGAACTTATCTGGCGCACACCCTATAGCGTCGTCGGCGCGCCCTACGGCAACGCGCAATCGCTAGCGGACACCCAGGACCTGTTCGGCGCGGCGGACGACACCGGCGCGGCCGAAGTGGTTCGCCGGCGCGGTATCGATTTGATTCTCACCTGCAGCGAAGAAGTCGAAAACAGCTATTACGACGCCGACAACTCAACGTTTCTCGGGCGCCTGGCTGAAGATCCGCCGGCCTGGCTCAGCCCCATCGACCTGCCGGCGCACTTAGCGCCAACATTCAGGCTCTATCGGGTGCAGGACGAGAAGCTCCCGGGCTGACCGGTGTGACTACGCCGGCGCGCTTCGGCGCAAGAAAGCGATGAAAATCAAGGCCGTCGCAAACATTATCAGGCTGTAGGTCGCTGCCGGCACCGCAGCGAGGCCACCGCCGAACAGTAGCGCCGCAACGGCAATCGCCAGCGTGCCGTTCTGCAGACCGCATTCCAGGGAGATGGCGATGCGCTGCTGCAGCCCCGACGCGAACAGCCGGGCAACCAGAGACGCCAGCGCCATCATCGCTACGTTCAAGACCAGGGTCACCAACCCGGCTTGGGCGAAATATTCGACGATATTATCGCGCTCGGCCAAAATTGCACCGATCAGGACCAGGATAAACAGCCCCGTCGAAATTTTGCGCGCCCAAGGCTCGAAACCGGTCGCGAAGCCGGCGGCGAAACGGCGCGCCAACAGGCCCGCCACCACCGGCACCGTAACGATGACGAATACACTGATCGCGGTGCCGGCGACCGACACATTTGTACCCGCCGCACTGCCGATCAACTGGGTGTAGGAAAACATGACGATGACCGGGATGGTTAGAACGCTGAGCAGACTGATCACCCCGGTCAGCGATATCGACAACGCCACATCGCCTCGCGCAAATGACGTCAGAATGTTCGACGTCACGCCACCCGGCGCCGCGGCGATAATCATCACCCCCAGCGCCAGTTCCGGTTGCAGTGGCCATACGCTGACCAGCGCGAAGGCAACCAGCGGTAACAAGACGATCTGCGACGCGGCGCCGACAAGGAAGTCGCGCGGACGCTTCGCTACCCGGGCAAAGTCGTCGAAGGTCAGCCCCAGGCCCAGCGCGAACATTATAAAGGCCAACGCGATTGGCAAAATAACGTCGGTCACTACACTCATAAAATCCCCCTACCGCCGGGATTACCCTTAATCCCGCACTGACGGTTCGCCGTTGAAATACGCGGCCGTTAAATACTCAGATCGAGCATGTTGTAATCTTTGAGATCGGCCTTTGCGGTCTCGTTCCAGTGATATTCCGCCCCGTCATCGACGAAAGGTTTGTAGGCAAATGGCGTTTCGTCGGGGAAGCGCTGGCGGCGTGCGTCGATGCCATAGCCGATCACCCGCGCCCGTTTGGCGATGCGCGCCGCGTCATAGACCGCCGGCGCGTTGTGCAATCCGCCGCCCTTCACGCCGAGCACGGACGAACGGCGGTGGAATCCGAAATTGATCGTCACCCGCCAGTCCTCGCTGGTGTTGGCGAACGAGCCGTGCAACGCCTGGCGATTACAAATGGCGACGTCGCCGGGCGCGCAGATCATCGGCACCGCATCGGGCAGCCGGTCCGATCCCGCCGCCGCAGCCATCGCCTTGATGTCGACTTTGCCGAGCTTGTGAGTGCCCGGCACCACCCACACCCCGTTGGCCGCCGTGCAGCCATAGAGCTGGCCCATGAAGTTGAAACCATGGGAGCCCTGATCCCAATTTGGGCTGTCCCAATGGGTGGCGCCATCCTGATGCCAGGCGACCGACGCGACGCGGCCAGGTTCTTTCAGAAACAGCGCCTCGTTGAACGGGACGAAATCTTCGCCGTTGATTTGCGCGGCGACCGCCAATAGCTGGGGATGACCATAGGCCCGCAAACATGCCTCGGAAAACTGCAGGTCGCCAAGAATCAGATAGACGATTTCTTGAGGCGCATCGACCGCAGCCTCTGGCTCGCTCATCTTCACCGGGTGGCGGCCGCTGGCCAGGTCCGTGCCGCCGAACGGATCACCCAATGGCTTCGACCAAAACAGGGTCGCACCTTGGCAATCGGCGGCCAGCGCGGGACGACCTTTGGCGTCGACCGGCGAGCCCTGCTCGCTGGGCAACCGGTCGATAATATCAATCACATCGGCTTCGATATCCGCCAGCTCGTCGGCGCCGAGTACATCTTCGAAAATATAAAAACCGCAGCGCCAATAGGCCTCGACGATATCTTCGTGCAGGCTACCATCCGGATTGAAACGGATCCGCCCGCGATTGCCAAGAGCCGCCGCCCGCTGTTCACCGGCACGGAGATAGTCTTCCATCGCCGCGGCGTCTTGGTCGTGACCGCGCACCGCTACCTGCCCATCTGGCCCAGCATGCGTTCGTTATGGCGCTCACCGGCGGCCACACCGGCCGGGAAAGCTTGATCCAGTCGCGCGAATATATCCGCCGTTAGGGTGATGTCGCCGGCGGCGACGTTTTCTTCCAGATAGGTACGGCGCTTGGTCCCGGGGATCGCCACCACATCGTCGCCACGCGACATTACCCAGGCCAGCGCCACCTGAGCCGGCTTACAATCAAGTTCGCTGGCAACGTCTTGCAGGGTTTCCACCAGACTAATGTTTTCGGCGATGTTCTCGGCTGCGAAACGCGGGAAGTTGTGGCGTCGGTCGCTTTCGTCGAGATCCGTCGCCGCGCGAATGGTGCCGGTCAGAAAACCGCGCCCCAAAGGTGAATAGGCGATGAAGCCGATACCCAGCTCGCGGCAGACCGGCAGAAATTCTTCCGCCGCGTCGCGCGTCCATAACGAGTATTCGGTTTCCAATGCGGTAATCGGATGGGTGGCATGCGCGCGGCGCAGCGTGTCGGCGCCGGCCTCGGATATCCCGATGGCCCGCACTTTGCCCTCTTCGACCAGCCGTGACATTTCACCGATCGTATCCTCAATTGGCGTCGCCACATCGACCCGGTGGATGGAATAGAGATCGATATAATCGGTGTTCAGGCGTTTGAGGCTGGCCTCGCATGCGCTGCGAACGAATTCAGGGTCGCCGCGCACGCCCTTACTGCCGTCGGTATCGGTGAACAGGCCGAACTTGGTGTTGATCAACGCCGCATCGCGCCGACCGGTCAGCGCTTTGGCAATCAGCTCCTCGTTCTGGCCGCCGGCATATTCGTTGGAAGTATTGAACAGCACCACGTCCAACTCCAGCGCCCGATGCATGGTGGCAATCGATTCGCCGTCGTCGGGTTCGCCATAGCCGAACGACATGCCCATACAGCCGAGGCCAATCTCGGACACTTCCAACGCACCAAGCTTACGTGTTTTCACGGTTCCGATCCCCTCACGTCATAATCTTGCCGACCTTATGGCGTCGCGGCGGCCTATGACAATCGGAAATCTGTCAGGGCACGGGAAGATGGGTAATAAAACGATACGTTCGAAGAACCGCTGTCTAGTCCCTCACCCTTCCGGGGCGACAATCAGACAATCCTGGCTTCGCGTTTTCAGGGTGTCGCACAAGGACGTTGCCGCCGTCCGGTCCGCCAGGGGACCGGCCTGCACGCGGTAGAACGTACCCTCGGACAACTCGGCCAGTTGGACATGCAACTCCAGCCCGTCCAACAGGTCTTGGTTGGCCTGCTGTAGCTTTGACCATACAGCCGCGGTCTGCTCTTGGCGGCGCAAGGCAATCAACTGCACGCGCCAGCCTTTACCGTTCATCGTCTGTGGCAGCGGGGTGGAAATTATGGCGGCCGCCTCCTCAGGCGAGCTGAGGGGCAGTGCGGGTGGCGACGTCGTCTCGGCGGCGGGCCGTTGGCGACATTTCCCGGTCCTGCGGTACCAACCGGACGGACCAGTTTCGACGCTGTCTGCGCACTATTGCGTGCCTGGCGTTCTTCGACACGGGCTAACGCGCGACGCCGCTGTTGGCCCGACATTAGCGGTTCGAGCAATAGCCGGGCCTTGGTCGCGCCCGCATGGCCCTGCGCGGCGGCCAGCGAGTACCACATATAGGCTTGTTCATAGTCGCGTCGGGCGCCATCGCCATTTTCGTACATCGCGCCGAGACTGCTCTGGGCCAGGGCATACCCCTGCGCCGCCGACAGCCGGTAGAACATCACCGCCTTGGCATAGTTCTGCTGCACGCCGTAGCCGTTGCGGTACATGACCCCAAGATTATTCTGCGCGATGGCATAGCCTTGAGTGGCCGAAAGCTGGAACCATTTGATGGCCTCGCCATAATCCTGACCAACGCCGTGGCCGCGCGCGTATAACAGGCCGAGGCTGGCCTGAGCGTTCGCGTCGCCACGTCCCGCCAGGGGACGCCAATGCCCCAATGCCGCTTCGTAGTCGCCGCGTTCATAGGCCGCGACGCCTTCGGCTATATCCTGCGCGGCGGCCGGTGCGGCCAACACCGCCAGCGCGACGAGAAGGGCGGGGAGAGACGGTTTCATGCGCCTAGCCTAGCACCAACCTGGCCCTAAAAAGAAACGCCGGCGCCGCAATTGGCCAAAAAGCGTCAAAATGGCGCTTATTTGGGCCATTTTGCGTGTATTTGGAGAATTTTTAGGCGCACCGTATAATGGCCTCATCGCCTGAAAAGTGTAGATCGCGAGGAAGATTAAGGGGGTTTAAACGGGGGTCAAACCGGGGAGAAACCGATGCGCGCCTATTTCTATCTGCAAATGATGCTGCACCGCCTGACCAAAGACAGGTCCGGCCAATTCGCCAACGCCTATTTACAAATCGTGGCCGCTGGCTCAATAACCGGGCCGAAAACTCACACCAGCCGTTCCGGCGACGAGAAGGCGCGATGGCCAGGTTCAGAGACATCAAGACCTTGCAAAAATTCGCTGTCGTTCATGCCTCGATTCACAACCACTGCAATCAAGATCGCCACCTCCACTGCCGAAATATTTCTATGGAGAACCGCGCCGCCGCGTTCGCTGAGTGGCGCTAACTGGCAACTTGAGAAGTTTGACTGTATTTGATCAGCTAATTCGAGCTCAATTACTCTGACACTGCCGGCTAAGTCTTTGAAAAGAGTGGTGGTGGACGCAGTCTTGAGCGAACCCGTCTCTACGCAATTTCCCTGTTTAACAGGGAAAGAACAGGGAATTTTCTAGGGTCGTCAGACCACTCGCGGCGGAACGATCTCATCGGCACCAGCCCTGTACAAAATTTTATGCTGCAGTGCAATAAATACATTGGTAAAACATAGTGTTTATGCATATCTGTAGCGGGCAACAAGGTCGTTGTGCACCGCAATATTTTTGCAGCATTTGAGGGAGTTAATGCAATGACTGTAAGGCGCAAAAACTTGATCTGTCATGTCATGCAGCGACATCGTACACGTGATGCAGCCCACTGAGCACGGGTCGCGCGACAACGTCGGTCCCTTTCCGGCTTGCGCCGGGCGAAGGAGGCGCCTGCGCGCACGGCGCCTGTTGCCCGACCGACCGGTGGGGACGCCAAAGGTTGAAGTAGGTGACATACTCGGCCAACACGCGATGCAGATGCCGCTCGTTCAGGATCAGATAGTGGTCCAGACATTCAGTTCGGACCGATTTCACCCATCGCTCCGCGATTGCGTTGGCCCGGGGTGATCTGAACGGGGTTCGGATCGATGTAATGCCGAGGTTGCGGATCCGGCGATGGAAGACGGCTCCGTAACGACTGTCGCGGTCGTGGATGAGAAAACGCGGTGGCGCACGATCCCAACCGCATGCCTCCACGATTTGCCGTCCTGTCCACTCGCTTGTCGGGTGCCGTGTCGTGCGGACATGCACGACTTCCCGACTGCCGTGATGAACAATGAAAAAGACGTAGATTGTCCGGAACAGGATCGTCTGAACGCAGAAGAAGTCACAGGCCCAGATCTCCTGAGCATGGGAGGAGAGAAAACTGCGCCAGTTCGGCGATGGCTTTCCTCGATGGATGCCTCGCATATACTTCGCGACGGTCCTCGCCGAGACCTTGAAACCCAGCTTGACCAGCTCCGCCTGGATACGTTTCTGTCCCCACAGGAAGTTCTCAGTTGCCATGCGGCGAATGAGCGCCTTCACTTCCGACGAAATCGTTTTTCGTCCCAATCTTCCTCGAGGTCGCGAGCGCCAGCGCCAGTAGGTTTTCCATCCCCTACGGTGCCATCCCAGCACCGTTCCGGGCGTCACGATCAAAAGCGATTTTCGCCAGCGCGGGTACCACCGAGATGCCAGAATCCAGAACCGACGATCCGGGTTCTGCAATCGTGGCCGCGAACGCCGTCGTTGCAGAACCAGAAGTTGCTGACGAAGGCAAAGATTTTCAGCAACCAATGACGCCTTCGGCCTGAAGAATGCCACAATCGCCCGCACCACCCAGAATACCAAACCAGTCCCCCGCTTTTCTTTCTCTTAGTGGAAGCTTTTCACGATGGTTCAATCACGGAAAGTGGCGCAGATCTAATTTTTGCGCCCTACAGGCGCCAGTTCAATCCGGGAGTTGGCTCGGCTAGAAGGAGTCGACCCGAGCGACATCGGGCACAATATGCAGCTCGCTTTCCTGGCTCCGGACATTACCGAAGCTATCCTCGCAGGCCGTCAGCCGGTCGAATTGACGGCCCACCGCCTGAAGCGCATCGGCGCACTACCGCTCGAATGGGGTCACCAACGCGCTCTTCTCGGCTTTTCCGCCTGAAAAACCGGCTCGATTATAAGCATCAACAGCCCGAAGAACGGGTCGTCAATTTCGCCGACGGAGACTTTCTGGAAAATTCACCGGGATCCCAGCGTTATCACCGTCTCTGCACCGTGATTATTACCAATAAACCGCACCAAACCGGCGGTCACTCCCGCGTCGTGCACCAGCGGTCTCGGAGACCGTCGGTGCGGAGGGTGGGTGGTGGGCCGTGAAGGGCTCGAACCTTCGACCTAGTGATTAAGAGTCACCCGCTCTGCCAACTGAGCTAACGGCCCCACGCAAGGAGTGCGGGATATAGCAAACCGGCCTGGGGCTGTCGATAGGCGGTGACGGGAGCCGAATCGCGCCACTGGGGGTGGCCCGTTAGGCCGCGCCGCGGCGGTTGATATAGATGCCCCGGTGGAGCCAACAGCTCATCACCAACCCGAAGCCGATCAATACCGTCAGCAGGGCCGTACCACCATTGGAGATCAGCGGCAGCGGCACGCCAACCACCGGCACCAGCCCCATCACCATGGCGATGTTGATGAATACATAAAGGAAGAAATTGACCACCAGGCCCATCGCCAACAATCGGGCGAACTGGCTGCGGCAGCGGAAGGCGATGAAAATGCAATAGCCGATCAGCATGGCGTACAAGCCAATGAGCGCGGTGCCGCCGACCAGGCCAAACTCCTCGGCCAACATGGTGAAAATAAAGTCGGTCTGTTTTTCGGGCAGGAAGTTCAGATGGCTTTGGGTGCCCGACAAAAACCCCTTGCCGAACAGGCCACCGGAGCCCAGCGCGATCTTCGATTGCATGATGTGATAGCCGGCGCCCAGGGGATCGGATTCCGGGTTCAGGAAGGTCAGCACTCGCTGCTTCTGATAGCCGTGCAGGAACTGCCAGCCGATCGGTATGGCCGCCAGCCCAGCGCCACCAACCACTAGGAATTGCCAGACCCGGGTGCCGGCCAGCCACAGCATGGCGAGGCCAATCAGGCCGAGAACGCCGGCGGTGCCTAAATCAGGCTGGCGTAGCACCAGAGCCATCGGCGCGGCGATGAGGATGAGTGGCAGGATAAGATAGCGAGCGCGGCCGGCATCGTCGGCTTCGAGCCCATGAAAATAACGCGCTAGGGCCATCACCAAGACGATCTTCATAGTTTCCGACGGCTGTAGCTGAATGACCGTAAGATCAAGCCAACGCTGGGCACCCATGCCCACAGAACCCATTACCTCGACCGTCGCCAGCAGAATGAAACTGAGCCCGTAGAGCGCATAGGACACTTTGAGCCAAAACCGGATATCGATGACGGCGATCACCAACATCATCACCACCCCAACGCCAAAGCGCACCATTTGACGCGAGGCCCACGGGCTTAAATCGCCGTTGGCGGCGGAAAACAGCATGGCGAAGCCGATTCCGGCAATCAGCGAAATCATCACCACCATTTCCCAATTGAGGTGGATCAGTTTTTCGCGCAGCGACAGCTCGGGCGAGCCGAAATCTCCAACCCGCGACATCGCCGCCTACACCTTGCCGTCGGCCGAGCGCGACCCGGCGACGTCAGCGCCCGGGGCTTGGCCCGCCGGATCCCGCTTTAAGGTCTCGACCATGATGTCGCGGGCGATCGGCGCCGCGACGCTGGAGCCACCGCCGCCGTGCTCGACGACAACGGACACCGCATAGCGTGGCGCCTCGACCGGCGCGAAGCCGACAAACAGCGCATGATCGCGCCGCTTCCACGGCAGCTGATCGTTGCGCAAAATCCCGGCCGCCCGCTCGGCCCGGGTAATCCGGCGCACCTGCGACGTACCGGTCTTCCCGGCCATCGCCATGCCCGGCACCATGATGCGGGCGCGGTAGGCGGTGCCACGACGGCTATTGGTAACCCGCCCCATTGCTTTGAGGACCAGATTAAGATGGGTTGAATTAACCCCGATATCCGGCACCGGCGCATCGGAGCGGCCGCTCAGACTATCGCTGGCCATAACATCGCGGGCAATGAACGGTGTCACCGCCTTACCGCCATTGGCGAGCCGGGCCGTCATTGTCGCCAGTTGCAGCGGCGTGGCCAGAACAAAGCCTTGGCCGATCGCCGACACCAACGTCTCGCCCTGTGCCCAACGCTGACCGATGATGGCACTCTTCCAGGCTTTGGTGGGGATAAGCCCGGGCCGCGAGCCGGGGATATCGAGATCGAGCTCTTGGCCGAGCCCAAATCGCTTGGCCATATCGGCGATGCGGTCGATGCCAACCCGGCGCGATATCTCGTAGAAATAGACGTCGCAGGACTCAGCGATGCCCTTGTTCATATTCGTGTGGCCATGCCCTTGGCGTTTCCAGCAGTGGAACTTGCCATCACCCAGAGTAAGGCTGCCGGAGCAGAAAAATGACGTCTCGGAATTGATCAGCCCGGCCTCAAGTGCCGCCAGAGCCACGATCATCTTGAAGGTCGAGCCCGGCGCATATTCACCGGCGATTGCCTTATTGCGCAGCGGCGCACGTTCGTCGTCGGCAAGCGCGCGCCATTCGGTCTCGCTGAGGCCGTTGGTGAAGTTGTTGGGGTCGAAGGTCGGTGTCGAAGCCTGCACCATCGTTGCGCCAGTATGAACGTCGAGCACCACAACCGAACCGGTCTGATCGCCCAACGCCTTCATGGCCGATTGCTGCAAGGCGGTATCGAACGTCAGAACCAGGGTCTGGCCGGTTTGCCCTTCGCGCCGGCCCAACTCGCGAATCACCCGGCCGAGCGCGTTGACTTCGAGTTGGCTTGATCCCGCACGTCCGCGTAGGGCCAAATCGAACGTGCGTTCGACACCACTGCGGCCGATGCGAAACCCGGGGAGTTCTAGCAGCGGATCGCCAGTCTGATGCTTGGCGGCGGCAGCGCCAACATAGCCCAGAATGTGCGAGGCCACGTCGCCTTGCGGATAGAACCGCCGGTCGCCCACATCGATGATGACGCCGGGTAGGTCTGGTGCGTTCACTTCGATACGCGCCACATCTTCCCAGTCCAAAAATTCACGCACCAGGACCGGAACGAACTTCCGCTTGCGCCTTACCTCTTGCAGAATTCGCGTCCGCTCATCGGCGGACAACGGGATCAACAGGCCCAATCGGTTGAGGGTCTCATTGATATCCGGCGTATTTTCCGACTTAACCAGCACTTGGTAGTTCTGCTGGTTGACCGCTAGGGGCACACCGAAACGGTCGACAATCTGTCCGCGCGAGGGCGCCAAGAGGCGTAAGTTGATGCGGTTCTCGTCGGCCAGCATCTGAAAGCGGTCGGATTCGACGACCTGCAGGTAATACATGCGCCCGACGAGCGTCGATAACAGCGCGAATTTACCGCCCGCCAGGATAGCCGCGCGGCGCGAGAACATACGTTGGCGGTCACCGTCGCGATTGAGCATCAGGCCTCCACCATGCCGATAAATCGGCGCTGCGCATGGACCAGAAGCCAGGCGACCACGGGAAACAGAATTATCGTCATCACCAACGCGACCAGCGTCGTTTCGGGTGCGAGAAAGGTGCCGCGGGCCAAGGATGCCAATATCCAAGCAGCGAAGGTGGCGATCGGCGCCACCAAGGCAAACGCGCTCCAAAACACCCAGAACGGCTTGCCGGCGATGAAGCGCCTCTGATTGAGCACTAAGGCCTGCACGAGCAAATAGACCAGCGCATACATTCCAAAAGGCGCGCCCGCGACGGCGTCCTGCACGATACCGAGACCGAAGACCGCGGCGTAGGGCATCAGGTCGGGCCGGAACACCGCCCAATAGTAGAGTGAGATTAAGGCGAATGCCGGCGCCACGTCGCTCAATGTCGGTAAGGGTAAGGGCAATTGCCCGACCAGCACGAATAGAAAGGTCGTTGTCACCGGCACCAGATTCCGCAACCAACGCCGGATCAGCGTAAAACCGGAGAGTGCGTTCATTGCCCCGTCCCAAGCGTGCGCCGCGCCGGCGCCACCGGTACCTGCTCGGGCGCCGGCAAAATGCCATCCACGCCATAGTCCAGGATCACCGCTTGGTTCAAACGCGACCAATCGACAAAGGGCTGAACCGTGATGTCGGTGTCAGAAGCCTGAGCCACCGCCCCGACCACAAGACCCGGCGGATAGACACCACCATGGCCCGACGTGACGATACGGTCGCCAGGAGAGATCGGTGAATTGCCGGGCAGAAACTGAAGCACCGGGCGGGACGAATTATCGCCGCGGACAATCGCGCGGTCGCCGGTCGATTCCACAACAACGGGAATGCGCGAGTTGATGTCGGTCAACAGCAGCACCCGCGAGGTGCGTTCACCGACTTCGGCGACGCGACCGATAAGGCCACCCTGCCATATGACCGCCTGACCACGGCGAATGAATTGGCGCGAGCCAGCATTGATCAGGAGAGAATGGAAAAAGGCGCCGCCGGTGTCGGCTACGACCCGCGCGGTGACAAATTGGGAGCGCTTATCGGGCACATATTCAAGCTGGGCGCGCAGCGTGGCGTTCTCGACACCCAATCGGCGCGCCTCTTGAACCCATTGCACCAACCGCGCGTTTTCGTCGCGTAACTGGCGGTTTTCCTCGTAGACGACAAATAAATTTTCGACGCTATCGGCGGCTTGCCCGACCGCCTGCACCGGCTGACTCAACACAAATAATATGGGGGAAACCGCATCGACAATCGCCAAACGCATGCGCTCGATGCCTGACGATTCAGCCTTACTCAACAGCATCAGGGCGAATGAAAGCGCAACGAAGCCCAAGAACGCAAACCGTTGCGCCCATACACGGACTGGCACCGCCAGCCCGGCGACCGAAACTCTGGCATTACGCTTCGCCACAACTCTCCCTTAACACGCGCGACGTTCGCCCGAAGGCAACGTCAATACATGCTCACTAACACTCCTTTGAGCCTTTTGAATTCATCCAGCGCCCGGCCGGTACCCCGCACCACACAGGTCAACGGATCATCGGCGATCGAGACCGGCAGCCCAGTGGCATGGCGCAGCACATAATCGAGATTGCCGAGCAACGCGCCGCCGCCAGTCAGCACAATGCCCTTATCGACGATATCGGCGGCCAGCTCCGGCGCGGTATGCTCGAGCGCGACCTTGACCGCGTCGATGATCGCGCTGATCGGTTCGGCGAGGCTTTCGGCGATTTGCCGCTCGGAGATCACCAATTCCTTGGGCACGCCGTTCATCAGATCGCGGCCCTTGATCTCTATGGTGCGGCCATCACCGTCTTCCGGCGGACAGGCCGAGCCGATTTCTTTTTTGATCCGCTCCGCACTGCTCTCGCCGACGAGTAGATTATGATTGCGGCGAATGTAGCCGATGATTGCTTCATCCATCATATCGCCGCCGACGCGAACGCTACGCGAATAAACGATACCGCCAAGCGACAATACGGCGACCTCGGTGGTGCCGCCGCCGATGTCGACGACCATCGAACCGGTCGGCTCGGTCACCGGCAGTCCGGCGCCGATGGCCGCCGCCATCGGCTCTTCGATCAACCACACCCGACGTGCGCCGGCGCTTTCCGCTGATTCCTGAATCGCTCGGCGTTCCACCGCCGTCGACCCCGACGGCACACAGACAACGATCTGCGGGCTGTGGAATCCGCGCCGGTTATGCACCTTGCGGATGAATTCCTTGATCATCTCTTCGGCGACTTCGAAATCAGCGATGACGCCGTCGCGCAACGGCCGGATAGCCTGGATGTTGCCCGGCGTACGACCCAGCATCTGCTTGGCTTCGTTGCCTACGGCAAGAACCCGTTTCTTGCCCTTCGATTCCGCGATCGCCACGACCGACGGTTCATTCAACACAATATCCCGACCCTTGACGTACACCAGAGTGTTCGCCGTACCCAGATCGATTGCCATGTCAGCCGATAAGGCTCCCATTATACGCGATAGCATCGTTCGTTGCCTCGTCGGCCCGGCCTCGCCGCCGGGCATTGTGAGGGCATCACGCGGGAGCGATGCCCTCGGGGTTACACCTATGCCGAAAGCGCCGCTGGCGCCGTCTTCTCTCGTTTGACGTTCAATTTATTCAGGGCGTGTAAATATGCCCTTACCGACGCCACCAGGGTATCGGCGTCTGCACCCTGACCGTTGACCGTTTTGCCGTCTTCTTCCAAACGCACGGTCACTTCCGCCTGCGCATCGGTTCCACCGGTCACCGCATGGACCTGATACAGTTGCAAGATAGCCGAGTGCGGGCTGAGCTCCTTGACCGCATTAAAAATAGCATCAACCGGACCATTGCCGTCCGATTTCGTCGACGCCACTTGACCGTCGATTTCCAACTCTAGCTCAGCCGTCTGGGGGCCTTTCGACCCGGCGACAACCTGCAGCGAGACAAATCGGATGCGATCGCTGTCGTGTTGGATCGTGTCGTCGACAAGGGCGATGATGTCCTCGTCAAAGACTTCCTTCTTCTTGTCCGCCAGGTCCTTGAAGCGCACGAAAGCATCGGCGATGGCGTTTTGCCCCATATCGCCATAGCCCAGATCCTTCAGCTTCTCGCGAAAGGCGTGGCTGCCGGAATGCTTGCCCATCACCAAGTTGGACTCATTCAGACCGACCGATTCCGGTGTCATGATTTCATAGGTTTGGGCGTCCTTGAGAACGCCGTCCTGATGGATACCGGACTCGTGGGCGAAGGCGTTGGCGCCGACAATGGCCTTATTGGGCTGCACCGCAAAGCCGGTGATCGTCGATACCAGGTGGCTAGCGCGGGTGATCACGGTTGTATCGACCCCGGTACTGTAGGGCATCGCGTCGGGACGCGTGCGCAGCGCCATCACAACTTCCTCCAGCGCGCAGTTACCGGCACGCTCGCCGATCCCGTTGATCGTGCATTCGATTTGCCGCGCCCCCACGCCGACAGCGGTCAGCGAGTTGGCGACGGCCAAACCCAAATCGTTGTGGCAATGCACCGAGATGATGGCCTTATCGATGTTCGGCACGCGGTTGAACAACATTTCAATCAGCGCGGCGAACTCACTCGGAACGGTATAGCCGACCGTGTCGGGAATGTTGATGGTCGTCGCGCCGGCGCGGATCGCGCTTTCGACCACCCGGCACAGAAAATCATGTTCGGTGCGGGTGCCGTCTTCCGGCGACCACTCGACATCGGGGCACAAGTTACGCGCGTAGGAAACGCTATCGACGATGGCCTGATGAACCTCTTCGGGTTCCATCTGCAGTTTGACGCGCATATGGAGCGGGCTGGTCGACAAAAAGGTGTGGATGCGCGGTTGGGCCGCCCCTTGCAGGGCTTCCCAGGCACGGTCGATGTCTTTACTCGACGCCCGCGCCAAGCCGGCAACCGAGCTGGTTTTAACGGCATTGGCCACTTCGCGAACGGCGTCGAAATCGCCGTTCGAGGCGATCGGGAATCCCGCTTCGATGATGTCGACGCCCATTTCTTCCAGCATCAGGGCGACGCGAACCTTTTCTTCGAGGTTCATCGAACAGCCGGGAGACTGCTCGCCATCGCGCAAGGTGGTGTCGAAAATGCGGACGCGGTTGGGATCGTTGGCGCCGGCTTCCGGCGCGGTATTTGCTGATTTGATATCGGTGGCGGTCATTGGTCCAGTTCCAAATTTGGTTCGTTGACTTAGGTGATAGCAATGACTCCCCTAAACATGATGACCCTATATTTTTTGGGTGCTAACGATGTTTAGGGGCACCTAAGTCGCAGGCCCGTGCCGCCGCCAAGCAGCATCAACGCGAGACCAGCGGTTCCACAAGCGTAGGCAGCGCCGCCCGAAATACGGGTGCGTTGAAACGTTTCAACTCGCCTACCTAAACCGCTCACGGTTCACAATCCCTCGTCTCAGCCCATTTGGACCGGCCACATGAAGTGTTAACCATAGGTCCAAACGATTAAAATCTGGTAAATCTTACTCTACCAGTACGCCAAGAAACTACTGATATTGCCTATGTTTTAGGCCTTTTTGATTGTGTACCGCAACGATTTTGTTAACCATTTTTACAGATGGCACGGCCCCAGCATCAGAATCTGCCGGGGCCGCGTCTGTCGGTCGACGCTATTTGCGCCCGAATGGTTAGTTTTTGCTTTTGTCGACCATCGCGTTTTCGGCGATCCACGGCATCATGCCGCGCAACTTTTCGCCGACTTCTTCGATACCGTGATCGGCCTGCAGGCGGCGCACTGTCTTGAACGAGGTCTGGCCAACCTGGTTCTCGACCATCCACTCTCGCGAGAATTGACCCGACTGAATTTCGGCCAAAATGCGCTTCATTTCGGCCCGGGTCTCGTCAGTAACAATGCGCGGCCCCCTGGTGTAATCGCCATATTCGGCAGTGTTCGACACCGAGTAGCGCATATTGGCCAAACCGCCCTCATAGATCAGATCGACGATCAATTTGACCTCGTGGACGCATTCGAAATACGCCATTTCTGGTGCGTAACCAGCCTCGACAAGTGTCTCGAAGCCCGCCTGAATCAGGGCGGAAAGGCCGCCGCAAAGCACCGTCTGCTCGCCGAACAGATCGGTCTCGCACTCTTCCTTGAAGGTGGTCTCGATGATCCCGGCCCGGCCCGCGCCGATCGCCGCGCCGTAGCTCAGCCCGATATCGTGGCAGTTGCCGCTGGAATCCTGATACACCGCCAACAACGACGGCACCCCGGCGCCGCGCGCATACTCCGAGCGCACCGTGTGACCGGGGCCCTTCGGCGCGATCATGAACACGTCCAGATCGGCGCGCGGTTCGATCAGGTTGAAATGAATGTTGAGGCCATGGGCGAAGGCGATCGCCGTATTCTCACGCATGTTTCCATGCAAATGATCTCGGTAGAGATCTCCCTGAAGCTCGTCGGGCACCAACACCATAACCACATCGGCCCAGGCCGCGGCATCAGCCGCGTTCTTGACTTCAAATCCGGCGCCCTCAGCCTTGGCGGCGCTGGCCGAGCCATCGCGCAACGCAACGACAATGTTTTCCGCGCCGCTGTCGCGCAAATTCATCGCGTGGGCGTGTCCCTGACTGCCATAGCCAACGATGGCCACTTTCTTACCTTTGATTAGATTTACATCGGCGTCGCGGTCGTAATAAACGCGCATGGTTCTCAATCCCTGTCTGTTCGTGTTGTGCCTACGCGAGCATCAGTGGCCAGCGCTGGCGGGTTATTTACAGGGCATGGCGCCGTTTGCCAACGCAAGCTTCGGCGGCCACACCGGAAAAAATTAAGCGTCCTGTTTTCGTTTTTCACCGCGCATGATGGCGACGACCCCGGAGCGGGCGATTTCAACGTCACCTAGATTGCGCATGAGCTCCAAAAAGCTTTCGATTTTCTCCGGCGACCCGGTCAGTGAAAAGACAAACGAGTCCACCGCCGTATCGACCACGCGGGCGCGGAATATGTCGGCGATCCGTAGGGCCTCGCGCCGTTCAGCGCCAGCATTGATGATTTTGACCAGCGCCAGCTCGTGCTCGACATGTGGTCCCTCTTCTGTCAGGTCGTACACTTCTCGAATGGGCACGAGGCGCTCGAGTTGCGCCTTGATCTGCTCGATGATCATCGGCGTTCCCGAGGTCACTAGATTAATCCGCGAAGCGGATTCATCTTCGCTGACGGTCGCCACGGTCAGGCTCTCGATATTGTAGCCGCGGCCGGAAAACAGGCCGACGACCCGCGCCAACACACCCGGTTCGTTGTCGACCAGAACCGCCATCACGTGGCGCTCGATTTCACTTTTATTCGTCATACCTAACCGATACTCCGTCGACGAAGATATTAAGGGGTTGAACGGCGCAGGCGCGCGCCAGAGAAATGTTTCGCGATCTCGCGCAGCGTCTTAAACCAGCACCATGCCGTCTTCGGACTGGGTTTGCTCCTTGCGGTCATTGACGCCCAACAGAATTTCGTTATGGGCGGCACCACCGGGAATCATCGGGAAGCAATTCTCTTCCTTCGAGACCACCATATCGACGATGACCGGCCCCGGCGTGTCGAGCATCTGCTTGATGACATCGTCAACCTGGTCCGGCTGTGTCGCTCGCAGACCCGTCATGCCGTAGCTTTCCGCAAGCTTGATGAAGTCGGGCAGACCCGCCGAATAGGATTCCGCATAACGGCCGCCGTGCAATAATTCCTGCCACTGGCGCACCATGCCCAGCCACTCATTGTTGATGATGAAGATCTTCACCGGCAGATTGTATTGCGCGATGGTGCCAAGCTCTTGGATGTTCATCATCGTCGAGCCTTCGCCGGCTATATCAACCACCAGCGAATCCGGGTTGCCGACCTGCACACCAACCGCCGCGGGCAATCCATAGCCCATGGTGCCCAAGCCGCCGGAGGTCATCCAATGGTTGGGCTTCTCGAACTTATAGAACTGCGCCGCCCACATTTGGTGCTGGCCAACCTCGGTGGTGATGAACGCCTCTTGGTCTTTGGTCAGCTCGTACAGACGCTCGATCGCATATTGCGGCTTGATCGTATCGGTCGGGGCTTGGCCCTGCTCGTAGCGCAGACAATCCACCCCGCGCCATTCGTCGATCTGGCCCCACCACTTATCCTGCGCCTTGCCGTCGATCTGCGGGTCCTTGTTCTTCCAGGATTCCAGAATTTGGCCGACAACCTCGCCGACATCGCCGACAATGGGGACGTCGACCGCCACGTTCTTGTTGATCGAGCTGGGGTCGATGTCGATATGGATTTTCTTCGAATCCGGCGAAAAGGCGTCGAGCCTGCCGGTCACCCGGTCGTCGAAACGCGCCCCGATCGCCACCATGACGTCGCAACCGTGCATCGCCAAATTGGCTTCGTAGGTGCCGTGCATGCCCAACATGCCCAGCCATTGCGGCGATGAGGACGGGATCGCCCCCAACCCCATGAGAGTGGTGGTCGCCGGATATCCGGTCATGCGGACCAACTCGCTCACGGCCTCACAGGCCTCGGTGCCGGCATTAATGCAGCCGCCGCCGATATAGAAAATGGGCTTCTTCGCGCCGGCGATGAGATCGACAGCTTCGGCGATCCGTGCCGGGTCGCCGACGGTCTGCGGCAAATAGTGGCGGTGAGTGACTTCGTCAGGGCCGAAATAGTCGCCCTCGGCAAACTGAACGTCCTTGGGCAGATCGATGACCACGGGTCCCGGACGCCCGGAGGAGGCGACGTAGAACGCCTCATGCATAACGCCGGACAAATCGTCGACATCCTTCACCAGATAATTGTGCTTCGTGCAGGGCCGGGTAATGCCCGTCGTGTCAGCCTCTTGGAAGGCGTCGTTGCCAATCAGATGGGTCGGCACCTGGCCGGTCAGACAAACCAGCGGTACGCTGTCCATCAGGGCATCAGTCAACCCAGTAACCGCATTGGTGGCGCCGGGGCCCGAGGTCACCAGAACGACGCCGATCTTACCTGTTGAGCGGGCATAGCCTTCGGCCATGTGGACCGCGCCCTGCTCGTGGCGCACCAGCACATGGCGAACCCGGTTCTGCTTAAAGATCGCATCATACAGCGGCAAAACGGCGCCGCCGGGATAGCCGAAAATAACCTCAACACCCTGGTCCGCCAGGGCCTTGATCACCATTTCCGCACCCGACGTTCGGATCCCAGACATCACTGCACACCTTTCTAACATTCACCTCTGAACCAGCAAAGAAACCGATCAGGGGCCGCTGCCGACCAGCAAGCCGGCGGACATAGCGCAAACGAAGACGCAAGGCCAGCCACAATCGGCGGCATGGCCGATCTGTCGCTAACATTGCTTCCTCTAACCAGTGCCGAGATAGATCCTGCCAGGGACGCCACAGTCGAATTCCACGGGCAAGGTCTAACGCCCCACTCCCCGGTTCGACTGCCTATTCAGCACCGTTGCGCAACATAAGGACACAAAACAACCCGGTCAAGATATCTTTGAAAAGATTTCCGTATAGTTAATGTAAGAATATTTCAACAAAGTGATATTTGGGCAGGAAACTCCCCCTCGGTCGGGCAGCTGATGGCGAAACCAGGTCATCTGCCGTTTGGCGTAGCGCCGCGTCTGTTGCTGGGCCGCGCCGATCGCCGCCTCTAGTGTAGTTCCGCCGGCCAGATGGGACGCCAGTTCCGGGTAGCCGACGGCTTTCAGCACAGGCAGTCCGGAGTCAAGCGCCTCGACCTCAGCCCGGTTCGCCAGTGCCGCCACTTCGTCGAGAACGCCCCCACTAACCATGTCAAACAATCGGGCATCGCATGCGGCGTAAACTTCATCGCGCGGCGGCAGCAACGCGATCATGGTGAAGTCCAACGCCGGCGCCACCACCGGCTCTTCCTGCCACAAGGCCAACGAGCGGCCGGTGGCTTCCAGCACTTCCCAGGCGCGCATCAGCCTTTGCCCGTCGGCTGGTTCCAACCGCGCCGCCATCACCGGATCGCGGGCGTTGAGTTCGGCGTGAAACGCCGCGCTGCCAATATCGGCGTAATGCGCGCGCGTCGCTGTCCGTATGTCGGCCGGTATGTCGGGGATCGGCGCGATGCCCTCGGTTAACGCGCGTAAATATAGCCCGGTGCCGCCAACGACGATGGCGCGCTTGCCGGCAGCTTTGGCGGCTTCGATCTCGGCCATTGCCAAAGCCTGCCAGCGGCCCGCCGAACAGGTCTCGGTCGCGTCAAACACCCCATACAGGCAATGGGGCATACGGCGTTCATCAGTTTCGCTGGGACGCGCCGTGAGGATGCGCAGATCACGATAGACCTGAATAGCGTCGCCGTTGATAACGACGCCATCCAGTCTCTCGGCGATCGCCAACGCCAAGCCTGATTTTCCGCTGGCGGTCGGCCCGCCAATCACGATGACCGGCGCGTCGCCCATCAATCCAGCGGGTAGGAAACCAGCCCGTCTGCGAGCTTGGGCTCGAACCAGGTCGATTTCGGCGGCATCACCTCGCCGGCATCGGCAACCGCGATCAAGTCCTGAATGCCGGTGGGGTATAGCGCGAAGGCCACTCCCCACTCGCCGCTATCCACGCGAGCTTCCAACCCTTCTAGGCCGCGAATACCGCCGATGAAATCGATGCGCTTGTCGATCCGCGGATCGCCGACGCCCAACACCGGCGCCAGAACCAACTCGGTCAACAAGCCGACATCGAGCCGCTCAAGTGGCGGCGCGTCGGCGCCTGGCGGTGAGATTGTGGTCAAGCGGTACCATTGGCCGCCCAGATACATGCCGAATGAATGGGAGGCGCTAGGGCGCACCGGCTGATTCGACGCCTCGACCTTAAAATCCGCGTCCAACCGTTCAAGAAACGCCGCCGGCGACAGACCGTTCAGATCGCGGACGACCCGGTTATAGTCGAGAATGTGCACCTGATCGGCGGGAAACGCGACGATCAAGAAGCGGTTATAGGCCTCCTCGCCGGTATGGTTCGGGTTGGCGTCGCGGCGAAGACCCGTGACCCGCGACGCAGCGGCCGAACGGTGATGGCCATCAGCGATATATAAAAGATCAAGGGCGCCGTAGGCCGCATCCACTTGTGCAATTTGAGCCGCCTCTTCGACCAGCCAAACCTGGTGACCGACCCCGCCGGGGAGGGTCACGTCGTAGAGCGGCGGCACCGCAGTGATCTCATCCAAGGCGACCGTAATTTCTTCGCGCGGCTGGTGCACGACCAAGACCGGACCGGTTTGGGCGTCGACCGAATCGATCTGGCGCACCCGATCGGTTTCCTTATCCGGCCGGGTAAATTCGTGCCGCCGCACCCGATTATCGTCATAGGCGGCAACCGGCGCGGCGCCCACCAAGCCGGTCTGCGTATGGTCGCCCATGGTCATTCGGTAGACGTAGTAACAGGGCGCACCATCGCGAATGAGGGTGCCGTCAGCGATCAACCGGCGGATGTTCTCGCCCCCCTTGGCGTACACCGCATCATCGAACGGGTCGGTGCCTTCCGGCAGATCGATTTCCGGCTTCGAGATATGCAAGAAGCTCAGCGGTTTTCCATCGGCCTGTTGACGCGCTTCGGCAGTCGACAATACATCGTAGGGCGGCGCGGCGACTTCGGCAGCGCGCTCGGGTACGGGGCGCAAACCGCCAAACGGATAAATGAGTGACTTACTGCCCGCGGCAGCGTCGTTGGAGCTCGACACGTTTTACTCCTGATCGGGTGAATTTCGCCGCCGTGATCGCACATCACGCAGTGCAAGAC
Organism: Alphaproteobacteria bacterium; assembly: GCA_011087645.1. Taxonomy (GTDB): domain Bacteria; phylum Pseudomonadota; class Alphaproteobacteria; order UBA6615; family UBA6615; genus JABDJY01. The sequence continues at coordinate 88,337 of JAALLF010000001.1, forward strand.
CAGAGCGCCCAAACGAAACGCGGCGGCACCCTAAGGCACCGCCGCGTCTCAGCTAGGCTTTTTATTCGGAAGTGTGCCGGATCAGCTCTTTTCGACACGCACGGCAACAAACCGCAGGTCGCCATTACGGTTGACCAGCAACAGCACCGAGCGGCGATCATTGTCGGCTGCTTCGGCTACCTTGGCTGCAATCTGGCCTGGACTGGAGACTTCTTCCTGATTGACTTCGACGATGACGTCGCCGGGACGCAGTCCCTTTTCCGCCGCACCGGAGTCGGCGGTAACGCCGGTCACCAAAACGCCGCGGACATCGTCGGGCACGCTGAATTGCTCGCGCATTTCATCAGTGATCGCAGTCACCGCGACGCCGAGCGAATCGATTTCGGCCTCTTCCGGTTCGACCGCCTGCCCGCTGGGACCGGTCGAGGCCAGCACAGGCCGCTCTTCCTCAAGCTCACCGACCACAACATCGATCACTTGGCGCTTACCTTTGCGCCACACATCGACTTTGACAGGCTTGCCGATTTCGGTTTCCGCGACGATACGCGGCAGGTCGCGCATTTGCTCGACGTCCTTGCCATCGAATCTCAGGATCACGTCGCCGGCTTCGATCTTGCTCGCCTGCGCCGGACCGTCCGCCGTCACATCAGCGACCAAAGCGCCGGAAGCTTCATCAAGACCTAGGCTTTCGGCGATCTCGTCAGTAACGGATTGGATTCGCACGCCCAGCCAACCGCGTTTGGTGCGGCCGAAATCGCGCAATTGGGCGACAACCCGCTGAGCGATCGACGAGGGAATCGAAAAGCCGACGCCAACGCTACCGCCGGTCGGCGAGAAGATCGCTGTGTTCACGCCGATCACCTGGCCGTCCATGTTGAACATTGGACCACCCGAGTTGCCACGGTTAATAGAGGCATCGGTTTGCAGGAAGCTATCGTAAGGTCCCTGGTTAATGTCGCGTTGGCGCGCGGAAATAATGCCCGCCGTGACTGTACCACCGAGACCGAACGGATTGCCGATCGCGACCACCCAATCGCCAACCCGCGATTCGGTGGAGTTGCCCCAGGGCACGAACGGCAGGTCCCGATCGACATCGATTTTCAACAGCGCCAGATCGGTCTTCGGATCACGGCCGATGAGTTTCGCTTCATGACGCGTATCATCTTGCAGGACGACCGTAATCTCGTCCGCTTCGGCGATGACGTGGTTGTTGGTTACCACGAAGCCCTCTTTATCGATGATAAAACCTGACCCCAGCGACGAGGCGCGGCGCGGCGCGCCGTCCTGCTGATTACGATCAAAGAACTCTTTGAAAAAATCCTCGAACGGAGAACCCGGAGGGGCTTGCGGAATTTCTTGCCGCTGGGTCGAACGCACCACCTGCGTACTGGAAATATTGACCACGGCCGGCAGTAATTGCTCTGCTAAATCGGCAAATGACTCGGGCGCCGATTTGGCGCTCGCGGGAAGCGTACTCAATGCAATCGCGAGAACGATCAGCAGACCTAGTAAAAAGACGCCGAGCGCCTGGGGTCTGCCGGCCGTCCAACCAGCGACCGCGACCTTGTTTGATGTTTGTTTGGACAGCATTGTTTCGATTTCTCCTATTGACGCCTTGCTTGGCTCCCCACCCCTAACGCAGCGTATCAGCCTATTTAGGGCCTATGATTTATCACCGAACACTTCTGAGAACGGTGTGGAGCCGGCAGCCCACCGGCTACCAGACGAGCATTTGGGACCCGATTATGGTTGAAATAGGGCACCCCCTTGGCGACACCACGGCAGCGCTCGCACAACCCATGACGTTTGCGTGACAACGCCCATTACAGCCGCATTATCCAGAGCAAACCGAACCCGCCAACGGCGGCAAGAATGCCGCCGGAACGCAACGCGGTCACCGGCGTGTCGACCACTCGGGCCAGAAGCACCTTCATCTTATCGGGGAACAGTGCATAGACCAGGCCCTCGACAATCAGAATTAAGCAAAAGCCGATCAGCGCAAATGTCAAAATCTGTATTAGTTGCCCGGCCATTCCAGCCTTCCTCTTTGCTCGCTACCGGGTCGGCGGCGTAATCGCTCCCGTGTCGCGTCGCGACGGTATGCCGCCAATGTCACCGAAGTAGCGGAAAAAATCACTGTCCGGCGACAGCACCATCGTGGTGCCTTCTTGGAAGGTCTCACGATAGGCTTCAAGGGAGCGGAAAAATTCAAAGAATTCCGGATCCCTGCCATAGGCCTCACCGAGAATAGAGTTGCGCGTGGCATCGCCATTACCGCGCAGCACCTGCGCTTCGCGCTGAGCCTCCGCCACGATCTCAACCTGTTGACGGTCGGCGGTCGCTCGGATACGTCGCGCGTTCTCGCCGCCTTCAGCGCGAAGCTGGTTCGCCTCGCGTTCGCGCTCGGTCCGCATACGATTATAGACGGTCTCTGAAACCGCCTCGGGCAATTCCGAACGGCCGATGCGGATATCGACAACCTCAATACCGAAACCAGAGGATTCGCGCGCAACGTTGTCGCGGATCGTTTCCATGATCGTATTACGCTTATCCGACAACATATCTTCCAGCGCTTGCTGGGCGACGACCTCTTTAACCGTGGAGGTCATGATATTGCCGAAACGGTTCTGGAAGGTCGTCTCGTTACGGACCGTCTGGAAAAACCGCAATGGGTCGGTAATTCGGTAGCGCGCAAAAGCATCAACCAGAATGCGCTTTTGGTCGATCAACAACACCTCTTCAGCGTTCGGATCGACACTCAGTACGCGTTTCTCGAACTTCTGGGCGTTCTGCCAGAACCATTTAAATTCAATACCCGGTTCCTGGACCGTGCGTTTCCACTGGCCAAATTGCAGGACTAGAGCTTGTTCGGTTTCGCGCACCGTAAAGATCGACAACAGGGCTACGATAGCAATCGCAACCACCAGGACGCCTCCAATGGCGAGTTTGGCATTAGACATCACTGGCTCCCCTCGCTGACGGTTCGGTTCCGGTTCAACTCGTTGAGAGGCAAGTAAGGTATGACACCCTGCCCGCCTTCTGCGCCTTCATCGATGATTATCTTATTTACCTTAGAAAGCACGTCGCGGATCGTCTCGATATAGAGACGACGACGCGTTATATCGGGCGCGGCGAGGTAAGATTTATAGATTTCCTCGAAGCGGGCGCCTTCACCCTGGGCTTCTTTGGTCACCCGCTCCTTATACGCGGTGGCTTCCTCGATAACGCTGGCAGCTTCACCACGCGCCGTCGGGACGATACGGTTGCTGTAGGCTTCGGCCTCATTCTGCAATCGTTCTTTATCCTGGCGCGCCCGCTGCACGTCGTTGAAAGCATCGATAACCGGCGGCGGCGGACTGGTTAGCTGCAATTGAATACGCTCGATACTGATACCGGCACCATATTGGTCGAGAACCTCTTGCAGCAATGTTCTAGTCTGGCTCTGCACCTGCTCACGCGCGGTGGTGATCAGATCATCCAGCTTGGTTTGCCCAACAACCTCGCGCATCGCGCTTTCAGCAACCAGTTTCACCGTCGCCTCCGGGTCGCGGATATTGAACAAATATTTTCCGGCGTCAGAGATCAGCCATTGCACGGTAAAATCGACATCGGCGATATTCTGGTCGCCGGTCAGCATGAGGCTTTCCTGCGACACGTCGTTCACCCGAGAGGTGCGGGCAATATCGCTGGAATCACGGAAGCCGACATTGACGCGGTTAATCACCGTCACCTTTGGTTTCTGTACTTCGCCGATGATCGACGGCCACCAATGCAGGCCGGATTCCTTGGTGGTGCCGTCCCACTTTCCAAACAAAAGCTGGACGCCTTGTTCGTCGGGCTTCACCTGGTAAAAACCGCTGATAAACCAAACAAACAGCAATCCGCCTAAGATCAGGGCGATCGAGCGCCCACTGCCGAAGCCGCCGGGCAGGAAGCGTTTAACCTTGTCCTGGCTGCGGCGTAGCATCTCCTCGATATTCGGTGGAGGCGCGCCGGCACCGCCGCCGCTGGGCGGCCACTGACCTCTCGGTCCGCCGCCACCGCCTCCGCCACCCCAGGGGCCTCCGCCCCCGCTTCCCTGATTATTCCACGGCATAAGTTATTCCCCTGTTCATTACTTCCTAGCGCGATTTTCGCCCCATTCGCGAGCCAATAGTGGTCACGTATCCGTGGGGCGAACCGAAAGCCGAAGCTTTTCAACGGGCGTCCCCCGGCTTATACCACAACGAATTCGCGCTTGCTGCGGCATACGCAATTAATTTCATCTCGATATTGGCTGTTAACCAGGAGATTTCAACCATGGCGGCTATCGCCGAAGCCGAAGTGCGGGCCGCGTTGGCGGGAATAACCGACCCCCGCAGCGGTACCGACATCATCGCCCGCAACATGGTTAGCGGCCTGGTCATCAAAGATCGCAACGTTGGGTTCGCCATCGAAATCGATCCCGCCGACGGCGAGGCCATGGAACCCGTACGCCAAGCGGCCGAAGCGGCGGTACGCGCTTTGCCTGGCGTCTCGTCGGTAACCGCGGTTCTCACCGCCCATAATAACGCCCCCGCCGCCCAGCGCGCCGCGCCCCCGCAAGCAGCTGCGCCCCAGGAAAAGCGCGATTTAGCCCCCGATGTGAAATGGATCGTCGCGGTGGCCAGCGGCAAGGGCGGGGTCGGCAAATCAACCACGGCGGCTAATTTGGCGTTAGCGCTGGCCGGTCTGGGGTTGGATATCGGCCTGCTCGACGCCGATATCTACGGCCCGTCGATGCCGCGCATGCTGGGCATCAAAGGCAAGCCACAACCCTTGCCGGACAAGCGCATCGCGCCGATGGAAAATTACGGCATCAAGGCCATGTCGATCGGTTTTCTGGTCGACGAAGAAACGCCGATGATCTGGCGCGGACCGATGGTGATGGGCGCGCTGGAGCAAATGCTGCGCGATGTCGAATGGGGGGCTTTAGATATATTGGTGGTCGACATGCCGCCGGGCACCGGTGATGCCCAGCTCACCATGGCGCAGCGTGTGCCACTGGCGGGCGCGGTCATCGTCTCGACCCCGCAGGACATCGCCCTGCTCGACGCCCGCAAGGGGCTCAACATGTTCAAAAAGGTCGATGTTCCGGTCCTCGGAATCGTCGAAAATATGAGCACCTTTGTCTGCCCCAATTGCGGCCACCAGACCGATATCTTCGGCCATGGCGGGGCGCGGGCCGAGGCCGAGCGTCTGGGTTGTGATTTTCTGGGCGAGATTCCGCTGGAAATGGCAATCCGCGTAACCTCGGATGCTGGTAAGCCAATCGTGATCGACCAGCCCGACAGCCCCTATGCAGCGGCCTACCGGGCAATCGCCGCTGCGGTGGTCGCTAAACTCACCGGTGAGCCGGCCCGCGCAGCCCCTCAAATCATCGTCGACTAGCGGTAAAAATCAACGCGAGCAGGCCTCGCGTATAGTTGATCCACCGCGACACAATCGTGGCTTGCGAACGGCCGTCTACAATACCACTTTCCCATTGACGCAGCTTCGCTGCCCCAGCGTTGCTGTGCCGAGAAAGAACCGCCGGGCCAGCATCGTGCCTAGCCCCGCAGGCCGCCGGCCTTCTGCCCCCCATTCGGCCGGCAACGATGCATTTTATTGGCCCGGCGGCGTCTTCTCCGATCCAAACCTCTCCGACTAAATATTTAGACGCGATGACGGAATGAGACGCCGCCAACGGTGTTTAACCGTTATCATTCGCTATTCCCTGAGTTGGAGATCATCATGTCTGCCGTTACCAGGAATATCCGTCTCTCTCTGATCGCGGTCGCAGCGCTGATCGCCACCTTCGCCGCTATGGCGGGACCAGCCCTGGCGATCGAGCCGGTATTCCAAGATGGCGGCGCGGCGATCCGGGGGTACGACCCAGTGGCCTATTTTACGGAAGGCAAACCCATCGAAGGCAGTTCAGACCACAGCGTTGAATATAACGGCGCCCGATGGCATTTCGCCTCGGCGGCTAATCGCCAACTGTTTGCCGCCGATCCGGCAAAATACGCGCCGCAATATGGCGGCTACTGCGCCTGGGCGGTCGCCAATAATTACACCGCATCAATCGACCCCCACGCCTGGACGATTAAGGACGGCAAGTTGTATCTAAATTTTTCGAAGTTTGTGCGCGCCCGCTGGGCCATTGATAAATCGGGCAACATCGCTAAAGGCGACGTCAACTGGCCCGTGCTGCGCGACGGCGCTTAGGAAACCCGGTCCAAGGTCACGAAACTAAACGCCGGCGTATCGCCTTCCGCCGCATGGTCGTCGCGTGACACTTCGCGCCACCGAGCCCTGTCGATGGCCGGAAAAACCACATCGCCATCGGCCTCCATATGGACTTCCGTGAGATAGAGCCGCTCAGCGAGCGGTAGGGCCGTGGTGTAAATTTGACCACCGCCGATCACCATTACCTCCTCGCTGTCGTAAGCCGCCGCCACCGCCAGAGCCTGGTCTAAGCCACCCGCTACCTCAACATCGTCGGCCGCGAAGCTAGCCCTACGGGTGACCACTATATTGGGACGTCCCGGCAGGGCCTTGCCAATCGATTCGAAGGTCTTGCGCCCCATAATGATGGGTTTGCCCATAGTGGTGGATTTAAAATATTTCAGGTCGGCTGAAATTCGCCACGGCATATCACCGTCGCGGCCAATGACGCCGTTGCGCGCCACCGCTGCAATAAGCGCTATCCGTGCCGGCATAACCGCTAGACGGCCACCGCCGCCGGAATATGCGGATGAAAGCGGTAACCATCGAGTTGGAAATCGTCAAAGCCGAAGCCGAAAATATCGTCGACATCTGGATTGAGGTCCATCTGCGGCAAGGGATAAGGCGTACGTGCCAACTGCTCGTCGGCCTGCTCGATATGGTTGAGGTAAAGATGAGTATCGCCAAACGTATGGATGAACTCGCCAGGTTCGAGACCGGTCACCTGGGCGACCATCAAGGTGAGCAGCGCATAGGAAGCAATATTAAACGGCACCCCTAAAAAGATATCGGCGCTGCGCTGATAGAGCTGACACGACAACTTTCCATCGGCGACGTAGAACTGAAACAGACAATGACACGGCGGTAACGCCATGTCGGAAACATCGGCGACATTCCAAGCGCTGACGATCAGCCGCCGCGAATCCGGATTAGACTGGATCTGGCCGATCAGGTTGGTGATCTGGTCGATATGCCGGCCATCAGGCGTCGGCCAGGAACGCCACTGATAGCCATAGACCGGCCCAAGGTTGCCCTCGCTATCCGCCCATTCGTTCCAGATCGAAACACCGTTATCGTTCAAGTAAGCGATGTTGGTGTCGCCTTTTAGAAACCACAGCAGCTCGTGGATGATCGATTTCAAATGCAGGCGCTTTGTCGTTAACAGGGGAAACCCCTCCGCCAGGTCGAACCGCATCTGCGCCCCGAATATACTGCGGGTGCCGGTCCCGGTACGGTCCTGCCGTTCGACACCGTGGATGCGCACCTGACGCATTAGATCTAAATATTGCTGCATTCTGTTGGCTCGGTTACGTCATCAGCGAGAATTTTGGCCCAAAATCAGGTCTCAGTGTCTATGGGCCGGAGACTATAACGGCCGGCGAGTCGCAGAAACCTGTGGAAAACGCCGTCAGCGGGGATAACCGGAGACCATCTTTCAAATCGACCCGATATTACCTATATATATGTCGCCGGGTTCGCCCGGCTATGGTGATAAACGTCTTTCGCAATAAACGATGCGGACCCGGGGGCGGTACCCGGCGCCTCCACCAATTTCCCGGCCATAGCGGCGCGGCATTTGGGGGCGAAATAGGATCGACGCGCGCGTAAAAGTCTGACTTTCACCCGGCATGGTACCGTCGTTATCGGGCCACTACTATAGGTGCCAACGATAATGTTGAGCCCACCGCTGTTGCCGCTTAATAAGCGTCGATAAGCGCGGTTCGGGGGGCACCGGGCAACAGAAGCCCCCCACTTTCACCACACACTTTCGGTTTCGTCCGACAATTACGTAATTTATTTCACGATTGCCCACATATTCCGAAGCATTCGCTTGACCTACGCGGCGCACCACGCTTCCATCACACGGTCATGACCGATAACACTTTAAGATACGACCGCATGGTCGAAGACGCGCTGCGCGGGGTTGTGCGCCGGGCGCTCGAAAACACGATCGAGCACGGGCTGCCCGGCGATCATCATTTTTACATCACCTTCCGCACCGACGCCTCGGGCGTCGTCATGCCGGACTTCCTGCGCGCGCGTTACCCCGAAGAGATGACGATCATCCTGCAGCACCAGTTTTGGGACCTGAAAGTTGGCGTCTTCGAATTCGGCGTCAGTTTGAGCTTCGACAACCAGGTCGCCGAAATGACAGTGCCGTTCGCAGCGTTGACCGCGTTCGTCGACCCGTCGGTCAAATTCGGTCTTCAGTTTAATGCCGAAGGCGCCGAGGACTCGTCGTCTGAGAACGCCGGCACACAGAAATCCGGCGGCAGTGTTCCGGCAGTCCGCGAATCCGGTGAACTGGTCCCCGTGCCTGAGGCTGGAACCGCGGACAATGATTCCGACGAGGAAGCCGAGAAACCAACTGCAGACGTGGTCAATCTCGAGACATTTCGTAAGAAATAACCACACCCTTTGCTAGAGGCCGATGGCTGAGGAAAACGAATTCGTCGCCCATATCCAAGACGTTCTAGCGCCGTTCGGCGAGGGTGCCGAGGCCTTGCGCATCCGCCGCATGTTCGGCGGGTTTGGGGTCTTTCTCGGCGACACTATGTTTGCCCTGATCGCCGACGATGTTTTGTTTTTCAAAATCGATGATCAAACCCGGGCCGATTTCGAAAACGCCGGCGCCCGGCCCTTCACCTTTACACGTGGCGGCAAGGTCCGGCAGATGTCTTATTACACAGCGCCCGAGGGGACGATCGAGGACACCGAGACCCTCTACCCTTGGGCCGAACGTGCGATTGGCGCGGCGAAACGAAACCGCAAACGCTGACATTTAGCGTCCCGCGTCCCTTTCGGGGTTTACCTGCCCGCGTTCGCAACCATAATGCGCGCCACACTTAGGAGAGAGCACATCATGACGCGCGACATTCGTATCGAATCCGACACTATGGGCGAAGTTGAAGTCCCGGCCGACAAATATTGGGGGGCTCAGACCCAACGCAGCGTCGAGAATTTTCCGATCGGCAATGAGCGCATGCCGCTGTCTCTCGTCTACGCATTTGCCATCCAGAAACAGGCTGCCGCGCGCGCCAATCTGGCGCTGAGTCAGCTCGAGAAAGAGGTTGCGGAGACAATCGACCAGGCAGCGCAGGAGATCATCGACGGTAATTTCGATGACCACTTCCCGTTGGTCGTCTGGCAAACCGGCTCTGGCACGCAAACCAATATGAACGCCAACGAAGTGATCGCCAACCGCGCCAACGAAATCCTCGGCGGTAAACGCGGCGACAAATCGCCGGTTCACCCCAACGACCATGTGAACCGTAGCCAGTCGTCGAACGACAGTTTCCCCGCCGCCATGCATATCGCCGCGGCGTTGGAGATCGAAGACCGCCTGTTGCCGTCCTTAGCGCACCTACAAAACGCCTTGAACGAGAAGTCGGCTGAGTTCGATAAGATCATCAAAATTGGCCGCACTCATACCCAGGATGCCACGCCTCTGACCCTGGGGCAGGAATTCTCGGGCTATACCGCCCAAATACAGGCCGTCATCGAAGGCGCGCGCCGTACGTTGCCCGATCTCTACCAGCTGGCTCAGGGTGGCACCGCTGTCGGTACCGGGTTGAATGCCGCCGTGGGCTTTGCCGAAAAATTCGCGGAAGAAGTCGCCACGATCACCGGCAAGCCATTCGTGACCATGCCCAACAAGTTCGCCGGCCTGGCCGCCCACGATGCCTTGGTCGCGGCCTCCGGCGCGCTTAATGTTGGCGCAGCGGCGGCAATGAAAATCGCCAATGATATTCGCCTGCTCGGCTCAGGTCCGCGCAGCGGCATTGGCGAATTGTCTCTACCGGCGAACGAACCCGGCTCGTCGATCATGCCCGGCAAAGTGAACCCGACCCAGTCGGAGGCAATTACCATGGTCGCGGCGCAAATTATGGGGAACCATGTCGCGGTAACCGTGGCCGGCAGCAATGGGCACTTCGAGTTGAACGTTTTCAAACCGGTGATGATTTATAATGTGCTGCAATCGGCCCGGCTTCTCGGCGACGCCGCGCGCAGCTTTGCCGACCGATGCGTCTCGGGGATCGAAGCCAATAGTGGCCGCATCAACGATTTGATGGAACAGTCGCTAATGCTGGTGACCGCGCTGAACCCGCACATCGGGTATGACAACGCGGCAAAAGTCGCGAAAAAAGCGTTTGCAGACGGTACTACCCTAAAAGAAGCGGCAATTGCGTTAAGTTTACTCACTGCCGAACAGTATGACGAATGGGTTCGGCCGGAGAACATGATCGCACCGAGATGAAATCAGACGTCATTCGCGACCTCCCAGAACAAGCTGTTAGCAAGAAGCGATCGGTCGTCGTTTCGGGCCACCGGACCAGCGTATCTTTGGAGCCGATTTTTTGGGACCAGTTGCGAAAGCTGGCGGCTCAACGGCGAATTTCGGTAAACGAGCTGGTCACCCTCATCGATCAGCAGCGCTCCGGCAGCCTCTCCAGCGCAATCCGCGTGTTCGTTCTGCAAAGCGTCCAGAAGTGACAATGCGCCGCTAGCGGCTAACGATTTTTTAGCAAGTTATCCAGCAAGCCCCTGAGCGGGTCACTCGGTTGCGGAGGCGGTTGGCTGCCCGAACTGTCAGTCGGCGCGGGCTGTGGTTGGATACCCGGTACCAGCTTGCGCAAAACCGAGCCTGCCGACTTACCAATTATGTATTGCTGAACCTCGTTGGAATTGACCAACCGTGTGTTTGGCCTGTCGAGTTGGCCTTTTTCTTCCACGATCACTCCGGGAAATTTCGGATGCTCGGGAAACAGGGTCTTGGCCTGAATATCGACCAGCCAACGCGGCAAATCGACATTTCCGGCAAAGTCGACCGTGGCGCAATCGGCATTGATGCGCTGGCGCGGCAGCGTGGCGATACCCTTGACGATATCGAACTGGCCGGCATAGTTGGCGATGCGTGTTGTGCCGCCTTGCGCCGACAGCACCAAGCCAAGAAAGCCCTCCAGGCCGTTCAAATTTCCCAACTGATTGCTGATCCGGCAGACATCGACACCTTCGGCAACTGCATTGGTAAAGGCGACGTTGCCCTTACCCGACAAAGCGCCGACCAATTCGCGCTCGCTGCGACCTTGCGACGCCACGTCGATTTTCGCGTCGAGAACCCCCGAAGCGAGCTTAACGCTCGAAATCGGAAAGAGCAGATCGAGGACGCTCATCACGCCACGCCCCTCCTGTCCTGCCGCGCTGGTGAACTGAGCCGCATCAGCCCCGTCGACATTGAGCACATAACTCAACGACGGCACCTTCCTATCCGCCACCTGGCCGATCATGTTGAAAGCCCCGCCATAGGCGCGGCCCGATAACTCGCTGAGATCGAGGACGCCGTCGGTTAGCCTCATCGCAATTTTCGGGTTATCGACCTTCAAGTCGATGTAGGTAATCGCCGGCGCGGTGAGCGCGATTGCCCCATCGACCGTGCGCAACGCCGAAAAATCGAGACGGTCGTTCGACCACCGCGCGCCACCGGCACGCGGCCGAGCGGGTTGCCCCCCGCCGCGCGAAGAAGCGCCAGAAGACCCGGCCGCGGGGGCAGATCTTTTCTGCACCGGCAGAAACCAATCGACAATAATTTCACTGGTCTTTAGATCGCCGGTGATCCGTGGACGCGCGCCATCAAGCGCAACGCTGGTGTTGCTCTCGAACGAAACCGGCCCCGCACTACCTTTGAGATTGTCGATGCGCAGGGTCGTCGGATCGAAGGCCAAATCGGTGGAGAATTTTAACGGCCCGGGCTGCGCCAATGCTGGTCGATACCCCGGCGAGAAGATGCGAATGGCTTTGGCAAGGTCCGGATGGTTCCCTGTCAACGCAAGGCCGCCCGACATCTGTTTTGTGCCCGCTTCGGAAACCTGCCCCCGTAGACTAAACGTTCCAGCCCCGAGGGAGATACCGGCGCTGAAGGCGCTTTTCGGCAATGTCCCAGTTGCCGCCGCCGCTATGCGCAGCGCACCCGCCGAGCCACCGGCTTTGACAATTTTACTGTCGCCACCAATGCGCGACAGCAGGGCCTTGGCATCGCCGTGTTTCAAATCGAAGCTCAGGTCGAATTCCGGATCCGCGGTTAGCGCCAGCAGTTTGCCTTTGGTGGCAAGGGTGGCATCCAACGCCGTCAGGACCAGGTCTAGGTTCAAAGTATCGAGATCACCCGTTACCGATCCTTGTAACCGTCCCGGGCCAACAGGAAAGGACGACGGCGCCGCCAACATCTCCAGCAACCGGTCGGAGTCCTTGGTGTCGACATCGACTTTGAGGTCAACGGTAGGGGCCGCACTCGCCACCCCCGCGATCCGCCCCGACGCCTTAGCTCGGGCCCCAGCGAGGCTTTTCACCGAGGCATCGCGCAGTTCGAGGGCGCCGCCGGCGAGGGTACCGTCGATGTTAACGCCTTGGATGCTCTTGCCCCGAAACGTCAAAGTTCCAGCCTTGAGCTGTACTACGGAGTCGAAGCTCTCGAGGAATGTCAGGCCGGGCGCACCCGGACTCTTTGGCGCGGGGTCGCCAGCAGATGGAACGGCCGATGGGCTCGCGGTGCTAGTGTTTAACGGTGGCGGTGATTTCTCCGGCGCCGGCAGATAGGCGTCGATATTGAGCTTGTCGAGCGAAAGGCCGATCCCTAGCCCCAGCCGTTCGCGTAACGCTACAGCCACGCCACCGCGAACACGCGCACCATCGATCCCCAGATCGATATCGGTGACGTTTAGCTGATCGGGGACACCGTCGATTTTTGCGGTCAACGCCAGTTTACGCAGCCGATCCAGGGGCACCGCGGAGACATCAACACCCAGCCACGCCAGCAACCCCCGCAGATCGTCGGCATTGGCTTCGCCCTGACCGCCGAACGCCGGAACGCCGTCGCGCGCGGCAACGAAACCGAACAGCGAGACGTCGGCGCTACCCGGCAATTGGGCCGTCAGTTGCGAAATTGTCAGTTCACCATCGGCCAATTGTGCATTCAACGCCGCCTGGCGAACCACCCCGCCGCGGTAGCGCACCGCTTCGGCCTTGGCCTCTATCGTCGCGTTCAATCCCTCCGGCAGAACAAACCCCGCCGCGGATCCGGCGGCCGTTACCGGCGCCGCGCCACCGCTCGGTATCGTCGGCGCACCGCCATCACCGCTGTTTGCCGAACCCGTCGATTGGAATTTTGGTAGCAGTTGATCCAGGTCGAGCTGCCCAACATTTAAGATCATATCGATGGCGGGGGATTCGCCGATGGCGACATTAGCCGCCCCCGTGGCGTTAATGTCGCCCAGTCCCACCGATAAATTGTTCAAAGAAACGGCGCTGCGATTGGCCGATAAATCACCCTTGATCGCCAACTCTGAGTCACCGAATGCGGCTAACGGGTCTTGACCGGTCACCGCCGCCATCAGGTCCGCAATATTCTCGGCCCTACCATCGAGATCCCCGGCGATGCGCGGTTCGTTGGGGAAACCCGACAACAGCCCCGAAAACGTCACCTCTGCGCCCGCCGTACCGGTTGAGACATTTACCGGAATAGCTCGATCACCTTGCAGTTCGCCGATCGCAACGCGCAGATTTGTCGGCATACCGCGTAATACAACCTCGCCCTCGGCCCGGAACGGACCGAGCAACGAAGCGGCACCCAATGAGGCGTTGATGCCTTCGATGCGTTCGACGATATCGGGGCTGCGAAACACCACGATGCCGTCGCGCATCACCAAATCGTTGAGCTGTACCGACCCGCCGAAACCACTCGATTCCCTACCGCCCGCGCCTCCATCCACACCTGGAGCTGAGACCGCCGGCGTTTCGCTCGGCGCAAAGGTCCAATTGTTGCTGCCGTCGGCGAGCTGTTCGAGTTCGAACACTGGCTCGACCAACACCACTCGCTCGATCTCCACATTGCCGCCGAACAAGGGGCCCAGCGCGACCTCGACTTTGGCCGACTTCAACCGCACCAAATCGTCGGCCTGCGCGCCCGCAATATTGGACATTCGCACACCGGCAACGGAGACGCCCGGCACCGGCAATATCGTGAAGGACAGGTCGCCGTCGATGATCAAATCACGGCCGGTCGCCGCGCGAACCTGGGCGGCGATATCCGCCTTTAAGGAATCGGCAGGGATAAAGCGCGGCGCGACAAAAGCGGCCGCCACCAGCACGACAAGAAGAACAACAATTCCGATCAGAAACTTACGCACCTACCACCTTCTTCCTGCGCCCGTTGGGGACCCAAATGGCGTGTAAATCAGCGGATCTAACCATATTCTAAGCTAGAGGAAGCGAGGGGCCAGGGCAAACCGATCCGCCGTGTGAAAACGCCAAACGATCACAATTCCGCGTGACCGAATCCCGGCCCTTGGAGCGCGCGGCAAATCGTGTCAGCCTCCCGCTATGGCAAACCCGAAACATGCCGCACGGCTTATGAAAATTCCCGCCCTATTGGCCGGTCTGTTGACTGTTGTCGCGTCACCAGCCCTCGCGCAAAGCCCGCAGCCGGAAGACGGCACTGGCCGCAAGGCCCATACCCTGGCGCGCGCCCAACGGCACATGGTTGCCGCGGCGAACCCGGACGCGGTCACCGCCGGTTTGGAGATGCTACGTGCCGGCGGTAGCGCGGCCGATGCGGCGGTCGCGGTTCAGCTGGTTTTGAACCTGGTCGAGCCGCAAAGTTCCGGCATCGGCGGCGGCGCCTTTCTGCTCCACCATGATGGCGCCAGCAAAGAACTTATCGCCTATGACGGGCGCGAAACCGCGCCCACGGCAGCAACCGAAAAGCTGTTTCTCAGAATCGACGGCATGCCGATGGGGTTCTTCGACGCGGTGGTCGGCGGCCGCTCGGTCGGTACGCCGGGCACCGTAGCGCTCTTGGCCAGCGTGCATGAAACCCATGGAAAGTTACCCTGGAAACGTCTTTTCGAGCCGGCGATCGCTTTGGCCGAAAATGGCTTTACCGTCAACGCCCGCTTGGAAGGACTACTGCAAGGCCGGCGGGGCGAACGCCTGCGCAGTCACGCGCCGGCGGCCAATTATTTCTTTCCAGGCGGCGTTCCGCTCAAAGCCGGTCAAACTGTCACCAACAAACCCTTCGCCGACACGCTGCGCACCATCGCGGAGAATGGGTCGGAGGCATTTTACACCGGTGCCATCGCCAGTGACGTCGTGGCCACTGTGCAAGGCGCGACGGGAAATCCAGGCGTCCTGTCCGAGGCGGACTTGGCGGGCTACCGCGCGATAAAACGGGCACCGGTCTGCCATATCTATCGCGGCCACCGGGTCTGCGGCATGGGACCGCCCAGTTCCGGTGCGCTCACGGTGGGGCAAATTCTCGGTATTCTTGAACATTTCGACTTGCCGGGCCTGGGACCCAACAATGTCGAGAGTTGGCACCTGATCGCCGAAGCCAGCAAGCTCGCTTTCGCCGACCGGGCCCTCTATATGGCCGACGCCGACTTCGTATCAGTCCCGGTCAAAGGCTTACTCGATCCCGCCTATTTAACCGGACGGGCGCAATCCATCACCCTCAATAAGCCGCAGGAGACCCCGGTCGCCGCCGGCAATCCGCCGTGGCGCGACGGCGCGCGCTTCGCCCCCGACCAAATGCGCGGCCGTCCCGGCACCAGCCATATCTCGATCATCGACGGCGACGGCAACGCGGTGTCGATGACCACCACGATCGAGGGCGCCTTCGGCTCGCAACTGATGGTGCGCGGCTTTTTGCTCAATAACGAGCTGACCGATTTTTCCTTTCGGCCCACCCGGGGCGGACGGCCGGTCGCTAACCGTGTTGAGTCCGGCAAGCGACCGCGCAGTTCCATGGCGCCGACCATGGTGTTCGATAGCGAAGGCAATCTCGAGCTGATTATCGGCTCGCCCGGCGGCAGTCGGATTATCGGCTATGTGGCGCAGACCGTGATCGCGGTGCTCGATTGGGACCTCGACATTCAGGCCGCGATCGATCTGGGCCATGTCGTCAACCTCAACGGCGACACCGATCTCGAAGCCGGCACCTCGGCGGTTCTCCTGCAACCCGGGTTAGCGACGCGCGGGCACGAAACGCGGCTGCGCGATCTCAACAGCGGGTTACACGGCATCGTGGTGACCAAGGACGGCCTGTTCGGTGGCGCCGACCCGCGCCGGGAAGGCGTGGCGCGCGGGGACTAAGCGCGGCGCCGCCAGCTCACACCCCAGCGGTGAATATATGCGCCTGGATCTTCGCCGCGATCGGACCATTACCGTACTGATCCGCAATTGCTTGGGTCGCTCGTTCGGTCACATGTTCGAGTAGGCTCGCATCGCGCGCCTCGATTTCGCTGCGCAGCGGCGTGCCCTCGCAATACGCAACCGCCGCGTGACGGGGAGAGGGCGCGGGACTTTCCTCTGTTATCGTCGTAACGGAAACGTTGCCGAAACCGGCACTGTGCAACTCTTCTTCAATGGCACCCGTATCGTGGTAGCCATGCGGCGTACGCAGTAAAAATTGCGGCGGGTCCCCGGGAAAGATAGATGCCGCAGTCTGGGTCACAATATCGGCAATCTCATTCACACCGATATGGTCCCAAACGTTGAAATGAAACCGCCCGCCTGGTTTCAAAACGCGTTTCGCTTCGGCATATCCCGCAACTCTGTCCGGGAAAAACATTACGCCGAACTGGCAGACGGCCGCATCGAAAGACGCGTCATCGAAAGGTAGCTCCAGCGCATCGGCCTGCTGCCAGGTAATACGGTCATCCGGTCCTTGCCGGCTTGCCGCATGATCGAGCATCGGCTGGTTGAGGTCGGTGACAACGTAGCGGGCTGCGGGGTTAAGACGCGCTGCTAGCGCGCGGGTTACGACACCGCTGCCTGCCGCAGTTTCCAGAACAGTCTCAGGCTTGAGGGCGACGACGCGTTCGGCTAGGTCGGCCGCATAGGCCTCAAAAATCATCGGCACCAAATAGGTGTCGTAGAGTTCGGGAATGGAGCCCGAGAATATTTTATCGCTATCGGTCATCTAGAGTCCCCAATGTTCAAGCAAAAGGGAGATTAATCTCCTGACCGACATATTTAGAATACTTATTCACCGCGCCATCAAGCGCGCCGTCCCAAACGCGGCAAAAACACAATTGACACCAACCCGAGTACCGCGGCCAGTGTCACAACGATGACCATGGGAACGGGCGTGCCGTCCTGAACGATACCAACGGCCTGGGCGAATATGGCGCCAGTCGACATCTGCATGAAACTCATCAAGCCTGAGGCCGACCCGGCGATGCGCGGATTGATGCTCACTGCGGCCGCTTGGGCGTTCGGCATGATTAAGCCGTTGGCGAAAGCCATGCCGGCGCCCGGTAGGAATATCGCCCAAACTGTCCACTGGCCGGCCAGCACCAACACCACCATGATCAGTCCGAATATGACGGATAAGACGCTACCCACCAGGATCATACGGTCGACGCCGACCCGTCCAGCAATGCGCGCGGTAATGAAGGTGCCGAGCATGAAGCCGGCGGAGATAATCAGCAGCAAGACCCCCAACTCGGTCGGTGGACGGTTCAAGACCCGCACGACGACAAACGGCGCGCCGCCGATAAAAGCCATGAACATGCCCAGACCGAAACTCAGCTGACCGGCATAGCCCAAGAAAGCCGGTATCCGCAGTAGCGAGATGAAACTGAGCAGCATGCCGCCGAGCGATTGATCGCGTACCGGCTGTTCCCGGGTTTCGGGCACTCGCGGATAGGCCAGAGCAAGCGCCGCCAAGCCGACGATCCCGGTGAACACGAAAATCGAGCGCCAGCCCGTAAAATCGTTGAGCACGCCGCCGATCAACGGCGCGACCATGGGCGCCATCACCAGGGCCGTCACCATATAGGCAAGCATCTTGGCCGCCGTTTCCCGGTCGAACAGGTCGCGGATAATCGCCCGGCTGAGCACCATGCCGGCAGCGCCGCCGATGGCCTGCACCACCCGGCCCAATATCAAAATCCAGATCGACGGCGCGACGGCGCAGATCACGCTGCCGATCAGAAAGATCGCCAACCCGATCACCATCACCGGGCGGCGGCCAAAACGATCCGACGCCGGACCATAGGCCAGGCTAGCAATAGCGATGGCGATCAGCGAGCTCGATAGGACTAGTTGCGCGCGGCCGGGCGAAACGGAAAATGCGTCCTGGATCGCCGGTAGCGCGGGCAGAAATATCTGCATCGACATCGGCCCCAACGCGGTGATGGCCGCCAGGATGATGATGAGAATTCGGGACGATGCGGGAGTGACCACGCGCTAACCTGTGTGAAAGTTGGAGACACGGCAGCGCAACCCGCCTGCCTCGCTCAGCCAAGCTACATATCACCCGCCACGAAATCGCCGAAGCGGCAATTACGCAAAGGTCATACGTAATGCGCGCAAGTTCACGGGCCGGCCCCCTACCCCATCAGGGCTTCAGCACGCTTCATACTGGTCTTGTTATAGAGACTGTCGGGTTTTTGGCTCAGGCGTTCGGCGACCAACGCCTGGGCCAGACTATCACGGCCGGCACGGATCGCCGCCTCGACCAGGGTGCGGTGGACCACATCGCGCTGGGCGTTGCTGCCACCGAATCGATGGGCGATCTCAACCATCGGCAAGATCAGATCGACGGTCGTCGCATAGTCACCTTGGCCAAACGCCTGAATCGCGCGGGCCAGTGGCAGGCCTACATCAGCGGTCATCATGGCATTGGTGCCGCCGCCATCGAGCCGCTTTTCCATCGTCGCCAAAATGGTGCGGGCCGACTCCGGGCGATCGTCGCCGACAAACGCCATCATCGCATGGACGTCGTTGAAGGCGTAGTAGCCATCTTCCATTGTGCCTTCCCACATTTCGGCCAGCTCGCCCCACCGGTCGCCCACATCGATGCCGTCGAGATGCAGCCGCCACAGCAACGCCGAGGCGTCGAGCATCTCCAGCGCCACATCGCTGGCTTCGGGCCGCACCCCGGTATCGTAGATTTCCAGCACCCGCGCCGTCTCACCCCGGTCGAGATGATAGAGCGAGAGGTGCCACCAATTGTGGAAGGCGAACATATTGTCGCTCGCCCAATCGTCGGTGCGCTCGGTCATCCAACCGACGCCGTTGTCGAGACGCCCGGTCATTTCCAGCACATGGGCCACGGCATGGATCGCCCACGGATCGCGCGGGTTCAACTCGACGGCGCGCCGGCCGGTGTCCTCGGCGCGCTCAAACTCGTTCATTTCTTCCAATCCGAAGGCGCGCATACCCAGGACAAAACCGAAGCCCGGCACGCTGTCGTCCCAATGCGGCAGCGCCCGGCCGATACGGTCGCGCAGCATCGACGACCGGCCCAGATAAAAGTCGCCGAGATGGGCCAACTGCAGGGCCATCAGATCGCGTGGATAATCGACCGCGACGGCGCCCCAAGCATCGGTCGCGCCGCGAAAATCGCCGTCGAGCCAGGCCCGTAACGCGGCGATATGACCACGCTCGCGATCATTGGCCTGCCCAGCCAACGCCTCGGCCGCCTCGACGCTTTCGCGCAATCCCGGTTCGGCGGCTTTTTCCGAAGCAACCGCGTGCATGCCGCCGCGCAGGCAATGGCCCATGATGAAGTCGGGATCTTCCGCAATCGCGGTGTCGATGACTTCCAGCGGGTCGATGTAAAACCCATTTAACAACGTGAGGGATTCCTCGAAACGATCGAGGGACGCGCCGTTATCGGACGATACCGGCACACCGCGGCTGTCGGACATAGGCATGATGCTTGCTCCCTTGATTGAGTAGGCGCGACCTCAACGGCCGCCGGTCTATCAAACTACAACCCAGGATCGAACTTCAATGGCTATTCGGCAGCTTTTTTGGTCGCTGCGACACCAAAAGCACCGCCGCCCGGAGTCTCGATAACGAAGACATCGCCGGCGGCGATATCGGCCTTGTCAGTGCCGGTCATCTCGTGGCGGTCGCCGTCGGCGCGTTCGATCCAGTTGCGGCCCAGGGCACCCGGCGCACCACCCGCCAATCCGTATGGCGCGACGACACGGCGGTTCGACAGCATCATCACTTCCATCGCCTCTTCGAACCGCAGGCGGCGGACGGTGCCGTCGCCGCCATGGTGAGCGCCTTCGCCGCCGGAATCAGGGCGAATCTCAAAACTTTCCAGCACCACCGGGAAGCGCCATTCGAGCACCTCCGGATCGGTCAGGCGCGAATTGGTCATATGAGTGTGCACCGCCGAGGTGCCGTCGAAATCGGGACCGGCGCCGGAGCCGCCGCAGATGGTTTCGTAATATTGGTAGCGCGCATTGCCGAAAGTCAGATTATTCATGGTGCCTTGCGCCGCCGCCATCACCCCGAGCGCGCCATAGAGCGCGTCGGTGATCGCTTGGCTGGTCTCCACATTGCCAGCCACCACAGCGGCGGGATATTCCGGCGCCAGCATCGAATGCGGCGGAATGATCAGGTCGATGGGCTTGAGGCAGCCCTCGTTCATGGGAATATCGTCATCGACCAAGGTGCGGAACACATATAGCACAGCCGCCCGGCACACCGCGCTGGGCGCGTTGAAATTATTATCCCGTTGGGCGCTGGTGCCCGTGAAATCAACACTCGCCTGGCGGCGCGCGGCGTCGATGGTCACGCGGACCTTGATCTCGCTGCCATCGTCCATCGGGTAAATGAAGTCGCCGTCTTGGAGAACATCGATGACTCGGCGCACCGATTCCTCGGCATTGTCCTGCACATGGTCCATATAGGCATGCACGGTCGCCAGGCCGAAATGGGCGACCATCTTGTGCAGCTCGCTGACACCCTTCTCGTTGGCGGCAATTTGGGCGCGGATATCGGCGATATTTTGGTCAGCGTTGCGCACCGGATAGCGCCCACTACCCAGCAACGCGCGGAATTCGTCTTCGCGAAAGTGCCCGCCGTCGAGCAGTTTAAAATTATCGATCAATACGCCTTCTTCTTCGGCGACCCGGCTATGAGGCGGCATCGACCCCGGGGTCAATCCGCCGATATCGGCATGGTGGCCACGGCTACCGACATAAAACAAAATGTCCTTTTCGTTCTCGCTTCCCGCTTCGCCGAAGACCGGCGTCACCACGGTCACGTCTGGCAGGTGGGTGCCGCCGTTATAGGGCGCGTTCAACACATAGACGTCGCCGGCGGCCATCGCGCCTTCGTTTTCGCGGATCACCACGCGCACGCTCTCGCTCATGGAGCCTAGATGGACCGGCATATGGGGCGCGTTGGCGACCAGATTGCCCTCCGGGTCGAATACCGCGCAGGAGAAATCGAGGCGCTCTTTTATGTTCACCGAATAGGCGGTGTTTTGCAGGGTGAAGCCCATCTGCTCGGCGATCGACATATAGAGATTGTTGAAAACTTCGAGCATCACTGGGTCGACACTGGTGCCGATCGCCGCGGTGCGCGCTAGGGGCACGACACGCTCAAGCACCAGATCACCAAGTTCAGTAAAGTTCGCACGCCAGCCAGGCTCGACGATGGTCGTCGCCACGGCTTCGCGGATGATCGCCGGACCGTCGATGGCGGCGCCCGGCGTCAGAGTGTCACGGTCATATACCGGCGTCGCGTGTGAGGCGTCCGCCATATGGACCTCAACCGAGGCCAATGCTTTAGGCTCACCGAGCTCGGTGGCGCCGCCCGCTATGCTGGCGATGATGTCCTCGCTGGCGCCCACCGCCTCGACCGCCGCGGTATCGACGATCAGCGCTTTTTCCGACATGACAAACCCGTAGCGCTGACGGTGCAAGGTCTCGAACTGCGCGGTCATTTCCTCGACCGAGGCGAAATCGACGATCAGCGGCGTGTCGGTGCCGTCATATTTCAGGTGCAGACGGCGCAAAATTTCCAGGCGCGGGTCGGCAATCCCCTGCGCTTTCACCTCCGCGCCGGCGTCCGCCGCAAGACGATCCAACAGCCCGCCCGTCTCGCTAATCGTCTGGTCGGAGAGCGGCGCCTCGACGGATTGCTCGCGCAGGGCGCGCACATCGGCCAGGCCCATGCCATAAGCAGACAAAACGCCCGCCAATGGGTGAGCGAGAACCCGGGTCATGCCCAGCGCGTCGGCGACCAGGCAAGCGTGCTGGCCGGCCGCCCCGCCGAAGCAGCACAAAGTATATTCGGTTACATCGTAGCCGCGCTGCACCGATATCTTCTTGATCGCGTTGGCCATGTTTTCCACGGCGATCCTCAAGAAGCCATCGGCGACTTCGACCGGCGTTCTCGTATCGCCGGTCGCGGTGTGAATATCGGCGGTTAGTGCGGCAAATTTCTCGGCCACCACGGCGGCATCAAGCGGTTGGTCCTGGTTCGGCCCGAACATGGGCGGGAAATAATCGGGCTGCAGCTTGCCCAACATGACGTTGCAGTCGGTGACCGTGAGCGGCCCGCCCTTGCCGTAACTCGCCGGGCCGGGATCGGCGCCGGCGCTCTCCGGCCCCACCCGGTAGCGCGCGCCATCGAACTGGCAGATCGAACCGCCGCCCGCCGCCACCGTATGGATTTGCATCATCGGCGCGCGCATGCGTACGCCAGCGACCAATGTCTCGAAAGCGCGCTCATATTCGCCGTCATAATGGGTGACGTCGGTCGACGTGCCGCCCATATCGAAGCCGATAATTTCGCTGAACCCGGCCGCGGCGCTGACTTCGACCGCGCCGACCACGCCGCCCGCCGGTCCCGACAAAATGGCGTCTTTACCCTGGAACATATGGGCGTCGGTGAGGCCGCCATTCGACTGCATGAACATTAGCTTCACATCGCCCAATTCGTCGGCGACCTGGTCCACATAGCGGCGCAGGATCGGCGATAGATAGGCGTCCACAATGGTGGTGTCGCCGCGCCCGACCAGTTTGATCAGGGGGCTCACTTGATGGCTCACAGAGACCTGGGTAAAGCCGATCGCGCGCGCCAGGTCCGCGCACGCCTTTTCGTGTTCGGGAAAGCGATAGGCGTGCATGAAGGCGATAGCGACGGCGCGAATGCCGGCATCATAGGCGGCCTGCAACCCGGTACGCGCCGTCACCGGATCGAATTCGGCGAGCACATCGCCATGCGCGCCGCTCCGCTCGTCGATTTCGACGACGCTTTCGTAGAGCAGTTCGGGCAGCACGATATGGCGGTCGAACAGGCGCGGGCGCGCCTGATAGCCGATGCGCAAGGCATCGCGGAACCCGCGCGTGATCGCCAGCACCGTGCGATCGCCCTTGCGCTCGAGCAGGGCGTTGGTTGCCACCGTGGTGCCCATTTTTACGACGTCGATTTGATCAGCGGGGATCGGTGCCCCAGCGGCCACGCCAAGCACGTCGCGAATACCCTGGACCGCGGCGTCGCGGTAATGCTCCGGGTTCTCCGAGAGCAACTTGTGGGTCGCCAGCGAACCGTCGGGCCGCCGCGCGACAATATCGGTGAACGTGCCGCCTCGGTCGATCCAAAATTGCCAAAGCTGGTTTTGCTGCTCATTCAAGTGACGAATACTCGCTTATCGCATTTACGTTGTTCGGGGACCGGCATAAACCTATGGCCTTAGCCGGAACAGGCTTTGATGTCCGTCGAAGGCCCACAGGCTGTTGACCTGGAATCCCACCTCTGAGAATAACCCTTCCAAATCGTCACGGCTAAAGTGATTCTGCCAGCCAAAGCGCATCCGATCCAGACCTTGCGTATCGTTGCTCGCATGATAGGTCAGCAACATCGGTGTGTTTCGATCCTTAACGGCGTTCAAGAAACGCGGCACATCGGCGACGTGTTCGAGGCTCCCCAAAACCGTTATCAAGTCCGCATCAGGCGCGTCGGGTAAATCGCCCACCATCCAGATTGCCGCCGCGACCATCGGCGGCCGCGCAACCGTATCAACCCCAAGATAAGAACAACCCGGCGGCAACATGAACTTCAAGACCGGCAGGGTGCAGCCGACACCCAGAACGAAAGTGCCTTCGCCGATATTTCGCGCGGCGACCGACCTGGCGCGCCGGCGGGCAAACGCCGGATCAAACCCGTCAGGTCCCGGCCAACGCCAATCCTGCACCGCCTGCCAGGGAATTGGCGTCTCGTCGCTCATCTCCTGTTTACTGGCCTCGGGAATTGGATAACCAAAAGCCTGAGAATATTCGGGCAATGCCTGCCATATGTAATTGGCGAGCGCCAGCGCCGGGCCGGCGTCTTCGGTTCCGTGCCGACCGACCGAACGGCTGGAAATGGCCGCCCCGTGTTTGTCCAATTCCCGCTGCCGCGACGCGCCGGCGGCGGTTTTACGGTTGACCGTTCCGCTGCCCAACGCTGTTAAGCCGACATAGGCGGCCAAATCGTCCTGGGTCTCTAGCCGCTGGGTTAGATCCTCGTAACTAGCGAGAAAGTGCGGGCGTTGGCGCAACGCTAATATTTCGCGCACATCGTGGCGAAGACGGGCGACCAGCCAGGCCTCGTCGCGCAACCGCTGGCCACCGGGAAACGCCAACAGCGAGCCGCGCACCAAGTCCAGCGCCGACAGCGCGATGTCGCGCAAATCGCGGACGCATATTACCAGCCGGTCGGGCTGGTACTGGTCCAACAGCGCGCGCCAGTAGTTAAAGTGAACTTCCTTGACACCCCAATTATCGAGCGCCGCCAGTTCCGCCCCCATCGCTTGCTCGAAATAGCCGGCAAAGCTGCCATAGGTTTCTCGGGTCGGCGGCTGGTCTTCCACGCCCAAACCAAAGGCCTTGGCGACGGCGTGCATCTCCTTGACTTTAGCGTCTGGCCAGCCTTCCAAGATCATCGGCTCATTGAAGATCAATGACCGCTCGGGCACTGTCAGCAGATCGCAGACCAGCGTCGTGCCGCTGCGCATCACGCCGTAGACGACAGTATCCATCTTGAGGGCGTTGGGAGCGTTAATCGCTATTCTCTCGAGCCATTGCCAGCGAACTCATTTCGACATCTGTTTCTTATCCTACGCGATTCCGCTAAACCATCCCCATGAGCATTTGGGGAAAGGTGGTTGGCGGCGCGGCTGGCTTCGCGCTGGGCGGACCTTTGGGGGCGCTGCTCGGTGCTGTCGCCGGGCATGTCTATGACAGCAACAAACGCGCCCCAGCCGAAACCAGCGCCGACCCCACCAAGCAGATCGGTTTCACTATCGCCGTCATCGCCCTGGGGGCCAAGCTGGCCAAGGCCGATGGGGTGGTCACGGAAGATGAAATCCGCGCTTTCCGGCGGGTCTTCAAGGTGGCGCCGGAGGAAATGAAGAATGTCGCACGGATATTCAATCTGGCGCGCAAGAGCGTCGACGGCTATGAGCCCTATGCGCGCCAGGTCGCCGGCATGTTCGCCGACAATCCGGTGGTTCTGGAGGAATTACTCGGGTGTCTGTTCTATATCGCCCAGGCTGACGGCACCGTCGCCGATGCGGAACTCGACTATTTGCAGAACGTCGCGCGCATCTTCGGCTTCAGCGACGCCGATTTCGCCCGCCAGCGCGCCGAACATATCGGCCCCGATTCCGCCGACCCCTATACGGTTCTCGGCATCCCCCATGACACCGCCGACGATGAGGTGAAATCGGCCTACCGCAAGCTGGTGCGCGAACACCACCCCGATACGCTGATCGCCCAGGGCATGCCGGAGGAGTTTATCGAAGTCGCCAACGACAAGCTGGCCGCGATCAACGCCGCCTACGATAAGGTCGCCGCGCAACGAGGCCTCAAGTAACCGGTTGCGACGATGGCTATCGACCCCCCCGTCATAACGTTGCGCGATATTATCGTCGGCTTCGGCGGCGACCCGCTATTCGACGGCGCTGAATTGAACCTGACGCCGGGCATGCGCGCCTGCCTAGTGGGCCGAAACGGCAGTGGTAAGTCGACGATCATGAAAATCATTGCAGGTTTGTTCGAGCCCGATGGCGGCGAGCTGTATTTCGAACCCGGCCTATCGATCGGCTATTTGCCCCAGGACGTGCCGCTACCCGACGGCGGTACGGTTGCCGACTTTGTCGCTGGTGCCAAACCCGGCGGCGCGCCGCGTCACGAGGTCGACGAAATATTGTCGCGGGTCGAAATTGACGGGGATCTTGACGTGGGAACCCTGTCGGGCGGTGAGAGCCGGCGCGCCGCCCTGGCCCGGGCACTGCTCGGCGATCCCGACGTGCTATTGCTCGATGAACCCACCAACCATCTCGACTTGCCGACTATCCAGTGGCTCGAGCAATTGCTTATCAACAGCCGC
Organism: Alphaproteobacteria bacterium; assembly: GCA_011087645.1. Classification (GTDB taxonomy): domain Bacteria; phylum Pseudomonadota; class Alphaproteobacteria; order UBA6615; family UBA6615; genus JABDJY01. The sequence continues at coordinate 114,746 of JAALLF010000001.1, forward strand.
AAGACCCTGCTCATGGTCAGCCATGACCGCGCCTTCCTAAAGAACGTGACCACCGATACCTGGTGGCTGCACCGGCGCGCGCTTCGCCACAATTCGAAAGGCTATACCGAATTCGAGCGGTGGAGCGAAGAGATCGTCGACGGCGAGATCAAGGCGGCCCGCAAGCTCGATCAAAAACTGCGCGCCGAACACCATTGGCTGGTCCATGGCGTGACCGCGCGGCGCAAGCGCAACCAGGGCCGATTGCGCAACCTGGAGAGCCTGCGCGAGCAGCGGAAGATGCTGTTGACGGGTGAGGGCTTGGCCAAGGTCGAGGCCGAAAGCGGCCCGTTGAGCGGCCGACTGGTCATTGAAGCGAAGAGCCTCGCCAAGTCATTCGGCGAACGCGCCATCGTTAGCGACTTTTCGACCCGGGTGCTTCGCGGCGACCGCATCGGCATCATCGGCCCCAACGGCGCCGGCAAGACCACCTTGCTGAACCTGTTGATCGGCAAGCTGGCGCCCGATAGCGGCCGGCTACGCATCGGCAGCAATCTGTCCATCGCCGTGTTCGATCAAACCCGAGCCACCTTAGTCCCCACCGACACGCTGTGGCAGACCTTGGTGCCGGGCGGCGGCGATTCCCTCAATGTACGGGGCCGTCAACGCCATGTGGTGGCTTATTTGCGCGACTTCCTGTTCGACGACAAACAGGCCAACGCGCCGGTGTCGACCCTCTCCGGCGGTGAGCGCAACCGCCTGCTACTCGGCAAGATTTTGGCCGAGCCAAGCAATTTGCTGGTGCTCGACGAACCAACTAACGATCTGGACGCCGACACGCTCGACGTGCTGCAGGAAATGCTCGACGATTATGATGGTACGGTTTTGCTGGTCAGCCATGACCGCGAGTTCCTCGACCGTGTGGTCACCAGCACCATCGCCGTGGAAGGCGATGGCCAGGTGGTCGAATATGCCGGCGGCTATTCCGACTATCTCTACCAGCGCGGCACGGCACCGCGGAAAGCTCAAGCGGCCGCACCGAAGCCGCGCGGATCTTCACCGGCGAAACAGCGACCGCGCGCCAGCGAGGCTCGCAAGCTATCCTACAAAGATCAGCGCGAATTGGATGGCTTGCCCGCTCACCTCGACGCCCTGGAAACCGAGAAGCAGGAGTTGGAAACGACATTGGCCGATCCGGACCTCTATTCCCGTGACGCGGCGGCCTACAATGCGGCGGCCCAAAAGCTCGAAGATGTGACGACCGAGATCGCCGCCGCCGAGGCCCGTTGGCTCGATCTGGAAGCGGCGCGCGAGGCGCTGACTGCGACGGCAAGCCCATGAAAATCATCGACCGCCGTTCCCCGAATCACGGCGAACGTCTGGCCGAGGGCGTTGGCGATGTGGTGATCGATATGCTGGTGATTCATTACACCGGCATGGTGCCCGACGCGCGCGCCCTCGATTGGATGTGCGACCCGGCGTCGAGTGTGAGCGCTCACTATTTCATCGATGAGGCCGGCGCGGTCTGCCGCCTGGTGCCGGAAGACCGCCGCGCCTGGCACGCCGGGGTCAGCGCCTGGCGGGGCGCGACCGACATCAATTCCCGCTCGATCGGCATCGAGCTGTCGAACCCCGGTCACGAGTTCGGCTACCGCGATTTTCCGCAAGCCCAGATCGACGCGCTCGTTACGCTGGCCAGCGGCATCGTGAGCCGCCATCCGATCTCGCCGCGCAACGTGGTCGGCCATTCCGACATCGCTCTTGTACGCAAGATCGATCCGGGCGAGCGCTTACCCTGGCACCATCTGGCTGCGGCCGGTATCGGCCTTTGGCCCGGGGAAAGCGTCCCAAACGGCGACGGTGATATTTCAACGATGCTGGCCAGCTACGGTTACGATGTGACGCACAACGCCCTCACGGACGTGATAACCGCCTTCCAGCGCCACTTTCGCCCCGAGCGCTTCGATGGCGTCGCCGACGACGAGACCCAAGCCCGACTGGCAAACTTGCTCACCTTGGTTGCGGGCGACACCGCGATTTCCTAAATATAACAGGCCAGACGGTCGGATGGCTGCGCGCGGGCAATGGGGAAACCCGTCCGCGTGAGGAAAGTCCGGGCTCCATGGAAATACGGTGCCGGTTAACGGCCGGCGGGGGCGACCCCAGGGAAAGTGCCACAGAAAGCAAACCGCCTGTCACCGCTTCGGCGGCGACGGGTAAGGGTGAAAGGGTGCGGTAAGAGCGCACCGCGCGGCTGGTAACAGCGGCGGCATGGTAAACCCCACCGGGAGCAAGACCGAGTAGGGGCGGCGTATGGCGCATTTCCGCACCGCCGCCCGGGTGGGTCGCGTGAGGCGTTCGGCGACGGGCGTCCCAGATGAATGGCCATCTCCCGTTTTCGCTTCGGCGGGGATGGGGACAGAACCCGGCTTACAGACCGTCTGGCCTTTTTCTTTATGGCGACAGCGCCGCATCGCTTGTCGCGATCACGGGCGCTCGGGCAAAATTCAATCTATGAGCGACAATCTCGTAAGCCAGACCGTGCGGGTGATCTCCTACCCGGGTATCATAGCGGGGAGCTTTGTTTTGTTCGCGGTCTTCGAGCGGGCCGGCCTGTCGTTGACCATGAGTTCCTATCTGCCGGTCGTCGTCGCTGCCGGGCTGATTACCTTGCACGAAATCATGCTGCCCCATCGCGCCGATTGGAAACCGGACCGCACCGAAGTCGCCAATGACACGACCTTCCTGATCGCTGTCCAGATTCTGGTGCCCTATCTGCTGTCCCTGGCCGCCGCCCTGTGGCTCGCGGGCACCGCGCCGACCGACGGCTGGGCGATTACCCGAATCTGGCCGAGCGAATTACCGGTCCCAATCCAGGCTCTGTTGATGCTGCTCGGCGCCGACTTCTTACGCTATTGGATGCACCGGGCCTTCCATCGATTTCTCCCGCTTTGGCAGCTCCATGCGGTCCACCATTCGCCCCATCGCCTGTACTGGCTGAACGTCGGGCGTTTCCACCCGTTGGAAAAGACGATCCAATTCCTGGCCGACGCCCTGCCGTTTATTCTGCTCGGCGTTACGGAGCCTGTGTTGGCGGTCTATTTTGTGTTTTTCGCCATCAACGGTTTCTTCCAGCACTCCAACTGCTCGGTTCGGCTCGGCCCCCTAAACTATGTGGTCAGCGGCCCCGAACTGCATCGCTGGCACCACTCACAATCGACGCAGGAGTCCGACACCAATTTCGGCAATAACCTGATCATCTGGGATCTAATTTTTGGCACCCGCTTTCTGCCAGCCGGTCGCGAGGTTGGAGATCTAGGTCTGCAAAACAGAGGCTACCCGCTGGGCTTTCTGGCCCAATTAAAATCGCCTTTCATAATCTCGCCCGGCGCGGATTGAGTCGCGATGGCTACGCTCGCCGACACCGCGCCGAACTGGGTACTCAGCGCCGCCTTTACCCGCACTCGATTGGGCGCGTGGCGAAGATTTCTCAAAGCCGCCGCGACCCCTCGACAGAGCCAGGAAACGGCCCTCCTGCGCATTCTCCGGGCCAATGCCAATTCCGAATTTGGCCGTGCCCACGGCTTCGCTGAAATCAAAGAGATAGACCAGTACCGGCGGGCGGTACCGGTGCAAACCTTTGAGACACTGCATTCTTATGCGATAGCGCAGGACACCACCGGCGCGCCCGCGCTCACGGCCGCCGCCCCGGTCTTTTATCAGCGCACCAGCGGCACCTTGGGCGCGCCGAAGGACGTGCCGATTACTCAGGCCGGGATCGACCGTATTCGCGCCTATCAACGCCTTGCCGCCTACGCCCAACATGCCGGCGCGGACCTGTTCGCCGGCAAGATCATCGGCATCGGCAGCCCGGCGATCGAAGGCCATACGGAAGGCGGCACACCCTATGGCTCGGCGACCGGGCTTATCTATCAGAGCCAGCCGACCTTCGTCCGCGCAAAATTCGTGTTGCCGCCCGAGGTCTTTGAGATCGCCGATTACGACGCGCGCTATTACACCATCGCCGCGCTCGGCCTGGCCGAGGCGCGAGTGACCGGGCTCGCCACCGCCAATCCCTCGACTTTGGTCAAACTGCTCGAGGTTATCAACCAAAACGCCGACCCCCTATTGCGCGACGTTTCCCAGGGGCGCCTCGCGGTCATTGATCATCTCACCACCCCGCAGCTCGAGGCGGTGACCGATATCCTCGAACCGGCCCCGCAACGCGCCCGCGATCTGGCTGCAGTTTTGGACGGTGACGGTCAGTTAACTTACGAAGATTTGTGGCCCGATCTGGCCGGCGTGGTCACTTGGATGGGCGGTAGTTGCGCTGTGCCCCTCGCCACCTTGCGCCCACAACTACCGGCGGCCACGAAGATCATCGAGGCGGGTTATATGTCGAGCGAGTTTCGCGGCACCATCAATGTGGATGTGAACCACAATCTGTGCCTGCCCACCTTGACCGATCATTATTTCGAGTTCGTCCAGCGCGACGCCTGGGAAGGCGGCGTGGATAATTTTCTCGCCTTGGACCAGCTCGAAATCGGCGAGTCTTATTATCCGATTGTCACCACGCCGGACGGGCTCTACCGCTACGATATCAACGACGTCGTGACCGTTACCGGCACCGTCGGCGCCACCCCGACTTTGGCGTTCGTGCAAAAAGGCAAGGGCGTCACCAGTATCACCGGTGAAAAACTTACCGAAGCGCAATTGTTGCAGGCGGTCCAACAAGCCGCCGGCGAGTTGGCATTACAGGCCGCGTTCTTCATCGCCGTGGCCGACGAGGCGCACGCCGGATACGTCCTTTATTTTGAGAAGAGAGGTGACGACCCGCCTCCCGCCGCGGCCATCGGCGACGCCATCGACACCAAGCTGCGCAGCCTCAACATCGAATACGCCGCTAAACTGGATAGCGGGCGGTTAAACCCGTTGCAGGTCCAGCGATTACGCCCGGGCAGCGGCGACGCCTATCGGCGTCATTGTGTCGCTGAAGGGCAGCGTGAAGCCCAGTTCAAAGTGCGCCACCTTCAATACGCCAGGGAAGTCACTTTCCCCTTCACCGAATACATTATGGGAAGCGCACCAGCATGAGGATCGAGAGGATCGACAGCTACCGCTTTCCGGTGCCTTTCAAGCAGGTCTTCCGGCACGCCTCGGCCAGCCGGGCCCAGGCGGAAAACGTGATCGCGGCGGTGCGCTCGATCGACGGCGTCATGGGTTATGGCGAGGGCTGTCCGCGTTCTTATGTCACCGGCGAAAGCGTCGCCTCGGCGATCACTTTCATCAAGCGTCACCGGAACTCGATCGTCCAACGGGTGCGATCGCTCGACGATCTGCGCCAATGGATTGACGACCACACGCCGGAAATCGATGCCAACCCGGCGGCGTTCTGCGCTCTCGAATTGGCCGTGCTCGATCTGCTCGGCCAGGCGGAGAGACAATCACTCGAAGCGTTGCTCGGCCTGCCGCCGCTGCGCGGATCCTTCCAGTATTCCGCCATACTCGGCGACAGCGGTTGGCTGATCTACCGGCTACAATTGCGGCGATACCGGCAGGCTGGCTTTCGTGATTTCAAAATTAAAGTGTCGGGCGACGATATCCGCGACCGCCGGAAACTGAAAACCTTTCGTCGTCGCAACGACCCAAATGTCCGCGTGCGACTGGACGCGAACAATTTTTGGCAGCAAACCGGCGATGCCATTGCCGCCTTGCAAGCCCTGGCGTTTCCCCTATTCGCGATCGAAGAACCCCTACAGGTCGGCGACTTGGCGGGATTTGCCGAAATCGCCCGCGCTTGCGAGACGCGGATTATTCTCGACGAAAGTCTGACCCGCATCGACCAGCTCGACACGCTGGGCGAGCCCAGCATGTGGATCGTCAATCTGCGGGTCTCGAAGATGGGCGGCCTCTTGCGCTCGCTTGCGCTCGCCAAGTTCCTAGCGCAGCGCGGCATCGGCATTGTCGTCGGCGCGCAGGTCGGCGAGACCAGCCTGCTCACACGCGCCGGTCTGGCCGTTGCCCATGCGGAAAAAGACAACGTCCTCGTGATGGAAGGCGGATTCGGCACCCATTTGCTGCGCCGAGACCTGACCGTGCCGTGTCTGATGTTCGGCGACGGCGGCGTCCTTGTACCTGAGAATTACTTGGACACTGCTAAACCCGGGCTCGGGCTAACCGTGAACGCCGGCGACTTAAGTATGGAAACGCCATGAAACAGCGATTTTTACGGCCCGCAAGAGAAATATCGACTCGCCGCCGAGAACATTCACGGCCAAGTAAGAACATTACAGGAACAAATTATTGCCATAATCTCATGCGAATGTTCATTTGATGACCTATCGACGAATGTAAATACCACCCAAACGATTATTGAGCGACCAAGAATTTTTTACTTTTTACCGCGCTTTATAACCCCTTATTAGTTGTTTCCTCGTTGACTGCCCATTCTAAGGCATGGTATCCCATTTGATCCCATTTTGATGCTTATGTGCCCAATGGGGGCTCATAGCCGTCACAACGAGGGGGAGGCGAGTGCAAGCCGGAAAAGGACGCTAGGTGGCGTCACGGAAGCTTGCGGGCGAAATCAATGACGTTGTTCATGTCATCCACGACCAACAAGGTCGACGCGAAAGGTCGGGTCTCGGTCCCGGCAGCGTTTCGCGCTGTGCTGGCCGGACAGCCATTTCACGGCATTGTCGCCCTGCCCTCGTTCAAGTACGCCGCGATTCAGTGCGGCGGCATGGACTGGATGGAGCAGCTCAACGCCGGCGTCAGCGCCTACGACTTCTTCTCCGACGAGCACGACACTCTCACCGCGACCCTGTTCAGCAGAACCGAACAGCTCGGTTTCGACGGCGAGGGCCGCGTCGTCTTGCCAACCTCCCTGATCGAGCATGCCAACCTAACAAAGACCGCTGCATTCGTCGGTCGTGGCCCGCTGTTCGAAATCTGGGATCCGGAAGCTTTTACCGCTTACCAGAGCGAGGCGACGAAACGCGCCGCCGAACAAAACATGACCTTACGGCCGCCCGCCCCACCCGGCGGGAACGGAGGTGCAGGCTGATGGCCGCCGCCGTATCACGGCGTCGCTCTAATCCGACCGGGGCAGGCGCGGAAGCCGTCCCTGCAAACGGTCACACACCCGTTCTTCTCGATTCTGTCATCGCCGCGCTCGAGCCGCGCACCGGCGCGGTTTATATCGACGGCACGCTGGGCGCCGGCGGGTATACAAGCGCGCTTCTCGAGGCGACCGATTGCATCGTTTGGGCCATCGACCGGGACCCTGACGCCATCGCGCGCAATAGCGAACTAGCGGCCACTTACGGCGGCCGGCTGCATCTGATATCGGGCCATTTTGGCGATATGCAAACCCTGCTTGCCGACCGCGGGGTGAGCGCCGTCGACGGGGTCACCCTTGATCTCGGCGTCTCGTCAATGCAGATCGACGATCCGGCACGCGGCTTCGCCTTCTCGCAAGACGGCCCGCTCGATATGCGCATGGACCAGGCCGGCCCCAGCGCCGCCGACTTGGTGAATACGGTCGACGAAAGCGAACTGGCCGACATTATTCATGGCTATGGTGAAGAAAGATTGGCCCGGCGCATCGCCCGCGCCATCGTCGCCGCACGCGCCGAGGCGCCGATCGAAACTACCGGACGGCTCGCCGATATCGTGCGTGCCGTGGCGACGCCACGAAAGCGTAGTCGCAAGGGTCGCGAAAACAAGATAGATCCGGCGACCCGCACCTTTCAGGCGCTGCGCATTAAGGTCAATGACGAACTGGCAGAACTGGAGCGCGGGCTCGGCGCCGCCGAAGCCATTCTCAAACCCGGCGGCCGGCTGGCTATCGTCTCGTTCCATTCGCTGGAAGATCGCCGGGTCAAAGTGTTCCTGCGCCAGCGCAGCGGCAACGAGGGCCGTGGCTCGCGCCACCGCCCCGAGGTCACGGCCCGTCACGCCCCGGCCTGGCGGTTACTCGGACGGCGGGCGATCCGCCCCAGCGACGCGGAAATGGCGCGAAACCCCCGTGCCCGGTCGGCGCGCTTGCGGGTGGCTGAACGAACTGATGCGCCCAGTTGGGGGCCAATTGGCGAGGAGACGGCAGCATGAAGCGTCCAGCAACTCTCATAATCTTCGGCCTCGCGGTCTTCGCCGGTGCCATGTTGTTCGGCGTCGCTTTCGAAGTTTCCAACCTTGAGGACCGGTTGACTGGTCTCAACAAGGAGATCACGCGCGACCGCGATGCAATCCATGTCTTGCGGGCCGAATGGAGTTATCTCAATCAACCCGAACGTCTCGATGGGCTGAGCCAGCGGCACTTGGAGTTGCGGCCGCTCGAAGGCAGACAATTCTCTGACATCGCTGCCCTACCGATGCGCCCTAACAGGGTTCCAACCCCCACAACGGATCCGGTCTCGGCGGAGACCGCACCAGCGATTGCAGCGTTGGTAAATGCTGAGCCAGGAGGTTTGCCATCGGCCGAAACGCCGATCGCGACGGCTCTTACCGCCAAACCCAAACTGAAACCCGCAGCGCCGCGCAGGCCCGCCCGTAACGTCCGCCTTGCCTCCCAAAGGATCTCTCCCGAGGCGACAACGAGCACGGCCGCGAGCGACAAAGCAGCGCTCGACGCAGCGCTGCGGGCTATTTTTGGAAACACCGCAAGCAACCGCGAGGGCGCATCGCGATGACCGAGCGCATCTCATTTAGGAGCGCGCAAAAAAAGGCCTTGGATATCGCCCGGACCCGCCTGCTGGTGGGCGGCGCATTATTAGCGGCGGCCTTTCTGGTTATCGGCGTGCGGTTGGTCGACGTCACCTTGTTCAGCGAGAACGGGCCATCACGCCAGGCCAACGCACGCAATATCGCGGTCGAGAAAAAGATGGACCGCGCCGACATCGTCGACCGCAACGGCATCCTTCTGGCGACCGGGCTGAAGACCGCCTCCTTGTACGGCGATCCTTCGATCATCATCGACCCCAAGGTGGCGGCGCGTGCGCTGGTAGGCGTTCTACCGGAGCTCAGCGAAGCCGACGTCCTTCAGAAGCTATCGTCGAAGGGCGAATTCGTTTGGCTGAAACGGCATATCACGCCGCGCCAGAAATACGAGGTCAACCGCCTGGGAATTCCCGGGTTCGAGTTTGACGAAGAAGAGCGCCGGGTCTATCCGCTGGGCCGGCTCGCGGTCCATGCGATCGGCTTTACCGGCGATGACAATAAGGGTCTTGCCGGCATCGAGAACAGTTTCAACACCGCGCTTTCCGAACGCAGCGAGCGCGTCACTCTGTCAATCGATGTTCGCGTGCAGCAAATTCTCCGCCGCGAACTGGCGGCTCAAATCAAGAAATTTAAAGCGCTCGGCGGATCGGGGGTAATTCTCGACGTGCATACCGGCGAGGTTTTGTCGTTGGTCTCGCTGCCTGATTTCGACCCTCACACGATAAAACAAGCCTCGAGAAGCGAAAAGTTGAAGGAAGAGTTTAAGAACCAGCAGTTCAATCGAACGACCCTTGGCGTTTACGAACTCGGTTCGGTGTTTAAGATTTTCAATCATGCCATCGCGCTTGAAACCGGCGTCGCCAACATGGCCAGCAACTACGACGCGCGCAAGCCGATCCGCTCGCACGGCTTCACGATTTCCGATTTTCATGCGGAAAATCGCTGGCTGACGGTTCCCGAAATATTCATGCATTCGTCGAATATCGGTTCGGCGAAAATGGCGCTCGACATCGGTGTCGCCGCCCAGCGTAAATTCCTCACCGACCTTGGCCTGATGCGCCGGTCGAGCATTGAGCTCAGCGAACAGCAGCAAGCGATCTTCCCAGCTCCCTGGACCGAACTATCCGCCATGACCATCGCCTATGGTCATGGTATTGCCGTCACGCCGTTACACGCCGCTGCTGCGGTCGCTGCCGTTATCAACGGCGGCATCCTGTATCCCACAACATTAATCCGGCGCGACGAATTGCCAGCCAACGGCAAGCGGGTCATTTCGGCGCAAACCTCTGCGGATATGCGCAAGCTGTTACGTCTAGTGGTCGAGAACGGCACCGGGCGCAATGCTGAAGCCCCCGGTTATCTGGTTGGTGGCAAGACCGGCACCGCCGAGAAGCCAACCGCCGGCGGCTACAAGCGCAAGGCGCTAATTTCATCGTTTATCGGCGCGTTTCCCATGAACGCGCCGCGCTACGTGGTGATGGCGCAGCTCGATGAGCCGAAAGGCATCAAGGAAAGCTACGGTTACGCGACAGGCGGTTGGACCGCCGCGCCGGTCGTCAGCCAGGTGATTTCTCAGGCCGCACCGTTATTGGGCATCGCGCCCGTCGACGAGACCGCGCCTAACGCGCGGCGCGCTTCGGCCATCAAAGTCGCTACGCCGCGCGCGAGGGGACAAGGGATTGCGACTAATTGAGCTCATGACGCCGATGACACCGCAAATCGATACGCTGCAGGACGTGCAGATTACCGGCTTGACCGCCGACAGCCGGCAGGTCGAGCCGGGTTATCTGTTCGCCGCGCTGCCGAGTGCGACGCAGGGGTCGGGCTCCGACGGGCGTGCCTATATCGGCGATGCGTTGGCGCGGGGCGCAGTCGCCGTCCTGGCCCAACCGGGTACAGTCGTCGACGACAGCGCTCAACTGGTCGTCGACGAAAACCCGCGCCGCCAACTGGCGCATTTGGCCGCCCGGTTCTACCAGCGCCAGCCCAAAACCGTCGCCGCGGTCACCGGCACCAACGGTAAATCTTCGGTGGTCGGATTTACGCGGCAAATTTGGTCACATTTGGGATTGTCCACCGCGAGTATAGGGACATTGGGAATCGATGCCGACGGCTGGGATACCGGCCCCAGCCTGACGACGCCCGACCCGGTCGCGTTGCACCGAACGCTGGCCGCTCTCGCCGAAGCCGGGGTAAATCATCTGGCTATCGAAGCCTCGTCCCATGGGCTCGACCAGAATCGCCTCGACGGGGTCAATATCGCCGCCGCGGCATTCACCAACCTGACCCGCGACCATTTGGACTATCACCAAACCGAGGCGCAATATTTCGCCGCTAAGGCGCGCCTGTTCGAGCAATTATTGCCGGCCGACGGCACCGCGGTTCTGAACGCCGACAGTCCTTATTACGAAGAAATTCGCGACATCTGCCGCCAGGCTGGACATCGGATTTCGTCATATGGGCTCAGCACCAGCGACATGCGGATCGACGATTTGTCGCCGCTGACGGACGGTTTGCGGCTTTGCGTTACCATCGCCCATCGCACCTTCGAGACCCGCTTACCTCTGGTCGGGGCGTTCCAGGCTTATAACGCGTTGGCCGCGCTGGGCCTGGCTATCGGCTGCGGCGCATCAGTCGACGATGCGTTTGCAGCGTTGGCGCTGCTGAAAGGCGTGCGCGGACGCATGCAATTGATCGGACAGAATCCGAACGGCGCCCCAGTCTATATCGACTACGCACACACGCCGGACGCGCTGGAAACCGCTCTGACGGCGATCCGCCCCCATGTCGACGGCCGGCTTACGGTAGTTTTCGGCGCCGGCGGCGACCGCGATGCGGGCAAACGCGCGATGATGGGGAAAGTCGCCACGCAGTTCGCCGACCGCGCCATCGTTACCGATGATAATCCCCGGCGCGAAGACCCAGCGTCGATCCGCCGCCAAATCCTGACCGGCTGCCCCGCCGCCGCCGAAATCGACGACCGGGCCAAGGCCATCGGCGTTGGCATAAGCACTCTGGATCCGGAGGATGCCGTAATCATCGCCGGCAAGGGCCACGAGACCGGCCAAATTGTCGGCACCCAGGTTCTCCCCTTCGACGATGCGGTAATCGCCCGCGAGATCATTCTCGAGCTGGGCGGCAAGGCGGCGACATGACTGGCCAACCGCAAACCCTCTGGACAAGTGACGACGTTGCCCTGGCGACCGAGGGGCGATTTGCGTCCGGTGCACAGTCGGAATCTTGGCAAGCGACCGGCGTGTCGATCGACAGCCGCAACTGCGCGTCCGGCGACTTATTCGTTGCACTTGCGGGGCCGAACTTCGATGGCCATGACTATGTCGGCGACGCGCTGGCAGGCGGTGCGGCCGGTGCCGTTGTGAGCCGGATCCCAGACGATTTGGCGGGCTCAGCCCAACTGATTGCGGTCGACGATTGCGAAGTCGCCCTGACCGCCCTTGGTCAGTTCGCCCGCGATCGCTCCAACGCGCAATTCGTTTGCGTCACCGGGTCAGTGGGTAAAACCAGCACCAAGGACGGGCTCGCCGTCGCGCTCGGCGCCTGCGGCACGACCCACGCCACCGCTGGTAATTTGAACAACCATTTGGGCGCTCCTCTAACACTGGCACGCATGCCAGTGGACGCCGCCTATAGCGTTCTCGAACTGGGCATGAACCATGCCGGCGAGCTGACACCGCTATCGCAGCTCGCCCGCCCCGACGTCGCCATCATTACGACCATCGAAGCGGTGCATCTGGAATTTTTCGACAGCGTTTGCGCCATCGCCGAAGCCAAGGCCGAAATCTTTGCCGGGCTCGGCGATAAAGGCGTTGCCATTCTCAATCGTGATAACGCTTATTTTGCCTATCTCGCCACGATCGCCGCCGAACAGGGCGCAGCGCGCATCCTTGGCTTCGGCGCTGACCCAGATGCCGATGCCCGGCTGATCGATACCGAGGTTGACGATGACGGCAGCGATGTCACCGCCGAGATCGATGGCCATACCCTGCACTACCGGCTCAACGCGCCGGGGCGCCACCGGGTAATCAATTCGCTGGCGGTCTTGGCGGCGGTGGCTGGCCTTGGGGCGAATATCGAAGCAGCCGCCGCTGCGTTGGGCGATGTCGCCGTCGCCCGCGGTCGAGGCCGCCGCCATCGCGTCGCCACCGCAACCGGCGATTATGTGGTGATCGACGACAGCTATAATGCCAGCCCAGCCTCCATGCGCGCCGCCCTCGACGTACTCGGCGCCGCCCATCCAGGCGGCAACGGTCGACGGATCGCGGTGCTCGGTGACATGCTCGAACTCGGCCCTGAAGCGCCCCGGCTTCATGCCGGATTAATCCGCAATCTCGAAGCCAATAACGTCGATCAGGTGTTCTCCTGCGGCCCGCTCATGGCCGCCCTCGATGGGGTTTTGTCGCCAAATATGCGTGGCGACTATGCGGACACATCCGAACAACTACTGCCGACCGTTCTGAGCGCGGTCCAGGCCGGCGACGTGGTGCTGGTCAAGGGATCGCTGGGCAGCCGGGTCGGGCCCATCGCCGAAGCGTTGATTAACGGCGCCGGCGGAACACAAGACAAGAGCGAGGGAGGTATACGCAATGCTGTTTAACCTCCTCGCCCCGCTGGCCGACGAATACAGCGTCCTATTTCTGTTCAGCTCGCTCACTTTCCGCGCCGGTGGCGCGGTTGTCACCGGGTTGATCGTTGCATTCGTCTTCGGCCCCTGGATCATCGGCTGGCTCAAGCAACAACAGCCCCACGGACAACCTATCCGCGAAGACGGCCCGCCGCAGCATTTTGCCAAGGCCGGTACCCCGACCATGGGCGGTTTTTTGATTCTATTGGCGATTATCGTTTCGACCCTGTTATGGGCGGACCTCACCAACGGGTTTGTCTGGGCGGTCCTGCTAATCACGGTCGGCTTCGGCGCCATCGGCTTCGTCGACGATTACCGAAAGCTCACCAACGCCAGTTCCGGTGGCCTGCCGGGCAAATTACGCCTATCGCTCGAGGTGATCGTCGCCGCCATCGCCACCTATTGGATCATGACGCTGATGGGCGCGCCGCTATCGACTGGCTTGGCGCTACCCTTCGTTAAAAACGTCCTGATCAATCTGGGCTGGTTCTTCGGCCCCTTCGCCGTTTTCGTCATTGTTGGATCGTCGAACTCGGTCAACCTGACCGATGGGCTGGACGGGTTGGCTATCGTGCCGGTGATGATCGCCGCCGGCACGCTGGGACTAATCGCCTATCTGGTGGGCAATGCGGTATTCGCTAATTATCTACTGATTTTCGCGGTGCCTGGTTCCGGCGAATTAGCCGTGTTTTGCGGTGCGCTGATCGGTGCCGGGTTGGGATTCCTGTGGTTCAACGCCCCACCGGCGATGGTCTTCATGGGCGATACCGGCTCGCTTTCCATGGGTGGCGCCCTGGGTGGTGTGGCCATCGTAACCAAACACGAACTGGTGCTCGCCATCGTCGGCGGCTTGTTTGTACTGGAAACCGTATCGGTGATCGTGCAGGTCGCCTCGTTCAAGTTGACCGGACGGCGGGTGTTTCGCATGGCGCCCCTGCACCACCATTTCGAACAAAAGGGCTGGGCGGAGCCAACGATCGTGATCCGATTCTGGATCATCGCGTCGATCTTGGCGCTCGCCGGCCTGGCAACCCTGAAGCTGCGGTAAGGGCGATATGAACACCGCATCGCAACTTCATATTGATTTGTCCGAATTTGCCGGCACGCCGATCGCCGTTTTGGGCCTCGGCAAGTCCGGGTTATCCGCGGCGCGCGCATTGCACGAGAGCGGCGCGGAGGTGCGCGCGTGGGACGATGACGCAGCGCGGCGCGAAGCGGCGCAAAGCGACGGCATGAGGGTGGTCGATCTCGCAACGGCAGATATGGCCGACGTGCCGACATTGCTGTTGAGCCCCGGCATTCCCCACACCCATCCGGCGCCGCACCCGGCGGTAACCCAGGCGCTGGCCGCAGGCTGCGAAATTGTCTGCGATATCGAACTGTTGGCGCGCGCCGACCGTGAGGCGTTCTATGTGGGCATTACCGGCACCAACGGCAAATCGACCACCACCGCGCTGATCGGCCATATGCTGAATCGACTTGGGGTGCGCGCGGTGATCGGCGGCAATATTGGAGAACCCGCTCTCACGCTGGCGCCGATGGGCGACGGCGGCGTCTATGTGTTGGAGCTGTCGTCCTATCAGCTCGAACTCCTAACGTCAGCCACGTTCGACGTGGCGATCTTGCTCAATATCAGCCCCGACCATCTCGACCGGCATGGCGGCATGGCCGGCTATATCGCCGCCAAACGACGTATCTTCGCCCGGCAAGCCGGTGCCAGCGTCGCTATCATCGGCATCGACGGCGACGACAGCCGGGCGATCTATGACGACCTCGTCGCCCAGCAAAAGCCGGCGGTCGCTATTTCAGTGGAACGGCCGGTCGCCGGCGGCGTTTATGTCAGCGACGGCTGGTTGATCGATGATCGCGGCGACACGGCAAAACCCATCATCAATTTGGCGGACGTCGAAACCCTGCCCGGGCCCCACAACGCACAGAACGCCGCCGTCGCCTACGCCGCCGTGTCGATGATTATCGCCGGCGACATTGTCGGCGATGCCACCCCAATAGCCACGGCCATTGCCACCTTCCCCGGGCTCGCCCATCGGCAGGAACTGGTCACCACCATCGATGGCTGCCGGTTCGTCAATGATTCCAAAGCGACCAACGCCGAGGCCACAGCGCGTGCATTGGCCTGTAACGAGAACATCATCTGGATCGTCGGCGGCCGGGCGAAGGCCGGTGGCATCGAGGCGCTGGCGCCGTTCTTCTCGCGTATCCGCCATGCTTTTTTGATCGGCGAAGCGGCTGACGATTTTGCCCAAACGCTCGATGGCCAAGTGCCCTACACGCTGAGCGGCGACCTGGTTTCGGCTGTGGCCGACGCCGCAGAGCTAGCGCGGTCTAATTCGGAATTTAACGTCGTTCTACTATCGCCGGCCTGTGCCTCGTTCGATCAATTCCCCAACTTCGAAGCGCGCGGTGAAGCCTTTCGCACCGCCGTCATGAGCCTGTCGGAGGATGCCGCATGACGACATTCTCGCGCGCCGATACTTCTGTCATGGGCCACTGGTGGTGGACCGTCGATCGCTGGAGCCTGGCCGCGATCGTTGCGCTGATGGCGTTCGGCACCATGCTGGCCCTGGCCTCCAGCCCGGCCGTCGCCGAACGGATCGGCGTCGACAGCCTCTACTTCGTCAAACGGCATTTGGTATTTCTACCCGCTGCGGCGGCCGTCATTATCGCCACCTCGCTGATGACCCCGTTGCAAATCCGGCGCGTGGCGGTGATCGGCTTCGTTTGTTGTCTGATCGGGCTCAGCGCGACCTTGGCGTTCGGCATCGAGATTAACGGCGCCCGCCGGTGGCTCTCGCTCGCCGGTCTGTCGGTCCAAGTCACCGAATTCGCCAAACCGACCTTTGCCGTTCTGACCGCCTGGTTGCTCGCCGAAAAACTCAAAGACAACAGCTTCCCGGGTCACATCTTCGCGGTGATCACCTTCGCTCTCCTCATCGCACTAACGATCTCGCAGCCCGATTTGGGGCAAACCGCGGTCATCGGCGCCGTCTGGATGAGCCAGCTTTTCCTGGCCGGGCTGCCCATGGCGCTGGTCGTTGGGTTGATCGTCCTCGGTCTGGTCGGGTTGGCGGGCTCGTATTTGACCCTCGCCCACGTTGCCAGCCGAATTAATCGCTTCATCGACCCGGCCAGCGGCGACACCTATCAGATCGATCACAGTCTCGCCGCCTTCGCAAATGGCGGTCTGTTCGGTCAGGGCCCTGGCGAGGGCACGGTCAAGAACGCGCTACCGGATGCCCATGCCGATTTCGTCTTCGCCGTCGCCGGCGAGGAGCTCGGTCTTATTCTGACTCTCGTCATCGTTGCCCTCTTCGCGTTTATCGTCTTGCGCGGCCTCCTGCGCACAATGGGCGAGACGAACTTCTTCGTCCTACTCGCGGTATCGGGGCTGCTGGTTCAGTTCGGCCTGCAGACACTGATCAACATGGCGTCGAGCCTGCAACTCATCCCCACCAAGGGCATGACGCTGCCGTTCATCAGCTATGGCGGCTCCTCGCTGCTGGCGATCGCGATGGGCGTCGGCATGGTGTTGGCTCTGACGCGCCGGCGCAGCGGCCAGGGGGAGGGCACATGAGCGCCCCCTCGAACCGCCCCATCATGATTGTCGCCGGCGGCACCGGCGGCCATATGTTCCCTGGCGTTGCGCTGGCGCGAATTCTGTCCCAGCGCGGCTATCGGGTGGTCTTCGTGAGCGACAACCGGGGCGCTGCGGTGAGCCGGGAAAATCTCGGACTACCCGCGGAAATCGAGCGTTACGCCGTGTCAGCCGGCCGGTTCGGCGGCGGCGCCCTGACCACGCTTCGCGGCCTCTTGGCGCTCATCAAGGGATTTACCGAGGCCCGCCGACTAATGCGCCGGCTGCAGCCCTCGCTTGCTATCGGTTTCGGCGGCTATCCAACGGTACCGCCGATTTTGGCCGCCGGCCTATCCGGCGTCCCCACGGTGATCCACGAACAAAATGCCGTTCTCGGTCGCGCCAATCGGCGCCTGGCACGTGGCGCACGGGCGTTTGCGTTATCGTTCGAACGTACGGCGAAACTCAGCGAGGCGGGGGCCGCGCGCGCGCGTGTCGTCGGCAACCCGGTACGCGAAGAGATCGCGGCCCTGGCCGTCCATCCCTACGCGCCGCCGACCGACATCGTGCAAGTGCTGGTTTTGGGCGGCAGCCTGGGCGCACAGGTATTTTCCAAAATTGTGCCCGCTGCCTTTGATTCGATGGCGCCCGAAGCGCGGCTGCGATTTCGCGTCGCTCAACAATGTCGGCCGGAAGATATCGAAGCCGTACGCGCGACCTACCGCGCGCTACAAATGCCGGTCGACCTCGCGACGTTTTTCGACGACGTGCCGCAGCGTCTCGCCCGTGCTCATATGGTGATCTGCCGTTCGGGTGCATCGACGGTGGCGGAATTAACCGCGGCCGGCCGGCCGGCGCTCTATGTCCCCTACCCCCATGCGGCCGACGATCATCAAACTGACAACGCCCGCGCCATTGAAGCCGGCGGCGGCGGCTGGGTATTTCCGCAACCGGAATTCACACCCGGCGCCCTGGCCGGGTGGCTCGAAGCGGCGCTCGAAGAACCCCAGGCACTGGCCACGGTTGCCGAAGCCGCCCGAATGCTGGGCAATCCATCGGCCGCCGAGCGCCTCGCCGACATGGTCCTGGGGCTGTTGCCGCTGAACGGCGACGCTGGGGATCCCACAAACCCTATGCGGGAAGCGGCGGAATGAAAGCGCTCCCCCTCGATATTGGCGTGATCCATTTTGTCGGCATTGGCGGCATCGGCATGAGCGGTATCGCCGAGACCTTGCACGCCTTGGGATATGCCGTCCAAGGCAGCGACGTCGCGGAAGGGGCTAACATCGAACGCCTGCGCGGGCTCGGCATCGGGGTGTCAATCGGCCATCGCAGCGAGAACATCAATGGCGCGTCGGTGGTCGTGGTGTCGACAGCGATTAAACCCGACAATCCGGAAGTGGTCGGCGCGCGCGCGCAACTCATGCCGGTGGTGCGCCGGGCCGAAATGCTAGCCGAGCTGATGCGCCTTAAATGGTCGATTGCCGTCGGCGGTACACATGGCAAAACGACAACAACCTCGTTGGTCGCCGCGGTGCTGGACGCCGCCGAATTCGATCCTACCGTCATCAATGGCGGTATCATCAACGCCTATGGCACCAACGCACGCCTCGGCGAAGGCGACTGGATGGTGGTCGAAGCGGACGAATCCGACGGCACCTTTATCAAACTGCCGGCAACCATTGCCGTGGTCACCAATATCGATCCCGAGCATCTCGATTTCTACGGCGACTTCGATGCGGTGCGCGACGCCTTTGCGACCTTTGTGTCGAATATTCCGTTCTACGGTTTCGCCACCCTGTGCATCGACCATCCGGAAGTACAAACACTGATCTCGCAACTCTCCGACCGGCGGGTCATTACTTATGGTTTTTCCCGCCAGGCCGATGTGCGCGGCGTCAATATTGCCACCGGGCCCGACGGCGTTACCTTCGACGTTGAGATCGCCGAGCGCGGTGGTGGCGCGGCGCGAACCATCGAAGCGCTGAAGCTTCCGATGTACGGCGCCCACAACGCGCAAAACGCGCTGGCGGCGGTCAGCCTGGCGCTGGAAATGGGCATCGGCGACGACCCCATCCGCAAAGGCCTGGCTGGATTTGCCGGCGTCAATCGGCGGTTCACGAAAACCGGCGAAGTCGGCGGCGTAACCATCATCGACGATTACGGCCACCATCCGGTTGAAATTACTGCCGTGCTCGACGCCGCGCGTAACAGCACACCGGGCCGGGTGATCGCCGTGTTCCAGCCGCACCGTTATTCCCGGGTGCTCAGCCTGTTCGACGATTTCTGCACCTGCTTCAACGACGCCGACACCGTTTTCGTAACCGATGTATATCCGGCCGGCGAGAGCCCGATAGAGGGAGTGGACCGCGACGCGCTGGTGACGGGCCTACGTGACCACGGCCATCGCGACGTGCGTCCACTCCCCGAGCCGGAACAACTCGCCGAATTGATCGCCGCCGCCGCACGTCCCGACGATATGGTGGTTTGCCTCGGCGCCGGTAATATCACCGCATGGGCGAAGGCGCTGCCGGATCAACTGGCCTCACTCGTCGAGCGCGATACGGGGACGGGGGCATGATGATGACCAACCGTCAACGCCCCTCCGAGTTGCTCGAACAGCTACCCGCCGTACGCGGCCGCTACGACGCCGAGGCGCCGATCGCCCGTTACACTTGGTTCCGCGCCGGCGGTCCGGCGGAGGTTCTATTCCGGCCAGCCGATGTGACTGACCTGGCGAATTTTCTCGCCGGCAAACCTGCCGATGTGCCGGTCACCGTGCTCGGCGTGGGCTCAAACATGCTGGTGCGCGACGGCGGCATTCCCGGCGTCGTGGTGCGTCTCGGCCGGCCCTTTTCGACGATCCGCATCGACGGCACACAGATCCACGCCGGCGCCATGGCGCTGGACTACAATGTCGCCAAGGCGGCGCGCGACGCCGCGATCGCCGGGTTCGAGTTTCTGGCCGGCATCCCCGGTACTATCGGCGGCGGGCTGCGCATGAATGCCGGCGCTTATGGCCGCGAGCTCAAAGACATCGTGACCCAAGTCATGGCATTGACTCCGCAAGGCGAAATCAAGTCACTGACACCGCCCGATTGGGCGCCGCGCTATCGCGGTTGCGGCGTGCCGACCGATTGGATTTTCACCGGCTGCGCCATGACCGGCGCCTGGGGCAACAGCGCCGACATCGCCCGCGCCATGGAGCTGATCCAGGAGGCGCGCGAAGAAACCCAGCCGATCCGCACTCGTACCGGCGGCAGCACCTACAAGAACCCCAATGGCCAAAAGGCCTGGGAATTGATCGATCGGGCCGGGTGCCGCGGCCTGCGCTTGGGCAATGCCCAGGTGTCGGAGAAGCATTGCAATTTCTTGGTCAATCTCGGTGGCGCCACGGCGGCCGACATCGAAGGACTGGGCGAAGAGGTACGCCGGCGCGTACGCGAAGCCACCGGCGTCGAACTGGAATGGGAACTCGAGCGGATCGGCGTGCCGGCGGGAGGTCCATCATGACGCGCCGGGTTGCTGTACTCATGGGCGGCGTATCGGCCGAACGCGAGGTGTCGCTGAATTCAGGCCAACAATGCGCGGCGGCGCTGCGCGAAGCCGGCCATACGGTCGACGAGATCGACGTGACCAGCGATATCAAGGCCCTGTTGGCGGCGCTGGATCCCGCCCCCGATGTGGCGTTCAACGCGCTTCACGGCCGCTATGGCGAGGATGGTTGTATCCAAGGTCTGCTTAACCTGCTGAATATTCCCTATACCCATTCTGGCGTGCTGGCGTCGGCGTTGGCGATGGACAAGTTCGCTGCCCGCACGGTCTTCGAGGCCCAGAAGATCGGCATGGCCGACGCTGTTATCGCCACTCCGGCAGATGTGCAGGCGGGCGAAGTGATGCCGCCGCCCTATGTTGTGAAGCCGATCAACGAGGGCTCGTCCGTCGGCGTTCATATCGTGCGCGACGGCGACGACCGGCCGCCGCTCGACGATGACCCCGACACGCCGCGGCAGCTCTTGGTCGAACGCTACATTCCCGGCCGCGAACTGACCGTCGCGGTGATGGGCGCCGCCACAGAACAGGCACGTGCACTGGCCGTGACCGAACTGCGGCCGGTGTCCGGCTTCTATAATTACGAGGCCAAATACACCGACGGCAAGACCGACCATCTGATACCGGCGCCAGTGTCGTCGGATGTGTATGACCTGGCAATGAGCTGGGCGGCCACGGCCCATCAGGCACTCGGCTGTCGCGGCGTGAGCCGTTCCGATCTGCGCTATGACGACGACGCCGATGAACTGGTCATGCTCGAGGTCAATACACAACCGGGAATGACACGCCTGTCCCTGGTGCCGGAGCAGGCCGCCCATACCGGCATCCCCTTCACAGAACTGGTCGATTGGCTGGTGGAGACCGCAAAATGCGACTAATTCCCTCTCTTTCTAAGCGCAAAAAAGTGACCCGTCGTAAGCCGATAAGTCGATTGAAACGACGGCGAATCGCGGTCGGTGTCGTAGTGATAGCGTTTGGGGGCGGCCTCGTTGGGGCCGTCTGGTCAGCCGTGCAAACAGGTTGGTTGGAAACGCAGATGGAGATTGCCGAAAATCGCGTTATGGAGGCGACTGCGGGCGCTGGACTGGCGGTGCGCGAGGTCCTCGTTCGCGGCCGTCAAATTACGGCGCGTGACGATCTGATCGCCGCGCTCGACATCCACAGCGGCATGCCAATCCTGGCGATTGAGATGGAGGAAGCGCGCCAGCGCGTCGAGTCCCTGGGCTGGGTCAAATCGGTGACCATCGCTCGGCGCCTACCCGACACCATCTATGTGCAAATCGAAGAACGTAAAGCCTTGGCGTTGTGGCAGCACAAGGGCCGCATCACCCTGATCGATCGCGAGGGCGCCGTGATCCAACGCCGTAAGCTGGAAGGCTTCGCCGCGCTGCCCCTGGTCGTAGGCGAAGACGCCCCGGCGAATGCCGCGTCGCTGCTTGATTTGCTGCGCACCTATCCGGCCGTCTCGGGACAAGTCGAAGCTGCGGTACGTGTATCGGGCCGGCGTTGGAATCTGCGCCTGCGAAACGGCATCGACATCCGCTTGCCGGCAGAAGATGTCGCGACCGCGCTTGATCGCTTGGCGGAATATCAGCGCGAACACGCACTGTTCGAGCGCGACGTTATCGCCGTCGATCTACGCGTTCCCGACCGATTGATCGTCCGCGTTACCGGTAAGGCCGCCGAACGCGCCCGCGCAACCGGCGAAAACACTTGAGGCGGAAAGGACCACCTTCGTGACGAAACGCCTCAACCGCCCGCGTACCGGCACCATTGTCGCTCTGGACATTGGCACCAGCAAGGTGTGCTGCCTAATCGCCCGGGTCGACCGTCCGGCGATCGAAAATGGCGCCAATGTAGTCGCACAACCACGCATCGTCGGCAGCGGTCTGCAGGTCAGCGCCGGCCTGAAGAACGGCGTGATCGTTGACGTCGACGTGGCGGAAACCGCGATCCGAAAAGCCGTATTCGCCGCCGAGCAAATGGCGGGCGACAATATTCATTCGGTTACGGTCAACCTCAGCGGCGGCAAACCCGTGTCACAGACCGTCGGCATCGACGTCGATATCGGGGGATTACAGATCGACGACGGCGACCTGCAGCGGGTCTTCCAGCAAACCTTATCGATGAACGCGAGTGGCAGCGTCAACGGCAACGGCAGTGCCAACGGCCATACAAACGGCCATCGCGAGCGCAATGGTCACCGGAGCGAACGCGAGCTCATTCACTCGATTCCGGTGGCCTATACGGTCGACGGTAATCGCGGCATCCGCGACCCACGGGGCATGTTTGGCGAGCGCCTGTCGGTCAACATGCATTTGGTGACCGCCGCCAACGGCGTTATTCGCACCCTGCGTAATGTTGTCGATCAATGCCATCTCGAAATCGATGATTTCGTCGTTGCTCCTTATGCGTCGGGCCTATCTACCCTGGTCGAAGACGAAACCGATCTCGGGGTCACGGTGATCGACATGGGCGCCGGCACCACCAGCATCGCGGTGTTTTCCGACGGCGACGCCGTGTTTACCGACATTATACCGGTTGGCGGCGGCCACGTGACCAATGACATCGCCCGGGGCCTGTCGACGCCGATTGCCCATGCCGAGCGCCTGAAAACGCTGCACGGCGCGGCGATGGCGACCACCGCCGACGAACACGAGCTGATCGATGTGCTCCATGTCGGCGAGGACGAGCATAACAGCCCCAATCATATCCCGCGCTCCCTGCTCAACGGGATTATCCAGCCGCGGCTGGAGGAAACCTTCGAGCTGGTCCGCGAAAGGCTCACCGACAGCGGCTTCGATCCGGTCGCCGGCCGCCGTGTCGTGTTGACCGGAGGGGCCAGTCAATTACAGGGCGTGCGCGAGTTGGCCGCGATTGTGATGGACAAACAAGTCCGCATGGGCCGGCCGCTGCGCTTACGCGGTCTACCGGAATCCATGTCGGGGCCGGCATTTGCAACCAGCGCCGGCATGATCGCCTACGCGATGGAAAATCCGTCGGCGATTACCGTACCCACACCAATCATGAAGGGGGAGGCTGGCGGCTTAGGGAGCCGTCTTGGCCATTGGATCCATGAACATTTCTAGACCGCAAACATCCGATCCGCCCTTCCCGCCCGCAACGCAAAGATTGCGGATCAGTGGATCGCTATCGCTGCCATCGCGGACCCAATTACCTAGTTCTTCTTTGCCCTCGCACGTCACAAATTGGAGGCTGACATGACGCTAAACCTAAGCGCACCTGGAACCGAGACCCAACTGAAACCCCGTATCGTCGTGGTCGGCGTTGGTGGCGCCGGTTGCAATGCCGTCAACAATATGATTTCGGCAAACCTTGAAGGCGTCGAATTCGTGGTCGCCAATACCGATGCGCAATCGTTGGCGCTCAGCTCGTCCGAGCGGCGTATTCAACTGGGCATTAATATCACCAACGGGTTGGGCGCCGGGGCGCGGCCGGATATCGGCCGGGCCGCCGCTGAAGAATCGCTCGATGTCATCATCGATCATCTGCAAGGCAGTCACATGGCGTTCATCGCCGCCGGGATGGGCGGCGGAACCGGCACCGGTGCGGCGCCTGTCATCGCACGGGCAGCCCGCGAACAGGGCATTCTCACGGTGGGTGTTGTCACCAAGCCGTTCCAGTTCGAAGGTAACAACCGCATGAAGTCGGCCGAAGAGGGCATCGAAGAACTTCAGCACTTCGTCGACACGCTGATCGTGATTCCCAACCAGAATCTATTCCGGGTCTGTAACGAGCACACCACCTTCGCCGACGCCTTTTGCATGGCCGACAATGTGCTTCATTCCGGCGTGCGCGGGGTCACCGATCTGATGGTGATGCCGGGCCTTATTAACTTAGACTTTGCCGATATCCGCACGGTGATGGGCGAAATGGGCAAGGCCATGATGGGCACTGGCGAAGCTAGCGGCGAAGGCCGTTCGATCGCCGCGGCCGAAGCGGCAATCGCCAATCCGCTACTCGACGATGTTTCCATGCGCGGCGCCCGCGGCGTGTTGATCAACATTACCGGCGGCTACGACATGACCCTGTTCGAGGTCGACGAGGCGGCGAACCGTATTCGCGAAGAAGTGGATGCGGACGCCAATATCATCTTCGGCTCGACCTTCGACGAGAAGATGGACGGCCTGATGCGGGTCTCGATCGTGTCTACCGGCATCGATGCGGATGCCTCTGCAATGCCGCGCTCGCCGATGATCTCCCTTGTGCATGACGCTGATCGCTCGGCGAAGCCGCAAACCACCGGTGGCGCCGGCGAGGCGCCGGCAGATGCCGGCCAAACAACGCCAATCGCAAGCGACCCGTCGGCGCCGATGGGGACAACGACCGGTGGACTTCCTCCCGTCGGTTCAGCCTTGACCGCGGAGCCGCTCATTGTGCCTGACGCCTCACCCACCGCGTCAGCGCCGATGGGGTCAACCGCCGCTGCCCAGGCCATGGCGGAGCCAGCGCCTGTACCGGAGCCGCGCCAGCCAGTTCAAACGGCGGGCCAACCGTTCATTCCGCCCCGGCCTACGCTGCCTGCGGCGCGCGAACCGCAATTGCGGGCGCCGCAACCGACGCCGAATGCGATTGCCGAAGCGGCAATCGAAAACGGCGCGGCACAAACGGAAAAGCGGCGCGGCCGTTCTCTGTTCCAGAAAGTAACCGGCGCGGTGAATAGCCTGGTGACCGATGAAGAACAAACCGCCGCCACGCCGCCCCCGGTCACGTCGGCAGCACAGCCGGCTCCGACCGTAAGCGCCCCTGTCGCAGCGCCCGAAATGGCCCAGGAACCGATCCCTGAACCCGTGGCGGAATCGGCCCCAGAACCGGCCCCGGAAATAGTCCCGGAACCGACCCCCGAACCGGCGATGACGCCAGCGCCGACCCTAACTGCTCCCGCGCCGGAACCGGTGCCAAGCCCAGCGCCCCTGGCAACACCGGCTCCGCAGCCGGCCGCAGCCGAACCAATGGCTGAAACGGCAACGGAGCCGGCGGTCGAAACCAGCACTGAAACAGCGCCGGAAACGCCCGCCGCGGCGCCGGTCCAGCCGTCGCTCACCAACCTTGAACCAACTGCCCCGTCAGAGGCGGCGGGCAGCGATGACGACATGCTGGAAATACCGGCCTTTCTGCGTCGCCAAGCGAATTAGCACTTGTTAACAATACCCCGGAAATCTTAATGATTTCCGGGGTTTATATCGCAACAAACTGTAACAAAGAGTGATTTGTGCCTGTCCCGGGGGGTTGTTACACGAAGGTGTGCAATGCGCTTGGTTAACGCCACGCGCGACAGAAATGGACACCGGTCTTAATCGGCTGGAATTGGCGAGTTAAACCAGAGAGTGCCTGGCCTTGGAACACACAGTGATGACGTTGGTGGATAATTCACCCAACTATGCGCTCCAGCAGAGTTTGAAGAGCAAGATTAGCTGTTGCGGCACGGGATTACATTCCGGCGCCAATGTATCCATGACTCTGTTGCCGGCCCCGCCCAATACCGGAATTATCTTTCGTCGCACAGATGCGGCTGGAGACGGGCTGGAAGTCGCTGCCCATGTTGAAAACGTTGTCGACGACCGGATGTGCACCACGCTGGGCGACGGCAAAGGCGCGACGATTGCCACTGTCGAACATCTCATGGCGGCTCTGAGCGGATGCGGTATCGACAACCTGTACGTCGAAGTCGACGGCGCCGAATTGCCGATCATGGATGGCAGCGCCGCACCGTTTGTATTTCTTATCGAATGCGCTGGCATCGTCGAACAGGACACCCCCCGCCGCGCCATTGAAATTCTGAAGCCGGTACGGGTCGAGGACGAAGATCGCCGGGCGGAACTTACTCCAGGCGACAATTTCTCCGTCGGCTTTGAAATCGAATTCGGGTCCAACGCCATTGGCCAACAAGATATGGATGTTGAGCTCGTCAACGGCGCCTTCAAGGGTGAGTTGAGCCGCGCGCGAACCTTCGGCTTTATCGAAGAAGTCGACCAATTGCGGGCCATGGGATTGGCCCTTGGCGGCAGTCTGGACAACGCTGTTGTGGTGAGCGGCGACGAAGTGTTGAACGAAGACGGGTTGCGCTACCAAGACGAGTTCGTACGTCATAAAATCCTCGATTGCGTGGGCGATCTATACCTCGCTGGCGCGCCTATTATGGGACATTTCAAAGCCAGCCGGTCGGGCCACGCCCTCAACCATTCGATCTTGCGCGCGCTGTTGGCCGACAAGACCGCGTGGCAGTACACAAACGTGCTGCGCGACGACGATGATTTTAGTGAAGCACCGGACGAAATACTGGCCGTCGCCACGGCATAGTGACCGGGGCAAACTGCTTACAACGCATTGGAAAATAGCGCGCTGATGGTATAATCAGCGCCAGGATGATGGGGTGTCAGGCGCGCGCATCACCCGGTCCCAACTGCGGAAGGCTATTGTGAGCGACTGTCGACTGCCGATCACCCGGCATATCAGCGAACAACCAGAGATATCGCGCGGCGTACGGCGCCAGCCCTTTGCAGCCCTAGTGGTGGCCGCGATGGTGCTCGCCGCCTGTACCGGCACCGATGAAGAAGTCTATGTCGAGCGCCCGGTCGAGGAGCTTTATAATGAGGCGGTCGACCAAGTCACGGTCGAGAATTACACCGAAGCAAGTGATTTGTTTCTCGAGGTCGAGCGCCAGCATCCCTATTCGATTTGGGCGACGAAAGCCCAGTTGATGGGCTCTTATTCCTTCTATGCCCGCGGCCAGTACGATGACGCGATTCTCGGCCTCGACCGTTTCATTCAGCTCCATCCGGGCAACCGCGACATCGCCTACGCCTATTACCTTAAGGGATTGAGCTACTACGAGCAGATCACCGATGTGGGCCGCGACCAGCGCACAACCGAACTGGCTTTGCAGTCGCTTAGCGATGTGTCGCGGCGGTTCCCGGAAAGCAAATACGCGCGCGACGCCCAGCTAAAGATCGATTTGACGCAAGATCATCTGGCCGGCAAAGAAATGGAAGTGGGCCGGTTCTACCTTAACCGGGGCCAGTATCTGGCGGCGATCAACCGGTTCCGCAACGTTATCGACACATATCAATCGACGACCCATACCCCGGAAGCCCTCCATCGCATCTCCGAGGCCTATACCGCGATCGGTATCGAACCGGAAGCGCGCGAGAACGCCGCTGTGCTGGGCCATAATTTCCCAGGTAGCCAATGGTATATCGACAGCTACCAGCTCGTCGAAGACGTAGTCGTCCGCGATATCGACGGTGACGGCGTCGCAGATCAGATACCCGAAGAACGCGGTTTCTTCGGCCGGCTCTGGCCCTTTTAGCCGCCTATGCTCTGCCATCTGTCGATTAGGGACGTGGTCCTGATCGATCGTCTTGATTTAGATTTCGCGTCGGGGTTGGGCGTACTCACTGGCGAGACCGGCGCGGGCAAGTCGATACTCCTCGATTCCCTGGGTCTGGCGCTGGGTATGCGCGCCGATGCCGGCCTGATCCGCCCGGGCGCCGACCAAGCCATCGTATCGGCGACGTTTGCTGTGGACTCCGATCATCTGGCCATTGGTCTGCTCGCCGAACACGGAATGGAATCCGACGAGGGTTATATCTTGCTCCGCCGGATCGTCGGCCGCGACGGCCGTAGCCGGGCTTTCGTGAACGACCAGCCGGCAACCGCCGGGCTGCTGCGCCAAATCGGCGGGCATTTGGTGGAAATTCAGGGCCAATTCGAACGCTTCGCTTTGGCGGCTCCAGCGATCCAACGTGGCGCCCTCGATCTGTTCGGCAATCTCGCGCTCCAAGCATCCGAGGTATCCGGCCTGTTCGATGTCTGGTCCGAGGCCCGCACCGCGCTACGCGACGCAGAGGCCGACGTAGCCGCGGCCCGCGCCGAAGAAGATCAATTACGCCA
This sequence comes from Alphaproteobacteria bacterium, assembly GCA_011087645.1. Taxonomy (GTDB): domain Bacteria; phylum Pseudomonadota; class Alphaproteobacteria; order UBA6615; family UBA6615; genus JABDJY01. Next base: position 143,146 of record JAALLF010000001.1, read on the forward strand.
CGATGTCGCGGAATTAGACGATCTCACCCCGGCTGAAGGCGAAGAGACTGCCCTCGCCAGCCAGCGCCAGTTGCTGCAAAACGGCGAGCGGCTGATGACGGCGTTCAACGAGGCGCTCGACGATATAGCCGGCGATGCCGGCGCCGAGCCCGCCTTGCAGCGGGCATTGGGAACACTTGCGCGGGCTAGCGAGTTCAGCGGCGGCCGCCTCGACCCGATCATCGGCGCGCTCGAACGCGGCACCGCCGAAACACTGGAGGCCCTGCAAGAACTGCAGGGACTGGCCCACGCCATCGACACCGATTCCGGTCAGCTCGATTCAGTCGAAGTTCGCCTTTTTGCGCTCCGTGCCGCCGCCCGCAAGCATAATTGCGATGTCGATCAACTCGCCGAAATGCATGGCAATTTGGCCGACCGGCTGGCGGCGCTGGATGGCAATAGCGACAAGCTGACCATTTTAGCCAAGGCCGCGGACGCCGCACGCCGCGCCTATGTCGCTGCCGGCGAGCGTCTCTCGGCGGGACGCAGTAAAGCCGCCCGCGCCCTCGACCGGGCCGTCGGGCGCGAGCTGCCGCCGCTCAAACTCGACAATGCGACCTTCAAGAGCGTGATCGAACGGCTACCCGAAACCGCCTGGTCAGCGACCGGCCTCGACGCCGTCGAGTTCCGTATCGCCACCAACCCCGGCAGCGCGCCGGGTCCGCTGGGTAAAATCGCGTCGGGCGGCGAGCTCAGTCGGTTCTTGCTTGCGCTCAAAGTCGTGCTCGCCGACGCCGGCGGCGCGACAACGCTGATTTTTGACGAAGTGGATGCCGGGGTCGGCGGCGCAACGGCAGCCGCGGTGGGTGAGCGGCTGGCCGCTTTAGCCGACGCTTCGGACCGGCAGATATTGGTCGTCACCCACAGCCCCCAGGTCGCCGCCGTGGGCACGCACCATTGGCGGGTCTCGAAAGATGGCGACGGCGCTTCGGTAGTCACCAGTGTCGTCCCGCTTGATGAACCGGCGCGCCGCGAAGAGGTTGCGCGCATGCTGGCGGGCACGGAAATCACCGACGAAGCGCGCGCCGCTGCCGAACGGCTGCTCGCCGGCGCCGAGGCGCAGATCGCCGCGTCACCGCGCGATGCGGCCTAGCGCCCCTCGCCCCTCACCCCTCACCACCCTCATGAAAACCAACGCCCGCGAGTTTACCATCGGCATCGCCTGCGCATTGTCGGTGGTCGTGTTGTGGTCGAGCTTTCACATTATTTCGCGCGTCGGCGTGCAGACATCGCTCAGCCCGTTCGATCTGGTGGCCTTACGTCTTGGCGTCGGTGGCGTCCTCATGTTGCCGGTCCTGCTGCGCTATGGCCTGGGGCACCTGCAACTGTGGCAGGCCATCGTTTTGGCGATGCTCGCCGGTCCCGGTTTCGCGCTATTCGCGTTTACTGGCTACCAATTCGCTCCCGCCGCCCATGGCGCCGCGATTTTAGCCGGCGCCATTCCCCTCTTCGCCGCACCATTGGCCTGGATCGCGCTGGGCGAGCGCCTGAGAAGGTGGCAGATCGTCGGGCTTATCGTCATTGTCACCGGCGTGGCGCTCCTTACCGGCGACAGCTTCACCGGCCTGACCGGTTTGATCTGGCGCGGCGATCTACTGTTCATCTTCGGAGTCGCCGACTGGGCGGTGTTCACCGTGCTGGCCCGCGCCTGGCGGGTCGAGCCGGTACGGGGCACGGCCATGGTGGCGGTGATTTCGATGATTACCTATGTGCCCCTACACTTCGCCTTCCTGCCGTCGCGTTTCGACACCGCGCCGCTGCTCGACATCGCCGGACAGGCGGTCTTTCAGGGCTTCTTCAGTATGATCATCTCCCTGCTGCTGTTTACCCGCGCCGTCGCCGCATTAGGCGCGTCTTTGACCACCACAATCACCGCCGCGGTGCCCGCCACCGCCACGATCGCGGCCTTCATCTTGCTGGGTGAACCGCTTACCGGACTCGCGAGCGGCGGCGTCATATTGGTGACCATCGGTATGCTGGCCGCGGTTCTCGGCGGCCGCCCGGCGGCTGCAAAGACCCCATAAGAAAGCTGCCTGATGACGCTGCGCGGTGTATGTTTTGCACCTGATGAGCGATTCGCCGCCCAACCCCGATGACCTGACGCCGGAACAAGCCGCGGGCGAACATGCGCGCCTGGCCGCCGAAATCGCCGAGCATAACCGGCTCTATTACCAAGAGGATGCGCCGGGCGTCTCGGACGCCGAGTACGACGCCCAGCTCCGCCGCTTGCAGGATATCGAGGCCAAATTCCCAGATCTGATCACGCCCGACAGTCCTACGCAGAAGGTTGGCGCACCGCTGTCATCGGGGTTCACCAAGATCCGCCATACGGTCCCGATGTTATCCCTGGGCAATGCCTTCAGCGACGACGACGTAACTGATTTCGTCGCCCGAATACGGCGCTTTCTCAATCCACCGGAAGACGAGCCGGTCGTCCTGGTGGCGGAACCTAAGATCGACGGCCTGTCGGTATCGCTGCGCTACGAGAACCAGTCCTTCGTTCGCGGCGCAACCCGCGGCGACGGCAACGAGGGCGAGGATATCACCGCCAATCTGCGCACCATTGCCGATATTCCGGCGACGTTGCCCGACGACGCGCCCGACATCGTCGAAGTGCGCGGCGAAGTCTATATGCCCAAATCGGCCTTCAACGCCCTCAACGAACGCCAAGAGGCCGCCGGCGACAAGGTATTCGCCAATCCGCGCAACGCCGCCGCCGGCAGCCTGCGCCAGCTCGACACCTCGATCACAGCGTCGCGCACCCTGCGCATGTTCGCTTATGCCTGGGGCGAAATGAGCGAAGAACCGGCGGGCACCCATTGGTGGTTTCTCGAGCGCCTGCGCGAATGGGGTTTTCGGGTGAATTCGTTGATGGAGCATTGCGAAGATGTGGAAGAAGCCCTAGCGGCCTATCGAAACATTGCCGAGGTGAGACCGACCCTCGATTACGACATCGACGGCGTTGTCTATAAGGTCAACCGGTTAAGCTGGCAGACCCGGCTCGGCTTTGTCAGCCGCGCGCCGCGCTGGGCCATCGCCCATAAGTTTCCCGCCGAGCAGGCCACCACTATCCTGCGCGATATCGATATCCAGGTCGGCCGCACCGGCGCGCTGACCCCCGTCGCCCGGCTCGAGCCAGTCACTGTAGGCGGTGTGGTGGTGTCCAACGCGACCCTGCACAATGAAGACGAAATCGCCCGTAAAGATGTGCGGATCGGCGATACGGTGGTCATCCAGCGCGCCGGCGATGTTATTCCGCAAGTGGTCGAACCGGTGCTCGACAAGCGGCCAAAGGACGCAAAACCCTATAAATTTCCCAAGCGCTGCCCAGTCTGCGGTTCCGAGGCGGTGCGTCCGGAGGACGAAGTGGCGCGTCGTTGCACCGGCGGATTGATCTGCGCCGCGCAAGCCGTCGAACGGCTGAAGCATTTCGTCTCACGCAACGCCTTCGATATCGAGGGTCTCGGCGCCAAACACATTGTCGCCTTCTGGGAAGACGGGCTGGTCAAGGAACCGGCCGATATATTCAAACTCGATCAGGCGGTGATCGCCGAACGCGAGGGCTGGGGCGAACAATCGGCGCAGAATCTGATCGACGCAATCGCCGAGCGCGAGAATATCCCCCTCGACCGGTTCATCTTTGCCCTCGGCGTTCGCCAGGTCGGTCAGGCGACGGCGCGGTTGCTGGCATACACCTATGGCACGCTCGAGGCTTGGCGCGCGGCGATGGCGGCGGCGCAAAAGCCCGATAGCGACGCCTATAGCGAGCTGGTCAACATCGACGGCATCGGGCCCTCGGTCGCCGCCGACGTGCTGGCCTTCGTGCATGAAAAGCATAACCAAAAGGTGCTCAAGGATTTGGCCGCGGTTCTCGACGTCGCGCCGTTCGAAAAACCGGCCAGCGATTCACCGGTCGCCGGCAAGACCATCGTGTTCACTGGAACCCTTGAGCAAATGACCCGGCCAGAAGCCAAGGCCCGCGCCGAGGCGCTGGGCGCCAAGGTCTCCGGCTCGGTGTCGAAAAAGACCGACCTTGTGGTCGCCGGGCCGGGCTCGGGCTCGAAGGGAAAAAAGGCCGAAGAGCTCGGCATCGAGACCATCAACGAGGGCGCCTGGCTGAAACTCATCGGCGGTTAGGGTCCCAAAAGTTTCGAATTTAGCGACGCCTTAAGCCCCTCTCCCCGCGGGAGAGGGGTTGGGGTGAGGGGAAATAATTCATCCAGCAACTACTTCGCCGCCTACTTCCCCTCACCCGGTTCGCTTACGCTCACCACCCTCTCCCGGTGGGAGAGGGTTCTTAATTCAGCGGTTGTGTGACTTCGGCGAGCCAGTTGCGTGTGGTTTCGTCCACCAGCGGACCAATCCCGGTCATCACCCTTGCGTGGTAGGCGTCGAGCCAGGCACGTTCATCTGCGCTGAGCAACGACACTTCGATACAGGCCGGGTCGATCGGCGCCAAGGTGAGGGTTTCGAAACCCAGCATCTCCCGCTCTCCCCCCGCTATACCGCCGACCGGCACCACGGCAACCAGGTTTTCGATGCGGATGCCGTAAGCGCCTTCCTTGTAATAGCCGGGTTCGTTGGAAACGATCATGCCCGCCTGCAGCGCCTGCCCTGTACCGGCCTTGGAAATCCGTTGCGGGCCTTCATGGACGCCGAGATAGCTGCCCACTCCATGGCCGGTGCCGTGATCGTAATCGAGGCCCGATTGCCACAGATATTGCCGGGCCAAGGCATCGAGTTGCCCGCCAGTGGTGCCTTTTGGAAACCGCGCCAGTGCTATCGCGATATGGCCCTTGAGGACGCGGGTAAACCGGTCGCGCATCTCCTCGCTGGGCGCGCCGATCGCCACGGTGCGGGTGACATCTGTAGTACCGTCGAGATATTGCGCGCCGGAATCGACGAGGTAGAGTTCGTCGGGGCGCAGCGGTCGGTCGGTCTCGGGGCTCACCCGATAGTGCACGATGGCGCCGTTCGGGCCGGCGCCGGAGATGGTGTCGAAACTGAGTTCGCGAAACAGATCGCCATCACTGCGGATTTCGGCCAGTTTTTCGACCGCGCCGATTTCGGTGATCTCCCCCTCGGCCGCCGTCGCCGCCAGCCAAGCCAAAAACCGGGTCAAGGCAGCGCCGTCGCGCCGGTGGGCAGCGCGCGTGCCGTCAAGTTCGACCGCGTTCTTGATCGCTTTCGGCAAGGTCACCGGGTCCGCCGCCCGGCGAATATCGGCGCCGGCCGCGGTCAGCCGATCGAACACCCACGACGCGGCGGTATCCGGGCAGGCTTGCACCCGCGCGCCGGCATCACCCAACCGGTCGAGCGCCGGTCCGAATGCGTCCGGGTCGTGGCAAGCAACGCCGTTGCCGAGATGAGCGATCAGCGCTTGGGAGGTCTTTGCCGGGTCGACGAACCAGTCGACGGTGGCGTCGGCGTTCAAAATGGCGAAGCTCAGCGGCAGCGGTGTGTGGGATACATCGTTGCCCCGCACGTTGAACAGCCAGGCAATCGAGTCCGGCTGGGTCAGGACGGTTGCGGCGATGTCGCCTTCGGTGAGTTTCTGCGCCAACTCCGCTCGCTTTTCGGTGCTGGCGCGGCCGGCAAAGCGCAGCTCGTGAGGCACCACCGGGGTTTGGGGCGGCGCCGGTTGATCGGTCCACTCCGCATCGACCGGGTTCGGGTCGACGGCGACGAGTTCGGCCCCGGCCTTGTCGCAGGCTTGGCGCAACCGATCGACGCCGCGCACCCCGTGTAGCCAGGGGTCATAGCCGAGCCGCGCGCCCTCGCTCAGATTTTCCGCGACCCAATCGGTCGCCGGCGCCTCAATAAGATGGTGGAAACTATATAGATCGGCCTTCACCTGATTGCGCACCTGCAGCGTGTAGCGACCATCGACGAAAATCGCGGCTCGATCAGCCAAGATCACGGCCATACCGGCCGACCCGCTGAACCCGGTCAGCCAGGCCAGACGCTCGGCGCGCGGCGGCAGGAATTCGTTTTGATGCTCGTCGGCGTGCGGCACGATAAAACCATCGAGACCCGCCGCCGCCAAATGGGCGCGCAAGGCAGCAAGCTTTTCTGCTGGAGTCATCGGGGAATTGTTCGCTTGGGCCATGATCGAAAAGCTAATCTCGGGTTATCGGGAACACAATGGGGGTGTCGCAGCCCATCAAATAGGGCGTCTCATGACCAAGGTCGACCAACCGTCGAGGCGGTAACGCGCGGTGAGAACCAGGCCTTGCTGCCGGTGGGCCGCGATGACCGGGCGTTCCTGGGTGGTCAGCAACCCCGATAGGACGGCATATCCGCCAGGCAACAGATGGCGGGCGCAGTCGGGCGCCATGCGGGCGATCGGCCGCGCCAAAATATTTGCCAGGATCAGCGCATAGGGACCGGCGCGGCGGATCGCATGGGCGGCATATCCCCGGCTGCAAATCGGTCGATGCACCGAACCCAGCCGGTTGGTCTGAACGTTGTAGCGAGCCATATCCACAGCAATCGGATCAATATCCGAAGCCATAACCCGCCGGCGCAAGCGAAGCGCCGCGGCCATGCCCAATATGCCGGTGCCACAGCCCATGTCGAGCACCGGCCCGACCTGTAACAGACGCGGTCTGCGCGCAAAATGGTCGAGCGCCAGCAGACAGCCCTGGGTCGTGGGATGTTGGCCGGTGCCAAACGCCGTCGCCGCGTCCACCACGATGGTCACCGTGCCGATCGGCGCCGGGTCGTCATGATAGGAATCGCGGATCCAAACTCCGCCGACACGAAGCGGGGTAAAACTTTCCCGGTTGACCGCTGCCCAGTCGATCGAAGGCAGCCAAATCACGTCCAGTGCCGGCATCGCGATTCCAGCAGCCCGCGACGCCGCTTTAATGTCGGCGCTTAACGCCGCTTCATCGGGCGCATCGGCGACGTAACCGCGGATCCGCATGGCGTCGCCCGACGGCGCGGGGAACATGCTGATGGCGCTGGTATAGCTTTCAAGAGCATCGGCAATCGCCTCGCCGGCAGCCGCCGGAACGATGACTTCCACTTTCCAGCTGGGTTGCGCGGCGGGCCCGGTCACACGGCGTCGGCGGCCACGACAAAACTGTCGAGAACCTTCTTCTCGCCGGCCTTGTCGAAGGCGATCGCCAATTTGTTGCGATCAATCGAGGTGACTCGGCCATAACCGAATTTCTGGTGAAAGACCCGCTCGCCAACGCCAAACCCGACCGGCTCAGCCTCGATCAGGGTCGCTTGGGATTCGATCAACGGATCGGACCGCCGGCCACGCCATCCACCGCCCTGTCCACCCCCGGATCCGAAACTCGACAGCCGACTAGGTGACGCGCCGCCGCCCTCATAGATGCCCGGCTCACTTTCGACCAAGACATGCTTCGACGGCAGTTCGTCGACGAACCGCGACGGTATCGCGCTTTGCCATTGACCGTGGATGCGCCGATTGGCGGCAAACGAGACGATCGCCGACCGCTTGGCCCGGGTCAGGCCCACATAGGCCAGCCGGCGTTCTTCTTCCAGTCCCGCCGCGCCGTTTTCATCCATATTACGCTGATGGGGGAACAGCCCTTCCTCCCAGCCGGGCAGGAACACGGTGTCGAACTCCAAGCCCTTGGCGCCGTGCAGGGTCATGATATTGACCATGTCGGCGCCGGCATTCTCGGTATTCTCCATGACCAGCGAGACATGTTCGAGGAAGCCGCCGAGATTCTCGAACTCTTCCATCGCCGTGACCAACTCTTTCAAATTCTCCAACCGCCCCGGTGCTTCCGGCGATTTATCGTTCATCAGCATTTCGGTGTAGCCGCTTTCATCGAGCACCATTTCGGCCAGTTCCGGATGGGGCAGCGCCGCCGGTCCCTCGCCCGAAAGCGCCCGCCAGCGCGAAAAATCCGCCATCACCCCGGTCAGCGAGCTGCGGGTGCGCGGCTTCAGCTCGTCGGTGGTGACAATCTCGGCCGCCGCCCGGTACAGGCTGGTGCCACCGGCGCGGGCCAGCGCGTGCAGGGTCTGCACCGTCGCGTCGCCGATGCCGCGCTTGGGCCGGTTGACGATGCGTTCGAAGGCCAGATCGTCGTCGGGTTGGCGCACAATACGCAAATAGGCCAGGGCATCGCGGATTTCCAGGCGCTCATAAAAGCGCGGGCCGCCGATCACCCGGTAGGGAATACCCAGCTTCAAGAACCGTTCTTCGAATTCACGAGTTTGAAAACCGGCGCGCACCAAAATCGCCATGTCCTGTAGTGCGATCGGCGTGCCGTCGCGCCCACGGCGCTGTAGATCCTCGATATGGTCGGAGATGAAGCGCGCTTCCTCCTCGCCGTCCCACAGCCCCCGCACGATGATGGGATCACCGCCCTTGCCTGCTGTCCATAGGGTTTTGCCGAGCCGTCCCTCATTGTTGGAAATCAGCGCCGAGGCGGCGGCCAGGATCGGCGCGGTCGAGCGATAGTTCTGCTCGAGGCGGACTACCTTGGCGCCGGGGAAATCTTCCTCGAAACGCAGGATGTTGCCAACCTCGGCGCCGCGCCAGGCGTAGATCGACTGGTCATCGTCGCCGACACAAGCGATGTTGCGATGGCCTTGGGCCAACAGGCGCAGCCACAGATATTGCGCGACGTTGGTGTCCTGATATTCGTCGACCAGGATATAGCGAAAGCGCTGCTGATACTCATTGAGCACGTCTTCGTGCTGGTTGAATATGGTCAAACAGTGCAGCAGAAGATCGCCGAAATCTGCCGCGTTCAGCGTGCGCAGGCGATCCTGATATTCCTCATACAGGGTGACCAAGCGGCCGCCTGCCATATCGCCGGCCTCGGCCGCCGAGACCTTGTCGGGTGTCAGCCCGCGGTCCTTCCAGCGTTGGATCACGCCCATCATCACCCGCGCCGGCCACCGCTTGCTGTCGATGTCGCTGGCTTCGAGCAATTGCTTTAGCAAGCGCACCTGATCGTCGGTGTCGAGAATGGTGAAATTAGACTGCAGGCCGACCAGTTCACCGTGACGGCGCAACATGCGCGCGCCCAGCGCGTGAAAGGTCCCTAGCCAGATAGCCTCGGCCGGTCCGCCGACCAGATCGGCCACCCGCTCGCGCATTTCGCGCGCCGCCTTATTGGTAAACGTGACCGCCAGCACCTCATAGGGGCGCACTTGGCGGAACCGCAGCAGATGGGCGAGACGGGTGGTGAGAACGCGCGTTTTGCCGGTTCCCGCGCCCGCCAAGACGAGGGTCGGCCCGTCCAACGCCTCGACCGCGTCGCGCTGCGCCTCGTTGAGTTGCGCGAGATAGGCCGCGCCGGCGGCAACACTGTTGGCGGCAGGCGGTTGTGGCTCTTCGTCTTCGATGTGAAACGGATCGGTCATGGGCGAAGCCGATTATATCACGCACAAATCATGAGTCGCCGCTCCCCCTCAGGCACGCAAACGTTATTCAAACAATCGCGTGATCGCGTATCGGGTGCGCGACTCCAATGCTAGTCTTTATATAGGGGAAGCTGACCCCTGGCGAATATGGGGACGTGACCATGCTTCATCGACCTGATTTTCCGCGTAAGTCACTGAAAAATTGCGCCTATTCTATCTCGATTCTAGCCGCGGCAATGTTATTTGCCAGCGCCGTTGGCGGGGCGTTCGATCCGGCGCGGGCACAATCAAACGACGGCTCAAATAATTTACTCGACGCTGTTGTCGGCATCGACACCCATATCCCGAGCAACGCGCGCACCGCCGGAACGCTGGGCACCGAACGCCAGGGTAGCGGCGCGGTGATCTCCGACGACGGCTTGGTGCTGACCATCGGATATTTGATCCTCGAGGCCAACAGCATCGATCTGACGACCAGCGATGGACGAACGATCCCCGCTAAATTCCTCGGTTACGACCATGCTTCGGGCTTTGGTTTGGTACGCGCGCTGAGCCCCCTGGGGGTCACGCCGTTTGAACTTGGCAGTTCCGACGACGCCGCCGCCAGATCGCAGGCGCTAATCGCCAATCGGCTCGGCAAAGAATCGGTGCAAGGCGTATTCGTGGTCGATCGCCGACAGTTTGTCGGCAGTTGGGAATATTTGCTCGACGACGCCATTTACACATCACCGCCAAACCCCAATTTCAGCGGCGCTTCGTTGCTCGGCGCCGACGGCAGGCTGCTAGGGATCGGGTCCCTGTTCGTTGGCAACGCGGCGGTTATCCAGCAACCGGTGCCAGGCAATATGTTCGTGCCGATCGACGAATTGCGGCCGATCCTCGACGATATGGTCGCCTCGGGCCGGCGCGCCGGCAACGCGCGTCCTTGGGTGGGCATCTTTTCATCGGAGTTTCGCGGACGCGTTTTCGTTGACCGGATCGCGCCCGACGGCCCCGCCGAAGCCGCCGGCATCGAGCCCGGCGACCTCATCGTTAATGTCCGGGGCACCCCGGTCGACGATATGGCGAGTTTCCTGCGCGCGGTCTGGAAAGACGGCAAAGCGGGCGACAAGATTGATATGACCGTTCTCACCAAGGGCGGAGAATTACGCGGTGTAAGCGTGAGTTCCGACGATCGGCAGAACTGGCTGCGGCTCGACCCGAGTTTCTAGCGCCATAATCGGTTCCGGTTAGGCGTGTCCTTCGGCGCGCACAGCCGATTGTTCCCTATAATCAGCGAGACACACCACCAGCACGCCGACCGCGAGCGTAAATAGGTGCAGATTACGTGGGGTGAAAAATCTTATTAAGCGACGTTGCGCGCGTCGGCGTCTTCGGCGAGATCGTTCTCCGATTGAACGCAATTGCGGCCCGCATGCTTGGCCGCATACAGCGCGGCATCAGCCCGGGCGATGAGGTCCTCGTCGGAATCCTCAGCCCGCAACTGGGCAACGCCGATCGACAGGGTCACCGATCCCAGGGTTTGGCGCGACGCTTTCCGAACGATTTTTTGGCCAGCCACGGTAACGCGTATCTGCTCAGCGACCGCTTCCGCATCTTGCAAGCTGGCCTCCGGCAAAATGACCGAAAATTCCTCACCGCCGTAACGCGCCGCTGTATCGCCGTCTTTGGTTTTGGCCGACATGCACCCTGCTACCAAGCGGATCACTTCGTCGCCCAGTTGATGGCCGTAGGTGTCGTTAAATGCCTTGAAATGATCAATGTCGAGCATCAACAAACAAAGCGGCGCCTTCTGTTCGGTCGCCGCAGACATCCCGTCAGCCAACTCTTCGCTAAAGGCGCGGCGATTGGCCAGTCCCGTCAGGGGATCGGTTAGCGCCTCGCTGCGGATATCGGCCATGCGGATTTTGAGCTCAGCAATTTCATTGTTCGACTTTTGGAGACTCTCGTTGGCGTTGCGATTTTGTTCCACCATGAGGCGGGTCTGTTCGACCAGGTTGGCGACAACGCTTTGCATTTGCTCAGCCGTACCGGCCGATTGCAAGGCGCCATCGACACCCTCCAAGGTTTCACCGTAGCGTTCGGTTTCCGAACCCGTTTGCTTTAAAATCTCTGTGGTCGCCGCAATCGCTTTTTCCAAATCGCCGCCCACCGCATCGATAGCCGCCTCGCGGGTACCCTCTTTATCGCCGAGGCTCAACCGCAGAACCGCGGCATATAAATCGGCGCACTGGGTGTCGTCGAACGGCTCCTTTTTCGCCAACATGCTATCGATGTGGCGACCAAAGGACGTGTCGAAACCGCTCAGATAGGCGTACCACACCGTAAAGTTCTGTGGATTGGCGGTAATCCCGAGCTCCGCCATACGCTCGACAGCGCCGGCGGCAAATTTCGCGGCTTCTTTTTGATTTTGGGGATATTCCACAACGGCCTCTAATCGGGTTTCTACCCCGTAGTCTTACCCAAGACCGGTTAACGAGCTGTTAGTGAACTAGGTCGATTAGGCACCTGAACGCACCAAATAGGCGGCTTTTACTAAAATAGGGCGCATAATGACGGCGATTTAAGCTCGAAAGACCCGTCGAGGAGGCGAGTATGGCAAAACCGGGCCACGCTGAGATTGCCGGCGCCGGCTTTGGCGGATTGGTTGCGGCAATCGGCTTAGCGGACCGCGGCTGGAGCGTACGCGTGCACGAACGTCGCCATGCCCTGCACGCCGAAGGCTATGGCATCGCCATCCAAGACAATATGACCCTCATTTTCGCCGCGTTGGGCATCCTTGATGAAACTCTCGCCGGCGGCATGGAGATCGACCGCCGCGATTCTCTAAAAGGAAACGGCGAGGTCGTTTTGAGCCTTAAGAACGGTCTCGGCCGCTACCGGATCAGTCGCCGCCACATCGTCTCGTTACTCGCAAAACGCGCCGAGCGCTCCGGCGTCGAGATCGTTACCGGATCGACCGTTGTCGACGCGACACCGGACGGCGAGATCGTGCTCGAAGGTGGGGAAACGCATCGCGCCGATCTCATCATCGCCGCCGACGGCATCAATTCCGTCATCCGCGAGTCCCTGCACTTGACGGCACGCCAGGTCTGGCAAAAGGAAGGCGGCGTGCGCATGGTCATCCCACGCTTGGCCGAGGACATCGCGATCGACACGCGCGACGGCACGGCGATGATCGAGGCCTGGTCCGAGAAACGCCGCATCCTCTATTGTCCGAACTCGCAGACCGAGGTCTATATCATTCTCACTTGTATGGAACGCGACACCGCCGGCCGAGCAACGCCGGTCGATGTCGCAGCGTGGCACCGCTCGTTTCCAACGATGGGTCCTTTGCTCGAGCGTCTATCGCGCGACACGGATTGGGATGAGTGCCGCTGGGTGCGCTTTCAGACCATTCGCCTGAAACGGTGGTCGGCAGGGCGCGTCGCTATTCTCGGCGACGCGGCGCACGCGATGCCGCCCTATCTTGGGCAAGGCGCCGGCCATGCGATGATGAATGGACTAGGGCTAGCCGTCGCCATCGACGAGGCGCCGAACCTGGCCGGCGCTCTCGCCTTGTGGGAGCGCCGCGAACGTCCGTTGACTGAACACACCCAGCGTTGGACACGGGTTTACGGGTCGACGATATTTCTGCCCGAATGGCTGAAATCCCTGGCGATCAATGCGGAGAAACACATTCCGTGGCTGGCCAACCAGTACGGCCGGGCAGCCCAACATATTCCGACCGGCTGCGACCCCGCCTAAACATCGGCATCTATATCGCGTCAGGCGGCTTCGCCCTGCGCGGACAATTCATTGGGATCAAAGTCAAGGTTCGACGACAGCCACCGCAGGACTTCGAACAGCGGCATCTGCTTACGATTTGCGTAATCGGTGACCTGATCGCGGCCGATCCGGCCGACGCCGAAATAGGCGCTGTCGGGGTGACTAAAATAGTAGCCGGACACCGAGGAAGCCGGCCACATGGCGAAGCTTTCCGTCAACGAGACCCCGGTACTGGTCTCGGCGTCGAGCAGTTCGAACAAGGTGCCCTTTTCGGTGTGATCGGGGCAGGCCGGATAGCCCGGCGCGGGACGGATGCCGCGATAGCTCTCGGCGATGAGCTCTTCATTGCTGAGGGCTTCATCGGGCGCATAGCCCCACAACTCGCTGCGCACGCGCTGGTGCATGCGCTCAGCGAAGGCTTCCGCCAATCGGTCCGCCAACGCTTTGACCAGGATCGCGTTGTAGTCGTCGTTGGCCTCTTCGAAGCGCCGCGACACCGCCTCGATCTCGCGGCCGGTGGTCACCACAAAGCCGCCGATATAGTCGGTGATGCCGGTCTCCTTCGGCGCGATGAAATCGGCCAGCGCGAAATTCGGACGCCCATTGGTGCGCTGCATCTGCTGACGCAGCGTGTGGATCACCGTCGGCGCTTGGGCGCCGCCCTCGGCATAGACTTCGATATCGTCATCGCCGACCGAGTTGGCCGGCCAAAACCCGACCACCGCGCGTGGCGTGAACCATTTTTCGGCAACGATACGCGCTAGCATGTCTTGGGCGTCGGTGAACAGGTTGCGGGCGGCCTCGCCGATGATCGGATCGTCGAGCAGGTCGGGGTAGCTACCGGCCAGTTCCCAGGTGCGGAAAAACGGCGTCCAGTCGATGCACGAAACCAATTCGTCTAGGTCATACGCATCGAAAACCCGACGCCCCAAGAAGGTCGGTTTCGGCGGCGCATAGTCGGACCATTTGATCGGCGCCTTGTTGCGGCGGGCGGCGGCGAGGTTCTGCCGTTTGGCGCGACGGCCGCTCTGGGCATGACGAACCCGCGCCTCTTCATACTCGCTGCCGATCTGCGCCACGAAGTCGTCACGGGTGTCCGGCGATAGCAAGTTGCTGACAACCCCAACTGCCTTCGACGCATCGTTCACATGGATGGTCGGGCCTTCATATCCGGGCGCAATCTTCACCGCCGTATGCAGCCGGCTGGTGGTCGCGCCGCCGATCAACAACGGCAGTGAAAAATCTTCGCGCGCCATCTCGCGGGCCAAGTTGGCCATCTCGTCCAGGCTCGGCGTAATCAAACCGGAGACACCGATGATATCGACATTTTCAGCGCGCGCGGCCTCCAGAATTTTCGCCGCCGGCACCATGACGCCGAGATCGATAACCTCGTAGTTATTGCAACTCAAAACCACGCCGACGATATTTTTGCCGATATCGTGAACGTCGCCCTTAACCGTCGCCATCAAGATCTTGCCGCTGCTATTGTCCTCTCCCGGGGCGTTCGCTTTTTCCGCCTCCATGTAGGGGTTGAGATAGGCCACCGCCTGCTTCATGACGCGCGCGCTTTTCACCACTTGGGGTAGAAACATCTTGCCGGCGCCGAACAAATCGCCAACCACGTTCATGCCGTCCATCAACGGGCCTTCGATAACGTGGAGGGGCCGTTCGACGGTCAGGCGCGCGGCTTCGGTATCTTCGACGATATAGTCGGCCACACCGTTGACCAGCGCATATTTTATCCGCTCGCCGACATCCCCTTCGCGCCACGATAAATCGCGTTCCGCCTTAACACTTCCGACGTCGCGAAACTGCTCGGAAATTTCCAACAACCGATCGGTCGCGTTCTTGTCACGGTTGAACAGAACATCTTCGATGCGGTCACGCAAATCGGGTTGGATGTCTTCGTAGACGGCAAGCTGGCCGGCGTTAACGATGCCCATATCCATGCCGGCGCGAATAGCGTGGTAGAGGAACACCGAGTGCATCGCCTCGCGCACCATATTGTTACCGCGAAACGAGAAGGAGAAATTGGAAACGCCGCCCGAGACATGCACATGGGGCAACTCGGCCTTGATCCGCTGCGTCGCCTCGATGAAGGCAATGCCATATTCGTTGTGTTCTTCGATACCGGTCGCCACGGCGAAGATGTTGGGATCGAAAATAATATCCTCTGGCGCGAACGCCACGTCTTCGGTGAGCAGACGATACGACCGCGCGCAAATCTCGAACTTGCGTTCCGCTGTATCGGCCTGCCCCGCTTCGTCGAAAGCCATGACAACGACGGCCGCGCCGTAGCGTTTAATCAGTTTCGCCTGCTCGAGGAACGGCGCCTCGCCTTCCTTGAGGCTGATCGAATTGACGATCGCCTTGCCTTGCACGCATTTCAGCCCGGCCTCGATGACCGACCATTTCGAGGAATCGATCATGATCGGCACCCGGCTAATATCGGGCTCGGCGGCAATCAAGTTCAGGAAGCGGGTCATCGCTGCTTCGGAATCGAGCATGCCCTCATCCATATTGATGTCGATGATTTGAGCACCGTTCTCAACTTGATCGCGCGCAACCTCAAGCGCCGTCTCGTAGTCGTCGTCGGTGATCAACTGGCGAAAGCGCGCCGACCCGGTAACGTTGGTGCGCTCGCCGACATTGATGAAGCGGCTGCCGATCATGGCGACACCGAAAACGCTTCCAGCCCCGACAGGCGCATCGCCACGTCCACCTGGGGCGTCGAACGTGGTGACATACCATCGATCTTTGCCTTGATCGCGCGGATATGGTCGGGCGTGGTGCCGCAGCAACCGCCGACAATATTGACCAGCCCGCTGGCCGCCCATTCGGACAAATAATCCGCGGTGCTGTCGGGCCCCTCGTCATACTGTCCGAATTCATTGGGCAGGCCGGCGTTGGGATATGCGCAAACTAATGTATCGGCCACTTGCGATATCTCCGCGATATAGGTGCGCATTTCGCGGGCGCCCATGGAACAGTTGAGGCCGACCGAAAAAGGTTTGGTATGGCGCACCGAATGCCAGAACGCTTCCGGCGTCTGTCCTGTCAGGGTGCGGCCCGACAAGTCGGTGATGGTTCCGGAAATCATCACCGGAATGCGATAGCCGATTTCTTCGAATAATTCCTCGATACCGAACAGGCAGGCCTTGGCGTTGAGGGTATCGAAGATGGTTTCGATCAGCAGCAGGTCGGCGTCGCCATCGACCAGTCCGCGCACCGCGTCTTTGTAGACTTTCCTGATCTCGTCGAAGCTAATAGCGCGAAAACCGGGGTCGTTGACGTCGGGCGAGATCGATGTGGTTTTATTAGTCGGGCCGATGGCGCCGGCGACCCAGCATTGGCGTCCGGGATAGGCCGCCATGGTGGCTTCGGCGGCCGCGCGGGCCAGGCGCGCGCCAGTGTGGTTGATCTCATAGACATAATTTTCGGCGCCGTAATCGGCCTGGGAGATCGACGAGGCGTTAAAGGTATTGCTGGCCACGATGTCGGCGCCGGCTTTGTAATAATTCTCATGGATCTCTTGGATAAATTCCGGCGCGGTGAGGTTCAAAATATCATGGTTGCCCTTCAGATCGTGGCCGTGATCGGCGAACCGCTCGCCGCGATAGGCCGCCTCGTCGAGATTCAGGGACTGCACCTCCGTCCCCATCGCGCCATCCAATACCAAGATGCGCTGCCCGGCGGCGGCGTGAAGAGCCGCAATACGCTCTTCGCGGGTCATCGCACCGCCTCCTGGCTGACAACGATCGGTGATTCAGCCGCCTCAACGCCGAGGTGCCGACATATCGCGACCGTCAATTCGGCGCGGTTTAATGTGTAGAAATGAAATTCGCGCACCCCGTGTGCCGCCAGTTCGAGGCACTGGGTGCTGGCGAGCTGTTCGGCGACCCGCCGCACCGCGTCGGCATCGTCATCCAAACCGTCGAACGCCTGCGCCAGGGACGCCGGGATTGACGCCCCGCATCCCGCCGCAAAGCGGCGGATGCCGTTGAAGTTGGTGACCGGCATGATGCCCGGGACCAGCGGCGCCTCGATGCCCGCCGCGGCCACGGCGTCGCGGAAGCGCAAAAACGCTGAATTGTCGAAGAAGAACTGGGTGATCGCACGGGTCGCACCGGCATCGATCTTGCGCTTCAGATTGTCCAAGTCGAACGCCACGTTCGGTGCGTCAGGATGAACTTCCGGATAGGCGGCAACCGATATCTCGAAATCGGCTACCCGGCGAAGCCCGGCGACGAGGTCGCTGGCATAAGCATAGCCGCCGGCGGCGGGTTGATACCCGGCGGCGCCTTCGGGCGGATCACCGCGCAGGGCCACAAGGTGGCGAATGCCGGCATCCCAATAGGCGCGCGCAACATCATCAACCTCCCCCCGTGTCGCCGCCACGCAGGTGAGATGCGCCGCCGGCGTCAGCGTCGTTTCACCCACGATCCGGGTCACCGTGGCGTGGGTCCGCTCGCGGGTGGTGCCACCGGCGCCGTAGGTTACGGACACGAAGGCGGGCTGCAGCGACGCCAGATGGCACACCGCATCCCACAAGGCGCGTTCAGCCTCTTCCGTCTTCGGCGGAAAGAACTCAAAACTCACCGAGACCTCATCCGTCCCCTGTTGGGAATTATTCGCCATCGTTCTATGCCGCGTTTTGGGCCGCGGGCGGCTGCGGCGAGCGGGTCTTCCAGATCGAGACTGTCAGCGGATCGCCGTCGAGATCACGCACCTCGATCACGTCGAGCCCGTGTTCGAGACACCATGCTTCGACCTCGTCGCGGGCAAAACCAAGCCGGCGGTGGGCGTGCTCGTCGCGCAGCTCTTCCATGGAATGGGGGGCGAAATCGACGATCATAAAATGGCCGCCCGGCGCCAACGCGCGCGCCGCTTCGGCAATAACATTGGCCGGCCGGTCGGAAAAGTGAAGGACCATATGAAGCACGATCAGGTCAAACGCCCCCTCCTCGACCGGCAACTGGTACATGTCGGCCTGACGCAAGGTGCAATGGGCGTAACGCGGATCAGCCAGATTGGCGCGGGCGACCGACAGCATTTCGCGGGAAAGGTCGAGCCCCAACCCATGATCGACATGGCGATCGAGAAGCTGCAGAACCCGACCGGTGCCGGTACCAATATCGAGCAAGCTCTTCACCCGCTCTTGGGGCAACAGATCGACCAGCGCCTGTTCGACCTCGACCTCGTCGACATGCAACGCGCGGATACGATCCCACCGCGCCGCGTTTTCGCCGAAATAGCTATTCGCCCTTTCGGCGCGTTCTTGCTTGATCATCTCGAGGCGCTGTACATCGCGCGCCATGGTGGCGTCGTCCTCGGGAATTTGCGCCAGCAACGCGCGCACCAAATCGGCGCCGACTCCGCGCGGCGGCAGGTGGAAGAATGCCCAGGTACCTTCCTGGAACCGCTCCAGTAGACCGGCCTCACATAAAAGTTTCAGATGGCGCGACACCCGTGGCTGGCTTTGACCGAGGGTGCGCGTGAGCTCACCGGCGGTGAGTTCGCCGCGCCAACACAAGGCGAGGATACGTAACCGGGTCGGCTCCGCAACCGCGCGCAATCCTGTAAGCAGTTGATCCATCTTGGTTTATCGCTACCGTCTAGAACTAAGGTCTTAGAGTTTTAACACTTAAATATATAACAATATCTTTATATTACTTAGTGCAACGGAAAAATGAAACCCATTCCATTCTTACCAAATGGGTGATGCATTTTTGCAACATAAACGCCACCATGACGTTTTATCCCGCAAGGTTGCTGGCCTTACGAAATGACCTGTGGTAGCAGAAATACTAAGGTTTGGTGCGACATAGGCGTGATTCGCAGGGCGGATTAACACTCCGTCAATGTGACACGGGCAATGTGCGGCTCCGGCGCAACAGATTTGTGCCGACAGCTGGCGCCAATGCGCCAAAGAGTGACTGGTTGGATCAGGGGTTTTCGATGCCGTTATTTAAGCGCGGATTTGGACGTATTCTCGGCATCGCATTGCTGGCGGGGGCATTAACGGCGTGCGCGGGTACACCCAACGACGATCCCAACGCGGCGGCCGAGGTCGAAATCAACGATCCTTTGGAAGTTCCCAACCGGTTTATCTTTGCCTTCAATGTCGGTCTGGATCAGCTTGTTCTTCAGCCGGCGGCGGTCACCTATCGCGACTTGATGCCCGACGAACTCAAGGTGCCGATCGGCAATCTGATCACCAACTTGTTCATGCCGTTGAGCTTCCTGCACTCGATGCTACAAGGCGATTTCGAGCGGGCCGAACAAGCGGCGTCGCGTTTCGTCGCCAGCGCGCCGACATTATTTTTGAGCAATCCTTTCCCCGACCGCCAGCCGGTTTACGAAGATGCTGGACAAACGCTTGGCGTGTGGGGCGCTGGAACGGGACCCTACATCATGCTGCCCGTGCTGGGGCCGTCGAATGTTCGCGACACGGCTGGCACCATCGTCGATTTCTTCATCGATCCTCTGGGTATCGTGGCGGGTTCTGAAGCGACCATCGGGCGCGGCGTTGGCTCCGCCGTCCTGTCGCGTTCGCGCAACCTCGAGCAAGTGCGGGATCTGCAGCGTAACTCGGTCGATTACTATGCCGCGGTGCGCAGCCTCCATACCCAGCGTCGCGAAGCCGAAGTTAGGAATGGCGACCTTCAGCCAACAAAGGCCGCGCCAACGATCGGCCTTGAGCTAGACTTTGAGCCAGCGCCAAAGCAGCAGCGTTCCGACGCAACGACACAGTAGAAACCATGCGCCTGCCACGGTGGACATTCGCAATAGTCGGCCCCCTGGTTGCGCTTCTAGTTGCGGTAACGCCGGCCAACGCCGACCAGCATTTGGCGGCGTCATCTGAATTTATCCAATCGCTGGCCGACCGTGCCATTACCACGCTGACCGCTGAGGGGCAGACCTCGGAAAAGCGACGGCAAGAGTTTCGCGGCCTATTTCGCGAAGGCTTTGCCATCAACGGTATCGCGCGATTTGTTCTCGGCCGCTATTGGCGCGGCGCCACGGAAGCCGACCGTACCGAATATATGGTCCTGTTCGAGGACGTGATCGTCAACACCTGGGCCGACCGCTTTTCAGAATATTCAGGCGAGAAATTCGAGGTACAACAAGCCATCGACGCCCCCAGCGCGCACCAAGCCGAACAGGTGGCCATTGTCCGCAGTATGTTTTTCACCGACCCTCAAACACCGATCCGCATCGACTGGCGGGTGGCGAGCCGCGGCGACATCTACAAAATCACTGATGTCAGCGTTGAAGGCATCAGCATGGCCAACACCCAACGCGATGAATTCTCATCGGTGATCCGCAGCAACAGCGGTAAAATTAGCGCTCTGCTCGACATCCTGCGCAAGAAACGCGACGGCTAACGCCGGCGGCTTGCCGCACCGCGCGGCCGTGACTCTCTGTTAGCTTCAGACCTGCAAGGGCTTGTACTTAATCCGGCTCGGCTGATCCGCGTCGGCACCGCGCCGGCGCTTATAGTCGACGGCATAGGCTTCGTAATTGCCCTCGAACCAGACGGCCTCGCTATCGCCTTCGAACGCGAGAATGTGGGTCGCAATGCGGTCGAGGAACCAGCGGTCATGACTGACGACGATGGCGCAGCCGGCAAAATCGAGCAACGCCTCTTCCAGCGCGCGCAGCGTATCGACATCCAGATCGTTGGTTGGCTCATCGAGCAGCAACACGTTGGCGCCCGATTTTAGCATCTTCGCCAAATGGACCCGGTTGCGCTCTCCGCCCGATAACTGCCCGACCTTTTTCTGCTGATCGGTGCCGCGAAAATTAAAGCCGGCCACATAGGCCCGGCTCTGCACCGTGCGTTTTCCCAGTTCGATGACATCCAGGCCGTCGGATATCTCTTCCCAGACATTCTTATCGTCGGCTAGAGAGTCGCGGCTTTGATCGACATAACCCAGCACAACGGTCTCGCCGACCGTCAGTTTGCCGGCGTCGGGCACTTCCTGGCCGGTCACCATATTGCAGAAGGTGGTCTTACCGGCGCCGTTGGGTCCGATGACGCCGACGATAGCGCCCGGCGGAACCTTAAGGTCCAACCCGTCGATCAACATGCGGTCGTCGAAACCCTTGCGCAGCCCTTCAGTCTCGATGACCAAATCGCCCAAACGGGTGCCGGCGGGAATGGTAATCTGCTGCTTGTCGGGCGCCCGCTCGGCGCTCTCGGCGACCAGCTTGTCGAAGGCGTCCACCCGCGCCTTGCTCTTGGCCTGGCGGCCCCGCGGACCTTGGCGAATCCACTCAAGTTCCTGGCGTATAGTGCGCTGGCGCGCGCTTTCCTCTTTTTCCTCTTGAGAAAGTCGGGTCTCTTTCGCTTCCAACCAGGCCGAATAGTTCCCTTCGAAGGGGATACCCTTGCCCCGGTCGAGCTCGAGGATCCAGCCGGCCACATTGTCGAGGAAGTAGCGATCATGGGTGACCGCAACGACGGTGCCGGGATATTCCGCCAGAAAGCGCTCGAGCCAGGCGACCGATTCCGCGTCGAGATGGTTGGTCGGCTCGTCGAGCAACAGCATGTCCGGGTTCGAGAGCAGCAAACGGCACAGCGCCACCCGGCGGCGCTCACCGCCCGACAGATTGGTTACGTCGGTGTCACCCGGCGGGCAACGCAACGCATCCATCGCAATCTCGATACGGCGATCGAGTTCCCACGCGTCAGCGGCTTCGATCTGATCCTGCAATTCGGCCTGCTCGGCGATCAGCGCGTCCATTTCTTCGGGCGATAGCTCTTCGCCGAAACGCAGGCTCACCTCGTTGAAGCGATCCAACAGCGCTTGGGTTTCGGCGACCCCTTCCATGACATTGCCCAGCACATCTTTCGACCCGTCGAGTTGCGGTTCTTGCGGCAAAAACCCGACATTGATGCCGTCAGCCGACCAGGCCTCGCCCTGAAATTCGGTATCCTCGCCGGCCATGATGCGCAGCAGGGTCGATTTGCCCGACCCGTTCAGCACCAGCACGCCGATTTTGGCGCCGGGATAGAAGCTCAGCCAGATATCCTCAACCACCGGGCGGCCGCCCGTATAGGCCTTGGTGAGGCCTTTCATGACATAAACATACTGAGGCGTGGCCATCGTCAGGCTCCGTCGAATTACGATTTATTGTGGCGACAGCACATAGGCCGCGGGCGAACGAAATGCAATGCTCTCGAACCACTAGCAGTCAAAAACGGCCCTCATCTAAAATCACACCTTGCATCGAAGGGTCCGGCCCCGCATGACAGTGCCAAGTTGACGCGCGCCCAACGGCGCACGAGGAAATAGATAAACCCATGAAGAAAATCGGCTTCCTGTCATTTGGACACTGGTCTCCCGCGCAGGGTTCGCAAACCCGCTCAGGTTCCGACGCGCTGCTTCAGTCCATCTACCTCGCCGTGGCCGCCGAGGAACTGGGCGCGGACGGGGCTTATTTCCGGGTGCATCACTTTGCCCGGCAACTTGCGTCGCCGTTCCCGCTGCTGGCGGCAGTCGGCGCAAAAACCAGCCGTATCGAAATTGGCACGGCGGTGATCGATATGCGCTACGAAAACCCGCTCTACATGGCCGAAGATGCCGGCGCGGCCGACCTCATCGCGGGCGGACGGCTGCAGCTCGGTATCAGCCGGGGTTCGCCTGAGCAGGTTGTCGATGGCTGGCGATATTTCGGCTATCGGCCCGAAGATGACGACACCGATGCCGCCAACATGGCGCGGCGGCATACGGAGGTCCTGCTCGACGTGCTACGAGGCGAGGGATTCGCGGAGCCGAACCCGCAACCGATGTTCCAGAACCCCCCCGGCATGCTGCGCGTCGAACCGCATTCCGAAGGCCTGCGCGAGCGCATCTGGTGGGGCGCGGCCACGAACGCGACCTCCGTCTGGGCGGCGAAGCTGGGGATGAACCTGCAGAGTTCGACGCTCAAAACCGACGAGACCGGCCAGCCGTTCCACGTTCAGCAGGCCGAACAGATCCGGGCGTACCGCGCAGCGTGGAAGGAGGCTGGTCACGCCCGCGAACCGCGCACGTCAGTAAGCCGCAGTATCTTTGCTCTGGTGGATGACCGGGACCGCGCCTATTTCGGGCGGGAAAGTCAGAGCGAGGATCATATCGGCTTTATCGACCCCAATACCCGCTCGATCTTCGGCCGCAGCTATGCCGCGGAACCGGACGTTCTCGTCAAAGAATTAGCAAAGGACGAAGCGATCGCTGAGGCCGACACCCTGTTGCTGACGGTGCCAAATCAGCTTGGCGTCGATTACAACGCGCATGTCATCGAAGCGATCCTAACTCATGTCGCTCCGGCTCTTGGCTGGCGGTGACGGACATTATCAAACTGAAATACGACTAGAGTATGCGTCCTGCAGTGCCGAAGCGGTAGCGCCGTCTGTGCCTCTACTGCCGGCCACCAAAGCGCCAGCGGTGGATTTCAACCTGCTCGTACAATCCGGCGTTCGTATAAGGCTCGTCGGCCAAGAAGGCATCGACTGCCGCACGGTCTGGCAGCTCGATGATGAATTCGCTGCCGACCCAATCCTCGCCGTCATCCGACCAAAGCGGCCCGCGGGCGATGAATTTCTCCTGGTAGCCACGGTCGATGAAGTAGCGCCGATGGGCCTCCAACAAACCATCGCGAATGTCGCTCATGCCGGGCTTGCCATGACCAATAATCAAAAAGCGCTGATTGGTGTCGGGGTCGCCCTCGAACTCCCACATGGTGCGCTTCATGGCATTGGTGCAGGGCCGCACGATGATTTCGGCATAGGCGCCTGCTTTGGCGAAGGGCTCGTCATGGCCAAAGACCTGCGCCGCCGCCGCGTCGGGTAAATCGACCATGTGCATGCTGCCGGTCATCGACGCGCCGTCGTCCGACAGGGTCGGGCCCCGGGCAATCATGGCATCGGCGTAGCGGTCCATGAATGCCCAGTGCTCTTCGACGATTGCCCGGCGGATCTCCGCGCCTTCCGGCGCGTCGCGGCAATAGAAGAAATACTCCATTGAGCGATCCGGCTAGCTATCCGCGCTAACCTTACCGCTCGCGCGGGCGGCTTTCTGCTGGTCCACACCGGACTTGCCGGCGTCGGTCTCGGCATCCCACTGGTTCTCGTGGGCGAGATGCTGGTTTTCGTCCCACTCGTGCTCGGTGCCCTCGCCCATGAACACGCAAAATACTTCGCAGCCATCGGGATATTCGTAGGGCCCGTGGGATATATCGCCGCCGAAGACATAATCGCCGGCCCGCAAATCCTTGCCGGCGACGCACATACGGCCATCGAGCACACAGATCGAATGCCAGCTTTTGTGGCTGTGCTCGGGCTCCACATAGCCCGGCGGAAATTTCACCTTCATATCGACCCGTTTCATCACCGGGTCGTAATTCAGGATTTTTACCTTCACGCCCGGCGGCAGGGTCAGTATCTCGTTGGCGTCGTTGCCTTCTTTCCATTCGACTTCATGGTCGTGGAGGGCCACGAACACATGATTTCCGGTCTCCGCCGTCGTGGCTTGATCCGCCATATTAGGGTCTCCCTTGGACAGTTTATTCTTGTGGGTCGAGCATAGCGCTCCGCCACTCATTTTGCACATCAACATCGTTTTCGTGCGGCATTTTCTCCGCCTGCCATCGCTTAAATACGTCGTGCGGCGCGAGCTGCGATAGCGCCCATACCGCAGCGCCCCGCACCACGGGCGCCTGGTCATCGAGCAACGACTCGACCACTGGCACAATCTTCGCGTCGCCGCTATTTCCCAATGCAATTAATACGTTGCGAACGAACCGGTCTCGGCCCGAGCGCTTGATCGCGGTCTTCGAGAACAACCGGCGGAATTCCCCATCGTCGAGGCGCGCCAGTTCGGCCAGGCGCGGTGCGGTGAGCTCGTGGCGCGGTTTCAGCTCCGGGTCGCCGCCGGCTTGGGCAAATTTGTTCCAGGGACAGACCGCCAGGCAATCGTCGCAGCCATAGATGCGGTTACCCATCAACGGCCGCAGTTCCCGGTCTATGGGCCCGGCATGTTCGATGGTCAGATAGGAAATGCAGCGCCGCGCATCGAGTTGATAAGGGGCGGGAAAGGCGTTGGTCGGACACACATCCATGCAACGGTGGCAAGACCCGCAGTGATCCTCCACCGGTGGGTCGGCGGCAAGATCGAGGGTGGTGTAGACCTCGCCGAGGAACATCCACGAACCGTGCGCGCGCGACA
The DNA here is from genome assembly GCA_011087645.1 of Alphaproteobacteria bacterium. Taxonomy (GTDB): domain Bacteria; phylum Pseudomonadota; class Alphaproteobacteria; order UBA6615; family UBA6615; genus JABDJY01. The sequence goes on from JAALLF010000001.1 coordinate 168,528, forward strand.
CCAGATTGGTGTGCTTGCCCTGCCAGCCCAGCCCGGCCTGCTGGGCCAAAGGCTTTTCCATCACCGGGGCGGTATCGACGAAAATCTTGATGCCGCAATCAAATTCCTCGCCGATCCAGCGCCCCAACACCCGCAATCGTTTTTTCAAGACCTCGTGATAGTCGCGGCCCCTGGCATAGACCGAAATATTGCCAGTCGCCGCGCGCGACAGGTTGTCCAGAGGATCGTCTTCGGGCGCGTAGGAAATACCCAGTGCAACGACGCTGCGCGCCTCGGGCCACAACACCCGCGGATCACCGCGCCGTTCGGCCTTGCCGACCAGCCAGCCCATATCGCCGTGATAGCCGCGGCGCAAATATTCAGCCAGATTTTCCCGATTGGCGTCGGAAAGCGCGGCCGGCGCAAACCCGACCGCGCTGAACCCGACCGCTAAGGCGCGTTCGCGTATCTGACCACGAATATCATCGCGCGCGATCGGCTCTGGTGCGGCGACGGTCAACCGTCACCCCCGCCCCCGGTAAGGGGCCACGCCCTGATCGGGTAACCACAGGCCAGCGGGCGGCTCACCGGTTTGATAGAATACATCGATCGGCATGCCGCCGCGGGGATACCAATAACCGCCGATACGCAGCCATTGCGGGCTCAACGTGTCGACCAGCCGTTTGGCGATCGCCACGGTACAGCCCTCGTGGAACGCGCCGTGATTGCGAAACGAGCCCAGATAAAGCTTGAGCGATTTGCTCTCGACGATCCACTCATCAGGCGCATAGTCGATCACCAAATGGGCAAAATCGGGCTGGCCGGTGATCGGGCAGATCGAGGTGAATTCAGGCGCGGTGAAGCGCACCAGATAGGCCTCGCCCGGTTGCGGATTGGCGACCCGCTCCAGTACGGCCTCGTCGGGCGATTGCGGCAACGGCGCGTCGCCGCCCAGTTGGGTGAGGCCGGTGTAAGTTTCATCGGTCATAGCGCCCTCCCGTTGGCGCATTTCAAGAGCATGGCGTCCCCATAGGAATAGAAACGATAGCGTTGTGCAATGGCATGGTCGTAGGCGGCGCGAATGTCATCGGTGCCGGCGAACGCGCTGACCAGCATAAACAGGGTCGAACGCGGCAGGTGAAAGTTGGTGAGCAACAGATCGACCGCGCCGAACCGGTAGCCCGGGGTGATGAATATACTGGTGTCGCCGGTGAAGGGCTGAACTGTACCGCCTTCATCGATCGCGCTTTCGAGCAAGCGCAGCGAGGTGGTGCCAACCGCCAGCACGCGCCCGCCCCTGGTATGGGTGGCATTTACCGCATCGGCCGTCGCTGGTGATATTTCGCCTATTTCAGAATGTATCTGATGATCCGCAACGTTTTCGACCGTCACCAGCAGGAACGTGCCCGCCCCCACATGGAGCGTCAGCGGCGCGGTCGCTATGCCGGCATCGGCCAGGGCGGTCATCAATTCGGGCGTAAAATGCAGACCCGCGGTGGGCGCGGCCACCGCGCCGTCACGGGCGGCGAACAGGGTCTGATAATCGGCGTGGTCCTGCGCGTCGGGCAATTCTGGGCGCTTGATATAGGGCGGCAGGGGCGCGCGCCCATGGCGGCGCAGGGCGGCGTGAAAATCGGCCCCCGTCATCGCGAAGCGCAGCAATGTTTCGCCTTTGTCGCGCTTTTCGACCACATCGGCGCAAAAATCGTCGGCAAAGACAATCTGGTCGCCGGCCGCCAGACGACGCGCCGGTTTGGCGAAGGCCCGCCACAATCCGTCGCCATCGGACTTATGCAAGGTCACACTCACTTTTCGCTCCGGCGCGGCCTTGCTGCCGGTGACATCGCGCACTCGCACCCCCGACAGCAGGGCGGGAATGACCTTTGTATCGTTGAACACCATCAAGTCGCCGGGATGCAGCAACCCGGCCAGATCACGTATCGTGCGGTCGATCAACCCTTCCTGGGCGTCGAGCAAGCGGGCGCTTTCGCGCGGCACGGCGGGGCGCTGGGCGATTAAGTCGCTGGGCAGTTCGAAATCAAAATCGGCGGTCTTCATGGCAAGGCCAGCGGCAATTGGGTCAATTGACAGGCTCGCCAGCAAACGGCACAACGCACCTTCCACAACCGGAAATAGCCTAAAATAATGTCCGCCACACCGCCGCCCGCGTCGAACCAGGTCTCCAGCCGCTTCATGCTCATCGCGGTTGCTTTTGTAACTTGTCTCATCGCCTCCAACATTACCGCGGTCAAATTGATCACGGTCGCCGACTTCATACTGCCCGGCGCCATCGTCATTTTCCCGATCACTTACATCATCGGCGACGTTCTGACCGAAGTGTACGGCTATGCCAAGGCCCGGCGCGTAATCTGGCTGGGATTTTTGGCGAACCTGTTCGCGGTGGCCACCTTCGCCCTGGTCGGTGTTCTGCCGGCAGCCGGTTTTTGGGGCGGGCAAGAGGCCTATGACACCATCCTGGGCGCCACGCCGCGCATCCTGGCGGCGTCGCTGGTGGCCTATCTGTTCGGCGAGTTCGCCAACGCGTACGTTTTGGCGCGCCTCAAAGTGGCCACCGAAGGGCGGTTTTTGTGGGTGCGCACCATCGGCTCGACCATGGTCGGGCAAAGCCTCGATTCGGCGATCTTCGTCGTCATCGCCTTCAGCGGCATCTTGCCGACCGAGGGTTTGATCTTGGTGATCGTAACGCAAGCGGTGGCCAAAACCGCCTATGAGGCCCTGGCGACACCGCTCACCTATCTCGTGGTCGACTGGCTCAAACGCGCCGAGGGTATCGACACTTTCGACCGCGACGTCAGCTTCAACCCGTTCGCCACCACCGGATAACGGCGGCGATGGGGACGCAACGCCGATCCCGCTTGGCAGCCTCGCTGGCCGCCCTCGCGCTGTGTGCGCTCGCCCCATCGGCACTGGCCGGCAACTACACCGCCCAGTTCGAGAACGACAGGATCGCCGATACCGACCGGCACTACACTACGGGCATGCGCGTAAACTGGGTTTCGGATCGCGCCACCGATTCCCCGCTATGGGCGAAAAATCTGCTCGATAAAATCTACCCGCTGGCCGATCTGCGCGCCGGACGGGTCGGCCTCGCCCTCGGCCATAATATTTTCACCCCCGAGGACACCGCGACATCGTCCTTGTTGGTCGACGACAGGCCCTATGCCGGCTGGCTCTATGGCGGTATCTCGGCCCATGCTGAGACCAGCCGCACCATCGCCGGCCGTACCGTCGATACGCTGGATACGGTCGAGCTCGATATCGGCGTGGTCGGGCCGTGGGCGCTGGCCGAAGAAGTGCAAAATAATTTCCACGAGCTGATCAATGTCAGCCGGTCCAATGGCTGGCACCACCAACTCGAAAACGAACCGGCTTTGCTCTTCGTGGCCGAACGCCGCTGGCGGCCAGCGCCGCTTACCCTTGGTGCGACCGAGGCCGACATTATTCCCCATATGGGGCTCAGCCTGGGCAATGTGATGACCCTGGCCAACGCCGGAGCCACGCTGCGGTTCGGCCAAGATCTCGACGTGGATTTCGGCCCGCCCCATGTGCGGCCTACCCTGTCGGGGCTGGCCGCGGTCAGCGGCGGCACCGACTTTGCCTGGTACCTGTTCGCCGGCGCGGAAGGCCGCATCGTGGCGCGCAATATATTTCTGGACGGCAACACCTTCGCCAACAGCCACAGCGTCGACAAAATACCCCTGGTCGCCGACATCCAGACGGGCGCGGCGATTGTCGTCAACGACATAAGGCTAGCCTTCACCCACGTGTTCCGCACCCGCGAATTCGAAGGCCAACGCCGCGCCGACCGTTACGGCGCGGTCAGCCTGTCGGCGCGCTTCTGATTGACGCAGCGGATCGGCGCCGAATCCGCTATAATCACGGCGCAAATCCATCTCACAAATCGACAGGTGACCCATGCGCTTCGGTGACCGTAACCCCATTCCGCTGCCGACGACCCAGCTTTCGGACCGGGTCGACTGGAGCTTCGCCGACACCCCGGCAGAGATCGCCGCGGTCGCCGCCGCCGAGCCGATGGATCAACTGCGCGCCGCCAACGATTACGTCACCGCAACGTGCGCCTATGTGGAAGACGTCATCGACCATTGGAAATCGCCGACCGAGTTTTTCACCGCCAAAGCCGGCGATTGCGAAGACCATTGCGTGGGAAAATATGCGCTATTACGCAATATCGGCTGGGGGGCGGCCGATCTCGGCGTGTTTGCCGGCCGCGACATCGACGGGGTCGGCCACGCGCTGCTCGGCGCGCGCATCGGTGACGATATTCAAATTCTCGACAACCGCACGCCGATTATCCGCCCGACAACCGAAGCGTCCTGGTTCACGCCGTTCTTCGGCGTCAACGAGGATACGTCCTGGTTCTATCTGGGCTGATTGAGCGCCCTACTCCGCCGCTTCCGCCGACAGCCTGCCCGCCTCGCGCCAGACATCGATGACCTCTTCGGCCTGCACCACCTGGCCGAACCAGCGGTCGATATTGACCAAGGTGGCGTTATGCATCTCTTCGGTGACGGTGCCGGTGCAGTCGTCGGCGAAGACGATGTAATAGTCGTGGAAGAAACCGTCGCGCGCGGTCGATTCGACGCAGCCATTGGTGATCGCGCCGGTCATGATCAGCGAGCGGATGCCGTTCGAGCGTAAGACCATGTCGAGATTGGTGCCGATGAACCCGCCATAACGGTGTTTATGGATGATCGGCTCGCCCGGCCGCGGTTCGATGCCTTCGTAGAAATCACCACCCCAGCCATCTTCCATACACACCGGATATTCGATGAACCGTCCCTTCCATTGGCGCAGCGACTGTTCGAGCCAGACATCGGACATCAGGTTCATGTCGGCGTTGTAGATGGTCTGGATATAGACGATCAGACAACGCGCCTGGCGCGCCTTGTCGATCAGATTGACCAACCGCGGCACCATGGTCTGGATGCGCGTCAGATCGAAGCCCTCGGTATCGAGCATGCCGCCTTCGGCGCAGAAATCGTTCTGCACATCGACCACGATCACCGCGGTATGGGCCGGATCGGTCTTGGCTTCCAGGGTGGTCAGCGCGCGCGCCAGGGTCTTGTCGATATTGGCGCGCATGACCGGGGTGATCTTGTCCGGGTTGCGGTTCGATAGGGTGGCGTTGTCGTCGGCCATAGTGTCCTCCCGTTGGGCCGCATTGGTTCGGACTCACGCTGTTGCGGCCGCGTTGCGGGCCTGAGCATAGAGCAGTTGCCTAGAGGACGGGAAGCGCCACGTTGAGCGCCCGTTCGAAAAGCCAGACCGACGCCACGACCACCACCAGCGCCGACCCCACCTGGAGGCCGCCTCGTGGATAGAAGCGCCAATCGCGCGCTAGATAGGCCAGCGGCAGAAAGGCTGCGACGATGGCCAGTTGACCGACTTCGACGCCGACATTGAAGCTCAGAAGCGCTAGCACCAATGCGCCGGGGGGTAAGCCCAAATCGACCAGCACGCTGGCGAAACCCAGGCCGTGCACCAAGCCGAAGGCGAAGGCAACGAGCCAGAGCCGCCGGGTGACCACTGGATAGATGTTGTTGAGGGCGGCGATAACCACAGAGGCGGCGATTACCGATTCGACCAGGCGCGTCGGCAGATCGATGGCGCCCAGCGCCGCCAGGGTCAAGGTGATCGAGTGGGCGAGCGTGAACGCCGTGACGATCTTGAGGACTTGTCCGAAGGCCGCGCGGAAGTCGCCGACCGGCTCCCAGGTCCTGGCGCGGCGCAAGAACACTGCCGGCAGCAACAGCGTGAGCAGGAACAGCACATGGTCGAAACCGATCCAGATATGCCACACGCCATTGACGGCGAATTCGAGCCCCTGGCGCAATAGATCCACCTGACCCAGTTCAAGGGACTGGGTTGCGGCGGCGGGCGCGAAGATAACGGTCTGGGTCTGGCCGCCCGCGGTGAGTTGCAAGAGGCCGCGATGCTGGGGGTCGAGGTCGAAGAACAGGCTATAGTCGACCTCGATAGATTGCGCCGGCGCCGCACAAGAGGCGGCAAAGCGCAGCACCGCGTAGACGCCGTCACTGTGGGTGTCGACCAATTGTTCGCCGGGCGTCAGCGCGCAGTCCGCCGCGCCCGCGCTAACTCGCAGACGCGCCAAGGCGTAGGCCGAAATCGCTGTGTGGCGCGCCTGTAATTCGGTCCACGAGATGGCGCCGTCACCGTTGCCGTCCAACCCGATGGCGAATTCCAGATCGCGTAGCGCGATGTCCCACTGCCCCTCGATGCGCTCACCGCTGACCTCCAGGCTGAGATAGGAGTCACTGGGCTTGTGAGCCGACGCCGAGACCGGCATGAGGGCCAGGATCACCAACAGACAAAGGGTTAGCCACCGAACCATCAGCTTGCCTCCCCTTCAAGGCGCGCGGTCAGCCGGTCGATCTGCCGATCCCGCAGGCCGGTTTTGCGCAACCAATCGAGCGCCGGCTGGGCCCGGTCCGGCACCCCGGCGGCCAGGGCCGCCGCCAACACGAGGCGCACATCAGCTGGTTCGCGCTGCGCCTGCCAATTGGCCTCCGCCAGCGCGAGGGCCGCGGCAGGCCGCTCGAGAATCTCCAGGGTAAAGCGCGCCTCTTCGCGACGGTGGATCACGCTACCCCGCGCCCGGCTGGCCGCGAAGCGCGCTTCCAGCAGCGCTCGATGATCCTGCGCGGCGGGATCTCCAAGGCGCGCCTCGGCCAGCGTCAAACGCAACAACAGCCCGTCGATCCGCGTGTCGTCGGCAAGAAAGTCACGGGCCTCCTGGGCGCGGCCGCTATCGAGCAGCAAATCGGCATAGGCGCCGCGCAAATAGGCGTCGCGCCGGCCGAGATCCAGCCCGTCGCGGAAATGGCGTTCCGCAGCGATGACATCGCCGCGGCGCTGGGCAATCTCGCCCAAATTAGTGAAGGCCCAGAGGCGTAGGCCACGGTCGGCGTCGGTCCAATTGGCCAGTCCGCGTTTGAGCAACCCATAACCGGTGTCGGACCGGCCGGTCAGGCTTTCGATGCGGGCCACGCAGGTGACCACAATGAGGGGGTGCACCCCGCGCGGCAACGCGCGGCAACTGCGGCGCGCGTCGGCGTAGCGCCCCTGCACCTGCAGCACGAACGCCTGGGTCAACAGAGCTTGCGCGTGTTTGGGCTTGGCGGCGAGAGTTTGAGCAAGGTCGTCCAGCGCGCCGTCGAAATCATGGCGATTTTGCTTCAAGACCGCGCGAAGAACGCGGACCTCGACCGGCGGTGCGGCCAGGTTGACCCAAGGCTTCAAGGCGGCCTCGGCATAACCGTAATAGCGCGGATCGGCCTCGGCGCGGCCCAAGCCGATATAGCGCTTGGCCAGGGTGCGGGCTAATTCGAGGTCGTTGGGAGTTTCGTTAAGTTTGGCGCGCAGATGGCGCAACTCGCGCGTCGCCGCGTCGCCGGCTTTTGGCAAACGTTCCAATATCTGATCGCCCGACGTGGGGCGAAAAGGTTCGGCGGCCGCCGCCGTCGGGTTGAGAACCGCGGCAGCGACAAGGGCGGAGATGAAAATACGGCGCACCGGTTTGATAATCGGTCGCCGCAGCGTGAAAGCACCGCGCCGAAACGGCGTTGGCGGAAAAGTATCATTTTTACAGTTTGTCATCGCGCTTCCCCAAAATTGACATCGGCTCGGTGGGCAAAGGGGGGCGAGCTCGCTGGAACCCGCCCCGCATACTGTGGTTCAAGAACTGGCTTACTTTTTCTTGCCGTTGCCGTTGGCGTTCCCGTTGCCATTGCCCGCATCGGGACCAGTGCCGGCCTCTTCACCGTGATGACCGTGGTTGCGGCCGTTCAGCGGTGTGGCGGCGTAGGGGAAGACATCGTTGAAGGTGATGTCGTTCTCGGTCACGCCGTCGAGATCCATGGTGGCGAAACCGAGGGCGTTCAGCGCGATATCGTCGACATCGTCACCGAAGCGCCGGCCATTTGGCCAACCACCGGGGACCGCGCCGCCGAAATCGAGCGCGCTGCCCAAATTAGTGGTGGGCAACAGGTCGCCACCGAACACGCTCAAGCGGTTAAAGCCAGCTTCACCGGCAAGCCGGGCCGGGCCGGTCGACAGGTCGACCTTGATCACATCTGGGATGTAGATGTCCCGGACCAACAGAACCGTCGGATCGAGCTGGCTGGGAAGCGGTGTCAGGCCCAGTAACGCGGCGATTTCCGGGTTCTCGGCATAGGTGGCGAACAACGCGGCATCCTGCGTCGCATCGGTGGCGTTGTAATTGTCTTTATCGACAATCGCGACCAATGCCTCGTTGAATAACGGGTTGCCCTGGCGGCCGACTTGAACCCACTCGGAAACACCGTTGACCGTCTGTTGACGGCTGGTCGTGGCATGCACACCGGCAAATCCGGCATTGTTGAGTTCGCTCAGCGGAATGTTCAAAACGATAGTGTGAACATTGAAACCGCCTTGGCTATCGAACGGTTTGGTTGGGGTACCGGTGTCACCACCGAACGTGAAATCCAGATCGAAGATTGACTGAATATCAGCATAGAACCCGTCATCGCGCTGTCCGGCAAAGACCCGGTAACCGCTGGCGTTCTCGGCGATCCCAGCACTGGTGTAGATGTCGAGATCGGCTTCGTCATCGACGCCAGGCTTGGCCGTACGGTCGCCATCATTGTCCTGGTTGTAGAACGGCGTCACCAGACCCTGGTTGTTCGGCGGCACCATGGTGTCGCCATTGTCGAACAGCACGGTCGATCCGCCGGCATCGACGCGGGTGACTTGGTAGGTCTGCTGTAAGTTTTGGTTGGGACCGAAAGTCGCGCCGACTTCGCCGAGATAGGCTTGAAGGATCGTTTGATCGTTCTGGTAGGTCGTGTCGAACTCGAACTGGTAGCTGATGGTTTTGGTACCCGTGCCGATATCGTTGTCGAGCGAGACGTGGATCTCGTAGAGAACCCGGTCGTCGAAACGATAATTGTTCGGCCCGATGCCCGGCTCCTCAAAGGGGGAAACGGCGAGCGCCGTGGTCAGGTACTGGGTGCTGCCGTCTTGGCTCTGACTGCGGAACGCATAGACATCGGTGGTGTTCGCCGGGTCATCGAAAGTGATGAGCGGCGCATCCATATGGCTCGACGCCAATGACGGCGCGACCGGGAGCATTCCGGCAAGAACGGCGCCGACCGCGACGGTCGAAACAAGTTTTCGGTAGTTCATAACATGGTCTCCATTCATAGGCTTGAGGGTAGGAAGGTTCGTTTGGCTTGATCGAATTGCGGTGATCCAGCTCGCGGCATGGGCCGAAAAATGGATCGTGAAATTCGACTTCCCTGGCAATTACGTTGCCGATGAATGGATGGATGCAGGCTCAGATAACGTTACTGTGAGGATCGGCTGATCTACGACAGATCGAGTGATAATCGCCTCGAAAACGTGAAAAGTCTCCAGTCGCGCCGTAGCGCAATGGGGTGTCTGAAAATGGGAAATTTCGGGAGACGCCCGGGAAACGGGCAAAAATTGGGCGAAAAACTTAGCGCAGTTCGCCGCGAATATAGGCCACGCCGCCTTGCGCGCTATAGATCACCGGATGACGGGTGTCGGCTTCCATGACGTGAAAATCGCCCGGCTTAAGGTGGATATCGCCGATGTCGAACGATCCCTCGAGCACGATACATTCTTCCGTCGCGCGGTGCTTGTGCGACGGCAATTGCGCCCCCGGCGCGACCCGCAGCAGATAGGATTCGCTGCGCGCCATTTCATCGAAATAGAGGGTTTTTTTCTCAATGCCCTCCGCCAGCTGTTCCCACGCCCCCTCGCCAGCGTGAATGGTAACCGAGCTGGGCCGCTCGGTCGCCAAGGCATCCAGGGCGCCATCTATATTGGCCCACAGACCGGCCGACGGCTCGACCGCCGCCGCGCCCTGCCCCAATCCGTTCAGGCGACGTTCCCAATCCGCGACCCGCGCTCGCAATTTCGGATCGCGCGCCAAGGCTTCAGCAAACCGCCGACGCGCGTCGCCATCGAGAGTACCCAACACGTACTCAGCGGCCAGGCCGTCATCGTGTTCGTGCGTCATCGGACTCGAAAATCCCTAACTCGCTGCTATTTGATCAGCCCCGGGCATGACATAGTTCTCAAACAGGCCCCTGGCAAATCGGCCTATTCTCGCGAAAATCGTTCCAACAATACGCCAGAACAATTAACTTTGTCGTTGCGACTAAGGGCTGACCGAACAGCCCGGTCAGCCAGTCGCTTCGCGCAACTCACCACGAACATAAATGACTGCGCCATGCTCGCTGAAGGCATCCGGATGGGTCGTGCCGGCGTCGATGGCGTGAAAATCGCCTGCCGCCAGATGAATGTCGCCGATATCGAAGGTGCCTTCCATGACCAGGCATTCCTCGGCGGAGCTGTGATCGTGGGACGGCAATAAGGTGCCCGGCGCGATCCGCAGCAAATAAGACTCGCTGCGCGCCGCGGTGTCGAAATAGAGCAGTTTCTTTTCGACGCCCTCGGCAAGTGTTTCCCACTCGCCCTCATCGCCGCGTAAGGTTACGGAGTTGGGCAGGCTTGCCGCCGCCCCATCCAAGGCCGCATTAATCTTGTCCCATAGCCCGGCCGACGGCTCGACTTCGCTCGACCCTGGCTCCAACCCTTGTAACCGATGCTGCCATTCTTCGACCAGGGCCTGCAGTTCGGGATCGCGCGCCAGGGCCTCGGCAAACCGCCGGCGTCCGTCGCCCTCAAGGGTGCCGAGAACATATTCCGCTGCCAAGCCGTCATTGTGTTCATGGGTCATTGGTCGAGGCATTCCTTGAGCTGGAGCAGGCCACGACGGACCCAACTTTTGACCGTGCCCAACGGCGTGTCGAGCGAACTGGCCAACTCCTGGTGGGTATGGCCGTAGTAATACGCCAAAACAATAGCTTTCTGCTGCTTGGATTGCAGTTTTTCCAGGCAGCCACGAAGACCGTCATCTATCCGGTCGAACGGCGCCTCTGTTGCAATATCAGCCCCCAAGCCGCCTTCGATGAGATCATCCAGGCTCGCCTGCGAACGCGGCTCGCGGTTCTGGCTGCGCAACTGGTCGATCGCCCGATGTCGCACGATCGTCCCCATCCACGACAACGGCCGGCCACGGTCGGGGTGATATTGGCTGGCCTTCTTCCAGATGGTTATGTAGGCCTCTTGGAGTACTTCTTCCGCTGGCTCGCGCTGACGCAGAATGCGCATCGAGATCGCCAGTAGCCGTGACGCGGACAGATTGTATAGCCGCGCAAACGCGTCCCGATCGCCTCGCCCAGCGGCTAGCAACAGTTCCTCGAGCGGATCGAGTTCAGCTATGTGGGTGGCACTCGTCACGCCAATACCCCCGGATACAGGCTCACGGGGGCGACTATACAACACAAATAGCTTGGAAGCCCATGGCAACTCACGATTGCATACAGGACTACCTGATGGCGTTGTCGGCCAACGGGGTCGGGTCACGATGATGACCTTGCCATGAAATATTCCTTTCTCAGTCGCGCTGGTCTCCCGATTGTCGCTTCAAATAGGCGATGATATCGGCCCGGTCCGTCGCCTTTGGAACTCGGATATTCATCCGTTGGCCAGGGATAAAGCCTTGCGGGTTTTCCAACCAGCGATCGATTGTGTCGTCGGTCCAAATCACCTCGGACTTCTGCAAAGCCGGTGAATAATCAAAGCCTTCCACCCCGCCGGCGCGACGGCCGTGGAGGCCTTGGTGTTTGGGGCCGACGCGATTAGCATCAAGAGAATGACAGACGCTGCAGCGGCTTTCGTAAAGTAGTTCGCCGCGCCCCGAATCCGGCAACGCCGCGGTTGTATCCGTGGACGCCCCAAAGGCGTTACTTGATAGAAACCAGGAGAGCCCGAGGATGCTGGCGATGGCCATGGCGTGTTTCAATATGGTTTTCACGTCGCACCTCTGAAAAGGGATCCCGAGGCCTTGAGGGGGGAACTCACGGCCCCGGGATAGTTTGGAGTTCGGGGAGGGGAACAGGTTAAATAACTGCGCTAGACGCCGAAGGTCAGCGCCGCTTTGGGAACTGGCTGGCCAAGGGCGTTGGCCAGAACAGTCCAATGCATGGTCTCGTCGGCGGCTAAACGGCCGGCAATCTGCGCCAGATCCGCATCGCCAAAGGCCGGAATGACGCCGATATAGGCATTGGCGGCGCCGCGTTCGAGGCGGGCGGCAAGCTTCAGAACATCGGTCTGATTCTTCAGCGTATTGGCCTTCAGATCGCTGGCATAGTCAGCCAGCTTCTTGGCAGCAACCGCTGTACCGCCGAGTTTCTTGACTGTATCGGCCAGCGCATCGCGATGCGCCTTGTGGTGACCTTGGAACAGCACCGCCACGTCGAGCACCGGTTTCTGTAAAAGCCCGCTTTCGGCGCCAAGCCGGTAGGCGTTGATGGCCTCATGCTCGAGACCGAGGGCCACATTGAGAATTGCGGTGTCCTGCGCCGGATCGGACTTGCGCCCACCGCTATGACTGGCGGCCAGGCTATCGCTGCCCGCGATCAGCGCGATCGCGGTCGCTGACAGAGTGACCTTACCGGCGCTGCCAAGAAACCGTCGGCGCGACTCACCCTGATACGCTCGCTGGCTGGGATTTAAGTGGGTCATTTTAACGTCTCCATTTGCATCTGTTGATCGGGCATGGTCGCCCGAAAGCGGCCTTACATGGGCTATTACGCTGGCCGAGCGGGAATAGATGCAGGGCGCACAAAAAAATTGGGAAGTACCGTGCGTCGCCGAAAATCGATTGTGATGCCACACAAAAGGCGGATTCTCATGTAAGGTGCGATACAAATAGGCGACAAATCACCCACATGTCCGCCGAGGAAACGACCCATGACACGCAACCGATTGGCCTTGTGCCTTGCCGCCTTTGTCGCGGCGGTCTCGCTACCTGTCAGCGCCCAGGCGCAACTCGACCTGCTCAAACGCGGCAAAGACGCGCTGCAATCGATCCCCGGCACCGGGGGAAGCGGCGGATCGACATCACCCGCCGCAGCCCTTACGGACACCGAAATCGGCAGCGGTTTGCGCGAAGCGCTGACCGTGGGGGTGCGTACAGTAGTGTCCCAGGTGGGCGCGACCGACGGCTACAACGCCGATCCGCGTATCCATATACCCCTGCCAAAGAGCCTGGAGACGGTGCAAAAAACCCTGTCACGCATCGGCATGTCAGACTTGGTCGACGATCTAGAACTGCGCCTCAACCGCGCCGCTGAGAAGGCCGCGCCGGAAGCGCGCGAAGTGTTTGGCCAGGCCATTCGGGACATGACCTTCGACGACGTGCAGATGATCTATAAAGGTCCCGACGACGCCGCGACACGTTTTCTCGAGCGCACCATGAGCAGTCCGCTGGTCCAGCGCATGCGTCCGATTGTCGACGATAGCCTGTCGGACGTCGGCGCGGTGCGGGCCTATGACAATGCCATCGGCCAGTACAAGGCAATCCCCTTCGTGCCCGATGCCAAGGCCGACCTTACCGAGCATGTTCTCGAACGCGCCCTGAAGGGGCTGTTCCTCTATCTCGCCGAAGAAGAGGCCGCGATCCGCCAGAACCCGGTCAAACGCACGACAACACTGCTGCAAAAGGTGTTCGGCGCCAGTTAAACTAACGACACTGGCGGCAAATCAGCTACCCTTAGCCCGTGACAAAGACAATGGGCCCGTTCGATTACGTCATCGTCGGCGCCGGCACGGCCGGGTGCGTGCTGGCGAACCGGCTATCCGCCGATCCAGACGTGAGTGTTTGTCTGCTCGAGGCCGGCGGTAATGATAATTACATCTGGGTCCACATCCCGGTCGGCTACCTGTATTGCATGGGCAATCCGCGCACCGATTGGGGCTTTACCACCCAAGCGGAAGCCGGTCTCAACGGCCGCGCGTTGAACTATCCACGCGGGCGAATTCTCGGCGGCTGCTCGTCGATCAACGGCATGATCTATATGCGCGGTCAGGCGCGCGACTATGACGGTTGGCGTCAACGCGGCAATGCCGGCTGGGGTTGGGACGATGTGGTGCCGTACTTTTTGCGCTCCGAAGACCAGGCAGCGCTGCCGATCGACGATTTGCACGCCGACGGCGGCGAATGGCGAGTCGAGCGCCAGCGCCTGTCGTGGGACGTGCTCGACGCATTCCGCGAGGCAGCGGCCGAGGCCGGCATCCCCAAGACCGATGACTTCAACCGCGGTAACAACGAAGGCTGCGGCTATTTTCACGTCAACCAGCGCACCGGGGTCCGCGTCAGCGCCGCCAAGGCGTTCCTGAAACCGGCGATGAAGCGGCCCAACCTAACTGTCCTTACACATGCCCAGGCCAAGCGCTTGACCCTGGCCGAGGGCCGGGTCAGCGGTGTCGATATTTGGCACAAGGGCGCGAACACCCATGTCGCCGCCGACGGCGAGGTGGTATTAGCGACCGGCTCGGTCGGCACGCCACAACTGCTCGAATTATCAGGGATCGGCGGCGGAGCTTTGTTACAGAGCCATGGCATCGAGGTTGCCCACGACCTCCCCGGCGTCGGCGAAAACCTGCAGGACCATCTGCAAATCCGCTGCGCCTACAAGGTACACGGGGTAAAAACCCTGAACGAAAAGGCCAATAGTCTGGTTGGCAAGGCCAGCATCGCGCTGGAGTATGCGCTGTTGCGCCGCGGCCCCATGTCGATGGCGCCGAGCCAGTTAGGCGCCTTCGTTAAATCCGATCCGGCGCTGGAGACGCCCGACCTGCAGTATCATGTGCAACCGCTCAGCCTGGACAAGTTCGGCGAACCGCTGCACGACTTTCCGGCGCTGACCGCCAGCGTGTGTAATTTGCGCCCTGAATCGCGCGGTAGCATCCATATATCCAGCCCCGATGCGCGCCAGCAGCCGGCGATCAAGCCGAATTACCTATCCGCCGCGGCGGATCAGCGGGTAGCGGCGCAGGCGATCCGGGTGACCCGCAACATCGTCGCCCAGCCGGCCTTCGCTCAGTACCGCCCCGAGGAGTTCAAGCCGGGCCCCGATTATGGCGACGATGATGAGGGGTTGGCGCGCGCCGCTGGCGATGTGGGCACCACCATCTTCCACCCGGTCGGCACGGCCCGCATGGGCGACGACGCGGGGGCCGTGGTCGACAGCCGGTTGCGGGTGCATGGCGTCGCCGGCCTGCGAGTGGTCGACGCCTCGGTGATGCCGACGATTACCTCGGGCAATACCAATTCGCCGGTGATCATGATCGCCGAGAAGGCTTCCGATATGATGCGCGATGACCGGCGCGGCTAATCCAGCAAGGAGCGATACCAACGCGATGGCAAATTTCTATCAACCCGATTTGGGAACTAACCCCGACGATCCGTTCGCCCGCGACGCCGACGGCAAGCTGGTGCGCCGCGCTTTCTGGCTCGACATGGGCGACCGCTCGGTGGTGCTGGCGATGACCCAGGGGATCGGCGCCAATCTGACCAACGATCAAAAACGCGCCCATTTGGACGATATCGGCCGCGCCCATGTGGTCGACGATGTTTGCGTGCAGGAAATCATTCCACCGGACGCCTAGGGAGAACTATCATGGCGCCAGAAGCGAGTTATCAAATCGCCGAAGACGCGTTTGCCGGTTTTGTCGATACAGACACACTGCCCGAACAACTGTGCACCGGTTGCATCTGGACCGAGGGGCCGGTGTGGTTTGACGAGACCGAGACCCTGCTGTTCAGTGACATCCCTAATAATCGGATGATGCAATGGAACCGCGTCGCGGGCGCCAGCGAATTCCTCAACCCCGCAGAGTTCACCAATGGCCATATCCGCGACCATGACGGCCATCTGGTTTCCTGTGAGCATGGGGGACGACGGGTCATTCGGCGCCTCGCCGATGGCACGGTCGAGGTGATCGCCGACAAGTACGACGGCAAGAGGCTAAATTCGCCCAACGACTTGGTAATGACGTCGGACGGCGCAATCTGGTTCACCGATCCGCCCTACGGCATTGCCAGCAGTGTCGAAGGTTATGAGGCCAAGAGCGAGTTGGGCGTCAACTATGTGTTCCGGGTCGATCCCGACACATCTGAACTAACAATCGTTGCCGACGATTTCGACAAACCCAACGGCCTGGCCTTTTCGGCCGACGAGAAAATTCTCTATATCGCCGATAGCGGCGCCATCAATGGCGCCTCAGATCCCGGCTTTAACGCCGGTGCGCCCCACCATATCCGCGCCTTCGATGTGGTCGATGGGCGCACCCTCGCCAACAGCCGCCTGTTCGTCGACATCAAGCCCGGTGTACCCGACGGATTGCGCGTCGACACGGAAGGCTTCGTGTGGACCAGCGCCGCCGACGGGGTGCACTGCTACGCGCCGGACAGCACGCTCTATGGCAAAATCCTGCTGCCCGAAGTGGTCGCCAACCTGACCTTCGGCGGCCCCGGCGGCACGACGATATTCATCGCCGCGTCGACCTCGATCTACACCGTCGCCACCACAAGACACGACGCCAAATCAACACGCTAAAAAGCACAGAAAGAATGGTAGGCCCGGCAGGACTCGAACCTGCGACATAACCGTTATGAGCGGTTCGTTCTAACCAACTGAACTACGGGCCCCCATTGACCGGGACGCAGCGTCTACCAAGAGCTCCGGCGCGCCGCACCCCATATATCACACAAGCGCGTCCGGTCCAGATCGGCCGGCCATCCAATCAAACGAAAGAAGCCGGCAACGCGCCGGCCTCCATCGCAATTCTCAAACGCACGCCGTTAGGGGCGGCAGACATAGTAACAATTCTGAATATCGTGCTCGAGTTCGTTGACCTCGACCGAGCCGAAGCCGGCCTCGGAGAATATTTCGACCGCCAACTGCCGACCCCACATGGCGCCCAGCCCCTCGCCGCCTTCCTGGGCCAACGATACGGTCATGCAATGCATGCACGAGATAGTGTAGAGAAGCGGTCCGATCGGGTGATCGCAGTTTTCGTGTACATGGCTCGAGTCGTTGATATCCTGGGCTAAATAAACCCCGCCGGTATCGAGCGTGCGGCGAATACCGCGCACCATGGCGCGCGGATTGCCCTGATCGTGGACCGCATCGAAGGTGGTGACGAAATCGAAGGCGGATTCGTCGGCGTCCCGGTCGAAAGTGCCCAGATCACGCACCTGGAAGGTCAGATTGGTCAGCCCTCGCTCTTCCGCATTGGCCGTCGCCCAGGCAATCGCCTCGGCCGACAAATCGTAACCGGCAAATGTGCTGTTGGGGAACCATTCGGCCATCTGGGTCAGCGCCCGGCCGCGGCCACAGCCGAGATCGAGAACCCGGATACCGGTCTCCAACCGCTCGATGAGATCGGGCACCAGCGGCAAAATATGCTCTCGCAACGCCGGCAAAACCGACTGGCCGCTATCTTCGGCCATCACCTCATGGAAGCGGTTAAAACGCGCGTAGGGCACGCCGCCGCCATTCTTGAAACAGTCGACGATATCGTCTTCGACCGAACCGAGCTCGGGGATGTACTGGGCAAACACCGCCAGATTATTCGGACCCGCGGCACGGATTAGGCAGGCCGCGTGCTCAGCCGGCAAATGGTACGTGTTGGTGGCGCCGTCGCAGTCGACGATCCCACTGGCCACCATCGCACCCAGCCACTCGCGCACATAACGTTCGTTCAGCCCGGCCCGCGCCGCAATATCGGCGCTGGTACCTGCCACGCCATCGGCCATAGCATCGAACAAGCCCGTGCGATGGCCGACCGACGTCATCAGGCAAATCGCGCCGCCGTTCAGCACGTCGACCAACCGTTCCTCAAAAGCCGCCGCCTTGGCCGCTGAATAACCGTCCTCAGGGGACGGCGATAGAATTTCTGCTGCAGACATAGTCTTCTCCATTTCGCTGCAAAATTTATAACATACCGACCGGTTGGTTTAGTAATGAATTAGGATTTTTGAGTCAACGAATAATTTTCTCGAACTTTCGTCGAATAGGCCAAATTTTCCCAGAAATACACCGGTAACTTCGCGATTGGCCGAATTGACTTTATTATTTAACATACCAACTGGATGGTATATAATGATGTTCTAAATTATACAGAAATACGATAATCATGGCGCGCGACGGCACAGCAACACGCAATAAGATCCTCGATACAGCTGAAGCGATGATCTTGGATCAGGGATTTTCGGCAACGTCCATCGACCGTCTGGTCGAGCGGGCGGGCACCACCAAGGGATCTTTCTTCCATCATTTCGACAGTAAGGCGGTGCTGGCCTACACCCTGGTCGAGCGCTATGCGCGCAGCGATCTAGATCTGTTCGCGGCAAATCGGGCCCGCGCCGAACAACTCAGCCGCGATCCATTACAGCGTGTGTTGCTCGTGATCGGCCTCTATAAGGAAATGATGGAAGGGCTGACCGAACCGTATCCGGGCTGCCTATTCGCCTCTTACCTCTACGAAGCCAATCTGTTCGACGATCACACGCTGTCGGTCATCGACGACACTTATCGTGAATGGCGAACCATTCTGGGGGGCATGCTCGAGCAAGCCGCCGAGGTTTACCCGCCACGCGCCGACATCGATTGCGCCCATCTCGCCGATATGTTCACCGGGAGCCTCGAAGGCGCCTTCATCATGTCGAAGACCCTGAAGGAGCCACAACTGGTGGCCAACCAACTGGGTCTTTACCGCGATTTCATCGAGCTACTGTTCCAGCCCAGCCCAGCCGCCAACTAGGCGTCTCGTTGGCGTGCCTGAACGGCGTTTTCCAGCGCCTGCAGAAATTGCGAACGGTCCTGTTTGGTAAACGACGCGTTGTAATTACCGCCCTGATCGGTTTCGCGCAGATGGCTCTTGAGCTCGCGCATCGCCAGGGCGTTGCCGATATTCTCTTGGGTGAATGCCTGTCCGGTCGCCCCCAGCGCCTGCGCGCCGGCCTCGAGACAGCGCGCCGCTAAGGGAATGTCCGACGTCACCGCGATGTCACCGACACCGATATGTTCGGCGATCCAGTCATCGGCGGCGTCAGGGGTTTCGGGAACGACCACACGGTGGATCAGCGGATTGTCGCCGCCGTGGCGCAGCCAGCTATTGCCGACCAGATGTACGGTCAGGCCATGGCGCGTAGCGACCCGCAACACCTCGTCCTTGACCGGACAGGCGTCGCCATCGACGTAAATCTCTACAGGGGGGATTTCCAAATCGGCGTCTTGCGGCACGCGGCTAATGGTCCGAGGCTTTGGCGAACCGGTCGCTCAAGCCCGTATCGTAGTTCAGACCGTCAGGCGTGAGGGTCACGCCCATCGGATCGGTGCGGGTCAGGCCCTTGCGCGCCAGAACGACCCAAACGGCAGGGTTGGCGAACCCGCTGGCGTCGCGCGAGGCGACCACATACTCACCGACATGCACATGATCGCCATGGGGACGCGGCAGGTTTGTCAGGGTCACCTCGCCACTGACATCGTCGCGCCGGCTCGACCCCGGGTCATTGGCCAACACCTGCGCCAACGCCAGGGTGCGCGACTGCAGCTTGTTGAGCCTCAAAGGGTTGATCTTCGGCGGCACCGGTCTCTCCTGGTCTCTCGGATGTGAGCGTTATGTTGCATGCTCGAACCGCAGGGACCAAACGAAAAGGGCCGGCGCGAGGCCGACCTAAATTTCTGCGGTGCCCGCTCATCCTTCGACAAGCTCAGGATGAGGTTTCGTGAATAAATTTCCTCATCCTGAGCTTGTCGAAGGATGGGGCTGCCGCTGCGCCGAACTTAATGGTCGAGGAAGCTGCGCAGTTTGCGCGAGCGCGACGGGTGTTTGAGCTTGCGCAGGGCCTTGGCCTCGATCTGGCGGATACGTTCGCGGGTGACCGAGAATTGCTGACCGACTTCCTCCAGCGTATGGTCGGTGTTCATGCCGATACCAAAACGCATGCGCAGCACGCGCTCTTCGCGCGGCGTCAGGGTGGCGAGCACTCGTGTCGTGGTCTCGCGAAGATTGGCCTGGATCGCCGCGTCGATCGGCAGAATCGCGTTCTTATCCTCGATGAAATCGCCGAGATGGCTGTCTTCCTCGTCGCCGATCGGTGTTTCAAGTGAGATCGGCTCCTTGGCGATCTTCAAGACCTTGCGCACCTTCTCCAGCGGCATGTGCAATTTCACCGCCAACTCGTCAGGGGTCGGCTCGCGGCCGATCTCGTGCAGCATTTGGCGCGAGGTGCGGACCAGCTTGTTGATGGTCTCGATCATATGCACCGGAATACGGATGGTGCGCGCCTGGTCGGCGATCGATCGGGTGATCGCCTGGCGGATCCACCAGGTGGCATAGGTCGAGAACTTATAACCGCGGCGATATTCGAACTTATCAACCGCCTTCATCAGGCCGATATTGCCTTCCTGGATCAGATCGAGGAACTGCAGACCGCGGTTGGTGTATTTCTTGGCAATCGAAATCACCAGGCGCAGATTGGCCTCGACCATTTCTTTCTTGGCGCGGCTGGCCTCCTTTTCACCCTGCTGCACCGTCTGCACGATGCGGCGGAATTCGGCGATCGGCAGGCCGACGCGGGTCGAAATTTCCATGACCTCTTTGCGGATCGCCTTAATTTCGTCGGGCTTGCCGGTGGCGAACTTGTTCCAGCCCTTGCCCTTCAGGCGGCCGACCCGGCTCAACCAACGGGGGTCGAGCTCGTTTTCCATATATTGCTCGAGGAAATCGGTGCGGCTGACACCGGCGTCGAGCGCCAGGCGCAGCAGCTTGCCTTCGTAATTGGTCAAGCGCCGATTGAGGCCATAGAGTTCATCGACCAGGGTTTCGATGCGGGCATTGTTGAGCCGCACCAAATCCATCAGCTCGACCAGCTCTTCCTGCAATTTGCCATAGCGCCGGTTCTGCGCGGTCGACAACTCGTCCGACTTCTTCTTCATGCCGGCGAGGCGCTGATCCTGCAGCTTGCGCAGTTTCTTATAGGTCTTGCTGATTTCGTCGAAATTCTTCAGGACGTCGGGCTTCAGGCGCGCCTCCATCGCCGCCAGCGACAAGTTCGCGGCGTCGTCCTCATCCTCTTCGTCGGCGTCTTCGCCTTCGGTCGCGGTGCCGTCTTCACTTTTGGCTTCGGCAGCCTTGTCGTGTCCGTTGGCTGCCGGCGCTGCGCCATTCGCTCCATTCGCCCCATTAGGACGGTTCGCGCCGTTCGGCCCGTTCAGGCCATTCGAACCCGGGCCACCATTGACGCTATTATCGACGGTCGGCGTCTCCGCGCCGAAGGTCGCATCCAGATCGATCACGTCGCGCAGTAAGATGCGCTCATCCTGCAAGGCGTCGCGCCACTGGATAATGGCGCGGATCGTCAGTGGCGATTCACAAATCGCGCCGATCATCTTTTCGCGGCCGGCCTCGATCCGCTTGGCGATGGCGATCTCGCCCTCGCGCGACAGCAATTCGACAGATCCCATCTCGCGCAGATACATTCGCACCGGATCGTCGGTACGCCCGATATCCTCGGACGGGGCCGGCGTCGCGGGCGCTGCCGGCTCTTCGGCTTTCTCGGTGGTCTCGGTGGTAGCGGCCGCCGGGGTCTCGCCGTCCTCTTTTTCTTCGCCTTCGACGACGTTGATTCCCATCTCCGAGAGCTGGGCGAGGATGTCTTCGATTTGTTCCGAGGAAACCTGTTCCTGGGGCAGGGTCTCGTTGATCTCGTCGTAGGTGATGTAACCGCGCTCTTTGCCCTTGGCGATCATCTTCTTGACCGCCTGGACGGAGCTGTCCATCAGCGGACCGTCGGTCGAAACTTCGCCGTCTTCGGTGGTTTCCGCCACTGCTTCCTGCTTACTTGCCATTGTCACCCCTTATGCGCAGACACACCGGTGCCACCGGTGCTGTCCACCAAGCCGTTACAGCCCGCCTGTTCCCGTTTGTTCTCGGACGATTTCCAGCAGTCGCTCGCTATTCTCAGAAGTCATTTCGTCCGCAAGTTCCTGTTTCGCCGCCGCACGATCCACTTCCAGCCGATGGCCCCGGTGCCACGCAATAATGTCGGTTAGCGCTCGAGCCGCATCCTCCGCCGTGGCGTCGGGCGCGGCAAACAGCGCTTGCCGATAAATATTCGCGTTCAGTACGGCTGCCAATGGCTTTTGATATCCGCACTGATGGAGATGGCGTTGCAAGGCCGTGCTGTCAAGGTCCGGTTTATCGACTGCGACGTTTAAAATCTCCCGCAATATCCTGTCAAGTTCCGTATTTGTCAGGGAAATATCGGAAAGTTCCTCAACGGCACCATGAACTAACTCGTTATGGTTAATTATTATTGAAAGTAATACACGTTCCTGGCGTTCACGCAGCGCGCCAAGATCGCCGCGCAGGCCCAAGTCCGCGGGCGGCAGACGCCGATCAGGCGCATTTCCAGAGCGAAAACCGCTTCTTGGCCCCTGATCGCGCCTAAATAATGTGCGCAAATGCTCACGAACCCGCTGCTGATAGTGATATTGCACACCGCGATCGGCGATTTTGGCGACATGTTCGTTGAGGCGGCGTTCTAGCGCCGCGCGCTGCTCCGGCGTGGCGAATTTACCTGCCCCGGTTTCCAACGCCCAGACCACGTCGACCAGGGGGCGCGCCTTGGTCAATAGATCCTCGAACCCGGTTCGCCCGCGCGCGCTGACCAGACTGTCCGGGTCCTCACCAGCCGGCAGGGTGACAAAGCGCAGGGATTTGCCCGGCTGCAGTAACGGCAGGGCCCGCTCAGCCGCCCGCAAGGCGGCGCGCTGGCCGGCATTGTCGCCATCGAAACATAAGATCGGTTCATCGACCATGCGCCACAGGGCGAGCATCTGCTCTTCGGTGAGCGCGGTGCCCAGGGGCGCCACCGCGTGGGGCACGCCGGCCTGAGCTAGCGCGATGACATCGGTATAGCCCTCGACGACGATAATGGTGCCGGTGGTCCGCGCCGCTTCGCGCGCCTGGGCCCAGTTATAAAGAACCCGGCCTTTGTGGAATAACGAGGTCTCCGGCGAGTTGAGATATTTCGGCTGGCCGTCACCCAGAATGCGGCCGCCAAAGGCGATGACCTTGCCGCGGCGATCGGTGATCGGAAAGATCACCCGGTTGAAGAAGTAGTCGCGCGGTTCGCCGCCGCCCTCGGGCTGCTTGACCAGCCCGCCCTCGATCAACTGCTCACGGGTGACGTTACGCGCTTCCAGGGCTTGGCCCAGGCGGCCCCGGCCATCAGGGGCATAACCCAATCGAAACTGAGCGATGGTGGCATCGGAAAAACCGCGCCCGCGCAGATAATCCAGCGCCTGGGCCCCGCCGGGCTGGGCCAGTTGGTTTTCGTACCAGCCGCAGCTCTGCTCCATGACCTGCTGCAGGGTCTCGCGGCCCTTCGCCATCTCGCGTTCTTGGGGCGTTTCGCGGGGCACCGCCAAGCCGGCCAGCCCGGCGAGCTTCTCCACCGCCTCGGGAAAGCTCAACCCCTCGGTCTCCATGGCGAAACTGATGATGTCGCCGTGCGCGCCGCAACCGAAGCAATGATAGAAGCCCTTATCGTCATTGGCGGTGAAGGACGGCGTTTTCTCATTGTGGAAGGGGCACAAGCCGGTCGATTCCCGGCCACGGCGGGTCAGCTTGACCTTGGGCGCAATCACCTCCGACACCGCGATGCGGGCGCGCAACTCATCAAGAAATTGGGGCGGAAAGGCCATCGGTGGCTTTTTGCAGTTGGCTGTTAGCAGTTAGCCACATGACCGAGAGTCGAACCAGTCGTGTGGGGTCGCGATACTAGACCGCGCGGCCCCTCCGCGAGCAGTAGAAAGTCAGTCTAATTACGGGGATAACTCTCGCCGGACGCGAATCAGCCAGCGCCGAGCTTTTCCTTGACCAGGGCGCTCGCCTTGCCAAAGTCCATCTGGCCCGCATAGCGCTCGCGCAAGGCGCCCATCACATTGCCCATATCCTTCAGCCCGCCGGCGCCCACATCGGCGATCACCTGATCGACCGCGGCGCCGATCTCGCCATCGCCGAGCTGCTGCGGCAGGAACCGCTCGATGATGGCGATCTCCTCGCCTTCCTGCTCGGCCAATTCCAGACGACCGCCCTTTTCATACATCTCGATGGAATCGCGGCGCTGCTTCACCATGGTTTGCAGCATCTGCAATATCTCGTCGTCGCCAACGCCATCGGTATTGCCCTTGCCACGGGCGGCAATGTCGCGATCTTTTAAGGCCGCCATGATCAGGCGCACGGTGGAAACGGCGCGCTTGTCTTGGTCCTTAAGCGCGGTTCTCAAAGCCTCGGGAATGGCGTTTCGCAGCATGTCGATATTCTATTTGGGGGGAAGGCGCAGACGGTAGCGGATTTAGAATGGGATAGCAAATTGGGATTGCCTACGTAACTTATTGTTTTCAAACAATATTTCTATTTTCACCAATGCTTGACGACTCCTATCGACTAGCTTAAACAACGCGCAATTTGCGCGCCGGTGAACGGTGCGCAGGGCTCGAAACTGGGTCTCAGCCATATAATTCATCCCTGGCGGCGCCAACACCGCCGCCTCGCGAACAAGGATCCCATTCGAATGGCCGCTGACGCGCGCAACGACCGGAGCCAGCCCGAATGGGCGACCGGCGCGTTGGTTCTGGCCGACGGCACGGTGTTTTGGGCGCGTGGCGTCGGCGCGGTGGGCGCCGCGGTCGGCGAGGTGTGCTTCAACACCTCGATCACCGGGTATCAGGAAATTCTCACCGACCCGTCCTATGCCGGCCAAATAATCACCTTCACCTTCCCCCATATCGGCAATGTCGGCACCAACCCCGAAGACGTCGAGACCAATGTTCCCGCCGCCCGCGGCTGCATTTTGCGCGCCGACATTTCCAACCCGGCGAACTGGCGCTCGACGCAGCATTTGGATGCCTGGCTGCAATCACGAAATTTGGTCGCCATCGCCGGCGTCGACACCCGCAGCCTGACCCGCGCCATTCGCGACGGCGGCGCGCCCAACGGCGCCATCGTCAACCAGCCCAATGACCCGATTAATCCCGCCGCCCTGAAAGCCGCCGCCAATAATTGGCCCGGCCTGGAAGGCATGGATTTAGCCGCGGAAGTCTCGTGCACCCAGACCTATGAGTGGACCGAGACCCGGTGGCGGCTGGGCGAAGGCTATGGCGAAGCGCAAGCACCGCAACGTCACGTGGTCGCCGTCGATTTCGGCGCCAAGCATAATATCCTGCGCTGCCTGGCTGATTTGGGCTGCCGCGTCACTGTTGTGCCGGCCTCAGCCAGCGCGGCAGATATACTGCGCCACCGCCCCGATGGGGTGTTTCTATCGAATGGCCCCGGCGACCCTGCGGCGACCGGCGAATATGCGGTGCCGATGATCCGCGAGGTGATCGATACCGACGTGCCGGTCTTCGGTATTTGCCTGGGCCATCAAATGCTCGCCCTGGCGCTCGGCGCCAAGACCGAGAAAATGCATCACGGCCATCGCGGCGCCAATCACCCGGTCAAGGATTTGCAAACCGGCAAAGTCGAGATCACCAGCCAGAACCATGGCTTCGTGGTGGTCGACGAGTCCTTACCGGCGAACGTCGTCGCGACCCACCGCTCGCTGTTCGACAACAGTCTGGAAGGTCTGCGGGCCACCGACCGGCCAATATTCTCGGTGCAATATCACCCGGAAGCCTCACCCGGCCCGCAAGACGCTCACTATCTGTTCCAGCGTTTCATCGAAATGATGGAAGAGGCGAGATAGATCATGCCCGCACGCACCGACCTTAAATCAATCATGATTGTTGGCGCCGGGCCGATTGTTATCGGCCAGGCCTGCGAGTTCGATTATTCGGGCACCCAGGCGGTCAAGGCGCTGCGCGAAGAGGGCTACCGGGTGGTGCTGGTAAATTCAAACCCGGCGACCATCATGACCGACCCGTCGATGGCCGACGCCACCTATGTGGAGCCGATCACCCCGGACATTGTCGCGCAAATATTGGAAATGGAGCGCCCCGACGCCATCCTGCCGACCATGGGCGGCCAGACCGCGCTGAACACCTGCCTGACCCTGGCGCGCAACGGCACCTTGGAGCGGCTCGGCGTCGAGATGATCGGCGCCAAAGCCGATGTCATCGACAAGGCCGAGGACCGGCTGCAATTTCGCGAAGCGATGTCCGAGATCGGCCTGGAATCGCCGCAGAGCACCTTGGTGCGCGACCGCCAATCGGCCGATGCGGCGCTCGACGATGTCGGCTTGCCCGCCATCATCCGGCCCAGCTTTACATTGGCCGGCACCGGCGGCGGTGTTGCCTATAACCGCGAGGAATATTTCGAAATCGTCGAAAGCGGCCTCGCCGCCTCGCCGGTCACCGAGGTGCTGGTTGAAGAGTCCGTCCTCGGGTGGAAAGAGTATGAGATGGAGGTGGTGCGCGACAGCGCCGACAATTGCATCATCGTCTGCTCGATCGAGAATATCGACCCGATGGGCGTGCATACCGGCGATTCGATTACCGTAGCGCCGGCGCTGACCCTGACCGACAAAGAATATCAGATCATGCGCGACGCCTCGATCGCGTGTTTGCGCGAAATCGGCGTCGATACCGGCGGCTCGAACGTGCAGTTCGCGGTCAATCCGGATAATGGGCGCATGGTGGTCATCGAGATGAACCCGCGGGTCAGCCGCTCGTCGGCGCTGGCCTCGAAGGCGACCGGCTTTCCGATTGCTAAGATTGCGGCAAAACTGGCCATCGGCTACACGCTGGACGAGCTGGACAACGACATTACCGGCGTCACCCCGGCCAGCTTCGAGCCGACCATCGATTATGTGGTGACCAAAATTCCGCGCTTCACCTTCGAGAAGTTTCCCGGCACCGACCCGCTATTGACCACCTCGATGAAATCGGTCGGCGAGGCGATGGCGATTGGCCGCACCTTCGCCGAAAGCCTGCAAAAGGCCCTGCGTTCCATGGAGACTGGCCTCACCGGCCTCAACGAAATTGAAATTCCGGGCGCCCATATCGCCGATTCGGGCCGCGATTACGAACCCGATGCGGTGCGCGCGGCGCTGGGCCGGCCGACCCCGGACCGGCTGCTGATCACCGCGCAAGCCCTGCGGCTCGGCGTCGCCCTTGAAGAAGTGCAACGGGTGACCCGCTACGACCCCTGGTTCCTGGAACAGCTCGCCGGCATCGTCGAGGCGGAAGCCAATGTGCGCCGCGACGGCCTGCCCGACGATTATGACCGCTTGCTGGGACTGAAGCAGATGGGCTTTTCCGACACCCGCCTGGCCGAGCTGAGCGGCCAATCAGAAGCCGAGGTAACCGCCTTGCGGCATTCGCTGGCGCTGGCGCCGGTCTATAAGCGCATCGACACCTGCGCCGCCGAATTTCCCAGCCAGACACCTTATATGTACTCC
The DNA here is from genome assembly GCA_011087645.1 of Alphaproteobacteria bacterium. GTDB lineage: Bacteria > Pseudomonadota > Alphaproteobacteria > UBA6615 > UBA6615 > JABDJY01. The sequence continues at coordinate 195,901 of JAALLF010000001.1, forward strand.
GCTTACGAGGGTTGCGCCGCCCAGCCGGGCGAAAACGAAGCGCGGCCCAGCGAACGCGAGAAGGTCATCATCCTGGGCGGTGGGCCCAACCGCATCGGCCAGGGCATCGAATTCGACTATTGCTGCGTCCACGCCGTATTCGCGCTGATCGAGGCGGGCTACGAGACCATCATGGTCAATTGCAATCCCGAGACCGTTTCGACCGACTACGATACCTCCGACCGGCTCTATTTCGAACCGTTGACCGCCGAGGACGTGATCGAGATTTGCCGGGTCGAACAACAGGCCGGCACCTTGAAGGGGGTGATCGTGCAGTTCGGCGGGCAGACGCCGCTGAAACTGGCCAACGCGCTGGAGGCCGCCGATATCCCCATCCTGGGCACCTCGCCCGACGCCATCGACCTGGCCGAGGACCGCAAACGGTTCCAGGAAATGCTGCAAAAGCTAAAACTGCGCCAGCCGGAAAACGGCCTCGCCACCAGCGCTGAGGAAGCGCTGGCCGTAGCGGAACAGCTATCCTTCCCCCTGCTCATCCGCCCGTCCTATGTGCTGGGCGGCCGGGCCATGGAAATCGTCCACGATATGGATGGCGTAGTGCGCTACATCACCGAAGCGGTGAAGGTCTCTGGCGATAGCCCAGTGTTGCTCGACAGCTTCCTGCAAGACGCAATCGAGGTCGATGTCGACGCGCTGGGCGATACCAAGGGCGATATTTACGTCGCCGGCATCATGGAGCATATCGAAGAGGCCGGCATCCATAGCGGCGACAGCGCCTGCTCGTTGCCGCCCTTTTCATTGCCCGACGAGGTTCTCGACGAAATTCGCCGGCAAGCGGCGGTGTTGGCGCGGACCCTAAATGTGGTCGGACTGATGAATGTGCAATTCGCCGTCAAGGATGACGAGGTCTACATCATCGAGGTCAATCCGCGAGCTAGCCGCACTGTGCCGTTCGTCGCCAAGGCAACCGGCATTCCGATCGCCAAGGTTGCTGCCCGGCTGATGGCCGGCGAGTCGCTGGCCAGCTTCGGGCTTGGTGAAAGCGCGGCGGCGACCGCCCCGGAACTCAGCCATGTCGCCATCAAGGAAGCGGTGTTCCCCTTCGCCCGGTTCCCCGGGGTCGACACGATTTTGGGCCCGGAGATGAAATCGACCGGCGAAGTGATGGGCCTCGACAGCGATTTCGGTCATGCGTTCGCCAAATCACAGCTTGGCGGCGGCACCAAGGTTCCCACATCGGGCCGGGTATTCATATCGGTGCGCGAGCGCGATAAGGCGTCGATGATCGACCTGGCGCGCCGCCTCTCGGAGCTCGGCTTCGAGATCGTCGCGACGCGGGGCACGGCGCGCGCGTTGGAAGATCAAGAGGTTCCGGTCCGCACGATCAACAAGGTGCTTGAAGGCCGGCCTCATATTGTTGACGCCATGGCCAACAACGAAATCGATCTGGTGTTCAACACCACCGAGGGCGCGCAATCAATCGCCGACAGCTACAGCCTGCGGCGTACCGCACTCACCCAGTCCATACCCTACTACACAACCGTCGCTGGCGCGCGGGCGGCACTAATGGCGATTGAGGCAATGAGCGCCGGTGGTCTTGAAGTCGCGCCCCTGCAGTCTTATTTTAACACGTCGTTTTAACGAAGTTGTGGCATGGTTTTGCCCTAACGGCCTTAATCGCAGACATACTCATGTGTGCGAACGTGTGTCTTTTGGGTGATTTATAGTTTAACTTTCAAATACTTAGTCGAATCATGGATAAAACACCAATGACCGCTGAGGGTCACGCAACCCTCCAGGACGAATTGCGCAATTTAAAGACCGTGGAGCGCCCGGCCGTCATCAAAGCCATCGCTGCGGCCCGCGAACACGGTGATTTGTCCGAAAACGCCGAATATCACGCGGCGCGTGAACGGCAGAGCTTTATCGAGGGCCGGATCGGCGAACTCGAGGACGCGACAAAACGCGCCGAGATCATCGACACCTCGAAGCTGAAGGGCAAAACCGTGCGGTTTGGCGCCAAGGTGAAGCTCGCCGACGAAGAGAGCGGCGACGAAATCACCTATCAGTTGGTCGGTGAGTTCGAAGCGGATTTGAAGAAGAAGAAAATCTCGATCGCCTCGCCCCTCGGTAAAGCTCTGATCGGTCGCGAAGCCGAGGACAGCGTCGAAGTGCAGACGCCCAACGGCGTGCGCTATTACGAGATCGTCTCCGTCCGCTTCAAATAGCGCTGCATTTAAGTCCCCTTACTACCCCGAGACAGCTCACCCTTCGAGACGCGCTTCTCAAGATAAGGCTATCCGAGAATTGTTGGCTCAAATCACTCCTTTGCGCCAAAGCGATCGCCTGTGAAAATAGCCGGCGTCCACCACAGATCAGGAGATGGCCACCATGTCCGGGCCGATTTTTCATAGCTTCAGTGCAGCACCAACCCCGGTGGCGCCGTTTAGCCATGCTGTCGAATGCGACGGCTGGGTCCAGCTCACCGGACAGATGCCCACGGACCCCGATGATGATGCAAGCCCCCTACCGGAAGGTGCCGCGGCGCAAACCCGGCGGGTTATGGACAACCTGATCATCGTCCTCGGTGAACTGGGATTGTCGTTGGATAATGTAATTTCGGCGCGGGTCTACATTACCGAATTCGAACGCGACTACGATATTATGAACGAGACCTACAAATCCTATTTCCCCACCGATCGCCTGCCGGCACGCACATGCGTCGGCGTTACCGGACTAGCCCGCAACGCGTTGGTGGAAATCGACATGGTGGCGAAACGCCCTGCCTGATTTGTCGAAAATCCATCACACCGGCTCTGATAGTTGATTTAGGGTGGGGCCGGCGACTGTCAGCTTTCAGCAAAATTTAGGATTCCGGATCGTCCACCGGCACACCGGATTCGTGCTTGGATGTGCGGATTACCTGGAACGTCTGCACGGTCGTGACATGCTCGACGCTGGTTAGCCGGGTGGTGAGTTCATTTTCGTGGGAGGTGTTTCGCGCGACCATGCGCAGCAAAAAGTCACCACCGCCACGGATCATGTCGCAGCGCCGCACTTCCGGCCAGGCGCCCACTTGCGCTTCGAAGCCGGCGAGCACTTCACCGGCCTGGCTGTCGAGGCCGACCAGCGCGTGGAACGACACTTCATAGCCGAGCAACTCGCCATCCAGTTCGGCATGGAAACCCTTGATGTAACCGGCGGCCTCCAACGCCCGCACCCGCCGCAAGCAGGGCGGCGCGGAGATGCCTGAAAGCCGGGCGAGTTCCACATTGGTCATACGGCCATCGTCGCGCAGATGGCGCAGAATACGGCGATCAATGGCGTCCAGCTTGACCCGGCGGTTGGCGTCGGTATCGGTGGGATCGGAAGTTGTCGTCATGAACACCATGTCTCCAAAATTCGCCGCGCGATTATTAGGAATCATCGCGGCCGGTCGCCTATATTGGCTGTACACGGGCTGGCAGGCCGATGCTAGCAAATTGAAATAATATTTCAATCGGCGCTAGGCCCGATTTCTAACTGTTCGAGTTCTTCGTGACCGACGCCGCCACCGAAAACCCCTCCGGCACCGCGCCTGTAACCTGGATCGTGACCGACGGCCGGCTGGGTATGATCAATCAATGCCGCGGTCTGGCCGCCGCGCTGGGGGTGCAAGCAGCGGAGAAGGTAATCGCGCTTGCACGGCCATGGAAGTGGGTGCCGCCGGCGATAACCCCGGCGCGGCTCAGTGTGCTGGCCGCGTCGGGCGACCCATTGGCGCCGCCGTGGCCAGATCTGCTGATCGCCACGGGGCGAAAATCGGTGGCGCCGGCCTTGGCGGTCCGGCGCGCCAGCGGTGGACAGACCTTTTGCGTGCAGATCCAAAACCCCGATATCGCCTTGGAAAAATTCGATCTGGTCATCGCCCCCGGCCACGACCGGCTGGTCGGCGCCAATGTCTTCAGCACCCTGGGCTCGTTGCACGGCGTGACCAGCACCGTCCTCGATGACGCCAGGACCCGTTTCGCCAACGACCTCGCTGCACCGCCGCGACCACTGATCGCCGTGTTGTTGGGCGGCAACAATGCGGTCTATCACCTCGACGCTGCGCACGCCGCGCGGCTGGCCGACGATCTTGCGACGCTCGCGAACGCGCAAGGCTGCGGCCTCGCCATCACCGCCTCGCCACGCACCCCGCCGGAAGCGGTCGATGTCATCAAACAAGGTCTGGCGACCGAATTGACCAACGGGTCGGCGCTATTCTGGGATGGCGCCGACGCCAACCCTTATCTGGGCTATTTGGCCCACGCCGACGCCATCCTGGTGACTGGTGATTCGGTGAACATGGTCAGCGAAGCCGCGGCGACTGGCAAACCGGTCCATATCATCGAATTAGCCGGCGGGTCGGATAAGTTCAGCCGCTTTCATACCGTCATGGCCCAAGCCGGCATCACCCGGCCCTTCGCCGGTAAGGTCGAACAGTGGTCCTATAAGGTCCCCAGTGATACCGCGCAGGCGGCCGCGGAAATCCGCCGCCGCATGAGCCAAGCGGGCGCGTGAGGCATTATGCCCTTTGCAATCACTCGATCTGCGGTCTAAGAGACCGGCATGGCCGCGCTTGATTTAGCCTCGATTGACTCCGCTTCGGCGAGCCACGACCCGTTCGATTACGTCATCGTACCCGGCGTTATTTCCAGCGATGTCTTACCGGCGATTCACCAAGACTTTCCCAAAATCGACAAGCCGGGCAGTTACCCGGTGTCGCAGCTCGACTATGGACCGCGCTTCGACGCACTGCTCGATGAATTGCGGTCTGCCCCATTCGCCGAACGGGTCGGCGCCAAATTAGGCATCGAGCTGACCGGCCGGCCAACGATGATCACCGTGCGCGGCCAGTGCCGCGCCACCGATGGTAAGATACATACCGATTCTGCTGGCAAGCTGGTCACCGTCCTGCTGTACCTCAACCCGTCCTGGGAGGCGCCGGGCGGCCAGTTGCGCCTGCTGCACAACGACCATGACCTGGAAAATTATGCCGCCGAGGTGCCCCCGCAAGAGGGCACTATGGTCGCCTTCACCTGCCGCCCCGACGCTTGGCACGGTCACCACAGTTTCGAGGGCCAGCGCCGTACGATCCAGCTAAACTGGGTGCGCAGCCGGGGTTATAAAATGCGCGAACAGGTACGCCATGGCCTATCGGCCAGTTTGAAGAAAATAACCGGCTAAGCTGGACGACGGAGGTTACGGCCATCGCGCTCAATATCGACACATTTTCCAATATCTCGGGCGGCTTTCCGTTCTTCAAGGCCGTGGGTCATCCCGCCGCCGCGCCGAAAGTGCGCGACCTGCTCACACGTTTAGCCGGGCGCGGTTCGGTGGCGGTCTACGATCCCACGGGCTTTGCGACAGCGTTCGCCGAGATCTATCCGCTGGCCGACCTCGATATTGCCCACGTCTATGTGCAGGACCTGGCGGCGCTGGGCCAACAGATCCTCGGCCGCGCGACCCAGCCGGTGACCGATCTGGCCGCCGCCGAAGTCCCGTCGCTGCTGGTAGTCGCCTTCGACGCCGACAAAATCGTGCGCGACATCGCCCACCTGGTGCCGCCAGGCACCGAAATTGCGACCCTCGACGAGGTTCGCCTCGACGAGAACCGGCTGACCAACCCGCGGCGCTACCTCGACCCGCTCAATTTCGCCACAAACTTCGCCTGGTTCCGCGATGCGCCGGATAGCCGCGGCGGGCATCTGCACACAAGGGTGGCGACGGCCAATTATTGGCACCGCTATGGCGCCCACGACGTCACTCTATGGCTCACCTTGCTCGACGAGACCGGGGCGCCGGTCGCCGAATGGGAGCAGGCGCTGCCCGACTCTCCGGCCGGGGTTACCATCGACAGCGTCGCGATCCGCCAGCGCTTCGGCCTCGGCGATTTCACCGGCCAGTTGCTGATCCACGCCGTTGGCGTCGCCGGCCACGACATCGTCAAATATGCCCTCGACACGTTCGGCGACGATGCGAGGGACCTTTCCTGCACCCACGACGCCAACGCTTGGCCGGCGGATTTTTATGCCGGCCTGCCGGCGCCCCAAGCCGATGAACGGGTGGTGCTGTGGATCCAGAACAGCCATCCCTGCCCGATCCCCGCCGACACCGTCGGGCTCAATGTTATGGGCGACGATAAAGGCGCGGTCTTTCTCAACGCCGAAATTCCGCCCTTCGCGACCCATGCGCTGAATGTCGCGCAACTGCTGCCCGAGACCCAATGGCCGCAACAACTCGAAGTGCGCGCCGGCAAGCATTTCGTGCGGCCGCGCTACGAGATCGAGAGGACGACGGATGACGGCGGCAGCCAACGGCGCATGGCCCACGCCAATGTGGAGCGCACCGATCTGGAGCCGGACCCGCAGATCGCCGAAATCGGCAACCTCATGGGCAAGGGCTTCCTGCTACCCGCGCCGGTGCTGCCGCCCGAGCGTTACCGCTCGATCCTACTACCGACGCCGATGGCGACGACCCAACAGACCCTGCCGGTTGCGGCCCTGGTTTACGACGCGCAAGGCCGCGAGGTTGCTCGCCACGATTTCGGTGAACTGGTCCGCACCGACAGCGTGGCCATCGACGCGGAGCAAATCGGCGGCGGCGCGCTCAACGGCGACGCCGGACATATGGAGCTAGTCTACGACTTCCCCGCCGCAACGCGCGGCGTCGATGGCTGGCTGCACGCGCTGTTCCGCTATGAAGACCGGGTGACCGGCCACGCCGCGGAATCGAGCTTCGGCGCCCATATTTTCAATACCGTGCTGACCTGGAAGGGCGAGCCGCAGTCCTATACCGGCAACCCGCCGGGCCTGTCGACGCGCCTGTTCCTGCGCACCGCGCCCAGCATGGCGGTCCCCGGCGCGGCGACCAAGGGCGACGGCGACGACACATTCTGCCATTTGATCTACCCGGCCTCGACGCCGTGGCACGGCGCCTCGCAGACCAACCTCACCCTGCACGCCGGCGACGGTAGCGAAGTGGCGACCCGCACCGTCAATATCGCGTGTGGCGGCTCGCTCTATTGGCGCTTGTCCGACATGTTCGACAAAGCCGAGCGCCAACGCGCCGCCGAACCGGGCCCGGTGGGCGGCGGCTATGTGCTGATCCGCGATACCACCTGCCGCCTATTCGGCTATCATGGCCTGATCGCCGCCGACGGCGCGGCGTTCAGCTTGGACCATATGTTCGGATTTTAGGGTAGAGGGAGAGAGGTCATGGGCGAAAAAGAATCGACGATCGCCACCGCCGACGGCGAGATGTACGCGTTTTCCGCCTGGCCCGACGATGACGGGCCGCACCCGGTTGTGGTGATGTATATGGACGCGCCGGGCATCCGCGAGGAGCTGCGTAACTTCGCCCGCCGCATCGCCGCCCAGGGTTATTACGCGCTGCTGCCTGATCTGTACTACCGGCTGGGCGACATCCGCTTTAACCTAAAAAATCGCAACGAGAAGATGGGCGAGATGATCTTCGCCGCCTGGCATAGTCTGAGCAATGCCGGGGTGGCCAGCGACACCGCGGCGATGCTCGATTTTCTAGGGTCTGAAACCGCCGCGTCCGACGGTCCCATGGGCTGCGTCGGCTATTGCATGAGCGGCGCCTACATAGTCACCGTGGCCGGCACCTACCCCGATCGCTTTGCCGCCAACGCCTCGCTCTACGGGGTGTGGATCGTCACCGAGCACGACGATTCGCCCCATCTGCTGGCCGGCAAAATTCAGGGCGAGATGTATCTCGCCTTCGCCGAGCACGACCATTGGGTGCCCGACAATGTCATTCCAGATCTCACCGCCGCCTTCGACGCCAACGGCATTACTCATGAGATCGAGACCTATCCCGGCACCGAGCACGGCTACGCCTTCCCCGAGCGCGACATGTATAACGAGGCCGCCGCCGAGGCGACCTGGGAGAAGATGTTCGCGCTCTATGCCCGCACGCTGGGGTAGAGGCTCGCCTCCCTCTTAAACGGCCTTTAAACGCTGACGTTTACAACGTACCTTTAATTACGCTATAAATGTTCTTGTTTTGTTCTGGATTGAAATATGGCCGACAAATCATCTATCGAATGGACAAACGCGACGTGGAACCCGGTTACGGGCTGCACAAAGATTAGCGCGGGCTGCGATAATTGTTACGCAGAGCGCTTTGCTGAGAGATTTCGCGGGGTACCGGATCATCCGTTCGAAACCGGGTTCGACCTTACACTTCGACCGGATCGGCTTAAGCAGCCGCTGAGCTGGAAGCAACATCGGATGATCTTTGTGAATTCGATGAGCGACCTGTTCCATAAGGGCGTGAGCAACGATTTTATCGATCAAGTATTCGATACGATGGAAGAGGCGCACCATCACACGTTTCAGATTTTGACCAAGCGCAGTTCAAGAATGCGCAATTACGTCGACGCACGGTACGGCGACGACACCGCGCCGCGACATATCTGGCTGGGGACGTCGGTTGAGGACGGAACCAAGAAATCGCGAATTCGGCACATTCAAAGAATGGCTGCGACGGTTCGGTTTCTCTCCATCGAACCTCTGATCGGTCCGGTCGGAGAGCTTGATCTCGACGGCATCCATTGGGTCATTGTTGGCGGCGAAAGCGGTCCACGCGCACGTCCTATTGATCCTGAATGGGTCCGCGATATTCGCGATCAATGCCAGGAAACCAATGTGGCCTTCTTCTTCAAGCAGTGGGGCGGATTTCGGCCGAAGTCGGGAGGACGGATGCTGGATGGCCAGGAATGGAGCGAGTTTCCGACACTGATTGATTCGCCTTCATCTCAGTCTGTTTTCATAACGAACCCAGGTGAATGACGAGTTATAAGCAAGACGGAACTGTCGGGCCATGGGCCCACGAAAAGCTGGATTGCTTGGGCAAATACTTGGCCGCGTATACGACTGTCCTCCGCAAAAGATCTTGGTGTGAAGGTTATTTCTACATTGATGCATTTGCCGGTGCCGGAAAGGCCCCATTAAGAAAAGAACAGGCTGGCACACCTGCCGAGCGGCAGGTTCAACAAGCTATATTCGAAGACTTGGTGCAAAGTGCCGACGATAACGACAAGTCAACTTATGTCGAAGGGTCGCCATACGTGGCGCTCGACATTCCACACCCATTCACTCGCTACTATTTCATAGATTTGAATTCCGAACTTACTTCGAAATTGAACTCAATAGCCGATGAATATGGAGACACACGCGACATTCGCATACTTCCAGCTGACGCCAATCATGCGATCACCGAAAATATTCTAGGAGATACCAGCATAAACTGGCGCAAAAACCGCGCGGTAATATTTCTCGACCCATTCGGCATGCAAGTGAAGTGGGACACCATAGCAAAAATCGCGACCACTAACGCGATTGAGATCATCGTCAATCTTCCCGTGGGAATGGCTATTCAGCGATTGTTGGCTCGTTCGGGCGAGATAAGCGAGGCTCGTCGTAATACTCTTAATGAATATTTCGGAACGGACGAATGGGAAAATATCGTCTATGAACAATCTACCGACTTATTTGGCGACCGCGTCGACAAGGTGGAAAACTCAGGACATAGGCTCGCGCGTTGGTACCAAGGTCGCCTGAAGGAGGCATTCGGATACGCCTCACCGGCGAGACTAATTAGAAACTCTCAACGCGGTCATCTGTATTACTTGTTATGGGCTGGTCCAAATAAGACAGGTGCTAAGATCGCCACACACGTATTGAGCCAAGGCGAAGCGATCGATTAGAACCCTTGCGTCTCGCCCGGTCGGCTGAAACAATTCTAAAAATAATAGTTCAGGGGGAGTTACCATCATGGATACCCGCGCCGCGGTCGCGCATGAAGCCGGCCAACCGCTTGCCATCGAAACCGTACAGCTCGACGGGCCGAAAGCCGGCGAAGTGCTGGTCGAGATCAAGGCCACCGGCATCTGTCATACCGACGAATTCACGCTCTCGGGCGCCGATCCGGAGGGGCTGTTCCCGTCCGTCCTCGGCCATGAGGGCGCCGGCGTGGTGGTCGATGTGGGGCCCGGGGTCAACAGCCTCAAGCCCGGCGACCATGTCATTCCGCTCTACACGCCGGAATGCCGCACTTGCGACTATTGTTTAAGCGGCAAGACCAATCTCTGCCAGTCGATCCGCGAGACCCAGGGCCAGGGCGTCATGCCCGACGGCTCATCGCGTTTCTCGCTCGGCGGCGATCCGCTGTTCCACTATATGGGCACCTCGACCTTCTCCAACTTCACCGTCTTGCCCGAGATCGCGGCGGCAAAAATTCGCGAGGACGCGCCGTTCGAGAAGGTCTGCTACATCGGCTGCGGCGTCACCACCGGCCTCGGCGCGGTGATCAACACGGCCAAGGTCCAGCCCGGCGAGAATGTGGTGGTGTTCGGGCTCGGCGGCATCGGCCTCAACGTCATTCAGGGCGCACGGCTAGTCGGCGCCGATATGATCGTCGGCGTTGATTTAAACCCGGAGCGCCGCGCCATCGCCGAAAAATTCGGCATGACCCATTTCGTCAATCCAAAAGAGGTCGACGGCGACCTGGTGGCCTACTTGGTCGATTTGACCAAGGGCGGCGCCGACCATTCGTTCGAGTGCATCGGCAACGTGGAAGTGATGCGCCAAGCATTGGAATGCTGTCACAAGGGATGGGGCAAATCGACCATCATCGGCGTTGCCCCGGCGGGTGCCGAGATCGCCACCCGGCCGTTCCAATTGGTCACCGGACGGGTCTGGCAAGGCACCGCGTTCGGCGGCGCAAAAGGCCGCACCGACGTACCGAAAATCGTCGATTGGTATATGGACGGCAAGATCAATATCGACGATCTGATCACCCATGTGATGCCGTTGGACGAGATCAACAACGCCTTCGACTTGATGCACAAGGGCGAATCGATCCGCAGCGTGGTGACGTTCTAAATCATTCAAACACTTGTGACGGATAGCGCCAGTCTTGCCTCGCGGCAATGGCCCGACTATCTAAAGACGAACGAAAACATTTCGGTCCCCTAGCCGTCTCGGCCGGGTAGACCGTGATTACCCGCAAATCCCCAGGAACCCCGTGATATGTCCGAAACCCACCATTCGAAAGTTCTCATCGTCGGCTCCGGCGCCGCCGGTTGCACCGCCGCGGTCTACGCTGCGCGCGCCAATTTGAAGCCGACCATGATCCACGGCATGCAGCCTGGCGGTCAGCTCACCATCACCACCGATGTGGAAAATTATCCCGGCTTCGCCGATGCGATCCAGGGACCCTGGCTAATGGAGCAGATGGAAGCCCAGGCGGAAAATGTCGGCACCGAGATCGTCAACGATGTGGTGGTGAATATCGACTTCAGCACCCGCCCCTTCAAATGTGAATGCGATTCCGGCGACGTCTATACTGGCGACACTCTGATCATCACCACCGGCGCGTCGGCGCGCTGGCTAGGCTTGGAGTCCGAACAGAAGTTCAGCGGCTTCGGGGTATCGGCCTGCGCCACCTGCGACGGATTTTTCTACCGGGACAAACCGGTGATGGTGGTCGGCGGCGGCAACACGGCGGTCGAGGAAGCGCTGTTCCTGACCAATTTCGCCACCAAGGTGACGGTGGTGCACCGGCGCGACGAATTTCGCGCGGAAAAAATCATGCAAGACCGCCTATTCCGCAACGAGAAGATCGAAGTGGTCTGGGACTCGGTGTTGGAAGAAGCGGTGGGTACCGATAACCCGCCGGGGGTCACCGGCGCGCGTATCCGCAACGTCAAAACCGACGAGATCACGGAAGTCCCGGTCGACGGCATTTTCATCGCCATCGGCCACGATCCCAACACGGCCCTGTTCAAAGGCCATCTGGACATGGACGATGAGGGTTATCTAATCACCGCGCCCGACAGCACGGCGACCAACATTCCCGGCGTCTATGCCGCCGGCGACGTGAAAGACAAGATTTTCCGCCAGGCAGTCACGGCGGCGGGCATGGGCTGCATGGCGGCGCTCGAAGCCTCGAAATTCCTCGCCGAAGCCGAGGAAGACGATACCCGCGACGCCGCAGAGTAGGCGGCCGGTGTTTCATCGGCACGTAAACGGGGGCACCGGCTAATGCCAATGGACTGGGATAAGTTGCGGATATTTCATGCGGTCGCGGAAGCCGGCAGCTTTACCCATGCCGGCGACAGCCTGCATCTCAGCCAGTCGGCGATCAGCCGGCAGATCAGCTCCTTGGAAGAATCCCTCAACTGCCGGCTGTTCCACCGCCACGCGCGCGGTCTGCTGCTGACCGAGCAGGGCGAGCTTTTGTACCGCACCGTGCACGAGGTCTTCGCCAAACTGACCATGGCCGAAGCTAAACTCAACGATGCCCAAGATCGGCCCCAGGGACCGCTCATCATCACCACGACCGTTGGACTGGGATCCCTCTGGCTCACACCGCGCATCCGCGAGTTCATCGACCTCTATCCTGATATCGAAGTCACCTTGATCACCTCGGACGAAGAATTGGACATTTCGATGCGCGAGGCCGACTGCGCCATTCGCCTGACGCCGCCGACCCAGCCTGACCTGATCCAGCGCCGCCTTACCCGGGTCAATACCCATGTTTTCGCCTCGTCGGACTATTTGCAGCAACACGGCATGCCCGACCGGGTGACCGATCTCGGCGACCACAAGCTGATCGTCTACAGCGAAGTTGGTGCGCTGCCGGCGCCCAATCTAAATTGGCTGCTCATCGCCGCGCGCGAAGCCGTCGGCCGTGAACCACAGAAAATCCTCACCCTCAACAATCTGTACGGCATGGTCCGCGCGGTCGAGGCGGGCATTGGCGTCGCTGGGCTGCCGGATTTTCTGGCCCGTGAATCACGCAGCCTGGTGCGCATCTTGCCCGAGCTCGAGGGGCCGGGAAACGACGCCTATTTCGTCTATCCGGAAGAATTAAGGGCGTCGCAACGTATTGGCGTATTCCGTGATTTCCTGGTCGGCAAGATTTCCGAGACAAGGTTTTAGGCGTTCGATACACTCAAGTATCTGATATAAAAGACATAATTAAGATATTCGAAAAACGCATGGCTGGTTAACGTTTTCCGAACATGGAAAAATTGGCCCGAGGCTCTATTTAAATTGGAGCACGATGCTTCAAACCATCGTCCGCGCAACCCCGCGCCACCCTCCCGGCGCCTGCGCGAAGGGGTGCACATACAAGCAGCCCTTACGTCTCCCAAGACGTGAAGCCTCCCTGTTTAACTTGGCCGGACCCCTTACGGGGCCCGGCCTTGTTTTTCTATAACGTGATAATGGACCGGCGCGCGCAGCACGCCTGACGGGTTAGCGCCAGAGTGGCTCTCTGCCCAATTCGTCGTACATATGGGAGACGAACTCGGTATAGCCGTTAAACAGCTGGGTCGGGACCCGGTCGCGCTGGCTGCCGCCAAGCAACCATTCGGTCGCCTGGCTCCACCGCGGATGATTGACCTCCGGGTTCACGTTCGCCCAGAAGCCATATTCCTTTTCCGCCAACGCTTCCCAGAAGGTCTTGGGGCGCTGATCGGTGAAGGTGAAGCTGATGATCGACTTGATCGATTTAAAGCCGTATTTCCAAGGCACCGCCAAGCGCAGCGGCGCGCCGTTTTGCGGCGGCACTGGCTTGCCATAGATACCGGTTACCATGAAAGCCAGCTCGTTGGTGGCCTCTTCGATGGTCAGGGCCTCCGTATAGGGCCACGGGTACCAGAATTGACGCAAGCCGGGCATTTCCGACTTATTGCCCGAGATGGTTTTCATCACGACGTATTTGGCGCCAGCCTTGGGCTGCGCCAGATCGACCAGCTGCTTCATCGGGAAACCAGACCATGGCACCGCCATCGCCCAGGCCTCGACACATCGGTGGCGGTAGAGGCGCTCTTCCAGATCGACCTTTTTCAACAGATCGTCGATGCCGATTTCAAACTCTTTTTCAACCATGCCGTCGATCGAAATCATCCACGGCCGGATCGACAGCCGCTGCGCGCTGCGCGAAATCTGCTTGTGGGAGCCGAACTCGTAGAAATTGTTGTAGCTGATGGCGTTCTGCTCGGGCGTGATCTCGCGGTCGAGTTTGTATTTCGGATTGCGCGCGACCGGATATAGATCAACCGTGGGATCACCCGCCGCCTGAGCCTGTCCCGCCATTAGCAGGGGCGCCGCACCAGCAGCGAGAATGGGTCCCGCGGCGAGCGTCTTGGCAATCTGCCGCCGGTTCATGAATACGTCTTCGGGCGTCGCCATATGCTCTGGCAACTCCCAACCGCGTTTGACTTTGACGAGCATCGTTCCTCCACACGTCTAGGGCGTAATAGGTCCCTTTTACGATGGGGGTATCCGAAATGAAACGCAAGTCACACGAAGTTCAATGTTTCGTCATGGAATAAACCGCTTTTTACGGTGTTAACCCCCGGTTTAGGCAGATTGGGGCGATACCAGATGTTCCATCGGCTGGTCGCGGATCGGCCAATGGAGCAGGGCGGCGAGCAGGCCAAGCGCGATCGAGGCGTACCACATAGAGGTGTAGTTGCCGAAAGTGTCGAAGGCGACACCGCCCAGCCAAGCGCCGAAAAAAGCCCCGATTTGGTGGCTAAAGAAGACAAACCCGAACAACATACCTAAATGCTTTGCGCCGAAAATGCGCGCCACAACGCCGCTGGTCAGCGGCACCGTCGACAGCCACAGCAGGCCAAACACGGCGGAAAACGCATAAATCGTCCATTCGGTGGTCGGCAGGATCATCAGCGCGGCGATTAACAAGGCGCGGCCTAAATAGATAAAACTTAAGACGTTTTTTTGACGATATTTCTTACTCGACTCGCCGGCGAGGTAGGTTCCGATAATATTGCCGACACCGATCACCGTCAGCGCCACCGCGCCAACCCCGGCATCCAAACCCTGCAGGTTGATATATCCGGGGAAATGGGTGCCGATGAAGGTCACGTGAAAACCGCAAACGAAAAAACCGCTAACCAACAGGATGTACCCGGAATTCTTGCGCGCCGCGTTGATCACCTCGCGCAGATTGAGATCGGGTTCACCGGTCTCGATCGCCTCGGAATGATCAAACAGCCGCGTCAGCAGTATGAGCAACAGTACGATGATCGCGGTCGCGGTCAGCGAGAACGCCCATCCGGCAACGCCGATCACTGCCTGGCTGATCAACGGAAAAGTCATCGGCCCCAAGGCACCGATGGTGCTCACCAAGGCGACCGCATAGGTTCGGTTTTCCGGCGCCACCGCCCGCGACACCGCGCCGTAGACAACGGCGATACCGGCGCCGGCCATGCCCAAGCCAATCAACACGCCGCCGGTGATCAACAATCCGGCGGGCGTCACCACGCTCGCCATGCCAATCACCCCCAACGCGTAGAAGACCGCCCCGCCAGCGATCACCTTGCCCGACCCAAAGCGATCGGCGAGGCCGCCGACAAAGGGTTGCGCCGCCCCCCACACCAAGTTCTGCACCGCCATGGCAAGGCCGAACAGGCCGCGGCTCCAATCCAGATCCAGCGTCATCGGTACCAAGTAAATACCGAAGGTCTGGCGTACGCCCAGCGACACCCCCAGAACCACGGCGGCAGCAGCGATAACAAGAATTTGCGGTCGCGATAGGGCGCGGCTCATAACCATTTCCAGTATGTGATAATGTCTGTCCTAGGTGGACTGTAACCGATGGGCTGTCAATATATCGGTCTAGAGCGAATTACGACCCAGATCGCGGCGCAATCTCTCAATAATGCCGCGAGTGCCCGGCAGATGCGGATGCACCTGTAGCGCCGCTTCAAACGCGTCCAACGCAGCCTCCGGCTGGCCGCGCTGCAGCTCGATTTGTCCCAGACCACTCAGAGCGCCGAAATGGCGCGGCTCGAGCTTTAGAGTGACGTCAACATCGGCGATCGAGTCGGCCAGATTGCCGAGCAGGAAATGCACCGTGGCCCGCTTGTTCCAGGCCTCGGCGTAATTGGGGGCGATATCGACCAAATCGTCGAATACCTTCAGGGCCTCGTCCAGACGCCGGCGCTCCATCAACTCAACGCCATGCTGCATCAGCGCGAAGTAATCCTGATCGTCATTATTGGTCCAGCGTTGCCAAATTTCGCCATGGGCATTGGACAACGCGCTGGGATCGTCGCTGGTCTGCAAGACCGCAAACAGCTTGTCCAGGTCGGGGTCCTTCTGATCGGCGCCGGCCGCTAGCGGCCACACCAGACCAAAGGCAATCATGGATCCAACGATAAGGCGTCGCATGGTTGTAATTATCGTCCCATTTCCATGCGTCGCCAAGGGCCCGGCCGCGCTGGCCACGAAGATGTGAATCGCGGTGTTATTCGTGCCGGCCGATAAAGTCGGCGATATCGGCGTTGAACCTGTCGACATGGACTATGAAGAAAAAGTGTCCACCATCCTCGTAGAGGTTTAGCTCGGCCCCGGGGATACGTTCCGCCATTTCCACCGAATTATAAGGCGGGGTGACCGCATCGTTCTTGGCGCAAACCACGATCACCGGCACGTCGATCGCGCCAAGCCGGTCGATCTGATCGTGCGCCATGATGGCATCGATACGCTCTGCCGCCACATCGGGCGGCGGGGCAGTGGCGATCATCATACGTTCGGTCTCGACCATGCGCTCGTAATTGTCGGTGAAGAATTTAGGATCATTGAGCGCTGGAGTGGTCATCAGGGTCAGCGCCTCGACACCCATTTCGGCAAGAACGCGCTTGCGCATCTCGAACTGGCGCAGGAAATAGGCATCCGATTTCGGCCAGGAACAGCAGATCGCCGCGCTCTGCACGCGGTCCGCATGATCGAGGCAGAGAATTTGGATAATCGCCCCACCGGTCGAGGTGCCAACCATATGGGCCTTAGCGATACCGGCATCGTCCATGATGGCGATAATGTCGGCAGCCATGTTGGCCACCGTGTAGACGCCCAGCGGCTTAGCGCTTTCACCGGTGCCACGATGATCGTGCAACACCACCGGCCGGTCGGCGGCGAAAACCGGCGACTGATTGATGAAGCTGCCACGGGTGCCACCCAATCCGGCGATGAAAAAGATCGGCACCTTGTCGCTGTTCGGGTTCAGGATCTCGTAGGAAATTTCGACGCCGCCGGAATCGACTGTCGCCATGGTGCTGCCTCCCTGGGTGTTTAGCATCATGTTCGCCGTCGCGACGGCGTAGGTCAACGTGACGAAACGAAGACCCGTTCCAACCACGACCGACGGCGTGAGGGTTGCCAAGCCAGCACGGTTTCGGCACGGTCTCCGCAACAATCGTTCCACTGGGGTATCCCGCCCCATTAGGAGAGGCAGTGCAACATGGTCGATTTGGTCAATGAACTCGCCGGCAAGGTGGCGATTGTCACCGGCAGTGCCCGTAATATCGGCCGCGCAACGGCGCTAGAGCTGGCGCGAGCTGGGGCAGCGCTGGTCATCAACGCGCGCGTCTCTGGCGATCTGTGCGAGGAAGTGGCGCGGGAAATCACCGATGCCGGTGGCAGGGCGCTGCCGTTCGTCGCCGATATCACCGACGCGGCCGCCGTCGGGCGCATGGTCGAGGCGGCCCGGGCCGAATTCGGCGGCATCGATATTCTGGTTAATAACGCGGCGTTTCGCTCGCGCGTGCCGTTTGTCGATCTCGACGACGAGACCTGGCACCACACGCTCGGCGCCGGGTTTCAGGGCGCCTATCTCATGTGCAAGGCCTGCGTACCGGACATGATCGAGCGCGGCGGCGGCGCGATTATCAGTGTTGGCGGGGTGGGGTCCTATGCCGGCCAGACCAAGCGCACCCACGCGATGGCGGCGAAGGCGGGCCTCGGGTCTCTGACGCGCGGCCTGGCGATCGATCTCGGCCAGCACAATATCCGCGCCAACAATGTCATCGTCGGTCATTACGATACCGAGATCGCCGGCAGCGGTTCGGCCAAGACGTCGAATGTCGAGGATTTATCGTCAATCCCGCTGGGGCGTCTCGGCACGCCGCAGGACATGGCCGATC
The DNA here is from genome assembly GCA_011087645.1 of Alphaproteobacteria bacterium. Lineage (GTDB taxonomy): Bacteria > Pseudomonadota > Alphaproteobacteria > UBA6615 > UBA6615 > JABDJY01. The sequence continues at coordinate 213,905 of JAALLF010000001.1, forward strand.
TGATCCGTTTTCTGGTCGGCCCGGGCGGCAGCTATATCACCGCCCAGACCATCCACAGCAACGGCGGCTCGTTGAGCCCGTTGTAAAGAAAACGCGACACGGCACGCGAATTATTATCGGCACCTGCATATGTGCGCTGCAATCGATGACGTTCGCCCATTCCAGCGGTAAGATGCGCCAACGCATCAGAGAGAGGCTGCCATGTCGACAAAATTAATAGACAAAACTGCATCGCAGGCGGCGGAACGCGGGATCGGCAAATTCGACTTGCTGCACGAGGACGAAAAAACGCGGATCACCCATTGGGTTATCAAGCCCGGCGAGCAAACCGGCTGGCATCTGCATGATTATGATTACGTCACGATACAGCAATCTACCGGTCGTCTGTTCCTCGAACATGCCGATGGATCGACACGGCAAGTGGACTACACGCCCGGTGTCGCGCGCGCGGTATCCGCGCCGGTCGAGCATAACGCCATCAATGTCGGCGACGTCGATATCGTCGTCTTAGAGGTCGAATATAAGAAATAGCGGCCGAGCCCCCAGCACTCAGGTTTGGAGCTGCGCGGCTAAGTCGACAAAATCCGTCGCCACCACATCATAATCCCTTTCAGCGGACTGATCGGTTGACTGACCGGAGCCATATTCGGTCGGCCGAACAACGAACGCAGTGCGCAGGCCAACACCGCTGGCCGCTATCAGATCGCCGTTATGGGCCGCCACCATCATGACCTCACCCGGCGCCAGATCCAGAATGTCGGCGGCGTTCCGATAAACATCGGGCGCCGGCTTATAATTGCCGGCGATCTCGGCCCCCAGGATTGTGTCCCACGGCAGACCGGCGCGCTTTGCCATGTCGACCATCAGCGACACATTGCCATTGGATAGGGTCACCAGAATATATTTGGTCTTCAGACGCGTGAGGCCGGAGACAACGTCGGGCCAGGGATCGAGGCGATGCCACATACGATTAAAATCATCGAGCGCAGCCTCGGATAGGCCGCCAACTCCAAAGTCGTTCAAAACTTTTTCCAAGTTCACCCGATGCAGGATGTCGAGCTTCACAAAGCCAATTTCGCCGGACCGGACCCGCTCCATCGAGGGCTGGTATTCCGCCCGCCAGGCATCGGCGAATGCCGCCCAATCGAGCTCGAAACCGTGCGCCGCGCTAAACGCCGGCCCCATCTTAATAATCGAGCCGCGCCAGTCGACCACCGTGCCGAACACGTCAAAGGCCAGCGCTTTCACCCCGCTTGTCATCGGATTTCCCCTCGTTCCGAACTCCCCTACGAACCGGCACGACTTCAAAATGTTTCGGCGAAGAAGTCGCGCATCATCCGGTAGGACTGTTGGCACAGTTTCTCGTCATAGACCTGCACCGGCGGATTATTCGCGCCTTTGACACAAAACGAATGCATCGCGTGGCCGAACATCATGAATTGCCAATCGACCCCCGCGCCGGTCAGCTCGTCCTCAAGCGAGTCCATCATCGACTTCGGGGTCACCGGGTCCGCCGACCCATGAAGCGCCAGGACGCGTCCATTGAAATTGGCCTCTGAGCCCGGATCGACCGGGTTGGGCGCGGTGACATGAAACACCACCGTGCCCTTGAAGTCGCTCCCGGCGCGCGCTTGTTCCAGCGCGAAGCCGCCGCCCATGCAAAAACCGATCGCCCCCGTTTTATCGGTGTCGATTAAACCGCGCTCGGCGGCCCCGGCGGTCAGCACCTCATAGGCCTTGGCGCCACAGCCGAGGATGAGTTTAAGATCGCGGCGAACCCCTTGCGCACTCGCCAATAGCTCATCATCGCTTTTTTCCCGTTCACCGTATCCCACGCCGTACATATCGGCGACCATCACCACGTAATCGCTGCCGGCGACCTCCGTTGCCATATCGAGGGAATGGCGACACACGCCAAACCAGTCGGGCTGCATGAACACGGCCGGACGTTTGCCCGCAACGCTATCGTCATAGACCAGCGCTCCTTCAAACTGGCGCCCGTCATATTCGTAAGGAATTTTTATCTCAGCCATATCCTGTGCCTCCCCCCTTCGATGGATTTTTCGCGTTTGGGAAAGCCTATCGCGATCGGCTACGCAGAGAAAGGTTCGCGCGGTAAGGGTGTGAGGATTGGCGGCGTCAGGGTCATCGGCTATATCAGCTCATGCAGAATTTCGACGTCATTATCATCGGCGCCGGCGCGGCGGGCGCGCCAATTTCACCAATCTGTAGGCCACGCCTGTGGGCAAGTGGTGTAGGCGCCTTTCCTACTTCCCCGTCAAACCGTAGATGAAGCCGGTATGGGCGCCGAAATAGACGCCGATCTCGGTGACGGTCGGCGAGGTCCATACATTATCGCCGATCGGCACCACCGCGCGTGGCGCGCCGGTGGCCCGGTCGAGAGCATAGAAGTTACCGTCGCTGGAGCCGATATAGATGCGGTTCTTCACCACCGCCGGCGAGCCGAACACCGCGCCGCGCAAGCTGGTCTGCCAGACCTGTTCGCCGTTGCTGGTGTCAATGGCATACAAAAATCCGGTGTGCGAGCCCACATAGACGATGCCGTCGCTGACCGTGGGCGAGGAGAAAATCTCGCGGCCGGCGAGAAACCGCCAACGCAATTCGCCGTCATCCGCGGCGAAGGCATAAAGGTGGCCATCGTCGGAACCCACATAGACTTCGCCGTTCGCCACCGCTGGCGATGAGAAGACAGGCCCGCCGGTGCGCTGCGACCAGCGCCGCGCGCCGGTCGCCGTATCCAGCGCGTAGAGCCTGCCATCGATGGAACCGATGAAGACCAGCCCGCCGCTGACTACCGGAGAAGAGAGGATCCCCGCGCCGGTCGCGAATTTCCACTTTTCCGCACCGGTCTTGGCGTCGAGCGCGTAGACATTGTTGTCGAAGGCGCCGAAATAGACCGTGCCATCGACCACGGCGGGCGAGGATTGCTCGCCGCCGGGACCCAGTTCGACTGCCCAGCGCTGGGTGCCGGTCTTGGCGTCGACCGCGTAGAAACGGTTATCGTCAGCGCCGAAATAGACCAAGCCATCGACCACCGCCGGCGACGCGCGCAATAGCCCGCCAACCCGGAACCGCCACAGTTCGCGCCCGCTCTTGGCGTCGATCGCGAACAGCGCCCGGTTAAACGTGCCTTGGTAGAGCACCCCATCGGCGATGGCCGGCGACGATTCGACGGTGCCGCCGGTATTGAAGCGCCACAGAAACCGCGTTTCTTCGTTTAACTCGACCGGGTCCGCCGTGGCCGCCACGCCGGTGTTCGAGACGTTGCCGCGAAACATCGGCCAGTCGGCCGCGGCCGCCGAGGCGCTGGCGAACAGCCCGGCGCCCAGCGCGATCACCAGCGGATGCATATAGCTGTAAAACGCTCGCATGACCCAATCATCCAATCTCGGCCGGATGCAGGCCAGTCACACTTGTGTGTAATTACCCTCTCGCAGCGGGAGAGGGTGGTGAGCGATAGCGAGCCGGGGGAGGGGAAAACAAAACCCTATACCAAGCTTGTCGAAGCATGAGGCCGGCAGCACCTCGACCCTTCGACAAGCGCAGGACGAGGTGCAGGACGAGGTATTGCAGGTAGATTATGCCCCCTCACCCCAACCCAGATGGTTTGGGACCGCCGGTCGCCCAGTCGAGCAACTCGACGGTGTGGACGATCGGTGTGTCGAGGGCGTCGGCCAATTGCGCCATGCAGCCGATATTGCCGGTGGCGACGACGGCGGGCGCAGTAGCCGCGATGCTGGCGACCTTGCGGTCGCGCAACTGGTCGGCCAATTCGCTTTGCAGAATGTTGTAGGTGCCGGCGGAGCCGCAGCACAGATGGCCTTCGGCAGGCTCGCTTACCTCAAACCCGGCGGCCGACAGCAGGTCGCGCGGCTGCCGGCGCAGACCCTGGCCGTGCTGCATGGAACAGGCTGAATGATAAGTCACCGGCAGATCCACCGCGCCGTCGAAAGTCGATAATTCAATATCGAGTTCGGCGACGAATTCGGTGACGTCGCGGGCCAATTCGGAAATCCGCGCCGCTTTCGCCGCATAGTCAGGGTCGTCGCGAAACATGAAGCCGTAATCCTTGACCTGGGTGCCGCAGCCGCTGGTGTTGATGATCAAGGCGTCGAGCCCGCCGTTTCCGATCTCACGGGACCAGGCATCGATATTGGCCTTCGCCTGCGCGTGGGACTGATCGACCTTGCCAAGGTGATGGACCAAGGAGCCACAGCACCCGGCGCCGTTGGTCACCACCACCTCAACCCCCAGGCGTGTCAGCAGTCGCACCGTCGCCTCGTTTATCTGCGGCGCCAACACGGTCTGGGCGCAGCCGTTGAGCAGCGCCACCCGCTTTCTCCGGGGGCCTTCGGCGGCAATCGCTTGCGGACGATCGACCGGCGAGCGTTTCGCCAGCCGGCGCGGCGCCAGCGCCAGCATGGTGCGCACTCGTTTCGGCAGGAGCGGCGCGAACGGGCGCACCAGCATGGCGGCGGTCATCACCAGGCGAAACCGCGATGGATAGGGAATGGTCATCGCCAGGCCCCAGCGGATCATGCGATCCATCGCCGGGCGCCGGTACGTCTCTTCGATATGCTTGCGACCCTGATCGACCAAATGTTGGTAGTGCACCCCGGACGGACAGGTCGTCATGCACGACAGGCACGACAGGCAGCGGTCGATATGGGTCACCACTTCTTCGGTCGCCGGCGCCGCTTCCTCGAACATTTGCTTCATCATGTAGATGCGCCCGCGCGGGCTATCGAGCTCGTCGCCGAGCAGCACATAGGTCGGACAGGTCGCGGTGCAGAAACCGCAATGTACGCACGAACGCAGAATATCGTTGGCGACCGCGGTATCGGAATCGGCCAATTGCGCGAGAGAGAAATGGGTTTGCATGCGACCTAAACCCCCTGATACATGCGGCCGGGATTTAAGATGCGCCTAGGGTCGAAGCTGTCCTTGACCCGCGCCGACAAGGCCGCCAGCCCCTTGTCTTGCGGTTGGAAGACCGGCACCCGCGCCCGCACAGCGTCGTCCGCACGCACGAGGGTCGCGTGACCGCCGCCGTGGTTGGCCAAGACGGTGCGCACCACGTCGGCCCCGCCATCGTCACTGGGGCCATCGAGCCGATACCAGATCAAACCGCCTCCCCAATCGTAGAACGCTACGCCCGGCAAGGCGGCGGCAATGTCGCGCACCACCGCGGGGCCGGCACTCGGCGTTGCCGACAGACGCCACAGGGGCTGGTCACCGGTCTGAAACGGCGCGGCGTCGCGCACCTCCCGCCATAGCTTTATCGAGTTGGCGCTGTGCAACTCCTCCAGCGTGCCGAACGATGCCAATAGATCACGCAAGGCTTCCAGGCGCGCCGCCACCGACGGGCTGAACCCCTCGATGCGCAACGCCGTTACCGCACCACCGGCGCCGCCGACATAGCTCACCGCCGATTGGCCCGCCACAGGGCCGGGCAAATGCGCCGCGCCGGAGACTTCATGGCTGGAATTGAGCGCCGCGGTCATGGCGCGCGCCGCCGCGTCATCATCAAGGCCGAGCACCAGCAGGGTGCGTATTTTCTCCGGCGCCGGCAGCACCTTGATGGTGATCTCGGTCAGCGCCGCCAACGTGCCGTATGAGCCGCTCATCAGTTTTGACAGGTCGTAGCCGGTGACGTTTTTGACCACCCGGCCGCCGCTCTTAAACGCCTCGCCGCGCCCGCTCATCCCCTGCACGCCGAGCACATGGTCGCGCGCCGCGCCGGCGTTAATTCGTCGGGGACCCGCTAAATTACAGGCAATCGCACCGCCCAAGGTGCCGCCCTCGTGGCCGTATAGAAGGGCCATATGCATCGGCTCGAACGCCAATTGCTGGCCCTTTTCGGCGACGGCCGCCTCGATCTCGGCCAAACTCGTGCCGGCGCCAGCGGTCAGCACCAGCTCTTCCGGTTCGTAGAGGGTGATGCCGCTCAGGCCCGACAGGTCCAGGCTGTGCCCGATAATCCGATTACCCTCGCCGCCATGGGCTCCCAGCAATGGCCGGCCCAACCCGCGCTTGGTTGCCGCGCCAGCGATCTCGAGCGGGATCTCCTCACCCGCCGCCCAGGCCAGGACCTCGCCAACCTGATCGGCGTTTTCGGGGGTAAGGGTCTCCGTCATACCCCCCACCCTCCCGCTTCGCGGGTCCCTCCCTCCCCCACAAGGGCAGGGCAATCGCACGTGACAGCCTCGCCCTTCGAGACGCCGCCCTTCGGGCGGCTCCTCAGGATGAGGCTTTGCGCATATCTAACAGAATTCCTCATCCTGAGGGCTCGCGCAGCGAGTGTCTCGAAGGACGAGGAATTCCAGCGCCGCCACATGCGATTCCCCTGCCCAAAGGGGGGGAGGGTGTATGGCCTATAAGCCCTCCCCCTTGATGGGGGAGGGTTTGGGTGGGGGTGATGTCTCGCATCGAGCTTAGAACCGCGGCAGGTCGGGGAAGCGCGTTTGGCCGCGATGGATGTGCATGCGGCCGAGTTCGGCGCAGCGGTGCAGGGTTGGAAACACCTTACCCGGATTGAGCAGCTGCTGGGGGTCGAAGGCGCATTTCACCCGTTGCTGCTGGTTGAGATCCTCTTCGGAGAACATAACACCCATCAAATCGCGCTTCTCGACCCCGACCCCATGCTCACCGGTGAGTACCCCGCCGACTTCGACACAGAGACGCAGAATATCTGAGCCGAAATCCTCCGCCCGTTCCAGCTCACCGGGATTATTGGCGTCGTACATGATCAGCGGATGCAGATTACCATCGCCGGCATGGAAAACATTGGCCACGCCGAGATCATATTTCTTCGACATCTCGGCCATGCGCGCCAACACTTCGGGCAGGCGGTGGCGCGGGATGGTGCCGTCCATGCAGTAATAATCGGGGGTCAGGCGGCCAATAGCCGGGAAGGCTGCCTTGCGCCCGGCCCAAAACTGCTCACGCTCTTCTTCGCTTTCGCTAACCCGCACCGAAATCGCGCCGCGCGCATCGGCCAGCCCGCGCACCCGCTCGATCAAATAATCGACTTCCGCCGGCGGACCGTCGAGCTCGACCAGCAATAACGCGCCGACATCTATGGGATAGCCCACCTGCACGAAGGCTTCCGCCGCCGCGATGGCCGGGCCATCCATCATCTCCATACCGCCGGGAATGATGCCGTCGCTAATAATATCGGCGACGCATTGGCCACCGGCCTCCGAGGTGTCGAAACCGATCATCAGCGCCCGCGCCGTGGTCGGCTTGGGCAGAATGCGCACCGTGACCTCGGTAATGATCCCCAGTAGGCCTTCCGAGCCGGTCATCAGGCCCAGCAGGTCGTAGCCTTCGCTGTCCATATGCTTGCCGCCGAGGCGCAGAATTTCGCCGTCGGGCAGCACCATTTCGAGCCCCAGAATGTTGTTGGTGGTGAGACCGTATTTCAGACAATGCACGCCGCCGGAATTCTCCGCCACATTGCCGCCGATAGTGCACGCGATCTGGCTCGACGGATCGGGCGCGTAATAGAACCCCTCGCCCTGCACCGCTTGCGAAATGCCCAGATTGGTCACGCCCGGCTGCACCCGCGCGCAGCGGTTATCGTAGTCGATCTCCAGCACCCGGTTGAATTTACCCAAGCCCAGGGTGACGCCATCTGCGAGCGGCAGCGCACCGCCCGATAGCGACGTGCCGGCGCCGCGGGGTACGATTTTCACATTGTTCTGGTGGCAATAGGCCAGAACTTCGCTGACCTGCGCCACGTTTTCCGGCAGCACGACGATCATCGGCAATTGGTGGTAGGCGGTCAGCCCATCGGATTCATAGACCGCCAGCTCTTTTTCGTCGGCGATGACGCTTTGGTCCGGCACGATCGCGCGCAGGGCGGCGATGATCTCGGCGCGCCGGGCCAATACCGCTTGATCGGGATCGGGCATCTTCATCGGCTTAGATCCTCAACTTAAGGCAATCACCAATTATAGGCGGTGTTCAGGCAACAAAAAACCGCGCCAACCGCGCGGTTTTCAGATCGCGGTCAAACCGCATCGCAGGAACGCCGGATATCAACCCTGGCGCGCCTTAAAACGCGGGTTGCGCTTGTTGATCACATAGAGACGCCCGCGCCGTTTCACCACCTGGCAGTGGCGATCGCGCTTCTTCAAAGTTTTCAACGAACTAGCGACTTTCATCGGTCTGACCTTCAGCTATCATCGGCACCCGAAATGGGGTGCGGCGCGGAACCTACAAAGCCCCCGAAGGCGTGTCAACCACTGCTTTTCAGCCAATAATGCCGCCTTTGATATACGATAAGCGTCAAAACGCCGCCGTATCGCCGGGGGTCGCGCACCAGCCGCCAAGGCGTGCTATACATCGGATAAGCCGAATCGGAATTGCCCTTATTATGAACACGCAGAGGAATTGCGCGTGAGCGACCCGTCGAACCCACAGTTTTGGTCCATGCGCCTGGGCAGCCATCCCAAGCGCGACGATGTGTCCTTCGATCTCGACTCGGTTTTGTCGTCGGTCGTATCCTTGCGCGCGACCATCCCCGAAGACGCCTTCACCGCACCGATCCTCGGTACTGAGCGCGAGGGTCAGGGCGTGGTGATCGACAATAGCGGCACCGTGCTGACCATTGGCTACCTGGTTACCGAAGCCGAAGAAATTTGGCTGATCGGCAACAACGGCATGGCATTGCCGGCTCATGTGCTGGCGTTTGATCAGGAAACCGGATTGGGTCTGGTACAGGCGTTAGGCAATCTTGGCCTGCCCGCCGCGGAGATCGGCGAATCGTTTCCCGTCGCTGTGGGCGAGCCAGTCATCGTCGCCGGCCAGGGCGGCACGGAAGAGGCGGTCAACGCCCAAGTGGTGTCGGTGCGCGAATTCGCCGGATCATGGGAGTATCTGCTCGACGACGCCATTTTCACCATTCCCGCTCACTCGAAATGGAGCGGCGCCGGGGTGTTTAACCGGTTGGGACACCTCATCGGCATCGGCTCGCTCTATATCCAGCAGGCGATCCCCGGCGAAGATCAGATCGATGGCAATATGATCGTGCCGATCGACATTCTGAAACCCATCTATGACGATTTGCTCACTCAGGGCCGGCAGAGTAAGCCGCCACGGCCCTGGTTGGGCATGACGACCGCGGAAGCCGACGACAAGTTGGTGGTCGCTGGGCTAGCCAAACGGGGGCCCGCCATGCGCGCCGGCGTCGATCTGGGCGATATGATCGTCGGCATCGCCGGCGAGCCGGTCTCGGGTCTGCCGACCATGTTCCGCAAGATTTGGGCGCTGGGCAGCGCCGGTGTCGCGGTGCCGCTCACGTTGGAGCGCGACGGCCGCACCCTGTCGATCACCGTGGATAGCGGGTCCCGGGCGGATTATCTGAAAAAGCCGGACTTAAACTAGAGCACCGCCGGCGGGGCTTCAGGCGCGTGACGTGGCCAATTTTCGCACCAAACACAAAATCGCTATCAAACTAAAGTCTGTTGTCTGCGGAGGCGATAACAGTGCAGTATCGGTGCGCACAAAAATTGCGTGTGATCGTTGAAGTTGCACGTGCATAACAAAATGGAGTGAGAGAGATGAAATTTACAGCAATCACAGGCGCTGTGGCCGCAGTCGCGGCCATGTGGATCGCCGGTGGCGCCGCGGGCGGCGCCCATGCGGCCACGTTGGACGACGTGAAAGCAGCCGGTGAAGTGAAGTGCGGCATTAACACCGGCTTGCCGGGTTTTGCCTTCACCGACGACAAGGGCAACTGGACCGGCTTCGACGTCGCTTATTGCAAGGCGCTTGCCGCCGCCGTATTCGGCGATCCCGGCAAGGTCAAATATGTCAATTTGACTGGTAAGAACCGCTTCCCGGCGCTCGCCTCGGGCGAAATTGACGTATTGTCGCGCAACACCACCTGGACCTTCTCGCGCGATGTGGATTTGGGATTCACCTTCATCGGTGTCAGCTACTACGACGGTCAGGGCTTCATCGGCCGTACGGCCTTGGGCGCGAAAAGCGCGAAAGAGCTCGACGGCGCTTCGGTCTGCATCCAGACCGGCACCACCACCGAGCTAAATCTGGCGGACTATTTCCGCTCCAACAACATCAAGTACGAGCCAGTCCCCATCGAGACCAATGAAGAAGCCCGCAAGGCCTACGAAGCCGAGCGTTGCGACGTCTACACTACGGACGCCTCGGGTCTGGCGGCAACCAAGTCGACCTTCCCGGATGCCGAAAATCACATGGTATTCCCGGAAATCGTCTCGAAAGAGCCGCTCGGACCGCTGGTCCGCCAGGGCGACGATCAGTGGGCGGACATCGCGCGCTGGACGCTTAATGCGCTGATCAACGCCGAAGAGCTCGGTCTGACCCAGGCCAATGTCGATAAGATGGCGGTCAAGGGTAACAACCCAGAGGTCAACCGGATGCTGGGTTCGGAAGGCTCGCTCGGCGAGATGCTGGGACTGTCCAAGACCTGGGCAGTCGCGGTCATCAAGTCCGAAGGTAACTACAGCGAGATCTTCGAACGCTATCTCGGCAAGGACACCCCGCTCGGTCTCGCGCGCGGGCAAAACGCGCTCTACAAAGACGGCGGCATTCTCTACGCACCGCCGATGCGTTAATCCGATTGGATAAGTGGTCCGCCCGTGAAGGGCGGGCCACTTTCCATTAGACTTTGTCGCTTAAAGATTAGCTGTTGTGGCAACCACAGCCCTTACTAGTGAAGCCAAAGGCCTGGAATTCCGGCGCCTCCTGACGGACGAGCGTTCGCGCGGCATTATTTTCCAACTCGCCGTCGCGTTGGGTCTCTTAGCTTTCATCATCTTCATCGTGGCGAATACGCTGGCCAACTTGGAAAAGGCCGGGCTGGAGCCTGGCTACGGTTTCCTAAATGATCCCGCCTTTTTCGACATCAACCAGCGGCTGATCGAATATACGTCCCAGTCCACCTTCGGACGCGCATTGGTCGTCGGGTTTTTAAACACCATTCTCGTTTCCAGTCTGGGCATTATCGCGGCGGCCCTGATCGGATTTTCCGCCGGCGTGCTGCGGCTGTCGAATAATTGGATTCTCAGCCGGCTGGTGACGACCTATGTCGAATTCACCCGCAACGTGCCGGTTTTGCTGCAAATCATTTTCTGGTGGGCGATCCTCACCGGGCTGCCCAAGGTCCGCGACAGCCTGTCGATCGGCGACGCGCTCTTTTTGAATAATCGCGGCCTCCGCATGCCGGCGCCAATTTTAGAACAAGGCTTCGGCTGGGTGTTTGCCGCCTTCATCGTCGGCGTCGTTGCCACCATCGTCATCGCCAAATGGGCCAAGCGCCGCCAGGACCAGACCGGCCAAACCGCGCCGATGCTGTGGATCGGCTTGGGCTTAATCATCGGCTTGCCGGTGATCGTCCATTTTATCATCGGCCAACCGCTGAGTTGGGACATACCGGAGCGCACGCGGTTTAATTTCGCCGGCGGGTTTAATGTCACGCCAGAATTGATCGCGCTGTGGTTCGCCCTGTCGACCTATACCGGCGCGTTTATCTCGGAAAATGTGCGCGCTGGCATCATGGCGGTGAGCAAGGGGCAAAGCGAGGCGGCCTTCGCGCTCGGCCTGCGTCCCAACCAGACTATGCGTCTGATCGTTATTCCCCAGGCGCTGCGCGTGATCATTCCGCCAACCACCAGCCAGTTCCTCAACCTAACCAAAAATTCATCGCTGGCCATCGCCATCGGCTACCAGGATTTGGTCTCCATCGGCGGCACCATTTTGAACCAGAGCGGCCAAGCGCTTGAGGTTGTCGGTATTTGGATGGCGGTCTATCTGAGCCTCAGTCTGCTCACATCGGCCTTTATGAACTGGTACAATAATAAAATTGCGCTGGTGGAGCGATGACCGACCAAGCCTTCCATCGCCAGCAGGCCGAGCTCTTGCCGCAGCGCGCCGCGCCGATGACGCAAGTCGGCGTCGTCGGTTGGGCGCGCACCAATCTGTTCTCCAGCTGGCTCAACAGCATACTGACCCTCGTCGCCCTTTATATCATTTGGGTAGTTGTCTCGACGCTGATCGACTGGGCGTTCATCAGTTCCCATGTCAGCGGCACCGACCGCTTCGCCTGCACCAGCGAAGGTGCGTGCTGGGCCTGGCTCGACCAGCGCATCCAGCAGTTCCTCTATGGATTCTATCCGTCGGAAGAGACCTGGCGGGTCAATTTAGCCTTCGTGCTGCTATTTCCCGCCCTGGCGCCGTGGTTGTTCGACAATGTGCCCGGCGCCCGCTATCTGCGTTGGTTCTCGCTTGCCTATCCGATCATCGCCGCCATTCTGTTGGCCGGCGGCCTGGGCCTGACCGTGGTCGGCACCGACAAGCTCGGTGGCTTCACCCTGAACCTGACCGTCGGGCTGGCCGGTATCGTCTTGTCCCTTCCCATCGGCATTGTACTGGCGCTGGGCCGCCAGTCGCGCCTGCCGATCATCCGCATCCTGTCGATCGTCTTTATCGAATCGGTGCGCGGCGTGCCGCTGATCACCCTGTTGTTCGTCTCGAACATCATTCTGCCGATCTTCCTGCCGCCCGACGTCTCGCTGAACGCCGTCATTCGCGTCATCGTCATGGTGACCGCCTTTGCGTCGGCCTACATGGCCGAGGTCATTCGCGGCGGCCTGCAGGCGATCCCCAAGGGCCAATACGAAGCGGCCCAGGCGATGGGCCTTGGTTACTGGCAGATGATGCGCCTGATCATTCTGCCGCAGGCCTTGAAGATCTCGATCCCGGGCATCGTCAACACCTTCATCGGCCTGTTCAAGGACACCACCCTGGTCATCATCATCGGCCTGTTCGATATCCTCGGCATCGCCAACGCCATGGTCTCGAACCCCGATTGGCTGGGCCTGTCGTCGGAGACTTACGTGGTGGTGGCGCTATTCTTCTTCACCGTGTGCTTTTCCATGTCACGGTATTCGATCCACCTCGAGCGCAAGCTCGATACAACAAACCGCTGAAGCGAGGCGATCATGTCGATGGCAGATTCCACCCCTAGTTCCGAGACCGGCGCACCGGTCATCGAGATCAACGGTCTCAACAAATGGTTCGGCCCGTTCCACGTTCTGCGCGACATAAACCTGTCGGTCGCGCAACGCGAACGCATCGTCATCTGCGGCCCCTCGGGCAGCGGCAAATCGACCCTGATCCGCTGCATCAACCGCCTGGAAGAACACCAAGAGGGCCAGATTATTGTCGACGGCACCGAGCTGACCAACGATTTAAAAAATATCGACGCGGTGCGCCGCGAAGTCGGCATGGTGTTCCAGTCGTTCAACCTGTTCCCCCACCTCACCGTGCTGGAAAACTGCACTCTGGCGCCGATTTGGGTGCGCAAGACCCCGAAGGCGGAGGCCGAGGCGATCGCCATGGAACTGCTCGAGCGGGTCAAAATTCCCGAACAGGCGGACAAATATCCCGGCCAGATGTCGGGCGGCCAGCAACAGCGCGTGGCCATCGCCCGATCCTTGTGCATGCGCCCCAACGTCATGCTGTTCGACGAGCCGACCTCGGCGCTCGATCCGGAAATGATCAAGGAAGTGCTCGACGTGATGGTCGATCTGGCGGAATCCGGCATGACCATGCTGGTGGTCACCCACGAAATGGGCTTCGCCAGCCAAGTCGCCGACCGGGTGATTTTTATGGACGAGGGGCAGATCGTCGAGCAGAACACGCCGGACGAATTTTTCAACAATCCGCAGTCGGACCGCACCAAGCTGTTCTTAAGCCAAATCCTCAGCCATTAGTCACACGACGCAGCCGAAGTTACGTCTCGGCAAATAACCTTCTCCCATAGGGAGAGGGTGGCGAGCGAATGCGAGCCGGGTGAGGGGTTAGGGACAGTGACAGGTATCCTGGATATACCGTAACCCCTCACCCCAGCCCTCTCCCTATGGGAGAGGGGGCTTGGCGCGTTAATCACCCGACCTATTCCGCGCTGGCGAGGCGGTCATTGAGGACTTCGCTGTAACCGAACAGCGCCGGCGTACCGCCGGTATGCAGGAAGACCACCGTCGATCCGCGGGCGATGACGCCCTCTTTCGCGAGATGAACCAGCCCGGCCAGGGCGCGGCCAGAATAGACCGTATCGAGCATCAATCCCTCGGTGCGCGCCGCCAATAACACAGCCTCGTAAGTCGCGTCGTTCAACCGGCCATAGCCCGGCGACAGCACGTCATCGACCGTGCGAATATCGTCGCCGGAGACGACGGTCGGCAATCCGAGCAGCTCCTCGACATTTCGGCAGTTGTCGGCGATACGCTGCGCCTGGGCGTCGGCGTCGCGGCGGACACAAATGCCGAACACCGGCGCGCGAACGCCCAGCGCCCGCAGGCCGACCAGAAAACCGCCATGGGTCATGCCGCTGCCAGAGGGCACCACGAAGGCGTCGATAGCGTCTGGGCCGTCCAACTGTTCGACCAGTTCCATCGCCCCTTTGACATAACCCAGCGCACCGATCGGTGGATTTCCCGGTCCCAACGGGATGACATAGGGGTTGAAGCCTTGGCGCCGCTCTTCGTCGGCAATTTCATGCAGGCGCGCGTCCGCGCCGGCCTCGTCCTCGCCTTCGGGATAGGTATGGACCATCGCGCCCAACAGCCGGTCGACCAGCACATTGCCGCTATTCACGTAGCATTCGTCGTAGAGCGGAACCCGGTCTTCCAATTGCACATGACAGCGCAGGCCCAACTTGGCGGCCGCTCCGGCAGCCGCTCGGACATAATTAGACTGAACCGCGCCGGTAATCAGGATCGTATCGGCGTTCTGCGCCAGCGCTTTGCCCAGATAAAATTCAAGCTGGCGGATCTTGTTGCCGCCAAAGGCCAACCCGGTGGCGTCGTCGCGCTTTATATGGAGATCCAAACCCAGCGCGTCGCCCAACCGCGGCGCCGCATCGAGTGGCGTCGGGTAATGGCCCAGGGGCGTCGCGGGAAATGCCGCCAGCAGGCCCGAGACATCGTGGCGCATCGTCATGACTTCTGTATCCAATTTACAATCATCGACAACACCTCGCTTAGTTGCCTCCGCCGGTCAAGTCCGGGGTAACATAAAGCGCGAACTGGGCGGTTAGCCCCTCTCCCGCCGGGAGAGGGGTCGGGGTGAGGGGACATAATTCCATCCGCACCACCTCATCCTGAACTCGTCGAAGGATCGAGGTGGTGCGGCCCTCATACTTCGACAAGCGAGCCATGAGATGACTAATTTCCCCTCACCCGGCTCGCTGCTGCTCGCCACCCTCTCCCAACGGGAGAGGGTTTTTTACCCCAGCGCGTATTCCAGCTCGGCAAGCAGGTCGCGGGCGTCTTCCACGCCGACCGACAAGCGCACCAGACTGTCGCTGATGCCCAGCTCGGCGCGTTGTTCGGCGGGGATCGAGGCGTGGGTCATGATCGCCGGGTGCTCGATCAGGCTTTCCACCCCCCCCAGGCTCTCGGCCAGGGCGAACAGCCGGCAGCGCTCGAGGAAGGCAACGCTTTCGTCGAGCCCACCTTTTAGGATGACCGTCACCATGCCGCCGAAGCCGTTCATCTGCCGGCTTGCCAGTTCGTATTGCGGATGGCTTTCCAGCCCGGGATAGATCACCTGTTCGACCGCCGCGTGGCCCTCAAGATATTCGGCGACCTGTTGGGCGTTGTTGGCGTGCTGGGCCATGCGCAGGTGCAGGGTTTTCAGCGCGCGCAGCGACAGGAAACTGTCGAACGGCCCGGCGATGGCGCCCACCGCGTTCTGCAGATAGGCCAGTTGCTCGGCCAGATCGTCACGCTCAACCACCACCACGCCGCCGACCACATCGGAGTGGCCGTTGAGATATTTGGTCGCCGAATGGACGACGATATCGATGCCGTGATCGAGCGGCCGCTGGATGTAGGGCGACGCGAAGGTGTTGTCGCACACGGTGATCAGCCCATGCTCTTTGGCGACCGCGGCGACCGCCGACAAATCGACGATGCGCAGCATCGGGTTGGTCGGCGTCTCCACCCAGATCATCTTGGTGTTGGGCTTGATCGCCGCGGCGATGCGATCCGGATCGGTCATATCGACCAGGGTGAAATCCAGATTGGCGGTGCGCCGGCGCACATTTTCGAAGATCCGGAAGGTGCCGCCATACAGATCGTCCATCGAGATAACATGATCGCCGCTATCGAGTAACTCGAGGATGGTGCCGATCGCCGCCATGCCCGAGGCAAAGGCAAAGCCCGAGCTGCCATTCTCCAGATCGGCGATGCAAGCCTCGTAAGCCCCGCGCGTCGGGTTCTGAGTGCGGGCATATTCATAGCCCTTATGCTTGCCGGGGCTCTCCTGGACGAAGGTCGAGGTGGCGTAGATCGGCGTCATGATCGCGCCGGTCGTCGGGTCGGGCTGCTGGCCGGCGTGGATGGCGCGCGTGGCAAATCGCGGCCGGTTGGTCTTCTCGGTCATAAGATCTGATGGCTCCGTAAATACTCAGACAGTTCGACGGTCACGTCTTAATCGATGATCGCCACCGCGTCGATTTCAATCAGACATCTTGGGTCGGTCGCCAACTGCACCACCTGCACCGTCGTCGTGGTCGGCTTGTTGTCGCCAAAATATTCGCCCCATACTTTATTGAGCGAATCTTGGTCGGCCAGATCGGTGCAATACCGGTTAGCGGTGACGATATCGGCGAAGGTCGCGCCGACGGAATCGAGACCCTTCTTGATGTTTTCCAGCACCATGCGGGTCTGGCCCTCCATATCCGGCGGAATGCCGTCGAACTCTTCCGGCACATGGGGGTGGCTGTGATAAACCGGCGTCGCCGTACAGCCCGCTAGATAGACCGTGGTGCCGCCCTTGACCTTGATCGCCGGGGCATAGGGCATCCACATATCCGGTGCGTCGGGCCAGTGAATATGTTCGATTTCTTTCGCCATGATGGGCCTCCTTTTATGTGATTTGTTGCGCGCCAGTGTAGCGGGATATTCGCGTCCGAAACAGCGGCGGTTGTGCGATTACGCGTCGTACGGCTCGTGGTGTCCCTTGCCCAGCGGATCACGGTAAGCGTCGGCGTTTTCCAGCAACCCGCGCGCCAACAGATCCTTGAATGAAGCGATGCTCTGCGCCACGCCGGTCGCCAGGCCGATGCGTGGCCAGTCGCCGACCAACGCGCGCAAAGCGCTATCGTCGAGCCCGCTCACGAAGGGTAGCGGGTCGCCGTCGATGCGCATTTGGGCCTCGGGCGCCACTTGGCTGATCGCCGCGATAACCTCGGCAATGGTGGTATCGGCGCCGCACAGATCGCAGACATGGACGCCGTCAACACCCGCTCGCGCCGTGCGAATAAACGCGTCGGCGACCTCGACCGTGTGCTGCAGCATGATCGGCCCGTCGAAGGGGACGGTAAAACGCTGCCCGCCGGCGGCCGCCAGCATCGCCTTGGTCGGCGCCGCGGTGACCCCCTGGTCGCGGCCGGGGCCATAGACCGTGTGGGGGCGGATACCGATGCTCGGCACCTGCCAGGTGCGCCAATAGACATCGGCGATGGCTTCGTCGGCCATCTTGAACGCGCCATACAGGGTGCTCGGCCATTTTTCGTCACCCGGCGGCAACGCGGCGACCGAACTGGCATAGGCCAGCCCCTTGATCCCCAGCGACCGCGCCGCCTCGAAGACATTAACCTGACCGACCACATTGACCTGAGCGCCCATAACCGGGTCGGCGTTGCAGAACGGCACTTGCAGGGCCGCCAGATGAACGATCGCCGCTATATTGTGGTCGGACATGACGTCCTTCAGCAGGTCCGGCTCGCGGATATCGCCGGTCACCCACGCCACCGCGTCGGCCGCCGCGCCATCCATCATCAAATGCAGGCGGCGGCGATCCTCAGCGATATCGAAGACCACCGGCGTGCCCCCATCACGCACCAGATTGGCGACCACCTGCGCGCCGATACAGCCCGCCGCGCCAATCACCAGAACCGGTCCGTCGGATAATGCCATTTTTACCTCCCCGTCGGACTGTGCCCGGGCCGCAATTTATTACCCAAGCACAGCAGGTCATAGGTGCTCTAAACCATTTGTTTACCCTATTCGTGCTCCTGTCGCGTGTGAACCGCGGCGAAGATAATAATGCCTTCTCCCGCCGGATTACGGGGCGAAACTCGTCCCCAACAATGGACCAATGATCGACCAACTGCCCCAAGGTATTTCAGACAGCTTCCTCAGCGGTGACTACCGCAAGACGGTCGCCAGCCTGGACGACGTGCTGGCGCTTGTGAAGACCAGCGAAATCGGGCCGGAACATATCGGGCAGGTCACGCCACCGCTGCGTGAGATTCTGCAAAATGCCGAGCGTGTTCACAACGAGCACGTCGAGCAAATTTCGACCGGCAAGGGTACCGTGCACCATCACACCCTCGTCGTGCGCAAGGTCGAAGAGGTCGTCGACGAACTGGCCAATTGCGGTGCCGAAAAAACCGGCGAATTGATCCAGCTGTCGGCGGAGATCCATTACCTGATGCGCGATCTGGACAAGGCCATCGCCGTCCTAAAGGACAATGAAGAGATAGTCGCCGGCGATGGCCGTGCGATGCAGTTGCTCGCCACCTGCTACATGTTGAACGACCAGCCCGATGAAGCCGATCAATATATCGGCATCGCGCTGAAAAAGGCGCCGGATGATTCCGAAAACATTCGTCTTGCCGGAAAAATCGCCGACCTCAAAAAGAAAGGCGGCCGCCGCCGCATCGTTTCCGGCCGCTGGCCCCACTCGTTGACGCCGCCATCGGAGCTCGAGACTGCGGCCAGGGACCTCGTACTCGCCGAAAATCCCTTCGACCGGGCCCTTCTTAGCGACCGGTCGCGCGTCGTCACCGTGGGCTCGTGCTTCGCCAACAACCTGGCTGCAATTTTCAAGCGGTTCGGCAGGGACGCCTTCTCCTTTCCATTCGGCGAAGAAATCAACAACACCTATACGAACCGGCTGGTCTTCGAGGCGCTTAGCAACGATGCCGGCGAGAACCGGACGACCACGTTGTCCGAGCTCGGTATGTCGCAAGAGAGCGTGGACACGTTCGGCGATTATCTTCGAACGTCGGACATACTGGTCTACACGTTGGGCGTATCCCAGGGATTTTTCGACAGCGACGGCAAGCCGGTTCAATTAAAGGGCTTTGGCGGAGTCGACCGGACGTTGCTGAACAGCGCGGAATACCGGAATATTTCCGTGGCCGAGAACGTCGCCAATGTCGGGGCAATTATCGAGTGCGTGCGCAACCTGAACCCCGAGATCGCGATCGTCTTCACCGTATCGCCGGTCCCCCTGGCGCGCACCTTCAATTCGCGCGCCGTCGTCACCAGCGACTGTGTTTCGAAATCGGCGCTGCGGGTAACGGCAGCGGAGCTGACCCAGGGTCAGGCTGACCGGAAAATCTATTACTGGCCGTCGTTCGAAATCGCCAAGTGGATGGCACCCCATATGGCAGTCGAATCGATGGAAGATTACCATTTCGGCGCCGACGATCTTTATTCCCGCCACGTGTCTGACCATGTCGTTGAGACAATCGTCCGCCTCTTCATCGAGTTCTCCTCAGGCGAAGCGGCATAAACTCACTTCTATATCTCACTGTCGAAGTTTCCCCATCCAGATTTATCGCGGTATCCGATCTGTAACCGGACATGTCGGATGCGGCGATCAGCCCCCGCGGTTCCAGCCCCACCAGGCACAGACGGCGTCGCCCATGACCAGGCGCTTGTCGTCCTCGCTGAGCCCGGGCAACGCTTCGGTGAACATGGTGATGCATTCCCGCCACGAGCACGGCATCTTGGTGATGTCGGTGCCCCAGAACGTACGCTCTGGCCCGAAGGCGTCAAAAATTTGGCGAACGTAGGTCTGCATGATCGGGAAGGGATAGGGCTCGCCCGAATAACCGGGCGCGCCGGTGACCTTGACCGACACGTTGGGGTATTTCGCCATCGCCAGCAGCTCCGGTATATGGGTCATTGCCTCGTGGTCTTTCAGGGTGGTCAGGCCGCCGCGGCCGCCCAGGTGATCGATGGTGAGCCGCAGGCCCGGATGACGCTCTGCAACACCAGCGATCAGATCCATCGAATCCGTCGCCAGCATGGCGATCGGTACGCCGGCCGCCTCTGCCGCCGGCCACAGCCAGTCGAACTCGCCATCGTGTAGCCATTGGCGCTCCGGATCGTTGAGCATCACATAGCGCAGGCCGAGCATGCCCGGCTGTTCGAGCAAAGTGGCCACCTGGTCTCTCGATTGTGGGTCCGTCGGCGGCAGCTCGCCGAGCATGGCAAACCGCCCGGGGTATTTTTCAACCGCGTCCAGCGCCACCTGATGGCAGTTGGGATCCCAATGGACCAAATGGATAACCGCAGCATCGACGCCGGCTTCGTCCATCATGGCGATGGCTTCTTCCGCCGGAAAGGATGTCACCTGGCGGTGGGAAAGGTTACTGGGCAAACCGTTGCCCCACAAATGTATCTGCGCATCGACAATCCGCATATCTTCGTCATTCGTCATTCGCTTAGCCCGTCTTGATCAGAAATTTCTATGTGGCATCGTTCACAAAGCCTAATTGTAGCGCGAGATAGTCTAGATGCGAACGCGCTGGTCACGTTCGACAACATATCGGCCTAATAAGGCGCAAACTTGTAATCCGCTCACAGTTCAAGGAGCACAGACCTGATGATTAGCGCCGTGATGCCCTACAAAAAGAAGACCGTTCAGGTGAACGGTTACGACATCGCTTATGTCGACGAGGGCGACGGCGATCCAATCGTCTTCGTTCACGGCAATGCGAACTCGTCGTATATGTGGCGCAACATCATGCCGCACCTGACAGGGCTCGGCCGGCTGATCGCCATCGACAATATCGGCCAGGGCGATTCGGAGAAGCTTCGCGACAGCGGTCCCGACAGCTATATGCTCGCCGAGCACCAGGTCTATTTCGACGGCGCGCTGGCGGCGCTCGGCGTGGACCACAACGTCACGCTGGTGGTGCACGATTGGGGCGGCACGCTCGGCCTGTCCTGGGCGGAGCGTCATCCGAGTGCAATCAAAGGGGTCGCCCATAGCGAAATCGTCGTCGCCAACCATGAAAGCTACGAGGCTTACCCCGACGGGCACGGCGAACGCATACGGCGGGCGCAGGGGCCGGACGGCGAAGCGTTGGTACTCGACGATAACTTCTTCGTCGAGAGGGTGTTCACCGGCGGCGTCATCCGCGAGATGGATGGCCAAGCGATGGCCGAGATCCGCCGCCCCTATGAAGAGCCCGGTGAGGCGCGCCGCCCAACCTTGTCCTGGGTGCGGCAGATTCCGATCGGCGGCAAACCGGCCAATGTCGCGGAACTCAGCGGGCGGCTATCGGCATGGATGGCGACAACGGATTTTCCGAAACTGTTCATCCAAGCCGACCCGGGGCAAATCATCTTCGGGGCCGATCTCGACATCATCGACAGCTGGCCCAACCAGTCGCGCATCCGGGTCAAGGGCCTGCATCATCCGCAGGAAGATTCTCCTGACGACATCGGCAAGGGGCTCGCCGACTGGTATCGAAGCATCTGACGCCGCGTGGGGTAGAGGCCTGCCAATTACTGGCGCACCAGATCGAGATTGCTCGGATCGGGTTTCAATTCGCCGGCATGAATCTGACGGCTCAGCTCGACCATGTGCTCGCACACGGGCGCGGGCCGGCCGTTTTTCTCGCATTCCTCCGCGACCAGGCCATTGATCAGGGCAGTCTCGCAGAGGCGGCCCTTCATATGATCCTGCAGAGAGGTGTTGACCGGCCCGGGGCCAATGTCGAGCAGGATCTTGTCGAGCAGGGTCTCCAGCAGGTTATTGGTGTTGGTGACGTCTTCCGGCTTCAGCCCAAATACCGGCACGATCTTATAATCGAGCGATTGGCCGGCCGCCAAAGCCTCCTCGCCCGCCTGGAGAAACCATTCGCGCGCGCGCTGCGCGTAGGCCGCGCCGTTCTGCTTTAAGATCTGTTCGGGCGTGCCGCCGAGGATCGCCATCGACCCCATGATCATGGAATTGACGATCAGCTTCATCCATTTCGCCGAAAGAATATCGTCGATCACTTCCAGCCGCCCGGAGTGGCCGAGAATCTCGGCGACCAGGTCGATATGGCGTTCTTGCGACGGGTCGAAGGCGCCGATGCCGTACCAAGTGTGATCCTTCGTGGTGCTGCGACGGACTTCGCCGGGTTCGAATATTTGTGACGCCAGCTCGACGACACAACCCAGCGTGCGCTCGACACCGACGATCTCGGCGATTTCCTCAGCGGTCATGGCGTTCTGCACCCCGACCATCACGCCGTCTTCAGCGATGTATGGCTTGATGAACTCGGCTAGCCAGCGCGTGTCATAGGCTTTCGACACGAGAAGCACGACATCGAATTTTTCGGTGAACGTGCAAACGTCGCTCAAGTGAAAGGCGTTCACCGCCAGATTGGTTTCATCTTCGCCACTGGCGATCGTCAGACCGTTCGCCCGCATCTCCTCGATGTGCGCGCCCCACATGTCAATCATGGTCACGTCCAAGCCCGCCTGGATCAGATCGGCGGAGATGACGCTTCCGTTTGCCCCTGTTCCCAGTATCGCGATTTTCTTATTCATTGGTTCCTGCCTCCAGTATCTATGTTCAACATCATAGGTTGTTGTTATTCGGCGCCTATATCCAATCGATAGCGATCGCGCAGCTTGCCAGTCTACGCCACCCGGCCGGCCCGGTGGAGAGGATATTTCACCGCAAGCCTCTGGTCGCCCGATACGACCACCTGTAGAATTTAGGGAGAAGATTAGCGGGAGGCCACGCCATGAGTAGCCAAGAACAAGAGCTCGGCTCGCCGCCGGGGCCATCCGAGATTGAAGTGCCGATCCACTATATGGTGGACACCGGCGAAACGCCGGTTTTCCACCAAACGGCTTCGGCCGCCGACCCGGTCACCATGCGCGGCACGCGCGAGGCGCGTCCGATGACCATTCGCAACGCGCGCCTGCAGCCCGATGGCTTCTCGCTCGACGTGGAGGGGTTCACCTTCGCCGAGCATGTCACCGCGGTGGCCGATTTCTACGACGATGCGCAGTTGTCGTCGGTGTATACGCCGGAGATCGAACAGCTCATCGCCCGGATAGCCGGCGCCAGCGAGGTGGTGGTGTTCGACCACACCCGCCGCTCCACTGATGGCGCGCAACGGGTGAAGCGCGACTGGCGCGACCCGGTTCCCCTGCCGCACAGCGACTATACGGACGCATCGGCGGCGCAGCGTATGCGCGATGTGTTCGGTGACGGCGCAGACGACAGGCTGACCCGGCGCTTTGCCGTGGTGAATGTCTGGCGATCGATGACCGGCCCGATCGAACAGTGGCCGGTGGCGGTGTGCGATGCCCGTACGATCAACGACGATAGGATGCATAAAATCGTGCGCAGCGCGCCACATCGCACCGAACCGTCCTTCGAATATTCGCGCAGCAGTGAGACCCGCCATGCGTCCTACGACGCCAACCACCGCTGGTTCTATTTTCCGCAAATGACCCGCAACGAGACCCTGCTGTTCAAGAACTACGATACGTTGCGCGACGGTACCGCGCGCTATGCGCTGCACTCGGCTTTTGAAGACCCGACCAGCCCATCCGATCCGGCACCGCGCGAAAGCATCGAGAGCAGAGCCTTTTTATTCTTCGATTAGGCGCGCGGTCTATGTCCGGCCTTCCTCCGCCAGGTCGTCCTTAATATGGCCGTCGTAGATTTTATCCGTGGCCGCCGGGTCCTTGCCGAGTTGGTCGGCGAACATGCGACCCGCCGTCGCGATGGTTCCCTGTGGCGCCTGCGCGTCCGCGCTCCATAAATGCGAGCGTTTGAGCGCCTTGGCGCAATGCAGGTAGGCTTCCTCGACATGCACGACGATGGCCGAGGCCGGCGCCCTGCCGTTAATAGCGAGGGGGTCGAGGATGCCAGGATCGATGGAGAGTTCCGCGCGACCGTTGACGCGCAATGTCTCATCCACGCCGGGGATCATAAACAACAGCCCGACATTCGGATTATCGAGAATGTTTTGCAATGAATCCATCCGATTATTGCCCTTGCGGTCGGGGATGATAATGGTGTTGTCGTCGAGCACCTGGACAAATCCCGGATCATCGCCCTTCGGCGATACGTCGCCGTCGGTGCCCAGCACCAGAAACGGCGAATGGGCAATAAAGTTCCGGCAATGGGGGTCCAAGGCCGAAAGCTGTTTCTCGGCGGCGATGCCTTTGGGCTCGGGATAAATTTCACGAAGTCCCCGCGCATCGTTGATGATGTAGTCAGACATCGAACTCACCTTTCATCTGGTCGTGCGAAATTTGCAGGCGGCGAATTTAAGGCAGGCCGCAAAAGTGGAAAATGAAACGCAACGTTATGTTCGAAAGAGATTAGGTACGGCCAAGGCGGGTGTCTAGCAATTCGAGAATGGCCGGTTGACCCCAATCCCGAAATCGGACACTCGGCCTTGATGGACTCGCTTGGTTTCCAAGCCTAGGATCGGCGGCGTTTTTCACGTTCGCGTCGGCGATTATCCAAGTTTTATGGGAGGGGCATTCATGGCACAGCACGAACATTCTCACGGCAAAAGCAACCATATCGACGTGCATCATCATTTTTACCCGCCAGAGTTTCGCGACGCTGTCGACGACTTCTCAGGCTTCAAACTGCCGATGGTCGAGAATTGGACGCCCGAGGCCAGCCTGGAAGAGATGGATTCCAACGGGGTCAGCACAGCCATTCTGTCGCTATGGTCCATCCCCGGCGTTTGGATGGGCGCGGACGCGGCCGGCATGCGACGTTGGGCGCGGCTGGTCAATGATTATGCCGCCGATATGCGGCGCGACAATCCGGGCCGCTTCGGGCTGTTCGCCGCACTGCCGATGCCCGATGTCGAAGGCAGTCTGGCCGAGATCGAATACGCGCTCGATGTCCTCAACGCCGACGGCGTCGGCCTGATGACCAATTACGGCGACACCTGGCCCGGCGACCCCGTCTACCGGCCGGTGTTCGAGGAGCTCAACAGGCGCAAGGCCACCGTCTATTTCCACCCCGTGGCGCCGACCTGCTGCTCCGGCCAAATCATTCCCGGCGTTCACGAAAGCTGGGCGGAAGTTATCTTCGATTCCGGGCGCGCCGTATTGAGCCTGCTGATCAACGGCGCCTTTCGCGATTTGCGCGATATCAATTGGATTTTCTCCCATTCCGGCGGCACCGCACCGGTCATCGCGCAACGCGCCGCCACGCTCGGCCGGCATTCCCCGCAACTACAAGAAGCCGCGCCCGACGGCGTCGCCGCGGAACTGACACGGCTGTATTATGAGATTGCCAATGGCTTCCATGCCCCGAACATGGCGGCGCTGCTGGCCTATATCCCGATCTCGCAAGTGATGTTCGGCACCGACTACCCCTATCTTTCGGTTGGCGACAATGTCGAAGGGCTGGCCGAGGTGATCAGCGGCGCCGATCTGGAAGCGATCCGCAGCGGCAACGCGCTTCGTCTATTCCCGCAATTTGCATCCGCATGACGGCGGGCGGCGACAGGTGCCTGCGTCTTAGCGATTAAGAACGCGATGCCGACATAATGCTGTGTTGGGTTAATCGAGCCGGTTGATGCCGTCGAAGGCGGCGGTCTTGTAGCACTCGGCCAAGGTCGGATAGTTGAACACGGTGTCGACGAAATAATCCACCGTACCGTCATGGGCCATAACGGCCTGGCCGATATGGATCAGCTCCGACGCACCTTCTCCGAGGATTGAAACCCCCAGAAGCTTGCGCGAATGGCGTTGGAACATCAACTTCAACATGCCGGTCGAGTCGCCGATAATTTGACCGCGCGCGATCTCGCGATAGAACGCATGGCCGACCTCATAAGGTACGCCGTCCGCGGTGAGTTGGCCTTCATTTTTCCCGACCACCGAGATTTCGGGAATTGTATAGATGCCATACGGAAACAACTCGGCAACGCTTTCGGCTTCTGCGTCGAACGCATCGCAGGCGGCGAGCCTGCCTTGTTCCATCGACGTCGACGCCAGGCTGGGAAATCCGATGACATCGCCCACGGCGTAAATGTGGGGACACGATGTCTGGTAATTCTCATTCACCGTGAGACGGCCGCGCTCATCGGCGGTGAGACCAGCCGCCGGCAGGTTAAGAGTGTCCGTCGCCCCGGTGCGGCCGATACTATAGAGCGCCTTCTGGGTGATGATCTGTTTACCGCTCTCCAGCTCGATGCAGACCTTCTTGCCCTTTGGTCCGTCGCAAATATCGAGAGACTCGACGTCTTCGCCGAGGCGGAAGGTCACGCGGTTCTGGCGCATCTGGTAGACCAGCGCATCGGTGATTTCGGAATCGATAAAGTCGAGCACGTTCGGGCGCTTGTCGATCACCGTCACACGCACGCCAAGGGTCGAAAACATCGTCGCATATTCGAGCCCTATGACACCGGCACCGACGATGGACAGACTATCGGGCAATTCCGTCAACTCCAATATGTCGTCGCTGGTGAAAATCTGCTGGCCATCGAACGGGATGGCGGAATCGCGGGTGGTTTCGGTCCCGACAGCGATCACAATACGATCGGCGGTGATGTCGCGCTGACCCCTGCCATCGAAAAAACTAAGCCGCACGGTGTGGTCGTCAACAAAACTGGCTTTCGCTTCCAGCACATTGACACCGTTGCGCTTTAGTTGATGGTTGGTGACGTCGATTTCGTTGCGGATCACATAATCGGCGCGGAACAGCAAATCCGCCATGGTGATATCCCGTTTCACGGCATAAGACGCACCATAGATATTGCGCTCGCGATAGCCCGACAGGTGAATAACCGCCTCGCGCAATGTCTTCGACGGGATCGTACCGGTATTGATACACACGCCGCCAACAACCGCGCGCCGTTCGATAATCGCCGCCCGCTTGCCCAGCTTGGCCGCCTGAATGGCGGCGCGTTGCCCGGCAGGTCCCGAGCCCAAGACCACCATATCGAAATCATACGCGGGCGACGGCTGCGGCGTGATATCGGATTCGGGTTTTTCGCTCCGGCTGAATTCTCCGGCAACATCGGCGACGGGAACGGCTTCAACACCCATAATTTTTAGCTCACATAGTTACAGTGACCAGGTATTGGCCATTCCGCTTAACAAACTAATAACTCTCGCCGGGGCGGTGTCGGTGCGGCTGTGGCCGTAATTTAGCGTTTGCTGATTGACAGGCCCAGCAAGGGCGTTTAATCCTTGCCCATCGCGCCGATTTGAGCGGCCAGCTTGCGGGCGCGTAATAAATGCAGCTAAACGGGCGATTGCATCATCCGCCCAGCATGGCTGTGGCGGTTTTTTGTTGTTTTAGAACCAGTTATGGAATTCCGGGCCGATCCCCCGGCGGCATAGCCGCGCACCGGATCCGCGGTAATTTGATGGGCAGCTTGCGTCCGCGTCACCAATAGCTAAAGCGCCGTGGGACAGGTGTTCCGCGGGCCCGAATTCAGGCCTGGGAACCTATGTGTCATGACCAAAGACCCCTCTAATTATCGCCAGGAGACCGCCCTGGTGCGCGGCGGCTTGCAGCGTTCGCCCAACCGCGAGACCAGCGAGGCGCTGTTTCTCAACTCCGGCTATGTGTTCGACGACGCAGCCCAAGCCGAAGCCGCGTTCAAGGGCGAGAACGACAACTACATCTATTCGCGCTACGGCAATCCCACGGTCACCATGTTCCAGGAGCGGCTGGCCGCGCTTGAGGGCGCGGAAGCCTGCTACGCCACCGCCACCGGCATGGCGGCGGTGTTCGCGTCCCTGGCCTGCCAGCTCAACGCCGGCGACCGGGTGGTGTCATCGCGCGCGGTGTTCGGCTCGTGCCACATCATCGTCGACCAGATCCTGCCGCGCTGGGGCATCGAGACCGTGTTCGTCGACGGCACCAATCTCGACGAATGGCAGGCGGCATTGTCTAAGCCGACCCACGCGGTGTTCCTGGAAAGCCCGTCCAACCCTATGCTCGATCTGGTCGATATCGCCGCGGTCAGCGAAATGGCCCACGCCGCCGGCGCCTGCGTCATCGTCGACAATGTGTTCGCCACGCCGCTTTATCAACGTCCGCTCGAGCTCGGCGCCGACATCGTGGTCTATTCCGCCACCAAACATATCGACGGCCAGGGGCGATGTCTGGGCGGCGCAGTGCTGGCCGATGCGGCTTTCATGACAGAGCGCTTTATGCCGTTCTACCGCCACACCGGCCCGGCGCTCAGCCCGTTCAATGCCTGGATTATGCTCAAGGCGTTGGAGACGCTATCGGTGCGCGTCGAGCGCCAATGCGACAACTCGCTTGACCTAGCGCGCTTCCTGCTAGCCCAACCGAAGGTCACCAAAGTCTGCCATCCGGGGCTGGAGAGCCACCCCCAAGCCGAGCTGGCGCGGCGGCAAATGTCAGGCTTCGGCAATCTGGTGACCTTCGAAGTCGAGGGCGGTAAGGCGGCGGCATTCCGGATCGCCGACGCCCTGCGGCTCATCGATATCTCCAACAATCTCGGCGATACCAAGAGCCTGATCTGCCACCCGGCGACCACCACCCATTCCAGACTATCCGAAGAAGAGCGCAGCCAGCTCGGCATCTCACCCGGCGTCTTACGCATCTCGGTGGGCTTGGAACATCTCGACGATCTGAAGGAAGATCTGGAGCGCGCGCTCGCCGCTTTGCCCTAGCGATCAACCGGCCTATATAATTTCCGCAGCGGCCGAGGAGATAGCAACGATGACCCTGTTAGCACCCGAAGAAACGGAAACCGGCTTCGTTGAAGCCAATCTGAGCTACACAGTCGATACCGGCGTGAAACCGGTCAACCAGACCATGGGTCCCGGCGATATGTCGCGGCGGATCGTCGGCACGGTGGAAGACCATTTGATGACCATCCGCGATGGCCGGCCGCTGCGCGACGAATTCGCCGCCGACGTCACCGGGTTCGAGTTCGTCGACCACCAAACCGCCATGACCGATTTCTACAACGCCGACGCGCTTAAATCGGTCTACTATCCAGAGGTCGAGGCGTTGATTAAAGCGCGCATCGGCGCGGCGCGGGTTCATATCTTCGATCACACGCTACGCTCGGGCGACGAGGCAGCCCGCAACGAAAAACTGCTCCGCGAGCCGGTGCTATCGGTGCACAACGACTATACCGAATGGTCGGGCCCACAACGGGTGCGCGAATTGATGCCGGCCGACGAGGTCGAGGATTTATTGAGCCGCCGCTTCGCCATCGTCCAGGTATGGCGGCCGATCCGCAATCCCATCCAATCGAACCCGCTGGCGATCTGCGACGCGCGCTCCCTGTCGGCAGACAACCTCATCGCCTCGGAGCGCCGTTACCCGGACCGGGTCGGCGAGACCTACCGGATTTCGCACGACGCTGACCAGCGCTGGTTCTATTTTCCCAATATGACCCGCAACGAGGCCTTGCTGTTCAAGGTGTTCGATTCCGCCACCGACGGCCGCGCCCGCTTCACCCCCCACACCTCGTTCGACGACCCCAACACGCCGCCGGACGCACCGGCCCGCGAATCGATCGAGGTTCGCGCCCTGGTGTTTTTTTAAGCGGCGGGTCGATTGGGTTCGCCGCCCTCATACTTCGACAAGCTTAGTATGAGGAATAATGTTGGTGAGAATAAAAACTCAGCCTCATCCTGAGCTTGTCGAAGGACGAGGCTTCAATCAAATAGTACCTACCCGATCCAGGCGCCGCCGTTCACGTCGAGCACCGCGCCGGTGGTGAAACCGGCGCCGGGCGTCGATAGGTACAGAATCGCGTGGGCCAGTTCTTCCGACGTGCCGAGGCGGCGCACCGGGGTTCCGGCGGCGCGTTGGGCTAAATGTTCCTCGCTGTGGCGCCCCACCCGCGGCGTGCGCACCAGGCCCGGCGCCACCACGTTGACGGTGATGCCGAACGGAGCGACTTCAATCGCAAGGCGCCGGGTGAGGCCAACCACGGCGGCCTTGCCAGTGGCGTAGTCCAACGATGCGCCGCGCGACGCGGTACGCCCGGCGACCGACGAGATATTGACGATACGCCCATAGCTGTTGCGCTTCATGATCGGCACCACCTCGCGGCTGATCAGGAACTTGGTGTCGATGTTCCAGCTCAGCCCCTTGGCCCACATCTCGTCGGTGATCTCTTCGATGTCCGGCGCGTCGAGGAACCCGCCGGCGCAATTGACCAGAATATCGACCCGGCCCCAGGCTTCGTCGACCACACCCACTACAGCCTTCATGTCACTGGAGTCGGCGCACTCGCCGGTCAGAAACATAGCCTCCGCGCCGCTGTCTTGCAGATCGCCGACGATCCGCGCGCCGGCCTCCTGGTTGCGGCCAACGATGGCGACCTTCGCACCCTCAGCCGCGAACCGCTCGACGCAACCCTGGCCGATGCCCGCCGTGCCGCCGGTCACGATGGCCACCTGTCCCTCGATGGAGGCCAGTTCCGATACCGTCATGTTATTCTCTCCCGCGAAATATGTTGGCCGCCATGCCGCCACATTCGCCAGCCAAATGCAATCGGCGGGTAATTGTGGCAATCTTCGATGGCGGCCATCGGGTCGCGGCGCACGAAAGATCAGAAGGGTCCTGTGCATATCGAAGCGTTGAGTTTACGCGAGGTCATCGTCTTTCTTGTCGCCGCCGGTGTCGTCGTCCCCCTGGTCCAGCGGCTTAAAGTCAGCCCGGTGCTTGCCTTTCTCGCCGTGGGCGTCGTCATCGGGCCCCATGGGCTGGTCCGCTTTGCCGATACTCTGCCGTGGCTTGGCTATGGGACGATCGCCGATCTGGAAGGGGTCCGCGCGCTGGCCGAACTCGGCGTCGTATTCCTGCTCTTCATGATCGGTCTGGAACTCTCTCTGGAGCGGTTATGGGCGATGCGGCGGCTGGTCTTTGGCCTCGGCGGCGCCCAGGTTGTGGTCACCGGCGCGGTGATCGCGGGGATTGCGTCTTTGTTCGACAATTCGTTGCCGGTCGCCACCATATTGGGCGCCGGCTTCGCGCTGTCCTCGACCGCCATCGTCATGCAGATCCTGGCCGAGAACCGGCGTCTCGGAACGCGGACCGGGCGCACCAGCTTCGCCATTCTGCTGTGCCAAGACTTAGCCGTCGTGCCAATCCTGTTCCTGGTCGCCGCCTTCGCCGCGCAGAGCGACGGGTCGCTGCTGCTGGCCTTTGGCGGGGCTATCGGCCAGGCGCTGGGCGCGGTC
This sequence comes from Alphaproteobacteria bacterium, assembly GCA_011087645.1. GTDB lineage: Bacteria > Pseudomonadota > Alphaproteobacteria > UBA6615 > UBA6615 > JABDJY01. Next base: position 245,173 of record JAALLF010000001.1, read on the forward strand.
GCCGTGATCTTGGTCATCGGCCGTCTGGTGATCCGGCCGCTATTCCGATTTATCGGCAGCGCCGCCAGCCGTGAGATGTTTCTCGCCCTCGTGCTGCTGGTAATCATCGGCACCGCCCTGGCGACCCAGAAAGCCGGTCTGTCCCTGGCGCTCGGCGCGTTCCTGGCCGGACTGTTATTCGCCGAGACCGAGTATCGCCACGCCATCGAAGTCGATATCGAACCCTTCAAGGGATTGCTTCTGGGGCTGTTCTTCGTCTCGGTCGGCATGTCGATCGATCTGGCCCAGATCGCCGCGCAGCCGATTTGGCTGTTCGCTTCCGTCGCGGCACTATTCCTGGTGAAAAGCCCAATTATCTTCGTCCTGGCGCGGCTGTTCGGCGAACCGCGCTCGGTAGCGCTCGAAGCGGCGTTGCTGCTCGGCCAGGGCGGCGAATTCGCCTTCGTGATCTTCGGCTTGGCCGCCGGCTTGGGCTTGTTGCCGGCCGACACCGCCCAGTTCATGTTGATCGTCGCCGGGTTGACCATGATCGCCACCCCGCCGGTGGCCCACGCAGCGCGCAAGGCCGCGCGTGCACTCGAAGCGCGGGACGCGCGCCACGGCGCGCCGGCGGCCGATATTCCCGCCGATCTCGCCAACCATGTGATCATCGTCGGCTTTGGCCGGGTCGGTCAGTTGCTGGGCTCGCTACTCGACACCCAAGAGCTACCCTATGTTGCCTTGGATATCGACGCCAACCTGGTCGCGCGCTTTCGCACCCACGGCGCCAGCATCTTTTTCGGTGACGCCAGCCGTCCCGAAATGTTGCGTAAATTTGGTGTCGAAGACGCCGCCGCCTTGGTGGTGACTATGGACAGCCCGCAAGCCGCCGAGCAGGTGGTCACCGCCGCGCGCGAACACTGGCCCGACCTCGCCATCTATGCCCGCGCCCGCGACACCGACCATGCCGCGCGTCTCATAGGCCACGGCGCCAGTCACGCGGTGCCCGAGACAACCGAGGCTAGCCTACAGCTCAGCGAGATAGTGCTGATGGGGGCCGGCGTTCCCGACAACGCCGCCCGCCACATGGTCGAGACGCGCCGCCAATCCGAGCAGGCCGCTATCGATGAAAGCCGATCGTGATCGGCCTCGCTTAACCGGTTATTCGTTGTCGGCTAACGCCCGCATATTGAGAATGAAGCCGATTACATCGTCGGTTTCCTGCCGCGACAATTGCAGGTCGGGCATATTGCGATGGGGGGTCTGCAGAAACACCCGTAAGCCCAACTCGGTGACCGCCGGATCGGCGGCGATCTCATCGAACGGGGGCGCGTCGGAACGCGGAATCAAAGTTTGCGTCTCGGAGACAAAGTGGCACTGAGCGCAAACCTCCAGCGCCAATTTCTTGCCGGCCACTATGTCCGCAACGGTCTGGCTCTGGGCGATTGTCGGCGCCAACAGGGATAGCGCAATGGCTGTCACGGGGAGAATTCGCATGGTTGAGCAACTCCTTCGTTAACGGACCGACGTGCGCGAACACCCATGATCAGCGCTCTTATTGATTAAAGACTGCGCGCCAAAACCGAGGAGTGCCTTGACGCACATCAATGGTCGCCCAGGGGCGAAAGGGGACAATCGAATCGCTCACTGGCGAACCGCCACCGCGGATAATGAGGAACAATCGTGATTAAACTGACCGCAAGATATTTTGGTGCAGCTTTCATTTTCGCTATGGCGATAGGCGTCAGCGGTACCGCACAGGCCGATGACGCGCGCGATCGCGCCGCCGGCGCAGCAGTGGCGCAAGAGCTGTGCAGCGGTTGCCATATTGTTGCCGAAGGCCAAAGCGGCCCGGTTCCCGACGGGCCAGCGCCCTTCCCAGTTATCGCCGAACGGCCAGGACGGACCGTCGGCTATCTTCAGGCCTATCTGTCGGCCCCCACACCGCCGATGCCCCACGTACCGCTCTCGAAACGCGAAATCGACAGCGTCATCGCCTATATCCGCTCGTTCGCGGATTGAGGCTTTCGCCAGCGAAAACAACGAACGCGGTAGGGTCCGCGCGACAGCGCAAGATTAAGACTCAATCCCGCTAAGCAGATATTCTGAGGTAGAAAATGGTGGGCGCGGTAGGGCCCGCGCGACAGCGCAAGATTAAAACTCAATCCCGCTAAGCAGATCTTCTGAGGTGGAAAATGGTGGGCGCGGTAGGGCCCGCGCGACAGCGCAAAATCGAGACTCAATCCCGCTAGCTACATTTTTCCGGCATAAGGAATGGTGGGCGCGGTAGGGATTGAACCTACGACCCCCTCGATGTCACCGAGGTGCTCTCCCGCTGAGCTACGCGCCCCACCTTAACGTGGGCCGGATGCCTGATTTGGTCTGGCAAAGCGCGCGACAGATTGCGCTTTCGAAAACGGCGATCCGGTCGCGCGTCTTACAACGACAGGGGGTTGATGGCAAGCCTGCGCCGCGTCGAAACACGACGCCAGGGAGCTCGATCAGAGGTTAGGGGCCGACGGAGAGGATGCGGTCGACATTGTCGACTAGTTCGCGCAGATGAAACGGCTTCGACAAGACTTTGGTTTCGCCCATCTCGACCCGCGCATTCATCGCCACCGCGGCAAACCCGGTGATGAACAACACCTTCAAGTCGGCGTTCACCCGGTTGGCCTGATGCGACAGTTCGATGCCATCCATCCCGGGCATGACAATATCGGCGATCAGCAGCTCGAAAGGCCGCTCATGGACTTCATGGAGCGCCGCCAAACCGTCGGGCACCGCGATCACCTCATGGCCGTTACGCTCCAGCGCCCGCGCCAGGAACTCACGCATGGATGTGTCATCTTCAGCCAGCAAAATGCGCGCCATGGCGTGACGATCCTCTTATTCTTCTTGGGCTGTGGCAGCCGTCGAGGCTGTCACTGCGGTGGAGCGTCAGGTTAAACGGCAGTTCTTGCGAAACTGTTAAGCAAATATAAATAAAATCGAAACATACCGTAATACCGCAAACTTAATTTCCAGCCGGGAAGCCGGATTTGCCCCCAATTTCGAAGCGTGGCCGGGGATGACAGAGCGCGTGGTTTTGGTTAATCAATAGGCCATGGATCAAGAAACCCGAATCGATGCCGATCAAGCGATCGAGATTCTGGCGCCGGTGCAACAAACGGCGCCGCTGGTTTTTTCATCCCCCCATAGCGGCCGCGACTATCCGGCGGACTTTCTGGCCGCCGCCCGCCTCGACGATCAGGCAATTCGGCGCTCGGAAGACAGTTTCGTTGACGAAATTTTCGCCACCGCCCCCCATTACGGCGCGCCGCTGCTCAGAGCGCTGTTTCCGCGCGCTTATGTCGACCCCAATCGCGAACCCTATGAGCTTGATCCGGCGATGTTCGACGGGGCCCTGCCCGGCTATGTGAACAAACGCTCGCCGCGGGTCGCCGCCGGGCTAGGGACAATCGCCAGGGTAGTCGCCAACGGCGCCGAAATTTATGCTGGCAAGCTGAAATTTGACGAGGCCCATGCGCGCATCGACCGGTGCTACCGGCCCTACCACGCAGCGCTAGAAGACCTCATCGAGACCACTCAGCGACGCTTCAACCATTGTATCTTGATCGACTGCCATTCCATGCCGTCGGTCGGCGGACCAATGGAAAACGACGCCGGCCATCGCCGCCAGGTGGATTTCGTGCTGGGCGATGCCCACGGCCGCAGCTGCTCGCGCGCGTTGACCGTGATGGTTGAGGAAACCCTGCGCGGCATGGGCTACACCGTGGTGCGCAACGCCCCCTATTCGGGCGGCTTCATCACCCGCAATTACGGCCAACCGGCCAAGGGTGTGCACGCCCTGCAGATTGAGATTAATCGCGGGCTTTACATGTATGAACCGACCTATTCCCGCAGCGACGAAATGGCCGCGGTGGTGGCCAACATTGCTCAGCTAACCGAGCGCCTGGTGGGCTTAGAGCCGCAGGCGCTCGCCGCCTAACCGCGACAATTCGGCGAAACACCTTGCCCGGCGATAGCGTTTTTATCCGTGATGCGACCGAAGACGATCTGGCGGCGATCCAGCTTATCTATGCCCATCACGTGAACCACGGCTTGGCGTCGTTCGAAGAAATACCGCCCGACCTCGCGGAAATTTCGCGCCGCCGCGATGTGGCCCGCGAACATGATCTGCCCTACCTGGTCGCCGAGCAGGAAGGCGCGGTCCGCGGCTTCGCCTATGCCAGTCCGTTTCGCGACCGCACCGCCTACCGCTACACCGTCGAGGATTCGGTCTATGTGGCGCCAGACGCGCTGGGCGGCGGCGTCGGCTCGGCGCTATTATCAGCGGTGATCGAACACTGCACCGAACGGGGATTCCGCCAGATGATCGCGGTAATCGGCGATACCGCCAACCAAGCCTCGATCGGCCTCCACGCCAAACATGGGTTCGTTCACGCCGGTGAGATGCCGGCTGTCGGGTTCAAGTTCGGCCGTTGGGTCGATAGCGTGCGCATGCAACGCGCCCTGGGTGAGGGCGATAAAACCCTGCCGGAATGACACCGACCTGCGGGCAACATACTTCGAGACGGCGCTAAAGCGCCTCCTCAGTATGAGGCTTTGTGAAACGAATGAAACGAACCTCATCCTGAGGAGCGATCGAAGATCGCGTCTCGAAGGGTGGCGCCTCAAATCATATGGGCGTTAACAATATTGAATATCTCCCAGGCTAGCCTACTTATGTTGAAGTCGAGGAAATGCCATGGCCACGACCGAACAAGGCGGCGACGTCCGCAACAACGATAACGTCATCGCGCAAGACTGGGAGGCCTATAGCGCCCAGGACCATGCCATTTGGCGTCGCCTGTTCGAACGACAATCGCGTTTGCTGGTCGGCCGCGCCTGCGACGAATATCTCGCCGGGCTCGATCAATTGGGTGTCTGCGCCGACGGCATACCCGATTTTCGCGAGTTAAACGAGGTGCTGGCGCAAGCAACAGGGTGGCAGATCGTCGCCGTGCCCGGTCTGATTTCCGAGGCGGCGTTTTTCGGCCACATGGCCGAGCGTCGGTTCGTCGCCACGCGATGGATCCGCACACCGGAACAGATGGACTATCTGCAAGAGCCGGATATTTTCCACGATGTCTTCGGCCATGTGCCCCTGCTCACCAACCCGGCCTTCGCCGATTACTTGCAAGCCTATGGCCGCGGCGGCCTCAAGGCCTTGCGTCTCGGCGCGCTGGATATGCTGGCGCGGCTTTATTGGTACACCGTCGAATTCGGTCTGCTACGCACAGCGGAGGGTCCGCGCATTTATGGCTCGGGCATCCTGTCGTCGAAGGGTGAATCGATCTATTGCCTCGACGATGCCAAACCCCACCGCATCGCCTTCGACCTGAAGCGCATTCTGCGCACCCGCTACCGCATCGACGATTTTCAGGAATCTTATTTCGTCATCGACAGTTTCGAGCAACTGATGGGCGAGACGGCGCCCGACTTCGCGCCGACCTACCAGGAACTCACCGGTTTGGCGGAATTCGAGCCCGGCGACCTGCAGCCCAGCGATATTCTGGCAGACGCCTGATCGACGACCGCGGCGGGGCTACGGCGTAAAAAAAAGGCCGCGGTCGAAACCACGGCCCAAGTAAAGGGAGGAAACGCTAAATATGCGGCCTCGGCGTTAGTCCGATACCGCAACGCAGTATTTACTTCGCATATGCAGCATTTTCAAGACTTCGGATAACTATCTGAAAATAAGAACTCTTTGTAAATTTTCCTAGTCGCGTACGAAATATAATTTCAACATTATATTGCATTGCACAATTTTCTTGAGCGGCGTACTTTTAATCTCCTCAAAAGCGGCTGTCTGGCACAGGAATTGCTCCACATAACCCATGCAAAGACTTCTTCAGCTCTGGGTTTTGGCCACTGGCTTATTGACAATATTTCTGCCGGTTTCCGCCGCCAACGCCGCTCCCGCCCTACCGTTCCCAGAATTCCGCCATATTTGCCAAGCCGCCACCCAGCAGGCCGAGGCCCGTGCCACGTTGCCGCAGGACCTGCTGACCGCGATTTCCTTCGCCGAATCCGGCAAATGGGATGCCGAGGAAGAGGCAATTATTGCCTGGCCCTGGACCGTTACCAGCGGCGGCAAGGGCAACTTTTTCCCCGATAAGCAAACCGCCATCGCCTTCGTGCGCGACCTACAGGCCAAGGGCGTGCGTAATATCGACGTCGGCTGCATGCAGGTGAACCTGCACTACCATCCCGACGCGTTCGACACGCTGGACGAAGCCCTCGACCCAAAAGCAAATGCGCGCTATGCCGCCTCCTTTCTCGGCAAGCTGCACCAAGACAAGAAATCCTGGTCCGAGGCTATCCAGCGGTATCACTCGGCCGATCCCACCCGCGGCGGGCCGTATCGCGAGCGCGTGCTGAATTTTTGGAATAAGAAACAGCGCAGCTCGGCTGAGGTTTACCGTCAATCGGTGATTATCGCTTACAAACAGCAACGCGCCGAACGGCAGCGCGAACGCAACCTCAAGCTAATGGCCCGCACGCGCTAACTTCCGTCGCCCCGTTAACCATGTCATCTTGTCGCCTATAGTCTGCCCCCGGGGCAGAAACTGTTTCGTTTTGGCATGATGGTGGTAAGGCATGAGCACGGACGCCGGCACCGCACACGATATCGGGACCGTCGATAGCCGGCTCGACGGCGACCTATGGCGTATTGTGCTCGCCGGCCAATGGACCGTTGCCGCCGCCACCGGTATCGACCGGGCGCTTAAGTCGCTGCCATCGGCAACCCAGAACCGAGTAGCCATCGATATGGCGCAGGTATCGGCGCTCGATACAGCGGGCGCCTGGCTTGTTTGGCGCACCATCGCGGCGCTCAACGACCAGGGCGTTGAGACCGAATTGGTCGCCGCCCAACCGGCGCACACATCGCTGATCGATACCGTGGCGCGCAACGCCGTACCCTGCCCAGACCCACCGCGTCGCCGCAACGCTTTTATCGCCATGGTCGAGCGGGTCGGCGCCGCGACCTTCGCCGCCCTGTACGAGGCGCGCGATCTGCTCAACTTTCTCGGCCTTGTGGTGATCGTGCTGGCGCGCTCGATCGTCCGGCCCCACCGCATTCGCCTGACGCCGTTGATCTTTCACATCGAGCAAAGCGGGCTCAACGCCATCCCGATCGTCGGCTTGATATCGTTTTTGATCGGCGTGGTTCTGGCCTTTCAGGGCGCCGAACAGTTGGCGAAATTCGGCGTGGAGATCTTCACGGTCAACATTGTCGCCTCCGGCGTGCTGCGCGAGATGGGCGTGCTGCTCACCGCGATTATGCTGGCGGGAAGATCGGGCAGCGCGTTTACCGCGCAAATCGGCACCATGAAGGTCAACGAAGAGATCGACGCCATGCGCACGATCGGCCTCGACCCGATGGAAGTTCTGGTGCTGCCACGCATGTGGGCCTTGGTGATCTGCCTGCCGCTGCTGGCTTTTTTCGCCAATGTGATGGGCCTGCTCGGCGGCGCCATCATGGCGACCACAGCCCTCGACATCACCTTCTTCCAGTTCGCCCGCCAGCTCGCCAGCGCCACCACCCTATGGACTTTCTGGATCGGTATCATCAAAGCGCCAATATTCGGGTTCATCATCGGCCTGGTCGGCTGTTATGAGGGCCTGCGGGTTTCCGGCAGCGCTGAATCGGTCGGCCGGCTGACCACCCGCGCGGTGGTGGAATCGATCTTCCTGGTGATCATACTCGACGCGTTGTTTTCGATACTATTCGCCGAGTTGGGCATCTGATGGCCATTTCAGCAACCAACGGCGCGGGCGTGACGGTCCTTAGGGTGAGCGGATTACGCACCCAGTTCGGCGCCCAGGTCATCCATGACGATTTAGAGCTGACCATCAAACGCGGCGAAATAATCGGCATTGTCGGTGGCTCGGGTACCGGCAAATCGGTGCTGCTGCGCACCATGGTCGGCCTCATCCGTCCCGCCGCCGGACAAATCAACATGCTGGGCGCGGAGATCACCGCGCTCAACGACGATGCGCGCGCGACCTTGCAGAAACGCATCGGCGTGCTGTTTCAAGACGGCGCCTTGTTCAGCTCGCTCACCGTGGCGCAGAACATCATGTTACCGTTGAAAGAACATACCGACCTGCCGCCGGCGCTCCGCCTGGAAATTGCGGAGGTCAAAATCAACATGGTGGGTTTGGCGCCCGACGCGGCCAACAAGTATCCGTCGGAACTGTCCGGCGGCATGCGCAAACGCGCCGGCCTGGCGCGGGCCCTGGCGCTAGATCCCGAAATCCTGTTCCTCGACGAGCCGACGGCCGGGCTCGACCCGATCGGCGCCGCGGCCTTCGATCAACTCATTGGCGAATTGCGCCAGGCGCTGAACCTGACGGTTGTCATGGTCACCCACGACCTGGACAGTCTGGGGGCAATTTGCGACCGCATCGCGGTATTACTCGACAAACGCGTCAAGGTCGGCACAATGGCCAGCCTGCGGCAAGATAGCGAACCCTGGATACACGAATATTTTCACGGCCCCCGCGCTCGGGCTGCCCTTGACCCCTTAACTGCCGGCAACGAATAACCATAATGGAAACACGCGCAAACAATCTCCTGGTCGGTAGTTTTGTGCTGCTGATATTGGTCGGCACGGCGGTGTTCTTCCTGTGGCTGGCGAAATTCCAGTTCGATGCGGTGTTCAGCCGCTACGACATACACTTTCAAGGTTCCGTCAGCGGCTTGAAAGTTGGCAGCTCGGTCGAGATCAACGGCATTTTAGTGGGCGAGGTCATCGATATTCGCATCGACCCGGCGCAGGTCGAGAACGTCATCGTCACCATCGAAGTTCCAGCCGAAACGCCGGTACGCGAAGACACGGTGGCGAGCCTCCAGATCAAAGGCCTGACGGGCGGCATCACAGTTCAGCTCGCCGGCGGCACACAAAACGCACCGCCATTGCGGCCCAAGCCGGGCGAGAAGCGCGCAGTCATCGCGTCCCAGGCTTCCTCATTCGAACAGTTGTTAGAGGATGCGCCCGAACTATTACAAAGTCTGCAAGTGTTGATCAGCCGGGCCTCGACATTGCTGAACGAGAACAATCAGGCCGCTTTTGCGGAGTCATTACGCAATGTGTCGGCCCTGACCGGCGCCCTGGCAGCCCGGACCGACGATATCGAAACACTGTTCATCGGCGCCGCGCAAACCATGGACAATTTGCGCGACGCCAGCGACGCGCTTAAATCAACCGCAGGGACAATCAAAACGACGGCCGGCACAATCAACACCACCGTTGTGCGCAACGAGCCGAAGATCGCTGGCCTGGTTGACGATCTGCGAACCTCGGCTAAAACCATGACCCGGGTTTCCAACGAGATCGAGGCGCTGGTCGCGGAAAACCGCGCGCCGCTACGCGATTTTACCGGCGAGGGTTTGTACGAATTGACGAATTTTTTGAGCGAGGCCCGCGCTTTGATCGACGGACTCAACCGAGTCACCACCCAGGTTGAGCGCGACCCCGCCCGCTTTATTTTCGGCGGTCAGCAACAAGGTTACGAAACACAGCAGTGATATGAGCGCCTTTGAAAAACACGCCCCCTCCAGGATGACCCAAGATCGCCGCCGGTTACTAAAGACCGCAACATTTGCGGCGTTCGGCGCGCTGGCCAGCGGTTGTGCGAGTATTTTGCCGAATACGGGCCCGCCACCCCGCCTCTTCCGCCTGTCACCCAAAAGCACCTTTCCCGGTGAACTAGATACGGTCGGCTGGCAGTTGGTGATCGAACCACCTTTGGCGCCGGCCGGCCTAGACACCACCCGGATCGCGCTGCACCGCGCCGCGGTCGAACTGGAATATTATGCCCGCGCGAACTGGACCGATCTGGCGCCGGCAATGATCCAAACGCTGGTCGTAGAGTCCTTCGAAAATTCAGGCAAAATCGTCGCCGTCGGGCGGGAGTCCCTGGGGCTGCGCGCCGATTTCGTCTTGAAGCTGGAGCTGCGGGAATTTCAAAGCGAATACGCCAACAACGGTATCCCCGATGCAAATGTGCGATTGAACGCCAAACTGGTGAAAATGCCCCAGCGCACGATCATCGGATCGGAATCGTTCGAAGCGAGGGTCGGCGCCAGCGCCGATCGGATCGAAGATATTGTCGCGGCGTTCGATGAGGCGCTCGGCAAAGCCCTGAAAGATCTGGTCGTTTGGACGCTACAAACCGGTCAATCGGGACGGCGCGCTTAGAGCAGTACCCCGCTAAGCGCCATCGTGCAGCGCCGCTTGGATGAAGCGAACCAACACCCGCAGCGCCAGGGGTTTATCCACGACGGCGAAGACGTCGAGCTCTTCTTCCGTCGCCCGCTTGATCTGATCGGCATAGCCCGACATCAATATTATTTTCGCCTTGATGTCGGGGCCGGAGGTCAATTGCGCCGCCTTGATGCCATCCAAGCCCGGCATGCGGACATCCATTAGTACGACCGCGGGCTGGATCCGACGGATCGTATTTACCGCGGCAAATCCATTGTCTTCGAGCATTACGGACATGCCGAATTTCGACAGGAATGTGCCGATTTGTTCCGCTTGTTCGCGATCGTCATCGACAATCAGAATTTTGGGACGTGTATCACTGTCATCGTCAGAGAGCCGTTTATCATCACTGTCGGCCATATCCCAGCTTACATCCTTTGTCCCGCCGATCTATTCGACCGGACCGTTTGCCCGATCGACGCGGCCATATCGGCGTCATTTGCCCTGGGTATCCAAACCTCGAACCGGGCGCCGTCCGAGCCATTCGACGCGATTAGACGACCGCCCATACTGTCCACGATATTGTAGCCAATGGCCAGGCCAAGGCCAGTACCCTCACCGGTACGCTTGGTGGTGAAAAAGGGATCGAAGACGCGGTCGAGAGAATCGGTTGGAATACCACCACCATTATCGTCGATTTGAATAACGATATAGCCGTGCTGATTTTCCGTTTCACCGGCGTCGGGCACCTCATGGCGCCCAGAAACCTTTATCCATCCTGGTTTTACGTCTTTGAATGTGCGCCCCGATTCCGGGTCCACTTTATCCAACACCAAGGCGTCGCGGGCGTTCGTCAGCAAGTTCAAGATCACCTGCTCGAGACGAATGGAGTTACCAAAGATCAGGCCCGTATCCTCCGGCAATTCGACTTCGATATTCACGGAATCGGCGACATACTGGTCGTACACCATGGAGACGGCGGCTTTGACGCACTCGATAGGGTTGATCAATTCACGATCTCCCTCATCGTCAACGCGCCGGCTAAAGGTCGCCATGTGGCTAATAATATTGGCCATCCGTACCGCCTGGGCGGAAATTCGCTCAAATTGTTGGCGCTCGAATTCCGGATCCGTCTTTCCCTGCTCCGTCAAAATCAGACTGGAATCAGCCGCCATACGGATGATGTTGAGCGGTTGGTTGAGTTCATGGGTAATGCCGGCCGCCAGTTCGCCCAGCGTCGCCAGCTTCGACGTCTGGACCAGTTGCGCCTGGGCCAGCTTGCGTAGTGTGATGTCACGCACCACGCTGAGAATTGCCGGGCCGCCGCGGTAAGTAAATTCAACCGTTGTGCCCTCAACATCGAACACCGATCCATCATCGCGCAGACCTCGAAACTCGTAGAACGCGCCGACACCGTCCGCCTGCACCGTCGTTCCGGAAACCCGGAACGCGTCATGATAATCCGGATGAACAAAGTCCAGCGCCCGACGGCCGATCATTTCCTCGGGCGACGACACCCCCACCAAACGCGCACCGGCAGGGTTCACAAAAATAAATCGGCCGTCCTTATGGATAGAAATCAAGTCGGGCGAATTCTCAACGAGCTGACGGTACCGGTCCTCACTCTCCTCCAGCGCTGCGAGGGCCATGCGCTGGGCGGTCGTATCGGTCAACAGCAGCACCCAACAACCATCCTCAAGCGGACTGGCGCGCACCAGAAGCCGGGTGCCGGACGGACGCACATGTTCGATTTGAAAAGAGTCTGCGGTTTTGAGGAGCTCGCTGACCGACAATCGCCCCAAATCTTCACCGCCGGATAAATCCGAACGCCCGTCGCCTTCCATTTGCATGATTATCTCGGTAAATGAATCATCGGCAACCGCTGCATCGGCGGGCAAGCCGAACAATTCCTGCAATTGATTATTCGCCAAAATCACCCTTTGGGATTGATCGAGCACTAAAATTCCCCCACCCATACCCTCCAGAGTCGTCTGCAGTAGCGAGGTCTTTTCCGCCAATTCCTGCTGATCACGACGAATATCGGTGATGTCGGTGAAAATCGCGACAACACCGCCATCGGCTGTGCGGCGGCCCAATTTCTGTATATGGCGACCATCGGAGAGACGAAACTCGATCGCCGTCTCCGGTTCGTCAAACCATTTTACTTGTTCGGCATGCCACACCCCTCCGTCATCACGGGCATCGATGACCCCATCGCTTTCGGCGGCCGAACGTAGGAGTTCGAGATATTGCACGCCGGTGCGAATGAGGTTGCGATCAGCACGTAGGAATTCCGGCGCCTTCGAATTCCACAGAATTAAGCGACCATCTTTATCGAACAAAATGAGTGCCGCAGGAATCGACTCGATGGCGTCGAACAATTGTTTTCGCGCTTCGCGCGCCGTCGCTTCCGCACGAACGATCGCCGTGATATCCGATCCGGTTCCGCGATATCCGAGAAAAGTTCCATCGTCGGAAAACACCGGAATGGCGCTAAACAGAAACTGAAACGGCTCCTCATTGGCATCCGGCCGCGTTATGCGCCGATGATGGAAAGGCTGCCGTCGGGCTAAGGCCGTAGCGACGGCGTGCCAATCGGCGTCCTGGGTAAGGGAGGGATAGTCGGTCAATTTCTTACCGATGAGAAAATCGGGGCTGCGCCCCGTCACTTCGGCGTAGCGCCCACTCACCGAGGTAAAGCGAAGATCGGCATCAATCTCCATAACCCAATCGGACGCGGCTTGCGTAAAATCTCGGAACCGCTCTTCACTTTCAGCCAGCGCGGCTTCCCGGTTTTTCAGCTCGGTAAGGTCGGAAAATATCGAAACGATACCTCTATCGCTTGTCTCCTGTTCGCTAACCCGCAGCCAACGGCCGTTGGCAAGTTCCATCTCGAACGGTTCGCCGGGCGAGCGATGCGCGCCCATAAATTTTTTGGTCCAGCTTTCGACCTGCGCCGGAGCCGCATCCGCTAGCACAGCTTTCGCGAAAACTCCGACAAACTCTTCGTAGCTAATGGCGGCCGCAGATCGTTGATTTAGCGTTGGAACAAGTTCGCGGAGCCGGTCATTCGCCAAAACCAGGCAATCATCGACATCAAACAGCGCAAACGCCTCAGACATACTGTCAACGGCGTCACCCAATCGCCGGCGCGCATCCTTGAGACCAAGTGCTAAAAACGCGTTCTCGAATTCCAAGCGAACGTTCATCGCGAAACTGCGATGCCCGGCCGACCCGAGCAAAAGCAAAACGACGAGAAACAGCAGCCCAAAACTACCTAGCGCGACATGGATTTGGGTTTGCTGGACCAGCAGAGTTGCCGTCGCTGGAACTATCAGTGGAATCAGATAGAGAGCGAGCGCGGGGAAATAAGGCCCAAAGCTTGCCGCCGCGCCCGCGCCCATCCCCAAAACCACGACGATAAGGAACACCTGCAGCGCAAGATTATCCACCGGGAACAGCAACGGCATCCCGGCTCCCCATGCCAATCCGCTTACGCAGATAGATCCGAGGAACATGAACCTTGTGAATCCCGATACAGTCGTGCGCGTCGGGACAACCGGCTCAAACCGATGATGCATAATACCGCGCGCAACCGCGGCAACGACGACTAACCCCAACCAAACAGAAATTTGGCCAACGCCGACATCGCTCAGCAGAATATAACCGACAAAGGCGGCAATTACCGGCGAGGCCAAATTGGTGATACGCCCCTGACGGTAGAGCGCAACAAATTGCGCAGTGAGAATCCGGTCTTCCATACCGACTATTTCGCCGGAAGGAACCGCTTCCCCCACTCCGTTCGAGCCTTCACTATCGGTTTCGCCAGCCATCATCCCTTTGCGTTGTCGTTCTGCGGACCATCGATTCTACAGCATATGCGGGTCGCGGCGGGGATCAAAGTGATCACATGGTAAACGCGCTGCTGGGCTAGCCCCACAAACCTGCTGTGGGTGGCGATATTCGGCTGCCCTCCACCTCCAGGGACGGTTCACGGTCTTTTGCTAATAACAGAGGCCCGTCGAGGTCGACATATGCCGCACCCTGGGCCACCAGCAAGGCCGGTGCCATGGCTAGGCTGGTTCCCACCATGCAGCCCACCATGACCTCAAGATCAGCCGCCCGCGCCGCTGCGGCGGTCGCCAACGCCTCGGTGAGGCCACCGGCTTTATCGAGCTTGATGTTTACCATGTCGTAGCGGTCGACCAGCCCCGCCACGCTGGCCCGATCGTGACAGGATTCGTCGGCGCAGATCGCCACCGGATGGTCGAGCACGGCGAGCACCGCATCGTCGCCGGCCGGCAGCGGCTGTTCTATCAATTCCACACCCAGACGGCCCAGTTCCGTCGCCAGCCTGGTAAAGTCATCCGGCGTCCAAGCCTCATTGGCATCGACAATGAGCCGGGCGTCCGGCGCGCCCTCGCGCACCGCCTGAACCCGTTCGAGATCCCCACCGCCGGTCAGTTTTAGTTTAAGCAACGGCCGCGCCGCATTAGCCCGCGCCGCGTCGGCCATCGCCGTCGGCGTATCGACGCTCAGTGTAAACGCGGTCTCGACCGGTGCCGGCGCAGCCAATTCCGCCAGCGTCCACACCGGCCGGCCGGTTCGCTTAGCCTCCAAATCCCAGAGAGCGCAGTCAATCGCATTGCGCGCGGCCCCCGGTGGCATCGCGTGCTGCAAGCCATCGCGATCGAGCCCCGCGGCAATATCGGCCGCCATCGCGGCGATCGCAGCGGCAACACTTTCCGGCGTCTCGCCGTAGCGGATATTCGGTCCGCATTCGCCGCGGCCCACACAGTCGCCGTCACGAAGCTCGGCGGTCACCACGATGGTCTCGGTTTTGCTGCCGCGCGAGATGGCAAAGCGCTGGCGCAGCGCGAAAGTCTCGATGCGCGCTTCAAGAGTAGGTAATTCGGCCACTACTAGGTCAACTTGGTAACGATCGCGGCAACGCCGTCGATCACCGGATCGACCGCCGGGAGCCCGGTCTGTGCCGCGATGTCCGTTAAGCAGCGGCGACGTTCCTCGTCACTCGCTAAGCCCGAGCTATTCACCGCAACACCGACACACACCGCATCCGGATTAGTTAGCCGCGCGGCGGCAAGGTGTCCGTCGATGCACGTTTGGATGTCCGGGAGCGGCTGATGGGGCAGCCCGCGCATATGGGTCCGCGTCGGTTCGTGACACACCACCAGCGCATCCGGCTGCGCACCATGCACCAGCCCCATGGTGACCCCCGCATAAGAGGGGTGAAACAACGAACCTTGGCCCTCGACCAAATCCCAATGGTCGGGATCGTTGGCCGGGGTCAGCCATTCGGTGGCGCCGGAAATAAAGTCGGAGACCACGGCATCGACCGAAACGCCATCCCCGGCAATGAAAATGCCGGTCTGTCCGGTGGCGCGGAAATCGGATTTCACGTTCTCTGCCTGCAACGCCTGATCAATGGCCAGGGCGGTATACATCTTACCCACCGAACAATCGGTGCCGACGGTGAGCAGGCGCTTGCCAGGACGCCGCTCTCCCGAGCCGACGTTGAAACTTCGCGTGGGGTGGCGCACGTCGAACAGCTGGCGCCCATTGGTATCGGCGGCCTTGGCAACGTCGCCAATGTCGGCGACACGCTGATGCAGACCCGCCGCGATATCCATGCCGCCTTCCAGAGCATCTACCATGGTGGGTATCCACGCATCCGGAATAACACCGCCGCGATTGGCCACGCCGATCACCAAGGTCCGGCAACCAGCCGCGAGGGCCCCTGCGATCGTCATCTCGGGCAGTCCCAGATCAGCCTTGCAGGCTGGCAACTGGAACTGACCCAGGCACCAATCGCGCCGCCAATGGACGATGCCGCTGGCCGTCTTCGCCGCCAACTGATCCGGCGCGTCGCCTAGAAACATCAGATATGGGTGCTGTATTTTCATTGGTCTCCCGCTTTCGCCGCCGCTAAGGTCGCCTCTCGACTTTGCGCGCCCGGAAAGGCTCGACATGTTTACCACACGGCCCGAAATTCGTGGCACATTTGGAATGGTCGCGTCGACCCATTACCTGGCCACCATGGCCGGTTGGGCGATGCTCGAAAAGGGCGGCAACGCCTTCGATGCCGCCGTCGCCACCGGCTTGGCGCTACAGGTGGTGCACCCCTATCAAAATGGACCCGGCGGTGACCTGCCGATCGTGCTGCACAATGCGGCGACGGATAAAACCGACGTCATCTGCGGCCAAGGGGTCTCGCCGCAAGCCGCGACGATCGACCGGTTCCAACAGCTCGGTCTCGACCTCGTGCCCGGCACCGGGCTGCTGGCGCCGTGCGTGCCCGGCGCCTTCGGCGCCTGGATGGTGCTGCTGCGCGATTACGGCACCTTGCCCCTGGCCGACATAATCCAACCAGCCATCGATTATGGCCGCAACGGCTATGCCGTGGTGCCGATGATGAACACGGTCATCGGTAATGTCGCCGAATTGTTCCGCAGCGCCTGGCCAACGTCGGCCGCGACGTATCTGGTCGATGACGCGCCGCCCAAAGTCGGATCGCTGCACCGTAACCCGGTCCTCGCCGACACCTATGCCCGATTGTTGCGCGAGGCCGAAGCCCAGGGCGGCAATCGCGAGGCCGTGGTCGAGGCCGCGCGGAAGGTATTTTACGAAGGTTTTATCGCCGAAGAAATCGACCGCTTCTGCCGCGAGACCGAATGGCTCGACAGTTCAGGCGAGGTGCATGGCGGGTTGCTCACGGGCGACGATATGGCCGGCTGGCAAGCCACCATCGAAGCGCCGGCGACTTACGATTATCACGGCTACACATTGTGCAAGCCGGGCCCGTGGAGCCAGGGGCCGGTGTTTCTGCAGCAATTGGCGTTGCTGAAAGGTTTCGATCTGGCGGCGATGGACCCGCTGGGGCCGGACTTCATCCACACCCAGGTCGAATGCGCTAAGCTGGCGCTGGCCGACCGGGAAGCCTGGTACGGCGACCCCAATGCGCACGACGTGCCCTTAAAGACGCTGCTGTCGGACGCCTACAACGATGAACGACGGGCGCTGGTTGAAACCCAGGCCTCGTTGGAGCTGCGTCCGGGCAGCCCCGACGGCCGCGACCCCCGTCTCGCCGATTTCGATATTCCGGATTTGGAGGCCGAACTGCCGGCCGGCGCCGGCGAACCCAATGCGGCGCGCGGCAACGCGGTCGCCGACGATCACGGACCGGCCGATGGCGATACGGTGCATCTCGATGCGGGCGACCGCTGGGGCAATATGGTTACCTGCATGCCCAGCGGCGGCTGGCTGCAATCATCGCCAGTGATCCCGGCGCTGGGATTTTGTCTGGGCACGCGCGCGCAAATGTTTTGGCTGCAGGACGGGTTTCCAACGACGCTGCAACCGGGCATCCGCCCGCGCACGACCCTCAGCCCAACCTTGGCGCTGCGCGACGGTGCCCCGGCGCTGGCCTTCGGCACACCGGGCGGCGACGCCCAGGACCAATGGGGTCTGACCATGTTCCTGCGCCACATCCACCACGGCATGGACCTCCAGGCGGCGATCGACGCCCCCAACTTCCACACCGATCATCTGCCGTCGAGTTTCTATCCCCGCACCTTCCAGCCTGCCGTGGTGAAGGCCGAAAGCCGGCTGCCGCAGCAAACCATCGACACATTGCGCGACCGCGGACATCGGCTGGAAATGGTCGACGATTGGGCGCTCGGCCGTATGACGGCGGTCGGTCGTGAGCGCACCGAGGACGGCTGGTTATTAAAGGCCGCCGCCCATCCCAGATTTCAAGAAGCCTACGCTGTTGGCCGCTAGGCGCCCCACACCGCCCTCATGACCGCGGCAGCGAACCACTCGCTCGGCATCGCCGACAGCCTGCGCAACGGTCCCTATCGACGGGTTTGGAACCTGTCTTGGCCAACCATCCTGTCGAACCTCACCGTACCGCTACTCGGCGCGGTGGATACCGCTGTGATGGGACACTTGCCCGATGCCGCCTATGTCGGCGCGGTCGCCGTCGGCGCGATGATTTTCAGCTTCGTCTATTGGGGCTTCGGATTCTTGCGCATGGGCACCGTCGGCTTTGCCGCCCAGGCCAGGGGCAGCGGCGATAGCGACGAAATCCGCGCGGTGCTGGCGCGCGCCCTGTTGGTCGGCCTGGCGCTCGCCGTCGTGATTCTGATCCTGCAGACCCCCATCCGCATCGGCGCTCTGTTAATTGTCGACGGCGAGGCACAGGTGGAGCAGTTGGCCGGCGCCTATTTCGATGCGCGGGTCTGGGGCGCGCCGGCGACCCTGGCCAATTACGGCCTGCTCGGCTGGCTACTCGGCATGCAGTATGTGCGCACCGCGCTCGTCGTTCAGGTCGCCATTAACGCGTTGAACGTTGTCCTCGACCTGTGGTTCGTCCTCGATCTGGGCTGGGGCGTCGAAGGGGTCGCCCTGGCAACCGCCATTGCGCAATATGCCGGCGCCTTTCTGGGGCTCGCCTTGGTTTTACGCCATCTCGGCGTGATCGGCGGCCAATGGCGGCGCACGCGCATTCTCGACGCCACGGCGCTGGCTGAGACCTTTCGGGTCAACCGCGACATTTTTCTGCGCACCCTGGCGATGATTTTTGCCTGGTCCCTGATGACTTGGACCAGTGCCCGGCTCGGCACCACCGTATTGGCCGCCAACGCCATATTGATGAACTTCCAATCGTTTCTGGCCCACGGATTGGACGGTTTCGCACACGCCACATCGGCGCTTATCGGCGAGGCGGTCGGCGCCCGCGACCGACGCGCCTTTCGCCGCTGCGTCGCCGCCGCCACTTTCATGGCGATCGTCGTGGCTGTTGCGTATACGCTTGTCTACGCCGCCGCCGGGCCGGCGATCATCCGAGCCTTCACCGACATAGCGGATTTGCGCGCGTTCTCTTCGACCTATTTGGTGTGGGTCATTGTCTCGCCATTACTGTCGGTATGGGCTTATCAACTCGACGGTATATTTATCGGCGCCACCCGTTCAGCGGAAATGCGCAACGCCATGCTGGCCTCGGTAGCGCTGTATGTTTTGGCCATCGCCACCCTGCCCGGACTGTTCGGAAACCATGGCCTGTGGCTCTCGGTGATGATCTTCATGGTCATTCGCGCCGTAACATTGGCGATCTACTATCCGAGAATCGAGATCACGAATGCGGACAGCCCTGCTAAAACTGGCGCGCCTTAACGGTTTCTTGACGCAAACCGTTGAAATCATTGATTGACACAGGAATCGCCGTTGCGCATGTTCTGCCCTTCCGTCGATTCGGCGGGCGCGACGTCTGTAGAACGTTCGAATTAGGATCGTAGATGAGCCAAGTGACGAAAACTGGTTGGCTGTTCAAACCCCGCACCATTGTATTCGCCGTCGCCTTAGTGATTGCTGCTCCCGCCGCCGCCTTCGTGGGCGGATTTTTAGCCGGACAGAATACCGCTGTACCGCCAGGCGATGCTGACACGCTGACCGATGGCTTCGCGCAAGTCGTCACACTGGCCAAATGGGAGGCGGAGACAGCGCCCCAGCCACCCGCGCCGATCACCCGCGTGGTCGCGGTGGAAAGCGGCGATAATCTGATGGGTGTCTTAATCCGCGCCGGTGCCGAACGCACGGTTGCCCATGCAGCCATCCAATCGCTCAAGGGCAGTTATGATCCGAGACGCGATTTGAATGTCGGCGACGAACTGCAGATCACCTTCGGACCCGGCACCATCCGGTCGGTCGAAGATGCCCAGCCCGACGACAATCCCAATTATGTCCTCGCCCGGCTGACCATTCCGGTTTCCTATGACAAGCTCATCGATGTCAGCCTCACCGACGAGGGCGGCTACGAAGCCAACGAAGTCGAACGCCAACTCGAGCGCGAAGTCGTTCAGGCATCGGGTCAAATCGATTCCAGCCTGTTCGTCGCCGCCAGCGAGGCCGGCATCCCGGCGCGGGTTCTGGCCGAACTCATCCGTATCTTCAGTTTCGATGTCGATTTCCAACGCGACATTTGGCAGGGCGACAAGTTCGAGCTGATGTACGAACAGTTTCGCGGCGAGAACGGCGAGGTCGTCCATCAAGGTGAAATTCATTACGCCAAGCTCACCCTGCGCGATACCGAGACACCGCTTTATCGATACAAAACAACGGCGGGAAATCTCGATTATTTCAACGCCAAGGGTAATAGCGTGCGCAAGACCTTGATGCGCACCCCGGTTGACGGTGCGCGACTCTCCTCGCGGTTTGGCAAGCGCAAGCACCCCATCCTGGGCTATACCCGCATGCATTCTGGCGTCGATTTCGCCGCCCCGCGCGGCACGCCAATTTACGCCGCGGGTAATGGCACCATCGTCCAGGCCGGCCGCAACGGCGGCTACGGCAACTATATCCGTATTCGCCACAACGGCACGTTCCAGACCGCTTACGCGCATTTATCCAAGTTCGCGCGCAAAGCCCGCAAAGGCGCCCGCGTGAAGCAGGGTCAGGTCATTGGCTATGTGGGCACCACCGGCCGATCGACCGGGCCGCATCTGCACTACGAAGTGCTACGCAACGGTCGTCAGATAAATCCCCGTTCGGTCCGCATTCCCAGTGGCGAAAAGCTTAAAGGTGCCGAGCTAAAGAAGTTTATCGCGCTGCGCGACGCGACCGATAAACAATATGCCGAACTGCGCGACGCCGCGGTACGGCTCGTCGAGAATAAAACCGACGAACAGTAGGACGACTTTCGCGGCTGGTCCTAAGGATTGATCTGGCTGTAGGTGGCGCGGGCTAAGCCGAGAAGCTGTTCGCGCGCCGCCCGACCGATCAACGCATAGGCCAAGGGACCGTCCTTCCAATAGAAGGCCGACACCTCATCTTCCTCGACAAAGCGGAACGAGGTCTCATCGCCGGCCCGGTTGCGCTCGACATACAGGGTCAGCCGGTCGCCTTTTTCATTTTCATACATGAACTGAGCGGCCGGACCGCTCTCCGTGGGCAGCAGACGCCCGCCGACCAATTGAAACCCGCCGATCGATAAATCTGGCGCGCGCACCGGCGCCTCCAGTCGCTTCGATAGCCAGGCCACCAAATGCTTCTCTTCCTTGGCGGGTACTTCGACAGCGTGGCGCACCTCAATCTCATAAATGCGGTGGGCAACCACCGCGTCGCGCGCCAGCGCCAGTTCCGCGTTCGGCCCGGAATGGAAATATTCGTTCGCCGACCAGCCACCGCCGGCACCGAGGACGAGCGCGACGACAGCAGCAATCTGCCAAACCCGCGAGGTATTTACCCGCACCCGGTCGAGGTTTTGAAAGCGCCCGCCGGCCGGGCGCCCCAACAACGGCTCAAAGGCGTCGTGGAGCGCTCGATTCTGCGCCCGATAATGAGCCAGGGTCGCCGCTTCTTCGGGGTTCTCCTCGAGCCAATTGTCGATTTGGGCCCGCCGCGAATCATCGAGCTGCTTATCGACATAGGCCTGAAGTTCGGCCTCATCGGGTTTTGATCCAAAACTACTCACGTCACATTCCGCTCAATTGAACTGTCACCATCGTCCAACATGCCCCGCAACTTGGCCCGCGCCCGCGACAGCCGCGACATCACGGTCCCCACGGGCACGCCGGCGATATGGGCCGCTTCCTCGTAGCTGAAGCCCTCCAGGCCAACCAGCAAGAGGATTTGCCTCTGGTCCTCGGGCAGCCGCTGTACCGACTGCGCGACCTCGCGCAGGGCCAGACCATCACCTTGATCCGGGGGCACTGAAATACCCGGTAAATATTCCTGCAACTCGATCACATTCGGCCTCGCCGCCGCCTTCTGCACATCGTTGACGTAAATATTGTGCAAAATCGTAAACAACCACGCGCGCAAATTTCCCGGCCGCCGCCACAAATGCCACTTCGACATGGCACGCACCAAACAGTCCTGGACGAGATCGTCGGATCGGTCTTCGTCGTACCGCAAGAGCACCATCGCGTAACGGCGAAGGCTCGGGATATGCGGTTCAACCAGGTCGAACTTCCGCGACAAAATCGTCCCCTTCCCCCAACAGTATGGAAGGCGGCGCCGCGTTGGGGGGTGCGGCACCGCCCGGTGGCCCTAGGGTTGAACCACCGTCCATACATTCTTGAACCTATGACACGCCGTGTCACCAGGTTTCTTGTTATTCGCCCCTTGTCCGGCTACCTGTGCGGACAGGGTAAATCGGCCCGATAACGAGACGGCGGGACGGATTCCACACATCACATGCGAAACCGGATCGCCCCGCCGACCCACCGTTTAGTCTGCCTAGGCAACTCATAAACAGCGCTGGCGGGGTTTTATTCCCCGGAAAAGGTGAAACGCCGCCACCGGAGTCTGTCTCCAGCGGCGGCGCAGCACTTGTTTGGTTAACGCGCTATTCGGCAGCTTCGGCGCGAATCGCCTCGCCGTTGACCACCAGCCCATCGGCATCGGTGCCGACATGCACCGTGTCGCCTTCGTTGATGCGGCCCTCGAGCAACTGGCTGGCCAATTGGTTCTGTAAGCCGCGCTGAATGACCCGCTTGAGGGGCCGGGCGCCATAAACGGGATCGTAGCCGGCATCGGCGAGCCACTCACGCGCCGCCATATCGAGCTCCAGCGCTACCTTGCGTTCGGCCAAAAGCGCGCTTAACCGCGCCAATTGGATATCGACGATAGCGCCCATATGCGCCCGGGTGAGGCAATGGAAGAGCAGCGTTTCGTCCAACCGGTTTAAGAACTCAGGCCGGAACGCGCTGCGAACCACACCCATCACCTCTTCGCGCACCGCGTCGCTGTCCTCGCCTTCGAGCTGTTCGGATAAATACTCGCTACCCAAATTCGAGGTCATGATGATCAGCGTGTTCTTGAAATCGACCGTGCGGCCGTGACCGTCGGTCAGCCGGCCATCATCGAGTACCTGCAGCAGAATGTTGAAGGCATCGGGATGCGCCTTCTCGACCTCGTCGAACAGGATCACCTGGTAAGGCCGGCGGCGAACCGCTTCGGTTAACACGCCGCCCTCTTCATAGCCGACATAGCCCGGGGGCGCACCGATCAACCGAGCGACCGCGTGCTTTTCCATGAACTCCGACATGTCGATGCGCACCATGGCCTGTTCGTCATCGAACAGGAAGTCGGCCAACGCCTTAGTCAGTTCGGTCTTGCCGACACCGGTGGGACCGAGAAACAGAAACGAGCCGATCGGCCGGTCGGGATCCTGCAGGCCGGCACGCGCGCGGCGTACGGCGTTCGACACGGCAACCACCGCCTCGTCCTGGCCGATCACCCGGGTGCCAAGCGCGGCTTCCATCTGGAGTAATTTATCGCGCTCGCCTTCGAGCATCTTGTCGACTGGGATGCCGGTCCAGCGCGAGACGATGGCGGCGATGTCGCTTTCCTTGACCTCTTCTTCAAGCGTCCGGTCATCGGAGGCTCCCTCAGCCTCGCCGAGCTTGCCTTCCAGTTCGGGAATAACGCTGTAGGCGAGCTCACCGGCTTCTTCGAGCTTACCGTCACGCTGGGCAATCTCGAGCTGCTGACGCGCCTTATCGAGCTGTTCCTTGATCTTTTGCGAACCGGCGAGAATTTCGCGCTCGGCCTGCCAAACCGATGTCATATCGGCCGAGCGGCCTTCCAGCCCGGAGAGTTCCAGTTCGAGGGCCTCTAGACGATCCGTCGAAGCGCTATCGGATTCCTTCTTTAGCGCTTCACGTTCGATTTTCATTTGGATGATGCGGCGGTCGAGCTCGTCGATTTCTTCCGGCTTGGAATCGACCTCCATGCGCAAACGCGACCCCGCCTCGTCCATCAGGTCGATCGCCTTATCCGGCAGAAACCGGTCGGAGATATAGCGGTTCGACATGGTCGCGGCGGCGACCAACGCGCTATCGGTAATGCGCACACCGTGATGTAGCTCGTATTTTTCCTTCAAGCCGCGCAGGATCGAGATCGTGTCCTCGACCGTGGGTTCGGCCACGAAGACCGGTTGGAACCGGCGCGCCAGGGCGGCGTCTTTTTCCACATGTTGGCGATATTCATCAAGGGTGGTGGCGCCCACGCAATGCAGCTCGCCGCGCGCCAACGCCGGCTTCAGCATGTTCGAGGCGTCCATCGATCCCTCCGCCGCACCGGCGCCGACGATGGTGTGCATCTCGTCAATGAATAGAACGATTTCGCCGGCGGCGGCGACTTCCTGCAAAACCGCCTTCAGCCGTTCCTCGAACTCGCCGCGAAATTTAGCACCGGCGATGAGCGCGCCCATATCGAGCGCCAACAGGCTCTTATCGCGCAGGCTTTCCGGCACATCGCCGTTGACGATGCGCAGGGCCAAACCCTCGATAATCGCCGTCTTGCCGACCCCGGGTTCGCCAATGAGGACTGGGTTATTCTTGGTGCGCCGCGACAGCACCTGCACCGTGCGGCGGATTTCCTCGTCACGGCCGATGACCGGATCGAGCCGGCCCTCACGCGCCGCCGCCGTTAGATCGAGGGTGTATTTCTTCAACGCGTCGTAGGCGTTTTCCGCGGTCGGCGAGTCGGCCGTGCGGCCCTGCCGCAGCGCTTCGATCGCCCGGTTCAAATTTTGCGGTGTGACCCCAGCTTCAGCGAGAACTTTCGCAACGTCACTGCCCGACGCCATCGCCAACGCCAGCAACAACCGTTCGACAGTGACGAACTCATCACCCGCCTTCTTGGCAAGGCTCTCTGCCGATTTAAGGATTTTCGAGGCTTCCGACGCGATGTACACGCCGCTGGCGCCATCGCCTTCGACCCGTGGCATTTTGTCGAGCGCGCTATCAACCGCACCTTCAGCGGCCGCGGGGTCGCCGCCAGCATTGCGAATCAAATTGGCGCACAGCCCTTCCTCATCATCGAGCAGGACTTTCAAAAGATGTTGGCTGGTCAGATGTTGGTGGGAGCGCCCCTGGGCCAAATCGTGGGCCGCCTGGACAAAGCCTCGCGCGCGCTCGGTAAACGCTTCAAAGTTCATATCGCCCCTCTTCCGTCTTCCTCTTCTGAGGCAAGACACACTGGCGGACCCAATTGCGGCATCCGCTCAAAGGAAACCCATATTCCACCGGTTCATCAGCGGATCCTCTCTACCTTGCTGGAGGATCGCGGCGTCTGCCTTGAGGCAACTCAACCGGCGACTTTTAATATGGTGTGGCTTTACCGCAACACAAGTCGTGCTGGCGCAATTATGCCGGGCAAACCTTACGCAATAGCGAACGGATCGCCGCCGCACATAACGGTTCGTCAATAAATTCCAGCGTTTGCGAAGGAATAGGCGCGCGCTTTAGGCGCTGACCGGTTCGCTATCCTCAGCCGGCGTCTCCGAACCATCATCGTTGGATTCCGCCTCAGCCGCCTTTGCCGACTTGCTTTGACGATTGGCCGATCCGTTCGCCCGACGGCTCCGGGTGCGGCGGGCCGGTTTGCCCTCATCCGCATCGCCGCTTCCACTCGAAGTGTCGGCGGGCGCTTGATCCGACTGCCCGGCCTCTTTTGATTGCACCAGTTCGGCAAGTTCGGCCGGTGTGGTTGCGGTTTCGGCGTCAACCTCGGCGGCCGGCGCAGCCGGTGCGGATGGCTGCTCGACCGAGGCTTCAGCGCTCTCGGCGGCGGCCCCATTCGGCGCCACGTTACCATTGCGTTGTTGCGGCTGTTGGGCCTGATCTTGCGAATTATTCTCGCGATTGAGGCCTGCTGCTTCCATCAGCCGATAGTAATGCTCGGCATGCTGATAAAAACCTTCAGCCGCGACCCGGTCGCCACTCGATGCGGCATCGCGCGCCAGCTGTTGGTATTTTTCGTAGATCTGCGCCGAGTTGCCCCGGACGCGGGCGCCCGGACCATTACTATCGAAAACTTGGTTGCGGGAGTTACCGCCCGGCTTTCTATTGCCGCGGCCTCGAGACCGCCGTGAGTTCGGATTTTGTCGCATCGCTCCAATAGTCCGGAATTTATACCGCTGTACGGGGCCGCTTCCACGACTTACCCGTATGAGCCCAATCTGCAGACCAAGCTAAGACCCGCTCACCCCTTGCGGTGGAGTGATGTGCGGTCGTTCTATTCGGGGAGTTTACCCTCGACGCAAATGCTTAATAGATTGTGATCACATAAACATTTTTATCGTGTAAACCATCCCCACCCTAGGAAAGTCGGGCCCATATTCCAAGCCTTTTTTTCGAAAAAACAGAAACTAATCTACGGCAGACGTAATATGGCAACACGGGAGATACCGGCGATATCGGCCCGTAAACCGGCGATTACAAGGCCATAGTCGCGCGCTAATACACTGACAGCCTCATCTTGGCCCGCCCCCAATTCAAACAATGCCATCCCGTCCGACGCCAAAACATCGGACATGAGCGGTAAAAGGGTGCGGTACGCGTCCAACCCGTCTTCGCCGCCGTCGAGCGCGCCGCGCGGTTCGTAGCGCGCTACTTCCGGCGATAATCTCGCTATATTCGCGGTCGCGATATAAGGGGGGTTGCTGAGGACAATATCGAAGCGTCCGGCGATCGCGGCCGTCCAGTCGCCGACGACGAAATCCGACCGCGCGCCGAGGCCCAACCCCATGGCATTACGGCGCGCCAGATCGATGGCCGCCGGGCTGATATCGACCCCGGTGCCGGTGGCGGCGGGGAACTCGTGCAAGAGCGCCAATAACAGACACCCCGACCCGGTGCCCAGATCGAGCACACGAATCGGCCGGTCCACCGGCGATATAAATTCGCACGCGGCCTCAATTAGCGTCTCTGAATCGGCGCGCGGCGTCAGCACGTCGGCCGAGACGTCGAAGTCGAGCGACCAGAATTCGCGGCGCCCCAGGATATGAGACATCGGTTCGCAGGCGCAGCGGCGCGCGGTCATGGCGGCCAGCCGGTCGGTCTCGGCGGACGACAATGCGCGCTCGGGCCGGGCAATCAAACCGGCGGCACTTTCACCGGTCGCCGCGCCGACAAGTAAGCGCGCATCGAGCCCGGCGTTGTCGACGCCGGCGCTTTCGAGACGCCGGGCAATCCTATCTAACGCGGTGGCGACATCGCCGCCGATGTCCACAATGTCGCCCACCATCGTCATGGCTCAAGCATCTTGCGCCAGGCGCGCAGCTTGATCTTCGGTGGTCAGCGCGTCGACCACCTCGTCCAATCCTTCGCCGTTCAAGACCTTTTCCAGCTTGTGCAGGGTCAGCCCTATACGGTGATCGGTGATCCGGCCTTGCGGAAAATTATAGGTGCGGATGCGCTCCGAGCGGTCGCCCGAACCGACCTGGCTGCGCCGGTCGGCGGCCCGCGCGTCTTGCTGCAATCCGCGCTCATATTCGTACAAGCGCGCCCGCAACACCCGCATCGCCTTGGCGCGGTTTTTATGCTGGGATTTCTCATCCTGCTGGGTGACCACCAGACCGGTCGGCAAATGGGTGATCCGGATCGCGCTGTCGGTGGTGTTGACCGACTGACCACCCGGGCCCGACGCGCGGTAGGTGTCGACGCGCAAGTCCTGGTCGGCAATCTGGATGTCCACATCCTCGGCTTCGGGCAGAACCGCGACGGTCGCCGCGGACGTATGAACGCGCCCGCTGCTTTCGGTCTCGGGCACGCGCTGCACCCGATGCACGCCGGATTCGAACTTCAACCGTGCGAACACATCGCGCCCGCTGATGCTGGCAATGATCTCCTTATAGCCACCGATACCGGTACTGCTGGCGCTCATGATTTCAACTTTCCAGCCATGCAGTTCGGCATAGCGCTGGTACATGCGGAACAAATTGGCGGCGAACAGGCCGGCCTCATCGCCGCCGGTGCCGGCGCGGATCTCCAGAATGGCATTGCGCGCGTCGGCGGCATCCTTCGGCAGCAACATGATCTGCAACTGTTGCTCGATCTCGGGCTCGCGGTCCTTTAACTCCTGCAATTCGGCCACCGCCATCGCCTTCATCTCGTCGTCGGTGTCGCCATCATCGATGAGCGCCCACAGATCTTCGGCTTCGCGCTGCAACTCTTTCAGGGTAGAGATCGCCGCCACCACCGGGGTCAATTCGGCATATTCCTTCGACATTTTCGCATAGGCCTGAGAATCCGACATATCGGCCTCGGACATCAGCGTTTCCAATTCCTTGTGCCGATCGACAACGCGATCGAGTTTTCCTTCGAGACTCATGGGTGCGTATTCTCCAACGCAGCGGCTAGTAGGGCCTGGTCGATGTTACGGGCATGGGACCGTCCTCGCCGTCGCCGATCCCGCCCCGGGGTTCAGCCGGCGTCGCGCCTAGCTAACGGTAGGCGGCCAGGTGGTCTTTCAGCTCGGCCAGGGTGACATCGGTCTGCGACCCGTCATCCAGGTTGCGCACCGTCGCGCCGTCGCGGGCGAGTTCGTCTTCGCCCAAAAAAACCGCCGCCGCCGCGCCGATCTTATCGGCGCGCTTGAGCCCGCGCTTCAAACCGCCGCGATAGTTGAGCTCGACCGTGAACCCGGACTGCCGCAAATCCTGCGCAACCTTCACCGCAACCTTCTCGCCGGCAGCGCCGATGCCGATCACCGAAACCGCGCGCGGACCAGTCGGCGCCGGGCCGGTCAACATCGACAAGCGCTCGATCCCGGCCGCCCACCCGACCCCTGGCGTCGGCTGTCCGCCCATCATTTCGATCAACCCGTCATAGCGCCCACCCGCCAAAACGGTGCCTTGCGCGCCGAGCTGATCGGTCGTGAACTCAAAAGCCGTGTGACAATAATAGTCGAGACCCCGCACCAGACGCGGATTGAGTTGGTAGGCGATGCCTAAATCGTCGAGCCCGCCGCGCACCGCATCGAAAAACGCCTGCGCGTCCGGCGTCAGATAATCGCTGAACGACGGCGCGTCGGCCACTATCGTCTTATCGCCGGCGTTCTTTGAATCGAGAATGCGCAACGGGTTCCGGTCGAGGCGTTGCTGACTGTCTTCCGACAATCGATCGCGGAACCCTTCCAGATACGCGACCAGCGCTTGGCGATAAGCGTCGCGGCTTTCGCCGTCGCCCAACGTGTTGAGCTCCAGGGTCGTCGCCGGCAGGACACTCAAGGCATCGAGGGTGGCGGCGGCCAAGGCGATGACCTCGACATCGCCGACCGGATCGGCAACGCCGATCAACTCGGCGCCGATTTGGTGAAACTGCCGCAACCGGCCCTTTTGCGGCCGTTCGTGCCGGAACATCGGTCCGGCATAGCACCATTTCAGCGGCATCTCGTTCTGCAGTCCGCCCGACAGCACCGCCCGCGCGATACCCGCCGTGCCTTCGGGCCGCAATGTCAGACTATCGCCACCCTTATCCTCAAACGTGTACATCTCCTTGGTGACGATGTCCGAGGTCTCGCCCAGGGTGCGCTGAAAAACGTCGGTGAATTCAAACACCGGGGTTTCGATCGGCGTATAGCCGTAGCGGCCGGCGGCCGCGCGAGCCGCGTCAATGACATGAATATGGCTGCGCGAGTCCTCGCCGATCAGATCGCGTGTTCCGCGCACGGGCTGCAATTTAGCCAAGACAAATTTCCCGGAATGTTAGGTTATTCGGCGGCCGACGACAGACCGTCGCGCGCCGCGTCCAGATCGGCCTCGATCTCGGCCGCCTTCTCCTCGACCAGCTCGACCAAATGATCGACGATGTTGGCGTCTTTCAGCCGATGATGCGGCTGGCCAGCGATATAGACCTGATGGGTGCCCCGCCCGCCGCCGGTGAACCCGACATCGGTCTGCACCGCCTCGCCCGGTCCGTTGACCACGCAGCCCAGTACCGAGACCGTCATCGGGGTGGTGATATGGGCGAGCCGTTTCTCGAGCACCCGCACGGTTTCGATCACGTCGAACTGCTGGCGCGCGCAAGACGGGCACGACACTAGATTGACCCCGCGATGGCGTAAGCCCAGGGATTTCAGCAAATCGAATCCGACTTTGACCTCTTCCACGGGATCGGCCGACAAAGACACGCGGATGGTGTCGCCGATACCGGCCCACAGCAGCATGCCCATGCCAATCGACGATTTGACCGTGCCGGCGCGCAAGCCGCCGGCTTCGGTGACGCCGATATGCAGCGGATAATCGCAGGCCTCGGCCAGGCCCTGATAGGCGGCCACGGCGAGGAATACATCGGAGGCCTTCACCGAGATTTTAAACTCGCGGAAATCCTCGTCCTCCAGCAGCTTGACCGAGTTCAACGCGCTCTCGATCAGCGCCTCCGGACAGGGTTCGCCATATTTATCCAACAGCTCGCGTTCCAGGCTGCCGGCATTCACACCGATCCGCATGGAGCAATTATTGTCGCGCGCCGCTTTGACCACCTCGCGCACCCGCTCGCGCGAACCGATATTGCCCGGGTTTAACCGTAAACATGCAGCCCCAGCCACCGCGGCCTCGATGGCGCGGCGATAGTGGAAATGGATATCGGCGACGATCGGCACGGTAACTTCGGGCAGAATTTGATTCAGAGCCGCGCTGCTTTCCGCATCGGGGCACGAGACCCGGACGATGTCGGCTCCGGCGATTTCCAATTCGCGGATTTGCGCGATTGTGGCGGCGACATCCGTTGTCAGCGTGTTGGTCATCGACTGTACGGTAATCGGCGCATCGCCGCCAACGGGCACGTCGCCAACGAATATCTGGCGGCTTTTACGGCGGTCAATGTCCCGGTAGGGGCGCACGCTCATCGGTTTTTCCTACGGTGAGGCGATAATTCTAATATGGGGGCGATTCGCGCCGTAACATGCGCGCGGCATGGCCAAATATCAAGCCACCCATGTGTCTCTGAGCGGCAATCTGGGCGGCGGTTTTACAGCCGATCTTACTGAATAACGGCCCGGCCGGCCTTCAACAGATCAACGTCGAGACGCACATTGTGCAGGATGGCGCCGTCCGAGCCGATTTTGGGCACCGGGTCGCCATCGACGGAAATGACCAAGCCACCGGCATTACCGGTCAACATGACCAGGTCGCGCCGGTCGGGCACCAGGTAACGGTCACCGGCGCGCAGCATTCTGGTCAACAAAACATTCTGCTGTTCGTCGAGGACCTGCACCCAACTATCGGCCTCGGCGCCGATAATCACGCGCGCCTCCTGATTTATCACGCCGTAGGTGCGTCCCTCCCCACTGACGATCGCTGTGCTGCTTTCCTCGGGGATACTCGGCAGGGCGGCAATTTGCGTTGCAGTCGTTGTCGCAACGGGCGGATCGGCGGCAACGACCGGTGCCGCAACAGGTGGCGCGGGCGGCGGCGGTGGCGCTTCAGCAACAGTAACGGGCTCGGGTTGGGTTTCTACTGGTGCGGGCGGTTCGCTAACCTCACCAGCCGGGGCGGGATCTGGGATCGCCGGCGCTGATACGGCCGCGACAACGACCGGCGCGGCGGCTTCGGTAACCGGCTCGGGCGCGGCTTCGGTTGCCATCGGTTCCGTTATCTGCGGGTCTGCGGCTGGACCCGGCGCCTGAACCGGTTGTTCGCCGACCTCGGCCGTAACGGCCGGTGTTTCGGGACTTTGGCCAGCCGGCTCCGTCGCTTCGGGCTGCGCGGTGGCAGCGCTCGCGACCGCTGTCACCTGAGGCGCCGCCGGCGCGGCGGCCACGGACACATTTGCGGGTTTTTCAACTGAAGCAACAGCCGGTTTAAAACCCGGCGGGGCGGGAACGGCGGCCACATCGACCGCGCCTTCGTTCTGCAGGAAAAACCAGCCGGCAAAAACCGCGACGGCCAACAGGGCGCAGATCGCCACTATCTTGCCTGTGGGGAACCAACCAACGGTGGTCGGCACCGGAAACGCAAGGTCGGGATGGCTCTCGGCGTTGCGCGATTCAGTCTTGAATTGGGTTATTAGGGCTTCCGTATCGAGGCCGAGATAGTCGGCATAGGAACGCACAAAGCCAACCGCATAGGTTTGGCCCGGCAGGTCCTCATAGCGCCCATCTTCGATGGATTGCACAAACTTCGTACGAATGCGCAGTGATGTCGCGACTTCAGCAACGCTTCGACCGGTGGTCTGGCGGGCTTCACGCAGAAACGCGCCGACATGCTCAGCCACTGTCTCGTCTTGGGCAACCGATCCGCCACCACCCTCGATTACACGGAAAGATTGTCGATCTACACCAACCATCTTCTAATTTAACCCCCATCGACCGGAATACATCCGACCGTAGCCAAACAGAGCATTTAACAATTTTCGGCACTACGCGGTGAATAACGTAGTAAACAAAGGTTAATTAAAAGAAAATAAACCATGTTTGGCATTGGCAGCACTCATTTTTACCAAATCGACTCGAAGTCCACCAACACACTAAACTGTTATGCCGTGATCGCGGGCAAAGGCCGCAAGGCAGAGGCGTCGGACCCTCGTGCGATCAGGCAGCGTCGAGCCCGTAGGCGGTGTGCAACGCGCGCAGCGCCAATTCCGTGAATTCCTCGGCGATCAAGACACTGATCTTAATTTCTGAGGTCGAGATCACCAAAATATTGATGTTGTGCTCAGCCAGCGCGGAAAACATGCGTTTGGCAACACCCGCATGGGTGCGCATACCGACGCCGACCACCGACAGCTTCACCACATTGGCGTCGGGCACCGAGGCGGCAAAGCCCAACTCACCCTTGCATGCCTCCAAGACCTCCAACGCCCGGTCCAGTTCGCCGCGCGACACGGTAAAGGTCAGATCGGTGGCGCTGCCATCTTCCGACACGTTCTGCACGATCATATCGACATTGACGTTGGCGTCGGACAGGGGGCCAAAGATCGCCGCCGCCACGCCGGGCCGGTCGGGCACCTGCAATAAGGTGATTTTCGCTTCGTCGCGGCTGTAGGTCACGCCGCTTACGATTTCCTGTTCCACTATTTCTTCCTCGGCCACGACAAGTGTTCCCGGCAGGTCGCTGCCTACCGCACCGTCAAATGAAGACAATACCTGCAAGGGAACGCTATGGCCCATCGCCAACTGTACAGAACGGGTCTGCAGAACCTTGGCGCCGAGCGACGCCATTTCCAGCATCTCCTCGTAGGTGATTTTATCGAGCTTGCGCGCACGCGTCACGATGCGCGGATCCGACGTATAGACGCCGTCGACATCGGTATAGATATCGCAGCGGTCGGCGGACAGCGCGGCGGACAGCGCCACCGCGGTGGTATCCGAGCCGCCGCGGCCCAATGTGGTGATCCGGTTATCGGGACCGAGGCCTTGAAATCCGGCCACCACACAAACCTGGTTATCGGCCAGCCGGCTCGCCAGATCCTCGGTCTCGACCCCTAAAATGCGGGCCTTGCCGTGGACGTCGTCTGTACGGATCGGTATCTGCCAACCCTGCCAGGACCGCGCCGACACGCCCATTTGCTGCAGACACAGCGCCAGTAACCCGCTGGTCGCTTGCTCGCCGGTCGCCACCACCGCGTCATACTCGCGCGCGTCGTGCAGCGGGTTGGCGTCGCGGGTCAACGCCACCAAATCGTTGGTCACCCCGGCCATCGCCGAGACCACGACGGCAACCTGGTGCCCGCGCTCGACTTCCGCCTTCACGGTGGCCGCGGCCGCCCGAATACGGTCGATATCAGCGACAGACGTTCCGCCAAATTTTACGACTATCTGGCCCATGCACTTCCTCGTTTGCCATCACCCCGACGACTCCCCCAAAAAGCGGTAGGATTCCCGCCGGGACGCCCACCCGCGTCAATTCGCTGACTTGCCGGGCCGGGGCGGCGTATCCATACTCAGTCGTTGAATCCCTGACAAGTGGCGTTGATAGGACTGACCATGGCGGCCCCGGCAGAAAATCCCAAGGAAACCCGGTCGATCGATCCCGACGAGCTGGAAAAGTTCCGCGCCATGGCCGAGGAATGGTGGGATCCGGACGGAAAATTCCGCCCGCTGCATAAGTTCAATCCGGTCCGCCTGCAATATATCCGCGACCAGGCCTGCGCCCATTTCGACCGCGACCCTGCCTCGTTGACACCGTTTGCCGGATTGACCGTGCTCGATGTGGGTTGCGGCGGCGGCCTGCTCTGCGAACCCCTGGCCCGCCTCGGCGCCGATGTAACCGGGATTGACGCGGTGGCGCGCAATATCGAAATCGCCAGCATCCATAGCGAGGCCTCTGGCCTGTCGATCGACTACCGGTTGGCTACGGTCGAGGAGCTGGCCGGCGAGAACCGCCAATTCGACTTGGTTCTCAACATGGAAGTGGTCGAACACGTCGCCGACGTGAACGGGTTCTTGGCCGCTTGCGGCGCGGCGCTCGACGATAGCGGTCTGATGTTTTTCTCGACCCTAAACCGCACCGCCAAGGCCTTCGCCCTAGCCATCGTCGGCGGCGAATATATCCTACGCTGGCTACCGCGCGGCACCCATGATTGGCGCAAATTCGTGCGGCCGTCGGAACTCACCCGGGGATTAGCTGGCGGCGGCATCGGCGTCACCGAATTAACCGGCGTCACCTATAGTCCGCTGACCGACCAATGGTCGCTCAACCCGCGCGACCTCGACGTCAATTATATGGGGACCGGAATAAAGGCCCGGTGAGCGGTCCGACGGATTAGCTGTCGGCGCGCTTGAGCCATGGCAGGCGGCCGACCGGCAGCCCCTCCTCGGCCATCTCCTCGGCTTCCTCGTCCGACGCATTGCCGTAAATATCGCGCGCTTCGCTCTCACCGTAATAGATGCGCCGGGCTTCTTCGGGGAACTCATCGCCCACATCGTCGAAATTCTTTTCGACATGGTCACGCACCTCGCCGAGCATTTTACGCAGCTTCGCCGCCTCGGCCTTGCGCTTCTCCTTAACGGTCGTTTTCGCCGCCACGGCCGGCGCCATGATCGACTTCGCGACGGCGGTGTCACCGCAGGTCGGACACGGCACCTGCTTTTTCTTCACCTGGGTGTCGAAACTGTCGGAGCTGGGGAACCAACCGCCAAACTCGTGACCCTTCGAACAGGTTAGATTAAAGCTGATCATCGCTCATATCATCGGTTACGCGTATAAAGCCGCTACGAGGTCCAAAACGAAACCCGTGGCCCCGTAAATTGGCGATTTTACCCTGAAAAACAAGCAAAATTATCGCGACGCAATGACCCCAGACACGCCCGATACGGTTAAGACCCCGCCCTCACCCTGGGTCGCGCGGTTCGCCCCGCTGATTTCCGGTAAAATACTCGACATCGCCGCCGGCGCCGGCCGCCACACGCGTTATTTCCTCGACCGCGGCCACCGGGTCACGGCGGTCGACCGTGACCTAAGCCGCATGGCGGATTTACGTGACACTGCAAAACTTGAGATGCGGCAAACCGACCTGGAAGCGGGCGCCGGCCAGCTGCCGGAAGGCCTCTTCGGCGGCGTGATCGTCACCAACTATCTGTGGCGGCCGCTGCTACCCGCCATCGTCGCCGCCGTCGCCGAAGACGGCGTTCTGCTTTACGAGACCTTCGCCACCGGCAATGCCGCCTACGGCAAGCCGAGCAATCCCGACTATCTGCTGCAGCCCGGCGAATTGTTGGACGCCGTCGACGGGCAGCTCCAAGTGGTCGCTTATGAAAATGGGGTGATCGACGATCCGCGCCCGGCGGTCATTCAACGGATCTGCGCTATTCGCCGCAGCGTTGTCGATATACGGCTAAGCTAGGCCTTAACTCAGACCCAATTTACCGTCGAGCTTGCCGTTGGCGTCCAACGCATAGAGATCGTCGCAACCGCCGACATGTTCGCCGTCGATGAAAATCTGCGGCACCGAATGCTTGCCGTTGGCGCGCTCCATCATCTCGACCCGCTTGGCCGGCTTCCAGGTGACATCGGTCTCGGTGAAATCGACGCCCTTCTTCTTCAGTAGGCGCTTGGCGGCGGAACAATAGCCGCACATCATTCCTGTATAGATTTCAACATTCGCCATCGGCTGCGCGCCTCCGTTTAATCTGTTGCTATTGCAATGTATGTCGCCACGCGGCCGGCGGCCAGCATCGCCCATGAAAAATTACCGCGGCGCTCGTACCATGGCGAATTTACCCGGTCACCCCGTTTTCCATCAAATTCACGTGTTTCCGCGGTAACGTTAAGGCTCACCGCGGGGCGCATCGACCCGGGCCAAGGTTAGGATATCGACCGAAGCAGCCCCGGCGCGGCCTAAGATGCGGGCACATTCCGACACTGTAGCGCCGGTGGTGAAAACATCGTCGACCAACAGCACCCGCTTTCCATCGACTTGCGCGACGCGCCGCTCGTTGACCGTGAAGGCGTTGCGCACATTTCGCTTGCGCTCGACCGCATTGAGACCGGCCTGGCTCGGCGTGTGGCGATGGCGCAACAGCAGGTCAGGCGCAAATTGGAGACCCTCGCCGCCCGGGCTGCGACAGATGGCCTGCGCCAACATGGCCGATTGGTTGAACCGCCGCCGGATCAACCGCAACCGGTGCAACGGCACCGGCGCTACCATATCGGCCTCCGCGATTAGTTCCGCACCAGCCCGCGCCAGCCACCGCCCGAAGGTCGGCGCGCCATGGGTGCGGTCGCCGTGTTTGAACCCCACCACCAGGCGGCGGCCGAGATCGTCATAGCGCAACACCGCCCGCGCCCGGTCATAGATCGGCCGATGACGCACGCACGCCCCGCACACCACGTCTGTGCCGGGCGCACCGCCCGGGTCGAACGAATAGGGCACCCCGCAAATCGTGCATTGCGGCGCGGTGATAAACTTGGCCTCCCGCCAGCACGCAGCGCACAGGCTACCGGGCGTCGCCACCAGGGCGTCGCAGGCCAGGCATTGGGGCGGCAGCACCGTATTGATCACGCCGTGCACCACGCCCGCCACGCCACGGCGGATCACATCGCCGGTAAATATCGCCGGACTCCAAACCATTGCCCATTGTCGCCGCAAAACTATCGCCGGAGTCAAACCGCTAGGACGGAGGCCTGTGGAGCGTTGCCCGGGTTTGCCCGGGCGCAAGGCCATGCCATATAGGCTGGTATGGCTGACCGTATCGAAGTGTTTGACCGCCAATTGCTGCGCCAGCGCCGCGAGCGGGCCGCCGCAACCCTGCCGGACTATGATTTTCTATTCGACGAAGTCGCCGACCGGTTGGTCGACCGGCTGGCCGACATTCGCCGCGATTTTACGTCTGCGCTGGATCTCGGCTGCCATACGGGTTTCGTCGCCAAAGCCGCCGCGCGCCTGCCGGCGGGCAAGATCGGCAGCCTGGTGCAGACCGATTTATCGCCGCGTATGGCGGCCGTCGCCCTCGCCGATACCGGCATCGCCGCGCTCGCCGCCGACGAAGAAGCGTTGCCGTTTCGCGACGGTAGTTTCGACCTTATTCTGAGCTGCGCCAGCCTGCACCATGTGAACGATCTACCGGGCACGCTGGTGCAAATTCAGCGCGCGTTGAAGCCCGACGGGGTCTTTCTCGCCGCGTTGTTCGGCGGCGCCACCCTCACCGAATTGCGGCAATCCTGGCTGGCCGCGGAATCCGCAATCGAGGGCGGCGCCGGGCCGCGGGTCGCCCCCTTCGCCGACCTGCGCGACGCCGCCGGTCTGTTGCAGCGCGCCGGCTTTGCTCTACCGGTCGCCGACACCGACACCATCACCGTCACCTACGACAACCCGTTGAAACTGATGGCCGATCTGCGTGGCATGGGCGAGACCAATATGTTGCTCGAGCGGCGGCGAACACCGACCCGCCGCGCCACGCTCATGGCCGTCGCCGAGCAGTATATGCGCCAGTTCGCCGGCGCCGATGGCCGCGCCCCGGCGACGTTCCAGATCCTCTATCTGACCGGCTGGGCACCGGCCGACAACCAACCCCAGGCCCTGCGGCCCGGCAGCGCCACCGCCCGGCTCGCCGAGGCGCTCGACGCGCCGGAACATTCGGCCGGCGAAAAGTCTGGGCCTCACTGACCGGCGACCGCTATAGTCGCGGCCGAGGCAAGCGCATATGAAACTTCCCATTTTCGACATCATCACCGAGGCCATCAGCGACACCTGGGAGAACCGGCGCGACCTGATGACGTTCGCCTTCCTGCCGGTGCTGATGGTCTCGATCATTGGCACGGTAATCGCCGCCGCCGTCGGCGACCCGCAGCTTGTCGTCAACGAGCAGTCCCAGACAACCGCGCAGATCACGGTGGCTCAATTTTTGGGATCGGTGGTCATGTTGATCACCGTCTTTATATTTTACAGCCTATTTGCCGTCGCCTGGCACCGCCGCATCCTGGTCGGCCCGGAGGCTACGACCGTCGGCGCCGCGCTGCATTGGGGCCGGCGCCAATGGCTGTTTTTCGGTCGCATCGCGTCTTTGATGGCGCGGTTGATCGCGCTGATGATTCTGCTATCGGCCACCATAACCTTCATGCTCCAGGGCGTCCTGCCGGTCATCGCGATCCTGGCCGCCATCTTTATCGCCATGGGTATGATCTATGCCCGCTCGGCCTTGGTGTTGCCCGGTGTCGCGACCGACAAACCGATGACATTCGCCCAATCCATGCGCCTGACCCGCGGCAATAGCTGGAACCTCGTGATCGCCATTGTACTGCTGCCGTTGGGCATTATGTTCGTCACCCGCATTGTCGTCACGCTTATCGAAGCGTCGCTCGCCGGCATCCTAGGCCCCTCTGTGACCGCCGGGTTCATCTTTACGCTTATCGTTGTGTCGGTGTCCTACTTCGCCGCCGCCATCGGCATCACCG
Source organism: Alphaproteobacteria bacterium (assembly GCA_011087645.1). Classification (GTDB taxonomy): domain Bacteria; phylum Pseudomonadota; class Alphaproteobacteria; order UBA6615; family UBA6615; genus JABDJY01. The sequence goes on from JAALLF010000001.1 coordinate 284,053, forward strand.
CCCTGTCGCTGGCCTACCGTCAACTGACGACGTAGGGGCAGGCAAATCGCCTAAAGCACATCTCGCAGCATGGCTACCAAGGGCTTGTCGGCTGGCGGCATGGGATAGGTGCGCATATCGTTGGGCCGCACCCAGGCCAGTTCCTGGCCCTCGACGGGCTGCGGCGTACCGGTCCACACCCGGCACACGAATAGCGGCATGAGCAGCTGGAAATCGTCATAAGTGTGACTGGCAAAGGCGATGGGCGCGAGGCAGCTTTCCACCGTGTCGATGGCCAGTTCCTCGCGTAATTCGCGGATCAGCGCCGCTTCCGGCGTCTCGCCGTCTTGCAGCTTGCCGCCCGGAAATTCCCACAGGCCGGCCATCGATTTGCCGGCCGGGCGCTGGGCCAGCAAAACCCGGTCGTCGATATCGACCAAGGCGACGGCGGCGACCAGTAGAAGCGGCGGGCTCGACATGGCGAGGGCGTTAGCTCCGGTAGTCAGCGTTGATGGTGATGTAGCCGTGGGTCAGATCGCAGGTCCACACGGTCGCCCGGCCGCGCCCGACGCCGACATCGATGCTAATCCCGATCTCCGCGCCTTTCATATATTCGGCCACCGGCGCCTCGTCATAACCCGGCGTTAGTTGCCCACCCTCGGTGATGGCGATGCCGCCGATAGCGATCGACAGCCGGTCCCGGTCGGCCTTCTCGCCGGCCTTGCCCACCGCCATGACGATGCGGCCCCAATTGGGGTCCTCGCCGGCGATGGCGGTTTTGACCAGGGGCGAATTGGCGATGGCCAGCCCGATAGCGCGGGCGGCGCGTTTCGATTCAGCGCCGCGCACATCGACCGTAACGAATTTCTGCGCACCCTCGCCGTCGCGCACGATTTGCTGCGCCAGATCCGTGCAGACCGCTTCCAGGGCCGCATAGAAATCGGCCAGCGCCGGGTCGTTGGCGCGGTTGATACGCGGTTGACCCTTGATTTGCCCGGTCGCCGCCAGCAACACCGTATCCGATGTCGAGGTGTCGCCATCGACGGTGATCGAATTGAACGAGCGGTCGGCCGCCCGGCGCAATAGCTTTTGTAGGATCGGCGCGGGCAGACGGGCATCGGTGAACACGAAACCCAGCATGGTCGCCATGTCCGGCGCGATCATGCCCGAGCCTTTGGCGAAGCCCGATATGGTGACCTGCGCCCCGCCGATCTTCGCGGTGCGCGACGCGGCCTTGGGGAAGGTGTCCGTGGTCATGATCGCCTCGGCGGCTGGCCGCCAGGCCCGCACGCCCAACCCGCGGCGAACCGTGGCCAGCTTGCCGGAGATATAATCAGCCGACACCGGCTCGCCGATCACGCCGGTCGAGGCGATGTAAATCTCGTCGCGCCGGCAGCCCAGCAGCTTGGCGGCGGTGGCAACGGTGGTGGCGACCACCTGATCGCCGGCATTGCCGGTGAACGCGTTGGCGTTGCCGGAATTCACCACGATCGCCCGCGCCCGGCCCCTGGGCAAGATCGCTCGGCACCAATCGACCGGCGCCGAGGGACAGCGCGAGCGGGTGAGCACGCCGGCGATGGTGCTGCCCTTAGCCAATTCGGCGAGCATCAAATCCTTCGCCCCGCCGGGCTTTAGGCCCACAGCACGACCGGCCAAGCGAACCCCGGCGACGGGTTTGATAGACGGAAATCCCTTGGGTGCCAGCGGCGAGACCGCTGCGGTACCGGACTTATTCATAATGACAAACGCCCCCAACTTTCATCGGGGGCGGTGTCGCATCGCGCGGCCGGTTACTGGGCCGGCGTGCCCCCTTTTGGCGATCCATCGAGATTAAAGGTTTCAATCTCGGCGCCCGCCCGCAATTCAGCCATATGCGCGGTGATGAACTCGCGCGTCAACAATTCTTGAATACGCGCGCGCGATTCCGCCAGATTAGCGGATTGTTGGCGGCGTTTATCGATGGTTTTGATGATGTGCCAACCGAACTGGGTCTTCACCGGGTCAGGGCCGACCGCACCGATTTCCAGCGCAAACGCGGCCGATGCAAAGGGCTCGACCATGGCCTCTCGCACGAAGTATCCCAAATCGCCGCCATCCGGCCCGCTGGGACCGGTCGAGCGCTCAATGGCCAATGCGGCGAAATCGGCGCCGTCGGCGAGTTCCTTGAGGATCGCCATGCCTTCTTCCTCGGTTTCCACCAAAATGTGGCTGGCGCGCACTTCTTCAGGACCTTCGACATTACCGATGGTCTCTTCATAGACCCGCACGATTTCCTCTTCCGTCACCTGCGCGGCAATCTTGCCCTCAAGATAGGCCTGCTGAATCGCCGCCCCTTCGAAGGCGCGGACCTGTTCCAGTACAGCTTCGCTGTTTTGCAGATCCTGCGCGCGCCCGGCGACTTCCATCAGATGGTTGGTGATCAACTGCTCCAAGAGTTGCGGGAATAGGCTATCGACCGGAATTTGTTGATACTGTTCGGGCAGGCGCTGAAAGGCCGCAGCCAAATTCGACTGGCGAATTTCGTGGCCGTTGACAGTGGCCAAAACCGGATTGTCGCTAGCCTGGTTGTCCTGGGCCAGCGCCGCCATCGACCCGGTCGCGAGAAAAGTAGCGGCCAAGGCCGCGGCGAGTAAATGTTTCATAGTAGTAGCTCCGGGCGTCCGCACCGGCGTCGTTCGCCCGCAGACAGTTAAGGTATCGATCAATAAATAAACAGCCCAACGATAACCGCGCACCACAGTGCCGCCATCGGCACATTGTCTCAAGGCCCGACCGGCGGCCCCCACTATCTCACACGGTAATGTGATTGACCAAGCTGCGTCGGGTAACGCGATGGCAAGCAAGGTTGGTTAACTAGTTCATATGGTTAGCGGATCTTCGTTGACAGCCGCACAGATGGCCCCTAGACAAGACGCCATTAATTCCCATCTTTCAGGGCGTATATGAAACGCGGCGCTGCGAGGGCAGTGCGTCCCCCTGTTAGCGGCATATCGGTCGCTGCGGGCCCACCGCAAAGGAATGAACTGGCCGGATGGTAGTCAATCTCGTCAAAAAGCTCGTCGGCTCGGCAAACGACCGTTATCTCGGTCGCTTGTCGAAAGACGTCGAGTTGATAAATGCGCTGGAGCCGCGGCTCGAAGCCCTCAATGATGAGGAGCTGCGCGCGCGCACCGACCATTTTCGCCAGAAACTCGCCGATGGCGAGGATACGCTCGACGGTCTGCTAATCGAAGCCTTCGCCACGGTCCGCGAGGCCGCCAAGCGCACCCTGGGCCAGCGTCATTTCGATGCACAGATGTTGGGCGGCATGGTGCTGCACAACGGCATGATCTCGGAAATGAAGACCGGCGAGGGCAAGACCCTGGTCGCCACACTGGCGGTCTATCTCAACGCGCTCGAAGGCAAGGGCGTCCACGTGGTCACGGTCAACGATTATTTGGCCCAGCGCGATGCCAGCTGGATGGGCCAGGTCTACGAATTCTTGGGCCTCAAGGTCGGCGTGATCGTGCACGGCCTGTCCGACGAGGAACGCCGCGAGGCCTATCTGGCTGACGTCACCTATGCGACCAATAACGAACTCGGTTTCGATTACCTGCGCGACAATATGAAGTTCCAACTCGACGAGATGGTGCAGCGCGAATTCAATTTCGCCATCGTCGACGAAGTCGATTCGATCCTCATCGATGAAGCCCGCACGCCGTTGATCATCTCCGGACCGGTCGAGGATTCGTCCGAAGCCTATCGCCAGGTCGACGTCATCATTCCCAACCTCGTCGAGGAAGATTACGAGATCGACGAGAAGGCCCGCGCAATCACCATGACCGACGAGGGTGTCGAGCACGCCGAGGAACTATGCGCTGAGGCCGGACTTATGGAAGCCGGGGTGAGCCTCTACGACATCACCAGCGTCAGCATCCTGCACCATGTCAACCAGGCGCTGCGCGCGCATAAGCTGTTCAGCCGCGACACCGACTATATCGTCAAGGATGACAAAGTCGTCATCATCGACGAGTTTACCGGCCGCATGATGGAAGGCCGGCGGTTCTCCGACGGGCTGCACCAAGCGCTGGAAGCGAAGGAACATGTTTCCGTCCAAAACGAAAACCAGACCTTGGCCTCGATCACCTTCCAGAATTATTTCCGCATCTACCCCAAGCTCAGCGGCATGACCGGCACCGCGATGACCGAGGCCGGCGAGTTCACCGAAATCTACGAATTGGAAGTCGTCGATATTCCCACCAACAAGCCGATGGTGCGCGAGGATAAGAACGACGAGGTCTACCGGACCCTGGCCGAGAAATATAATGCCATCACCGAGCTCATCGCCGATTGCCACGAGCGCCAGCAGCCGGTGTTGGTCGGCACCGTGTCGATCGACAAGTCCGAGCAGGTATCGGCGGTTCTGAAAAAGAAAAAGATCCCCCACAATGTCTTGAACGCGCGCTATCACGACCAGGAGGCGATGATCATCGCCCAGGCCGGCGAGCCCGGCGCGGTTACCATCGCCACCAACATGGCCGGCCGGGGCACCGACATTCAGCTTGGCGGCAATGTGGAAGTGCGCGTCGCCACCGAGTTGGCCGATATCGACGATCCGGACGAGCTTGCCAAAAAGCGCGGCGAGATCGAGGCCGAAGTGGCCGCCAAGCGCGCCTTGGTGCTGGGCACCGGGGGCTTGCAGATTATCGGCACCGAGCGCCATGAGAGCCGGCGCATCGACAACCAGCTGCGCGGCCGCTCCGGCCGTCAGGGGGACCCCGGCCGGTCCCACTTCTTCTTGTCCCTGGAAGACGATTTGATGCGGATCTTCGGATCCGAGCGCATGGATTCGATGCTGCAAAAGCTCGGCCTGGAAGAAGGCGAGGCGATCGTCCATTCCTGGATCGACAAGGCGTTGGAGAAGGCGCAGCAAAAGGTCGAGGCGCGCAACTTCGAAATTCGCAAACAGTTGCTGCAATACGATGATGTGATGAATGACCAGCGCAAGGTCATCTACGAGCAGCGCAAAGATTTAATGCGGGTGGAAGACGTCTCGGAAACCGTCGAGGCGATGCGTGAAGAAACCTTGGAAGATACCGTGTCGCGGTGCATTCCGGAAAAGGCTTTCGCCGAGCAATGGGATACTGACCTGTTGCACGAAGAGGTCATGCGCTTGTTCGGCCTCGACGTGCCGGTCGGCGACTGGGCCCAGGAAGAAGGCATCGCCGACGAAGAAATCCTCGACCGGCTACGCAAGCAGGTCAACGAGAAAGCAGCGGCGAAGACCGCGCAGTTCGGGCCCGAGCTGATGCGCATGGCGGAGAAAAACCTGCTGCTGCAAATTCTCGACCAATATTGGAAAGACCATTTGTTGAGCCTCGACCATTTGCGCCAGGGCATCGGGTTACGCGCCTTCGGCCAGAAAAACCCGCTCAACGAATATAAGCGCGAAGCGTTTGAGATGTTCGAGGGCATGTTGGACCGCCTGCGCGAGGGCGTCACCGCCATGTTGAGCCATATCGAAATACAAGTGAACGTTCCCGAGCCAGTGCCCGAACCCGAGGCGCCGCAGCAGATGGAAGCGCAACACGCCACCACTGAGCCTTTCGGCGGCACCATGGGCGATGACCCAGACGCCGATGGCGAAGTGATGCAGAAGCCGCAAACGGTGCGCCATGCGAGCGGCGATCAAATCAATCCCAACGATCCCTCGACGTGGGGCAAGGTCGCCCGCAATGCGGCTTGTCCTTGCGGATCGAATAAAAAATATAAACACTGCCACGGTCGCATCGCCTGACCGGGCAACAATATCGCACAAGGTCTCGCAACCCCGGTTGTGGACCAGCCAACCGGTATTTAGTTAATCACCAGCATCGCGGGGGCCGCCGATGGAATTCGGTGTATTCGATCATTTGGACTTGCGGCCCGGCGCCGATCTGGCGGCGATCTACGAAGAACGGCTGCGCCTGATCGCTGGCTACGACGCCGCCGGCATTGCCACCTATCACCTGGCCGAACACCACGCCACGCCGCTTGGCCTCGCCCCGTCGCCCAGCGTGTTCCTGGCCGCCGTCGCCCAGCGCACCACGCGCCTACGCTTTGGCCCGATGGTCTATTGCCTGCCACTCTATGACCCACTGCGCCTGATCGAAGAGATTTGCATGCTCGATCATATGAGCGGCGGGCGGTTTGAGTTCGGCGTCGGGCGCGGTATCTCACCCTTCGAAGTCGCCTATTTCGGCATCGACAAGGAAACCGCGCCAGCGATCTATAGGGAAGCGTTCGAAGTCTTGATGCGCGGGTTCGCTAATGCGGAACTCACCTTTCAAGGCGAGCATTTCTCCTACGATTCCGTGCCCATGGTATTGACCCCGGTGCAGCGGCCGCACCCGCCGCTGTGGTACGGCGTCGGCGCACCGCACGGCGCCCAATGGCCGGCCGAACAGGGCATCAACATCATCAGCAACGCCCCCTGCCCCGTCGCGCGTGAGGCGACCGATCGCTACCGTAACGTCTGGCATGCCAACCACGGGAACGACGACGCGCTACCAAAGATGGGCGCGGCGCGCCACATCTATATCGGCGAGACCGACGCCGAGGCGGAAGAGGTGGCCGCACGCGCCTACACCGCCTGGTACAATAATTTCATGAACTTGTGGCGCCACTTCGGCGCCGACCCGCAAGTCTATCCGTCCGATTTCAAGGAAGCGCGGGACCGCGACATCATCATCGCCGGCTCGCCCGACACCGCGGCGGCGGAAATCGCCCGCCAGGTCGAGGCCGCGGGCTTAAATTATTTCGTCTGCCGATTTGCCTTTGGCGATTTGCGCTACGAAGAATCGGCGCGCTCGTTGGCGCTCTTTGCCGACGACGTCGCGCCGGAGTTTCGTCGGCCCACTTAGATGCCTGCGTACCATTCGTAGCCGCGATCTTCCCAGAAGCCGCCATTGCCGCGGCCGATATTGGCCAGGCTCTCGACCACCTCGATGCGCATGAGATATTTGGCGTGCTTGTAGCCGAGCTGGCGCTCGACCCGCAGGCGCAGCGGCGCCCCGTGGGCGACCTTCAGCGGCGCATCGTTCATGGTGTGAGCCAGGATGGTCTGCGGATGAAAAGCGTCAACCAGATCGACGCTCTCATAATACAGCCCGTTCGCGCCACCACCCAAATCGTCGGCGCAGTGGAACACCACGAAACGCGCGTTGGGCGCCAAGCCGGCGGTCTGCAGCAAGGGACCGAGCGGCACCCCAGTCCATTTGCCGATCGCGCTCCACCCCTCCACGCAGTCATGGCGGGTGATCTGGGTGCGTTGCGGCAGGCGTTTTAGATCGGCCATCGACAGGCTGGCCGGGGTGGTCACCATGCCGTCGATCGTCAGACGCCAGTCGGCGAAATCATTTGCCATCAAGGCTTCACAGGCCGCGGTGTCGGGCAGCACTGTGCCGTTGGCTTTGAAAATCGGCGATAAATCCGCTTCGCTGAATTCACGCGCCAGGGGCTGACCAGCCAACATAGCGCGCTGCGCCCGCAGGGTAAGGCCCTCTGCCGATTCGAGAATTTGCAGATAGTTCGGCGCGATCAGGAAACGGTTAAGGCCACCCAGCGCCAGGGCGCCGACGCCGACAGCACCGGCCGTCAAAAGGCGACGCCGGGATAAAAATTTCGAGGTCATTATTTATCCTCCGGAGGCACGACATAGCGCCCAGTAATCATCGAACGGATTTCGTTGATCGGGCCGGCCAGAACCACCATCGCCAGATGGATCACCACGAAGGCCACGGTCAGGCTGGCGCAGATGAAATGGATGCTGCGCGCCGATTGCCGCCCGCCGAACAGATCGAGCAGACCCGGCACTGCGGCGTTGATCCCCGGCGACATGGTCAGGCCGGTCAGCACCAGTAACGCCAACAACAGCGTGACCCCCAGATAGGCGCCCTTTTGCAGCACGTTATAGCGCTTGGCCGCCTCGCCCTTGGGGAACTTCAGGCGCGCATGATCCCAGAAATCGCGCAATATATGCCCCGGCCTTAGCTCGCGCGCCCGGGGTATCAGATTGCGCCACAGATGACCGGTCACCAAACTGGCGCCGACATAGACCAGCCCATTGATGACAAACAGCCAGGCGAAGAAGAAGTGCCAGCGCCGGCCGGTCGCCAGATCGCGGATACTCGGCAGGGTCGCCCAGGTCGGCATGGCGCGCACATCGAGCTCGCCGTCGCTGCCGCGCGAGGCCCCGAACAGTCCGGTGGTCTCGATGGTGAGCGAGCCGATCCGGGTGCGGCCGATCAACTCGTCGCCGTCACGCGTCGCATAAAATTGCAGAAAAGCGTGATCGTCGTCGGCGCCGAACTGGCCCCAATACAGCGCAGGATGGGCATTGAGAATCTGCAGGCCGCTCATCAACAAGATGGTGAAGCACACAACATTGACCCAATGGGTGAGCCGGGTGAACAATTTATGCCGGTAAATAACTTCCTTCTGCGGGCGCTCGGACGCCGGCTCGGCGGAAGGCTCGGCGGTAATTTCGCTCATATCCTGATACTCCCGGAACCGCTGGCTTGCGCGGGCAAATAATCCGCCGATCTAGTGGCCGATCAGCAGCTTCGAAGTTACAAACACCGCTTGGGGCGAGAAATTCCGTGGCGGCAAAATTTAGTTCCGCCAAGTGTGTCCATCGGCGCGAAAAACGCCGATATTAGCGGCGGTTCGGGCGAATACCGGGGGAGACGACATGACTATTCTCAGCGACCAGCGGGTCATCGCGATCGAGGAACATTATTACGACGACGAAATTACCGCCCAGTTCGAAGGCCTCGACGCGCGCACCGGCGGCTTCGTGCGCGATCAATTGGAAGAAGTCGGCGAGGCGCGGCTTAAATCCATGGACGCGGCGGGCATCGACGTTCAAGTACTGTCCCACGGCGCGCCGTCGACGCAGAAAATGGATGCCGAGACCGGGGTCAAAGTGGCGGCCGGCGCCAACGACCGGCTGGCCGCGCTGATCGAAACCCACCCGGACCGTTTTGCCGGCTTCGCCGCCCTGCCCACCGCCGACCCACAAGCGTCCGCCGATGAGCTCGAGCGCGCGGTCAACACGCTGGGCATGAAGGGGGCGATGATCCACGGGCTGACCGGCGGCGAGCATTTTTTCGACAAGGAGCAGTTCTGGCCGATTTACGAGCGCGCCCAAGCGCTCGACGTGCCGCTTTATATTCACCCCGCCAACATCCACCCGACGGTCGCGGATCTCTATCTAGGCGACTATGCAAAATCCTATCCCGGCATCCTCAATGCCGGCTGGGGCTTCACCATGGAGACGGCGACGGCGGGCATCCGCATCGTTTTGTCCGGCGTGCTAGACGCCTATCCGGACGTGAAAATCGTCCTTGGCCATCTCGGAGAGACCCTACCGTTTCTGCTCTGGCGCATCGATATGGCGGTGAACCGGCCGGGTAATGACGGCATGGCCTTCCGCGATGCCTTCTGCTCCCACTTTCACATTACCACCAGCGGGTTTTTCTCCGATCCCGCCCTGTTGTGCTCAATTCAGGAAATGGGCGTCGACCGCACCCTGTTCGCCATCGACTATCCCTTCGTGCCCAACGAGCCGGGGCCGCAATGGATGGAGCGCCTCATGCTCAACGCCGAGGACAAGGCGAAAATATTGCACGGCAACGCGGAGAAACTTTTAGGTCTTTAAATGTCGGTAGACGTGCCTGCCGCCGCCCCATTGCGGCGAACCCTGAGCGATATACTGATCACCATCAGCCTGATCGGCATGTGCGTGGCCCTCTTGGTGCGCTTGTACACCGAAGCGCGCACCGCCGGGCTGATCGCGGCCGGCTGTTTCCTGGTCTTCGTATTGGTCGGTCAGAAATATTTTCACCTGCGTGAACGGTTTCTGCTGACCATCGCCATCGGGCTGACCGTGGCAGCGTTCCTATTGCCGGTCGATGTGCGCGCCCTGGCCGAACGCGCGCTAAACCAGGCGGCCTTTCTCGCCGCTTTTATGATTTTGCTGGCGCTGCTGCGCGACGGCGCTGCGACCTCAGATGCGGTGCTCGGGGTCGGGCGTTACCTGACCCGCCAACCGCCAGGCCGGCGCTATGCGGCGATCACCGCCGGCGGCCACGGTCTCGGCGTTCTGCTTAATTTCGGCGCGCTCAGCTTGCTGGGGCCGCTAATCCAGCGCGGCCTGCGTGAAGGCGCCGCCGACAGCGATACGCCTCTCATTGCGATACGAGAGCGGCGGCAAATATCCGCCCTGGCGCGCGGGTTTTCCTGGATCATCGTATGGTCGCCCACCGCCGTAACCCAGGCGCTGGTGCCGGCCATGGTCACCGGCGCCCAGCAGAGCCGCATGGCGGCCATGGGCGCGGCGGTCGCCGTCGTAATAATGTTCGCCGGCTGGCTGGAGGATCGGGTGCAGGGCGCAAGGGCGCGCTCGAAACTATCGGCCGGCGGACACCAATTGCCGCGCGCGAGCGCAACGCCTTTTCCCAAAGCGGAATTTCGCCGATTTACCTTGGTCTGCTTCTCGCTGGTGGGGCTAACCGGCGCGGTGATGCTGCTCACCGGGGTCAGAACTATTCCCGCCCTGATGCTGGTCGCGCCGGTGGTCTCGGTGTGCTGGGTCGTGTTGCAATACCGCGCCCTACCCGATGCGACGGCGCGGACCCGCGCCCGATTAGCGAATATTCTCACCCGCTCGGTGCCCGCCAGCTCGCCCGAAGCTCTCACCCTGGCCGCCGCCGGCTATTGCGGCATCATGGCCGCGGGATTGAGCGACGCGGAAACCCTGGCCGGTTTGATTCAACTCGACGCCGTTCCGCCGCTAGTGATCTATCTGGTGGTGGCGGCCATCGTTCCGCTGATCTCCAACGCCGGTTTGCCGCCGATTTTCACGGTCACCCTGTTGGGCTCGCTCTATTCCGCCCTGCCCGCGCCGCCGGGCGACCCGACCCTGTTGGGCCTGGCCTTCGCACTGGGCTGGGCGCTGAACCTGAGTGCGTCGCCCTTCGGCGCCACCGGGTTGGTGCTGTCGCGGGTCACCGGCATCCCGGCGACCACGGTGACCTGGCGCTGGAACGGCTGGTTCACAGTGATCGCCTACCTGATCGTCGCGGCGGCGCTGACGTTGTTTTCACACCTCTAGGCGCAATCCCGGCATTTCGGGTGCGCGATCAACTCTCCGCCGTCGCTTCGGCATAGGCGGCCAGCGCCGCGTCCTCGAGCGGCAGACGAAGACCGTCATTGACGATGTTGATCATGTTCATGGCGGCCGCGACGAGCGTAATCTCCACGCGTTCCTGGGGCGTGAAATGCGCTTCCAGCGCGTCATAGACCGGTTCGGGTACGTTCGCCGCATCGAATGTCAGCGCCTTGGCATACGACAAAGCGGCCTTTTCGCGGTCGGTGAAGTGCGAGCTGTCTTCCGCCGTTGTCGCGTCGCGCATGCGTTCCTTCGACACGCCCAGGCGCTTCAGCCAGTTCACCTGATGGGTCATGCAATAGCGGCAGGCATTGGCGTTCGAGACCACATGGCGGATGAGGTAGCGCAACTCGCGCGATAGGGACCCGACGCTCTGCGCGTCGTCGAAAATACCGCGCGCCGAGAGCCCCAGCTCCGGCGCATTGGCCAGGGCATAGACGTTATTGGGCACCCAATCGCGAATCTTCCGGCGCTCGGCGATATAGCTCGTGAAGGTGGGGTCCAAATCGTCCTCGGCGATCAGGGGTACAATAGGGTCGATCAAGACTAATCTCCTCAAAAAGAACGCGACGCAATTCCAGCGAGCAACTTTGTCGCCAGCCATCATAGTGTGTCAACATGCGCTCGACCCAGTGGCCCTAGAGCATAGGGCCAAATAATTTCCGCTCGAAAGAGACGCCGCCATGTCGAGGATAGAACCCCTGCCCGCCGATCAACTGGCCGAATTCGCCGAATTTTTCGATCCCGTGGAAAAGGCGATGGGCTTCAAGCCGACGGCGAACATGATCATGGCGCGGCGGCCGGAAATCATGAAACATGTCGGGCGGCTGGCGCTGACCATCATGGCCGAAGACGGCGCCCTCGACCTGCCACTCAAATGGATGATCGCGCATCTGGCGAGCCTTTCGGCGGGCTGTAGCTATTGCACCGCGCACACGCTGAGCAACGGCCACGACTTCGGCGTCCCCCTCGACCAGATCGAACAAATCTGGAGCTACGAGACCAGCGACCGGTTCACCGATGCCGAGCGCGCCGCACTGGCCTTTGCCCAAGTCGCCTCGCTAAAACCATCCGGCGCGACAGACGCCCATTTCGAAGAACTCCATAAATATTGGAGCGACGACCAAATCGTCGAAATGGTCGCCGTGGTGTCATTCTTCGGCTTCATGACCAGTTTCAACGATAACCTGGACGTCACCCTGGAGGACAAACCTCTGGAATTCGCCAAGGCCCACGGCCTGGAGGCCCAAGGATGGGTGGTCCGCGGCGGGCGGTCGTGACCAGACCATAGGTCATCGTGCGATGTAGCTTTCGAAGAACAGCCGCATGTCGACGGCATGCTCAAGGTCTGACCTCAACATGTATGTGGTCGTCGTGGCGCGCCGCGCGACAGCCCTGAAACCGAATGAGATCGCTTCCCACGCCGAGCGCCTCGACAAGATGCGGTTCGATGAAAATCTTAGAAACGCCCGCTTCCTTGCCCGATGTAACCAACCATTCTACAGCGGCTCGCGTTCTATTTTTCTCGAGGTCATAACCACGGGTAAACGGTTCGAACCAGCGCAAATCCCAGCGCAGCGTGAATAACGTGACTTGATCCGCGCAGGGTTGCGGGCTACCGCTGATCGGTTCCTCGAACGCCCAATAACCAATCGGCGACTTGGTTCTTCCGGGTAAATATTCACCAGCCGGCGTTTGATAAAAATACGCCAAATCTAACTTTCCACCGTCGCTATGCGATAAATGTGGCAACAATGGAAAACCGTTGAAAAAGGGAAAATTAGCATCGAGCATCAAAGTCGTCGTGCCCGGATATTTTTGATCAAGGTGAGCCGAAAGTCGTACCGAGAGATCGTGCAGTTCCGGCCTCACATAGTGCCGATTGAGAATGCAATAGACTGGCGATTGCATGGCCAGCGTCGACTGCTCGCTCGAAAAACACGGTAATGGCACCCTTCCGAAATGCGGCGCCATCCATGCGCTGCCAAAAGACACGCCTCCGTAGCAGATCAGAAAAACAGCAGATGCCATCCAAACATTATTGCGCCGGTATTTTTTTAAAAATCTAGCGATTGCAAGTGCGAGCAGGTAGGCGAGTCCACCAACCTGCGTAAGAAGGGTCAGCAGGATCACCAATGCAGCATGAATAATTAGACGAACCAAGTTAGGACATTCGCGTAATTAAGGTCGGTTGCATCCGGCAGGTTTCGTCGCCCACACCTGCCGAGGGACACATTACAGGCTAGACATAGGGGCAACACGCTCAGGTGACCTGCGGCGGGATGGCGCCGGATTGTAGCGCCAGCATGCACCATTGGCCGTTGTCGCGTGTCCACACCGCCAGCAGGCGGTTGTCGAGATAAAGGTCGGCGCCCTTATGTTCAGCGTCGATCTGTACATGGTTGAACACCAGCCCGATATCGCCGGTCACGCGCACAACCTGCTCGTCGCGGTCGACGCGTTTATAGATCGAGACCTTGTCGCGCAGCGCGGCGAGATATTCGTCCTTCGTGTCCCGGCCGCCGGTCGAGTGGGAATAGATCATGTCTTCGTGGAGCAGCGCTTCGAGCGCCGGAATATCGGCCGCCAGCATGGCCGCATAGCGCCGGTCCTCGCAGTCTTCGATTTCGGCGATATCGGATGGGGTGCCGGACATGCTGGTGCTCCTTGGAATTAACGCTGACGATTACCACGCCAATCATTTCGTTGTTGCCAGCCGATGTCCAGTATGGGGCGGATAAAGGAACCCATCGGCCCGTGTTTTTCGACAATTCCTGCTAGACATTAGACCTTAGGGGCTATTCCAATTCGGTCTGACCGTGTAGCTTTCCCCGGCCTGCCGAACAGACACGGTAAGCCCCCGGAACAAGGGGGCGCGGGCACTGGAAACGACGAGGGGAGCAACCATGACGGACATACAATATGTGGCGCCAAACACGCTCGATGAAGCGGTTGGCGCCTTCGCCGCGGCCGGGGACGACGCCCGTGTTCTGGCCGGCGGCACCGACCTTTTAGTGCAAATGCGCTCGGGCATGGTTGAGCCGGGCCTGATCGTCGACATCAAACAAGTCGCCGAGCTGACCAGCGTCGAGGAAACCGCCGATGGCGGCTTCATCGTCGGCGCCGCGGTCTCCGGCGCGGTGCTCGAAGAACATCCGCGCTTTGGCCAGGTCTGGCCCGGCGTGCTGGAAGCCCTGAACCTGATCGGTTCGACCCAGGTACAGGGACGCGCCTCGGCCGGGGGCAATCTGTGCAACGGCTCGCCGGCCGCCGACAGTGTGCCGGCCATGTACGCCGCCGGCGCCATCGTCACCGTGCAGGGGCCCAACGGCAGCCGGCAGATGCCGGTGGAAGAGTTCCCCGTCGGACCGGGCAAGACCAATTTGGCGCCCGGCGAGATGCTGGTGAGTTTCACCCTGCCGCCGCGCCCGCCAGCGTCGAGCGACGCCTATCTGCGCATGATCCCGCGCACTGAAATGGACATCGCGGTTGTTGGCGTTGGCGTCAGCCTGACCCTGGAAGATGGGGTCTGCACCGCCGCCCGCGTCGGCCTAGGCGCCGTGGCGCCGACTGTATTGCTGGTCGACGCCGCCGCCGAGGCGCTGATCGGCAGCACGCTGGACGACGCGGCTCTCGACGCCGCGGCCGCCGCCTGCAGCGCCGCTTGTAATCCGATCGACGATAAACGCGGCACGATCGCCTACCGAACCAAAGTTGCTGGCGTGCTGCTCAAGCGCACCGCCACCATCGCCGCCGACCGCGCCAAAGGAGCTTAAGGCCATGGCTAAATTACATGTATCGACCACCATCAACGGCGAGCCCACGGAATTTCTGTGCGAGCCCTATGAGACCATGCTCGATGTACTGCGCGATGGACTGGGCCTGACCGGTTCGAAGGAAGGCTGCGGCTCGGGCGATTGCGGCGCTTGCAGTATTACGCTGGATAACCGGCTGGTTTGTTCCTGTTTAATGCTGGCGGCCGAGGCCGAGGGTCACGAGATCAACACGATTGAGGGCATGGCCAAGGGCGAGAATTTGCAACCGCTGCAGCAGAAATTCCTCGAAATGGCGGCCCTGCAATGCGGCATCTGCACGCCGGGCATGCTGGTCGCGGCGAAGTCGCTTTTGGAACACAACCCCAACCCCACCGAGACCGAGGTGCGGTACTGGTTGGCCGGCAACCTCTGCCGGTGCACTGGTTATGACAAAATTGTTCGCGCGGTTATGGATACCGCCGAAGAGATGCGGGGAGCAGCCCAATGAACGAAATGAGCAACAAGTGGATCGGCCAGAGCACGATCCGTCCTGACGGCGCTGAGAAAGTCACCGGGCGCGCGGAATTCGCCGCCGACACCAACATGCCCGGCATGATCTGGGGCAGCGTCCTGCGCAGCCCGCACGCCCATGCCCGTATCGTGTCGATCGACACCTCGAAGGCCGAAGCCCATCCCGGCGTGAAGGCCGTGGTGACGGCCCAGGATATTGTCGATTTCCCGGTCGATACGCCGGTCCCTCTGGGTATCCAGGATATGCGTTGGATGTGCCGCAACATCATGGCCCGCGAAAAGGTCCTGTTCCACGGCCACCCGCTCGCCGCCGTTGCGGCGACCTCGGAAGCGATCGCGGCGGAAGCCTGCAAGCTGATCGAGATGGAGTACGAAGTGCTGCCCTGGGTCATCGAGATCGAGGACGCCATCAAACCCGACGCGCCGATCCTGCACGAGTATCTTGAGCATGACGGCAAACCGTCCAACATCACCGGCACGCTCGAACATAAATTGGGCGACGTCGAGGAGGGTTTCGCGCAGGCCGATGTGATCATCGAGCGCAGCTTCACGACCCGCCCGGTTCATCAAGGCTATATCGAGCCCCATGCCTGTCTGGTCAGCGTCGCCGCCGACGGCAAGACGACGATCTGGAGCTCGAGCCAGGGCCAGTTCATGGTGCGCGCCATGACCGCGATGCTGACCGACATGCCGCAGAGCGACATTCGCGCGATTCCGGCGGAAATCGGCGGCGGCTTTGGCGGCAAGACCATCGTCTACCTTGAGCCGGTGGCGACCATGCTGTCGAAGAAGTCCGGCCGGCCGGTAAAGATGGTGATGAGCCGCGAAGACGTGATGCGGGCCTCGGGTCCCACATCCGGCTCCATGAGCACGGTCAAAATCGGCGCCACCAAGGACGGCCAGATCGTCGCGGCGGAGGGCACCTTCTACCTGCAGGCCGGCGCCCTGCCGGGCTCGCCGATCCGTGGCGCCGCCGGTTGCGGTTTCGCGCCTTACAACATCCCCAATGTCCATTCGGTGGGCATCGATGTCGTTTCCAACCGCTCCAAGGTCGCTGCCTATCGGGCGCCCGGCGCGCCGATCGGCGCCTTTGCGGTCGAATCGGTGCTCGATGAAGTGGCCGAGGCGTTAAATATTGATCCGCTGGAGCTGCGCTTGCGCCATGCCGCGCGGGAAGGAACCAAGGCCGCCCACGGCCCGACCTATCCGCTCATCGGTTTCGTCGAGACCATCGAGGCGGCGATTGAACACCCGCACTATAAGGCGCCGCTGGGCAAGCATCAGGGCCGGGGCGTCGCCAGCGGTTTCTGGTTCAACGCCGGGGGCGAATCCAGCGCCCAGGTCAACATCACCGAAGACGGCAATGTCGTGGTGACCACCGGCCATCCGGATATCGGCGGCTCGCGCGCGGCGATCGCCAATGTCGCGGCGGAATTGCTGGGCATCGACTATCGACGGGTGTCAGTTTTGATCGGCGATACCGCGACGGTCGGCTATTCCAACCTGACCGGCGGCAGCCGCGTATTGTTTGCTTCGGCCATGGCGGTGACCGATTCGGCGGGACAGGTCATCACCACCCTGTGCGAGCGCGCCGCGAAGATTTGGGATATCGATCCCGACGCGGTCACCTGGGAGGATGGCGAGGCGCGGCCGGCTGGCGACAATGCCGGTCAATTCGAACCCCTGAGCCTGGCGGATATCGCCGCACAAGCCACGCAGACCGGCGGTCCGATCGGACATGGTGCGCAGCTCAACACCACCGGCGCTCAGGGTGGTTTCGCCACCCACATCTGCGATGTCGAAGTGGATATGGATTTAGGCATCGTCAAAGTGCTGCGCTACACCTCGTTCCAAGACGTCGGCCGCGCGGTTCACCCGGCTTATGTTGAAGGTCAGATGCAGGGCGGCGTGGCGCAGGGCATCGGTTGGGCGCTCAACGAAGAGTACATCTTCGACAAGGACGGCCATGTGGATAATCCAGGTTTTCTCGATTACCGCATGCCGGTTTGTTCGGACTTGCCGATGCTCGACGCGGTGATGATCGAAGTGCCCAACCCGGCGCACCCGCAAGGGGTGCGTGGCGTCGGCGAAGTGCCGCTGGTGCCGGCGCTGGCAGCGATCGCCAACGCAGTCCATAACGCGCTGGGTCTGCGCTTCTCGAGCCTACCCATGTCGCCGCCGAAAGTGCTGGCGGCGCTGGAAATGCCGGAAGCGGCGGAGTAGCGCTTCGCCGATAACCAAATCCTTCCCGATTCAATATTGGGGAGGATTTGGGGTAGCGGGGATATCCGCCACGTTGGGACAAACGTTCGCGGCAGGATAACCTGATGATGTGGTTTCGTTACAAACGGTCTGCACTGTCCGCTTAAACGGGAGTATCGAAGTGTATCGGGGATTGATTCAGTTTCGCAGTTTCCTCCTAGTCGCCGCGACGTTTCTGAGCGCTTGTGCAGTAGCAGCGAATTCACCAGAGGACATCAAGCCCGGCGAAGCACTGGTCATTGCTCAATATTTCGAGCGGGAAATTCGCAGTGAGGGATCGTCCGACAACCCGGGACCGCAGA
The DNA here is from genome assembly GCA_011087645.1 of Alphaproteobacteria bacterium. Lineage (GTDB taxonomy): Bacteria > Pseudomonadota > Alphaproteobacteria > UBA6615 > UBA6615 > JABDJY01. The sequence goes on from JAALLF010000001.1 coordinate 302,073, forward strand.
TAAAATATGGCGGTATGTCTGCCGTATTTGCCCGATACGATCCCTTGAACTGGCCGAGAACCATTTTTTCAGTGATTGGAGCGAAGAACCACATATTTGCGACAGCCGTTAAGCCCGGTAAATATCGTATGGATGGTGTTGAACTATTAAGAGTCAAAACTAACCTCTATGTTGACGCTAAGAACGGTATACCCGTTATAGATATTCGACCTGGCGAGGCCGTGTATATCGGCGACGTGGTTGCAAGCCGTGTGTACGTCGAATCCAAACCCTTTAGTTTTAAAGGTCGTCGCGGCTATGGCATCGAATTTCTCGACAATGAGGCGGCCGCAAAAACATTCTTTGACGAAAAATTTGCCGGCAGTGGCTTGAAGTTCACCAAACGTCTGATGCGACGCGTGCCGGAGAGTTCGTTGTAATAACAAAACTTCTCCCAGCAGCCGTTTCTAAATATCATCCGTTCTGCGCGATACCGGGCGTAAAACACCAACATCCAATTATATTCGCTGCGCTTATTTTGGTACGACAGGCGCATTCAGCACTATCATCTAGGGACGGAAATCATGAAATTTGGCCTGTTCGGAGGCGCCCAAGCGGTGCCCGGCGACGTCGTTACCGAAGCTGCCCTCGGCTACCACGAGTATGGCGAATATATTCAGTATGCCGAACACCTCGGCTTTTCGAGCGCCTGGCTGGTCGAGCACCACTTCACCGGTTTTTCGCAGCTTTCCGCAACCCTCAACTATGTCTCCTACCTTGCCGGCATAACATCGAAAATCCGCCTTGGAAGCGCTGTTGTCGTGGTTCCCTGGCACCACCCTATCCTGCTGGCCGAGCAGGTCGCGACAATCGATCAATTGACCAAGGGACGATACGATTTCGGTATTGGCCGCGGATACCGGGCCAACGAATTCTATGGTTTCGGTCTGGATATGGCCGATGCCCAGGACTTGTTCGAGGAATCGATAGCGTTCATGCGGCGCGCTTTTACCGAGCGCGAGCGATGGACTTACAAATCGGATCGTTGGCAGTTCAATGAAATTATCGTCGAACCGCCGGTGGTGCAAAACCCCTATCCGCCAATGTGGGTCGGCGCCGCCAGCGAGGGGTCGATCCGGGGCGCCGCGCGCAACGGCTACAACCTGCTGCTCGCGCAGGTTCCCTCCTTCGAGACGATCGGACAGAGCCTGGAATACTACCGCGATGAGCTCGATAAAATGGGGGAAGAGTTCGATTCGGAACGCGTTGCGGTATGCCGCGGGCTGATGGTCGCCAACAACGACGCCGAACGCGCCGAGGCGCATGACCTGCGCGGCAAATTCCTAACGGAAGTGCAGGTGTTGGCGATCGATCCGCGGTTCCAGGCTAAGAGCTTCGTGCCCGCCGACCGCCACAAAGACAGGGGCGATCCGACCGAGACATCGGAAGCCGGCGCGGTCATCGGCAATTCCGAGGAAATGATCGAGCGTGTCGGTCGCCTCTACGAAGCCGGTATTCGCAACATCCTGCTGCATGATTTGTCTGGCTCATTCGAGGCGCTACAACAATTTGGCGAGGAAGTGATGCCGCATTTTCTCGATGGGGACCCGTCAGTCATTCAATTCGCAAAACCGTAAAGCCTGCTAACATTTCGGCCAGGGTTCATGATGGTAAAGGGCGTGTACCAGCGCCGACACATGACCGCCGCGCGTGGGTTAGAGTAACGCCATGGTGAAACTCTCCGTACTCGACCTCGCCTATATCGGCGAAGGCTTTACCCCGGCCGACGCGCTGACCAACGCGCTCGACTTGGCGCAACACGCCGAAGCCGCCGGCTTCGCGCGCTTCTGGCTGGCCGAACACCACAACCTCGCCGGCATCGCCAGCGCCGCGACCGCTGTGTGCATCTGCCATGTCGCCGGCGGCACCTCGACGATCCGCGTCGGCGCCGGCGGCATCATGCTGCCGAACCACGCCCCGATGGTGATCGCCGAGCAGTTCGGCACGCTGGCGACTCTGTTTCCCGGCCGCATCGATCTTGGCCTGGGCCGGGCCCCGGGCACCGACCAGCGCACGCTGCAAGCGCTGCGGCGCGCCCCAGACTCGTCGGAATATTTCCCGCAAGACGTGGTCGAACTGCAAGCCCTGCTCGGCCCGCCGCAGGAGAACCAGGCGATCCATGCGATTCCCGGTGAGGACACCAACGTACCGCTGTGGATTCTAGGCTCCAGCCTGTTCGGCGCCCAGCTTGCCGCCATGCTTGGCCTGCCCTACGCCTTCGCCTCGCACTTCGCGCCGCAGGCGCTGGAACAGGCGGTGTCGATCTACCGCGAGCGGTTCGAGCCGTCGGCGCAGCTCGCCGCGCCCTACGTGATGGTCGGCTGTAACGCCATCGTCGCCGACACCGAGGACGAGGCAAGGCGGCTATTCACCACGCCGCAACAGCAATTCACCCGCATGGTGCGCGGCGCCCGCGGCCAGCTGCCGCCGCCGGTCGACGACATCGAAAGCTTCTGGTCGCCGAGGGAGAAGGCGCAAGCGTCGTCGATGCTGGCCTGCTCGTTCTACGGCTCGGCCGAGACGATCAAGGCAAAGCTGGCGCCGATGATCGAGGCCACCGGCGCCGACGAACTGATGGTCGCGGCGGCAATCTGGGACCACCCGGCGCGGGTACGCTCCTATGAGCTGCTGGCCCAGGCGATGGCTTAGCGCCGCGTGCTGGACCACGACGGGGTCATCGGGCAGTCTGCCGACAAGTGCCCGGATCGTCCATCAATAGATCCGGCTCATAATCGGGAAAACAATGCCGAGCCCTCTCTCTGACCCCGCGACGCGCAGGCGTACGACAGTGCTGATCGCGTCATTGCTGTTTATGCTGATCGGCACAGGCAGCATTTATTTCATCGTCATCGCGTTGAAATTAATCGCCGCCGATTTCGGCTGGCCCCGCGAAGTACCGTCAGTCGCTTATGCGCTGCAATATGCCGGCGCCGGCGTTGGCGGCATCTTCATGGGCTGGTGCCTCGACCGGCGCGGCATGGCAATCCCAGCGACGGTTGGCGCCAGCATGATCGGCCTCGGCGGCATTCTCACCAGTTACGCCTCCAGTCCGCTCGAGCTCTACCTCATCTACGGCGGGATGCTCGGCTTCTTCGGCCGCTCGACCCTGTTCGCGCCACTAACAGCCAATATCTCCCGCTGGTTTGAGCACAACAGGAGTTTCGCCGTTGGCGTTGTCGGCTCGGGTCAGGGTCTGGCCGGAATGATCTGGCCGCAGACTTTCCACCATGTCATTGCCGCCGTCGGTTGGCGCGAGGCGGCGCTGTACTACGGCATTTTCGCACTGGCGACGATGTTGCCGCTGGCGCTGATCTTGCGCCGGAAACCACCGGCCCCAACACCGCGCCGGTCGGCCGCCGCAACTTCCGACGCTTTTGACGATTTCGTGCCGCCTCTGGCGCAACGGCCAGTGATGTCGCCGCGCATCCTGCAAGCGACATTATCGACCGCGGCGATCGGTTGCTGTGTCGCGATGTCACTGCCGTTGGCGCATATCGTCAGCCATGTCAGCGATCTTAACTACGACCCGGCGCGCGGCGCGGAGATACTGTCGCTAATGCTCGCCTGCTCGGCGCTGGCGAGTTTCTTCGGCGTCGGTTACCTCGGCAAACGCTTTGGCGGGCTGCGCGCGATCTTCGTCTTTTCGTCGGGCCAGGCTCTGCTACTCGCCACGCTGGCCTTCGTGGAAAGTCTGCCGGGGCTCTATGTCGCCGCTGCGCTGTTCGGGCTCGGGTATGGCGGCATTCTGCCGTGCTACCCGGTGATCGTGCGTGAGCTGTTACCGGCGGCCGAAGCGGGGCGGCGCACTGGGCTGGTGCTGCTGTTCGCCGGCATCGGCATGGCGCTCGGTTCGTGGCTCGGCGGCGCGGTGTTCGACGCGACCGGCACCTACCGCACGGCATTCCTGATCGGCGTCGCCTTCAACGCTGGCAACCTCGCCATCATCGCCAGCCTGATCTCACGCACGCCAAGTTTCCGGCCTGCTTATGCGTGAGATATCTCGCTGGCGGGGCGGGGAAATTCGCGTGGTCTTGTAGCGCCGCACTCGGTCCGCTAGCCGACCATCACCGCGTCTTGGCCTGCTTGATAATTCATTATCCGCTGCGCCGGGTTGCGGTTGACCAGGGGGCGGGCGTAAAGCGGGTGGCGCAGACTCCGCACCTCATGTTCGATCTCGAACACCGGTTCACCGTTCGCCGGATCGGTGATCGTCTGGAACCGGTACTGGTGCTGGTCGCTTTCCTCGGTGATCAGCCCGCCTTCGCCCAACCGTTCATGGGGGCCGGAAAAGTCGGCGACATAGATTTGAATATGGTGACCGTCAAACGGCGGAATCTTGCCACGGGATTCGCGAAAAATGAGCTGCTGGCCGGCGCCAGCGCAAACCAGGGCGGCCGGTGCGTTGTCAAATTCGCCGACCTGCGCCGGGGCGCCGATAATCTCATTGTAAAAACGGCCGATTGCCGCCGCCTTACCACGCGGCACATCGAAAGCCACATAGGGCACGCCCAACGCCATCGGTCCGAAGCGGCTGTCGGCGGGATAGAGCCTGTAGCGATTACCCCATGGGCAGGTTGCATCTATGCGGTCGTTGCGGATTTTGTAAGAGAATTGGCTGTCCTTGAGGGTGTCTGGCGCGGCCTTCAGCCGTTGCGCCAACAGGTCGTAGTGATCGACGACAAGACCGATGTGCCCGCGCAGTACTTGGGTGCCGCGGGTCGGCAAATGGAATTGGCTGCGGCCTATATTGACCCACATGATATCCGGCCCGGTCATCATGTAAGGGTCTCGCGTGAGGCCGAGCGTGCTGACATAAAATTCCGTTGCTAGCTGTTGATCGGGCACCAGCAGGTTGACGTGCTCGAGGCTGACGATGTTGCCGACATCCTCGACAGCGCGGTCGTATCGCGGTGAGTTCGCGTTCTTTACCATAGCTTTCTGTCCCCGGCGCGTAATACGGAGCCGATTCTATGGCGCGCCGTACGACAAGTCTATGAATGCCCCGATAGCCGCTTTGGGTCCACGAGCGCAATCGCTGCCGACGACACCCGGCAAGATTATGCCGGCCTGGCAAGCCTCACATCGCATTATTTAGTTGGCGATCGTACACAGCCCGGCGAACAATACCGAAAAATCACCGACATAGAGGAACGAGTATGCGACCTGGTCATCGGGTTCGGTTGTCACGGGCCTCGATGTGTTTATGCGCATAACCTGGTGGCTGTTGCGGCTCCTGCTCTGCACGGTTCTGGTGGCGACCAGGGCGTTACCCGTATCGTTGGCGACAAGCTCGAAGCCCTTTAGGTTTGATTCAGCGACCCGCAATATGCCGTTGGTCTCGTTGTACCAAAGCCTATCGCCGGCTTTGATGTGACTAAACGGGTCGTCTTTGAAATTGCCGTCTTTGCCGACTTCCGAGGCGTCGTTGATAATGCACTGAAACAAGCGCTGCTTGTTGACGGGTTCGCGCGCAAACGCATTTGTCGGACCTAGGTACAGAAGCCCGATTACGGCGACAGCGAGAAAGAATGCGAATTTCGGCGGCACTCGTTTCATAGCCGGAGTCTAGCACCGAACCGGCCGGGAAAAGAACCGGGGATCAGACCGAATTCGTCGCCTAATTAAGGGGAACTGTCCTATTATCGAAGAGTGGCGGTTACCGGGACGCGCGGACCCGCACTGTCCCACGCAATCGAATAAAGCGGTGCGCATGGCCCTTTTTAGCAAATCGTTCAAACAGCGCCTTACCGGCGGTTTCCTGCTGGTCGGCGGCGTCTGTTTGACGATTGCCGGCATCTGGTTTCTCGTGGCGACCACGGATTTTGTCCGCCACGCGGAACGGGCGCCGGGTCAGGTCATGGAGGTTGTCGGCGAGCGCGGCGCGCGCGGTTCGAAACTCTATTATCCGATGGTTCGTTATCTGCCGCACGACCGGGGCTCCAGTACCGTGTTCAAAGCTAAACCGGGCCTTTGGCCGTCGCCGTTTAGCGTCGGCGATACCGTGACGGTCGCTTACCGGGCAGACGATCCGGACGGCGCCAAGATCGTTTCCTTCTGGACGCTGTGGTTCCTGCCGATCGTTCTGATCCTATTCGGCCTAGGGTGCCTGTTCGCCGGCCGGCACACGCTTAATAAACCCGTTTGACCGGTGGATCGTACGATGTCCGCTTGGAACCACAATGCGCCGCCCCGCCTCACTCCGGCAGGCCGGCCTTGCGCAGGCTGTCAACTAGCTCATTGCGCACATCATCATTCCGAAAAGGAAAGATTCTCGTAAATTCCTTGACGTTGTAACTAGGTGCAATTTCCGAAATCGTCTTTATTGCGCCCCTGGCATCGTCGAGCCGGTCCTGTTGGACGTATGCACATGCCAAAAATAAATACGCCGGTGCAAACATCGGAGCACGCTCGAGTGCACGCTGGAATCTGTCAGTCGACTCGTCATATTCGTGCAGCAGTAGATGGGACATACCCGCAAAATGGTTCCAAAGTGGGGGCGCGAATTTGTCCATGCTGAACGCCTTCTCCAGCATCTGCAGCCCTCTTTCCGGGTTTCCCCAGTAATTTAGAATTTGGCCGAAATTCGCATTTATCTCGGCATCGTTAGGGGCTAAAGCGAGCGCCGTTTCAAAATTCTCTATTGCCTGGTTATACCGGCGCAACCAAGCTTGTACCCAGCCCAGGTGCGAGAGCGCGAATCCGGACGTGCCGTCGAGTGCGACAGCTCTTTCCGCCAATTGGTTGGCGCGTTCCAAATCGTTATCGAACTCTGGCCACATTTGAGTCCAGCCGAAAAAATGGCCGAACGATAGATAGCCATAAGCGTCGGCAAAGTTAGGGTCGAGTTCGACAGCCGCATCGAAGAAATTTATCGCCTCGAGAAGATGCTCCTGTGAAAGCTGATAAAAGACCGCGCGTCCTTTGAGGAAGAGGTCGTAGGCTTCCGGGCTGTCGGTTTGCTTATGTTCGGTGAGCGCCTTGTCGGTTGGCGTTAGGCTTACTTGCAGGGCCGAGACGATTTGCTCGCGGATGTCGTCTTGAAACTGGAAAATATCTTCCATATCGCCATCGTAGCGTTCGGCCCAGACGTGGCCGCCGCTGGCCGCGTCGATAAGCTGCACATTCACGCGCAGCTTCGGCCCCATCTTACGGACGCTGCCTTCAAGAATGTGTCTTACGCCAAGCTGTTCGGCGGCCGCCTTCACGTCGATGGCTTGCCCCTTGAACGCGAACGATGAATTGCGCGCAACCACGAAAAGGCCGGAAATCTTGGAGATATCGGTAATCAAATCCTCGGCCATGCCATCGGAAAAATATTCCTGTTCCGGGTCGCCGGAGAGATTGTCGAAGGGAAGGACGGCAATCGACGGCTTGTCAGGCTGCGACGGAGACTGAGGATCGGGAGCAGACATTTTCGCGCCGGACCGGTCTTCAGCGCCGACCCGGTAGACCCGCACGGGCTCATCGATATTTTTGACCGCTTGCTCGCCCATATCCTCGAACGCCAGATCAAGCTTGTAGCGAACCTGTTCATAGACGCTGCCAGAGACACAGACCCCGCCGGGTTCGGCCAGCCCTTCAAGGCGCGCGGCTAGGTTGACGCCGTCGCCGAACAAATCCTCGCCGTCAACGATCACATCGCCAACGTTGATGCCGATGCGAATTTCCATGCGCTGGCTTGCCGCGGTGTCGGCATTTCGTCGCGTGATCGCCAGTTGCACATCGGAAGCGTGTTGAACCGCGCCGACAGCGCTGGGAAACTCGATCAGCATACCGTCGCCGGTTGTCTTGACGATGCGCCCGCCATATTCAATGACCTTCGGGTCAAGCAGTTCTTCGCGCAACGACTTGAGCTGCGCCAGTGTGCCCGTCTCGTCCTCGCGCATGAGGCGGCTATAGCCGACAACATCGGCAGCCGAAATAGCTGCGAGTCTGCGCTGAACCTTTGCTTCGGCCATTTACTGGCATCTCCCCCTGAGGGGGGAGTTTATGGTGGGTGTTGCAGCAAGTCTACGAACGTCCGGAGACCACCCCGCTTTCCGGACTACGCCGCGCCCTCAGGCCAAGCCGTTTCGCCCCATTTCCAGGAACTTCTCGCGCCGGCGGGTGCGCAATGTGTCGCCGTCGAGGCCTCTGAGGCCGTCAAGCGCGGTGGCGACGGCGTCGCCGACACTTTTAGCGGTGGCCTCGCTGTCCCGGTGAGCGCCGCCCAAGGGTTCGTCGATGATGCCGTCGATCACCGCGAACTCCAGCAGGTCGTGCGACGTGATGCGCAGCGCCTCGGCGGCGTCGCGCGCCTTCTCGCCGTCGCGCCACAGGATCGACGCGCAGCCCTCCGGCGAGATCACCGAATAGACCGAATGCTCGAGCATCAACACCGTGTTCGCCGCCGCCAGAGCAATGGCGCCGCCCGAGCCGCCCTCGCCGATCACCACCGAGACCAGGGGTACCCGCAAGCCCAGGCATGAGCGAATCGATTCCGCGATGGCTTCGGCCTGACCGCGTTCCTCGGCCCCCGCCCCGGGATAGGCGCCAGGCGTGTCCACCAGGGTGATCACCGGCAGCCCAAAACGGTCGGCCATGGCCATCAGGCGCTGCGCCTTGCGGTAGCCCTCGGGCCGCGCCATGCCGAAATTATGGTCGATGCGGCTGTCGGTATCATTGCCCTTCTCATGGCCGATCACGGCAACCGACCAGCCGCGAAAGCGGCCCAGCCCACCGATAATCGCGCGGTCCTCGGCATAGGCGCGGTCGCCGGCGAGCGGCGTGAAATCGGTGATCAGCGCGTCGATATAGTCGGACGCGTGGGGCCGGTTGGGATGGCGGGCGACCTGTACGCGCTGCCACGGGGTCAGCTTGTCGTAGGTCTGGCGCAGCATTTTCTCGGCCTGGGTCTGCAGCTTGCCCACCTCGTCGGCGATGTTGAGTTCCTCGCCATCGGAGAGATGGCGCAGTTCCTCGATCTTGCCTTCCAGCTCGGCGACCGATTTTTCGAAATCCAGAAAGTGACGCATGGGCGCTATCTAGCGGGCCGGCGCGCGCTGAGCAAGGGGATGGCGCTCACTCACCAATTGCCGTAATCGCGCGTCGAGCACATGGGTGTAAATTTGGGTGGTGGAGATGTCGGAATGGCCGAGCATTTTCTGTACGCTACGCAAATCCGCCTCATGGTTCAGCAGGTGAGTGGCGAAGGCGTGGCGCAGAACGTGCGGGCTGACCCGCCGAGGTTCGATGCCAGCGGCGCCCGCCAATTCCTTCAGCATCTGGAAAAACCGTTGCCGCGACATGGGCTGGCCCTGACGCCCGGGAAACAGGAAGGTATTTTTCCGGTCGCGGCCAACGAATCCTTCGCGTACCGCTAGATAGGCGCGCACCGCATCGCGCGCCGGCTCGTTCAGCGGCACCATACGCTCGCGGTCGCCCTTGCCGCGCACCACGATGACCCGCGGATCACGCTGCATCGCCGCCAGTGGCAAACCGACCAACTCGCTGGCCCGCATACCCGTCGCGTAGCACAGCTCAACCATGGCCTTAAGCCGCAACCCCTCGGCGCCGGGCCGGTCGGCGGCGGCAGCCAACAGGGCCGAGACTTCCTCTTCGCTTAAAATTTTCGGCAACGAACGCCCCGGGCGGGGGCTTTCCAGCACGCTGGTGGGATCGTCAGCGCGCAGGCCCTCGGTGTGGAGAAAGCGGTAAAACATCCGCAACGCCGACATCCGCCGCGCCACCGTGCGCGCCGCCATGCCCCGCGTCTCGAGGCTTTTGAGATAGCGCCGCAAGGCCTCGGTGGTGGCCTTATCGAGCACCGCCTTCGCGGTCTCGTTTTTCCCTGCCAGCACAGCAGCGCAATCGGCCAAATCGCGCTGGTAGGACTCCACCGTATTCCTCGCCGCGCCGCGCTCGGCGATGAGCATTTCCAAAAAGGCTTCGAGATATCGGCTGATCGCCGCGGGCGGTAATTTTTCCGAACCACCGCGCCGCCTTACGGCCCGACTCATGGTGATGCGGTCACGGCAACTTCGAGAGCAAAGCCCCGCGCCGCGCTCGACAGGCCGGCGCGCCGCAACGCCGCGACGATGCCGTGGACCGCCGCCGGATGAAGCTGCGATAATTCATCTTCACCGACGGCGAGTAGCGCATAGAGCGCGGTTTCCGCGACCTTACCGGCGGTGGACGCGCGCTGCAGACCGACCCAGATGTCGAGCGGCGGAAACGCCGTCGCGGTGGGTTCCGCCGCTTCCGCGCGCAACCAAAACGCTTCCGATACCTGTTCGCCCAAGGCGTCGAACAGGGCCAAGTTCGTGGCGATGGTGGCGATCCCGTTGGCGCCTTCGATCTCTTGCAGGGCGATCCATTGCGCCAACCGACGGTCGTCCCACGGGAAGCGCGTGTTGCGCACCGTCCTCGCATTGGTCGCCCCGGGGATTGAGGTCACGGTGCGTTGACCGGATTGATCGAAGACCCGCGCCTGGACGCCGCCGGTTTGCCGCGCCGCGTCGCTGGTGCCCTCACCGCTCGCCATGCGCAGCGCCGGCCACATCCAGGTCAGCGCGGTGGCGGCCGCTTCGTCGGCGCTGCCCCGGCTGTTGGCGCTGCGGAACCAGCCAATCGCCTGATCGACCTCACCGCTGGCCAAGCTCGCGGCGATCGCCTCGCCGGCGAACCATGAGAAAGCCGGCGTCGGATCGACCTGACGCAATTGCGGCGCCATCAGCCGCGCCGCCAGCCGCCAATCCTGCTGGTCCGCCGCCAGCCGCAACATCTCGCGCAAAACTTCGGCGCGCGCCACGGCGATATTTTGGCTACTGGCAGCGAGATACATAACCGCCAGGCGTAATTCCGGCGAAGCATTCGCCGGCTCCAACAGCACCGCCGTCACCTCTTCCGCACCGACGCCTACCCCGGCATAAATGTCCGCCAGTTCGACCGGCGAGAGGGCGATCCGTGTCGGTTGTGCTGGCGACCGCTTTCAGCAGGCTGGGGCTATCGGCCTCGGCCAGCCAGGACGGCACCCGCCCCCCGGCGGCGCGGATCAGCGCCAGGTTCAAGGCGCTCGCCTGACCTACGGTGGCGAGCTGTTTCTCGGTCGGTTTGGCGCCCGAGATAATGGTGTTAGCAAGCTCGAAAAATACCGTGTCCTGCGCCAGATTTTGTTCGCGCAACAGCTCCAAGCCGAGCACCGCCTCGGAAAATTTCTGATCTAGTAACTGGCAGAAAACCAGCGCCTTTTGTCCGAATTCGGAAACAAAACCAGCGTTCGCCGCTTCAACCGCGCCGCACGCACCGGCGAAATCGGCGCTCAGCAACCGCGCCTGGATGGCCGGTTCGATCAAGTTCTCCGGCAGCGCCCGCGCCGAGACCGCGTGCAACAGCCGGTCGGCATCCTCCGCCGCGCCCAGCGCGATCAATTTTTCCACCCGCAGTCTAACCAGACCGATGTCACCGCGCGCGCTGGCCGGCGGTTCGGCGGCCACCAGCAGCACGCTGCGCGCCAGATCGTGAGCGGCATCGCTGGCCAACCGTTCCGGCAGCGCGGTGACCAGACGTTCGGCGACCGCGCGCGACGTGCCGCGCCACATATCAGTGGTCAGACCGCTTGCGGCATCGCCCGACACGCCCACCGCATCCTTGGCGACCGTACCCAAGCCGCGGACACGCACGCTGCTGTCGTTTGCGCCGGGGATCGAGCGCAGGGTACCCGACCTGCCCGTCGTATCGGGCGCAGATTGCGGACGCGAGGTGTCACCATCCGATGCCGGCGGCACCAGCGATACCGGCGCCCGCGATTGGGCTAGGGCCGACCCCTGCACGGTGAAAGATGCGGCAGCAGCGATCGCGATGACCGTGGCCGCGCGGCAGAGCCGATCAGCGCGGGAAGCGATCATCCGGGATCACCTTTTCAATCTGCTGATCGGGTGCCGGAATGTCCCAGGTCGCCAGGAACACGGCGCCTCCCACCAACACCACAAGACTCAATGCAATTAATATTTTCAGCACCTTATCGCCTATCCCGGTCTATCTGATCGTTTGATTACAGTGACGCGCCACCGCCGCCCCCTTAAGATGCGACGCGCGACAGAAACGGCGGCGCTGTGATAGTTTGCAAACATGGCGATTCCGCGGCAAGCGCTATTGCAGCCTGGCGATGATATAATAGCAGCGAATGATCGAGTCTGAGCAAATAACCGACGATGGCAGCAGCCAAGACGGCCCAACCGATGTGGCGGGCGCCGGCAAACAGACCATCGTCATGGTCGGCCTGATGGGGGCCGGTAAAACGTCGATCGGGCGTCGCCTGGCCGCGCGCCTTGGCCTGCCGTTTGTCGATGCCGACGACGAGATCGAGGCGGCGGCGGGATCGTCGATCCCCGATATATTCGAACGGCTGGGCGAGCAGAGCTTTCGCGACGGCGAACGGCGCGTCATCGCACGCCTGCTCGACGGCCCGCCGGTTGTGCTGGCCACCGGCGGCGGCGCGTTTATGGATGCCGAGACCCGCGCGCGGATCGCCGCCAAGGGTATTTCCGTTTGGCTGCGCGCCGATCTCGACACCCTGGTGCGCCGGACAGCGCGGCGCGACGACCGTCCGCTGTTAAAAAACGGCGATCCCAAGGAAATCCTCACTCGGCTGATGGAAATCCGCTATCCGGTGTATCAGCAGGCCGACATTGCCGTCGACAGCCTCGACACCCCGACCGAGGAAACCCTACAGGCCGTAATCGACGCGCTTGAGGCGCGCCGCGCCGCGGAGACATCATGACAGCGAACCCCGCCGACGGGCCGACCGAGCAAATCACCGTCGATCTCGGTCAACGCAGCTACGATATTCTTATCGGGCCCGGACTGGTCGATAGCGCCGGCGCCGAGATCGCCGCGCGGCTGACGACCCCGCGCGCCTTCATCATTACCGATACCAATGTAGCGCCGCTGTTGAGCGATCGCCTGGCCGCCAGCCTTACCGCCGCCGGCATCGACCACCAGACCATCGTGTTGCCCGCCGGCGAAGCCACCAAATCCTTCGGGCCGTTCGAAAAATTGGTCAGCGAGCTGTTGCGGCGCGGTGTCGAACGGGCGACCACGCTGGTGGCGCTCGGCGGCGGCGTGATCGGCGACATCACCGGGTTCGCCGCCAGCACACTGTTGCGCGGCATCAACTATGTTCAGGTGCCGACCACCTTGCTGGCCCAGGTCGACAGCTCGGTCGGCGGCAAGACGGCGATCAACGCCGGCAATGGCAAGAACCTGGTCGGCAGCTTTTACCAGCCCCGCCTGGTGCTCGCCGACACCCAGACCCTTGATACCCTGCCGAAACGCGAATTGCTGGCCGGCTATGCGGAAGTGGTCAAATACGGCCTGCTCGGCGACGCTGAATTTTTCGCCTGGCTCGAGGCCAATGGCGCGGCGGTCTTGTCGGGCGACGACAGCGCACGCATCCACGCAGTGGCCAAGAGCTGCCGTATGAAGGCGGCTATCGTCGCCGAGGACGAGCACGAACGCGGCCAGCGCGCGCTACTTAATCTTGGCCACACCTTCGCCCACGCGCTGGAAGCCGAGACCGGTTTCGGCGACAAGTTGTTGCACGGCGAGGCCGTCGCCATCGGCATGGTTCTGGCCTTCGAGCTGTCGGCCCGGCTGAATTTGTGCCCACCGAATGACGTCGCCCGGGTGCGCCAGCATTTGGCAGCCGTCGGCTTGTCGACCGATCCGCCGCCACACCCCAAGGGACAGTGGGACATTGCGCGCCTGATCTCGCTGATCGGCGCCGACAAGAAGGTCGCCCAGGGAAAACCTGTGTTCGTTCTCGCGCGCACCATCGGCGACGCCTTCATCGCGCGCGATATCGACCTGACCGACGTCGAGGCGATTCTGGGACGCGCCGTCGCCGCTTAACTCCCGAACCCCCCAGAACCCCATGAAGCGAGGTAGACATGACTGATCCCGTCATCCTGATCGTTATCGCGATCATTGTCCTCCTCTTGCTCTCGGCGTTTTTCTCCGGCTCCGAGACCGCACTGACCGGCGCCTCGCGGCCGCGCATGCACCAACTCGAGCTCGACGGCAATCGGCGCGCTGGCATGGTCAACGGGCTGCGCCAACGCCAGGAGCGTTTGATCGGCAGCATTTTGGTCGGCAATAACATCGTCAATATCCTCGCCGCCTCCCTAGCGACCAGCGCGCTTATCGAGCTGTTTGGCGATGCCGGCGTGTTTTATGCAACCATGATCATGACGCTGCTGGTTTTGATATTTTCCGAGGTGTTGCCGAAAACCTATGCGATCCGTCATGCCGACCAGGTGGCGCTGGTCGCCGCGCCCATATTGCGGCCGATCGTCGTTTTGTTTTCGCCGGTTATGCATGTCGTCGAGGCGATCGTACGCAACCTGTTGCACGTCGCCGGCGACCGCTCGACGGCAACAAGCAGCGCCGCCCACGAAGAGGAAATTCGCGGCGCCGTCGGCCTGCACGCCGACGCCGACGAGACCGCCGCGACCGAGGGCGTGATGCTGCGCGGGGTCCTCGACTTGGACGATGTGGAAGTCGGCGAGATCATGACCCATCGCACGGATATGGAAATGGTCGACGCCGAGCTATCGCCAGCGCAAATCATCGCCCAGATTCTGCACAGCCCGTTCACCCGGCTGCCGCTCTACCGCGACAACTCGGACAATGTCATCGGCGTCCTCCACGCCAAGGCCCTGTTGCGTGAAGTGCAAAACCAGAACAGCCATATCGAGGACATCGATGTGCCGGCGCTCGCCGCCGAACCCTGGTTCGTGCCCGAATCGACCGACTGCCTCAGCCAGTTGCACGCCTTTCGCCAACGTGGCGAACATTCCGCGCTGGTTGTCGACGAGTATGGCGCCCTGCAAGGCGTGGTATCGCTGGAAGATATTATAGAGGAGATCGTCGGTGAGATTGACGACGAGTATGATGTTCCGGTGAACGGCGTCCAACGCCAGGAAGACGGTTCGTGCATCGTCGACGGTCGGGTCACTATTCGCGACCTCAATCGCGAACTTTCGTGGAACCTGCCGGACGAGGAGGCCGCGACAATCGCCGGCCTGGTGTTGCACGAGGCCCGGTCTATCCCCAACGAGGGCCAAAGTTTCACCTTTTATGGCTTTCGCTTCGACATATTGCGACGTGAAGGCAACCAGATACGTTCGCTACGGGTTACCCGGGTGGACACAAAGTGACAGCCAAGCACTGTCGGTGATCGTCAATCACCACGGCGCGACGGCCTTGACCGCCTGCGATCAGAACTATATTCCGGCCCTTCTCGACCACAGGAGTTAGCGGATGCCCCTTTCGCCGCCCCAACCGCGTGAACATATTCACACGCGCGACGTCACCTGCGCCGGCTACCGGCGTGAAGATGGATTGTGGGATATTGAAGGCCACCTGACCGATACCAAGACCTATGCGTTCGGCAACGAAGAGCGCGGCGAGGTTGCCCCCGGTGTACCCGTCCACGAAATGTGGATCCGGCTCACCGTCACCGACACCATGGAGATCAAAGAGGTTGAGGCAGCGACCGATTTCAGCCCCTTTTCCATATGCCGCGAAGTGGCGCCTAACTTTCAGCGTCTCATCGGCCTGCGGATCGGGCCGGGTTGGCGTAAGAAAGTTTTAGCGCAGGTCGGCGGTGTCGAGGGCTGCACCCATATTGTTGAGCTATTGGGCCCTGTGGCCACGACCGCCTATCAGACGATTATGCCGATCAAAAATCGTGAACAGCCGGATACCGGCAAGGTATCGAATAAAGCCCCGCGCTTGCTAAACACCTGTCATGCGTTCCGCAGCGATGGGCCAAAGACCAAAGAGTTTTGGCCTGAGTTTTACGACGGGCCCGAGGTGTAGCCCGGGGACGAATTAACCGGTGGCGCGAAATCGCTGGGCCGCCAAGGGATATTCCTCGGCCTGCGACGGGTCGGTATAATCCCGCTCGACGGTTGCGAACGGTCGCCGTAGCGGTTCCGCGAACCGCTCAGCCCGCCGCACCATATAGGATGCGATAAATACCCGGATCGCCGCCGTCCGCGACAAGTCGCCCGCGCCACGATCAACCTGGCCGCACAATTCATCCATGCTCAGATCTTCAAGCTGGGCAATGTCGGCCAGTCCTGACCAAAATTCCGGCTCCAGCCGAATACTGGTCCGGTGACCGTTTACAGTGATGTTGCGATTAATCAACATCTCGGAAGTCTCCATTTTAACCCGCACATACGCCGTTTATTCGGCGCTGCACCTAAAGCTGGACGTAACGTAATGCCCGCCCGTTGGTTCTGCAACATAAATTTAATATATGTTTCATATCAATTAAAGGTTAAAAAGTGATGAATAATAAACCTACGGTTGTTCGTTTGGCGCCCGAGCCTTAATCGATAAGGCGTGCAGACCGCTGGCGAACTCCTCAGCCAGCAATGCGTGGACCAACCTTTCGCGGGCGACGCGGCTTTTTTCAACGAATGCCGCCGAAATGACCACAACCCGGTAGTGCGTTTCACCGCCCTCGCGCGCGCCGCTATGGCCCGCATGGAGGTGCGACTCATCGATGACTTCAAGTTCCACCGGACTTAAGGCCTCGTCGAGGGCGAGACGAATTCTCTCAAGGCGCTTCATTTTAGCCTCCTGGGCACGGGGCTTGAGGTCGAAATGGTGATACAGGCTGGCACATGGTTAATACGCAGCCAGTTTCAGATTGGACAACTTGCGGGCATTCCGCAATCCCGCCATATTGCGGAGATGCGCGAAGGATTCAATGGCGCCGTTTCGAACGGCGAACCCGCATCTCAGTCGGACAATGATCCGGCGCCGCGGCGTTGCGATTCGCCCGATTGCGAGTTGCCCGGCGAGCATCGGGCGCCAAAATCACGCAATCACCTGCGCGACTATTACTGGTTCTGCCTGGAACATGTCCGCGCCTACAACTCGGCCTGGAATTACTACGCCGGCATGAGTGAGGAAGAGGTGGAGGGTGAGCGGCGCGCCGACACCTATTGGCACCGGCCAACGCGCCCGTTCAGCGGCGAGCAGACATTTGGCGAGACCCTAAACGACGGTTTCGGTCTGTTTGACGATGAGGAGGAGACCCAACAAAAAAGGCACGAGCGGTTTTCGGCAACGGCGCCCGAACTAGCAGCGCTGGCGATCTTAAATTTATCACCGCCGGTGACTCGCCAGGAGATAAAAAGTAGGTATAAAGAGCTCGTTAAGCGCCACCATCCTGATGCCAACGGTGGCAGTAAAGACGCCGAGGAACGCCTGAAAGCAATCAACAGAGCGTATGAAACGCTGACCAGCGCACCGAACGACTAAGCGCAACTCAGATTTATCCCTAATAGCAATACTGGAAGTTTCGATGGATTCCACAGAACCAACGGTAGTGAATGAGACATTGACCGAAGGCGATATGCCGGCGAACGCGATGCCCGACATGACGGTATCGGCACGCCAGCTCTTCGGGGTCGATACCGATATGGAGATCCCGGCTTTTTCCGAGCACACAATCCATGTGCCCGAGCTGGATGAAGCCTATCGTTTCGATCACGACACGACCCTGGCGATCCTCGCCGGATTTGCCCACAACCGTCGCGTTTTGATCC
The DNA here is from genome assembly GCA_011087645.1 of Alphaproteobacteria bacterium. Taxonomy (GTDB): domain Bacteria; phylum Pseudomonadota; class Alphaproteobacteria; order UBA6615; family UBA6615; genus JABDJY01. The sequence goes on from JAALLF010000001.1 coordinate 319,718, forward strand.
AGGGCTATCACGGCACGGGTAAGTCGACCCATATCGAACAGGTTGCCGCCCGGCTCAACTGGCCGTGTATCCGCATCAATCTCGACAGCCATATCAGCCGTATCGACTTGATCGGTAAGGACGCCATCGTGCTGCGCGACGGCCAACAGGTCACCGAATTTCGCGAAGGCCTGCTACCTTGGACCCTGCAACATCCTTGCGCATTGGTTTTCGACGAGTACGACGCCGGCCGTCCGGACGTGATGTTCGTGATCCAGCGCGTTCTCGAAGCCGACAGTAAGCTCACCCTGCTCGATCAGAACAAGGTAATCCGGCCCCATAAGAGTTTCCGGCTGTTCGCCACCGCGAATACGGTCGGCCTCGGCGATACCACGGGCCTCTACCACGGCACGCAGCAGATCAACCAGGCGCAGATGGATCGCTGGAATATTGTCACCACGCTGAACTATCTGCCTCACGAGCAAGAGGTCGATATCGTTGTTGCCAAAAGCCCGGACTACGACAATGAGGAAGGCCGTAAGACCGTTGCCGCCATGGTCGCAACCGCCGAGCTAACACGCGCCGGCTTTGTCGGCGGCGATATCTCGACGGTGATGTCACCGCGTACGGTGATCACATGGGCCGATAATGCGCGCATCTTCGACTCCGTTGCCTTGGGTTTCCGCGTCACATTCTTGAACAAATGCGACGAGGTCGAACGCACCACCGTGGCCGAATATTATCAGCGTTGCTTCGGCACCGAGCTCGCCGACAGCGCCGTGGCCCAACCCAGCGAACAGTAAGCGCACGGCGGACGGCCCCAGACCATGGCGAAAGGCAGCAACGACGGACCGATCGAGGAGTTCCGGCGCGTCACCGCGGCGGCGATGCGCGCGATCGCCCGCAATGCTGAGCTATCGGTAACCTTCACGCCCGACCCCGCCAGCTTGCATGGCGACGAGGCCCGCCTCCCACTCCCCAGCCGCGACCTGCCGTATGAGGAAGTCTGCGTCGTACGGGGCGAATCGGATTCGTTGGCCTTGCGCCAGCGCTACCACGATCCGGCGCTGCACACCGAGCGCATGCCGGCGACCGCCGACGCCCAAGCGCTGTACAACGCCGTCGAGCAGGTCCGCGTGGAATCGATCGGCGCCGAGCACATGGCCGGCGTGGCCAACAATCTCGACGCCGCGCTGGAAGACCACTGCCGCACCAAAGGCTTTGCCCGGGTGACCGAGCGCGATCAGGTGCCGATCGCCGAAGCTGTTGGCTTGCTGGCCCGCGAAGCGATCACCGGACGCCAACCGCCACCTTCTGCCCGCCAAATGGTCGATATGTGGCGGCCGTTCATCGAATCTAAGGTCGGACCGGTGCTCAGCGAATTGGAAAAGAACATTCACGACCAAGCGCATTTTCAAGAGGTCGTGCGAAAGATGATTTCCGACCTTGGGTTCGCGGACGACGAAATGAATGCGTCGCCGGAAACCGACGAGGCGGATGGCGAGAACCAGGATTCGGCCGACGGCGAACAAAGCGGCGAAGGCGATACAGAGGGCGAAGCGGCAGCGACCGACGGCGACGGTGAACAGCAGGATGGCGACGAGCAGTTCGAAGACGCCGATGCGCCCACCGAAGACGGCGACGGCGAACTGCAACCCGGTGCCGGTGACGAAGACCCGGATGCGCCGGGGCGTCCCTGGCGGCCGCCCGATAATACGCACAATCAAGCCAACCAATTTGTCTATTCGGCATTTGTCACCGAATTCGACGAGGTGGTCGAGGCCGACGAGCTATGCGATCACGACGAGCTTGGACGCCTGCGCCAGCAGCTCGATCAACAGATCGGGCATTTGCAAAGTGTTATTTCACGCCTGGCCAACCGCCTGCAGCGGCGCTTGATGGCCAAGCAGACCCGCTCGTGGGACTTCGATCTTGAAGAGGGCCTGCTCGATACAGGCCGGCTGTCGCGGGTGGTTACCAACCCGACCCATCCGCTCAGCTTCAAGCAGGAAAAGGACACCAACTTCCGCGACACGGTGGTGTCCCTGCTGATCGATAATTCCGGGTCGATGCGCGGCCGGCCAATTTCGGTCGCCGCCATGAGCGCCGATATTCTCGCCCGCACGCTGGAGCGCTGCGGCGTTAAGGTCGAGATCCTGGGTTTCACCACCCGCGCCTGGAAGGGTGGCCAGTCGCGCGAAAAATGGCTCGCCGCCGGCAAGCCCAGCGGGCCCGGCCGGCTTAACGATCTGCGCCACATCGTCTATAAATCCGCCGACGCCCCATGGCGGCGCGCGCGCAAGAATCTCGGCCTGATGCTACGCGAAGGGTTACTCAAGGAAAATATCGACGGCGAGGCCTTGATTTGGGCCCATGAACGCCTGCTGGCGCGCTCCGAACAGCGGCGCATCTTGGTGATCATCTCCGACGGCGCACCGGTCGACGATTCCACCCTGTCGGTCAACGCCGGCAACTATCTCGAACGCCACCTGCGTCAAGTGATCGAATATATCGAGACTTACTCGCCGGTCGAGCTACTGGCGATCGGCATCGGCCATGACGTCACCCGCTACTACCGCCGCGCCGTCACCATCGTCGACGCCGAACAACTAGGCGGCACGGTGATGGACCAATTGGCCGAACTGTTCGAGGAAGAAGACGGCCAACCCCACGGCCGCAAACGCCGCGTCGCTTAAGGAATTCTCCGCACGCTCAATTGCGCCAAAGAACGTTACCGCCGGATCTCAAATCACCGGCCAAATCGCGGAAGCGGGTAGCACAATGTTGCGCGCGCCCGAGGGGTGAACATGTTTGCTAGAAGTCGGTTCCAAACACCGTAGCCGCTTGACAGGGTAGACAGCAGCCAGATGGCGCGACCCTCAGTGGCTTCTTGGTCATTCGGCGGGAACCGGTCCTACTCGTTTGTCGGGGTGGGTTCGCCAGCCTAAAGCAAGCAGCCGACCAAACACCGGCAAGTCGGAAATTGCATCCCGCACGGTCCAGCTGCGCGGTCGGAATGGCGACATCACGAACAGCAATCCTAAAAACAGTATATGGTGTTGGAACGCTATCTCCATCAAGAGCCAAGTCCCAAGGTGGAACATCATCAACAGATAACCCCAGAGGACATGTAGGCGCGGGCGAAGAACGATGATTACGGCGACTAGTTGGATATAAATCAGGGCCAAGAACATTGGCCAAGACAACCAAAAATTTGCAATTACGACATCGGCAAGCAACGGCGATGTGCCGGTCTGCAACATTCTGTCGGCAAGCTGCAACGACAACCCCCGGGGCGAGAAATTACCTTCGACGCCGCGGAGTAACGACGTCAAACCTGCGAGGATCTTCCAGAAACCTGCGAGGGTGTAGAAAAATAGTATGAGCGCTTGAACGGCAACGATGACCGAGAGATAGGTCATTTTAACTGTTCGAGGCACGGCATGGTTCGCTGGAGCGTTGGGCAAGAAAACGAGGCCAAACCCAATCCAAAACCAAACATGCAAGCCATGGCTTATGCTGCCTTGTGAATTAAATGCCGCAGCGGTGAACAAGCAGAGTATGGCAAACACGACACGGAACACACGAAATGCCGGAAACTGGAACGCAAACAGGCTCGCGAACAGTGCCGCTACTGGCAGCCATTCGATAATACTGTTGTCGTTAATCTGCGCTAGCCAAGCGAGCGGCCAAAGGTAATCCCATTCTCCCGACCGTAAGACGCGCGCATGAAGCCCGTTCATCAACGAATAGCTTATGAAGGCGGAGACTATGTAATAAATCCGAACGAAGTACTGTGCGCGATTAAACTGCTCGCCGACACGACCAAAAACCGGGTCTGTCAGCGGTTGATTGCTCGAAAATATCCGCCGCGCACGGCGCGCGGCCGAGGTGATCATTTTATCCATCGGCTGCTTTCTCGTACGTCGCCAAAACCATGATGCGCTTGACCGCACCCGTCTGCAGTCGGTCGACGGGATTGTAAATCAATACCGACAAATCGTATTTTGCAGTACTCGCCTCTGCCATATAGCGTCGCTCAATCAAGCCGCGTAAATTGCTAACCACGGCACTATCGTTCTCGCGTATGGCTATCATGAGCCTATCGGCTATTTTGAACAGATTCGGATCTTGCCTCCGCGCGTGCATGAACGTTTCCTTCATATCGTAATACAGACGGGGAGATGAAAGCTCTCGGCCATCGATGCTGTGCACGCGAACGACAACGTCAGATCTGACGCCAGAACTGGTGGAGAACAGGCTCCAGTTAAAAAATGGAAAGGTTTCCAAGCCGTCCGGCCGCGTTCCGAATACAGCCATGAGAGTGTAGGCACATATCAAAAACGCCCCAAGCTGACGGCTTAACCTATAGCTGACATATTTGTTCATTGGCGATTATACCCCGCGATTGGGCGTCCATATTAGAACGGAGTCAGTACGCAATTCTGTTTTTCTACTTGGTTTCAAATAATCGGAGCCCGACGACACTGCGCCAAATATCTTTATAATCCGATTAGCTTAAGAAATTTATACGTTAGTGGGTATTTCTATGCCATTTCTGAATATCGGTTTATGGCTATATTCCGCCGCTAACCGACACCGCCGATCACGACCGTTGTTTTACTAACTTCCGACATTCGGCACCCGCGGGCGGAGGCTTTTCGCCGTGACTCTGCCATCGCTGAACCTCCATTGATCAGACCTGAGCGCCGGTCGCCGCAAGTAGGTTGCGCGGTATTCGATTCCGGGGCACGCTCAAATTAGCGACGTTTCTCCACGTGTAATAAAACCGCAGCGAAAGGAGGTGAACTATGACCATGGCAACCACCCCGGTGGGCACGGTTGAGGCGCCGGCCTACGATGACCTCGTCGCACGTGGCCATGGGTTGGTCGACCTGATTGCCGATCGCGCGGCGCGTTGCGAAGCCGAATTCCGCGTGCCAGACGAGACCGTCGAGGAATTCCGCGACACCGGCCTCCACAAAACCCTGCTGCCGGGGGCTTACGGCGGATATGAGATGGGCTTCTCGGCGACGCTCGAGACCAGCGTTGCGATCGGCCATGTCTGTGCGTCGTCGGCCTGGGTGTGCGGCCTGTACATGGTGCACACCTGGCTCGGCGCATTGTTCCCGAAGCAGGCGCAAGACGAATTGTGGGGCGAAGACCCGGGCGCGTTTATTTCAGGTTCCTACGCACCGATCGGCAAGGCGAGGGTGGTCGATGGCGGCTACCGGCTGTCGGGGCGGTTTCCCTTTTCCAGCGGATCGCCCGGCGCCGCCTGGAACCTCTGCGGCGCGATGCTGCCGATCGGGCCCGAGGGCAAGCCGGTGCCGGCCTTCACACTGGTGCCCAAGGCGGATTACACGATCGACTGGGAAAGCTGGCGCCCGGTGGGCCTTGCCGGCACCGGCAGTTTTGACGTCATCGTCGACGACGTATTCGTCCCCGACCACCGGGCGCTGCGTTTCTCCGATGCGGTTGGCAGCACAGCGCCGGGCGCCGAGGCCAACCAGAACCCGCTCTACCGCATATCGCTGTTGACCGGGGTGCCGTTTGCCCTGGCCATGCCCGCGCTCGGCGCGGCCGCCGGTTCGCTCGACCGGTTCATCGAAGACAACAGGATGCGTGACACCCACGGTGCGGTCGTGCTTGGTGGAAAGAAGGTCGCCGAGTTCCAGACCATCCAGAAGCGCGTCGGTGAGGCCGCGGCCCGGATTCACGCCTGCCGGCTGGTGGCGCATAATGCGGTCGAGACCATGGAAGCCGAAGTCCGGCGGGACGGCGCATCAAGTATGGAGACCCGGCTCGCCAATCGCCGCGCCCAGTCGTTCGTCGCCAGCGAAGCAAAGTCGGCCGTCGATCTGATCTTCGACGCTGCCGGCGGCCGCTACCTGCAAATCGGCCATCCGCTGCAACGGGCCTGGCGCGATGTTGCCGCGATCAATCACCATATCAGCCTCAACTTCGATGCAGTCATGTCGATGTACGGCCAGTTCGTCTTCGACCTGCCGCTCGAAGGACAATACTAGTTACGTTGTCCGCGCTATTGGCAACGGCACCTGGCGCTGCGCCCTCCTCACTGAGAGAAGGCTTAGATCAACGCGCGAACCAGCTTGCCTTGGCGGCGGCGTAATTATCGGCGCGGATGGCGGCGCGGACTTCGCCCATCAAGCGGTTCATGAAGGCCACATTGTGGATCGCCAGATACTGGGTGGCGGTGATTTCGCCGGCCTTGATGAGGTGATGCAGGTAGGACCGGCTGAAGGTCCGGCAGGTGTAACAATCGCATTCGGGATCGAGCGGTGCGTCGTCGTCGCGGAAGCGCGCGTTCTTGAGGTGCACGTGATCGCGCTCGTCCGGATTGTCGGCAAAGGCCGGGCGCAGATAGGCGCCACCGTGGCGCGCCAGGCGCGTCGGGTTCACACAGTCGAAAGTATCGATGCCCTTGGCCGCGCCGTCCCAAATATCGCCGACCCCGCCGATACCCAGCAAATGTATCGGCCGCGGCGTCGGCGTCGCGGTGTTCAGCGGCGCCATGGCCATGCCGACGACGCCCTCCAACTCGAAGCTATCGCTGCCCAGGCAGCCGCCAATCGCATAGCCGAAATAGGGTTGCGCGGCAGTGAACTCGGCGCTCTCGCGGCGCAAATCCTCATACACGCCGCCCTGCACGATACCGTATAGCGCCTGGGGCCCGGCCGAACCTTCTGACGCCCGGCCAAATTCGGCGACGCTGCGTTCGGCCCAGCGATGGGTCAGCGCCATGGAATTGGCGGTATAGTCGCGGCCCACCTCGTAAGGCGAGCATTCGTCGAGCACCAAAATGATATCGGCGCCCAGTTGGCGCTGCACCCGGATCGAATCTTCCGGCGACAATTTGTGGGTGCTGCCGTCGATATAGGACCGGAAGACCGCGCCCTCCTCTTCGATATTCAGCAACATCTTGGGCCGCTCGGATTTTCGGTTGCCCTTGATCTCCGCCGAGGCCGAACCGCCGCCCAGGGAAAAAATCTGAAAGCCGCCGGAATCGGTCAGCATCGGCCCGTCCCAGCCCATCATCTTGTGCAGGCCACCCAAGCGGGCAACCGCCTCGCCGCCGGGTTGCAGCATTAGGTGATATGTATTGCCGAGAATGATTTGGGTCTGCTCGGCGCGCATCTGCTCCGGCGTCACCCCGCGAATGGCGCCGCGGGTGGCGCAGAACACGAAGGCCGGTGTCTCGATTTCGCCATGAGGGGTCGCCAAGCGGCCGACGCGCGCGGCGTCGGGCCAGGCCGGATCGGCCGTGGTCTGGTGTTCGACGGTGAAGGCAAAGCCGGGATAATCGGCCATCACGGGGTTACTCTCGCGTTAGAGCTGATGCGGGCGAAACCATATACCGCGATGATATAGATCGAGAAACATATACCGCGCCGATATATAGACAGGGGCCGTAAAAAAGCCCGCGCGGAGCGGGCTTTGCGGCACGGGGCCGAAACGGGTTTTGGATCGCCGGCGGCGGTTAGGCCTCGGCGCTAACTTTGCTCAACTGCTTCTTCATACTGCGCAACTCGGGCGGCAGATCGGCCGCCGCGGTGTTTTGCAGATAGGCGTCCAGGCCACCCTTATGCTCGATGGTCCGAGCCGCGGCGGTGGTAATGCGCATGCGGATCGATTTATTGAGCGCCTCGCTGTACAGCGACATCGCCTGCAGGTTGGGCAAAAACCGGCGGCGCGACTTATTGTGCGCGTGGCTTACATTGTTGCCGGTCAGGACACCCTTGCCGGTCACACCGCATCGACGGGCCATGAAACTTCTCCAAATATCGGATCGGGCCGGTTCGACCGGCCGAATGAGCGGCGGTCTTAGCCGACCCAGATTAGCCGGTCAAGCCCTGAACGCGCGCCCGTAAGCCCTTGATCGGCCTAGCTTGCCGCGCGAAAGGCGGTGAGCAGCGCCTGGGCCGCGGCAGCCGGGGTCAGCGTCCCCGCCTCGACCTGGGCTTCGATCTCGGAAATCCGCGCCGCCACCGCCGGATGGGCCCGGAAACTCGCCACCAGATTGTCGTCGACCTCGCGCCACATCCAGCTACGGGCCTGGCGCGCGCGGCGGTCTTCCAGAGCACCTTCGGCGTCCATGGCGGTGCGGTATTCTTCGACGATCCGCCAAATATCGCCGATGCCCGTGCCCTCCAGGGCCGAACAGGTGACCACCCGCGCGGTCCAATGGGGCGTGGCCGGGCGCAGCAGGTGGAGCGCGTTGGCATATTCCCCGGCGACCCGGCCGGCCGCTTCGACCAGATCCTGATCCGCCTTGTTGACGATCACCAGATCGGCCAGTTCGACGATGCCCCGCTTCAGGCCCTGCAACTCGTCGCCGCTGCCCGGCAGCAGCAGCAGCAGAAACATATCCACCATATCGGCGACCGCGGTCTCCGACTGGCCGACACCAACGGTCTCGACCAGCACCACGTCGAAGCCGGCCGCTTCGCAGGCCAGGACCGCCTCGCGGGTGCGCCGCGCCACGCCGCCCTGGGTGCCGGCGGTCGGGGTCGGGCGGATGAAGGCCTGGGGCGACTGGCTGAGTTGCTCCATGCGGGTCTTGTCGCCGAGGATCGAGCCGCCGCTGATCTGTGACGACGGATCGACGGCAAGCACGGCGACCCGGTGGCCGGCGGCGATGAGATGCTGGCCGAAGGCCTCGATGAAGGTGGACTTGCCGACCCCGGGAACGCCGGAAATGCCCAGGCGGATCGAACCGCCGGTATCGGTCAGTAGCGCTTCCAGCAGCGCGTCGGCCTCGCGGCGGTGATCGTCGCGGGTGGATTCGATGAGCGTGATCGCCCGCGCCAAGGCCCGGCGGTCGCCGGCGCGAACCTGTTCAGCCAGTTTCATGGCCTATCCATACCGTTTTGGCTTCTCGTTCGCTATGGGGCAATCGCCGGTGGGCGGAGGCGAAATTCCTCGTCCTTCGAGACACTCGCTGCGCGAGCCCTCAGGATGAGGAATTCTGTGAAATATTTCAAAAGCCTCACCCTGAGAGCCTGGCCGGAAATGAATTGTTTGTTTCTAAGACCTTGTTCCCCGCCCCGTGGGAGAAAACCAAACGCAATGGCTAACGCCACCCCCCTCCCTAACCCTCCCCCTCGCTGGGGGGAGGGAAATTATTAGCGACCCGCTGGCTATTACCCCCTCCCCCTTGAGGGGGGAGGGTTGGGGTGGGGGTGATGACGCTCGAGGGTCAGATTGATAAACCACTGATATCGCTCACTTCATTTCCGGTCAGACTCTAAGGATGAGGCGAAAGGGCGTCTCGAAGGGCGAGGCCATCCTCGGCGTCTTCCTTTCGCAACGGCCACATTGCTAGGGCGCGGCCGCTGGCTTGTCGGTCACCGGCGACGACAGCACCACCGAAGTGTGGGCGGTGCCGAACCGGCGGAAGCGGGCGATCACATCCTCCAGCTCGGCCACCGACGTCACCGCCAAGCGAATGAGAAAGCAATCCTCGCCGGTGATGTGATGGCATTCGATCACCGCATCCAGCGACGCGCACAGGGCGATCACCCGTTGATAGCTGGTGGCCGGCGTGGTCAGACGCAGATACGCGCCGAGCGGCCGCCCCAACCAGGCCCGGTCGACGGTCGCATGATAGCCGGTGATCGCCCCGGCTTCCTCGAGACGCCGCACCCGCTCGGCCACCGCCGGGGTCGACATGCCGACGCGACGCGCCAGCGCGCTGAACGACAGCCGCGCATCGGACTGCAATTCACGCAGCAGCCGCCAGGCGATCTGATCCACCCGACTTTCCGTTCGTAAAGCGGCTTCCGTCATGACAAACCGAACCTAAGGTATTTTCTTATTGATATTAAATATTATAACTTAACTTCTGTAAATACCTATTATTCAGAGTTCATATATAGATTTTACCTGCCGGTTGGAAATCAGCATCACGGAACGACCTAACGATCGATAATTCGATGGTTCAGGGTGTCTGACGGCCGAGAATCCCTCGACCCCGGAAGAGGCGTTAGATGGTGGCTTTCGGGCCCTTTGCGACCGGAATCGAGGTGTGAGCTAATCCGGTCGTAAGTGCAGTCGCTCGTTCACAGGGATTGTGACCCAAAAAAGACGTGATGACCTGCGCCAGGGGTAATCAGTTTGAAAAACTTCACGTTTGCCGCCATCGCTTGAATTCCAGGCAAGATCTAATCCTTCAGAAAGTCACCCAGATCACGGCCGAGATTTCCCATCAACGTAAAGTAAAGCTCGGGGCCAGGCGGGATGCCAACCCCGACAGGATCGAGCTGCGAGCGTCGTACTTTCGTGCCTTCCACCACAGTCGCGACGATTGCCGCGGGGAACTGTGGTTCCGAGAATACGCAGCGAATATTCGCATCAAGGAGCAAGTCGCGTACTTCTTTAAGCCGCCGTGCCCCGGGCGGCCGCTCCGGCGATAAAGATCTTATTCTCAGTCCATCCAAGGCGTTGGGTCCAGCATCGAACACGCTACGGCGATTCTGCTCACCCAATACTCAGGACGGAAGAATTGAACAGTATTGCTAATCATTTGATGCTAAACGGCTTGGAAAGACTGTTTTGACATTGTAACGACGTTTGACTAATCAGCATTCGCAAACACTATGAACAGTAGATTTTTGGCTGGCTGAGAGTGACGCCATGAGAACCTTGACTCTATTCGCTGTTGCTTTCGTCGCATGGCTTCAAGTCAGCGCGCCGGCCGTTGCTCACCCGCACCTATGGATAGACATGCGCACGGGCATTCTGTTCGACGCCTCGGGCAAGGTTGAAGCGCTGCAAGTTCATTGGCGGTTCGACGAACTCTACAGCTTGTTGCTGCTCGAAGAGCTGAAAGGTCCCGACGGGGAAATTTCCGACGACCGGCTGAAGGCCCTGGCGCGGCAAAATATCGAGAACTTGAAAGAGTTCTCCTATTTCACGTTCATCGAAGTCGCCGGCCATAAGGTAAATTATCGCGAGATCACGCAGTATGAGAGCAAAGTCGAAGGCAACCGGGTTTCGCTGGATTTCATAGTTCCCCTGAACGAGCCCGTTGACCCGCTTCTCCAGTCATTCACCTACGCCGTCTACGACCCAACTTATTTCATCTCATTTCTTCATATGGAGCAGACGCCGGTCGTTCTCGACGGGGATGCGCGACCGGAATGCGGCTACGCTATCAAGGAGCCCAATCCCAATCCGGAAGTCGTCACATTCGCCAACTCGCTGGACAGGACAGAGACCGCAGGCGACGGACTGGGGATCCAGTTTACCGAACATGTCGCGCTGACTTGCGAATGATTATGCTGGCAGGCATCCCCGTGACCACAAACCTTCGAGTTGTGCTGGGCGTGTCTGTTTTCCTATCGAGCTTGCTCGCCTTCGCCGAGTTGGCGCCGGCCATGGCCCAACAAACGTCCGCACCGGGAGGTGGCGGCGGTCTTTTGCAGTCGTTCTACTCGATTTGGGGCGACCTGATGCAATATGTCCGTACCCAGCAGCGTGCTTTTACTAACGAGCTTGCCGGTGCTGTTAGATCCTTGCGTGACGAAGACTCTCTGGCCGCCGCCTGGGGTCTTGTCGTTGTAAGCTTTTTGTATGGTGTATTCCACGCAGCAGGCCCGGGCCACGGCAAAGTGGTGATCTCAACCTACCTGTTAACGCATCCAAGCAATTTGAAGCGCGGTCTCGCTCTCGCCTGGGTGTCGTCTTTGGTGCAAGGCGTCACGGCAGTCGTCTTGGTGATGGCGCTGGTTCATCTGTTCGGTCTGGCGCTGCGCGAAACGCGCAATGCCGTGGGGCCGCTGGAAACAACCAGCTTCGCGTTGGTCGCATTACTCGGCGGTTGGCTTGTGTGGCGCGCGATTGCCGCAATCCGCCGCTCATTTCTAGCGCATGGCCAATCGGCTATCGCGGGCAACCTCCACAATGATCACATCGGCCACGCGCATGACCCCAATGATCCCAACTGTTGTGTCGCCCATGGCCCCAGCGCGCAGCAAATCGGCGCGATCAAAACCTGGCGCGAGGCGTTGCCGATCGTGCTGTCGATCGGTATCCGGCCCTGTAGTGGAGGCGTTCTGGTTCTGCTCATCGCCGAGGCGATGGATTTGCGCGCCGCCGGTATCGGCGCCGTGTTTGCCATGGCGATAGGGACCGCGCTGACGGTATCGGCGCTGGCGTTATCGTCAGTGTTTTTGCGCAAATTCGCGACCATGGTTGTTCGTTCAGAAGGCACAACTGTGCAAGCGGCTGGGCATGTCGTCGCCTTGGCGGGGGGCGGCATCATTATGATGCTTGGTCTGGCACTATTCTTCGATTCACTAAAACCGAGCGCCGTACCTGTATTTTAGCTTCGCCCACGGGTTAGTCAGTGGCGATGTCCGGAATTGGCTAAAAATCGCCCTGACCGAGGGGGCGAGGCACGACCGTTGTTGGGTGGATTCTGTTGCAAACCTGCCGTGAACCGCCATGCGTCGTGACGGCCGCTTATGACCCGTAGGAAACATCAGGCAGGAGAATAATTGACGCCGATTTCTCACTGCCATAGGTTCCTATAAGCCTGTTGTTGGGCCAACAAAACCTACGGGGGAGTATAATGAAATTACGGTTTTTAAGTTATTTGTCGGCTGCCATGCTGATGGTGTCACTTGCTGTCGTTGGCTCTAGCCAAGTTTACGCTGGCGGCATGGCGGACAAGACCAAAGCTGTCCTTGATAGCCATCTGACCGCTTTCGGTTCTGGCAACGTTGATGCGATCCTTGCTAATTACGCATCGGATGCCGTGATCATGTTTCCGGGCGGGATGGTGTCTGGTCATGCCGATATCCGAGGCATGTTTGAAGGTTTGGTGACTGAGTTTGGTCAGCCAGGCGTTACCTTCGAGATGCTGAACTCAGATGTGAGTGGCGAGATCGCCTTCATTGTCTGGAAGGCTGAGACAGGTAAGGCGGTCTACGAGATGGGCACCGATACATATGTCATCCGCGACAATAAGATTGTTATGCAAACTGTCGCCACAAAGAACACGATGAAGTAGTTCCGGCGATAACTCTCGGTGAAAGGCCCGCTATTTCAGCGGGCCTTTTCTTTAAAATAAGGTCGTCATCGACCAGGTCTCGATTTGACCGCTTTTGTGTACAACCCCGCCGTGAACCGCGATAGGTGATGACGACGGGTTTTGGCCCGCGGCAAACATCGGCCGGATATAACCCCAGCCAAAACAAGGAGCTTTTTGTGCGTTAATCTGATTTCGACTAGTACTCAGCGCGGCCTCATAAGTGGGCCTTTATTGCCGTTGGCATTGTAAAATTGTAGCGATCCAGCGCTGGCCCCCATTTCGAAAGAGCCACAGCCCTCCTCTCCCTGTCGCCGAACCTTATACGTGGCACAAATATTGGTGACCTCCTTTACACGCCAGACACCTGTATCGCTAAACAAAAGACGGGCTTGATCACTCGACCAAACTTCGAGAGAAATTGTGTTGTCTGGTTTGTAAGTCAGATTCACAATATTGTTGTTGGGCGGAGAGAACGTAAATGCGCGCTCCACAGATCCAAAATGCTCTTGAATGTTAATTTTGTCCCCATCGGCAGCAAAGCTCATACTGGTAGAAACCACCGAAAAACCCAGCATTGCGGCCAGAATTACTGATATTTTAAGACGCATAATCCCTCCAATTAAGTTCAGGCCAATATAGTGTAAGGCAAACATATCGACAAATTTTACCAACTGAAGAATTACGGCAAAGCAGTACATTCAACATTTTTTATATTGTAGCGCTTCGGAATGAATTTATGGCTCCGCAAGGAACAAAACTTACACATTTTCCTACACAAAACGCCGCAGCGTCGGAAATCGACAATAATTTCCATCACTTATAAAAACACACACGGGACTTCAAACCCTTCGGCCTTGCGAACCCGCCGTGAACCGCCCCACGTCGTGACGGCCGCTTATGCTCCAGAGCAAACCTTGACCATTATTTCACACTGGCATGAACGCTAATCGGCGAAACGGTATTTTACGCGCGTTCCTTGTCCACTTGCCCGAATAACCGTTACGCCGTTTTCATCGTAACTCATGATCTGGCATTCCATTTCGCCACGCCCCGTGCCGACGCGAAAAGAGCGGCAAAATTGTTGGTCCCGGAACTCCCATTTGCCGGTGATTTTCTTGTTGTCCAAAAATCCGACCAGTTTGCCATGCGGTTCGACCAAAATGCGCACTTTGCCGCTCCGCGTCTCAAGTTGGCGCCCAACAACGACCCGCTCCAATGTTGCCAAATCTGTTATTCTCTCTTGCTCAGCGTAAGCGATATCGGCTTTGAGAATACCGCTAGCGATGAACGCAAATCCGATTACCAGGCCAATTCCGCCATGATGATTGATCATTTGCCATTCTCCATGTTTCCGTAGATTGGAAGACCAACGAATTCGACTAGCGTAAGTCACCTTCGAGAGTAGCGAAAATTTAGAAGCCGCGACAGCCATCAGGAACAAGACCGGACAGAGGAGAAACAGGTGAACCCTATATTTTCAACCCTCGCCCAAGTGCTGGCCCTGGCGCTTGCGCTCACGGCCGGCGCCACGGCGGGCTACGCCGACGGCGACGTGGCCACCGGCAAGGATGTTTTTCTGACACATTGCTGGCAGTGCCACACGGTCGAAGAGGGGGGCGCTGACAAAATCGGCCCCAATCTATTCGGCCTGTTCGCCACCACAGCCGGACAACGGGTCGCTAGATACGAAAGCCGTTACTCGCCGGAGATCAAGGCCTCGGGTATCGTCTGGAGCGAAGAAACCCTCGACCAATGGCTTGAGGGCCCTGAAAAAATGGTGCCCTTTACTAATATGCCGTTCGTTGGATTTGCCAATAAAGACGACCGAGATAACGTGATCGCCTATCTGAAATCGGTCACCCAATAGCAGACAAATCGACCCGCGCGCCGCCTCGACGGGGCGGGGGAATGCTCGAGACACTCGCCGAACGCCTGCCGACCCTGACCCTCGTCGAAGAGCAAGCCTTCGACTTTCAGGCGAATTCTACCTTCAGGGGTCCGGCGGAGCTGTGGCTGACCTGGTAGGCTGAACGCCCGCTAGCACCTGTCGTCTGCGACACCGGCTAAACGCAACCCTTAAAGCGTTGCCGCCGGTAGGGGCGGTTGGTCCAAAATCATGTCGGACGCTTTTTCGGCGATCATGATCGTCGACGCGTTGGTGTTGGCCGAGGGCATTGCCGGCATCACCGAGGCGTCAACCACGCGCAGTCCCTCCATGCCGTGCACCTTCAGCTCGTCGCTGACGACGTTGTTGTGCTCGGCCGCGGGGCCCATGCGGCAGGTGCCCATGAGATGGAAAACGGTGGTGCCGTAGCGCCGTGCGAAGTCGAGGAGTTCGTCGTCGCTTTGCACGCTGTCGCCGGGGACCGCCTCGCGATCGAAAAACTGCGCGAGCTCAGGCGTGTGGAGAAGCTGCCGTTGCAGGCGAAGGCCGGCGACCGTGATCTGCCGGTCGTATTCGTGCGCCAGATAGTTGGGCTGGATTTCCGGCTTGTCGCCGGCCTCGGCGGTGCGGGCGCGCACAAAGCCGCGACTGAGCGGGCGCATGGCGAAGATCGCCGCGGTCATGCCCGGATAATCGTCGAGCTGGGCGATCTTGCCGTCCTTGTAGCTGGCCGGCGTGAAAATAAGTTGCAGATCGGGGAAGTCCAACGTCGTATTGGATTTCCAGAACACGAAGACTTGGCTCGGCGTCATGGCAAGCAGGCCTTTACGGCGCAGGGCGTAGTTGGCGACCTCGCCGACCAGGGAGAGGCCGCGCGAGCGCTCGTTCAGGGTGCGGCCGTTCTTAACCTGGGCGGACATGCGCACGCCGTAATGGTCGGATAGGTTTTCACCAACGCCCGGCAGATCGTGCACCACCGGCACGCCGATCTCGTTCAAGTGCGCGGCCGGTCCGACGCCGGAAATCTGTAAGAGCTGCGGCGAGCCGATCGACCCGCTCGACAGCACGACCTCGCGCCGCGCGCGGACCTCAATCTCGCGGCCGCCCTGGCGGAAGCGCACGCCGACCGCGCGCTTGCCGTCGAACAGGATGCGTTGGGCGTGGGCGTCGGTGCGGATGTCGAGGTTAGGCCGATGCTTGATCGGGTGCAGGAAGGCGCGCGCCGTGCTGACCCGGCGTCCGCCATCGATCGCGCGCTGAAAATAGCCGACACCGGCCTGCGCCGCGCCGTTATAGTCATGGTTGCGCGGGATACCCATGCCAACGGCGCCATCTATAAAGGCGTCGCAGATCGGGTCGCGCCGGTCGATGTCGGTGACCGTCAGCTCGCCGTCACGGCCGTGGAAACCCTCGTCGGCCGGACCGATGCGGCGCTCGCTGCGCTTGAAATAGGGTAAAATGTCGGCATAGCCCCAACCGCGATTGCCCTGCTGCGCCCAACTGTCGAAATCCATCCGCTGGCCGCGATTATAGACATGGCCGTTGATCGAGCTGGAGCCGCCGAGCGTTTTGCCGCGCGGCGCGTAGACGCGGCGTCCGGCGGTGCCTTCGCTGGGCTCGGAATCGTAGAGCCAGTTTACCTTCGGGTTGGTCAGCGTCTTCATGAAGCCGGCCGGGATATGGATCCACGGGTTGCGGTCGGGCGGACCGGCCTCGAGCAGGCAGACGGTCGCGTCGCCGGCCGAAAGGCGATTGGCGAGAACCGACCCCGCCGATCCGGCGCCGATGATGATGTAGTCAAACGCGTCTGTCATACCGCTATTTTCTCTGAAATTTTCGAGCAAGCCGTGGGCGGGAAACGAAGAGTGTAGCAAACTGGCTTCGGCTACTTCCAGCCGCCGCGTTTCCACAGCAAGAAGCGGGTGGTTCGTTCGCTCGACCATTGCTAAACAATCCGCTGGAAACGAAAAGACGCCAAGGGTTGTACATTTGGTAGACAATGTCTGACGCACCGAAGTCGATGGACAGTTCGGAATGGGGTCTGTTGATCCTGTTGTCGGTGCTGTGGGGAGGCACCTTCTTCTTTGCGGGCGTTGCCGTCAAAGAACTTCCGCCTTTGACTGTCGTGCTGGCGCGGGTCGCCTTAGCCGCGCTGATGCTGCTGCCGCTATTCTGGTTCTACGGTCACAAGCTGCCCAAAACGGTACGCGAATGGATGCCGTTTTTCGTGATGGGCCTGTTGAACAATGCGATGCCATTTGGGTTTCTGTTTGCCGCACAAACGATCATCACGGTTGGCCTGGCCTCAATCATAAACGCGTTGACGCCGCTATTTACCGTCATCGTGATGGCCAGTTTCGGCGTCGAGAAGATGACCGGAAACAGGTTCGCGGGCGTTGCCCTCGGCGTGCTGGGCGTTGCCGTTCTGCGCGGCATCGACGCGCCATTGGATGGTGCCCAAACCATCGGCATCGCCCTTGGTCTGGTGGCTACGCTCAGTTACGGATTTGCCGCCTTGTGGGGACGGCGTCACCTCAGTGGTGTCGCGCCGCTAAAATCGGCGACCTGCCAACTGATTTGTTCAAGCTTCCTCATGCTGATTATTGTTGGAATTGTGGATCAGCCCTGGACCCTAAATATGCCGAGCTTGAATGTTTGGTTTTCGGTGGTTGGCTTGGCTTTCTTCGGCACAGCGATCGCCTACATCGTTTTCTTCCAAATTCTTGTCCGTGCTGGCGCCAGCAATGTGATGCTGGTGACGTTGCTCATACCGGTCACCGCTTTGTTTCTTGGCAACGCCTTCCTCAATGAGGCAATTCGCGCGCAGGAGATCGCCGGCGCCGTGATAATCGGCTTGGGCTTGCTCTTCATCGATGGCCGGATACCCAAGTTGGTCCAGCGAAGGCTATAGAAAATCAATTAAGTCGCCCGGCGATGTCGGCTTTTGACAAATAACGGCGCTGGCCCGCGCGTACAGGGGGCCTGGAAAGAATGGCCCCGCCGAAGCGGGGCCAAAACTTAAGACTTTCTAGGGGGCAATATTGTTTAACTGACAGTTAAATGCGCTGAAGTCTCCTGCTTGCGTCAGCGCAAAGCCGCCGCCATCCACCAAGTGGCCGATGGACGTAACGAGTACGTTCGAAAAAGAACTGCAATTATTCAGGTTAACAGTGTCAACGACAGTTGGGCCAAAAACCTCCCCAATGAACGTTTCGCCGACGAAGAAACGCGAGTTGCTGAAAGTCTGAACTGTACCGGTAAAACGGCTTCCATAAGAGTAAAGTGTCGAATCAGTAGTCACAGCGGCAACCCCGCCGACCCCGGCATCAATTGTGGAATTGAACACACGCAGACTCGATTGCCGTATCGCGCCGGCGGCTCCGAAGTTACCCGCACCAACAACACTATCCCGCAGATTGAGGAATGAATTATCGGCGACGATAACGCCCCGGTCACCACCTGCATCGCCAATGACATCGATATTGGTGGCGAACACTGTTCCGCCGGCGAAAACGGTAAGACCGTTCCTGCCACCGGTGATCTTCAAGTCGACCAGGATTACGTCTTGCTCACCTCTGACGCGTAAACCCCAACCACTATTGAGGCCTGTCGCATCTAGACCGTCCTGCGGAGCGCCGCCCGTAGTCTCACCTCTGATTGTAATGTTTGAGGCTTGAACATCGACCGATTCATTACAAGTCCCGCGGATAATGACGTTTGTCACGCCATTGGATATCGCCCGAGCGACTGTGTCGGGGGGCATCGCGGTGCAATCGACAAGGTTCAGCGGATGACCCACAAAAACTGGCGCTCCATTTCCCTCGATAAGACGACAATCATTCAATGCAATGTCATTTGTCGAACTCGCCACCGACTGGAATACAAGAATGCGTGACGGCGCAAAGCAGTTGATGTCGAAATTGGTATTGTTTTCCACGGTATCCGCGCCATTTTCCAGCACGAATGCGGCTTGACCGCCGGATGCAAAAAGGCCACTTGAGGCGTTGCTCGCGATCGTATTACCGCCTGCGAAAACGATAGACCCGCCGGACGCGGCAAGTGCGCCATGACGTCCATTGTTGGACATAGTAGAGTTGGATATCCGCGCAGATGCGCTGGTGGCGACGGTGAGACCGTCGGAAGTAGAACCGTCCATGGCCGAGTTGATGACCTCAGCGAAGGCGGATTCGATGACTTGAACGCTATCGTCGCCGGTAATCAAGATAACATCTTGAACAAGAGCCGAACCCGATGCGCGAACGACAATACCATGGTCGCCGCCGCCATTGATCGCCGCCCACGCTTCGATCGAAACATTATCACCGGTAACGGTGATGGCGGGACCGGTGCCGTCGGCGTTCAATATGGCCGCTGAGCTGCCGTTTAAGACAACCCCGCTTTGGGAAATTACAACACTCTCGTTACAGGTCCCTGTAACCGTAATCACTGTTGCACCAGCTGTCAGAGCATCTGCAATGGAATCCCCGGAAGCGCAATCGACAACTCCCAGATTTGGGTTACCGCCACCACCTGGAGCCATAGCAACTGCATGGCCCGATCCAACACTAACCAATGCTAAGAAACCCAGTCCTGCAATGGCACAGCCGTCAAAAATATTTCTTTTCATACCCATAATGTTCTCCCTGTTTCTTTTTTTTTGTAAAACCACCCCTGCTGAAGGCCCTCACACCGCGTGTTGGTATGCAACAGTCCGTTTATACGTTTCGAGACAATCATGAATATTGGTTCTCATAACAAAAGTAGAACTTATTCAGATTGATTCGCACTTGAGAGAGATAGGCTATCCTACTTACTCATATCTGCATATGGCTAAAAATAGCTCTGACCGGCGCGTGCCGGCGACGGCCGTTCTCGAAGGAACATCGGACCCCCGACGCTATCCGTAATCGCTGGTCGTGCAGACAGCTTAACCATCGATAGACTTCAGACGGCGTCGTTTAACCTCTCGCCCCAAGGCGAGGATTAAGGAGCTACTTGGCGTAGCGGTCGATGGCGCGCGAGATCAGCATATAGGCCTTACCCACATCGGCGGTGAGCAGGCTGGCGCTCAACAGTTCGTCGGCGTCGCTATCGCCGGCTTGGCCGAGCAGGCGCTCGAACTCGCGCATATAGCGCATGGCCAGCGTCCTGAATTCGTCATCGTCTTCGAACAGTTCGCGCACCCGCGCGATGGCGACCGGGTCCTTGGCGCGGCCGGCGACCCGGCGCACCGCGGCCATGGTGTCACCCTTGCCGTATTTTCGCATGACATCGGGTGACAGCTCACCCTCGAAGGCCCGGTCCAGATCAATGCCGACCGAGCCCAGCGTGTCGAGCACCCGGTTCACCGTGCGCATATAGACGCCGCGCGCGCCGTCAGCCTGGGCCAGGCGGATTTCCTCGGCCTTGTGGGTCGCCTCGTTGGAGGCTTCAAGCAACGCGTGCTCGTGCATGCGGAAGGTCGCGGCGACGCTTTCCGCCTTCTGGCTGACCAGATCGAGCGACGACTGCATGTCGCGCGCCTGCTCGCGCAGCCCATCGCGCAGCCCGTCGACCCGATGCTCCATGCGGTCCGCCGCGCCGGACATTTCGCCGCTATGGCGATCGAGCGCCAGCATGGTGGCATCGACCCGCGCCACCGCGGTTTCGCCGACGTCGCGCAGAGTATCGGCGCGGGCGACAAGCGTATCGCCCAATTCGCGCCAGCGCGCGATCAGCCCATCGACGGTCTCGCGCACTTCGCGGCCCTGGCCCGACAGGGTCTCGCCGGTCTCCGCCGCGGTGCGCCGCATGGCCGCGGTGCTCGCGGCGAGGTCTTCGCGGCGGCCGCGCAACAGCTCGGCCACTTCGCTCACCGCCTCGGTCGAGGCTTGAGTGGCGTCTTCCAGCAGATCGGATTCGCGCTGGATGGCGTTGCGCACATCCGACAATTGGGTGAAGGCCTCCGCCGCTGCGGCACGTAATGTTTCGGTGTGCATGGTCAGCGTCTCGCCGATAGCGCCGGCGCGAACGCTGGCATTGTCGCTGATGCGGCCAAGCTCCTGGGCCTGCTGGCGAAGGGCCTCGCGCGCCGCATTGGCGGAGGTGGCGGCGGCTTGCGAAGTCTCGATGACCATGTCAGCGCCCGCCGTCAGCGCCGCGCGCGCGTCTTCGGCCAGGGTTTCGGCCTGGGTTACGGTCTCGGTAATCGCCTCCCGGTCGGTCGCCAGATGTTCGCGCAACCGGCGCAACTGGCCGGTCGCCCGCTCGGTGGTGTCGT
This sequence comes from Alphaproteobacteria bacterium, assembly GCA_011087645.1. Lineage (GTDB taxonomy): Bacteria > Pseudomonadota > Alphaproteobacteria > UBA6615 > UBA6615 > JABDJY01. The sequence goes on from JAALLF010000001.1 coordinate 340,898, forward strand.
CCAGCGAGCGTTCGCCCTCCTCGATGGTCACCATGATGCTGCGCAGACGCCGTTCGGCGCCATCGGCGACCGCCTCTAACCCATTCTGCTGCGCCTGCAAACCGTCGCGCGCCTGCTGCGCCCGCTGACCGGCGGCCTCCAGCGCAGTTTCGATGGCGGCGACATGCTCGCGCATCGCCATCCGCATATCGCTGCTCGATTCCGTGGTGCGCCCGACCGCCGCGTCGAGTCCGACGGCGCCCTCGCGCAGGGTATCGGCAATCGCCTCGGCGTCAGCCACCGCGTCGCGGGCGGCGGAGGACAGCGTCGCCGCCTCGGTGCGGAACACCGCGGCGATGGTCTGGCTTTTTTCTTCCGCAATATCGCCGGCTGCCGTCAGATTGGCCGCCATCTGCTGCAATCGCTCGCCGATATCGGCCACTTGGCTGGCATTGGCGCGCGCCGCGCGGGTGAGTTCGAGCGCCTGATCCTGGAACGTCGCCGAAATGACGCCGCTGCGTTCCTGGGTATCGACAATGGCGGCCTCGAGGCGGGTCGAGGCGCCGTCCAACACAGCGGCGACGGTCTCGGACGTCTTGGTCGCCTTGTCCGCCGCGATGGTCGAGACTTGCGTGATTTGGCCAGACACGCTGTTGGCGACGTTTTCAAACGCCTTGCCGGCATCGACCACTTTCTGCGCCAGGTCGGCGGTCAGGCTGTCGGCATGGGTGGCGGCGCCGGTGGTGATCTGCTCGATACGCTCGCCCGCCCGATCCGCCGCCGCGGCGAACAGCTCACCCGCTTCGGCGGCCCGTTCGTCGAGCTGGGCAACCAGGGTCTGGGCGCGGCCCAGCGCCTCGTCGGTGGCCTGGGCAATCGCCCCCGCCGCCTGGCTGCCGGCATCGCTGACGACGACCCCCGCATCGTTGGCCTGGCGCGCCAGCGCATCGGCGACATCGCCGGTGCGCGCGACAATCTGGCCGGCGGCGGCTTGAATGGTTTTGGCCGCACTGTCGCTGGACTCGGCCACGCCGGTGATTGTCGAGGCGACAGATTTCTGAAACGCCGTCTCGATCGACGTGACCTGGGCGCGAATCAACTCGGTCAGCTCGCGCACATTTTCGCCGGCGCGCTTGGAGGCCGCATCGACTTCGGCGGCCTGGTTGCCGCTGGCGCTACGAATTTCCTCCAACGTCGCCAAGGCCTCGCGCAGGGTCTTCGACAATTCCTGGGCATGCAGGGACAGCGTTCGACCGGCCGCGGCGGAACTCTCCACCGATGTATCGGCCGCCGTCGACAGGGCGTCCACCCGCTCGGTGAAATCGGCCCCAAGCTGTTGCAACTGGGCGCGCGAATTCTCGACCGCCGCGTCGGAGGCCACCGATAGCGCGTTGACCCGCTCGGTGAAATCGGCACCGAGCCGTTCTAACTGGGTCCGCGAATTCTCGACCGCCGCGTCAGAGGCCACCGATAGCGCGTTGACCCGCTCGGTGAATTCCGTGCCGAGCTGATCGAGCTGCGCGCGTGAGTGATCGACCGTGTGCTCCAGGGTCGCCGCATAGCCGCGCATTTCTTCGCCGAGATCGACCAGACCCGCCTCGGCCTCGGCCTGGGGCGTCGCCAGACGCGCCACTTGCGCCTCCAGACGCACCACCGTCTCGCGGGTCCGCAAATTGTTGGTAAACATCGACATGAGCGCGAAGAAAGCGGCGGGCGGGGCGATGAAACCGGCGACGATGCCGCCGATCTCGTGCGCCACGAGCTGGTTGACGAACGCCCAGCCGACCGAGCGCGAGACGAACCAAGCGAAGAACGCCGTCCACGCGATACTAAGAATTATCGGTAGCAGCACATAGGGGAGGCCGCGTCCGCGCGCCAGCGGTTCGACGGGCGCTTTGCCCAGTTCGTACACACCGTTGCTCGCGCGCAGGAAGTTCATGGCGTCACGCGGCCTGCTGCCGGCGTAGCCGGATGAGATCGATGATTTCACCGGCGGCGGCGGGAATGTTGGTGCCCGGCCCGTAAATCGCCGAGACCCCCTTGTCGCGCAGGAAGTCATAGTCTTGCGGCGGGATCACACCGCCGCAGATAACGATGATTTCGCCCGCGCCCTGGTCGCGCAGCGCCTCGACGAGCTGGGGCACCAGGGTTTTATGGCCGGCCGCCTGGCTCGACACTCCGACCACATGAACATCGTTTTCGATGGCCTGCTGCGCCGCCTCTTCCGGGGTCGCGAACAGCGCGCCGACATCCACGTCGAAACCGATATCGGCAAAGGCGGTGGCGATCACCTTGGCGCCGCGGTCGTGCCCGTCCTGGCCCATCTTGGCGACCAGCATGCGCGGCCGGCGGCCTTCCTCGGCGGCAAAGGCCTCGATTTCGCTGCGGACTTTCTGAAACATCTCGTCGTTCTCGTAGGCCTTGCCGTAAACCCCGGAGATCGAACGAATGGTCGCGCGATGCCGGGTAAAAACTGCCTCCATGGCGTCGGATATTTCGCCTACCGTAGCACGAGCTCGGGTCGCCTCAATACACACGGCGAGTAGATTTCCCTCGCCGCTGCGCGCGGCCTCGCTCACCGCCGCGAGCGCCGCCTGACAACGCGCGTCGTCGCGGCTGGCACGAACCGCTTCCAAGCGGCGGATTTGCGCCTCGCGCACTTTTGTATTGTCGATATCGAGGAAATCGATCGGCTCTTCATCCTCAAGGCGGTACTTGTTGACCCCGACGATGACGTCTTCGCCGCGATCGACCCTGGCTTGGCGCCGCGCCGCGGATTCCTCGATACGCAATTTAGGCATGCCGGACTCGACCGCCTTGGTCATGCCGCCCAAGCCCTCGACCTCGTCGATCAGCTTTTTCGCCTCGACCACCAAGCTGTGGGTCAGGCTCTCGACATAGTAGGACCCAGCCAGCGGGTCGGCGACATGGGTGATGCCGGCCTCGTGTTGCAGCACCAGTTGGGTATTGCGCGCCACCCGCGCCGAGGTCGGCGTCGGCAAGCCAACCGCCTCGTCGAAGGAATTGGTATGCAGCGACTGGGTGCCGCCCAAGGTCGCGGCCAACGCTTCGATCGTGGTGCGGATGATGTTGTTGTAGGGGTCCTGCTCGGTCAGCGACACGCCGGACGTCTGGCAGTGGGTGCGCAACATCAGGGATCGCTCGTCGCTGGCGCCGAACAGATCGACCATATAGTGCGCCCACAGATAGCGGGCGGCGCGCAGCTTGGCGATCTCCATGAAAAAGTTCATGCCGATGCCGAAGAAAAACGACAGGCGGGGCGCGAATTTATCGACGTTCAACCCAGTCGATTTCGCGGCGCGGACATATTCGATGCCGTCGGCCAGCGTGAACGCCAATTCCTGCACTGACGTCGCGCCGGCTTCCTCCATATGGTAGCCGGAAATCGAGATCGAATTGAACCGCGGCATATGCTCCGCGGTATAGGCGATGATGTCGGCGACTATCCGCATCGAGGGTTCGGGCGGATAGATGTAGGTGTTGCGCACCATGAATTCTTTGAGGATATCGTTCTGGATGGTGCCGGATAGATCAGCTTGCGCTACCCCCTGCTCCTCGCCGGCGACGATATAACCCGCCAGCACCGGCAGCACCGCGCCGTTCATGGTCATCGACACGCTCATCTGATCGAGCGGAATGCCGTCGAACAGAATTTTCATGTCCTCGACGGAATCGATCGCCACCCCGGCCTTGCCGACATCGCCAACCACACGCGAATGATCGCTGTCATAGCCGCGATGGGTCGCCAGATCGAAGGCGATCGACAGGCCTTTTTGGCCCGCCGCTAAATTAGCGCGGTAGAATTCGTTAGACTCTTCGGCGGTGGAGAAGCCGGCATATTGGCGCACCGTCCACGCCCGTCCGGCATACATGGTGGCCTTGGGTCCACCGACAAAGGGCGGGAAACCGGGCATGCCGCCGAGCCACGCGATATCTTCCAGATCGGCAGCCGTATAGGCCGGCTTGACCGCGATGCCTTCCGGCGTCTGCCAGACCAGATCGTCGGGCGAGGCGCCTTTCAGCTCCTGGGTCGCCCGCGCCCGCCAGTCATCGAGCGATTTGCCCGAAAAATCAGCCATTTCCAACCATCACTCAAATCAAACCAAATGGGCGCAAAGTATAGTCCGCCCGCCGGACTTGGTCCATGTGAGGGTAAGGTAATCGCATCTGGCGACGGGTGGAATTCCTCGTCCTTCGAGACACTCGCTGCGCGAGCCCTCAGGATGAGGAATTCTGATAGGCCTCCACAAAGCCTCATCCTGTGAGTCTGGCTGGAAATGAAGTGAGCGATATCAGCGTGTTATCAATCTGATCATCGAGCGTCATCACCCCCACCCCAACCCTCCCCCCTCAAGGGGGAGGGGGTTATAGCCAGCGGGCCGCTAATAATTTCCCTCCCCCCAGCGAGGGGGAGGGTTAGGGAGGGGCGGGTGGCGTCAGCCATGGCGTTTGGTTTTCACCCACGGAGCGAGTGACAAGGTCTTGGAAACAAACAATTCATTTCCGGCCAGGCTCTGAGGAGCCGCCCCACGGGCGGCGTCTCGAAGGGCGAGGCTGTTATAGGGGATTGCCCTCCATGCGAGGGGGATATGCGGGCCGCGGGGCGGACCCTAACCGTTAATCCGGAAATAGGGCACCGGCGCGTCGAAGCCCTTCAGATTTGCCGTCTCGCTGGCGATCTCCACATCGCGCAGACGCTCAGCCACGGCGACATCTTCGGCGAAGTCTGGCGACAGCACGATATCGCCGCCGACGCTCTCGCCCTGCAGACGAGCGGCCAGATTGACCATGGTGCCGAAATAGTCGAGGCAGTCGTTCAGGGTCACCGCGATGCAGGGCCCGGTGTGCAGGCCGACTTTGATGACGATATGGCCCTCGCCCTCGCCGTCATTAAACGCCGCCACTTCGCTCTGGATGGCCAGCGCCGCTTGCAGCGCGTCATCGGGTAAATTGAACGAGGCCATTACCGCATCGCCGATGGTCTTCACCACCGCGCCGTTGTGCCGGCGCACGATGCCGGTGAGCAGGCCGAAATGATCGCGCACCAGGTGGTACGCCGCGGCATCGCCGACCTCTTCGTAGAGCGCCGTCGAGCCGCGCAGATCGGTGAACATCAAAGCGATGCGCTGCACGGCGATCTCGTCGCCCGGTCGCAAGACTTGATCGGAAAACAGATCGCGGAAGGCCTGGATCGAGGTGACTTGATCGGCGGTCAGCGCGTCGGCCACCCAGGTCCGCTCCTCGATGACAAAGGTGCGTTCGTGGGCGCTCTCGTTGACCAGCTGCACAGTTCCATCGGGCGCGCCGGGCCCCGGTGTAATATCGTCTTCGTTCAACATAACGCCGGGAAAGACGCCGCCGTCATAGTCGATATCGACCTCCGGTCCGGCCTCCAGGGTGCGCAACTTGTAGGGCCCCGGAGCCAGGCGGGCTTCGACGCTGCGGCGCGCGCCGGCGGGCACGGTGATGTGGACGGCGATATGGGGCGTGCTCATGGGCCCGAACAGGCAATATTCGCCGTAATCGACCACCCGGTTGCCCGGCGCCGGCTGGAAACTCAGTTCCACATTACGCGAGAATTCGCGGCCGTAATCGATGTTGCAGGTGCCGCAATGGGCGCCGGTGGGCAACTCGTCGAGGCCGCCGACCACCGCCTTGGCGACCCGGCAGCGCGGACACAATAGGTCCCAACGCAGGTTCAACAGCCCGGCCCGGGTCGCCTCCAGACAAAGTTCGATGGCGTCGTTGCGGTCGATTTGCCATTCCGCGGCCAGCGCCAGGGGCCGGAGTCTCACCACATCGACCTCCTGGCCGTACATCACCCGTTCGGCGAGGCGGCCGGCATGGCCGTGGCCATAGGGGGGTTCCTCGATGGCGGCGACGATCTGGGCGACCCGCGCGGCGATCTTGGCTTCGGGCTTTTTCGGCGTATCGCCGAAGGCGCGGCGGCTCTCGCCATCGCCCCCGTCGCCCCCGTCGCCATTGATAAATTGGCGCGCGGCGGCGGCCATGCGGGTGAATTTACGGCCAACCGAGGGGAAAAAGGCGGTGCGCAGTATCAGCTCGCCGAGCCAGGATGCGGCCTCGACCTCGACGGTATATATCCCGGTGCTGCCAGCGCCTTCCGGCACCACGCGGAAAGTCGCGCAGAGCGAGCTGAAGGGGCCGCGGGTGAAATAGCGGCAATGCTCGAACCATTGGTTGGCGACCCAGTTCACCGGCGCCTCGCGCCAGGCCAGCTTGATCGAACCTTGCCGGGCGGTCGCCTCAAAGAGCACCGACCCATCGGGCTGGGGCGTCTCGACGATCTCCTGCTTGGGCAGGCCGGCGGCCTCGTTGAAGCGGGCGGTATCGGCCAGCACCGGCCACACCGCCTCGGGCGGCCCGTCGAACTGCCAAATCCATTCGCGCTTATGACGTCCCACGCGCTGTTAATCCCGCTAGAAAAATAAAGCCGGGCGAGCCTAGCGCAATTCGGGACGTATTTCGCCCTTTAGAACGGGCTATTCCCAGCGCAGGCGCGCGGCAGCGTAGGTTGGCGATTGACCGTGCTGGTCTAAAAAGCTCGTAAGCGCCGATGCCTCGGGGAGGTCGCCGGGGGTGATGCCGAGGGCGGCGGCGTGGAGGCCGCCGCATATTAGCAGCGCGTCGATCGAGGCCGCCGCGGCGCCGGCGATATCGGTGTGGATACCGTCGCCAACCATCAGCACGCGCTCGCGCGGCAGGCCGTCGAGCAGGCGCAGCACTTCATCGAACACCGGCGCGAACGGCTTGCCGTGCCAGGCGACGTCGCCGGCAAATTGGCTCTCATAATGTTCGGCGATAGCGCCGGCGCAAATCTCGCGCGCCTCGCCGCGGATCACCTCGCGGTCCGGGTTGGCGCAGATCATCGGCAATTTACGCGCGGCGGCTTCGGCCAGCTCGCCCGCATAATCATCGATCGTGTGGGCCGGATGGCGCGGGCCGGTACACAAGACAAGGTCGGCGTCGCCGATGGCGTTGACTTCCCGCAGGTTGGGATTGTCGAGCATCGAGCGGTGCCGTTCGGAGCCGATAAACACCGCCCGGCGACCCAGCGCGGCGTGCCAGGGATCGGACTTTTCGGCGACAGCGCGCCAGGCGGCCTCGCCCGACGACATCACATGATCGTAGAGCGCGCGCGGCACGCCGATTTTGTCGATCACGCTGATCACCACGTCGATGCGAAACGGCGCATTCGACAACAGAACGATGGATTTGCCGGCCGCCTTCAACCGTTCCAAACTGTCGAGCGCGCCGGGCAAGGGCTCGATACCGTTATGGAGCGTGCCCCACAGATCGACGACAAAGGCATCGTAATGCGCGGCCAGGGGCGCCACGCCGGATATGAGTTCGGTTTTCATGCAAATAACGCTTCGCGAAAGACAGCCGGTAAGGACGCCTTCATGCCACGCTATGGCGATATTTTAAAGGTTGGGCGATCGGCGCTTAGTCGACCCGGCTGAGCCGCGGCTCGCCGAATAGATAGCCCTGGCCGTAATCGACTTCGAAATCGAGCAGTTCGACGAGGTCGCTTTCCTGCTCGATTTTTTCGACGATCATGTTCAGGCCGTAACGATCAAGCTGCTTTTTGATATCGGTGATCGCGATATCGCTTTGGACTTGAACGTTGGAATCCAGCAAGTACCGCGCATCGACTTTGACATAACGGAAACTGCGCGCCGCCAAACCGGCGAAGTTCAGGTTGAGGTGGGTCACCTGATCGAGAGAGAAGCGGAAGCCGAGCGCCGACAGGCGGGCCAGATTGTCGATCGATTGCGGCGGCGCGTTATCCAGATCCGACTGGCCGATCTCGAAGAAGATGTTGGGCGCCAGTTCCGGGTTGTCGGCGACGAAGTCGACGAAGTCGCTGATGAACTGGGTGTCGCTGAGGCTTTCGCCGGAGATGTTGCAGAAGAATGACACGTCATAGTCGCGGTTGCGGGTGCGGCGGATGAGCTGCACGCAGCGGAACAGCAGCAGATTGTCGATGGCGCCGACCATGCCTTCACGCTCGGCGACGCCGATATAGCTGCCCGGACCGATGACCGATCCATCCTCGGCGCGGATGCGGGTGTAGCATTCGTAAAAGCGCGTCTTGCGCTGGGGCAGGCTGACGATCGGCTGCAAATAGACATCGACCCGGTCGGAACGCAGCGCCTCGCGCAGAACGGCGAGGGTTTCGTCCTCCTGGGCGATTTCGTGAACCGGCGGCATCGGCTTGCGTTCAGCGGATTTTCCACCTTCCAGCGCAACCAGTTGGGTCACGCTGCTACCAGCGGCCGCCGCGGCATAGCGGGTTTGCTGCTCGGCGAAGGTCTCGATCAAATTTTGCAGAACTTTGACTTCGGAAATCACCTGGGAGACCCGTTGCTCGCCGGCCTTGCCCATCTGCTCCGCCGCCTGGCGCCAGTGCAGAGATTGGGTCTGGGTTTCCAGCAGATCCTCGGCCAGCCGCATGGTCTGCTGGCGAATATCCTCGAGCTGAAAAGACGCCCGCCGGTTCTGCCGACGTAAGGCCAAGCTGAACTGCAGGACCACGCCGCCGGTCATCACCACAGCGCCAGTAATCGCGCCATATAGCGGAGTCACCAGGGGCTGCACATCGGGCAGCACCAACACCGCCGCGAGGGCGAGCACGCTATAGGCAGCGGCAAAAATAATTTGAATCAAGATCGACATGGCAGCTCAAAGTAACTGCCATAAGGTGACGCCGAAGCCTTGCTATATGGTTAACGCCGGTTAACCGTGATTAGGGTGGCGTGCCTTGTTTACAGCGCGTGCCCTCACCCTTCGAGACGGCGCTACGCGCCCCCTCAGGATGAGGTTGGTTGTGGAAATAACAAAAAACATACCTCATGCTGAGGAGCCGGCAAAGCCGGCGTCTCGAAGCATCGGCTAGCGTTCCTCAGGCAGGATTTGCTCGACCAGGGTCGCCCAGTAGCTGGCGCCAACCGGCAATATCTCGTCGTTAAAATCATAGCCTGGGTTGTGCAGCATGCAGCCGCCTTCGGCCGCGCCGTTACCCAGCCAGACATAGCAGCCAGGGCGCTCGCGCAGCATATAGGCGAAGTCTTCCGACCCCATGCTGGGCACCGGCGCGTGGTCGATATTGTCGTCGCCGACCACCGCCGCGGCGGCGGCCGCCGCCAACGCGGTTTCCTCGACGTGATTGATGGTCGACGGGTAGCGCCGCTGATAGTCGAGTTCCATAGTCGCACCGGCCGCCTCGCAAATGCCCGCCGCGATCCGCGCGATGGCCTGCTCGGCATATTCGCCGACGGAATCTTTGAAACTGCGCACGGTGCCGCGCAACTGCACCGAATCCGGAATAATATTATAGGCGTCACCGCCATGGATCTGTGTCACGGACACCACCAGCGCATCGAGCGGGTTGGTGTTGCGGCTGGTAATGGTTTGCAGCGCGGTGACCAGCTGGGACGCGGTAACGATGGAGTCGACCCCCTGGTGCGGCATCGCGGCGTGGCTGCCATTGCCGGTGATCTTTAAATCGAAAATATCGAAGGCCGCCATCATCGGGCCGGCGGCGACGCCGAACTGACCGGCCGGCATGCCCGGCCAATTATGCAGGCCGAACACCGTCTCGGCGGGAAATTGCTCGAACAAACCTTCTTCGATCATCACCTTGCCGCCGCCCTCGCCTTCTTCGGCGGGCTGGAAGATGAAATAGACGGTGCCGTCGAAGCCCTTGTTCTCAGCAAGATACTTCGCCGCGCCGAGCAACATGGTGGTGTGACCGTCATGGCCGCAGGCGTGCATCATGCCCTCGGTTTGCGAGCGATGGTCGAAGTCGTTGTGCTCTTCCAAGGGTAGCGCGTCCATGTCGGCGCGCAGCGCGATCGCCCGGTTGCCGGTGCCGGCCTTTAGCTGTCCGACAACGCCGGTCTTCGCCAGGCCGCGATGCACCTCGATGCCAAAACTTTCCAGGTGACCGGCGACGATCTCCGAAGTCCGGTGTTCTTCAAACGCGATTTCAGGATGGGCGTGCAGGTCGCGCCGCCACTGGGTCAGCACCTGCTGATCGGCCACAATTTCAGGCTTCACCGACATCCTCGTCTCCTCTTATCTCTTGCGCACCTCACTATAGGAGGAACCGCGCCGGGCTCAAAAGACGCGATGGTTCCGAACCGGAATGCGGCCGCGCACGGTGGTGATATAGTCGCCGTCGATGGCGGCAGTGGCGAAGCCGATATTTTCCGACGCCTGCGCCACCATGTGCCCCCAGGGATCGACGATCATCGAATGGCCCCAGGTGGCGCGCTGATCGTTGCCGTCGAGATAGGTGCCGGTCTGCGCTGCGGCAACCATATAGGTTTGGGTTTCGATGGCGCGGGCGCGCAGCAGAATCTCCCAATGGTCCTTGCCGGTCTGCAGGGTGAACGCCGCCGGCACCATGATCACGTCGGCGCCCTGTTCGGCGAGCAGGCGGTAAAGCTCAGCAAAGCGCAAATCGTAGCAAATCGAACAACCGATGGTGAGGCCGTCGGCCCGATAGGTGGCGACCGCATCGCCGGCGCCGAAGGTATCGGATTCGCGGTAGGACTTGCCATCGGGGGTGGTCACGTCGAACAGATGGACCTTGCGGTAGCGCACCAACTCGTTGCCCGCGCGGTCGAAGGCGACGCTGGTGTTGTAAAAATCGTCGCCGGCGCGTTCGATGAAACTGCCGCCATGCACGAACACGCCGTGATCGCGCGCCAACCCGCGTAGCATCTCGTAGACCGCGCCGCCATCGTCGCCGGGTTTGGGTAGCGCCTCGGCAGCCGCCCGCCGATCGGCAACGCTGCCGCCAATATGGGCGAACACTTCGGGCAGAACGACCATATCGGGCGTGTCGGCGGCAACCGCGCCGGACACCAGATCGGCGGCCTGCGCCAGATTGGCGGCTTTTTCCGAGCCCGAGTTCATTTGGATCGCGGATATTTTCATCACGCCTCGATCATACCACGGAAGCGACGACCGCGCGGGCCGGTCACACCACCCCATAAGCCAACATGGCATCGGCGACTTTGACGAAGCCGGCGATGTTGGCGCCGCGCACATAGTCGATATGCTCATCGCCCGCGGTGCCGCCATATTCCACGCAGCGGTCGTGAATGCCGCGCATAATCTCGACCAGATGGTCCTGCAGCTCCTGTTCGCGCCATGATACGCGCGCCGAGTTCTGGCTCATCTCGAGACCGGAAATGGCGACCCCGCCGGCATTGGCCGCCTTGCTCGGGGCATACAGGATCCGCGCCTCCTTGAAGGCATTAATTCCGTCGAGATCGGTCGGCATGTTGGCGCCCTCGGCGACCCCCAAACAGCCGTTCTTAACCAGCGCGCGGGCCTCGTCGCCGCTCAGCTCGTTCTGGGTCGCGCAAGGCAGCGCCAGGTCACACGGCACCACCCACGGCCGTTCGCCTTCGTGAAATTCCGCGCCCTTGAATTCCTTTGCGTACTCTTCAATGCGGCCGCGGCGAACTTCCTTAAGCTCTTTCACCCAGGCCAGCTTCTCCGCGTCGATGCCCGCGGGGTCGTGGATAAAGCCGCCCGAGTCCGACAGAGTCAGCACCTTGCCACCCAGTTGGTTGATCTTTTCCGCCGCGTAAGTCGCCACATTGCCCGAGCCGGATACGACGCAATTCTTGCCGTCGATCGAATCGCCGACCCGCTCGAGCATGTCTTGCAGGAAGTAGACGGTGCCATATCCAGTCGCCTCGGTGCGGATTAAGCTGCCGCCATATTCCAGACCCTTGCCGGTCAGTACGCCGGTGAACTGGTTGGTGATGCGCTTGTACTGGCCGAACATGTAGCCGATCTCGCGGCCCCCAACGCCAATATCGCCGGCCGGCACATCGACATCGGCGCCGACATGGCGGTAGAGCTCGGTCATGAACGATTGGCAGAACCGCATCACGTCATGGTCGGACTTGCCTTTGGGATTGAAGTTCGAACCGCCCTTGCCGCCGCCCATGGGCAGGCCGGTCAGGCTGTTTTTAAAAGTCTGCTCGAAGGCGAGGAATTTCAGCACGCTTTCGGTGACCGATGGGTGAAAGCGAATGCCGCCCTTATAGGGGCCGATAGCGTTGTTGTTCTGTACCCGCCAGCCGCGCTGCACGCGGATATTGCCGTTATCGTCTTCCCAGCAAACGCGGAAGCTGACCACCCGATCGGGTTCGGCAATGCGACGTAGGATCTGGTATTCGTGATACTCCACCTTGTCTCCGATGTAATCGAAAATGTCCTCGGCGACCTCTTGCACCGCCTGGACGAACTCGAGCTGGCCGGGGTTGCGTTTCTTCACCCCCTCGATGAACTGATTAAAGTCGACATGATCGGATACGCTCATCGTGCTTTCCTTATTTCTGCTTGAAGACGGGCAACGGGGATTATCACGTTAACTTGGCCTGACAGGGGCACAAGCACAAATTATTGTCGCCGATAGTATTTACCGAATTTGCCGAAGAGAGAAACATGCGCGCCTTGCTGATAGTTCTGATCGCCGCCATCTCCACCGCTTTCGCACCTTCCGCACGCGCGGATGCGGCCACCGACGCCTTCAAGGCACGCATCGAGGCGGCATTGGCGATCGGCGACGAAGCCGGCAGGTCCGCCGCGGTGGGCGCATTATTTAATCAAGTTGCGGTCGACGATTGGTCGAAGAGCCTGGTTGACCGGGTGATCGCGATTGTGGCCAAAAAGCGGGGGCACGACATCTCGTTCATACCCCTGTCACCGGACACCGAACTGCTTCATGTGGTCGATGGCTACGAGTACCGGCCCAATCTCGAGCCGCTAGGCCAGGTGGTGTTTACCGACCCGGCCGCCGACCCCGGCAACGATACAAAAGTTCTCTATGGCAGCCGGGCCGGCGATGGACAGCTTTTCTTCCCGCTGACCGTGCGCGTGCTGGTCAATCAGGACGCACCGCCGGACAAGCAGCTACAGATACTCACCATCGGCAGTGCCCATCCGCCGGCAACCTTCGAAGGCTGGTGCGATATCGCGCTCAGCAATAACACCGTCACACGCATTACCTTGGACGACCAGGATGTGGGGAATCAAACGCGCATTATGCGCGGTCAGTCGATCGAAGCCTGCGAGGTGACCAACACCGGCGGCCGGGGCGGGCTAAGCCTGCGGCTCTACGAAGACGACCGCGAGATTTTCCTCGAGCAGATCGAGGTGCCGGACGCGGTCATTAACTACCGTAAACCGTAAAACCTACGGGTTTTTACCTATAAATTCGCGCCCGGGTGTTAACCGATTGGCAATGTTGGCGGCGAATAGTAGCGGTGTCTTTGTATGTTCACGGCGAGCGGCACCCAACGGACGATAGTCGAACAAATGAATACCAAGAATGCCCCTGGCACCGAAGGGGCCGACAACGGACAAGAGCTGTCGGACGCCGAAATGCGCGCCCATGAGCAACGCCTGCTCCCCTTCCTCGACAACATCGCCGCTAATCTCAGCTACATCGACCGCGACCAGCGGTATCGCTTCGTCAACAACAATTTGCAGACCGCGATGGGGCTGCCGAAACACGAAATTCTCGGCAAGCATCTCCGTGAGATTCACAGCGAAGAGATGTATCGATACCTCGCTCCCTTCGTCAAATTCGCGTTCGCTGGCGAAGAGGTTACATTCGAGCGCACCCGAACCACCAAGGACGGCATAAAGCGTAGTTACCAGTCGACTTTTTTGCCCGATTTCGGCACCGACGGCGAAGTACTGGGGATCTTTGCCAGAGCGGTTGAGATTACTGAGCTTATACAAGCTCAAGAGTATCTCCGCCGCACCACCGAGGCAGCGGAACTGCTGCGAAAAATCGCCATGGCCGCCAACGACGCCACCAGCCCTGACGACGCCATCCAGGTGTCGCTGGACGAGATATGCGCCTATAGCGGCTGGCCAATTGGCCACGCGTTCATCCTCAGCGACGACGGATCCGGCGAACTGATCTCAGCCAACCTGTGGCATCTCGACGACGCCAATCGGTTTGCCTCGTTCCGTACCCTGACCGAGAAAACCGTTTTCGAGCCCGGTCTTGGTCTTCCCGGCAGCGTGATCGTCGATAATGCCGCCCACTGGTTTGTCGAAGTGAATACCAGTCCGAATTTTCCGCGCGCCGCAATCGGTGTTACCGCGGGTATCGGCTCCGCCTTCGCCATTCCGGTGATGGTCGGCCCGCAAGTCGCGGCGGTTCTGGAATTCTTTACCACCGACACCGTCGAGCGCGACGAGAGTTTACTTGCGATCGTCAGTCAGGTCGGTGTCTTGGTCGGCCGCGTTATCGAACGTCAGATCGCGGAGCGTTCCCTGCTGGTCGCCAAGCGAGATGCGGAGCTGGCGAGCCAAACCAAGTCCGGCTTCTTAGCCAATATGAGCCACGAGTTGCGTACGCCGCTCAACGCCATCATCGGTTACAGCGAGATGCTGCTAGAAGATGCGGAAGACGAAGGGGCACAGACGCGCATCGAAGACTTGCGCAAAGTGCACCGCTCGGGCCGCCACTTACTCGGCCTCATTAACGACATCCTCGATATCTCCAAGATCGAGGCCGGCAAGGTCGAGTTGAAGTTCGATGCGGTCAATCTGGAAAATACCGTCGACGAAGTCGAAAGCACCGCCGCCCCCCTGATGGAGGCTAACGACAACCGTTTCAAGGTCGTGATCCCCGAAGAAATCGGCACAATCGAATGCGATGATCTGCGCTTGCGCCAAGTCTTATTGAACTTATTGAGCAACGCCGCAAAATTTACCGAAAACGGCGATATCGAGCTGAGCGTCGAGCGGACCGACGGCGGGTGGTTACGGTTTGTCGTTAGCGACACCGGCATTGGCATTAGCTCGGAACAAGCCGCGCGCCTGTTTGAGCCGTTTGTGCAAGCGGATAACGATATCTCGCAACGTTTTGGCGGTACGGGCCTAGGCTTGGCGATCAGCCGGCGGTTCGCGGAGATGATGGGCGGCCGCATCACGGTCGAAAGCGAACTGGATGCCGGCTCCCGCTTTACCCTGTGGCTACCCGATATCGAACCGATCGTGCAACGGAATGGCGATCTCGGCGAAGAACCCTTAGTTCTGGTCGTTGAGGATTCCACGTCGGATAGTTCGTTGTTGGAGCGCTATCTGGGGAACTTCGGATATCGCGTTCAGTTGGCCCGCGACGGCGAACAGGCTCTGGATCTGGCCCGCGAGAACGTCCCCGCTGCCATCATCCTGGACATCGAATTGCCCGGCATCAGCGGCTACAAAGTAATCGACCGCTTGCATGGCGACACGGGCCTGCGTGGAATTCCGGTGATCGTGGTTTCAAACCACAGCGAGGAAGAGGCGCAGATGCGAAAGCACGGCGCCCGCGATTTCATCGCCAAGCCGATCGATCGCCAAGCCCTGCAGACAGCGCTTGCCGCGTGCTGCAACGCGCCGAAGGCGACCGTCAGAGACGTCGCCTAACCGCCCACGAAGCAAGGGCCGACCGGTATGCCGGGAATAAAATGCACCGCTATCTGTTCTTGGACTAGGCGAGGGAGCCCGATTTGTCAGCTTCCACGCGGCGTGACGGTTAATAAGTTGGCGTGTTCTAGCTTGCTCGTGGGTTCCCGCGCGCTTAGTTTCTGAGGTGATAATTCCCACTAATGAGCGGAAGAAACTAGCCATGGCACCCTCAGACCGCACCCGCTTCGCGCCGAATTCAGCCGCCGCGCGCGATATCGAATATTATCTCCACCCCTACACCAATTTGAAAGTCCACGAGGAGAACGGCCCGCTGATCATCAATAGCGGCAAGGGCGTTTTCGTCTATGACGATCAGGGCAAGGAATATATCGAGGGCATGGCCGGCCTATGGTGCACGTCCTTGGGTTATGGCGAGGAGCGCCTGGCCAAGGCGGCTTACGACCAGCTCTTGCAAATGTCCTACACGCAAGGCTTCACCCACCGCTCTAACGAGACCGCGATCAACCTGGCCGAGAAGCTAATTTCGATCGCGCCCGAGGGCATGCGCAAGGTGTTCTTCACCAACTCGGGCTCGGAAGCCAACGATACCCAGGTCAAGATCGTCTGGTACTACAACAACACGCTGGGCCGGCCGGAGAAGAAAAAGATCATCGGCCGCAAAAAGGCCTATCACGGCATCACCCTCGCCGCGTCGAGCCTGACCGGCGTGGAATATGCGCAAAAAGGCTTCGACGTACCCCTCGACCGGTTCCTGCATGTCTCACCGGCGCATTATTGGCGCGACGGCCAGGACGGCGAGTCGGAAGAAGAATACGCAACGCGTCTGGCCAACGAGCTCGATCAGATGATCGAGGCCGAGGGCCCCGAGACGGTCGCCGCCTTCATCGCCGAGCCGGTGATGGGCGCCGGCGGCGCGATCCCGCCGCCCAAGACCTATTTCGCGAAGATCCAAGCGGTTCTGAAAAAGCACGAGGTGCTGTTCATCGCCGACGAGGTGATCACCGGGTTCGGGCGCACCGGCAATATGTTCGCCTGCGAGACCTACGATCTGAAACCCGACCTGATGTCGGTCGCCAAGGCGCTGTCGTCGGCCTATCTGCCGATCGGCGGGGTGATGATGACCGACGAGATTTATCAGGTGCTGCGCGACGGCGGCGACAAATACGGCATGTGGAATACCGGCTACACCTATTCCGGTCACCCGGCCTCGGCGGCGGTCGCGCTAGAGACCCTGACGATCTACGAAGAGCGCGACACAATCGGCCATGTGCGCGCCGTCACGCCGACGTTCCAGGCCGGGCTGCAAAGTTTCGCCGATCACCCGCTGGTCGGCGAAGTGCGCGGCGTCGGCCTGGTCGGCGCCATCGAGCTGTGTCCCGATAAGGAAAACAAAGGCGCCTTCGACCCGGCCGCGAAGGTCGCACCCTATCTGGTCGCCCGCGCCCACGAATATGGCGTGATTTTGCGCGCGCTGCCCTCGGACGGGGTGGCGTTCTGCCCGCCGCTAATTATTTCCGAAGACGAAATCGGCATGGTGATGGAGCGCGCCGGCAAGGCGCTCGAAGACACCTGGGCCTACGTGCATATGGAAGGGCTTGTTTGATGCAGCACAACGCCCCCATCCTTCGACGGGCGCTACTTTAACTGGACGGGAAACCCAACCTCATCCTGAGCTTGTCGAAGGATGAGAGGCGCGGAGAAGCGGTGTTATTATATGCGGCACAATGAGGATATTGCGGCGAAACGCGCGCAAATCAGCGGTTTTCACGCTTTGGTGTGCGTCACTCCGCCGCCGTGGGCAAAGCTGGTGCGGCTGGCTATAATTGGCGAAGAGCCGCCGTCGGAAGCGGTTGTGGCGAGGCATTGATGCAGTACGAGAAGTTTTTTGCCGAGAATTTGGGCGGGCTGCGCGCCGAGGGCCGCTATCGCGAATTCGCCGATCTGGAGCGCGCGGCCGGCGATTTTCCCAACGCCACCCGCTATGTGAACGGCCAGCGCCAGGACATCACGGTGTGGTGCTCGAACGATTATCTCGGCTTCGGCCAGCACCCCGATGTATTGTCGGCGATGCATGGCGCGATCGACCGCTGCGGCGCCGGCGCCGGAGGCACCCGCAACATCTCGGGCACCAACCATTATCACGTATTGCTGGAAGACGAGCTGGCCGACCTGCACAGCAAGGACGCGGCGCTGCTCTTCACCTCGGGCTATGTCGCCAACTGGACGGCACTGTCGACCCTGGCGTCGCACCTGCCCGACTGCCTGGTGATCTCCGACGCGCTGAACCACAATTCGATGATCGAGGGCATCCGCCACGGCCGGTCGGAAAAGACCGTGTTCCGCCACAACGATATCGCCCATTTGGAAGAAATTCTGTCGCGCGCCGATCCCGATCGGGCGAAGATCGTGGCCTTTGAATCGGTCTATTCGATGGACGGCGACATCTCGCCGATCGCCGAAATATTGGAACTCTGCGAACGTTATAATGCGCTGTCCTATCTCGACGAAGTCCATGCGGTTGGCATGTACGGCGCGCGCGGCGGCGGCGTCGCCGAGCGCGAGGGCGTGATGGACCGGGTCGATATCGTCCAGGGTACCCTGGGCAAGGCGTTCGGCGTGATGGGCGGCTATATCGCGGCCTCGGAGAACCTCATCGACTTCGTGCGTTCGAACGGCAACGGTTTCATCTTCACCACCTCGCTGCCCCCGGCCCTGGCGGCCGGCGCGCAGGCGGCGATCCGTATCCTGAAAGACCGCCCCGACATCCGCGAGCACCATCAGGAGCGCGCCGCGACCCTGAAACGGCGGCTGCGCGAGGCCGGTATCGAAGTGATGCCGTCTGAATGTCATATCGTGCCGGTGCTGGTGGGCGATGCGCGGCTGTGCAAGATCGCCTCAGACGAGCTGCTCGACCGCCACAATATCTACGTCCAGCCGATCAACTATCCCACCGTGCCCAAGGGCACCGAGCGGCTTCGCCTGACCCCGACGCCGTTGCACAGCGATGAGGCGATGGACCGGTTGATCGCGGCCTTTCAGGATATTTGGGCCCGGCTCAACCTGCGCACCGCCGCCTGACGCGGCGGCGGCCCCTCAACAAGAACGTGTACGCCGACCGCACGTTAATCCCTACCGAAGTCATCCGGCTGTGCGCCCTGGGCACCCTGACCCTGGCGCCGATGACCTATGCCGAGCTGGCCCGCGAGGTGCGCGCCTTCACCGGCCGCCTGTCGGGCCCGACCCTTGATATGATGGGCACCTCAATCCAGTTGCTGCGCACCGAAGGGCTGATCGAGGCCATCGGCAGCGGTGAGGCCGACGCCGAAGAAACGCTGCGCCTCACCCAAGCCGGCGAGAGCGAGCTGCGCGCCTTGCTCAGCGCCAATCTGCGCAACACGCTCGATGACCTGTCACGCCTCGTCTTTGCCCTCAAGCTACGGTTCCTGCACGTGCTGGAGCCGGCGGTGGCCCGCGAACAGATCGACCGCATGATTGAAATCAGCACCGCCGACAAGGCGCGCCGCGCCGACACCAAGGCGCGCTACGGCCACGAACCCGGCCATTTCGGCGCCTGGCTCGACGCCGACATCGACCGCGCCCAAGACCGGGTGGCGTGGCTGACCGCGCTGAAGGCGCGGTTGTAGGGGTGTGGCACAAATACGCGGAGTAAGCCGCGAATTCGCCACATTCACGGTTCTAACTTACGACCTGTTTGCCAGATGGGTCACAGAAATGAATCCGTTGCGAAACGTTCTCGCCAATCCTAGCAAATCATCTTGGCCATCACGTTTCATCTCGTGGTTCACTGTAGTTCTTTTATTAGCAGCACTCAGCGTGATAACGGGAACGCAATCTCAAGCGACGTCATACGCTGCCAAATCGGAAGCGCAAAAAGATATCGACCGCCTTTTCCAACTTGCTGCCGATGGAGAAAACCGCGAGGAAGCCATCGACGGTATTGCGGCCTACGTCGAGAACGGTGAGATAGAATTAGGCGAACAGTCCTATGCGGTCAGAAAACTCGAAGAATTGGCTGCGCCGGAATTGAAAGATTACCTGCTGGGAATCGCCGAGGCTGAAATTCACTTTGCCAACAGCCTCCGACTCCGTTCGGAGGCGTACAGGGCATATTGGGTGACATGGCTTGCGGAAGCGAAAACAGAAGCAGAAGAAGAGCGCATACTCGTAGATGGGTTGAATGCAACGCTTACCAGTTATATCGACGTTCAGAGCGGAGAGCATCGCCATAAACCAAGTGATATCCCCTACGGTGATGAGAATTCAGATTCACGAATTGTAACAAGAGCAGGTCCATCAGCTTATGTTCGTCGCTGGGCGGCGGATGAACTTTGCCAGCGAGGTCACACCGATCACCTCGACATAATAATCCGCGAAATCAAGCGCTATCCCTGGCGAAGTAACGCGGCAAAAGAAATAGACCAATGTCAACGCCAGATAGAAATTGTCAACAAATTCGATACCAAGCTCCAATCTATGGAATATGTCATTGAAAGTATTGACCGGAATGAAAACGTCGAGCTAACGCAATGGGCACTCGAAGAATTGTTTGAGATGGAACGTCCCGAAGCCGACGAGGTTATCTTCGAAAATGTCCTGTATGCGTTGGACGAACAGCCAAATAGGCAGGGCCCTTCGACGCTGAATACTTCGGTCTGGTACTTGCACAGAAGGAATTGGACGCTCGAAGATTACGTCGATCGCGGTGTAGACCCGGCCAATCGTCGGTTACAATATGCGATCGGCGAAGCTACTTTCTGGGAACGCATGGTCTCGGCCAAATGACCTATTCCCATATCGCAAAACGAATAGATCGACCCGAAATTCGGTTCATGTGCCTAACGGCGCTGCAGGCGCGGTTGTAGGAGGGTCGTTTTAGTAGAGGTGCTGCCCGCCGGTGACGAACACTTCGGTGCCGGTGACGTAGCCGAAGTCCGGGTTGCACAGTTGGAAAACCGTGGACGCCACTTCTTCGGGCGTGCCCATGCGGTGCATGGGGATGCGGCTGATCAGGGGTTCGTATTCTTCGCCGATCATTTCGGTTTCGATCTCGCCGGGCGCGACGGCGTTGACGCGCACGCCCAATTCGGCGAACTCGACCGCCATCTCGCGGGTCAGCGCCGACAGGGCGGCCTTCGAGGTGGAATAGGCCGAGCCGGCAAACGGGTGGATGGCGTGGCCGGCGATCGAGGTGATGTTGACGATCGCGGCGCCGACGCGTTTTTCGGGGGCGGCGTTACCGTTGCCGTTTTGGCCGTTGCCATTGGTGTCGGCTTGCTTGGTGGCCTCTTGGCCTTCGCGCGCGGCGCGGGCCAGCGCGATGGAAAAGCCCCGCGCCAGGGCCAGCGGTGTGAAGAAATTGAGTTGGAACACTTCGCGCCAATCATCGAGGGAACCGTTGAGGCAACCGAGCCGTTCCTGGAAATCGCTCTTCGGCGACAGGGCGGCGTTGTTGACCAGGGCATTGAGGGGCTCGTCGCCGAGAATGTCGCAGGCCTCGGCGATGAAGCGCTCCACATCGGCGGGGTCGCCGAGATCCATCGGAATATGGGTGGTCCAGTTGGGGTCGCGCTTGCAGTGCTCGGGCACCGGATCGCGCGAGCAGGTGATGATCTGCCAGCCCTCGTCGGAAAAGCGTTTCACGGCGGCATGGCCGATGCCGCGGCTGGCGCCGGTGAGGATGAGCGAGCGGCGTTCTTGCGTCATGACTTACTACGTAGGCCATTCGCGCGGCCAAGGAAAGTCACGAGATGGCGGGCGGTCTACGACCATTCTTGGATACCTGGCACCGCCTCATCCTTCGACAAGCTCAGGATGAGGTTTTGTTTGCCGCACCACAATTAACAACCGTCCTCATCCTGAGCTTGTCGAAGGATGAAGGCAGCGCTGGTGGCAGAGGATTAACTCGCCACCGCTTCCGCTGCGGTCATGTCCGGCTTGATGCCGTGGGCTTCGGCTTCGGCGGCGTCGAAATTGAGCTCGACGCGCATACCGTCGGGGCCGGTGATGAACAGCTGATACAGGTCACCGTCATTGGCCTGGCGTTGCAGGAACTCCGCGCCCTGGCTCTCCAGCCGCGCGATCATCTCGGGCAGGCCGGTACAGCGAAAGGCGACATGGTCGATGATGCCAGTGCCGCTGGTCTCTTCTGACAGGCGGCCGCCGAGATAACGGTCCTGGAATTGTTTTTCCTTACCCTCGTTGGGCATGTGGGCGATGTGCAACACATCGCGCTCGCCGATATAGAGCCAAATCACCGGCACCTTGAAATCCGGCGTATGGCCGCGTTCCAGTCCGATATTGTCGACAAACCAACCGGCGGTCGCATCGACATCGTCGACCAACAGCAGCAAATGCTCGATATGGCTTAAGGGCATGGTGTTAACCTCCAGGCGCAGCCGTTGGGCCTCAGAATAATTGCTTGTTAGGGATACAGCCAACTTTCCTGCCAGCCGCCATCGGCCGTGCGCTCGAACAATTGGCGGTCGTGCATGCGGTCGTCGCGCTCTGTCCAGAACTCGATGCGCTGGGGCGCCACCCGATAGCCCGACCAAAAGGGCGGGCGCTCGACCTCGCCGGCGGGGAATTTGGCCTCATATTCCGCCGCCCGGTTTTCCAGCAAATCGCGCGACGCCAGCGGCTTTGATTGGTCCGACGCCCAGGCACCGATCTGGCTGCCGCGGGCCCGGCTGGCAAAATAGGCGTCGGCCTGATCCTCGCTTACCGGCTCGACCGGGCCTTCGATGCGCACCTGGCGCGCCGGGGAGCGCCAATAAAAACACAAGGCGGCGTGGGGGTTCGCCGCCAACTCAGCGGCCTTTTGGCTGTTCAGGTTGGTATAGAACACGAAGCCCTCGGCGCTATGGCCTTTCAGCAGCACCATGCGCGCCGATGGCCGGCCGTCCGCGGTCGCCGTCGCCAGGGTCATCGCCCCGGGATTCTTGACTTGCGAGGCCTCCGCGTCGCGATACCAGGCGCTGAATTGGGCGATCGGGTCGATTTGTGACTGAGACATGCCTTAATTTTGCCATCATAATTGCATGTAATTTATAGGGTATCTTAAAACGAGGCTGAATCAGCGCCCTATGGCTTTCATATAGCGCGTGTAACGCAATAAATCCCCCGTTCGGCCGGAACTTTTTTCGGACCCCGACCGGGTCACAGAAGGACAGGTCCTATGCAGATCAAGGCTATCGCTCCCCTCGCCGCGGCGGCGCTCTTTCTCGCCGCTTGCTCCGGCGACGCGGGTCAGAAACAGACCGCCGGTACGATTATCGGCGGAATCGGCGGGGCGGTGATCGGCTCGCAAATCGGCGGCGGTTCGGGACAGATCGTCGCCACCGCGCTGGGCACCTTCGCCGGCGCGATGATCGGCGCCGATATCGGCAAATCGCTCGACCGCGCCGACCAGTTGGCCATGCGCCAAGCCGAGCAGCGCGCCCATAGCGCCCCGATCGGCGATCAGATCGTCTGGCAAAATCCCGACACCGGCAATTCCGGCTCCGTGACCCCGGTCCGCGAAGGCACCAGCGCCAGTTCCGGCACCTATTGCCGCGAATATCAGACCACCGTGATCATCGACGGCCGCGAACAACGCGCCTTCGGCACCGCCTGCCAGCAACCCGACGGCAGTTGGGAAGTGGTCAGCTAGCGGTTTAGATACGCCGCACAATCATCCTTCGACAAGCTCAGGATGAGGGTGGATTATTTCGTCTAATAAAGAGGCCTCATGCTGAGCCTGTCGAAGCACGAGGCCGGGCGGCGTCATCCACCCGCGTCGGCCGGCGTTTCGGCGACCAGGCGCGGGCCGGTCTTGCTGAGCAAGTCGCGGATCGATTGGGAGAGCACGTCGCGCCCGGCATCGTCGGCCCGCGCCAACAAGGCCGCGAGATCGGACGCCCAGGGCGTGTCGCTGGCGCTGTCGGGATCGAACGTATCGATGGCGAAGCCCAGCGCCGTATAGAGATCGTGCAGGGAGAAATCGTCCAAATCACGGATCAGCACCGCCGTATCGGCGTCCGTGCGCGCGATATAGCCGGTATTGTGCAAGCGCATCATCAGCATCGCCAAAGCGTCTCCATCGCCCGAGGCAGCGGCCAGCAGCATGTCATTATTGGCGGTGCCACCGGCCTGCCCGGTGGTGTGCAGCAGATCGATCACCTGTAACGCGCGCAACAGACACCGGGCCGAGGTCAGCGGGCCGCCATGTTCTTCCGAAGCCCGCGCCGCCAGCCATTCCGGCCGCGCCGCGGCGATGGCGGCGCCAAACAACACCACCGCCCAGCCGAGATACATCCAGATCAAAAATACCGGCAACGCCGACAGGGACCCATAAACAGATTGAAAGGTGCCGACCCGGCTGAGATAGAGACCGAAGATAACCTTGAGGCCTTCGAACAGCAGCGCGGCGATCAGCCCGCCAAGCAGGGCGTGACGCCATTCGATACGGCGATGGGGCAGAGCGAGATAGAAAACCGTGAGACCGACCGCGGCGAAGATCAACGGAACGACACGGACCGCCCCGCCCAGGGGAATGCCGATATCGAGACCAAAGGTAGGGACGTTACCGGCCGCGAAGATCACCGTACTGATGGACAGACCCGCACCGAGCAGTAGAGGACCCAGGGTCAGGGTGGTCCAGTAGGCGACCAGACGCATCATCAGGGACCGCGGGGAATCGACCCGCCAGATGGCGTTGAACCCTGACTCGATAGTCGATAGCAGCATGATCGCGGTGACCGCCAACCAAACGATGCCGAGCGCCGTCAAGTTGCTGGTATTGGAGACGAACTGGTCGAGATAGGTCTGCACCTCGCCACCGGCATGGGGCGCGACATAGCCCAACCCCTGCGCGACCAACTTGCCCTTCACATCCTGGAAGACGGGAAACGCCGACAGGATCGACAGGCTGATAGCGATCAAGGGTACCAAAGCGAGCAGGGAGGTGTAGCTGAGGGACGCGGCGATGACCAAGCCGCGCTCCTCGCGGAATCGCGCGATCGCCGCCCGGGCAAAGCCGAATTCCGCGGCGACGATGTCGCGACGCCGTGCGTTGGTCTCTTCGCCTGGTGTCATATTCGGCCGGCCATTTCTGTCATCTGTCGTCGCGCGATAGTATATCTCATTGAAGCTAAACGAAAATAACGTTTCTGCGGCGGATTTCCTTGCCGCGAGTCGGCTTTGGTGTAGGATGCGCCAAACGGCGCCAAACACGCGAATCGACAGGTTTTTCATGGGTAACGCTGCACAGTTAATGGCCGGTAAACGGGGCCTTGTCATGGGGGTCGCCAACGACCGCTCGATCGCCTGGGGGATCGCGCGCGCGGTCGCCGAGCAGGGCGGATCGCTGGCCTTCACCTATCAGGGCGAGGCCCTGGAAAAGCGCGTGCGCCCGCTGGCCGAAACCGTGGGCAGCGACATCGTATTGCCCTGCGACGTTACCGACGCCGACAGCATGGATCATCTATTCTCGGAAATCGGCGAGCGCTGGGGCGGCCTGGACTTCGTCGTCCACGCCATCGCCTTTGCCGACAAGGATGAGCTGAAGGGCCAATATCTCGACACTAGCCGGGAAAACTTTCTGCGCTCGCTGGATATCTCCTGCTACTCGTTCACCGATGTGTGCCGCCGCGCCGCGCCGCTGATGAACGATGGCGGCAGCCTGCTGACCCTGACCTATTACGGCGCCGAGCGGGTGATGCCGCACTATAACGTTATGGGCGTCGCCAAAGCCGCGCTGGAAGCCAGCGTGCGCTATCTCGCAGTCGATCTGGGGGGCCGCGCGATCCGCGTGAATGCCATCTCCGCCGGCCCGATCAAGACCTTGGCGGCCAGCGGCATCGGCGATTTCCGTTACATCCTCAAATGGAACGAGCTGAATTCACCGATGAAGCGCAACGTCACGATAGATCAAGTGGGCGGCGCCGGCCTCTATCTGCTGAGCGATTTAGGTTCCGGCGTGTCCGGCGAGGTCCACCATGTGGACAGCGGCTATAACGTGGTCGGCATGGTCGCGGTCGATGCGGCGCAAGATGTGGCCGATTTGCTATCGAGCCTGAAATCAAGCGGCGACTAGGCCGGGCTCAAGGAGATTTTCCATGGCCGCCAATAGCTTCGGCCGACTTTTCAATTTCACCACCTGGGGCGAGAGCCACGGGCCGGCGATCGGCTGCGTGGTCGATGGGGTGCCACCGCGCATTGGCTTGACCGCTGATGAGATCCAGCATTGGCTCGACCAGCGGCGGCCCGGCCAGTCGCGCTTCACCACCCAGCGCCAGGAACCCGACCAGGTCGAAATCCTGTCCGGCGTGTTCGAGGGCCAGACCACCGGCACGCCGATCAGCCTGATGATCCGCAATGTCGACGCGCGCTCGCGCGACTACAGCGAGATCGCCAGGAAATACCGCCCCGGCCATGCCGACTATACCTACGACGCCAAATACGGCATCCGCGACTATCGCGGCGGCGGCCGGTCCTCGGCGCGCGAGACCGCGTCGCGGGTCGCCGCCGGCGCCATTGCCCGCAAGGTCTTGAACGCGGTGATCCCAGCCGGGGTCGCCATTCGCGGCGCGCTGGTGCAGATCGGCGACCAGCCCATCGACCGGGCCAATTGGGACGAGGCGGAAATCGGCAACAACCCGTTCTGGTGCCCCGACCCAGAGGCGGCGAAAAATTGGGAGACTTATCTCGACGGGGTGCGCAAGGCCGGATCGAGCGTTGGCGCGATCATCGAAGTGACCGCCTCGGGCGTTCCGGTCGGCCTGGGCGAGCCGATCTACGGCAAGATCGACGCCGAATTGGCGGCGGCGATGATGAGCATCAACGCGGTCAAGGGTGTGGAGATCGGCAACGGCATGGCCGCCGCAGCGCTAACCGGCGAGGAAAACGCCGACGAAATGCGCCTCGACGGCGACCAAGCCGCCTTTACCTCGAACAGCGCCGGCGGGGTGCTGGGCGGCATCTCAACCGGCCAGGATTTAGTGGTGCGTTTCGCCGTCAAGCCGACCAGCTCGATCCTGACCCCGCGCCAGACCATCGACCGCGAAGGGACAGAAACCGAGATCGCCACCAAGGGCCGCCACGACCCCTGCGTGGGCATCCGCGCGGTGCCGGTCGGCGAAGCCATGATGGCGGTAGTGCTGGCCGACCAATTGCTACGCCACCGCGCGCAAATCGGCACCATCGGCGCGCAGAGCCTGAGCCAACGCGCGGACGATGCCGCGGAATAGGCGGCGGCGAGTTAGTCTCTTAGATAGCTACAATCCGAGTTCGCTGAGACCTGGGTGATCGTCGGGTCTCCGGCCCAGGGGCCAATGAAACAAGCGATCTTCTTCGGCGATCGCCAAATCGTTGATGCTGGCGAGGCGCAAGCGCATCAGGCCCTCATCGTCGAATTCCCAGTTCTCATTGCCATAAGAGCGAAACCAGTTGCCGGCATCGTCATGACATTCATAGGCGAAGCGCACGGCGATGCGATTGCCGGCAAACGCCCATAGTTCCTTGATCAAGCGATAGTCCTGTTCGCGCGCCCACTTTTGGGTGAGGAACGCCTCAATCTCGGCCCGGCCGTTCACAAACTCGGCGCGATTGCGCCATCGGCTATCGGGCGAATAAGCGAGCGATACCTTTGCCGGGTCGCGGCTGTTCCAGCCATCTTCCGCACCCCGGACTTTTATGCGCGCTGTCTCTTCGTTGAAGGGCGGTAAGGGCGGACGGGTCATGACATATCCTTTATGAAACGATTGGCCGCCGGACGCGCCCGAGAGCCGCCGGCAGTGATTGTCATATGGTTTGCTTTAGAATTTCGGCAATCGCACCATCGCATACACGCCCGTCTCCGCCGCGGATTAAATGTCGATGTCGTCGAGTAACGGCCCGCGCAAAGCGGGGTTGCCTGAATAATCGGGACCAGTCGATGACGGCCACCAGTTTCCCGCAGCGCCCCTCAATTGGGTCTAAGTTGCGATGGGTTGGTTGGGGGCAAGTGGTGTGGGGCGGTCGCCAAAATTTGAACAGACTCCCTCACACCATGGTATACTCTCTGTTAGCTTGCGATTAACGCTTGAATGCCGGTGAGAAGTACCGATCTATAATTATATGCGCAGAATTGTTTTCATGAGAGTGCCCCGGATATGGTGGCGAACCGCTTGTTTGGTTGGCGTTGTTTTGCTGCCCGGCTTGTTGCTTACAAGTTTCGGCGACAAAGATGCGGAACTGAATGACGGCCTAACCGCGGCACGTGCCGGCGACTATAACGGCGCGTTGGAAATATGGCTTCCGCTAGCGCAACGAGGCAGCTCTGAGGCGCAGTTCAGATTGGGTTGGCTGTACGAGACAGGCCTCGGCACCGGGAAAGACCCCATTATGGCGGCGCGATGGTACAGCCAAGCGGCGGCGCAAGGCCACTCGAGAGCATTATACAGTCTCGGCTTGTTTTCCTACCACGGCTGGGGCACACCGCAAGATGATACGAAAGCCGCCAATTATTTATTCGAAGCGGCGGAAAAAGGGTACGCCAAGGCGCAGTATACCGTGGGCATACTTTACAAGATCGGCCGCGGCGTGCCGAAAGACCTGAGTAAGGCGCGATATTGGTTTAATCGGGCCAAAACAAATGGCTACGTGCACCCCAACGATTCAAATCAGGTTTAGCCAAAGAACCGAGTGGAATAGCTAACCTGCGCTGCGTCACCGACCTTCTGAGATCACGCGGAAGGCGCCAGCGGTTCGGTCGAAAAGCACCATCCGGGGCCATGCAGCCAGCAGGTATCGCCGCGCCGGTGGCGGTCGCGGCGCAGGGTTTGAACGTCTCGCATGCCCCGTGTCTTGATCGCCCGCGCCAATCGCCGGTTCGCGCGGGGCTCGCGCGCGCCGGCGCACTCGAAGATCCACACATTGCTGGCGAACCTTGCCGTGTATCCGCCTCTCTCACGCGTGATCCGCATGACGACGCCACCGCCCTCATCCGGCGTTAACGGCAGCACCAGCCGCCCTCCCGGCGCGAGCGCATCGAGCCAGTTAGCCAGAGGGTGGGTGGCCCCGGCATTGATAAACAGCGCGTCGACATTCGCCGCACTGAGATCGGATCCGCTGGCCACGGTGACCTCCACCTGTCGGTATTGGCTGAGATTTTTCGCCGCCCGCGCCGCCAATTCAGGGTCGATTTCGATCCCCGCTACCCGACCATCGGCGCCCACCAGCTCGGCCATGATGGCGGTGTAGTAGCCGACCCCGGCGCCGACATGCACCGCCCGGTCGCCGGGTTGAATCGCCAGCAGTTTGATCATGCGGGCCAAAAACACCGGGTCACCGTTATTCAGACGGCGCTCGGCGTCGATGGCGAACAGATGGTTTTGATAAAGATAAGCGGGATCGTCAGAGGGCGTTTCGACATAGTGGTCGAACACGCTAACCGACCACGGGCCAAGCCCCAAATAATGCTCGCGCGGCACGGTCGCGAAAGCCTCGGCGATACGGGGGTCTGTCGCGCCGGCGATCGCACAGACCAATTCTGCGTAGATGCGCCTGAATTCCGCAACGCGGCTCATGTCCGATCAGGCTCCTTTTGTCCCTTAGGGCAAAGCATCCTAGCCGATTTTCGTGCAGGGTGGTCACCTAAGACCGCCTCGCCCTTCGAGACGCCGCCCGTTGGGCGGCTCCTCAGGATGAGGCTTTGTGCATATCTAACAGAATTCCTCATCCTGAGGGCTCGCGCAGCGAGTGTCTCGAAGGAGGAGGAATTCCACCCCGCCAGATGCGATTGCCCTGGTTCTTCATCGGCGCCAACGAAAAAGCCCCGCCGGTCGGGCGGGGCTTGATCGTTTAAAAGATGTACTCGGGAGCGTCGGTTTTACGCCGCGCGTAGCTCATCGAGGATTTTGGTGACGTTAGCCTTTAACTCCATGGCCTGAGCGTTAAGCTCGGACGTGGAGCGCTGGACCTCGGACGCCGCGCTGCCGGTCTGTTCGGCCGCGGTGTTGACGCCGGTGATGTTCTTGGTCACCTCCGACGTACCCGACGCGGCTTCCTGGACATTGCGGGCAATTTCCTGGGTCACCGAACCCTGCTCTTCCATCGCCGAAGCGATGGACGCCGAGATATCGTCGATCTTGCCGATGGTCTCGGAGATCGTCTCGATGGCGCCGACCGCATCGCCCGTGGTCGACTGCATGGTCTGCACCTTGCCAGCAATCTCTTCGGTCGCCTGACCGGTCTGACTGGCCAGGGATTTGACTTCAGACGCGACCACGGCGAAGCCCTTACCCGCCTCGCCGGCCCGCGCCGCCTCGATGGTGGCGTTGAGCGCCAGCAGGTTGGTCTGGTCGGCAATATCGTTGATCAGACCGATAATGTTACCGATCTCATCGGCGCCGGTGGCCAGACCCTGGACGATCTCGTTGGTCCGCTTGGCTTCCGCGACCGCGGTGTTGGCGACCTTGGTGGCTTCGGCGACTTGACGGGATATCTCGCCGATCGAGCTGGAGAGCTCTTCCGACGCCGAGGCGACGGTCTGCACATTGGTGCTGGCCTCTTCCGACGCTGCGGACACAGCACCCGACTGGCGGCTGGTTTCTTCCGCCGTGGAGATCAGGCCAGTGGCTGTATTCTCCATCTGGGTGACGGCCGCGACCGGGAATTTCAACCGTCTTATCGCCCCCGGCCAATACACCCATGGCTGAGGTCATCGCGGTAATCGGATTGACGATCGAGCGCGACGTGAAGAACACGATGACGCCAGACAAAACCAGACCGATCGCGAGCAAGGCCCACACGATGGTTTGCAGTAAATGGGCATCTTCTGTTGCCGCATGCGCGTCGTGGGAGAGCAATTGGCGTTGGTTGTCGACCATACCGCCGGCACGTTCGCCGGAAGCACCCCGCTCGCCGAGCAAAATATTCAGCAGCTTGCCAGCGCGCGGCGCCGCTTCGCTAACAAGCGTGAAATTCGCCATGTTCCATTGGTTGGAACCACGGATTTCAAACATTTGCGGCGGCAGGGGCGCGAACTCGCCACGCGCTTTCGACATTTCATCGAAGGCTGTGCGTTGTTCAGCGGTAAATAGGTAAGAGTTATTGCCGAGATCGGCGAACCGCTTTTCGTTCTTGGCCCACATGCCGTTGAAGCCGGCCTTAAACTTCTCGTCGCCGGTCAGCAGATAGGCGCGAATATTGGCCAAGCCCAGACCCATGGAGCCACGAACGTCGGCCATCATGCCCAACAGGGCCTTGCGTTCCGGTGTCGCTTCGAGTTTGGCTTCGGCATCGATCATCGCGGTGATGTTCGCGACAATGATCGCCGCGCGCGGCGCCGCCTCGGTGACCAGGATTTTCGTCGCCGGCTGCTCGTCGGCGCTATGCGCAATCCCCTCAACTTGGGCTTGAGCGTCCTGGAATTCGTCGAGGATCGCTTTAAATTCGGTCCATGTTTCGACGTTTTTGGGATTGGTCCAATTTTGCGACAGCGTGTCCATATCCGCCCGCACGGTGTCGATGGAAGCCCACACTTCGGCGCGCTGATCCTTAAACGACGAATTTCCCGTCAGCATCCAGCCGCGTAGAGCGGCGAGCGACGCGTATACGTCTCTTACCATGGAACCGCTGGCGAAAGCCGTCGGCACCCGTAGCGTTTCTATACGCTCGACCTCTTCATTGATGCCGCCGACTTTGACGATGGTCGTGCAGATGGAGACAATCAGCACCAAGCAAATCGCGGCAAAGCCGAGAACCAGCCGGCCGCGAATTTTCAGGTTAAAGCGCGCGCTCGTACCAATATTTCCGATAGATTTTCTGACAGCGGAAAGGCTTTCCGGGCCTTCGGTTTGCTCTGCTGTATCTGTGTTTTGGTTTTCCATGATCCATCCGATCTCGTTTCAATGGCCACCGCTCGCACGCGCAATGTGGAGCGCAAAGATTAGGAGTTACTCCCCCTATGGGGCTAATGCGTTCAAATTGAAAAATGGTTAACGCGGTCAGCGATCCCGCCACCCCCTCGCCCTATCGGGGTCGGCCCGGTTATACTCGCGCCAACCCGCAATCAACCGCCGACATAGGGAGAACCGACCATGGCCAAGACGCCGGAAACGCTGCCGCAATTGCAGGAAATCTCGAAGCTCCCGGTGCCCGACCCCGACACGCTGGACCCGGACATTCAAAAATACATGCGCGTCTGCGAGGAGAAGCTGGGTCTGGTGCCCAATGTGATCCGCGCCAAGGCGCTACGGCAGGAGTCCCTGCGCACCTTCATCAGTAAATACAATCAGCTCATGCTGAGCGACGATAGCGGCCTGTCGCGGCTCGAACGCGAGATGATCGCCGTGGTGGTGTCGTGCCACAATCACTGCGTCTATTGCATCACCTCGCACAGCCAGGCGGTGCGCGAGCTGTCGGGCGATCCGGTGTTCGGCGATATTCTGATGACCAACTACCGCGAGCTCAACCTGTCGGACCGCCATCGGGCGATGCTGAACTTCACCTGGAAGATGACGGCGACGCCTTGGGACATCGGCGATGGCGACCGCCAGTCGCTCTACGATGTCGGCTTCAGCCCGGAAGACGTCTACGACGTGATCGATACGGTGGCCTATTTCAACTACACCAACCGCATGACCCACGGCCTCGGCATGCTGCCCAACGAAGACTATTTCGGCATGAACCGCCTGCCCGACCCGACGGCGGAGACCAAAGAAGCGGCGGAGTAAGTGGCAGAAATTGATTCGGCGCAGTTAAAACCCTCTCCCCCCGGGAGAGGGTGGCGAGCGGTGCGAGCCGGGTGAGGGGAAAAGAGCCGTCGGATCACGAAACCAAAAATGTCCCCTCACCCCAACCCCTCTCCCGATGGGAGAGGGGCTCTCGGCAGCGTAAACGTAGATCGACAAATTTCGTCCGTGAGAAACCCGCCACCAGTTCCACATGGCCGGCATAGACGAACTGGTCGACCGGGGTGACGCCGGTGAGGCAGTAGCCGCCGGCGATCAGGGTGGCGGCGTCGCGGGCGAAGGTCGCCGGGTTACACGATACCGCTACCACGCTGGGCACCTCTGAGGCCGCAAGTTGGCGCACCACCTCCGCCGCCCCGGCGCGCGGCGGGTCGAACACCACCGCCTTATAGCCGGCCAATTCCGCCGCCATGAGCGGCCGTTCCGACAGATCGCGGGTCTCCACCGTGACCCGCCCGCTCAGCCCGGCGGCGCCGGTGGCGGCGAGTAGGTTCGCCAACCCTTCGCCGGCGCTATCGACGGCGTGGACCCGCGCGCCGTCTGCGGCGATCGGCAGGGTGAAGGTGCCGAGCCCGGTGTACAGATCGGCCACCCGCGCGCGGGCCGGCAGGGAGCCCAGATAGTCGATCACCAGCGCCGCCATTTTACCTTCTGCCGTAGCGCTGGCTTGCAGAAAGGCGCCAGGCGGCAACGCTACCGAAACTTCGTTGAACACGACCGACGGTGGACGGCGCTGGGCCACCGGCTCGATGCCGGTGCGCGCCGACGCCCACGAGACCCGCGCCAGGTCGGCCGCCTCGGCAAACGCGGCCGAGGTCAGAGACTGTTTGGGCCGCGGCGGCATCTTGGTGGTGATCAGCATATCGAGGCCGACCGGAGTCTCGGTGACCAGAATATCGCAGCCAGTGCCGGGTTCGAGAATTTGCGCCAGCGCACCGCGCAACGGCGCGATCACTTCGCGCAGCGCCGGGCGCAGGATGACGCACTCGGCTAAATCGACGATGCGGTTGCTGGCGCGGGCGTGAAACCCCAGCACCACCGCGCCGTGGCGACCGCGCAGACGCAGGGCGGCAAGCTCGGCCCGCCGCCGTCCCTCGGCCGGTGTCGGCACGACCGGGCGCACGATGCTGCCGGCGATGCCCTGGCGCTCCAAGGCCGTGACGACAATATCGCGCTTCCAGTCGAGATAGGCGTCGTCGGCGAGATGCTGGACGCTGCAGCCGCCGCACACACCGAAATGCTGGCACGGCGGCGTGACCCGGTTTTCCGCCGGTTCGAGGATTTCCAGGAGCTGCGCCGCCCGGCCATGGCCCCGCGTCGCGCCCGGCCGCACCCGCACCCGCTCGCCGGGCAAGGCAAAGGGTACATAAAGCGGCCCGTCTGGCGTCTCGGCGACCCCGTCGCCGCGCGCGCCGAGACTGACGACGACAACCTCTATTTCGGAATCAGTGTCAGCCATGAACCGCGGCGATCAGGAATTCCCGATTGCCTTCCGGGCCGGTGATCGGGCTATCGGTGATCCCCAGCACCGCCCAATCCGGCAGCCCGTCGAGCCAGGCGCGGATGCGTTCGCACACCGCCTCGTGCAGCGCCGGATCGCGCACCACCCCGCCCTTGCCGACTTGGCCCTTGCCGACCTCGAATTGCGGTTTGATCAGCGCCACCAGCCGCGCGCCCGGCGCGGCCAGAGAAAGCGCCGCCGGCAGCACGGTTTCCAGGCCGATGAAGCTGGCGTCGCAGACGATCATATCGACCGGCTCGGGCACTTCGGCAACGGTCAAATAGCGCGCATTGGTGCGTTCCAGCACCACCACCCGCTCGTCATTGCGCAGCTTCCAGGCGAACTGGCCGTGGCCCACATCGACGGCGTAGACCCGCGCCGCGCCGCGGGTCAGCAACACATCGGTGAAACCGCCGGTCGACGCGCCCACATCGAGACACACCGCGCCGCTCACATCGATATCGAATTCAGTTAAGGCATGATCGAGCTTGAGGCCGCCACGGCTGACCCAGGGGTGATCCTGGCCGCGCACTTCCAGGGGCGTATCCTCGCGCACGGTCTCGCCGGCCTTCTCGATGCGCCGCTCGACGGAAAACACCTTGCCGGCCAGGATCAGCGCCTGGGCCCGCGTGCGGCTGTCCACCAGCCCGCGCTCGACCAGCACCAGATCGGCGCGGGCGCCCTTTCGCTGCGATTTCGATTGTTGTGCCATCGTCCCGATGTAGCACGGTTTTCACGCGGTGCCAGCAATCGTGGATTGTCGCGCGGGGTATTTAACCCTCTCCCATAGGGAGAGGGTGGCGAGCAAATGCGAGCCGGGTGAGGGGATATAAGTTTTCGAGTTCGGCGGAAATATTTCCCCTCACCCCAACCCCTCTCCCCGAGGAGAGGGGCACAGCACTTACCCGCGCAGGCGCTTTGTCTCGTCCCAGTCGATCTCGTTGGCAGCGGTGAGGGCCACGCCGTATTCGGTGCGGGCGGCCTCGGCCGAAACATAGCCGTCGATAACGTCTTCGCGCACCCGCTCCGGGTCGCGCGCGAAGGCCTCGCCGTAACCGCCGCCGCCGTCGGCGAGATAGGAGATAATATCGCCGGCGCCGAACTCGCCGCGGAACATGCCGCAATGCTTTTGCAACGGATCGGTGTTGCCCCACACATCGTCATTGTCGGCGTAGACGATGACGTCGCGGTCCCAGCGCTCCCGCCAGCCCGCATCGTCGGGATTGGGTTTGAGGATGGTGAGGTTTTTCGGCCCCGGCTTGCCGCCGGCCATGCCCCAGCCTTCGGTGCGCGATTTCTTGACTATGGTCAGCGCGCCGAAGGGCGACAGGAACCGATAGTCACGCACCGAGCCCAGGCCGCCGCGAAATTCGCCAGCGCCGCCGGAATCCTGGCGCAGCCCGGCCCGGTCGACGAAGACCGGCAGCCGCGCCTCGATAACCTCGACCGGCACGTTCTTCAGGGTGCCCATGGAAAAATGATGCAGGGTGTTCAACCCATCGGCGTCGTGGCGCGCCCCCCAGCCGACCCCGGCATTGGTCTGGTGCCAGACCTGACGCTTGGTATAGGGCTCGATGCCGTAGAAGCCGGGATCGCCCAAATCGCCACCCGACCCCGCCGGCATCAATTCGGGCAGAGCGCCGGACAGGGCCTTATAAATCGTCTCCATGCCGACCACGGCGGCCCAGATGGTGAAGACCGGCGAGGGATAGACCGCGTGGAATAGATTGCCTTCCGGGGCGATGATCTTAAGCGGGCGGAACTGGCCGCTATTGCTCGGTTCCTCGGGCGTGGTCACCGATTTAAACGCGATCCGGCTGGTCGAATGGGTCATGCCGATGGCCAGATTGATCGGCCCGCGCACCGCGTCGTCGGAGTCTGAAAAATCGATGGTGATCGAGGTATCGTCGATGGTGACGCTGACCGCGACCCGCACTAGATTATCGTCGACCCCGTCATTGTCCATCCAGTTTTCCGCCGCCCAGGTGCCGTTGGGGAGTTTCTTGATGGCCTCCAAGGCTTGGCGTTCGCCGATATCGAGAAACCGTTCGATCGCCCCTTCGACGGTGGCTTCGCCGTATTTCGTATAAAGCTCCTCGACCCGCTGGCAACCGACCCGCAAAGACGCGACCTCGGCGTTGAGATCGCCCATGATGGTGATCGGCGCGCGCGAATTAGCCCGCATGATGCGCAGCACATCCTCGTTGGGCTCGTCGCGCCGGAAAATCTTAATCCCCGGCATCATCAAGCCTTCCTGGTGGATCGAGGTCGAATCCAGGATATAGCCCGGGTCCTTGCCGCCGACATCGGTCCAATGGGCGCGCACGCAGGCATAGGCGACGATTTGTCCGTCGTAGAAGGCCGGGCGGATGAGAATACCGTCATTGGTGTGCGCCCCGGTGACGTAAGGCACGCTCATCATCACCACGTCGCCCTCTTCCAAGTCGCCGAAGCCGCCCAGCTCGAAGGTCTTGCGCACGGCATATTCGTTGGCGCCGAGGAATACCGGCAGGCCGGTGGAGTCGGCCAGCACGTTTAAATTGCGGTCGAAAATGGTCAGACCGAAATCGTTGATCTCGTAGATGATTGTCGTATAGGCGGTACGCACCAGGGTGCGCTCCATCTCGGCCGCCGCGGACACCAGATAGTGGCGGATCACTTCGGCGGTTGCCGCATCTACAGAAGCATCGTCGCGCTTCGGGCCTGCCGCCGCCCCTTCCGGGGCGCGTAATTTTTCGTCGCGCGGGCTCATGTCTGGGCCTCCTGGGTGATGACGATTTGGCCGAACTTGTCGATCACCGCCGATTGATCGGAGAAAAAGATGATGGTGGTGGTGGCTTCTTCGACGATGGCCGGCCCGGCGACCACATCGCCGGCGCATAGATCGTCGCGGCGATAGACCGAAAACGCCGCCCGTCCGCCGGTCGCGAAGCAATAGGCGTCGCGGCTGCCTTTCGCGGTCGGCCCGGCGCCGTCGCGTGTGGCGATTTCTGGCAATTCCGGTTTGGTCTCGCGACCGATTCCGCGCACGCGGATATTCACCAGCTGCACCGGGTCGCCCATCTGGTGGCCGTAGCGCCGGCTATGGGCTTCATCGAACCGCACCCGCAACTCGTCCAGCGAGGCGACACCGTCAATTGAGACTTCGAGATTATGCTCCTGGCCGAAATAGCGCATTTCCGCCGAGCGTTCGATAAACCGCACATCCGGCGCGAAGCCGCCGTCGGCCAAACCGGTCTGGGCCTGATCCTCCAACTGGCTAGTGGCGCCGGCCAGGCTTTCCATGTCGAGATCTTCGAGCAAGGTGAGAATGGTCTGGCTGTATTCCTGGACGATATCGGTCATCAGCATGCCCCAGGCGGAAAACACCGAGGGCGCTTGCGGCACGATCACCTCTTTCACGCCCAGCTCGCGGCCGACCAGCGGCACGAACATCGGCCCGGCGCCGCCGAAAGCCAGCATGGCAAATTCGCGCGGATCGAGCCCGGCCTGCACGGTAATTTCGCGCACCGCGCTGACGGTCTTGGCGAGCAACACTTCGAAGATGCCGCGGCACGCCGATGTCACATCGAGCCCCAGCGGGTCGGCGACATTGTTGCGCACCGCCGCTTCCGCGTCCTTGGCCGCCAGGGTCATTTCGCCGCCGAGGAACTGCGCCGGATCGAGATACCCCATGGTCAGCGCCGCGTCAGTGAAGGTCGGCTCGCTGCCGCCGCGGCCATAGCAGACCGGCCCCGGTGACGCGCCCGCCGACTGCGGGCCGACGCGCAACAGGCCGTCCTCGGCGCGGGCGATCGAACCGCCGCCTGCGCCGATGGTGGAAATGTCGTAGGTCGGGATCATCAACGGCAGGCGTTCCAGGGTCGCTTCGTATTTCAGCGCCGGCATGCCGCCATGGACGACGCAGGCATCGGTCGAGGTGCCGCCCATGTCGACGGCGATCAGATCGGGCCGTCCGGTCAATTCGGCCAGGGCCACCGTGCCGATCAATCCGCCGGCGGGTCCGGAAAAGATAGTGTGGACCGGCACGTCGGCGGAGTCCCGCGCCGCCAAGGCGCCACCGCCGGAGCGGGTGATATAGAACGAGCCGTCGAAGCCGGCCTCGCTCAGACTATTTTCCAGACCGGTGATATAGGTGCCGAAAATCGGCTTCACATAGGCGTTCACCACGGTCGTGCTGGTGCGCTCATATTCGCGATATTCGCGCACGATTTCCGACGACACCGACACCCGGACATGCGGGTACATTTCCTCGACGATTTCGCGGGTGCGGTTTTCGTGGACCGGGTTGCGGTAGGCGTGCAGGTAGCACACAGCAATCGAGGTACGGCCCATTTCCTCGACCAGGAATTTAGCCGCCGCGCGCACCGCCTCTTCATCCAGCACGACCAGCTCGTTACCCTGGGCGTCGAGCCGGCAGGGCACGCCGACCCGGTAGCGCTTTTTGATCAGCACCGGCGGCTCGTCGTAGATCAGCGAATACATTTTCTCGCGCGGCCGGTCGTAGCGGCCCATCTCGAAAATGTCTTCAAAGCCTTCATTGGCGATGATGCCGGTCGGCGCGCCCTTGCGCTCTA
The DNA here is from genome assembly GCA_011087645.1 of Alphaproteobacteria bacterium. Classification (GTDB taxonomy): domain Bacteria; phylum Pseudomonadota; class Alphaproteobacteria; order UBA6615; family UBA6615; genus JABDJY01. Next base: position 379,192 of record JAALLF010000001.1, read on the forward strand.
AGACCGTGTTGAGGCCCAAAGTGGTGCCGTGCACGAAGGTCTCCACATCGGCCAAGCCGACTTCGAGGCGCTCGATGGCGCTCAACACGCCGCGCGAAGCATCCTCGGGCGTGGTGAAGTCTTTCTCCAGGCGCAGCGCGCCGGTGTCGGGATTGAACACAATGGCGTCCACGAACGTGCCGCCGATATCGACGGCCAAACGATGGGACATAGACCGGTCCTCCCTTATCTCCGCTGTTTTTATTCTTATGGGCGGCTATTCAGTCGTAAAGCAGCCAATCGCGCAATAGGGCGGTTGCCGCCTGGGGCCGTTCCAGAGGTGGCATGTGACCGCAATCCTCGACAATCGACAACCGGCCGCGAGGCGCCAAATCGGCGATTTCTTGGTGCTCTTCAACCGAGGTGAGCGCATCGGAGCGCCCGCAAATGGCGCGCACGGGAATGTTCGTGCCCGCCAGGAGGTCACGCCCGTCGCTGCGGGTCAGCATGGCCCGATGGCGGTTCGCGAAAAGAGCCGGGCCGACCCGGTGGCCCATGGCGCGAACCCGCGCGGCCAAGGGCTCCGTCATGCGGTCGGGGTGGAGCAACAGCGGCACGAAGCGGTCGAGCAGATCGTCGAAGCGTCCTTCCTCGCAATCGGCGATGGCGGCATTGCGGCCAGCGGCTTTCTCCGGCGTATCACCGCGCGCCGTCGTATCCAACAGGGCAAGCCGGGTGACCCGTTCGGGCGCCTGGCGCAACACTTCCATGGCCACATAGCCGCCCATGGAAAAACCGGCGATGGCGAAGGTCTCGGGCGCGCTCTCGAGGACGGCGGACGCCAGACCCTGCATGGTGTCGGCCTGGTCGGCGGACGCGGTTTGGCAATCGGCGATTTCCGAGAGATGGTCTTGAGCGTAGGCCCACACCTCATCGTCGCAAATCAGCCCGGGAACCAGGATGAGGTTTTGACGGTCAATTGCCATTGGCTCCTACCCGAAGCCCGGCGCGAATTACGCCCGCGCCGGCATCACTTCGTCTTCGCGGCCTAGGGCGCACAGCGCTGTCGCGGTGATGCCCGAGGCCGACAGGCCGGCCTGTTCGTACTGATTGGCCGGCGAATCATGATCGATGAAGCGATCGGGGATGGTCATCGGGCGGATTTTTAAGCCGCTATCGAGCGCGCCGCTGCGCGCCAGGCTGGTCATCACCTGGGTGGCGAAACCGCCGATCGCGCCTTCTTCAACCGTGATCAGTACTTCATGCTCGCGCGCCAGGCGGTTCACCAGATCTTCGTCCAGGGGCTTGGCGAACCGTGCATCTGCGACCGTGGTCGATAGGCCGTGCGCCGCTAATTCGTCGGCGGCTTTCAAACATTCGGCCAAGCGTCCGCCATAGGACAGCAGCGCTACCGTGGCGCCTTCGCGCAAGATCCGGCCCTTGCCGATTTCCAGCGCCTTGCCGACGGACGGCAACTCCAGCCCCTCGCCCTCACCGCGCGGATAGCGGAACGCCGACGGCCGGTCGTCGATGGCGACGGCGGTCGCCACCATATGCACCAGCTCTGCCTCGTCGGCCGCCGCCATCAGCACAAAGCCCGGCAGGCAGCCCAGATAGGCGATATCGAACGAGCCGTGATGGGTCGAGCCATCGGCGCCGACCAGCCCGGCACGGTCGATGGCGAAACGCACCGGCAGACCTTGAATGGCGACATCGTGGACGATCTGGTCGTAGCCGCGCTGCAGGAAGGTCGAATAGATCGTCGCGAACGGCCGGTAGCCTTCTGACGCCAAACCGGCGGCGAAGGTGACGGCGTGCTGTTCGGCGATGCCCACATCGAAACAGCGTTCGGGGAAATGCTTGCCGAACTTGTCGAGCCCGGTGCCCGACGGCATGGCCGCAGTCACCGCGACCACCCGCTCGTCCTTTTCGGCTTCGGCAATCAGCGCGTCGGCGAACACGCCGGTATAGCTCGGCGCCTTGGGTTGCGATTTGGCTTGCGTGCCGGTCACCAGATCGAACTTGGCGACGCTGTGATATTTCTCGCCGGCGCCCCGGTCGGATTCGAAACCCTTACCCTTCTGGGTGACCACATGGACCAGCACCGGCCCGGTCGCCGTGCTGTCGCGCACATTGCGCAGCACGGGCAACAAATGGTCGATGTTATGGCCGTCGATCGGCCCGATATAGTAAAAGCCCATCTCCTCGAACAAGGTGCCGCCGGTGACGAACCCGCGGGCATATTCTTCGGCGCGCCGCGCCGCCTGCTCGAAACTCTTGGGGAAATGGTGCGCCATTTCCTTGGCGACTTTGCGCAGCGAGCGATAACCCTTCGACGAGATCAGCCGCGACAGATAGGCGCTCATGGCGCCGACCGCCGGGGCGATCGACATGTCGTTGTCGTTCAGGACCACGATCAACCGGCTGTCCATCGAGCCGGCATTGTTCATGGCTTCATAGGCCATACCGGCGCTCATAGCGCCATCGCCGATCACGCTAATGATATTGTTGCCGCCGCCCGACAGGTCGCGCGCCACCGCCATGCCCAGCCCGGCCGAAATCGATGTCGAGCTATGGGCCGCGCCGAACGGGTCGTATTCGCTTTCGACCCGGCGCGTGAAACCCGACAACCCGCCCCCCTGGCGCAGGGTGCGGATGCGGTCGCGGCGGCCGGTGAGAATTTTATGGGGATAGGCCTGATGGCTGACATCCCAAATTAAGCGATCGTTTGGCGTGTCAAACACATGGTGCAAGGCGACAGTTAGCTCGACCACACCGAGCCCGGCGCCCAAATGGCCGCCGGTGATGGAAACCGCATCGATGGTCTCCTGGCGCAGTTCATCGGCCACCTGTTTCAGCTGCTCCGACGTGAAGTCGCGCATATCGGCAGGCGTGGCTACGCTGTCCAATAGCGGTGTTCTGGATTGATCGCTCAACACTAATTCCCCTGTAACAGCATGGGGTGGCTACCCTTACGCGCGCCGGTCGGCAATGCGGCGGGTAACTTCTCGTAATAAGTCCGCTTTATCACCATACAAATCAAGTGATTCCACAGCATTGTGGCAAAAACGCGCAGCAATTTCGCGGGCGCCGTCGACGCCTTCCAGTTCAACCAGCGTGGCCTTGCCTTGAGCGGCGTCCTTGCCGACCGCCTTGCCGGCTTGCTCGGCATCGCCGGTGGCGTCCAGCAGATCGTCGGTGATCTGAAAAGCGAGACCGAAATTGACCCCGAATGCCTTCAACGCTGTGCGTTGTTCGGCCGACGCTTGACCGAGGATCGCCCCGGATTCGCAGGCGACTGCGAACATCGCGGCGGTTTTTAGGGATTGCAATTGGTTTACCGACGCCGCGTCCCAGTCGGTGCCGGCGGCGCTCAGATCGAGCATTTGGCCACCGGCCATGCCGGCCGCGCCGCTGGCGCGCGCGAGCGCGGCGACCAGCGCGCTTCGCACTTGCGCTTCAGGGTGGGTGGCTGGATCGGCGAGCACCTCAAACGCCAGAGTCTGCAGCGCGTCGCCGGCGAGGATCGCCGTCGCTTCGTCGAATTGGCGGTGAACCGTGGGCTGGCCCCGGCGCAATTCGTCATCGTCCATTGCCGGCAGATCGTCATGGGCCAGCGAATAGGCGTGGACCATTTCGACCGCCGCCGCGGCGCGCAACGCCGGTTCGCCCGACACGCCACACATTTCAGCGGCTTGCAGCACAAAAAACGGCCGCAGGCGCTTACCACCCGACAACGACGCGTAGCGCATGGCCTGCCACAGCCGGGGCGCCGCCGGGTCGGGCGGCGTCAGCAACACGGTCATCGTGTCTTCGACGGCGGCGGCAGCCTTGCTCAACGCATCGGTTAGCTGGTCTGAAACGGTCAATCGACTTCGGCGGGACTGGCTTGGGGCGTGCCATCGGCGGCCAGGGATATCTTTTCGACCCGCGATTGGGCCTGTTTCAGCTTGGCCTCGCAATGGCGCTTCAATTGCGCGCCGCGCTCATAGGCCTCCAGCGCTTTTTCAAGCGCGCTCTCGCCACCTTCGAGCTGGCGTACGATATCCTCAAGCTGCTCGAGCGCCTGCTCGAACGACAATTTGGCAATATCGGCGGGTATTTCAGCGCCGTCTTTCTTGTCGGCCATATGGCCCTCCCCTTGGTCGCGCCCCTGATCGCGGCGGAGTGTAGCCGTGCGCGGTGCGGCGTCAACTAGCAGATCAGGTGGTTAGCGCGCCATAAGCGTTTGCACATGCAGCGCGGTCGATTCGCCCAATGCGGCAAGGTCGTACCCGCCCTCCAGGGTCGACACCACCCGGCCGTCGCAGCAGCCATCGGCAATGTCGCAGAGTTTCTCGGTCGCCCAGCCGTAATCCTCGGTGGTGAACTGCAATTGGGCGAGCGGGTCGCGCAAATGCCCATCGAAGCCCGCGGAAATGAACAGAAATTCCGGCTCGAACTGGCGGATCGCCGGTAAGATGGCGGCGCTCATGGCCTCACGAAAGGCTTCCGATCCAGCGCCCGGCGGCAGCGGCACGTTGACCACATTGCCGGTCGCGCCCCTTTCACTCATGGTGCCGGTGCCGGGGTAGAGCGGCGATTGATGGGTCGAGGCGTAGAGCATGTCGGGTTCGTCCCAGAACATCGCCTGGGTGCCGTTGCCATGGTGGACATCGAAATCCATCACCGCGATCCGCTTCAGACCGTAGGCCGCGCGCACATGCGCGGCGCCGATGGCGACATTATTGAACAAACAAAAACCCATGGATTGCTCGGCCTCAGCATGGTGTCCCGGCGGCCGCACGGCACAGAAGGCATTATCCGCGTCACCGGCCATGACCGCGTCGACGGCCGCGACCAAGGCCCCGGCAGCGCGCAACGCCGCCTCACCCGAGCCGGGCGAGGCCACTGTGTCGCGGTCGACCTGCGCGTAACCTGACTGGGGGATTTTCGAAAATATCCGGTCGATCTGACGTTCCGGGTGCATCGCGGTGATTTGCGCGCGGCTCGCCTGGGGCGCTTCGCGTCGCTCTAGCGCCACAAACTCCGGCGCGTCCAACACCTCGAGCACGCGACGCAACCGGTCCGGCGATTCGGGGTGCTCGGGCGACGGATCATGCTCAATGCAAGCGGGATGGGTGAACAAACATGTTGTCATAGGGACGCCCCCGACAATTTTGAAAAATAACGACGGATTCTGGCCGCCAAAAACGTGACAATGTAGCTTACGCGACTACTTCACAATGGCGAAATTGTGAGCGCTCAAAAGGGGTTAATTGGCCCCGTCATCGTTGACAGACTGCCATTTGAGGGTTTGTCTACTTATCCTCACGTCCGGTTGCGCAACATCGGGCGCGTTTTCGGTATCGGCCCATGGGAAACCGGAGAATTGTATTGAAATATTCGTTGGACGGCCGAATGGGACTTACCCAGGGCCTGGCGGTTCTCGCGGTGGCCGGCCTGTTAATGAGCGTCGGCGCACCAGCGCACGCACAGCAAAAACGTCCCTTGTCGCCAATCGCCCAGAACCTCGACGCCAACGGCAACGGGCTTATCGAGCGCAGCGAGGCGCGCGGCCCGGCGGATTCCAATTTCGACACCATCGACAAGGACAAAAGCGGCGCGCTCGACGGCGACGAACTGTTCAACTTTTTCCAAGGCGGCGGTTCGACGCCGCCGCCAGCGGCGGCCAGCGCCACGCCGGCGCCATCGGGTGACGATAAAAAGCCGGCGGAGGGACGACCCTTATCGCCGATCGCGCAAAATCTCGACGCCAACAAGAACGGTGTCATCGAACGCGGCGAAGCGCGCGGCCCGGTAGTGGCCAATTTCGACACCATCGACAAGAACAAGAGCGGCACCCTGAACGGCGACGAACTGTTCGAGTTCTTCCAAGGTGGTAGCAATAGCAGCGGCGGCGGGGGCGGCAGCGGACCGCCGGCCAATGTCGAAGTCGATATGGTGATCGACGAGCCCCTATCCCAGACGGTGCCAGTGCTCGGCCGCATCGTCGCCAGCGAATTTGGGCCGGTGGCCGCGCGGATCAGCGGCCCGGTCAACGAAATGCACGTCGATGTCGGCGACCGGGTGGAACGCGGGGCGATCCTCGCCGTGCTGGACCGCGAGCGCTTAGGCCTCGAACGCGACCGCTACGAAGCCCTGGTTAAGCAACAGAGCGCTAAACTCGCCAGCGTGCGCGCCGATTTGGAGAAGCGTTCGCTCGAACTCAAACGCCTGGAGGGCATCCGCAAATCGGCGGCGTTCTCGCAAGCCCGTTTCCAAGACGCCGTGCAGGACGTCGCCAAGCAGCGCGCCGACGTCTCCGAGACCCGCGCTCAGCTCGCCCAGGCCGAGGCGCAACTGAAACGCGCCAATATCGACATGAAGGATGGCGAAATTCGCGCGCCCTATCCCGGCGTGGTCTCGATCAAGCACACCGAAGTCGGCGCTTACTTGAACGTCGGCAGCCCGGTGGTGACCCTGATAAACGATCTCGATATCGAGGTCGAAGCCGACATTCCGGGCAATCGGCTGGGCGGTCTGGTCCCCGGCGCATCGCTGCGCCTCACCCTCGACGATAAGAGCGAACACAGGGCAGTCGTGCGCTCGGTGATCCCCGACGAGAACCCGCGCACCCGCACCCGTCCGGTGCGCTTCGTGCCCAATTTCGCCGAACTGGGGAAACCGTTGGCGACCAACCAAAGCGTCACCGTGCATGTGCCCATCGGCGCGGCGCGAACGGTGACCACGGTCTCCAAGGACGCCATTGTGCGGCGCGGCGGTCGGGTCATGGTGTTCGTCGTGCGCAATGGCAGCGGCCAACCGCAAGGGGTCAGACTCGGCGATTCGGTCGGCAACCGCTTTGTCGTGACCGACGGCGTCAAAGCCGGCGACCGGGTGGTGGTGCGGGGTAACGAAAACCTGCGGCCGGGCCAGCGCTTGCGCATTTCCGGTGGCCCGGCGACACCAGCCAACGGCGTACGCGGCGGAGGCTGACCCGCGATGAACCTGATCTCGCTCTCCATCCACCGCCCGATCGCCGTGATGGCGGTCGTGTTCATGATTTTGCTGTTCGGCTTTGTCGCGCTGCAGCGCATCCCCATTCAGTTGGCGCCGGACGTGCGTCAGCCGGTCATAATCGTCGAAACATTTTGGCCCGGTTCCGCGCCGGCGGAAGTTGAGCGCGAAATCGTCAACCGCCAGGAAGATGTGCTGAAAGGCCTCGAAGGCGTGCGGACGATGGAAAGCCGCAGCCGCACGGGGCGGGCCGAAGTTACCCTGGAATTCTCCCCGGGTCAGAACATGGACCGGGCGCTATTGCTGGTCGCCAACCGCCTCGACCGGGTGACCGGCTATCCGCTGGAAGCCGACGAACCGATCCTCAAAACTTCGGGCACCGACGATAACGCCATCGCCTGGTTCCTGTTGACCCGCGAAGCCGGCAATGACCGCGATCTGATCACCTATGGCGATTTCCTGGAAGACGTGGTGCAGGAGCGGATCGAGCGCATCGATGGCATCTCGGCGGTGAACATATTCGGCGAGACCGAACGCGAGATGCGGATCGTCGTCGACGCCGACCGTCTGGCGCAATTCCGCCTGACCGTGCCCGACGTGGTGAACCGCCTGCGGGCGGAAAACGCATCGATTTCCGGCGGCGACATCGATGAGGGCAAGCGCAGTTATGTGGTGCGCACCGAGGGTGATATCAGCGCACCCGACCAGGTGCGCGACATTGTGCTGCGCTCCGAGATCGATCTCGGCGATGGCCGCATCGGCCGGGTGACCGTCGGCGACATCGCCGATGTCTATTTATCTTACAAGTCGGCGCGCGCTGTGGCTCACAGGTTCGACGAACGGGCGATGGCGTTCAACATGACCCGCGCGCAGGGCGCCAACGTCCTCGAGACCATGGCCCATGTCCACGAAGCGGTTTCGGAACTGTCTGCCGGTGTCTTGAAAGATGTCGGCCTTAAAGTTCAAAACGTCTTTGACGAGTCCACCTACATCAACTCGGCGATCCGCCTGGTTCAGCAAAACATCGTTATCGGTGGTGTTTTAGCGGCTGGCATATTGCTGTTGTTCCTGCGCTCCTGGCGGCCGACGCTTGTGGTGTCCCTGGCGATCCCGGTGTCGGTGATCGGCTCGTTCGTCGCCATGGCTCTGCTGGGCCGCTCACTCAACGTGATCAGTCTGGCCGGCATCGCCTTTGCGGTTGGCATGGTGGTCGATGCTGCGATTGTCGTTCTGGAAAATATCTACCGGCTGCGCCAGCAGGGCCTATCGCGCGCCGACGCGGCCTATCGCGGCGCCGCCGAAGTGTGGCCGGCGGTTTTGGTTTCGTCCTTGACCACGGTCATGGTGTTCATCCCGATTTTGGTGATGAAGCTCGAAGTCGGCCAATTGTTCCGCGATATTGCCGTGGCGATTTCAGTTTCCGTCCTGCTGTCTCTGCTGGTCTCGATTACGCTGATACCAGCCCTATCGAACCGCTTGCTGGTCGGAAATTTCGACCAAGGCAAAACCATCAAACTGCCCTTAATCGACAGCTTCGCGCGGGGATTCACCGCCTTCTGGATCGGCTTCACGCGCCAGGTGGTGCGCTCGAAAATCACCGCGCTGGGCGTGGTTGCGCTGATCACCGGAATTTCCGTCGCCTCGACCTGGGTATTCCTGCCGAAACTGGACTACCTGCCGACCGGCAACCGCAATTTCGTCTTCGGGTTCGTGCAACCACCGGCGGGTTATAATTTGGACACGGTCAACGAGCTCACCGAGAAAATCGCCGAGCGCACCCGCAAAGACTGGGTGACCGACCCCGACCAAGAAGTGACCCCCGGCGATGCACCAAAATTCCAGCGGTTCATGCGCGTCGCCTTCAATGGCCGAGCCTTGATTGGCGGCACGGCGCTGGACCCCAATCAGGTGCGCGACTTGATACCGATCATGCAGGGCGCCGCCTTTCAGGAGCCCGGCACCTTCGCCTTCATCTTCCAGCCGTCCATATTTGGCCGTTCAGTGGGCGGCGGACGCGCCATCGATGTCGACATTTCCGGTCCCGACCTGGATTCCATCTTCGCGGTCGGCCAGCAGGCTTTCTTCAAGCTGAATTCGATCCTGTCGCCCACTGATGGACACCGGACGCGTCCCCTGCCGAGCCTGACCCTGGGCGCGCCGGAAGTGCGGATCGACCCGAACCGGGTGGCGCTGGCCGATAATGGGCTGACGGCGCGCGACTTAGGACAATCGGTCGACGCCTTCAACGACGGCGTGCGGATTTCAGAAATTACCGTCGACGGCAAACGCATCGATCTGACCTTGATGGGGTCGATCGACAATATCGGCCAAACCCAGGCGATCGGGGCGCTGCCGGTGGTCACGCGTGACGGAAGGGTCGTACCGGTAGACAGTCTGGCGACCGTCGATGTCACCAGCGGTCCGACAGAAATCCGCCGCTCGGAGCGGGTACGCACCATGACCTTGCGGGTGACGCCAGCGGATTCGCTGCCCTTGCAAAAAGCCATCGAACTCATCCGCGACGAGGTAATCTCCCCCCTCGAAGCCGATGTGCTGCCCGACGGCGTGCGTTTTAGAATTAGCGGCACCGCCGACAAGCTGACGGAGACTTGGAACGAGATCGTGCTCGATCTACTGTTCGCCATCATCATCGTTTATCTAGTGATGGCGATCCTGTTCGAAAGCTTCATCTATCCGCTGATCATTTTGCTGTCGGTGCCCATCGCCGCCGCCGGCGGGCTCGCTGGATTGGCGCTGCTCAACGAGACGGTGTTTCAGCCGCTCGACATGCTGACCATGCTGGGCTTCATCATCTTGATCGGCATTGTCGTCAACAATGCGATTCTGCTTGTCCACCAGACGCTATTGCATATCCGCGTCGACGGGCTGCCGCCCGACGAGGCGATCACCCGCGCGACACAAAACCGGGTGCGGCCGATCTTCATGTCGACCCTGACATCGGTGGTCGGCATGCTGCCCCTGGTGCTGTTCCCCGGCGCCGGCTCGGAACTGTATCGCGGCTTGGGCTCGGTGGTGGTCGGCGGGCTAGCCCTCTCGGCGGTCCTCACCCTGGCCGTGGTGCCGCCGATGATGTCGATCAGCGTCGGCCTGCGCGAAGGCCGCAAATCGAAAGACCTGCCCGACACCAACCCGCAGGGCGCTGAATAGTAAAACGGCATCATCTACTGTAGAAAAGCCTACACGGAAGAAGAGCCTTCGTAAGGTAGGCCGTCGTCTTCAAGCTGGGCTTCGAGCAGAACGGCCAGGTAGTCCTCCATCTCGGTAAAATCTAGATGTCCGTCGTCCCATGCACGATCCGCAGCCGTCAATGCTGATTCATAGCCATCTCTATTATCTCTAATTCGCTCTGGAACAATCCTTCTTCCTGGCAGTAGTGCGCCAGAGCGTACGCATAAAAGAAAATAACAGGATGCTCGCGCTGTTCTGCCGTTACCTTCAATAAAAGGGTGTATCCAATTCAAGCGCCAGAGTGCATAGGCGGCTAATTCTGTTGGCGACCAGACATACCAATTCTCTTGGACGGTTGAAATAAATCGGTCCATCCAATCGTCGACTTCATTGAAATGAGGTGGTTTGTGATCACCCACGTAGATGGGTTCTTTTCGGAACCTACCGCCAAATTGAGAAATATTTGCTACTGCGACATGATTCAACGCCCAGAGCAGGTATTTATCGAACGATACCGGTCCGCGCTTAAGACCTATCTCTATACAGTTCGTTAGCAACTCGTACTGCCGATTCAAGTTTTGTTCCTGAACTCGGTCAAAAAGCGCTTGGTCTTCCTCCTCCAGGATAAACATCGTAACGAGGCCTACCGCTATGTGGGCAACACTATTAGTCAGGCAGGTTCATTCACACGAATTCTGCTTACCGACTTACGTGCCGATTCCTTGGTGATTCGCGATCCCTTCGGGGCGTTACCATAAACAAAGCTGGCGCGTTGCTCCTGTAACATTTCGTCCGTAAGTATGGCCTTCTTGGCGTTTTCCAAAAGCGTTTGCAGCTTGGGGCGCTCTGGCGCTCGCTTGAGAGCTGCTTTACGTTCAGCCATTCTTATCCCTCCTGATATGGCTAGATCGGTAACATACCTGTATATGGTTACCAGTAAGTGTCGACACATACTATATTTATATAATTTTCTAATTTGATTTTTCAAATTGTGTTGCATCTCCGCAATAAGCCCCATTACCACTCAGTTCTCATGCGGCATATACGTCAAAGCTGACTCCCCTCGCCCTTGACCGGGCTTGGCGTTACCATTATCCGCGACCCTGATTTGGGGAATGACCGGGTTTGGCAGGGGAAGATGGCGGAAGCGGCCCATAGTTTAAGCGGGATACCGTTGTTGCGCTCGCTCGACGACGCGGCCCGGCAGTCGCTTGAGCAGCGCTGCCGCTGGCAGCGTTTCAACGCTCAAGACGAAATCATCGGCCACGAGAGCAATGCCCGCGACGTGTACTTCATCATTTCGGGCCGGGTCCGCGTGGTAAATCATTCCCTGTCCGGGCGCGAGATCGCTTTCCATGAAATGGATGCCGGCGAATATTTCGGCGAACTGGCGGCGATCGACGAGCAACCGCGCTCCGCAACGGTGGTGGCGCTCAATAATTCACTGCTGGCGTCGATTTCGCCGGAAACCTTCATCAACCTGCTACACGACCACCCAGAAATGGCGATCGAGGTGCTCCGCGAGCTGGCCCAGTTCGTGCGGGTCTCAACCAACCGGATCATGGAGCTCAGCACCTTGGGCGCCCACAACCGGGTGCATTCGGAAATTCTGCGCGAGGCCCGCGCGCTGGCGGGCGCGGACGATAACAGCGCGCGGATATCGCCGATTCCGGTGCATGCCGATATCGCTTCGCGGGTCAGCACCACCCGCGAGACCGTCGCCCGGGTGCTCAGCGACTTGGCCAAACAGGGGGTGGTGAAGCGCGAAAAGAACGCGCTGGTGGTCACCGACCTCGAGCAACTGGAAAAAATCGTCAACGAAGTCCGCGACTTTTAAACCCACTGTTATCCCCTCACCCCAACCCCTCTCCCCAAGGAGAGGGGCTTTAAACCCTCTCCTTGGGGAGAGGGTGGCGAGCGGCGCGAACCGGGTGAGGAGAAAAAGCATTCCCAAAAAAAAGTCCGCGATGTGATCTGGATCACTCCGCTTGGCGGTATTCGTCTCTATGTTGAAGGTATCGGCAACACAGGCCGGGCCGATTAAGCAGGAGAGAAACCGCGCGATGAAACGTCAGACCCGACTAAACCTCACTGCTTTTGTCGTCGCCCTGCCAATGCTGGCGATTACAGTTACCACAGCCTTTTCCAACCTCCCCTAGCGGTGCCGTAACGCAGCACCGCTGCAGATACTTTAGCTTTCTTTGATTCTCCCTCCCCTCGGCCGGTCATCCAATGACCGGCCTTCTTTTTTGCGCACCCGGCGCTGATCCTTCGAGACGCCCTTTCGCCTCATCCTGAGAGTCTGACCGGAAATGAAGTGAGCGATATCAGCGGTTTATCAATCTGACCCTCGAGCATCATCACCCCCACCCCAACCCTCCCCCCTCAAGGGGGAGGGGGTAATAGCCAGCGGGTCGCTAATAATTTCCCTCCCCCCAGCGAGGGGGAGGGTTAGGGAGGGGGGTGGCGTTAGCCATTGCGTTTGGTTTTCTCCCACGGGGCGGGGAACAAGGTCTTAGAAACAAACAATTCATTTCCGGCCAGGCTCTGAGGAGGGCCGCTAGGCCCGTCTCGAAGGGCGAGGCGAAAGGGCTCCTCAGGATGAGATCAATCAGCACGAAACACCGCGTGTTAACCGGCCTTAATGTCGGCCACCATCTGCGCCGCACCGGTGGCGACCAGACGCACATCCGACGTTGGCGTAACCAGATCGAAGCCTTCGGAGATCATGCGGATGGCATATTGGGCGCTGGCGCCATGAAGGCCGGCGACCTTGCCGGCGGCGTGAGCAGCCTCGCGAATTTGCGCGATCAACGGCACGATAGGCCCGTCGAAATGATCTAGGACCGGCGCCGAACCATGGGCCATCGAGAGATCCGACGGCCCGATATAAAGACCGTCGAGACCCTGCGTGGCGGCGATTTCGTCGAGATTGGCCATCGCCTCCTGGGTTTCGATCATCGCCAGGGTAACGATCTCGGCGTTGGCGTGGGCCTGATAGTCGCTGCCGCCATACATCAGCGCGCGAAAGGGACCGTTCGAGCGAATACCGTCGGGCGGATAGCGGCAGGCGGCGACGAAAGCCTCGGCCTCGGCGCGGTTATTGACCATCGGGCAGATGATGCCGTAGGCGCCGGCGTCGAGCAGGCGCATGATCACGCCGGGCTCGTTCCACGGCGCGCGCGCCATGGGCACCACATCGGTGGTCGAAATCGCCTGCAGCATGGTGAGCGCGTCGGCCTCGCTAACGCCACTATGCTGCAGATCGACGGTGACACAATCCCAGCCCTGATGGGCCATCACCTCGGTCGACAGGGAATGGGGTATCTGGCACCAGCCATTCAAGGCCGGTTGGCCGGACTGCCAGATCTCGCGAAGCCGATTGGGGCGCATATCATATCCTCGGTTTTATTATTGAGTTGCCGGCGATCATCGCACAGCCGGTTAACGTGGGGCTAGGCCGCGCCCGCTACTCACTCGGGCAGGCCGCCCTTGCGCACACCATCGCTGTAACGCTGCAACACAGCTTCGTCATTCACCAGCAGAATTCCGGGCAAATGGCTGATTCGCAGATTCGGCGCCAGGCGGCGAATTTCGCTTACGGATTTTTGCGCTTCAGCTTCGCGGCCAGACTGTCCGCAAATGGCGGCGCGCGCCACCCAACCTAACAGGTTGGTCGGCTCCGTTTTCAAAACCTCTTCCAAAAGCGCGAGCGCCTCGTCAAATTCGCCCAGGCAAATCAGAGCGCGTGCGAGACTGCCGCGATAAAAGTTCGGGCAAAATGGGTTAAGCGACATGGCGGCGCGAAAAGTTTCCACCGCTTCGCCATAGTGTTCGGCACTCGTCAGTGCATAGCCGAGGAAAAAGCGAACATCCGCATTGCTCGGGTGGAGTTCGCTCCCTTTTCGAGCAACCGTAACACCTTCTTCGGGACGGCCCAGAGGCGCTGCGACCAGCGCAGCCAACCCGATCGACGAAGACCCGGTTTCGTCGAGTACCATCGCCCGCTTGGCAAGTTCGTCCGCGCGCAAATACTTGTCGTATGCGTCTCCGGTGTAACCAAGTCGCCCGTCAAACCAATAAGTGAAACCCAGCATCGCCCAGGCATGGGCGTACTGGGGATCGAGTTCGGTTGCCTTTTCGGCAAGTGCCCGCGCATCGAGGTAGTGGGATACCGAAAATTGGCCCACGATTTCCCAAGCTCGGACACTGAACTGCCAGGCTTCGATATTGTCGGTGCCGCGCGCCCAAACCCGCGCTTCTTCACCGTCGGTGAGTTTAACCCGCAGCGATGTCACGATCTCCTTGGTGATTTCGTCTTGGATGTCAAAAAGATCGTCGACCGTGCGGTCGTAGCGTTCCGCCCATAAATGGCTGCCATCCTCGGCATCGATCAACTGGGCGGTAATGCGCAGGCGCTCGCCGCCGCGCCGCACGCTGCCTTCCAGCACATAGCGCACCCCTAATTCCTCCGCTATGCGGCGCAAATCGAGCGCCTGTCCCTTGTAGGCAAAAGATGAGTTGCGGGCGATGACGCGCATACGCTCGATCTTCGACAGCGCGGTGATGATGTCTTCGGCCAGACCGTCGGCGAAAAATTCCTGCTCCGGATCGCCCGACATATTGTCGAACGGCAGCACCGCGATCGACGGTTTGTCGGGACTAGAAGGCGTAACCTTCGCTTGCGGTTCCGGCTGCGCGTCCAATTTGGCCCCGATCCCCGCGCGGTAGACCCTCACCGGCTTGGCAATATTCTTCACCGATTGCGCGCCCAAATCCTCGAACGACGCTGCCAGCTTGCCCGCCGCCTGGTCGTAGACCGTGCCCGAGACATAGACCCCGCCCGGTTCGCACAGCCCCTCCAAACGGGCGGCGACATTCACCCCATCGCCATGGATGTCGTCGCCCTCGACGATGATGTCGCCGACATTGATGCCGACGCGAAACTCAAGCCTGGTGTCTTGCGGCGCATCCGCGTTGCGCTGACCCACCGCCGCCTGAATGGCCAGCGCGTTGCGCACCGCATCCACGGCGCTGGGAAACTCGGCCAGGATGCCGTCGCCCATGGTCTTGACGATGCGGCCGCCATCGGCGGCGATTTGCGGATCGATCAGCTCGGCCTGAACGGACCGCAGGCGCGCGCGGGTACCCTCTTCATCGGCCTCGATCAACCGCGAATAGCCGACCACGTCGGCGGCCAAAATAGCTGCAAGCCTGCGTTGAACCCGTTCGTCGGCCATTAACCGGCTTCTCCCCCTGGTGGTGCGAAGTGTATGGGCGGCAGGCGATGGTGTCTATGAATGCCGCTGCTCACTCGGGCAGGCCGGCCTTGCGGAGACCGTCGATGTAAAGTTCTACATGTTCGGGCCGGGTCGATGGCTGCGACGCGCGTATACTTTCAATCGTGAGGTCCGGATAACGGCGAAGTACTTCCCGCAAGGCGGCGGCGGCCTCTTCAAGCCGCCCTAGATGACCGTAGCACGCGGCAAGAACGCGCCATCCGGCGGGCAAATCCGGGTAGGCCTCGATCGATTTCTTAGCCCATATTGCTGCTTCTTCGTATTGCTCGGTGCCGAGTGCGGCGTGCGCGCGGGCCTGATACCAGGCAACCCGGTTGGGGTCGCGGGGGCTTAAACGATCAGCCCTTTCCGCATGCGTAACAGCGTCGCCATAGTCGCCTCGAAACGCATAGCAGAGGGCGAGTACCCCTTCAGCAAATGCGAGATTTGGGTTCAGGTCGAGCGCCTGACAGCAGGCTGTAATGCCATCGTCGGGCCTGCGCATATACATGTAGGCCATCCCCAATATCGTTTGAGCCCAAGCATCGTCGCCATCAAGAGCGACCGCTCGTTGCGCCGCTTTCAAAGCCGCGGCAAGGGATTTCTTGGGGTCGTTCGCCCATTGATAATAAACCTCAAATATCCAGGCATAAGCTAATCCGCTGTATGCCGCTGAGCTTGTCGGGTCGAGATCGCAGGCTGCCTCGAACAGCCGTCTCGCCTCCGAGACATCGGCTTTGCCCATGCGCCAAAGGTGCCAATTGCCGCGCATAATATAATCCCAGGCATCTAGGTTCTCAGGCGTCTTGCGTTCCGCCTTTTTTACCTCAGCCTGCATGAAAGACGGTGCAACAGCGCCCGAAATAGCCTCGGTGATTTCGTCCTGCACCGCGAAGATGTCTTCGAGTTCGCGATCATAGCGCTCGGCCCAGACATGGCTGCCCGTCGATGCATCGATGAGCTGTGCGGTGATGCGGACGCGGTTTCCGGCTTTGCGTACGCTGCCCTCGACGACGTATTGCACGCCGAGCTCGTTTGCGATTTGGTTTACCGCCACCGCCTGACCCTTATAGGTAAAGGTTGTGTTGCGGGCGATGATCAGGAACCAGTGAAACCGCGACAGCGCGGTGATGATGTCCTCGGTGATGCCGTCGGCGAAATATTCCTGCTCCGGGTCGCCCGACATATTGTCGAAGGGCAGCACCGCGATGGATGGTTTGTCGGGCAGCGGCGGTGGTGGTTCCGCGGCGATCGGAACCGTCAGCGCCTGGTCTAGCGTCACCCGGTAGGCGCGCACTGGGGTGGCGATGTTCTTGACCTCCTGCGGGCCCAGATCCTCATACGCCACGTCGAGCTTGTTGCCGATCTCTTCGAACACCTTTGCCGACACGCAAATACCGCCGGGCTCAGCCAGGCCTTCCAGGCGCGCTGCGATGTTGACCCCATCACCCAGAATATCGTCGCCGTCGATGACGATGTCGCCCAGATTGATGCCGACCCGGTACTGAATGCGCCGCTCTTCCGACACATCGGCCTCGCGTTCGGTCATGGCCTTTTGTATCGCGACGGCGCATTTCACCGCGTCGACAACGCTGCCGAACTCGACCAACAGGCCGTCACCGGTGGTTTTAACGATGCGCCCGCCATGGCTGGCGAATTGCGGGTCGATTAGCTCGGCCCGATGGGACTTCTGGCGCGCAATGGTGCCTTCCTCGTCGGCTCCCATAAGCCGCGAATAGCCCACCATATCGGCGGCCAAAATCGCTGCAAGCCTGCGTTGAACCCGTTCGTCGGCCATTAACCGGCTTCTCCCCCTAGGGTTGCGAAGTGTATGGGTGACAAGC
Organism: Alphaproteobacteria bacterium; assembly: GCA_011087645.1. Lineage (GTDB taxonomy): Bacteria > Pseudomonadota > Alphaproteobacteria > UBA6615 > UBA6615 > JABDJY01. The sequence continues at coordinate 396,482 of JAALLF010000001.1, forward strand.
GATGGTGTCTATGAATGCCCGCTGCTCACTACTCGGGCAGGCCGGCCTTTCGCAGGCCGTCCATAAAGCTGTTCGTGGCGGCCTCATCGTCGATCATCAGAATCCAGGGAACATGACTAACGCGCATGTTTGGGGCGAGCTGGCGCACCGCGGAAATGGCGTCGCAGGCTTCTGCTTCGCGGTCAAGCTGCCCATAAATGTATGCGCGGTTCAGCCAGACCTGGAGATAGTTAGGTTCAATTTCCAGAATCTCATCCGAAAGGATCAGCGCCTCATCAAATTCACCAAGGAACATCAGAGAACGCGCGAGGACATTCCGATAAAATATCGGCGGAAAGGGGTCGAGCGAATTGACAGCGCGAGAATGCTCCGCCGCCTCGAGAAAGTTACCAGCATGCATCAACGCGTAAGCAAGGAAATTGCGAACAGCTGCATTGCCCGGATAAAGTTCGATGCCGCGCCGGGCAACCGCAACACCCACGTCAGGGTGCCCCAGAGCCGGCGCGACCATGGCGTTTAAACCGATCACCCACGACACACTGTCATCGAGGGCGGTGGCCCGCTCGGCGAGTTCACTCGCGCGTGCAAACTTGGCATCTCGATCCCCGGTGAAATCAAACCGACCGTCCCACCAATATGTGAAACCCTGTATCGCCCAGGCATGGGCATAATCAGAATCAAGTTCAGTCGCCTTTTCCGCCAATTCCCGCGCCTCTAGATGACTTGTGGGGGTGAGCCGTATGAAGATATCCAATGCGCGGACCGCATATTGCCAGGCTTCGATATTATTTGTGCCCCGTGCCCAAACAAGCGCTTCTTCACCATCGGTCAGTTTGACCTGGAGAGCGGTTACAATCTCTTTGGTGATCTCGTCTTGAATGTCGAATAGATCGTCGACCGGACGGTCATAGCGCTCGGCCCACAAATGGCTGCCATCCTCGGCATCGATCAACTGGGCGGTGATGCGCAGGCGGTTGCCGCCCCGCCTCACACTGCCCTCCAACACATAGCGAACGCCTAATTCCTCGGCGATGCGGCGCAAATCGAGCGCCTGACCCTTGTAGGCAAAAGTGGAGTTACGAGCGATGACGCGCATGCGCTCGATCTTCGACAGCGCGGTGATAATGTCCTCCGCCAGACCATCGGAGAAAAATTCCTGTTCCGGGTCGCCCGACATATTGTCGAACGGCAGCACCGCGATCGATGGCTTGTCGCGGGGCGGCGGTGATTCTGCTGGAACCGGGGCCGTCGACACCCGGTCTAGCGTCACCCGATAGGCGCGCACCGGCGCGGCGATGTTCTTCACCTCCTGCGGGCCGATATCTTCGAACGCCAGGTCCAGCTTGTTACCGATCTCCTCGAACACTTTTGCCGACACGCAAACACCGCCCGGCGCGGCCAAGCCTTCCAGACGCGCGGCGATGTTGACCCCGTCGCCGAGGATATCGTCGCCGTCGATGACGATGTCGCCCAGATTGATGCCAACCCGATACTGAATGAGCCGGTCGTCGGGAACGTCAACTTCGCGCTCGGTCATGGCCTGCTGGATCGCCACGGCGCATCTGACCGCGTCGACCACGCTGCCAAATTCCACCAGCAGTCCGTCACCGGTAGTCTTGACGATACGCCCGCCATGATTGGCGAATTCAGGGTCGATCAGCTCTGCCCGGTGGGCCTTCTGGCGCGCAATGGTGCCTTCCTCGTCGGCTCCCATGAGCCGCGAATAGCCCACCATATCGGCGGCCAAAATCGCCGCAAGCCTGCGCTGAACCCGTTCCTCGGCCATTAACCGGCTTCTCCCCCTAAGGTTGCGAAGTGTATGGACGCCAAGCGATGGTGTCTATGAATGCCCGCTGATTACTCCGGCAGGCCGGCCTTTCGCAGACCGTCGAGCAACTGGTCCATGCGCTCAGGTTTAATCGAGGGAAAGGACGCCCGGATGAGACTAAGGCTGTCGTTCGGCATGATGCGGAGCAATTGATCTTTCGCGGCGCGCGCCTCTTCGATCCGATCGAGATAGGCAAGGCTGGCAACGAGGTAATGCCATCCCCCCGGATGGCCGGGGGCAATCTCGACTGTTTTCCTGGCCCATTCCAAAGCCTGTTCATTATGGCCCGCGCCAAATTCGGCGCACGTACGCCCCAAACTAGCCGTGAAATCGGTGTTCCGGGGGTTCAACCGCGTCGCCATCTCGGCGTGCCGGAGCGCCTCGTCGTCGTCCCCTCGCCATGAGCACGTTATGGCAAGAAAGCCCGCACTACTTGCCAGATTGGGATTGAGCTCCAGCGCACGCCGCAACTCGGCGACCGCGGCATCGAGTTGGTGCATGAAGTAGTGAATGAGGCCCAGGGCACCGTGCGCCCCAGCGTCGCTCTCATCGAGGTCGACCGCACGTTGCGCCGCCTGATATGCCATCGTGCGCGTTTCGACGACATCATCCACCAGGCCAAAGATGATCATATTGGTTAGTGCCATCGACAGGCCGCTGAGCGCCACGGCATTTTTGGAGTCCAGCTCGAGAGCGATCTCGAATAACCGCCGCGCCTCAACGATGTCGTCCTTGCCACGCCACAGATGCCAATTGCCGCGCATGACATAGTCCCAGGCATCGAAGTTTTCCGGGGCCTTGCGTTCGGCGCGCTGCGCTTCGGCGGCAACGAACGCCGGTGCGACGGTGCTGGTGATCGCCTCGCTGATCTCGTCTTGAACGGTGAAGATGTCGTCTAAGTCGCGATCATACCTATCGGCCCAGACATGGCGACCGGTCAGCGCATCGATCAGCTGTGCGGTGATGCGCACCCGGTTACCGCCCTTGCGCACACTGCCTTCGAGCACGTACTGCACACCGAGCTCCCGTGCGACTTGGCGTATGTCGGGCGAAGTGCCCTTATAGGAAAAGCTCGAATTGCGGGCGATCACGAAGAACCAGTGAAACCGCGATAAGCCGGTAATGATGTCCTCGGCGATGCCGTCGGCGAAATACTCCTGATCCGGGTCGCCCGACATATTGTTGAACGGCAGAACGGCGATCGACGGCTTGTCAGGCAGCGGCGGCGGTGGTTCTGTTGCAATCGGTGCCGTCGGCACCTGGTCTAGCGTCACCCGATAGGCGCGGACCGGCGCGGCGATATTCTTCACCTCCTGCGGCCCGAGATCTTCATACGCCACGTCGAGCTTATTGCCGATTTCTTCGAATACCTTTGCCGACACGCAGATACCGCCGGGCTCCGCCAGGCCCTCCAGACGCGCGGCGATATTGACCCCATCACCGAGAATGTCGTCGCCGTCGATGACGATATCGCCCAAATTGACCCCGACACGGTACTGGATGCGCAGGTCATCCGACACATCGGCTTCGCGTTCGGTCATGGCCTGCTGTATCACAACGGCGCATTTGACCGCGTCGACAACGCTGCTGAACTCCACCAACAGGCCGTCACCGGTGGTTTTAACGATGCGCCCGCCATGGCTGGCGAATTGCGGGTCGATTAGCTCGGCCCGATGGGACTTCTGGCGCGCAATGGTGCCTTCCTCGTCGGCTCCCATAAGCCGCGAGTAGCCCACCATATCGGCGGCCAGTATCGCTGCAAGCCTGCGTTGAACCCGTTCGTCGGCCATTAACCGGCTTCTCCCCAACCACAGATTACGAGAGTTTGCGGCGTTTATCCACTAGCCGAAGGCGAATCGTTTCACGCACTGCGTTGGGCGGCGATGGCGTCGCGAATTTCGGCTTGGCGCGCCGCAGTCAGCGGATAGCGCCACACGAAACACACCGCCAACAGCTTGAAGATGACCGGGCACAGGCCGAACAGGATGGCCAGGGTGAGCAGCGCGCCGGGCTCGTTATACATGTCGGGGATGTAGCCAACCCAGTCGAGGATCGGGAAGGCCACGCCGACCGCCGCCGCCGCCGCCAACTTGGCCGCCATCGCCCAGACCGCGAAATAAATCCCGGTCCGCTGGCGGCCGGTCGCCAAGACGTCCTGGTCGACCACATCGGCCAGCATCGCCGCCGGCATCGCCAGATCGGCGCCCAGGGTCACCCCGACGACCAGCGCGATGGCCAAGAACCAATAGACATCGCCGGCGCCCAACAAAGGTACGAAGATCAGCGTGGCCGCCGCCGCCAGCAGCGCAATACGCCACGACACATGCTTGCCCAAGCGATCGGCGATATAAAGCCACAACGGCGTGCCGCAGATCGCCGCGACGAAATACAGCGCCAGGATGATCGGCGTCCATTCCGGCGCCTCGAGCACCGAGCGCACATAGAAGAACATCAAGGTCACCGGCAGGGCGTTGGCGATGCCGTTGAAGAGGTAACACCCCAAGATACGCAGATAGGTGCGGTTGCCGAACATCACCCGCACGCCGTCCGCCCAACGGATATCGGCGCGGGTGGCGGTCGCGTCGACCGGGCGTTCCTTGGTGTTGAACAGTGTCGCCAGCAACGCGATCGGCAACAGGATCAACCCAACCCAGGCGATCAGTTCCAGCGCGTCGGCTTCCGGGTTGTAGACGCCGGGCTTATTGACGATCCAAAACAGCAGCGCCGCGGACAGGGTTCCCAGCACGGCAAAGACATGGCGGTAGCCGAAAATTCGGCTGCGCTCATGATAAGATGTGCTGAGCTCCGCCCCCATCGCGGTATAGGGCATGAACAGCGAGGTGCCCGACAGAAACAACAGGAAGCTCCAAAAGGCGAGATAGCTGGCGCCGACGCCGGGCGGCGGTAAGAACAATTTGTAGGCCGCGATGCTGAGGGGCAGCCAGGCCAGGGTCATCCACGGGATGCGCCGGCCAAAGCGGGTGCGGGTCTTGTCGCTGAGCCAGCCGACCAGCGGGTCAGTGATAAAATCCCACAGGCGGGTAGCGAATATAATCAGCCCGACATCCTGCATGGCGATGCCGCTGGACGCGGAATAGACCGTGGGCAGGAACATGAACAGTCCGATCGCCAATAACGACACCGGCATGGAGATCGAGCCGAACGACAACAGCGCCGGCCAGGACAGGCGCTCGCCGCCGACCGCGCGGCCGCGCGCGCCCGCCGTTAGCTCATCACCTGTATGTTCGCGTCCCACCACCTAGTCAGTGAACCACGCTGGATCGCGCCGGCGCCACCATCGTCGCCGCGACGGCGCCCGCCTGGTGCATCACCAGGCACCACCCCTCATCGGTTCGCCGATAGGTATTACTGGCGGCGAGCACATGTCCGTTGATGCGTTCCTGGCACAAAACCAACGCGACATCGCCATGGAGCTGCACCTGCGGATCGACACAGACGATATCGACGGCACTGGCCGGCGCTAATATTTCGCGCCAGCTTTGCAGGACCGTCTCGCGCCCAGTGACCGGCAGCGTCCCGGGATGGGTCACCGCAAGCGGCATGTCGTGCGCCCAGATAGCCGTCATCATATCCATATCAGCCGCCGCAAAAGCCGCATAGAATGCCGCATTGGCTTGGAGCACCGCCTTGGAGTCTGCCATCGCTCTTCATTCCTAAACTGTAAGTCAGATAAGGCCACGGCCAAAGACACGCGCCTGTCACGTAATTGTCAACGTTCGCCACTTGCCGGCGCAAGGGGCGCTGGGCGCGGGCAACGCTGTTATAACAAAAGCTTGAATTTTTCGGGATTTCGATGGCAATAACCCCTCCCATGACTGCCTCGCTCGACTCGCTTGAACAACAGGTCGCCCGCGATCTCGATCTGTTGGACCATCCGAAAACGCCCTGGGTGCGGCCGCGCCAACACCCGTCCGGCGCGCCGGTTGTCGATGTCCTGATCGTCGGCGCCGGGCAGAGCGGGTTGGCCCTATCGTTCGCCCTGCGCCGCGACAATGTCACCAACGTTATCGCCGTCGACCGGAAGCCCAAGGGCGCCGAGGGGCCGTGGAATACCTATGCCCGCATGCGCCAGTTACGCACCGCGCTCGACCTCACCGGCCCCGATCTGGGAATCCCCTCTCTCACGCCGCGTGCCTGGTTCACCGCGACCCATGGCGCGGCGGCCTGGGACGCGCTGGAGCGTTTCCCCACCGACGACTGGCACGAATATCTTTCCTGGTATCGGCGGGTTCTGAAAATTCCGGTGTGGAACGAAACCGAGATCGGCCCCCTGGAAGCGGAAAATCCTAACGTGCCCGACAGCCTCATTCGCGTGCCCCTAACGCCGACCGGGGCGAGCGGGCGCGACGGGCTGGTCTACGCCCGCGAAGTCGTGCTCGCTAACGGGTTGGAGGGCTGCGGCGAATGGCACGTGCCCGAACTGATTACCGACGCGTTGCCGCCAGAACGCTACGCCCAAGCCAATGGCGACATCGATTTCGCCGCGCTTCAAGACCGGCGCGTGGCCATCTTGGGCGCCAACGCCGGCGCCTTTGACAACGCCGCCACGGCGCTGGAGGCCGGCGCCGCCGAAGCCTGCCTGTTCGTGCGCCGCCGCGAGATCGCCAAGGTCAACGCCCACAAGCCCTTCGACACTGTCGCCTTCTTGAAGCATTTCACCGAATTCAACGAGCTCGAACGGTGGCGCATCGCCTGCCATGTGCTGCGCACCCACCAGCCGCCGCCGCAGGAGACCTTCGACCGGGCCATCGCGCTCGACGGTTTTCACATGCACGAAGACGCACCGTGGAAATCCGTCGCCCTAACCGGCGACGAGATAAGCGTCGAGACGGTGGGCGGCGAGCGCTTCACCTTTGATTTCGTGATCGCCGCGACGGGCCATATCAACGATTTCAGCCTGCGCACCGAGACCTCAGGCCTGGCCGACAAGATCGCTCTGTGGCGCGACCGCTTCACCCCACCACCGGGCGAGGAATATCCGCCGGGCGAAACCTATCCCTATCTCGGCGACAATTTCGAATTTACCGAGAAAACACAAGGCGAGGCGCCCTATCTGCACCACATCCATTGTTTTTCGCTGGGCACCTTGTTCAGCCTGGGCATGACCGGCAGTTCGGTGACCACCATGCGCTTCGGCATCCCGCGCATTCTCGAAGGTCTCACCCGGCAATTATTTCACGACGATATCGATCACCATTACCGGCAGATCATGGAGCATGACGAAATAGACCTCGTCGTGCCCGGCGACGTGGCGGACCCATAAGGCATCATCCAAGAGAAGTGAGTGGTGAAGAACTACCCTCTCCCACCGGGAGAGGGTAGCGAGCAACGCGAGCGGGTGAGGGGACAATGGCTCTCATGACACTCATTTCGAAATGTGAGGCCAGCAGCACCACAATCCTTCGACAAGCTCAGGATGAGGTGTTGCAGAATGTGTATTTCCCCTCACCCCACCCCCTCTCCCCAAGGAGAGGGGTTTAAGCACCGCTTAAGGAGTGTGCGCGAAAGCTTCGGCGGGGACGAAATCCAAGCTGCCGGTTTTACCCGGCGCATTCCAAAACAGCTCGACCGTCGAGGTCACTCGCTTCTCGAAATAGAGCAGGTGGAAATCGTACCAGCCGGGTTCCGCGACTTCGACCGGCACCAGCTCGGAATACCGGTCGGCATGTACCTCGGTATCCTTGATGATGGATTTGCCACCGATCGTCAGATCGATCCCATCGTTCGATTGCATGGCGATAGTATAGGTGCCGACTTCGTCGAAGCGGATAAAGCCGCGAATATCGGCGGCAACTTCATCGACCCGCCCGCTGGTCAAAACTTCGCCGTCGCCAACGTTATAGTCGAGCAATAAAATGGGTTCGCCTTTTTTGCCCTTTCTGTATTTTGCCCAGCCGGGAATTTCGTCGGTGCTGTTAAAAACACCGGCGTAATAGGTCACGCCCAGTCCCGGTTGCAGACTGTCGGCCGCCGGTTGCGGGTCAGACTTGACCAGTCCGGTAACGGGATCGGCGGCCATTGCTGGAGCCCCAGCAAGCGCTAAGAAAACGACCGCCAAAAATGCGGTAATCCGAATTATCATTTCTTCCTCGGAAACTCGCTCTAAGAATTTACAAAAAAGTGGGGCTACAATCCTATTCGCGTTTTAACTCGCCCGTTCCAACACGGTGGCGATGCCCTGGCCGACGCCGATGCACATGGTGCACAGGGCGTAACGCTGCTCGCGCTCATTCAGCTCATAGGCCGCTGTCATCGCTAACCGTCCACCGCTGGCGCCCAAGGGATGGCCCAGGGCGATGGCGCCGCCATTGGGATTGACGTGCTCGGCATCGTCGGCGAGCCCCAAGTCGCGGGTCACCGCCAAAGCCTGGGCGGCGAACGCCTCGTTCAGCTCAATCACATCGATCTCGCTCATCTTGATACCGAGCCGCGCCAGCAGTTTGTGGGTGGCCGGCGCCGGGCCGAAGCCCATGATACGCGGCGGCACGCCGGCGGTCGCCGTACCCACCACGCGGGCGAGCGGGTTCAGGCCATATTTATTGATCGCCTCTTCCGATGCGATGATCATGGCGCAGGCGCCGTCATTGACCCCCGAGGCATTACCGGCAGTGACGCTGCCCTCCTCGCGGAACGGCGTCGGCAATTTACCCAGCACCTCCATCGAGGTATCGCCGCGCGGATGTTCGTCGGTGTCGACGATTACCGGATCGCCGCGCCGCTGGGGCACCTCCACCGGAACGATTTCTTTGGCCAGACGGCCGTTTTCCTGGGCGGATTTGGCGCGCATCTGCGAACGATAGGCGAAAGCGTCCTGGTCCGCCCGGTTGATCTGGAACTCCACGGCAACATTTTCCGCCGTCTCGGGCATCGAATCGATACCGTATTCCGATTTCATCTTGGGATTGACGAAGCGCCAGCCGATCGTCGTGTCCTCGATCTGATTGGCCCGCGAAAACGCTGACTGGGCCTTGGGCATGACGAACGGCGCCCGCGACATGCTTTCCACGCCGCCGGCGATAACCATTTCCGCTTCACCAGTGCGAATGGCGCGCGCCGCCGCGGTCAGCGCCTCGAGGCCCGAGCCACACAAGCGGTTGACCGTCGCGCCCGACACCGTGGTGGGCAGGCCCGACAGCAGAAGCGCCATGCGGGCAACGTTGCGATTGTCCTCGCCAGCCTGATTGACACAGCCATAGATGACGTCGTCGACCGCCTCCCAGTCGACCTTCTCGTTTCGCGCAATCAGCGCCTTCAGCGGCGTCGCCGCCAGATCGTCGGTGCGTACACCAGACAGGCTACCGGCATAGCGGCCAAATGGTGTACGGACGGCATCACAAATAAAGGCTTCGGCCATGGTCTCTGGTTCCCTGTTAGGCGCGCTCTTAGCGGCGCGGGCCTCTAAAATACCAGACGCGCGGCGATTGTCATCCACCCACATCGCGCCTTTTGCCGGCTGGCGCCCAAGAAGTTGTGAATAGTCTGCGCGGCTGGGCCCGCTATGTTTAGGGCTCAATACAAAGGATTTCGCCCATGTTCGCGCGTGCGCTAACCGCCGCTCTCATCCTGTTCGCCGTTGCCGCGCCGGGCGCCTTGGCCCAGGGCCGCGACTTCGAGCCCCCTGAATCCCAGCGCCAACTCAGCGACACCGAAAAACTTGTGCGCCAGATCCTCACCACCGGGACCTTGGAGCGGAACCAGATAATGGCGAATTTGGTCGATCGGGGCGAAACCGACGTGGTGCCGGCCTTGATCCAGTCGCTGCGGTTCATGCGCCAAGACCCCTGGACCATCACCAACGCGCTGCAAGTCCTTACCGGCGAGGATTTTGGCACCAGCTGGAATAACTGGATGCTATGGCAAGAAGACCATCCGGAGATCAAACCGTTTGACGGCTTCGCCGATTACAAGGGCTGGGTCTTTAGCCAGATCGACCCCAATTTTCGCCTGTTTCTCTATGACGGCGTCGACCACACTATCCGGCTCGAGGAAATCGTCTGGGGCGGTGTGCGCAAAGACGCCATCCCGGCCCTGGTAAACCCCACGCACATCGCGCCGGACGCCGCCGACTATCTGTTGCCCGACGAGCTGGTGTTCGGTGTCGAGATCAACGGTGACGTGCGCGCCTATCCGCTGCGCGTCCTCGACTGGCACGAAATGTTCAATGACGTGGTCGGCGGGGTGCCGGTTGCGCTGGCCTACTGCACCCTGTGCGGCTCAGGCATTCTCTACGAGACCACCGTCGAAGGGCGCGACAAGCCCTTCGAGTTTGGCTCGTCGGGTTTCCTCTACCGCTCCAACAAGCTGATGTACGACCGCGAGACCAACTCCCTGTGGAACCAGTTTACCGGCCTGCCGGTGGTCGGCACCCTGACCGGCGCCGACATCGTGCTACGCACCCGCCCGGTGGCGATCACCAGTTGGCGGCGCTGGCTGGCGAAGCATCCAGATACGAAAGTGCTCTCCCTGGAGACCGGCTATGAACGCGACTACACGCCGGGTCGCCCGTATGCGGAATATTTCTCCAGCCCCGACACTATGTTCCCGGTAAAAATGAACGACACCCGGCTGGCCACCAAAGATTACGTGTTCGCCCTGCGCGAAGCGGAGTCCGAGAAAGCCTGGGCGCTGGAGCTGTTTCGCGACAATGCCGTCGTCAACGACACCGCCGGCGACGTGCCGGTGGTCCTAATCGGCGATATCGCGACCCGCACGGTGCGCGCTTACGCGTCCAAGGGCCGCCAGTTCACCGCCGCGGCCGACAATGCCGATATCGTCCAGGCCGACGGCATCGACTGGAAGGTGACCGAAGAGGCGCTTATCCCCGCCGAAGGCGAGCCGCTGGAGCGCCTGGCCGGGCACATCGCCTATTGGTTCGCCTGGCAGAACTTTAAGCCCGACGCCGAAGTCCGGGTCGAATAAACACAACCCTGCCCCCCTCTATTACCTCTGCCCTCGCACGTCCGATCGTGTAATCTTTCGTTCTGCGTAGTGCAGATCCGCGTTAGACGAGGGGAAGACCCATGAAAACCAAGCAATTTTCACCCGAAGAGATGGAGAATTACATCGCGCGCTTCAAAGACATGAAGCCGCTGAGTAGCAGCTATGACGCCAATATGGGCATTCCCAAGGAAGCCTATGAAACAATGACCGCGAAGACGCTGTATCTGATGATGGCGCCGGACGATCAGGGCGGACCGATGGCTCAGAACCCGGCCGTCGTCACCAAGGACAAGATGAGCGTCATCATTGCCGAGTGCCCGCCGGGCAACCGGCCGCCCCTGCACGCCCATCACAGCACCAACGAAACCTTTTTCTGCCTCGACGGGCGGTTTCGCATTCGCTGGGGCGATGAGGGCGAGAACGAGGTATACCTCGACCCCTACGACATGATCGCCGTGCCGCCCGGTGTGGTGCGCGACTTCACCAACGTGGCCGACGAAACCGCCCGCCTGCTGGTGTTCATCACCGGCGAAGCGGAAGAAAATTTCAACGATATCGAGATGACGCCAGGCGAAGCGGACCGGCTGCGCGGCCAATTCGGCGACGAAGTCGTCGACCAGTTCCGCGAGATCGGCATCAGCTTCGACGCTGGCCTCGATACTGAAGCGGCGGAGTAAAACCACGGCTGAGGAAATCGAAACACCGCGCCTATGCCTTCGCCAGTTCGCGGCCAAGGACGCACCTATCGTCGAGAGATTGGCGGGCGAACCCGACGTCGCCCTGATGACAATGATTCCCCACCCTTACCCGGCCGGCGGCGGGCGCGAGTGGATTGAACGCTCCGCCGCTCTGATCGAAGAGGGCCGGCTTCGGCAATTCGCCGTAACTCTTACCAAGACCGGCGAACTCATGGGCTGCCTAACCCTGCGAAAGAAAAGTGTCGGAGACCCGGAAGCCGAGATCGCCTACTGGCTGGGCAAAGACTATTGGGGCCACGGCTATATGGCCGAGGCGGCGCGCGCCGCGTTAAATCAGGTGCGAGTGAGCTTTGGTGTGGAGCGTATTTGGGCCGGCGTGTTGGTGGAAAACCGCCAATCGGCCAGAGTGCTGGAAAAAATCGGTTTGGCTTATATCGATACGTTCACCGACCATTGGGAAGTGCGTGATCTTGATGTGGTATTGCTGAGGTACCGGATGAACCTTGGCAACGGTAAAATTGGGGAACAAAACATGACCGACGACGTCAACAAGGCGGCCTTCGACAGCCGCGACTTCAGCGCTATTTTCGACCATATCTCGGTCGGTGTCGCCGACATTGGCCGAGCGATGGAGTTCTACCGGCCGGCGCTGGCCGCGCTGGGGCTCGAGGCGGTGATGGATAAGGGCTTCGCCGTCGCCTTCGGCAACGGGCAGGGCCGCCAGTGGTTGTGGGTCAGCGAACCGATTGACAAGGCCCGCGAGACGGTCGCCAATAACGGTGCGCATATCGCCCTGCTGGCCGACAGCCGGGCGGCGGTACGCGCCTTCTACGACGCGGCGATGGCGAATGGCGGGCGCGACGACGGCGCACCCGGGCCGCGTCCGGAATATACGCCAACCTATTACGGCGCCTTCGTGCTCGACCCCGACGGCAACAAGATCGAAGCGGTGTGCCGCAAGGACGGTGAGAGCTAATTCGGTTTCCGGCGAACAGCGATCCTCCGCACCTAGTTTACAAACGGGTCCGATCCGGGCTTTCTTAGGCGGTTATGTCCGCGCCCTCGACACATCCCCTGCCGCCCCCGGTTCTCGATACGCCGAGCGCCTGGTTGGGCCGCGATATGGCGGCTACGCCCGAACGGTGGCTGGTTCAACTTTCTGAGGCACAGATCGCCGAGTTGGAGGGCGCCGCCACGCGCTTTCTCGATAGCGGTACGGAAATCGGTGACCTGCGCCGTGACGATTTTCCCCTGCCGAAATTCGCTACGCATCTAGGCGAATTGCAGAAAACACTGACCGCCGGCATCGGCTTCCAAATATTGCGCGGGCTTCCGGTTGCGGACTATTCGCCGGAAATGATCGCAACGATCTTTTGCGGCATCGGCGCGCATTTGGGCAAAGCGCGCTCGCAAAATGCAATGGGGCATTTGTTAGGTCATGTGCGCGATATCGGCGCCGACCTGAACGACCGCAATGTGCGCATCTACCAAACGGCGCGCCGACAAACATTTCACACCGATTCGTGCGATGTCGCCGGGCTGTTATGCATCCACCCGGCCATGGAAGGCGGCGATTCCCTACTCGTCAGCTCCACCTCGATCTATAATGAACTGCAACGGCGGCGACCCGACCTGGTGCCGCTGCTGTTCGAACCCATCGCCACCGACCGGCGCGGCGAAGTGCCGGCCGGCGAAAAGCCCTATTTCGAAATTCCCATTTTCAATTGGCACGAAGGGCATCTCAGCGCGTTGTATCAACGCCAATATGTCGACAGCGCGCAGAAGGTTCCTGGCGCGCCACCGCTGAGCGAACAAAAGATCGAGGCGCTGGATCTGCTCGACGCCCTCACCAACGACCCCAATTTGAACTTCTCCATGCGGCTGGAGCCGGGCGATATGCAGTTCGTCCACAATCACACGCTGATGCACGACCGCACGGCGTTTCGCGACTGGCCGGCGCCCAAACCCAGGCGTCATCTGCTGCGATTATGGCTGGCGATCCCCGGCGACCGGCCGCTGCCCGCGGTTTATGCGCAACGCTACGGCTCGGTCGCTATCGGCGATCGCGGCGGCATTATCACGCCGCACACCAGGCTGACCCTGCCGGTGGCGGCTGAATAGCGAGCCATCGCCGCGGCCCGGAAGGTTTATTTTTGCTCGGCGGCCTTGCGGTCGTCTTCCGGGGTGAAATAGCCGGCGTCCTTCAAGCTCCCCGCGCCGGTATAGCCCCAGAGCGTGATTAGAGGCTCAGTGTCCGAGCCGTTTTCCAACCCGTGATAGACATCGCGCGGGTGGAAGGCCAGATCGCCGGCGCGCATATAAAACGTCTCGTCGCCGATATGCTTGATGCCGACCCCGTGCAGCACATATTCCCACTCTTCCGCGTTAGGGTGGCGGTGAATATCGTGCTTGGCGCCGATACCGGGCGCCAAGATGGTGCGGCCGACAACGGTCGTCTCTGACTCGAACGTCTCGTTGGTCACCACCCAGCGCACATCCATTTTGAACCAGCCCTCGTCCTCGCGCAGGGTCTTATCGGGGCTGACCTCGCCGGGGGTAATCTTGTACTGGCTGGTTTCCTTGATGTCGGTCATGCGGCCTTCCCTCCTTAATTCGCTGAGCTTTCAGCCCGCCACCACCCTCAGTACGGCGTCTTGTCGTCCTTGGTTTTCCAGCTTTGATAGACCGTGCGCGCATCGTCCCACAGTTCTTTCATCTGGATGATCGGCACCTCGCGTTGCTCGATGGGCAAGGCCAATTGCTCGAAGAAATATTTGTCGTCGAAACCGATATCCTCGGCCTCTTCCGGTGGCAGCACGTAATACAGACGGTCGATGCGCGCCCAGAACAGGCTGGCCATGCACATCGGGCACGACAGGCCGATGCAGTACATATCGCAGCCTTCCAGCGAGAACTGGCCGAGCGCGGCGGCGGCGTTGCGGATCGCGGTGACTTCGGCGTGCGCGGTCGGGTCGTTGGTCTCGAGCACCCGGTTATAGCCTTCGCCGATGATCTCGCCGTCCTTGACCACCACCGCGCCGAACGGCCCGCCGCTGCCCTTCGCCATGCCTTCGGCCGACAGCTCGATAGCGCGGCGCATAAACGCTTCGTGGGACATGGTCGCTCCTGCCCGGGTTAACGGCTCTCGGCTTTAAGCGCCCTCAGCCACGTCGCGGGCCACAACCGCCGCTTTCGGAATGCCGCTGGGATTTTCCGCCCAGAAGGCCTCATTACAGTCCAACGTGGCATAGGGCATGATCATGCCCGGGTTAAACGGCACCGGGGCTTCGTTCGCGGCGATTTTCCGCGGCCAGCTATAATCGGCCAGCGCGCCCTTGGCGATGGAGACGAAATCGCCCTCGCCGTCGAGCAGCGCCTGCTCGGCCACATCCGGGTCCTGCAGCTTGCCATTGGCCATCACCGGCAGGCCGGAATATTTCCTGGCCAGGCCGGACAGGCTGTGTTCGGTGCCGAACACCGGCGTCACGCCCAAATGGGCGCTGCAGTCGAAGAAATCGATGCCGGTCTCGGCCAGTTTCGAGAACACGACCTTGGCGTCGTCGTCACCGCCCGGCCAGACATAGTCGAAATCGTTGACCTTGGTTTGCGAGATGCGCACGCCGACCGGCTTGTCGGGCACCGCATCGCGCACCGCCTGCATGACGTCGCAATGGAAGCGCACGCGGTTTTCGATCGGCCCGTTATATTCGTCGTCGCGTAAGTTGGTGTGAACCGTGAGGAACTGGTCGGGCAGGTAG
The DNA here is from genome assembly GCA_011087645.1 of Alphaproteobacteria bacterium. Lineage (GTDB taxonomy): Bacteria > Pseudomonadota > Alphaproteobacteria > UBA6615 > UBA6615 > JABDJY01. The sequence goes on from JAALLF010000001.1 coordinate 411,727, forward strand.
CCGTTGGCGCCATGCACTTCGACGCCATCGAAGCCCACTTCGCTGGCCCGGCGCGCCGCCGCGCCAAAACAGGCCACCACTTCGGCCATTTCGTCGCGGCTGATTTCCTTCGGCACCTGGAACCCGCCGGCGCCGCCGCGATAGCGCGGAATCTGCTCGCCCTTGGGCTGAACCACCGACGGGGCGATCGAGCCTTCGACCCAGTAATTGCCCTGGTTGATGGCGCCGCAATGGAAGATCTGCATAAAGATCGGCACGCCTTCGGCATGGACCGCGTCGACCACCTTGCGCCAGCTCTCCTGCTGAGCCTCATCGGCCATGCCCGGCTGGAAGGTGTAGCCCTGGCTGTACATGAAATCGATATAAGTGCCCTCGGTCATGATCAGGCCCCAGCCGCCGCGCGCATAGCGGGCGTAATAGTCGGCCATTTGCTGGGTCACGATACCTTCCTCCGTCGCGCTGGTGCGCGTCATCGGCGACACCACCGTGCGGTTGGCGGTCGCCACCCCACGCAGCGTGCCCGGCGAAAATAGTGTTGGGTGGGTGTCGACCCCTGGTCCACTTAAAGTCATCTCATTCCCCGCACGTTTTCATTGTTATCGCTGACTGACTAACGCTCGATCGGCACGCCAACCAGGCTGCCCCATTCGGTCCACGAGCCGTCATAGCTGCGCACCCGCTCATAGCCCAACAATTCGGTCATTGCAAAGTAGACCAGGGTCGCCCTGTGGCTAAGCCGGCAATAGGAGATGATGTCCTTGTCGGGCGTGGCGCCGCGCGCTTCGAGCAGAGCGCGCAGCTCGTCCGCTGGCTTGAAGCTCATATCGTCGGTCAGCAGCTCGTCAAAATATAAATGCTGAGCCCCAGGGATGCGCCCGGCGCGCTCAGCACCGACATCGGGCACGCCGACCATATTGACCCGCTCGCCGTTATATTCTTCCGGCGAGCGGTGATCGAGCAGCACGGTCTCGCCACCGCCGGCGATATCGTCGAGGCGGGCCAGAACATCGTCGCGTCGTGCGCGCATGGCGTCGTTACGGCCCGGGTTGGGCGTATAGTCGCCGGCGGCGACCGGCGGCGTCTCGGTCGACTTCGGCCGGCCCTCATTTTCCCAACGCACCCGGCCGCCATTGAGGATGCGCACATCGGCATGGCCCATATAGGTCATCACCCACCACCCATAAGTACCGAATTGAGGCGGATCGCCGTAACACACCACCAGCGTGTCGCTGGAAATGCCGGCGGCGGCGCAGCGTCGCGCGAAGTCTTCGGGCGTGGGGAAATCGCGGATCGCGTCGTCCCACAGCCAGTCTTTCCAGTACCAGCCCTGGGCGCCGGGCACGTGCCAGGCATCGTAGGAATCGGTGGCGTTCCAATTGAATTCGAGGATCCGCACGCGAGGATCGTCGAGATGGGCTTCCAGCCATTCGGGCTCGACGAGCTTGTCGGTGGCCATGATTAAATTCTCTCCCGTGGTTCGCCGCAGCCATGCCGCAGGCGCTATAATTGGCTGCTAGTAAACGTGGCGGGTGCGGCAAAATCAATGGCGCGCCGGGAGATAAGGGGAAACGTTATGACCATATCGACAATTGCCATCATGAGCCCGGGCGATATGGGCCATGCGGTGGGGCGGACCTTGCGCGAGTCCGGCTTTCGCACCATCACCGCCCTGGCCGGCCGCAGCGCCCATAGTCGCGACCGCGCCACGCGCGCCGGGCTGGAGGATGTCGATACGCTGGCGCGTCTCGTCTCAGAGGCCGATCTGGTGCTGTCGATCATGCCGCCGGACGCGGCCGTCGCTTTCGCCACCAGTGTCGCCGAAGCCATGGCATCGGCAAGCGCAACACCAATTTTCGCCGACTGCAACGCCATCGCGCCGGCAACCAGCCACAAGATCGGCGACATTATGACCACTGCGGGGGCGGCTTATGTCGATGGCGGCATTATCGGGCCGCCGCCGGGCCGGGCAAAAGCGCCACGGCTTTATGTCAGCGGCCCAGACGCGGAAAGCTTGGTGCCGCTGAGCGGACCGGAACTCAACATCGTCTCGCTCGGGACCGATGTCGGCCGCGCCTCGGCCTTGAAGATGTGCTACGCGGCGCTGACCAAGGGCACCATGACTCTCGATACCGCGGTGCTATTGGCCGGCACGCGGCTGGGGGTCTATGACGAGCTGAAGGCCGAACTGACTGGCAGCCAGGGCGCCGCTTTCAAAAGGATGGAAAACCGAGTGCCATGGCTGGCCACCGACTCCGGACGGTGGATTGGCGAGATGGAGGAAATCGCCGCGACCTTCGACGGCGCCGGGTTACCGGCGGGATTTCATTCGGCCGCAGCGGATATTTTCCGCCTGCTGGCCGCAACCCCATTGGCGGCGGAAACCCGCGACACCGCCGACCGCGACCGCACCCTGGATGAAGCCGTTCAGGCTTTTGCCGCCGCCCTCAACGGGTCGCCGGACGCCGCCCGCTAGGTTTTGCGCCGGACTTCGATCTAGCCTTCGGTTTGGGCTTGGATTTCGGCCCTGCCTTTGCTTGTGCCTTGGGCTTGGCGCGGGCTCTCGGCGCGCTCGAACCGCCAGTCCGGGCCAGTTTGCGCAAACGGCGGCTTAGGGTTTCCAGCTCGGTCCGTTCGAACCGCAGGTCGGTCAGACGGCGGGCATCGCCGGACGCCAGTTTTATCTCCGACTTCAACTGGTTGATGACATTGTCCAGGGTGCGCACCAGCTCGCTCATTTGCGTGCGGTTGCGGCACTGCAGCACCACTTCTTGTTCCATCATCAGCTCGGAAAAGGCCGCGGCGTCGGTCTTGCCCACTTGCGTCAGGCGGCGGTCGATCTCCTGCCAGGCCGGCCGCCAGGCGCCGTATAGCGACGGCGCGCTTTGCCGTCCACGGGCCCGCGAGGCCGCCTCGAGCTGCACCATGACCCGCACGAACTGCCACACCACCAGCCGTATTTCGGTCGGCGCCTTACTGCTACGGGTCGCTGAAGCTTCACTCATTTTTGTACACCACCCGGAGCAGCCCCTTCTCGGGTCCGCAAGTCCGGCAATAACAGCTACTCGGGCGACGACGGGGCCGCCGCACGAAATGATACTCGTCGTCGCAATTCTGGCATTGCCAGGTGACCACCGCATGGGCGGCCCGCGACAGATATGAGAGATCGTGACGCACCGCCGGCTTTTCACCGAGCAGTTTCATCACCTCACGCCACGCCTCGCTGTGCTTGCACGGACGGCCGTGGAACAGGTCAGCCAGAATATGCGCGCATTCGTGGAGGAAGGTGGCGTCGCGGTCGCTCTCGCGGCCCTTCTCGAGCAACGCCACGTTGAGCACGATGCGCCGCTCGTCGGTATAGGCGGCGCCGGCCAGGGTCTTGGCGCGCCGGCTGATCTCAACCCCACAGTCGAGCATTTCGCGAAATGCCGGGCCCAGCGCCGCGGCGTGCTCGAGGCGTTCGGTCAGCTCCCAGTCAGCGGCCAGTTCGCGGACCGACCCCAGCATGCGCGGCGAGCGCACTGCACGGCGCGACCCCATGACTGAATTGGTCGAACTAGCGCCCAAGGGAAATTACCCTTCCCGCTTGGGCCGGACGCGGCAGCGCGCGATGGGACGCCGCGATCTGGTCGAGCGTCGCGGCCACCGATTGCGGCATGGGCGACGAGCGTCGTTGGGTCATATCGACGTGCAAACTGATCAACTCGTTGGTCGACGCCAAGTATCCCTCCTGGGCGTGATACATCAGGTGCATATAATGTAGCCGCTTGGCGTCGTGGTCGAGAAGCTGCGTTTCAAAGCGCATGGGATCGCCCGCCATCAATTCGCGGTCATAGGTCACATGGGCTTCGAGGGTGAAGGTCGAGCAGTTATGGGCCTTAAGGTAGGCCGCACCAATGCCGATATGATCGAAGAACGCGTCGGTCGCATGGTCGAACGCCAGCACGTAATAGGCCAGGTTCATGTGGCCGTTATAATCGATCCAGGCCGGATCGACGGTTTCATGGTGCAGCGCCAGCGGCGCGCCGGCGGCCAAGTCGGTTGGCGAATCACTCTCACTCATAAGGCGGGACAATAGCCAGATCGTCGCCGTCCGCAACCCGCCTTGCGGCGACTGAACGTAATTTCGCCGCCGTCCATAATTTCGAATATTTGCCTACATTCTAGATATAATCGAAATTTTGACGTAATCTTACGGCATCGTGAAGGTCGGACGGTGGTCTGCGCCGGATTGCTGGGAGATATTGTACCACGGGTCAGCCCAAGGGACGTCGGGTTGAGCCTTGTATCACAGAGACATCATTCGGGAGGGAATGACATGCGAAATCGCAACTTTAAAGGCTCACTGTTAGCCGCCATCGGCGCCGCCGCCATTATCGGCGGGTCCGCTGCTGTCACGCCGGCCAGCGCTGAAACCGAGCTTCTATTCAACCGCTTCGTGCCGGCCAAGCATCCATTCAATGTGGGTATGTTTATTCCCTGGGCCGAAGATGTCGAGCGGGTCACCAATGGCAGCGTGAAAGTCAAATTCACCGAGAAGTCCCTCGCGCCGCCGCCCAAGCAGTGGAACATGGTCTCCAAAGGTATTGCCGACGTGGCCATGCTGGCGAATAATTTCGAGGCCGGCCGGCTGAAACTGCCGAACATCGCCCAACTGCCTTTCGCCCATGACGAGGCCGAAAAACGCGGCGTCGCCCTGTGGCGGACCCATGAGAAATATTTCGCCGGTGCCGATGAATATAAGGGCATGAAACTGTTGGGTCTGTGGACCCTGTCGGGCGCGAATTTCCTGTCCGACAAGCCGATCACCAAGCTGGAGGATCTGCAGAACTACAAAATGTGGGCGATCAACGGCATCCCCAATCAGATGATGAAATCGCTCGGCGCGGTGGTCGTCTCGGTGCCCGGCGTACAGATGTTCAATGTCGTCTCCAAGGGTGTCGTGAACGGTACTGTCACCTCCTATTATCCGCTGAACACGTTCAAGCTGATGCCTTACATCAAGAACATCACGGTGATCCCGGGTGGGTTTAATTCGAACAACTTCTCGCTACTGCTCAACGAAGACAAGTGGAACGGTTTAACCGACGCGGAACGCGAGGCGATTTCCAGTATTTCTGGTGAAACTATCGCTATCAACGCCGGCAAACGCATCGACTTCCTCGACGGTAAAGCCAAGGAAGCCGCGACGGCGAAGGGCATCACCTTCACCACGGCGAGCCCGGAATTTGTCGCCGAAATGAACGAGAAGCTGCAATTCGTATCCGACGACTGGACGAAAGAGGCTGGGGCCAAGGGCGTCGACGGCAAGGCCGCGATCGAATTCTTCAAGTCGCAATTCTAGCCCCGGTCCAACGTGACCCTACCAGACGTGCCGGGCGCCGATAGCGGCGCCCGGCAAGACAATTGGCTGTTTTTTGCCCTGAAACTGGTCGCCGCGGTGATGATCTTCGCCATGGCGATCCTGACATTTCTCGACGTCGTCGGCCGTTATGTATTCGCCGCGCCGATTCAAGGGACGTTTGAAATTGTCGGCCTGTTGTTGGGGGTGGTCACATTCTCAGCCCTGCCGCTGGTAACCTATTCGCGAACCCACATCACCGTCGATCTGTTCGATAGCTTCATCCGCGGCAGGTTTCGCTGGATACAGCAATTCTGCGTGTTGATCGGTAGCGCCATCGTCGTCGCCTTTTTCACCGAACGATTATTCTCCGCCGGGCTCGACGAAGCCGCCGCCAACTATGTGACCGAAGATCTCGGCCTGTCCCGGGCGCCGCTCTTGTATGGGCTGTCGGGGCTCAGCGCGATTACCACGATCCTCCTGCTGATGATGATCTGGCAGATGGCGACGGGGAAACTCAAAGTGAAGCAACCCGACCAATTGCCGGCGGACCCCAAGCCGACCGACAAGTCGGCGCCCTGAGAAACGAGCGGTTTAGAACATGACGGTCTCCCTCATCGGCTTTGCCATTCTCTTTGTGATCGCGTTTCTCGGCTTCCCCCTGGGCTTCGCCATGTTTGTCGTCGGCGGGGTGGGCTTTGCCCTCTTGCGGGGCACCGGCCCGGCGATGGAAATGGTCGTCCAGCAAACCATGGATGTCGCCCTCAACACCAACTTCGCCGTGCTGCCGATGTTCCTGTTGATGGGCGCCTTCGTCTTTCGCGCTGCCCTGTCCGACGATTTGTACGAAGCCGCCGACGCCTGGCTGGGCCACCATCGCGGCGGCCTGGCCATGGCAACCATCGCGGCGAGCGGCGGATTTGCCGCGGTGTCCGGCAGCTCCCTGGCAACCGTCGCCACCATGGCCAAAGTCGCCATCCCATCGATGCGCAAATATAACTATTCAGACTCATTAGCCGCCGGCACCATCGCCGCCGGTGGCACCCTGGGTATTCTTATTCCGCCCAGCGCCGCGCTGATCATCTACGGCATCTTGACCGAAGAGGGTATCGCGGAGCTGTTCGCCGCCGGGATTATCCCCGGCATTATCTCCGTCGTTCTGTACATAATCGTCATCCGCATCGTCACCCACTACCGCCCGGAAATGGGCCCCAGGGGCGAACGCACCGGCTGGGCCGAGCGCTTCAAGAAGCTCTACCGGGTGTGGGGAATCGTCCTGTTATTCCTCATGATCCTGGGCGGCATTTCGTTCGGCGTCTTCACCCCCAACGAGGCCGGCGGCATCGGCACCATCGGCGCCTTGTTGTTCGCCCTCATGCGCCGGCGCATGACCTGGACCGTGTTGTTCGAATCCCTGGTCGAGGCGGCGCAGACCACGGCCATGGTCTTCATGATCGCCATCGGCGCCCTGGTTTTGAACAATTTCGTTGCCCTGGCCGGCATCTCCTCTGGCGTGATCAACTGGATCGATTCGCTGAATTTTACGCCGTTCACCGTGCTGCTGATCATCCTGGCGTTCTACATCGTGCTCGGCACCGTAATCGAAGGCCTGGCGATGATATTCTTGACCGTGCCCATCTTCGTCCCGGTGATCGAGGCGCTGGGCTTCGATCTGGTGTGGTTCGGCATTGTGCTGGTGATGGTGGTCGAAATCAGCCTGATCACCCCGCCGATTGGGCTCAATGTGTTTATCATGAAGTCGATGATGCCCGACGTGCCCTTGAACGTCATATTCAAAGGCATCGCGCCATTCTTCTGCGCCGACATCATCCGCCTGGCGCTGGTCGTGTTCTTCCCGATCCTGGCTCTTTGGCTACCGCAGACGGTCTACCAACATTTCTGACGAGGCGGTCTGGAAATCAACGCAGATGGCCGATGACCGGGCAGTTGACGATCACCCCTTCGGCGCCCACCGGGTGGCCGCCGGGCCCGGTGAGCAAGCCGCGCCGGGCGAGATCGGCGATAACATCACCGTCGCGCAGCAATACCCGGTCGCCGTCAGCGACCGCTTGATCGCTCCAGGCGATCGGATGGGAATCCCATAACGGGCTATAGCCGTCGCCGAAGGTAGGAATGTCGCCGACCACGTTTAGCGGCGCCAAACCATCGCTCAGGGCGCTCACCAATCCCTGACGGTTCGCGTTGTCGGCCCCGGTGACGCCATTGACGACGACGAAAATCGGCTCGACCGCGTCGCCGGCCACGTCGCCGATGGCGCTTTCGATTTCCGACAGCGCAGGCGCGTGGGTGGCGCCTTCGAGCGCCGCCACACCGGCGCTATCGGACTCGGTCGAGATATAGACAATCGGGCTGCCATGGCTGAACCCCTGGGTCAGCGACAAGGTTACGCTGCCGTCGCGCGGACAGATGCTCACCACCTTGTCGTGCACCTGGGAATAGTCCGGGTTGCCATCGCAGAATTGATCGAGCGCGTCGCCCTCTTGGCCGAACGCCAGAACCGGCGCGTTGAAGATATGGCCCGAGCTGGAATCGCGGAACAGCGGCGTGTAGTTCTCGTCGCCGCGCGAGCCCGGTTCGGCAGCTTGAGGCGGGAATGGCGCATCATCGTCGCCGGGCACAACCCGACGCTCGGGGGTGAAATCGACAGCGCCCACCTTGAACTGTAACTCGCCGTCCGGGCCCGGCCCGGCTTCACGCACCGTCGCGCCATCGAGCTTGCTAAGTTTCGGCGACCAATTGATGCCCAGCGCCTTGGCCGAACCGGCATCACTGGTATCGAGCACCACGAACCACACCGCTTCGCCGCCTGGCATGCGGCCATGGTGTAAGGGCATGGTCACCGTGCCGGCGGCAATATCGAGACCGCGATGACCCACCAGAGGTGTCACCGAAGGCTCTTGCGCCGGCGCCGGCCCGTTAACAGCGACGGCGAAGATACCCGCCAGCACCAAGCCGCTTGCGATAGCGACCAAGCGAGCCGAATTGCTAAATCCCATGATAAATCTCATACAGTTGCAACCTTCGTCGGACGATGGACGTTATACCATCGAGCGAACTTGCCACATCACAACCGGTCGCGGCGATTCACACCCTTGTGGGGTCGCGCGGGCCTATTTCTCGCCGCGACACGGAAACATCAGTTTTTCGATCGCGTCGAATTCCTGATCGGAAATTCTCGCAAACGTCGCGCCAAACTCGCCGGCCTCATGATCGATGCGGCGGATCGTCACCGCCAGCGTCACTTGTTGATTGTCGGGTGCGGTAAAGGTCAGGCTCGCTTCCTGATCTTCTTCGAGCTCCAAGCCATCTGCTTGTCCCAGCGCCACCGTACGCGCGCCCAAACCAGAAAGGCTAATATCGATCAAATCGAAGCGAACCCCATCGATCATACCGTCGATCGAAACCGGCCGGCGCTGGTCGCGCCGTTTTTCTTTCGCATCAAAGGTAGTTCGTTTTTTCATCGCGTCATCCGTCCTGACTGGTGTCGAAGCTGCGCGAAAAATATTTCCCGACTAGTCGATGGTAAACACCGCCTCGACCTCGATCGCCACATCAAACGGCATCACGGCGACCCCCACGGCGGTGCGGGTGTGCCGGCCCGACTCGCCGAACAGATCGATCATCAGTTCCGAGGCGCCGTTGACCACCGCCGGGATGTCGGTGAAATCGGGCATCGCGTTGACGAAGCCGCGCAGATTGACCACCCGGGCGATCCGATCGAGGTCGCCGTCGAGCGCCTGTTTCGCCTGCGCCAACACGTTGAGGGCGCTGAGCCGCGCCGCCGCGCGGCCCTCGTCCAAGTTAAATTCGCGGCCCACCTTGCCGATATAGCGCAACTCGCCGTTCCACGTGGTGACCTGGCCCGAAACGTACAGGGTGCGTTCGACGACAAGCGCCGGCAGAATTTTCGCCACTGTCGGCAGTTGGGGTTCGGGCAGTTCGATACCGAGTTCCGTTAAGCGCGCCTCGATCCCTGAAGCCATGGTGTTTCTCCTCGACCTGAAATACTGCTGCTAACTCGGCCGCGCGTAGCGCGCAAGCGCGTCTTCATCGACTTCGACGCCGAGCCCCGCGCCAGTCGGCGCTTCCACGTGGCCCTCTCGCACGGTGATCGGATTGCGCGCGATATCGACCGCAAGGTAGGGCGTTGTCGGGCTGACGCCCCAGGCCAGGACAGGAGCCGCGCTGGCCAGATGAACCACCGCGGCGCTGGAAACGCTGGTCTCGGCGGTCTTGCCAGCCAGATTAACGTTCATGCCCAGCTCTGCGAACAGCTCGGTCGCCTGAAAGGCGCGGGTGACGCCGCCCAGCTTGATCATCTTCACGCTGCCCCCCTTCGCCGCGCCCATCGCGTGGTGGCGGCGGACATCTTCGAAACTATGCAGGCCCTCGTCGGCGGCGAGCGCACACGCCGCCTCGCCGGCGACCATGGCCATGCCCTCGACATCGCGGCCCATCACCGGCTGTTCGAGGAAATCGAGCGCCGCGCTGGCGCCGCGGGCATAGGTAATCGCATCGTCACGCTTCCAACCTTGGTTAGCGTCAGCCGATAGCTGCACCGCACCGGCCAGGGCTTCACCGATGGCTTGGGTCCGCGCAATGTCATCGGCCACGGGCTTGCCGCCAACTTTGATCTTCATCGCCGCGAATCCTTCCTCGGCCTTGGCGCGGGCGTCGGCCACGTCTGTATCGAGATCGCCGGTCGCCAGCATGTTGACCACCGACATGCGGGCGCGCTGGACGCCGCCCTATAGCTCACCCATCGATTTTTGCTGCGCCTTGCCGGCCAGGTCGTAGAGCGCGATCTCGAGCACCGTCTTGGCGCTGGCATTGCCGTACAACAGCCAATCCATCTCGTTCAAATTCTCGATAAAGTTGGACGGATCACGGCCAATCAAATAGGGCGCCAGGAAGCGGATCGCCGCGACCATGCTCTCCACGGTCTCGCCGGTCATCGCCGGCGACGACGACGCCTCGCCCCAGCCGACCAAGCCATTATCGGTCTCGATCCGCGCGAATACATTCTCCGACACCGAGATTTCGACCCCGGACATTTTGAACGGCCGCACCAGGGGTAAGTCCGCAACAATCGGCTCGATCTTGGTGATTTTCATGGGTTGACTACCTCCAATGGGTCATTTGCGCGCGCGAACGGTGAGGTCGGCCAGCACGCGGTCGATCATATCAGCAGTTATCGGCGCCTGCTGCGTTGTACAGAAAAAACCCTGCAGCCGGTCGTACGCGGCTGGCCGCCATTGGTCGCGGGTTGCATTCTCGTCCAACATAAAGGCGGCGCAACGGGCGACATCGCCCATCTGGTAATTGGCGCAGGCGTCGTACCGGCATTCGATATAGTCGAAATTTCGGGCGTCCCGGCCTTCGAGGTTCCTCTCGTCGAGCGTCAGGTTGCGGGTCACGCCGGACGGTTTCGGTCCCAGCCGGTCGAGATAGATCGTCAACTCACTGACCTTGGGCTCGACAACGAAGACGCCGTAATAGGCTTGGCCGTACCCGCCAAGCAGGTTGCCCTCCGTCATAAAGTGGTGCTCCTCTACCGCCGCCTTGCCACCGGGCCGAAAGTTCAGCGGGCTATCGCCGATAGAGAGTTTGTCCCATTGCTGTGCCGCTGCTCCTGGACCGATGGCCAAACTCGCCAAATAAACGACGATTGATACGGCATTGGTAATCTTCATGAACAGCACTCCTGATTTACCGTACAACCCGGCGCACCACACGCCCCACGGTCAGGCCTTGGACGACGATGGAGAAGATCACCACCCCATAGGTCAGCGCCAAGACCAGATCCTTATTCGGGAAATCCGGCAGGGACAGGGCTAGGGCCACGGAAATGCCGCCGCGCAAACCGCCCCAGGTGAGCACGGGGATCGCCCCTTTAGTGAATTCGCGCATGGTGGCGAGAACGGTGATCGGTACCGAAACCGCCAAGAAGCGCGCCACCAAAACAATCGGTATGGCAGCCGCCATGGCCAAACCAATAGACCCTGTGAACGTCAGGGCGATCACTTCGAAGCCAATCATCAGGAACAGAATGGAGTTCAGCACTTCGTCGGAGAGCGACCAGAATTTGAACAGATGGTCACGGGTGGTCTCGCTCATGGCGAATTTCTTGCCGTGATTGCCGATCAGCAGGCCGGCAACGACCACGGCGATGGGGCCGGAGATGTGCAGCGCCAGGGCGATCGAATAGGTCAGAGTGACCAGGGCCAGGGTGATCAGCACTTCGAGATTATGCTCGTCGATGGAGCCGATGGCGCGGTAGGCGAAGAAACCGGCGATCAGGCCCAGCACGGCGCCGCCAACGGCCTCGACGACGAACAATTCGCCGATACCGACGGGTGTGATCGGATGGCCGCCCTCGGACCCCACCGCGATGGCCACCATGATGGTGAAAACGACGATGCCGACGCCGTCGTTGAACAGGCTCTCGCCGGCGATCTTGGCCTCGAGCGAGGGCGGTACCTTGATGGTCTTCAAGATGCCCAAGACGGCGATCGGGTCGGTCGGCGAGATCAACGCGCCGAACACCAGGCAATAGGTCAGCGGGATGGTGAAGCCGAGCCAACCGGCGACCAGGAAGGTGGCGTAGCCGACCACGAAGGTCGAAATCAACACGCCGACCGTGGCCATCACGCTGATCGCCCATTTGCGCTGGGCCATCTCGTCCAGATCCACATGTAGCGCGCCGGCGAACAACAACAGGCTCAACATGCCTTCCATCAGCAAATCAGGGAAATCGAGGCTCTCGACGGTGCCGCGCACCGCTTCCTGGAAGCCCAGAGACGGCGCGATCAAATCGATCAGCAGCACCCCCAGGGAAGCCAGCAGCGCGATGACCACCAGCCCAATGGTATGGGGCAGCTTGAGCCAGCGGTGATTGAGATAGCCAAAGATCGCCGCCAGGGTCAGCAACAGGGCGGCCAGATCGAACAGGGTGGTTTCCATGAAGTGCTCGCGATGCAGGTCGGTATAGGGAGTCGCGGCGCAGTCTAGAGCATTACCCGAATTGGGAGAATCGGTTTGCCGAGTTTACGCGGGATCCCCGCCGTCCCTCGGTGGCGGAGCAACCGCCTATAACAGCCTCGCCCTTCGAGACGCCGCCCGTTGGGCGGCTCCTCAGGATGAGGCTTTGTGAATATCTAACAGAATTCCTCATCCTGAGGGCTCGCGCAGCGAGTGTCTCGAAGGACGAGGAATTCCACCCCGCCAGATGCGATTGCCCTGCCCAAAATAAAACAGGCTGGTTCCCCTTTACTCCGCGGCGATGATGTCCTTGAGCGCGATGCCTTCCTGCTCGCAGGTCGGCGCGAAGTCTCGCACGGTGGTGCGCTGCATGTTGCGCTTGTAGCGCAGATCGTCGAAAGCCAGGCCGCGATGCATGGTGCAGCGGTCGTCCCACATCACCAGATCGTTGACCCGCCAACGGTGGCTATAGACGAACTGGCGCTGGGTGGCGTGCTCGATCAGCTCGGCCAGCAGCGCCTTGCCCGCCGCGTCGTCCATACCAAAGATGCGCTCGGCGTGGGACGCCAGATAGAGAGTGCGGCGGCCGGAATCGCCGTGGGTGCGCACCACGGTCTGGGGCGCCGCGGGCAGCCCTTTGATTTCGTCTTCCGTGAACTGGTCGTAGCCGATCTTGCGCCGGGATTCGCGGATCGAATGCTCGGCCACCAACCCTTCCAGGCGCGCCCGCATGTCGGCCGACAGGCCATCGTAGGCGGCGCGCAGATCGGCGAATTCGGTCTGCCCGCCGGTCGGCGGGATCGAGCGCGCGTAGAGCAACGAGCATTTCGCCGGCACCGGCCGGAACGAGCTGTCGGTGTGCCACAGCCGGTTGCCCGAATTGAAATGCCGCCGTTCGCTGTCGGCGGGCAACGGCTCGTTGTCGGCGCCGAGGTTGGAGACATCGGCGAATTCCGGCCCCAAGCGCAGCTTCACGCCCTTGCGGAACTTCTGGATCGTCGTCTCGAGCGGCCCGAACCGCGCGCTGAACGCCAACTGCGCCGCGTCGCTGAGCGCTTGGTCGGGAAACACCAGCACCGAATAGGTATTGAACGCATCTTCCAACGCCTCGAATTCCGCATCGCTCATCGCCACGCGCAAATCGAGATCGCCGATCTCGGCGGCAAATGTCGGGGTAATGGGGTGCACGCTGAAGGACATGAGCGGGTCCTCGCTGTCGGCCGCGGTATAGCGCGCGCGCCGAAAATTGGCGTCCCCTACGGGACTCGAACCCGTGTTTACGGCGTGAGAGGCCGTTGTCCTAGGCCACTAGACGAAGGGGACACTAGCGGTGGGCGGACATTCGCATATCGGACCCATCGGTGCAATTACAGGGACGGCATTTCAGGGTGGCGTTTCAGCCTGAGTGCGTTCTGGCCGCTGTCAGGAAAGCGTCGACCTCTGCGTCGGTCGTGTTGAACGACGCGACCAGGCGGATCGTCCCCTCGCCTCCCATGCGGTAGAAGCCGAACCCGTCGGCCTCCAACCCGGCGATGACCGGCTCGGGCAGCACGGCGAACACCTCGTTGGCTTCGACCGGGTGGACCAGTTGTGCGCCTTCTAGCGCGCCGATCCCGTCGGCCAGGCGGGCGGCGGCGCGGTTGGCGGTGCGCGCGTTGGCCAGCCACAGATCGTCGGCCAGATAGGCGTCGAGCTGGGCGGTGATGAAGCGCATCTTCGACAAGAGATGGCCGCCGCGCTTGCGGGCCTCGCCGAATTCGTGCGCCAGCGCGGGGCGAAAAAAGATCACCGCCTCGGCGGCTAGCGCGCCGTTCTTGGTGGCGCCGAAGCTCAACACGTCGACACAGCAGCGCCAGGTCGCCTCGGCCGGGCTCAAACCCTGATGCACCACCGCGTTGGCGAAGCGCGAGCCGTCCATATGCACGCCCATGCCGTGGCCGTGGGCGACTTCGGTCAGCGCCGCGAGTTCGCCGGCGTTATAGACGGTGCCGGCTTCGGTCGCTTGCGACAGGGTCAGCGCGGCGGGGCGCACATTGTGCACCCCATGGGGCCGGGCGTCGGTCAGCCGCGCCGCCAGATCGTCGGCGGCGATCTTGCCGCCGGCGCCGTCGATGGTGACCATCTTGGCGCCACCGCTATAAAATTCCGGCGCGCCGCATTCGTCGACATAGGCATGGCTGCCCGGGTGACAGTAGATCGCACCGTGCGGCGGGGTCAGCGCCGCCAGCGCCAGGGCATTGGCCGCTGTACCGGTGGCGACCGGGAACACCGCGACCTCGGTCTCGAAGATCTCGGCGCATTTGGCCTCGACCCGCGCGGTCCAATCGTCGGCGCCGTAGGGCATGGCCGCGCCATCGGCCGCCTTGGTCAATGCGGCGACGATCTCGGGTGCGGCGCCGCTGACATTGTCGCTGGCGAAGTTGGCTCGGGTGCGGTTAGCAGGCATTCAGGGCGTCACCGTATTAATGATGGCGCCGCTCGATAGGTCGATGACGTAAACCCGCGCACAGTCGCTCGCCCCGGCGAGACCGGCCGTGCGCACCGCCAGACGCCTGCCGTTGAGTTCCATATCGGCGATTTCGCAGCCCGCCGGTAATCCCAGAGACAGGGTCTCGGCGATCCGGCCGGCGGCGGCCGCATCATTATTGCCGGCACCATTATTATCGGCGGCGCGATTGTCGTCAGGGCTGTTAAGGTTGAAGATGGCCCACACCACCGCTCCCAGCGCGACAAAAATCAGCACCGCCAAACCGATGACCACGCCCTTTATCACACGCACTGCTCTGCCCTCTGTCCTGTTCGAACGGCCGGCAGTCTAAGGCGATGACCGGCAAAGGCAAAGCAATCACCATCGCCGTCGCCGAGGGTGCGGCCGGCCAACGGCTCGACGCGGTGCTCGCCGACGCCATCGACGGCATGTCGCGCTCGCGCCTGAAGTCGCTGATCCTCGACGGCCATCTGAGCCTGGACGGGGTGGCGCTGCGCCAACCCTCGCGCAAGGTCGTGGCGGGCGAGCGGTTTACCCTGATCGTGCCCGACGCCACGCCGGCGATACCGCAAGGTCAGGACATTCCCTTGAATATCCTCCACGAGGATGAGGATCTGATCATCATCGACAAGCCGGCCGGGCTGGTGGTCCATCCGGCGCCGGGCAATCCCGACCGCACCCTGGTCAACGCCCTGATCGCCCATTGCGGCCCCAGCCTAACCGGCATTGGCGGGGTGCGGCGGCCGGGCATCGTCCACCGGTTGGACAAGGATACCAGCGGCGTCATGGTGGCGGCCAAATCCGCCGCCGCCCATGCTTCGCTCAGCGCGCAGTTCGCCGAACGCACGGTCGACCGGGCCTACCGCGCAATCGTCTTCGGTTCCCCCAATCCGCGGGCCGGCGAGATCGAAAGCCTGATCGGCCGCAGCCCGCGCAACCGCAAGAAGATGGCGGTGGTGACCCGCAACGGTAAGGCCGCGCTAACCCATTACCAGACCGAGCAATTACTGGGCCCGGCCGAGGCGCCGGTGGCCAGCGTTCTGACCTGTAAGTTGTCGACCGGGCGCACTCACCAGATCCGCGTTCACCTGACCCACTTGGGCCACCCGCTGATCGGCGATCCGGTCTATGGCCGGGCACAGAATCGCTCGCAAAATCGCCCGCGCGGCAAGCGGGGAATAGCGGTTTCACCGGACGCGCGCGCGGTGATGGCGGCGTTCCCGCGCCAGGCCCTGCACGCTTTTCGCCTGGGATTGGAACATCCCACCA
This sequence comes from Alphaproteobacteria bacterium, assembly GCA_011087645.1. GTDB lineage: Bacteria > Pseudomonadota > Alphaproteobacteria > UBA6615 > UBA6615 > JABDJY01. The sequence goes on from JAALLF010000001.1 coordinate 427,824, forward strand.
GCGGCAAACGGCTATTTTTTGAAACATTATTACCGAGGGACATGGTCACGCTTATCGATAATTTAGAATCTCTACAATAACTTGAATCAAGCCACAGAAAAGCCATATTAAATTGACATAAGTAACGTGACACGAAACCGTCCATCGCAACCAGACAGGGGTTGCGGACGGCGGCATATTTGCGTGCGGAGGGACTAGATCATGGCGACACCCAATCTTCCCAGCCTTACCCCGGAAGGCAATCTCTCGCGGTATCTGCAGGATATCCGCAAGTTTCCCATGCTGACCCACGAGGAAGAATTCATGCTGGCCAAGCGCTGGCTCGACCATGACGATGTCGACGCGGCTCATAAAATGGTCACCAGCCATCTGCGCCTGGTCGCCAAGATCGCCATGGGCTATCGCGGCTACGGCCTGCCCCTGGCGGAAATGATTTCCGAAGGCAATGTCGGCCTGATGCAGGCGGTCAAGAAGTTCGATCCCGACAAGGGGTTCCGGCTGGCGACCTACGCCATGTGGTGGATCCGCGCCGCCATGCAGGAATATATCCTGCACTCGTGGAGCTTGGTGAAAATGGGCACCACCGCGGCGCAGAAAAAACTGTTCTTCAATCTACGCCGCATGAAGGGCCGCTTGAAGGCTCTGGAGGAAGGCGACCTGTCGCCGGAGAATGTCGAAAAGATCGCCACCGAACTCAACGTCGCGGAATCCGATGTGGTGTCGATGAACCGCCGTTTGGCCGGCCCCGATAGTTCGCTGAATGCGCCGCTGCGCGCCGATGGCGACGGCGACAGCGAATGGATGGACTGGCTGGTCGACGAATCGGAATCCCAAGAGGTCTTGCTAGCCGAGGAAGACGAGCTGGTGAAACGCCGCGAGATGCTGACCAGCTCGATGAGCGCGCTCAACGAACGCGAGCAGCACATTCTGACCGAACGGCGTTTGAAAGAGAGCCCGGTGACTTTGGAAGAGCTGTCCCAGGTTTACGGCATCAGCCGCGAGCGCGTGCGCCAAATCGAAGTGCGGGCATTCGAGAAGCTGCAAAAAGCGATCCGCAACTTGGCGAAAGAACAGCGTCTCGCGCAGGCTTGACGTGATCCCGGTCTGCTGGACATCCCAGCGCCCTTCGAGACGGGCCTTCGGCCCTCCTCAGGATGAGGATTTTCTGTATTACCCTTGATCCTCATGCTGAGGAGCGAGCCTTAGCGAGCGTCTCGAAGCACGGCCTAGCGGCCGGCGACACCCTCGCCCCAATCCTCGATCAGCTGCTTTTGCTCTTTGCGCAGGGTCTCGATCCGGCCATCCGTGACGACCCCCAGTACAATCGCCGACACCGGCGGCAATAGCAGTACCAGCACCCATCCCGCAGCGGCGGCGCCGTATATGACGACGAGCACGAATACATTAGAGACCAGGGCAATCGCTTGACTAAACGTTGCCGCGCCGAGAATAAAATCGGCCAGGTAGGGGCTGAGGCCAGCGAAATTCAAAATCGCGACGGAAATCGCCGCATGCTTTTCCGGCTCGCGGTCGATAAAAATAGCCACTGCGGTCGGCGCCATGCCGACGAAGAGCAAGATTAGCGCCGGCGCCGCGACTACCAAGAGCCCGATCGCGACAGCGCTGAACCCCAACATCAGTAGCGGCAGGCCACCCCGCGAACGTCTGGCGCGCTTCGCAACCGGCTTATTCTTTTTCTTCGCCACGGTCAGGTTATTCCCGCCAGCAAGACCATCATGACGACGGTCGCCCCGACACCGCCGGAGACATAGGCCGCCGCCGCCCGGCCAACCACCAGCGCGCGTTCGCCAGTCCGTTCGCGGGAGTCCCGTTGCGAATTTATCTGGCGCCCCAGCGCCCGGTAGTGGCGCCGTGCCCGGTCGAAACCTTTCTTGTCCGCATTCAAGGTCTTGCGATTACTAATCACACCCAACAGTTCCGGCAGTTTCCCAGTGGGGGCAACTTGCTCGGCGACGCGGCGTAAGCGTTTACGCAGGGCAACGTTGCGATAAGGCGACAAAAGAATATCGAGATGACCAAGGACCACTGACGCAAGGTTGGGAAGCTCGCTTGGTCCATGTTTGAGCTGCACCGAGGCGAAGATCCGCAGCTGCGCCAGCAGCGCGTCCTCGCCGCTTTGGGCGCCGGCATATTCGCCCAATTCGGCATCGATGCTACCCGAATAGCGCGCCCCCAGAAACGCTGCGACATGGCGGTCGAGCTGTGACTCCCCCTTCTTCGCGCCAGCGTCGAGAGCTGCCATCAACTCGCGAATATTCACTGCATTCACGTTGGTAAAACGTGGGCTTTGGCACGCCATTCCCTTGTTTAGTTCGTAGACGCACCGCTCGATCCCGAAACCCGGCCCCGGCTTGCCCAGATACGTCAGAATTTTCGCCGCATCGCCTTTGCCCGTCGACGCCAGCAATCCGGCCACCGTCTGTTTCTCGATCCAAAATTCCACCAATTGCGATGAGATCATTTCGGTAAAGGTCGCGGCAATATCGGTGTCGGCCGCCGCAAGCGCCGCCAGGGCGCCGAGCCCATCGGGCATGGCATTCATACCTCGGAACTGCAACGGACCGTCCGGATCGAGCGTGGTAATGGTGCGCGCCAGCAACAAATCATCGCTGATCATGCGCGGGCCACTCTCGGTGCTGTGACGGCACTCGATAAGTTGCTGCGCAAGGTCCCGGTCTTTGAGGCTACGCTCGGCCCAGCGTTCGACCGCGTCGGTCAAAACGACCGGGCGCGCTGCGTTCCAGTTGCGGCTGAACGCCAAGGCCAGTTGCCGCCGGGTATGATGGTGTCCTTCGGCAAATTCGAAACCGCGATCCGATCGCACCATGGTCATCGGCTTCGCTTGATTGGCGACACCCACATCGGCCCATCGAATGAGATCCTCAACGGTCCAACGGTCTTGCGCGTCATCGTGCATTAACGATCGAATGACCGGCGCCAAATCGCCCGGTGGTTTGCCTTGCGCGGTATACGCCGCGTAACTCCCCATCTCCGCCCGCAGGGTGAGCAGCGTCTTATCGTCGAGATTGGCGACCGGGTTGCGGCCGAGCGCCAGGAATAAGGCTGTCACCCCGAGCGCAAACAGATCGTCTGTGACCTCACCCGCCCCACGACCGGCCGGCGGACACATCGCCCGTTCAATTGGCTCGAATAAGGAGGGCTGATTGAAGCCCGGCGGCGCGCTGTAAAATTCGCCGGCGATAACCGGCTCGCCGATACCGGCTCGAAACAAATTGGTTGGTCTGATATTTCGATGCGCCAAACGTTGATCGGCCAGCACGGAGAGCAGAGCGGCCATCGGCTTCATCAAGTTCTGCGTGATATCCGGCACCTTCAGGGGCCGAATTTGATCATCGATCGATGGCATCAAGGGCTCGCCGGACGGTCGTTGAAAAACCAACAATGTCTCGCGACGCCCCGACTGAGGCCAATCGATGCTGCCCCATTGGCTCGGTTTGACCACCGCGACATCGCCTAAATCACGCGCGTGGCGAATCGCATTTAACCGAAACGGCAGTTGCGGATCGGGAATCAGCGCGTAGAGTTTTTGCGAGGGGTCTCGGCGGTCGACGGCGGCAAAGGCCTGGGCGCTGGCGGTTGAAAGCGCCGGCAACGGCTGATCGGGCAGCACATCGCAGCGACCATCCAGCGAAGGAATGCTGCGGTCCATCGCGCCATCAGCGGGACGTGTTTCCAGCTCGGCGGAGCGTTCGTCTACATCGTTCTCAAGTGCCAGGTCGGCCATCAAAACGCCGCCCCTTTGGTGTCAGCGGCCGACAGGCCACCCGATTCACCGATTTTAACGAGCGGGGAGGTAAATTTTGGTTAACGTCCAGGCCGCAAAATAGCTACCTATAGGGGAATTATTTGTGTATTATACTAATCATCGAACGGGTCGCGCACCAAGATGGTGTCCTGGCGCTCAGGACTGGTCGACAGTAACGCCACCGGCGCGCCGATCAGCTCTTCGATGCGGCGAATATACTTGATCGCCGTCGCCGGAAGGTCGATCCAGCTGCGCGCGCCGGCGGTACTCTGCGACCAGCCTTCGAGCGTCTCGTAGATCGGTTGGACTCCGCTTTGAGCGGCAATTCCCGGCGGCAGGAACGCCAAGTCGCGACCTTCCATGCGGTAGCCGGTGCATATCTTGAGCTCGTCGAAACCGTCGAGCACATCGAGCTTGGTCAGCGCAATGCCGTCGATCCCGCCCACTGTCACGGCCTGGCGCACCATGACCGCGTCAAACCAGCCGCAGCGGCGTTTCCGCCCGGTGACAGTGCCGAACTCCTTGCCCCGCTGGCCAAGTTGCTCGCCGACATCGTTTTCCTGCTCGCTGGGAAACGGTCCGCTGCCGACCCGCGTGGTGTAGGCCTTGGTGATGCCCAGCACATAACCGATCGTCCCCGGCCCGACCCCGGCGCCCGCCGCCGCCTGGCCGGCAACGGTGTTGGACGAGGTTACGAACGGATAGGTGCCATGATCAACATCGAGCATCGCGCCCTGCGCGCCTTCGAACAGAATGCGTTTACCGGCCCGGCGCATTTCGTCCAGCCAATGCCAAACCGGCGCGGCAAAGGGTAACAGTTGATCCGCCACATCGTGCAACTTGGCGAGCAATTCGACGCCGTCGACTTCCGCGGCGCCCAGGCCGCGTAGCAGCGCGTTGTGATGGAACAGCAATTGATCGACCCGCGCCGCCAAGGCATCGCGGTCGGCGAGATCGCACAGGCGGATCGCACGGCGCCCCACCTTGTCTTCGTAAGCCGGTCCGATGCCGCGACCGGTGGTGCCGATCTTACTGGCGCCGCGCGCTTCTTCCAGAGCGTTATCGAGATGTTGGTGCAGTGGCAATATCAGCGAGACATTGTCGGCGACCTTCAAATTATCCGGTGTGATGGTCACGCCCTGCCCCAACAATGTCTCGATTTCCGACAGCAGCGCCCACGGATCGACAACCACGCCATTGCCGATGACACCGACCTTGCCGGGCCGCACCACCCCTGACGGCAACAGGCTGAGCTTGTAGACACGCTCGCCGATAACCAGGGTATGGCCAGCATTGTGCCCGCCCTGAAAACGCACCACCACATCGGCGCGCTCGGACAGCCAATCGACAATTTTACCTTTGCCTTCATCGCCCCATTGGGACCCTATGACAGCGACATTCGCCATTTATATCTCCGTTGGCGCGTCACCGCCCCGATCGCTCAAAGTTAGAATTTCGCCGTCATGCCAACAGTGACTGCACCCCAACCGTCGGGCTTCGGCCTGCACATCGGTCTCGGGCGCCAAACCGGCAACGGTCGTCCAGCCGTCCGCGCGCAGGGGGACCGCCTCGGCGGCAGGCGAACCAAACGGCAGGTAAAGCTTTTGCGCTGCCGCTGGCTCGGGCAAAGCCCGCATAATCGAGTCCAGATAGAGTGAAAACCCGGTCGCGGCTTCGCCGGCCGCGGTGATATAGCGCCCGCCGCGCCCCAATTCGCCGCGAATACCAGCCGCGAAAACCGTAAAGCTGACGCCGGTGTGATATTCGAAGCCGCGATACTCCACTGGATCCACCGTGAGCGACAGCGCGGCACCGGTCGCGCGCACACCGGCCACAACCGCCGCTAGGCGATCGACTTCAGCCGCGGCAGCGTCCGGCAAATCGAGCGCGCGGAGTTTCGGCAAGATATCTTCAGCGGTTCCCGCCGCGTTCACCAATTCATCGAGGACACGCGCCGCGGACCCGAAAGCAACTCCATGGGCGCGGGTGACTTCGCGAACCGCGCCTGAGTCCTTGTGATCCAACGCCACGCGAAGTTGCGCGACGACCCCATCATCGAGGCCAATATCGTTGAGCAAATGAGCCACCAACGCCGGGGAGTTTAGATCGATCGTCGGGCCCCCGATGCCGGCGGCGGCAAGCGCCTCGGCGGCGAGGACAACGACCTCGACGTCAGCGGAGACATCGGCGGCGCCGATCAACTCAACACCGGCCTGGGCAAACAGACGTTCGGGGCGCAACTGGCTGCCGCGCACGCGCAAGACCTCGCCGGCATAGGACAGTCGCAAGGGCCGCGGCGTATCGCGCAAGCGGGTTTCCGCGATCCGCGCGACCTGCAGCGTGATATCGGCGCGGACCGCCATCATTCTTTGACTGGCCGGATCCATGAGCCGGAACATCTGTCCGGCCAAGCTACCACCGCCATTATCCGCCGCACCGGTCAGCGTCGTCTCGAATTCGACCAGCGGCGGTTTAACCTGTTCATACCCAATGGCGGTAAACGCATCGGTGAGGGCGCGTATGGTTGCCGCCTCCTGCGCCGCACGGGGCGGCAGAAGATCGTGCAGGCCGGAGGGGAGCAGAGCTCTATTTTCGGTATCCGAGGACATGGCGAGCCGGATTTAACGGGTTTGCCCCGTCACAGCAATGGAAATGGCGTTCTTTCGGTATTTCGAAGGCTCCGAAGCGTGATTTACCGACCAAAAACCCCTTCCGCAACCGCGTAATGGCGCTTTTTACAACCCGGTAGTTGCCATTTTCACACAATAAAACGCCCATTGAATCGCCAGCAACAACATTTGTGTCAATTATGCCACAGCATGCGTTATTCGCCCGTCCTTATAATCGTGGTAGTTAAATAAAATGCAAAGCTATGCTATTTGTTGGCGAATCAAATTACAGACATACCGTTTCCATGGGCAGAGTTTACTTGGCCCAGTAAAGTGATCAAAAAAGGTTTAGGTCATGATGAGCAATTCTAGTCTACGCGCAGCGCTTTCGGTTGCCGCACTCACAGTCGCCTTTGGCAGCACATCTGCCGTGGCTCAGGAAAGCAGCAGCACCCGGTTCTTCCAGGGGTTGTACCTATCCGGCGCGGTTGGCGCCCACCAGACCGCCGACGCTGACGTGAGCGGCGGCAGCATCAATGTTGAGTCTGAAACCGACACCGGGTTTGCCGGACTTGTTGGGCTTGGCCTGCAGCTTGGCGCGACCAATTGGCGGACCGAACTCGAAGGCGGGTTCCGGGAATCAAGCATCGAAAACATTTCTGGCGCTTCGGCGACGGGCGATGTCGACGTTCTCAGCTTCATGGGCAATGTCTTTTATGACATCGAACTTACCAACAGCTTGGACTTCTACCTCGGTGGCGGCCTCGGCTTGGCCGACGTCGACGTTAGCAACGCCGCCTCGTTCGGCGGCGCCACGATCGATGAAAACGATATGGGCTGGGCCTGGCAACTTGGCGCCGGTGCTGCTCTTGCTTTGAACGACCGGCTTAAACTGACGCTCGATTATCGCTTCCTGAACATCGAAGATCTCGACTTCCCCACTTCGCCGAGCCTTGGCGAGCTTGATATGGAATCCCGCGACCATGCAATCTTTGTAGGTCTTCGCTTCAACCTGACCGACCCGGCGGGGCCGATGATCCCGCCAGCACCACCGGCGCCGAAGCCGGTGGCCCAAGCGCCCGCGCCGACCCCGGCGCCGCCGGCCCCAGAGCCGCCGCGTAACTTCATCGTGTTCTTCGATTGGGATCAATCGGTCATCACGCCTGAGGCGCTGGCCATTCTGCGCGACGCCGCAGCAACCGCTCAGAGAACCGGCGCGGTTCGTATCACCGCCACAGGTCACGCTGACCGTTCGGGTGCGACCGACTATAACGACGCTCTCTCGGCCCGCCGTGCCCAAGCGGTACGCACCCAGCTGGGACAGCTCGGTATCGATCCGTTATCGGTTGCAACATTTGCCCGCGGCGAGGCCGATCCTCTCGTCCCGACCCCAGACAGCGTCCGCGAGCCGCAAAACCGGCGCGTCGAACTGATCCTGCAATAGCGTAACAACCGGCCCTGAGGTGCTAACGCATCTCAGGGCCAGCCTTACGTCGGGCCGCGGTATAACCAACGGCGTGCGCCCCCACATTCATCGAAATTGAGATCAAGCGGTTGCCGACCGGAAAACAATCATCCGGCGTGCGGGTCTCTATCAATTGTCTCGGGAATAGCCCCGGGCGGGGCCGCTAATCAGCGCGATTGGATCGGTAGCGCCGCTTCCTGGATGAGCTTTTTGGTCATCTGATCAAAGCCCGCCGAGGGCGACGACAGAACATCGTCGAACAATGTCGCGGCGGTTTGACAGTAAGAGATCCGGTCGAAATTGCTCCGGCTCGAGGCGTCGTTGGCAAGCGCGGTAATGTATTTATCCAAATGGCGTTGCGCCGAGGCGCCATGATTGCGCCGAAAAACGGAGCGCAACACTTTGCCATGGCCCACGAGTTCGGTCTGGAATGTGCGCATCGCCCGGTTATAGCTCGGGCGTAGATCGCACGCCAAGGCGGCGACCATCATTTCGGTTTGCAAAAGCCGCGCATTGACCGCTGCAGCTTCGGCGGGGCCCTTGGTCTTCGGATCGGCAGCATTAGCCGCGCCAATGCTTGCGACCGACACCAAACCGGCGACGGCGACAACGCTGGCTATGCGTTTAACCTTCGGCATCTGAATTCCGTTCAACGAGGCGTTCAACAATTTAGACCCCCAATTTGGCTGGCCCCTATTCGGGCACCGAACCTGTGAAGAAAACCTTAAAGATATTCAGCCGTCGTTACGAGCCCAATTGTACAGACGTTTTCTAAATATTGCGTCAACTCGAATCAATGGCCCGCAGGTTCGCGGATTACCGGGTCCCCGACGGTGAAATCGCCACCAAAGTGCCGTCAGCCAACCCATAGACCACCACGGTTCGATCGGATTGACCAAATTTGGCCGGTAGCACCGCGGTAACGATGCGCTGCGGATTGGTAATTCGCTCGAGTTCTTCGAACTTACCGCCGGCAAAGGTAACGATACGCAACACCTGACGCCGCGCATCAGGCACCAGCAAATCGACGACGCCGTCGCCATTCCAATCAACCACGGCGGCTTGGTCCTGCTCGCGGCTGCCAATCGCGTGATTGGAAAATCCCCGCGCTTGCAGATCCAGGGTCAACTTGCCGTCGCCATATTCATACAGTTTCAGGGTGCCGCCGATATGCGGCGTTTCCACATAGGCCACTTCAGCCCGGCCATCGCCATCGAAATCACCGGCGCCTGCGGGATTAAGCCAGCGGTTGGAGCGGCCGATCGGCGCGGCCTCGGCGGCGACCTTCAATGTTTTGTCACTGGCTTCCAAAACCGCCAACGTCGCCCCGGCGTCGAGATAGCTTTTGACGACGATGATTTCGTCATCACCATCCCCATCGAAATCGAAAAGCCGTGCGCGGCGATCTTCAAAAACCGAATCGTCGCCCAGGTCGAAGTATAAAAACGTCCCATCGGCGCGTTCGATCCCAACTCCGGACGCCTCGATAGGGTCGCCCAGGATGCCATGGGCGTAACGCTCGGTCGCGCCGGTCAGCCAGGCCCGTCGGATCGCGCCTTGCCCTTCCGTCACCTCGCCGTCGGGCAGCATATCGGGGGCCGGCGCTATGATAATTCGACTATCGGTGGGTAGCAGCGCCAATGTCTTGCCGGTCACCGCCACTTCGAAGCGTTTGCCGTCCTGCCGGATCGCGATTATCGGCCCGGCGGCTTCGGAAATCCCGCTCTGGTCCCCCCGCTCGCGCTCCAGGCCCGCAAGACCACCGGGCACCGCCAGGGTCGAGCGTTCGCTCGCACCGGCGACCGTGACCAGCAGTACCAGAAACGAGACGGTGGCGATGAATCCAGTGCGCATATCAGAACGACAAGGCCTTGGCCTGCACCACATTGGGCAAGCTCGCCACCGCATGGAGAACTTCCGGTGACACTTCATTGTCAATCTCAACCAGCGCAATCGCGTCGCCACCGGGCGCGGTACGGCCCAGGTGGAAGGTGCCGATATTGACCCCCGCCTCGCCCAGAACGGTGCCGAGGCCGCCGATCAGGCCGGGTTGGTCGTTGTTGTTGACATAGAGCATGTGCGGCCCAAGCTCGGCTTCCATCGGCACGCCCTTCACATTGACCAGGCGCGGCTTGTCGTCGCCGAATAGAGTGCCGGCGACGCTGCGGGTTTGGTTCTCCGTCGTGATCGTTAGCCGAATCAGCGTCTGATAATCGGTCTGCCGATCATGGCGGACATCGGAAACTTCGACGCCACGCTGATGTGCGATAACCGGGGCACTTACCATGTTCACACCCTCCAATAACGGAGATAAAAGACCCTTCAAGACAGCGGCATTCAAGGCCTTGGTGTTCAATTCTGCGGCATGACCTTCATATTCGATGCTGACCGCCTTGATGCCGGATTCGGTCATCTGCCCGGCGAAGCTGCCCAATTGCTCGGCCAGTCTCATATAGGGCCGCAGCCGCGGGGCGTCCTCGGCCGACACCGACGGCATGTTGAGCGCGTTGACCACAGCGCCGGTCAGCAGATAGTCGGCCATCTGCTCGGCGACCTGGATCGCCACATTGACTTGGGCCTCCGTGGTCGAGGCGCCCAGATGGGGCGTGCAGACCAGATTCTCGGTGCCGAACAGCGCGTTCTCTTTGGCCGGTTCGACTTCGTAGACATCGACCGCTGCGCCCGCGACATGTCCCGACTCGAGCGCCGCCTTTAAGTCCGCCTCGACCACCAAGCCGCCGCGCGCGCAATTGATGATTCGCACGCCCTTGCGCGTCTTGGCGATGGCCGCGGCGTCGATGATGCCACGGGTCTGATCGGTCAACGGCGTGTGCAGGCTGATAAAATCGGCGCGGCTCAACAATTCATCCAACTCAACCTTTTCGACACTGATATCGCGGGCATGCTCGGCCGTCAGATAGGGATCGAAGGCGACGACCTTCATTTTCAGGCCCAGGGCGCGCTCGGCCACGATCGAGCCGATATTGCCGCAACCGATGATGCCCAGGGTCTTGCCGGTGACCTCGACGCCGACAAAGCGCGACTTTTCCCACTTGCCGGCCTGGGTCGATACATCGGCCATGGGAATTTGCCGCGCCACCGCCATCATCATGGCGATGGCGTGTTCCGCTGTGGTGATGGCGTTGCCAAAGGGTGTGTTCATCACCACGACGCCGTTGGCGGTCGCCGCGTCGAGATCGACATTGTCGACACCAATACCGGCGCGGCCGACGACTTTCAGACTTTCCGCCGCCGCCAGGACTTTTGCCGTGACCTTTGTTGCCGAGCGCACCGCCAGCCCGTCATAGTCGCCGATACAGGCGATCAGCTCTTCCTCGGACATGTCGGTTTTGACGTCGACCTCGACACCGCGATTAGTGAATATTTCCTCAGCCCGCGGGCTCATGGAATCGGAAATCAGGACTTTGACCATGTGATTTAACCTTGGATCGCTGGGGCGCCGGCGACGTGCCGTGCCAGGTGAATATTTGGGGGGTTCTATGCGGCCGAAGCTGGGGCCTGGGACTTGACCGTTGCGTAGGCCCAATCGAGCCACGGAGTCAGAGCTTCCAGGTTTTGCTGTTCGATGGTGGCGCCGGCCCAGATACGCAGGCCAGGCGGCGCGTCGCGATAGGCGCCGATGTCGTAGGCCACACCCTCTTTGTCCAACAGGGTTGCGACGGCCTTCGATGTTGCTGCCTGATCGGTCTCGGACAATCCGGTGAACCACGGGTCGACGATCTTAAGACACACGCTGGTGCACGAGCGGTGCGCCGGGTCTTCGGCGAGGAATTCGGCCCAATCGCTGGCCGCGACCCACTCACCCAACACCCGGTAATTACCTTCGCTGCGCGCAATCAAAGCCGGTAAGCCGCCGATAGATTGCGCCCAGGCCAGCGCGTCCAACTGGTCTTCGACACACAGCATCGAGGGCGTGTTGATGGTCGAGCCGGTGAATATCTCTTCATTGAGCTTACCCCCCTTGGTCAGGCGGAAAATCTTCGGCAGGGGCCAGGGCGGCGCGTAGGATTCCAGCCGCGCGACGGCGCGCGGGCTTAACACCAGCATGCCGTGCTGCGCCTCGCCGCCCATGACCTTCTGCCATGACCAGGTGACCGCATCGAGTTTGTCCCAGGGTAGATCCATCGCGAACACCGCCGAGGTGGCGTCGCAGATGGTGAGCCCGGTGCGGTCGTCGGCGATCCAATCGCCGTCGGCGACACGCACGCCCGAGGTGGTGCCGTTCCAGGTGAAAATACAGTCGCGCTCTGGGTCGACTTGGTCGAGATCGACCAGTTGACCATAAGGCGCTTCGAGCACCCGCACATCGTCCAGCTTCAACTGCTTAACGATGTCGGTGACCCAGCCGCTGCCAAAGCTCTCCCACGCCAGGACATCGACGCCGCGCGGCCCGAGCAGGGACCACAAGGCCATCTCCACCGCCCCGGTATCAGACGCCGGCACGATGCCAATTCGGTAATCGTCAGGTATGCCGAGAATCTCTCGGCTCTCCTCGATCACGCGGACCAGCTTGGCTTTGGGATCTTTGGCCCGGTGCGAGCGGCCGAGGGCCGCAGCGGATAATACGGAGACGTCCCAACCGGGGCGTTTCGCACAAGGTCCAGATGAAAATAGAGGACTAGCCGGACTTATGCCCGGCTTCGACAATGAACTACGCATGATAAGCGCCCCTTACAGAACGCCGCCCCTCGTTGGGGAGGGATGGCCCACCGCGGAAAGTAGGTATTTTCACTCCCGCGTCAATAGACGCGTTGTCGCATCCGGCAATCGCCCAGCGATCAGATGCCGTAATACCACGGCGCGACGAGGCTAAAGGTGAGCCACACGATGATCAGCAGCGGTGTACCAACCCGTACAAAATCGGCGAATCGATAGTTGCCAGGGGCCATCACCAGAAGATTGGTCTGGTAGCCGATCGGCGAGGCGAAGGAGCAATTGGCGGCGAACACCACGGCGACCACGAAGGCCTCCGGCGGCACGCCCAGGCCCTGGGCGATGGAGACGGCAATCGGCGTGAACAACACCGCGGTCGCCTTGGTGCTGATCAGGTTGGCCAATATCGCCACCAGCAAAAAGAACGCCGACAGGACCACCGCCGGCGCGGCGTCACCGACCGCGGCCAGCATCGCATCGGCCAGGAACTGGGCCCCGCCGGTCGCCTGCAGCGACACGCCCAGAGCCAATGCGGCAGCGATCATCATCACAATAGTACGGTCGATCGAACGGCTGGCCTGGTGAATGTTCAACACGCCGGTAGCTAACATCAATCCGGCGCCGCACAGCGACGCCACCGCGATGGGGACGAGACCGGTCGCGGCCGACGCGATCACCGCGGCGAAAATAAGCAGGGTACTGCGTGCGTGATGCACCGCAGGAATATCGATGGCGGTCCACTCGACTAGCAGGATATCAGAATTACCGCGCAGGGAATCGATGTCTTCCTGTCGGCCTTGCAGTAACAGCACGTCACCCGGTTCGAGCCTGACCTCGGTAACCCGGCTGCGGATCATCTGCGAGCGCCGCTGTATGCCCAAAGCAACGCAATGATAACGATAGCGAAAGCCGATTTGCTCTAAGTTCTGCCCGATCAGCTGCGACTCGGGTGTGACCATCGCCTCGGTGAGGACCTGGTTGCCCACCTGCCAGCGCTGATGGCCTTCCTCGGTCTCGAACCGTTCCCAGTCTTGGCCCAATTGCGGGTGAAACTGCGCCGGCTCGCCCTTCAACGCTTCAGTCAACGCCGGCCGCGTCGCCCCCACCACCAGGGTATCGCCCGCCATGATTTGAAACCGGTCATCGAACGGCGCCAGGTAAGACAGGCCCTCGCGAACGATAATGCGCAGGCTGAGATCGGCCAGCTCAGGAAAAAACCCGCCACGGGGTTTCATGCCGTCGAATTTAGATCCGTCGTGCACATGGATCTCGACCATAAACTGGCGCCCGCCGCCGGCCACGGCGCTGGTCAGCAAGGCGCGATCGGGCAATAGATAGCGGGCGAAAAAGATCACGTACAAGACGCCGACGACCGCCAGGATGGTGCCCGGCACGAAGAACTGGAAAAAGCTAAAACCACTCTCGCCGAGCCCCACCAACGCGCCGGAAACCAGCAGGTTGGTGCTAGAGCCGATCAGCGTGGTCATCCCGCCGAGAATGGCGGCGAACGACAAGGACATGAGCAGTTTCGACGAGGACTGCCCCAACCGGTCGGCCAGGGCCTGCATGATCGGTATGAAAATCACCACGACCGGGGTGTTGTTGAGAAATCCGCTGATGGCCAGCACGGCAACGAAGGCGATCGCCGGCGCGACCGCCGCGTGCCCGCGCCCATAGCGAAACAGCAACCCGGCGCCGGCCTCAAGCACACCGGTGCGCGCCAGGCCAGCGCCCATCACCAGCAGCGCCACCACCGTGAGCAGCGCCGGATTGGCAAACCCGGCCAATAGGCTCGCCGGCCCCAGCAGGTTTTTGCCATCCGTGTCGAGGACGGGATTGAAATGAAACAGCAACAGCAGCCCACACAGGATACCCAGCGATGTAAGCTCCAACGCCACCCGCTCGGCGGCATAGAGAACCAACGCCACCAGGATGACGGCGAATGTCGCCCACATGCCAAATTCCGCCGGGCTCAGCTCGGCGCCGAAGATCGTCATCGCGCTATGACCGTCACTGTTTTAACTCGACCGCCAATATTACCACGCGCCGGCGAACCGCGGCCATGTCGCCGCGCTAAGCCGCGTCGGGCCTGCGGCGGACCATGATGATCGCGGTGAATGTGGCGACGATTCCAGCCTCGTTGCGCATCGTGTAGGTGAAGTGGACAAGCCCGCGATCGGGCTTGCTGCGCGAGGGTCGGGCTTCAGCGATTTCGACAATTGTGTGCAATTCGTCGCCCGGGCGCACCGGCGCCAGCCAGCGGATATCGCGCAACCCCGGCCCGCCCATGCCGGTGCCCTCCTGCAGACCGGTGCGCAGCCATTGGCCCGCCCCCACCGCGACAGTTTGGAACCCGCTGGCGATCAACCCGCCATAGATCGACGCCGCGGCCGCGGTTTTGTCGACATGGATCGGCTGCGGATCGTATTTTTCCGCAAAGGCGACGATCTCGTCCTCGCTCAGGCTGACCGGCTCGGTGGCGAACTGCCGGCCGACATGAAAATCTTCCAGATATAATCCGCTCATGGGATGTCGCCTCAGCCCGCCGGACGGCGGCGTAAGAAAGTTGTGCTGATGAAACGGACGACGGGGATATCGTCCACCTTCATTGTAAATTGCAGGCGCACGATGCCCCTGTCGGGCTTCGACTTGGAGGGCCGCACCTCCAGCACCTCGACCACCGTATTCAGCTCATCGCCGGGGCGTACCGGCGCTAGCCAGTCGACATCGTCGGTCGCCGGTCCGCCCAACGAGGATTTGACGAAATAGCCTAAGCGGATGAACTGCCCGAAGGCCACAGCGATAGTCTGCAACCCGCTGGCAATTAAGCCGCCATAGGGGCTCGATTTAGCGGCCTCCGGGTCGGTGTGGAATGTCTGCGGATCGTAAAGCTTGGCGAATTCGACGATATCGTCGGTGCTCAGCGCCACCGGCGCCGTCTCCATCAATTCGCCGACTTCAAAGTCCTCAAAATATCGCGTCGTCATGGTCACCCCAGGTCGGAATTGAGGCGAAACTAGCGGGCGGCGCGCCGTAGATAAAGCCGTCCGGCAGCGTTTTCTAACTAAGCAGCGCTGTCGCGCTCGCTCTGGGCGGCTTCCCAGGCTAACAGGGTGCGCTTTTGCGTCGGCGACCAGCGATAACCGGTGATCGATCCGTCGCTGCGCAAGACCCGGTGACACGGGATCAGCCAGGACACCGGGTTGGCGGCGAGCGCGCTGGCGACGGCCCGGGCCGCGGTCGGCCGGCCGATGCGCGAGGCCAAATCGGTATAGCTGGTGGTGGCACCCAGGGGGATGCGCAACAGCGCCTCCCACACTTTGAGCTGAAACGAGGTGGCCCGCAGCAACAGATGAATATTGCCCTGGCCGCCGAACGCCAGATCGGCAAATTCGGTTGTGGCCGGCGTATCCCAGGTTAAGCGGGCGCCGCCGAAACTAAGCGCCAAATTTTCAAACGCCCGGGCGCGGTCTTGAGCGGCGCCGAAAGCCAACCCGCAGACGCCGCGTTCCGACGCTACGATCAGGCAATCGCCGAACGGGCTGTCGTGCCAGCCATAGCGCAGGTCGAGGCCATCGGCCTGGGTCTTCCACTCCCCTGGGGTCAGGGCTTCGTGGGTGACGAACAGATCGTGCAACCGCCCCGGCCCCGACAGACCGGCGTCAAACGCCGCATCCAACACGCTGGCAGATGCCGCCAGGCTGCGCTTGGCGTGCTCGAGGGTGAGAAACTGTACATATTTCTTCGGGCTGACCCCGACATAGCGGGTGAACAGCCGCTGGAAATGGTGGGGGCCAAGACCGATGATCGACGCGGTATCCTCCAACGACGGCTGGTCGATATAATGCTCGCTGAGCCAGCGCAGCACCCGCTCCATACGCCGCAACGTCCGAGCATCCATATCGGATCCGGGATAGTGCGTCGGAGATATGTCTTGCTGAACCGTCATCGTTCTACTCGCTCCAAAACGGTTTGATTATCTCACGCCCGGCCTCGATCGGCGATACACCAATATCGCGCAGCAAGCGGTCGTCCAAGTGTGCCAGTTGCCGGCGCATTCTGGCGCGCTGCCGCCATGTCGCTAACAGCCGCAAAAGCGGCCTTGGATCGAAAGTTTCGAGCAAAAGGCCCAGTACGGCGTGACCGGCGGAAATTCTCGTAGCCGGGAAGTTCGAGGGATTTTGAGTGGTACTCATGAGGGTAAAAATAGGGATCGACAGGCTCCCCACCCACCCGCTTCTTGCGGTCCTTGGCGTTTAGCCCCGCTGGATCAACGCCACGCCGATCAGCGTCACCGCCGTGGCGAGCGCGAGCGTCAGCGTGAAGGGCTCGCTCAGTAACAGCGGCGCCAAGCTGATACCGATAACCGGCTGCAACAGTTGCAACGATCCGATACGCGCAATGCCGCCATCGGCAATTGCCCGGTTCCACAGAATATAAGCGCCAATCGTGGTGCCCCAGGCCAACGCGATAATCGCCCCCCAGCTCGGTATATCGATGCTGAGAATCGCCGACCAACCCGAGTGCCATATGATCACCGGCAGCACCAGGATCGCCGCGACACAAACGCTCCACAGGGTGACCGCCGTCGCCCCGGCGGTGCGGGTCAACCGCGCCCCGGCGATGTAGCCGACAACGCCGGAAAACATACCGGCGAAGACCAGCACATCGCCCTGCCAGGTCACGCCCTCAACGTCGAAACCGACAGCTTCCCAGATCAGCAACAACGCCCCGGTCAGCCCCACCGCGATGCCGGCCCACCAATAAAGGCTGGGCCAGCGCCGGTTGATCCAGGCGCCGAATATGCCGGCCATGACAGCACCAGACGCGGTTCCGGCCGCAGCGTGGCCAGCCGTTGTCAGTTGCACACCCCAGCTAAACAATAGCGGGAACGCGGCGAGCCCACCGGCGCCGGAGATAAATAACAGCCACTTATCGTTGCCACGCCACGGTAATGGCATCCGTCCGCCATAAATCATCGCTGACGCCACAGGCACGGCCACAATCGCGCGCAACGCGCCAACCGTGACGCCATCGGTCGACCCGACAGCAATTTTGGTGAACAGCGGCGTCAGGCCATAGAGCAGAACCGCAACAAGCGCGATGACATAGAGTCGCACGGTGCTGTTTTCATGAATGTTCACCATCGTGACCCCCGGCCCCTAGCGCCATTGTACCAAGGCAATGCCCGACAATATGACGGCGACCGAAGCTACCAGGAGCCACGTGACCGGTTCACCTAAAACAATCGCCGCCAAGGCAATGCCGACGATCGGCAAGGCAAACTGCCACACCGCCATGCGGCTGATGCCACCGCGTGACAAGGCGTAGAACCAGGTAATGGTGGCAATCACCGAGGCGCCGGCGGCCAGGTAAATAACGACAGACCAGTTCAGCACGGTGAGCTGCAATAATTCGCTAAATGACGATGCAATCGCCAACACCGGGATCAGCAAGACACAGGCAAATACCAGACTCCACAAAGTTACCGCAGGCGCGCCATATTGCATTGATAACCGGCTGCCCAAATAAAAGCCCGTCGAGCCGCAAAAAGCAGCCGACATGACCAGCAGGTCGCCCTGCCAGGTCGCCCCGGTGGACCCGAGGCCGAGGGATTCTGCGATCAGGATCAACGCGCCGGCAAAGGCCACGGCGATACCGATCCACCAGCGCAGCCGGGGCCAATGGCGGCGGGCGGCGGCCTCGATCAGGCCGGTAAATATGGAGGTCGATGAGCTGGCGACAACCGCATGACCAGCGGTAGTGAACTGCACGCCAATGGTAAATAGCAGGGGCGCCAAGGCCATGCCGACAATTGCAACGGTCGTGAAATGCAGCCTGTATTGCGTATGCCAGGGCAGTCGTAGCCGCATCACAATAATCAGAATCAGCGCGAACGGCCCCGCCGCGACAACCCGCAACACCCCCAAAGTGAGCGTATCCATCGAATCGGTGCCGAGTTTCGTCGCCATCGACGAACCGCCCCACAGCAGCACCGTCATCAGGGCGCCGGCGGTGGCCAGGGAAACGAAACCGGGTGGCGTCTCGCTAGATTTTTTTGAGGGGCTTTCGTCCATATATATCGGCGTCAGCCGCCGATACGCTGGGGATCGACCGTAATCGTATGATCGATCGGTCCATGGCCGGCGCCGTAACCGGGCGCCGCCGCTATTGCCGCCATCACATAGGCGCGGGCGCGCGCGACGGCGGCCGGCAGATCCATGCCCTGCGCCAAGCCAGCGGCAATGCCCGAGGCGAGCGTACAGCCGGTGCCGTGGGTATGGGCAGTCTGGATGCGCGGACTTTCAAAACGCATAGCGCCATCGCCGGTGACCAGCAGGTCGACGATTTGCGATCCCTCGATATGACCGCCCTTGACCAACACAGCATCCGCGCCCTGCCCCCGCAAGGCCTCACCCGCGGCCTGCTGGCTGGCTTCATCACGAACATCGATGCCGGTCAGCGCCGCCGCCTCCGGCGCGTTTGGCGTCAACACCGCCGCCAAGGGCACGATCCGCTCGATCAACGCCGCATGGGCCGCGTCGTCGAGCAGGCTGGCGCCGCCTTTCGCCACCATCACCGGGTCGGCGACCAGGGGCAGACCAGCCGCCTTGTCGACGATCATGTCGGCAACTACCTCGATCACCTCGACATTGTGCAGCATGCCGGTTTTCAGACAGTCGGCGCCGAGATCGTCGAGCACCACCGCCATCTGACGCGAGACAAAATCGATATCGACCGGATGGATGGCGTGAACACCCAATGAATTCTGCGCTGTCAAAGCGGTGATCGCGGTCATGGCGAAGCCGCCCAGCGCGCTCACCGACTTGATGTCGGCCTGAATACCCGCGCCGCCGCCCGAATCCGAACCGGCGATGATTAAAACCCGCCCGTTCATCGATTTGCGCCGGTTAAGGGCGCGGGGTCATGATTAGGCTGCCGCACCGGCCTGCTCAATGGCGCCGACGATGGTGTCGACCACGGCCCCCACCTTGGCTTCGTCGCGGCCTTCGGCCATGACCCGAATGACCGGCTCGGTCCCCGAGGGCCGGATCAACACACGCCCATCGTCGCCTAAGCTGGCTGCGGCATCGGCGATCGCCCGTTTCACGCGGTCATTGTCCAAAGGCGCTCCGCCATTCACCGAAACATTGCGCAATATTTGCGGATAAGGTGTAAAGGCGCGGCCGATCTCGCTCAACGGCACACCACCCTCGACGCGGGCCGCCAACACCTGTAGCGCGGCGATCAGCCCGTCGCCGGTGGTGGCGTATTCGCTCAAGATAATGTGCCCCGACTGCTCGCCGCCAACATTGTAGCCATGCTTGCGCATATGCTCCAAAACATAGCGGTCGCCCACTTGCGTACGCACCAGCTCCAGGCCGATGCCTTCGAGATAGCGTTCGAACCCTAAATTCGACATGACCGTGGCCACCACACCGCCGCCGGTCAGTTGCTGGCGGGCATGCCAGGTGCGCGCGACCAGCGCCATCACCTGATCGCCATCGAGGATCGCGCCTTTTTCGTCAGCGACGATGACCCGGTCGGCATCGCCGTCCAAGGCAATTCCCAGATCGGCCCCCTGGGCGATCACTTGCGCACACATGGCCGCCGGCGATGTTGCACCGCAATCCTTGTTGATGTTGGTGCCGTCGGGATCGACTGCGATGGGAACGATTGCCGCACCTAATTCATGCAAGACTTGGGGCGCCACCTTATAGGCCGCGCCATGGGCACAATCGACGACGACCTTCAGACCTTCCAGGCTGAGACCGCGCGGGAAGGTGTGCTTGACGAATTCGATGTAACGGCCCGGCGCGTCTTCCAGCCGCCGGGCGCGGCCGAGGCGGTTCGAAGTCGCGAGATGGTCGCCGAGACCGTTTTCGGTCATGGCTTCGATCTTTTCCTCGACCGCGTCGGACAATTTGTAGCCGTCGGGGCCGAACAATTTGATGCCATTGTCTTCGTAGAGGTTATGCGAGGCTGAAATCATCACCCCCACATCGGCCCGCAACGAGCGGGTAAGCATGGCCACCGCCGGTGTCGGCATCGGCCCGACGAGCACCACATCCATACCCATGGAGATAAAGCCCGACTGCATGGCCGGCTCGAGCATGTAGTTACTGAGCCGTGTATCCTTGCCGATGACCGCCAGATGGCGATGCTCGCCGCGGGTGAAATGCCGTCCCGCCGCCATCGCCACACGCAGCGCGGTCTGCGCGGTCATGGGCTCGACATTTGCTTTTCCCCGAATGCCGTCGGTGCCGAAGAGCTTGCGCGTCATTGTGTGTGTCCCAGTCGCCCCATCACTGCCTTATAGCAAAGTGGCGCGAATTTATCATTTCTATGTCGGGCCGCCCTAGGGCGCCATTTGGGCCTCGCGCCACAGGGCCACCGCCTGCACCGTCTTGGCCACGTCATGGACGCGCACGATCTGCGCACCCTGGTCCAAGGCGGTCAGCATGGCCGCCAACGATCCGGCCAAGCGGTCCTTCGGTTGCGTTGTCCCCGCGACGGCATCGATGAAGCTTTTCCGCGACACCCCAATGGCCACCGCGCAGCCGAGCCCGTGGAAAGTGCCGAGCGCGGAGATCAACGCCATATTATGGGCCACCGTTTTGCCGAACCCGATCCCCGGATCGACGCAAATTCGCGACCGGTCGATGCCTGCCGCCTCGCAGGCCGCCACCCGCCGAGCCAAGGCGGCATAAACGTCGAGCACCACATCATCATAGTGCGGCGCCGCCTGCATGGTTTCGGGCGCGCCTTGCATATGCATGAGGATGACGCTGGCCGCGCTGGCGGCGACCACGTCGAGCGCCGCAGGGTCGAACTGCAGCGCCGAGACATCATTGACGACCGTTGCGCCGGCGGCTATGGCCTCATCCATCACGGCAGCACGGCGGGTATCGATAGAAACTGGAATCTCCTCGCCGGCCAGCGCGGTGACCACGGGCATGACACGGCAGATTTCCGCCTCTACGGTCACCGGAGTGGCGCTGGGCCGGGTCGATTCACCGCCGACATCGATAAGATCCGCACCGGCCGCGTGGAGCGCCCGGCCATGGGCAATCGCGGTGTCCGTATCGGCATAGTCGCCGCCATCGGAAAAGCTGTCGGGCGTCACGTTCAGGACCCCCATCACCAGCGGACGGCCGCTGGGCCCGGAAATCACGGTATCGACGTAGGGGTGTGTCGGTTCGACGAGACGCGCCAGACACGCGCGGACCGCCTCGGGATCGGCTGTTTCGGCGGCCGCGGCAATCAGCTCACCGATCGGGTGGATCGACGTTCGTTGGCGACCCGCTTTGTCGGGGGATACCAGCTTGCCATGGGTAAATGCCAACAGACCGCCAGCCAGCGGCGCCGCCTGCCCTCCCGCACACATCAACTGGGCGTCGGCGCCTGAAATCAGCCCCAAGGGGCGGATTGAGGTTGTTTGATCTCGAATGTCGGCGTCAGCCCTGGGGCTGGGGTTCCGGCTCGAACCCGCCGCTGGGCTTCTTACCGGCGGCGCCACTCGAGGGAACCGACGAGCGGGCACGATCGCCAGCATCGTCGTCGGGGTCCGGACGGTCGATCTCGCCACCGTCAAGCAGATGTCGAACTTCGTCACCCGACAGGGTTTCGTATTCCAGCAGCGCCTTGCCGACGATATGGAGCTCTTCCATATTGTCGGTGAGAACCTTGCGGGCTTCGTCCTCACCACCCTCGACAAGCGAACGGATTTCCTCGTCGATTATCTTGGCGGTCGCGTCGGAGACATTCTTGTGCTGCGATACCGAATGGCCCAGGAAGACCTCTTCCTGATTGTCTTCGTAGCGCAACGGCCCCAGCTTCTCGCTGAACCCGTATTCGGTGATCATGCGCCGCGCCAGGCTGGTCGCCTCTTTGATGTCGTTCGACGCGCCGGTGGTGATGTGTTCCTTGCCAAATATAAGCTCTTCGGCAATTCGGCCGCCGAACATCATGGAAATTCTGGCCTTCAGCTCAAGCTGCGAATAGGTATAGCGGTCGCGTTCGGGCAGCGACATGGTCACGCCCAGGGCCCGCCCGCGCGGAATGATCGTTACCTTGTGCAGCGGGTCGCAGCCTTCCACATGCAGGCCGACGAGCGCATGGCCGGCCTCGTGATAGGCCGTCAGGCGCTTTTCGTCTTCGCTCATCACCATCGAACGTCGTTCGGAGCCCATCAGGACCTTGTCCTTGGCCTCCTCGAACTCGGCCATGGTCACCATGCGGCGACCCTTGCGAGCGGCCAGCAGCGCGGCTTCGTTGACCAGATTGGCAAGGTCTGCGCCGGAGAATCCGGGCGTGCCGCGAGCGATGGTTTTGGCCTCGACATCCGGCGCCAACGGCACCTTGCGCATATGGACTTTGAGGATCTTTTCGCGGCCAATGATATCCGGGTTCGGCACCACGACCTGCCGGTCGAAGCGGCCGGGCCGCAACAGTGCGGGATCGAGCACATCGGGGCGGTTAGTCGCTGCGACCAGAATAACGCCCTCATTGCTTTCGAAACCGTCCATTTCGACCAGCAATTGGTTCAGGGTTTGCTCGCGCTCGTCATTACCGCCGCCGAGACCGGCGCCGCGATGACGGCCCACCGCATCAAGCTCATCGACAAAGATAATGCACGGCGCGTTCTTCTTGCCCTGCTCGAACATGTCGCGCACGCGGCTGGCGCCGACGCCGACAAACATCTCGACAAAGTCGGAACCGGAAATCGTGAAGAACGGCACATTGGCCTCGCCGGCGATGGCGCGGGCCAACAATGTCTTACCGGTGCCAGGAGGGCCGACCAAAAGGACGCCCTTGGGGATTTTGCCGCCGAGACGTTGGAATTTCTGCGGGTCGCGCAAAAACTCGACAACTTCCTCGACTTCCTGTTTAGCCTCTTCGACGCCGGCAACATCTTCAAATGTGACCCGGCCGGAATGCTCGGTGAGCAATTTCGCGCGCGATTTGCCAAACCCCATGGCGCCGCGACCACCGCCGCCGCCCTGCATTTGGCGCATGAAAATCACCCAGATGGCGACGATCACGATAAACGGCAGCCAGGTAAACAGCATGCCGAGAACCGGATGGATCGACCGCTCGGGCGCCGCGGTGATACGCACGCCCCGGTCGGTCAGGCGCTGCACCAATTGCGGATCGTCTGGGGTGTAAGTCTTGAACGAGGTGCCGTTGCGCAAGGTCCCCGTAACGTCGTTACCTTCGATGGTAACATCGGCCACCTGGCCGCTTTCGACCTGAGCGAGAAAATCGGAGAAGGCGAGCTGCTGCGAAGCCCCGTCGCGGCTGGAGCTTTGGAATAGGTTGAACAACGCCACAACCAACAAGGCGATGATCACCCACAGGGCTAGATTTTTACCGATATTATTCAACAGCCTACTCCGTTGACCCGACGGTTATACCTTAGACTTATTACAGCGCAAATGCACATGCGACGGCCCGCCACACCCGCTCGCCGCGCTCCTATCACACATGGGTACGAAACACAGCGGAGGCAATGGCTTTGCCCGCCTCATGGTAGGTCTAATTCCATAATCAGACCTTACCGAAGCGCGCCGGCGCGACCGCCAGCGGGGGTTGCCATTTCAGCGTGAAATCCGCGCTCACCAAGGGGTTTTGCGCGTTAACGTAACCCAGATGGGGCACCGCCATGACTGAATCACCCTGCCAAAGAGCCGGTAAGACCGTTCGCGCGGCATAGGGAATGGCCCTCATGCGCGGGTTGGGGTCACGCGCGACGATTTGTTGCCAGCCAGACGCTGTCAGCGCGTCTAGACGCGCCTCTGAGCCTAAATTCTTCGTGACCGATACCGAAAACCGCTTATCCCAGACCCCGGTCGTACCCGCGACAAGGTTCACGGGAGGCCCGATTCCGGCGGCTTCGCGACAGACATAGACTCGCTTTTCCTGCCTGACGAGCCGGCAGCCAGCCAATGTATGACCAGGGAAATCGGCGTCTGTCAGCGCCAGCCATAACCGGTGGATGCGCTCGCTGCGCGGGGCATAACGGCGGCCGGCGATCGCCATGACGGCTCGGGCCAGCACCCGTTTCCCGATGTCCGGCGCCCCTGACATAAGAACGCGGCGGTCGATGGTCACAAATCCCCCGGGATGGAAGCGCAGCGCCCGCGCCGCCAAATCGGCGGTCGCCTGTTCGGCCAAAACCCGTTCATCCGCGCAGACCCGCGCGGTTGTTAAAGCATCGGCCAGCAACATGTCGTTGGGTCGCGCGCGCAGCCGACCACGGGCCATTTCCCTGTTGTCGTTGCTCGGATCGTCGATCCAACTTTGTTCGACGGCGGTCAAGGTGACCGAAAGACGGTCGCGCGGCATCTCAAGTAAGGGTCTCAGCAGCCGAACATCTTTGCGTTCGCTGATCGGCGCCATCGCCGCCAAACCGTCGCGACCGCTCGAACCCTCCTGGCGAATCAGGACAGTCTCGGCCTGATCGTCGCGATGATGGCCAACCAGGAGATGTAAGATCGCCTGATCGCGGCAATAATCGGTGAGTAGACGATAACGGGCCTGGCGCGCGGCGGCTTGAATGCCGCTTGCCGGATACGGCCCCTGCCACCGCAAAATTTGATGGGGGATATCCTGGGCGCGCAGCCAGTCCCTCACTTGCCGCGCCTCTGTCGCAGAGTCCGGGCGTAAGCCGTGATCGACAGTCACCGCCACCACATCACCGTCGTGGCGCGCCGCCCAGCGCGCCGCCAACAGCGCCAGACACATGCTGTCGCGGCCTCCCGATACGGCAACAGCGAGTGTCGGAGCGCTCTCGAACGGCGCCAACCGCGCCATCGAAGCGTCGAATTCGTCGTCCGACAGCAGTGTCGGTAAATCGGGCATTAGTGGACCGGCTGGTAGCGCGGCAGGAGGCCGCGCCGTAGCTAGCATTTCAAGCGGGTGCGTTCGCTTTGCGCGCGCTGCTTTATGCTGGCCGACGATTTTGGATATTCACTGGCCAGTTTATCCAAGGTAATGCAGGCGTCCTCGGTGCGGTCGAGCGCCGCCAGCGACATGCCCAGTTTAAGCAGGTTATCCGGCGCCTTGCTGCTGCCGGGATAGCGCTGGAACCCGTCAGCGAAGGTTCGCGCCGCAGTGCCGAAATCGTTGCGCACATAGAAGGTCTCGCCGAGCCAATATTGCGCGTTCCCGGAGAGCGCATTTTCCGGATAAGTCTCGACAAAGGCGCGCAGCACCTGTTCGGCGCCGGCATAGTCGCGGCGCATCAGAAAACCGCGCGCGTAATTATAACGATCCTCGGGCGAGCCCTCCGGCAGGGTCGCCGTCGCAGCAGGCGCCGGAGCGGGCGCGGCCGGGGTCGTGCTCGCCTGTTGGGTTGCGGAGGCACCGGCCGCTGGCCGCTTGATACCGGCGGCGTCAATCTGGCTCTGGGTCAAGGTTCCCAGGCTGCCCGACCTAGCGGGCGCACTAGACGGATTGGCGGTGAAACTACTTGCGGCGGGCGCCGGCGAGCCCGATTGCGAGCGCAAATTTTGCGCGGTGGGACCGGGCACGGTATTGGCCCGGTCGTTATTGTCTTCGAGCGCGCGCAGGCGGAAATCCACATCGGCGACCAGTCGGTCGAGCCGGGCACTGATCTGGTTTACCTTGAAGCCCATCTCCTCGATCTGCCCGGTCAGCCCGCGCATTTGCTCTTCGAGCTGACTGGCTTTGAATTGCAGTTGGGAAACCGCGGCCGGCGGCACCGCGCCGCCAGACCCCGCTGAGGCACCGCTCGATGCCCCGGCCGGCCGCGCGCCACCGCGATAGACCGTGCGTTCGAGCGCCTGTAATTGGCGCTCCAGGCGATTGATTGTATTCACCAGGGGCTGCACATCGCTCGATTGGGCCGCTGCCGGCGCGGGCGCCAATAACGGCGTGACGGCGATGACACCGATCGCGAGCACCGGGCTCAGCCAGCGGCGGGTCAATGGGAAAACGAGCTGGCCATAAGATGTGGTCATGGCACCGTCCTTAAGGTTGTTCGAATTTAGAATCCCGATATGCGCAAGATCACTACTAACGTCAATCACGCGCGCACAGCCTGCCGCCCTAATTCGGCGAAACTGTGGCGACGATAACAAACAGCCCCGGATCCCGTAACGGGCCGAGGCTGTGGTAGCGCGCTTGCCTGGCGCGCTTGATCGACGGCCGCCGCCCCGGCGAACCGGGGCGGCACCATGCATTTCAGGAGGCAATCTAATTCGTGGCAGCGTCGAGCACCGCTACGCTGCGGCGATTCTGCGCATAGGCGTTTTCATTCGAACCCGGGATCGCCGGCCGTTCCTTGCCGAAGCTGACCGTTTTAATCCGGTTCGGATCGACGCCTAATGAGACCAAATATTCACGCGCCGCGTTCGCCCGGCGTTCGCCCAAAGCCAAGTTATACTCGCGCGTACCGCGCTCGTCGGCATGCCCTTCGATCACCAACCGGTTCGCCGGATAAACTTCCAGCCAGGCGCCCCAGCGCTCGACTGTGGTGCGAGCATCTTGGGTTAAAGTCGACTGATCGAACCCGAACAGCACCCGGTCGCCAACATTAATTTCCAGATCAAGCTGCGAACCCGGCTTCGCGCCAGAACCCGTAGAAGCTGTTGCGACATTGGTGCCCGAGCTTGAAGGTGTCGTCGTGGCAGCGCCATCGCTACTCGAACCGTCCCCCTCATCTGATGCCGACGTACACGCAGCCAAAAGAAACGCGGCAGCGACGACCACTGGTAGATTTATTCTCATCGTTGACTCCTTAAAGCCGTTACAGTCCGCCCCTTACACGGCGCGGACTTATTCTTCAATTTTATATGATTATGCGCCGCTCAAACGCGGGCGGCGCGGCGCCCCGAATCACCTTCTCCGGCCACTTAATAGCGCGGGGACTATACGAGGGGGTATGAGTCGAATCAAGCACAGCATCCGCCCCAAGCATCGGAAATTAGTAGTATTTTCAGCAACTTTTTTTGCACATTGTTTGGATTTCAGCGTGAACTTGCCGGCGACCAGGCGGGGTCCGACGCCTCCACCGGCGTGATAATTTCGCGCTCGTTCTGACCGGTTAGATCGATCGAGTAGAGTCGCGAATTGCCGCCCCGCCCCTTGGCGTCCGACTTGTTCTGCTTGAAGAACATGAGTACCCGACCGTTGGGCGCCCAGGTCGGACTCTCGACCAGGAACCCCTTCGCCAGCAAGCGTTCGCCGCTACCGTCGGGGCGCATCACCCCAATATGGAATAAACCGCTTTGGATTTTAGTGAAGGCAATCAAATCGCCGCGCGGCGACCATACCGGCGTGCCGTAGCGCCCGCCCGACTTGAAACTGATGCGGTGCTGATTGCTGCCGTCGGCGTTCATCACATAAAGCTGCTGGCTACCGCCCCGGTCGGATTCGAAAACGATCTGCCGGCCGTCGGGCGAAAAACTCGGGGACGTGTCGATCGACGGATGGGTGGTCAGACGGCGCACCTGGCGGGTGCGTAAGTCCATCACGTTGACGTCCGAATTACCGTTCTCGGCTAGGCTCATGACCACCTGATTGCCGTCGGGCGAGAAGCGCGGCGCGAAGGTCATGCCGGGAAAATCGCCGAGCACCTCCTGCTCGCCAGTGTCAATGTTGAATAAGTAGACCCGCGGTTGATTGTTGAAATAAGCGAGATAGGTGATCTCCTGCTGGGTCGGCGAAAATCGCGGGGTCAGCACCAAGGTATCGCCGTCGGACAGAAAGCGATGGTTGGAGCCGTCCTGATCCATGATCGACAGTCGTTTGATGCGCTTCTCGGCCGGACCGGTCTCGGAAATATAAACGATCCGCGTATCGAAATAGCCGCGCTCGCCCGTAATCCGCTCATAGATCGCATCGGCGATGAGATGCGCCACGCGACGCCAATTCGACGGCGAGGTCGTCAGACTGAGGCCGGTCATCGGCTGTTCGGCGAACACGTCCCACAGACGAAAATCGGCGCTCAATTGGCCTTCCGCCGACAACTTCGCCTCGCCGACGACTAGCGCCTGGGCGTTCAGCGGCTTCCAGTTGACGAAATTCGGTCGCACCGCCAGGCCGACCGGCCGGGATAAAAAGGCGCGCTTATCGAGCGGCGCGAACAGCCCCGAACGTTCCAGGTCTTCGGCGACCACCGTGGCGATATCGACCGCAAGCTTCTGTGCCTGGGCGCTTCCCGGAATGAAGTCCGGCACCGCGATCGACAGCGGCTCGACAGTGAAACGATCGACACCGACATCGATCTGTGCGTGCGCGATTGTCGGTAACATCAATGCCGCAACCAAGGTCAGCAGGACCGTTGTCCGGCGGCGCAATTTCTTTGTGTATGACAGCATGGCTAACCCAACATCTCCCTCGGATCGAAATTGAACCTTATTTCCTTCCACAGATCATAACGTTTCTGCGGCAATTCAAACGGCTGGCAGCGCGGATTGAGCACCGCCCGGCGCGCCGCGTCGGCGGCGGCTTGAACATAAGTGTTGCGCGCCATTGCCTCGACATTAACCACCCGAGCGTCAGTGACAAAGCCGCGCTGGTCGACACGAATCAAAATCGCGACCGCCAAATCCTCAGCGCCCACCGCCCCGATGGGCGGGCTCCAACAGGGTTCGATTTGCTGACGGATCATCTGCCGCAAGCGATCGATTTCGGTTGCCGACGCTTGGTCATTTATTTGCGGCGGTGTCGGCGTAGGTTCGTCTTTGTCCTTTGGCGCTTCGGCGACTTGGTCTTTCGGCGGCGTCTTTTCGGGCGGCAGATCTTTTAGAATATCTGCGAAATCACGCAACGGTTTTGGCGGCTTCGGCGGCTTGGGTTTCGATTGCGGCTTGGCGCGGGTCAGTTCCGACGGTTTCGGTTTGACCTTCTCCGGCTCCTTCGGCGGTTCCTTTTTGGGCGGCTCTGGCTTTTCCGGTGGCGGTGGCGGCGCTTCCACCACCTCCGGTTCCGCTGGTGGCTCCGGTTCCGGCTCTGGTTCGGGGGGCGGCGGTGGCGGCGCGGCCACGTCGGGTTCCGGTTCGGGCGTCGCGGGCGGCGGCGGCGCGCTGACATCATCGAGAATAAGTTCGACCGGGATGATCGTTATCGCCACCTCCGGCGGAGTGAACAGATGCGGCAACCCGAATTGGGCTATCACCACCACCAACAGATGGGCGCTAATGGAGGTGAAGACCCCGCTGCGCATGTTGGTGAAACCCATCATTGTCTTAATCGTCCGCCTCGGCTCACTTAATGCTTTCGCCGGGCAACGGAGCCTCGGCGATCAGTGCCACTTTGGAAAATCCGGCTTGCGAGATCATCCCCATGACCTGAATGACCCGGCCGTAATTGATCGCCCGGTCGCCGCGCACGAAGATGCGTAAATCGGGGTTGGCCTGGGTCACTGCCTGCAGCCGCGGCACCAACGCGTCTTCTGGGACCTCGGCTTCCTGGATGAAAATGTTTCCCTCGGCGTCGACCGTGACAACCAGCGGGTCCTGGTTCTCGTTGAGCGGCTTCAGGGTCGCTTTCGGCAAATCGACCGGCACACCGATATTCAACAGCGGCGCCGCTACCATGAAAATAATCACCAGCACCAGCATGACATCGACGAAGGGCGCGACGTTGATATCGGTCACCGGGCCGCTGTTGGGCCGGCGCAGGTTGGATCTGATGTGCCGCCGCGCCATGGCTATTTCGCCTCCTCGAGCTGGCGCGACAGGATGGCGGTAAATTCGGCGGCGAACCCGTCGAGCCGCTGGGCGTAGCGGTTCATATCGGTGCTGAATTTATTGTAGGCGGCGACAGCCGGAATGGCGACGATGAGGCCCATGGCCGTGGTGAATAGGGCTTCCGCCAGACCCGGTGCGATCACCGCCAAGCTGGTGTCCTTGGCCACGGCAATCGCCTGGAAGCTGTTCATGATGCCCCACACAGTGCCGAACAACCCGATGAACGGCGCCGTCGCGCCGGCCGAGGCGAGGAACACCATATAGCGTTCGATACGCTCCATCTCGCGGCCCAGGGTCACGTCCATCACCCGTTCGATACGGTCTTGCAGATTGGTACGCAGCGCCACGGTGGTCGACAGGCCGCGCTCGGTCGAACGCCGCCATTCGGTCATCGCCGCGGCGAACACCGCCGACATCGGGTCGCGCGGCTTTGCGCCATAGCTTTCATACAGCTCGTCGAGCGAACCGCCCGACCAGAAGCTTTCCTCGAAGCGTCGGGCTTCGCGTTCCAAACGGCGGACCCGCAGCCATTTGTCGATGATGATCGTCCACGACCAGAACGACGCGACGAACAGCACCACCATCACCAATTTGATGACAATGTCGGATCGCAGAAACAACGACCACACCGAAAAGTCGGTCACGATGGCGCCCCCCGTCACCGTGACCGTATCAATGATATTTGGTTCCATCGTGAAAGATTGTCCTTGTTGCTGAAGACCTGTGCTAACGCCGTTTTCGTGAACGGTTCTGGCTAAGCGCGCGCTACGACGCGATGAACGTCGCAACGGTGCGGCGAATATCCGCCGGCATCCGCGCCGGTTGTTGATTGTTATCGATGCAGGCCAAGCGAACTTTTAGT
This sequence comes from Alphaproteobacteria bacterium, assembly GCA_011087645.1. Taxonomy (GTDB): domain Bacteria; phylum Pseudomonadota; class Alphaproteobacteria; order UBA6615; family UBA6615; genus JABDJY01. The sequence continues at coordinate 458,941 of JAALLF010000001.1, forward strand.
TCGACGAGTTCGGTTTCACTTTGCGCATCGTCCAGACGCATGACCCGTTGGGTCAGCTTGAGGCTGGCGCCACCGACCGCGTTGATACGCGTGCGCACGGCTATTTTATCGTCGAGGCGCGCCGGTTGCAGATATTCCGCCGCACAACTGCGCACCGCAAAAGCCATACCGGCGTCCGCCATCAACTGGCGGTGTTCGACACCCAAGCAGCGGATCATTTCGGTGCGGGCTCGTTCGGCAAATCTGAGATAGTTGGCGTAATAGACGATGCCCGCGGCGTCGGTATCTTCGTAATAGACCCGCATCGGCAAAAAATGCTCGCCAGCTTCAAACCACCCGCGGGCGCCATCCCGCTGCGTTGCATGTTCGTCATTCGCCACCCTATTTCGACCGTCAGTCGACGCCATCGTCGTCCAAACCGAAATTATGAGAATCATTTGTGGCAACGGTATGGCCGTCCAAAAGGTCGCCTTGGCTGGGATCGGGTGCCTCCAGACCGAGATGGCCATAGGCCCCGGCGGTGATCATGCGTCCGCGCGGCGTGCGCTGCAGGAACCCCTGCTGCATCAAGAACGGCTCGACGACATCTTCGATCGTGTCGCGCTCTTCCGACAGCGCGGCAGCGATGGTCTCAATACCCACCGGGCCGCCGGCGTAATTTTCGATGATGTGGCGCATATAACGGCGGTCCATCGAATCGAGGCCGCGGGCGTCGACTTCCAGACGCGTCAGCGCCTTGTCGGCGACCGCGTCGTCTACTGGCAGACTGGCTTCAACGACGGCGAAGTCGCGCACCCGACGCAGCAGCCGGCCGGCGACGCGCGGCGTGCCCCGGGCGCGGTTGGCGATTTCGGCGGCGCCGGCATCGGTGATCGGCAGGTCGAGCAGAGCGGCGTTGCGCTGGACGATGGAGACCAATTCGGCGGGTGAATAAAATTCCAAGCGCATGTTAATGCCGAACCGGTCGCGCAACGGCGTCGTCAACAGGCCCAGCCGGGTGGTGGCGCCAACCAGCGTGAAGGGCTGTAGTTCGATCCGCACCGAACGCGCCGCCGGGCCCTCGCCGATCATCAGATCGAGCTCGCCATCTTCCATTGCCGGGTAGAGTACTTCTTCGACCGCCGGATTGAGGCGGTGAATTTCGTCGATAAAAAGCACATCGCGGGGCTGTAGATTGGTCAAAACCGCCGCCAGATCGCCGGCCTTGGTAATGATCGGCCCCGACGTTGCGCGGAAACCAACGCCGAGCTCTTGCGCGACGATGCGCGCCAGCGTGGTTTTACCCAAACCCGGTGGACCGTGGAGCAACACATGGTCGATCGGCTCGCCGCGCTGGCGCGCCGCGGTAACGAAGACCGACAAGTTATCGCACAGCGTGCGCTGGCCAACGAACGCGTCCAGGGTTTGCGGACGCAAACTGGCTTCGGCACCGTCATCGGCCCCGACTTTAGCGTCGACCAACCGATCCGGCGCGCCATCGGCGGCGATGTCGCTCATTGGCCCAGCTCCTTCAACGCCGCCGGGATCAGCGCCTCGAGCGAGCTTGCCTCATCGGGCACCGCCATCGCCCGCGTCACCGCGCCGAAAGCCTCGGCCCGGCCATAGCCCAAATTGACCAACGCCGAAATGGCGTCGGCAGTCACCCCCGCCGAACCGGCTGCTGCGGCCGCTGCCGGCGCTGGCGTCGGTGTTTCACTATCGGCGGAGACCACGTGCAGCCCGCCAGCCACGGTCAGAATTCGATCCTTCAATTCGGTCAGCAGGCGGGCGGCCAGACGCGGACCGACGCCGTCGGCGCGCGAGAGTTGCGCCTTGTCCTGGGCCAGGATCGCCTCGACCAATTGATCGGGCGACAAGGCGCCGAGGATCGCCAACGCGACCTTGGCGCCGACACCTTGAACTGTCGTCAACAGGCGAAAGCATTCGCGTTCGCGTACATCGGCAAAACCGTACAGCGAAATTTGCGCTTCGCGCACATGGGTCTCGATATGCAACTCGGCCGGCATGCCGAGGCCGGGCAGCGTGTTGATGGTTCGCGCCGGACAGTGCACCAAATAGCCGACACCGGACACATCGACCACCAGCCAGTCGAGCCCCAACTCGTCGATGATGCCTTTCAGACGCGCGATCATCCGACTACTTCCAAACGTTGTTCTGTCGCCATGTGGTGGGCATGACAGACCGCCACGGCCAACGCATCGGCCGCGTCGGCGGACTGGGCATCAGCGCCCGGCAGCAACACCGAAATCATATGGCCAATTTGCGTCTTATCCGCGTGACCGTAACCGACAACGCTTTTCTTGATGGTGTTCGCCGGGTATTCGGCGACCGCTAACCCGGCCTGGGCGGGCACCAGCATGACGATACCGCGCGCCTGGCCCAGTTTCAGGGTCGCCTTACCGTCCCGGTTCACGAAGGTTTCTTCGACGGCCGCCCCGTCGAGCTGAAACTCAGCGATGACCTGGGTCAAGCCCTGGTGCAAGCGCAGTAGCCGATCAGCCAGCGGACCGGCGCCGGACCGCACCACACCGTTGGCGATGTGGCGCAATCGGTTGGCATCGGTCTCGATCACGCCCCAACCGGTATTGCGCAATCCCGGGTCCAAGCCCAGCAGCAGCATTCATTAGCCTCCGCGTGCGTCCGCACGGTGATTGCCGCCGACCCCTAGTCGGCGAGCTGCGCTATCACTTCGTCGCTCATCTCGAAATTGGCCGACACATTCTGCACATCGTCGCCGTCTTCCAGCGCGTCGATTAGTTTCACAAGCGTTTGTGCCGCGTCGACATCCACGTCGATGGTGTTCTGGGGCTGCCAGGTCAGGCCCGCCGATTCCGGGGCGCCGAAGGTCGCCTCCAGGGTTTCGACGACCTGGCCGAAATCGTCGGGATCGCAACTGATCTCGTGGCCGGTCGCCGAGCTGTTCACGTCCTGCGCGCCGGCCTCGAGCGCGGCTTCGAACATCGTATCGGCATCGGCGGCGTCAGCGGCGTAGAGAACCTGACCGACCCGGTCGAACATGAACGCCACGCTGTTAGTCTCGCCAAGATTGCCACCGAACTTGGAAAACGCCGAACGCACCTCCGAGGCCGTCCGGTTGCGGTTGTCGGTCAACGCATCGACGATCAAGGCCACGCCGTGCGGTCCATAGCCTTCATAGCGGATTTCTTCATAGACCGCGCCGTCGTCACCGCCGGCTGCCTTGCTGATCGCGCGCTCGATACGGTCCTTCGGCATGTTGGCGCCGCGCGCCGCCGCGACGGCCGAACGAAGGCGTGGATTTTGCGCCGGATCGGGCATGCCCATACGCGCCGCTACCTCGATTTCGCGCGCCAGTTTGGCGAACAGCTTTGCCCGTTTTTTGTCCTGCGCACCCTTCCGGTGCATGATGTTTTTGAATTGGGAATGGCCTGCCATGGCCCCTACTTCTCTAAGTTATGCGGATATCGTTTGCGCTTATACCATATATGGTAGCCGGTGCGAGCGCTTCGCGTCGACTATCGATTGCCGTGTTATAGCGCCGCGTCACCGGGGCGCTCGCCGGCATCTAGCGGCAAGGCCGGCGTCAATCGCCCGCCCAAACGCAGCGGCGCCACATAGCGCGCCAAGCCGGAGCTATCGTCGGTTTCAATGAAGACACCGCAGAGATCGGCCTGTCCCGACGCCGGGCTGAGCCGCTCGCCGGGCATCTTGCGGCGGAACCGGGCGATTGCCGGCGCCTTTTGCATGCCGATCACGGAATCATAGTCGCCGCACATGCCCGCATCGGTCTGATACGCGGTGCCGCCGGCGAGAATCTGCGCATCGGCGGTTGGCACATGGGTGTGGGTGCCGACGATCAGGCTGGCGCGGCCGTCGAAGGCATGGCCCATCGCCATTTTTTCCGATGACGCCTCGCCATGGGTGTCGATCACAATGGCATCGACCGCGGCGCCCAGCGGATGATCGCGTAGAAGGGTCTCCAGCGCCGGGAAGGGATCGTCGAGCGGGTCCATGAACAGGCGGCACATCACATTGACCACCAAGACCCGGCGGCCGCGGGCTGTTTCATACACATTCGCGCCACGCCCCGGCGTGCCGGCGGGGAAATTCACCGGCCGCAACAGGCGCGGATCGTTGTCGATTTGACCGATAATGTCGCGCTGGTCCCACACATGATTGCCAGTGGTAATCACGTCGGCGCCAGCTTCGTATAGATCGGCGCAGATCTTGTCGGTGATGCCGAACCCGTGGGCGGCGTTCTCGCCGTTGACGATGACGAAATCGAGCGCCAGCCGCTTTCGCAGGTCCGGCAGATGCTCGACCACCACATCGCGCCCGGCCCGGCCGACAACGTCTCCGCAAAACAAGATGTTCATGTTGGCGTTCCTACGAGGCGGGGGCCGGCGGATCCATCGGAAATATACGTCGCACCAACCTCGGTGAGAATCCAGTCGAGAGGTTGGTCATCTTCGGAAACAGGGACCTTGTCACGAAGCTGCCCGGCAAATGCAACCCCAATCGCCACGATACCGGCCCGGTCAGCGTTCGCCGCGCGCAGCGCCTTGAGGGTGCGGTCATAGTAACCGCCGCCATAACCCAGCCGATTGCCGGCTCTATCGAACGCCAGCATAGGCACCAACAAGACCTGCGGCGACACGGTGGGCGCCGCTGCGGTTGGTTCCGAAACACCAAATGAACCGGTCACCAAAGGGTCGTCGGGTGCCCAGCGGCGAAACAGCAGCGGCGCGTCGGGCGCGGTGACAACGGGCAGACACAAGCTCGCCCCCGCCGCCGCCATTTTGTACATCAGAGGTTGGCAATCGAGTTCGCTGCCGATCGGCATATAGCCGGCGATGACAGCGCCTGGCGACAGCAAGGCGCGCAGCCCCGGCGTGTTGGAGAACCGCGCCACCAATCCAGTAGCCGACGCCACGCCGAGCCCCGACTGCAGCGCGTCCCGGTCGGCCCGCGCGACCTCGCGCAGGGCGGCCTTCAGGTTACGGTTATCGGAATCGGGCGTATCGGCGATGGCGGTCCTACGCTTTCCTGTGAAAAATCTTGGGTGGGCGGCCCCGGTACGGCAGTCGGCGAGACGAGTCCACCGAGACCTGCTTCAAGCAGGTGGGCGCCATATGATCGAGACCTCGATCCCGGCAGGGACAGCTCCCTATTCGATGAGTAAGGTCCCCGGGACAAGAGTGCCAAACGCACCGACCAGAGACCGCCCGCTGTCAAAGTAAGTGCGGGCCCCGCCCGCCGCAAGTGGGCGACGTTCGTCGCGACCCTTAATCCCCGCCGAGCGAATCGGCCAGGCTCTCGATTTGCGCGGCCAGAGCGCTCACCTTATTTGCATAATCGGCCTCAGCGGTATTGCGCGCTTGCGTCAATTCCTCATTGGCGTCCGACAATTCGTCGGCGATCAGCAAACCGGCCATGACCATCAGGCTGGTATCGCCGATCTGACCGACCTCGTCGATCAGCGATGCCATTTTGCCATCGAAATAGCTGGCGAGATTGGTGAGGTGGGTTTCCTGTCCGTCTTCGCAGGCGACGCGATACTGACGACCGTTGATGGTAATTTCCACTTGCGACACTGAATTTCCCAATCGCTCGTTTAACTAGATGTCCGACCTGCTGCGCCGAATTATTCGGCGAGCATATTCTTCACTTTACCTATCGCCGCATCGAGACGCTGCGATACAGCGGCGGAAGTCTCCTTCAAACTGGCAAATTCGCCACGTACCGCCGTCATCTCCTGTTCCAGCCGGGCCCGCTCCGCTTCGGCGGCTGACGCCTTGTCGGGAGCCGCGAGATGGGTCTGCAAGGCCGACTCGAGTCGCGACAGCGCGGCATCGAGGCGTAGATTGGCGTCGTCGACAGCAGACATGGGCAACCTTTCTCAACTTCGTAGAGGGCCAAAAAAGTCGGCCCGTTGCGGTGCCAAAGCCAAGCGCCGATGCGGCGCGGAAGCTAGGTGGGTATTCACCTTCGCCATGGTACGTCCAGCGGTCTGGAAGGGTCAACCGAGGCCGTTCGATCGCCGACGGAAATGACGGAAAACGGCGCGCGGGCGTTACGGGGATAAACCGCCGACGAAGCCGTTGACGGCGACTGACCAGATGGGCATGTTGCCGGCGCTTGCCTAAGGTCGTCGCGTCAACGTTGCGGCCGTTCTTGTCATCGAAAGCCGCGTCGTCACTCCATGAATAACGGTTCATCAACGGAAGCCGGCACCGCCGGCCAAAACGAGATGGCCAACGCCATCCGCGCGCTCGCCATGGACGCCGTCCAGGCGGCAAATTCTGGTCACCCGGGTGCGCCCATGGGCATGGCCGACATGGCTACGGTGCTGTTCGCCCGCCATCTGAAATTCGATTCCGCCGACCCGCAATGGCCCAACCGGGACCGCTTCATCCTGTCCAATGGCCATGCGTCGATGCTGCTCTATGCGGTGCTGCATTTGACCGGCTATAGCGACATGACACTCGACGAGATCAAAAATTTTCGCCAGCTCCACAGTCGCACCGCTGGCCATCCTGAATATGGTCACGCGTCTGGGATTGAAACTACCACCGGGCCTTTGGGCCAGGGATTGGCCAACGCCGTCGGCATGGCGCTGGGCGAACGCCTGATGAATGCGCGCTTCGGTGACGCTCTGGTCGATCATTTCACATATGTCTTTGCCGGCGATGGTTGCCTGATGGAAGGGATTAGCCACGAGGCGATCTCACTCGCCGGCCATCTCAAGCTGTCGAAACTGATCGTTCTGTTCGACGATAATTCGATTTCCATCGATGGCGGCACCGACCTGACCGTATCCGACGACCAGATCGCGCGCTTCGCCGCCAGCGGCTGGGACGTCACGCGGGTCGACGGTCACGACCAAGACGCTATCGACCAGGCGCTCGACGCGGCCAAACAAAGCGACCGGCCCTCGATGATCGCTTGCCGCACGGTAATCGGTTACGGCTCGCCGAATAAGCAAGGCACGTCGGCGACCCATGGCGCGCCGCTCGGCGACGATGAGATTGCCGCCACCCGCGAGGCCTTGGGCTGGCCGCATGCCCCCTTCGAGGTGCCGGACGATGTTCTCAGCGCCTGGCGCGATGCCGGCCAGCGCGGCGGGTCTGCCCGCGGCGCCTGGGATGACGCCCGGGCGGCGCTCGACGACGACACCCGGGCGTCCTTCGATGAAATTCAGTCGGGCGATCTGCCAGCCAATCTAGCGGCCACCGTCAACGCCTATAAGGCGCAGCTTTCCGCCGACGCACCCAAATGGGCGACGCGCAAGTCCAGCCAGGAAGCGTTGGAAGTGCTGACCGCGCATCTGCCGGCGATGATTGGCGGCTCGGCCGATCTGACCGGGTCGAACAACACCAAGACCGCGGCGACCGACCCTATTTCGCCAGAGGATTTTAGCGGGCGCTACGTCTATTACGGGGTGCGCGAACATGCCATGGCGGCGGTGATGAACGGCCTGGCGCTGCACAATGGGTTTATCCCCTATGGCGGCACATTCCTGACCTTCACCGACTATTGTCGGCCCTCGATCCGCCTATCGGCGCTGATGGGCCTGCGGGTGGTCTATGTGATGACCCACGATTCGATTGGGCTGGGCGAAGATGGGCCGACCCATCAGGCGGTCGAACATGTGGCATCGCTACGCGCCATTCCCAATTTAAACGTTTTCCGCCCGGCCGATGCGGTGGAAACCGCCGAATGCTGGCAGCTCGCCGTCGAGAACACGACCACCCCCTCGGTGCTGGCGCTGACTCGTCAGGGTCTGCCGACGGTGCGCACCGAACATACCGACGAGAATTTGAGCGCGCGCGGCGCCTATGTGATCGCCGGAGTCGAGGGGGGCGGCGACCGTCAGGCAACTATTCTGGCGACCGGTTCAGAGGTTGAAATCGCCCTGGCGGCGCGCGGCCTGTTACAGGCCGACGGCATCGCCACCGCGGTGGTGACCATGCCGTGCTGGGAACTGTTCGACCAACAGAGCGACGCCTACCGGGCCGAGGTATTGGGCACGGGCGCGCGGGTCGCCGTCGAGGCAGCATCGTGTTTCGGCTGGGCGCGCTATGGGGTCGACGAGGCCAAGGTGGTGGGCATGCGCAGTTTCGGCGCCTCGGCGCCCGCGCCAGCAGTCTACGATCATTTTGGTATCACCGCCCAGGCCGTCGCCGACGCCGTTCGGGCAGAATTATAGGCAATTACGACACATACGGAGAGTAATCATGGCAACACGCGTTGCGATCAATGGATTTGGCCGGATCGGCCGTCTGATTTTGCGGGCCGCCTACGAGCAAGGCCGGCGCGACATCACCTTCGTCGCCATCAACGATCTGGGATCGGTCGAGGCCAACGCCCATCTGCTGCGCCACGACACCATCCACGGCCCCTTCCCCGGCACGGTGCGCAGTGGCAAGGGCTGGATCGACTTGGGTGCGAAATCGAAGATTGGCAAGCGCGTTAAAGTGTTCGCCGAACGCGACCCCGCCGACCTGCCCTGGGGCGATTTGGGCATCGACGTGGTGTTGGAATGCACCGGCATTTTCACCTCGAAAGAGGCCGCCGGAAAGCATCTTGCCGCCGGCGCCAAGAAAGTGCTGATCTCCGCGCCGGCCACCGGCGCCGATGTCACCGTGGTGCAAGGCGTCAACGACAACAAACTGCGCAAGTCCCACAAGATCGTTTCCAACGCCTCGTGCACGACCAACTGCCTGGCGCCGGTCGCCGCGGTGCTCGACAAGGCCATCGGCATCAAGCACGGCTTCATGACCACGGTGCACAGCTACACCGGCGACCAGCCGGTGCTCGATACGCTGCACAAAGATCTGCACCGCTCGCGCGGCGCGGCCACATCGATGATCCCGACCTCGACCGGCGCGGCGCGCGCCGTCGGCCTGGTGCTGCCGCAACTGGCCGGCAAGCTGGACGGCACGTCGGTGCGGGTGCCGACCCCCAATGTCTCGATGATCGATCTGGTGGTCGAGGCCAAGCGCAACACCACGGCCGAAGAGGTCAACGCGGCGATCGCCAAGGCGGCCGGCGGCAAGGCGCTCAAGGGTATTCTGGTGACCAACGACGAACCGCTGGTCTCGTCCGACTTCAACCACAACCCGGCAAGCTCGGTGTTCGATATGACCCAGACCCAAGTCACCGACAAACGCATGGTGCGGGTGTTGAGCTGGTACGACAACGAATGGGGCTTCTCGTCGCGTATGAGCGACACCGCGGTGCAGATGGCGAAGCTCAAATAGGCCGGCGCTCATAACAGCGGCCTCGCCGTATCCGGCGGCGTTGGTTAGACTTGGCCCCATCGCATGAAGGATAGGTGCAAATGGGCGCCGGCGCATGAGACTGCAACCGACCGGAAAATTCGACAATAGCGCCAAGGCGTATGACCATATCGCGGTTGCGCCGTTGGCCGCCGCCATGGGCGCGCGGATCGACGGCGTCGACTTGTCGGCGCTGACCGACGCCCAGTTCGACGAGATCGCCGACGCGCTCTACCGGCACAAGATGATCTATTTCCGCGACCAGCAGATAAGCCACGCGGACCAGGAAGCCTTCACCCGGCGCTTCGGCGACTTCGGCACCGACGCCTATACCAAGGGCTTGGCCGACCATCCCAACATTCAGCCGGTGGTCAAGGAAGCCGAGACCAAAACCAAAATGATCTTCGGCGAGGGCTGGCACACGGACTCGCCCTTTCTCGCCCGCCCGCCGGCGATCAGCATGCTCTACGGCGTCGATATTCCGCCCTATGGCGGCGATACCATCTGGGCCAATACCGAGCTCGCCTACGACTATCTGAGCGACACCATGAAGACCATGCTAGCGCCCTTGAAGGTGCATATGTCCGCCATCGCGGTGATCGGCATGATCGACCGCACCAACCGCGAGACGGGCGCACCGGCGCCCGAGGCCAATGCCGAGGCCGGCCCGCAGCAGACCAAGATCGGCGGCATGGCGATCGACATCGAACGGCAATCGATGATCGAGGGCAGCTATCACCCGCTGGTGCGCACCCATCCGGTGACCGGCCGCAAGGCGCTCTATGTCGAGGCGACCTACAGCCAGGGCATCGAGGGCCTCACCGAAGAAGAGGCCAAGCCGCTGCTGGAATTTCTCGCCGCCCATATCACCCAGGCGTCGTTCACCTGCCGCCTGCACTGGAAGGCGAACAGCTTTGTAGTGTGGGACAATCGCAGCTGCCTGCACCACGCCTTCAACGACTATGACGGCCACCGCCGCGAAATGTACCGCACCACCGTCGAGGGCGAGGCGCCGGTTTAGGCGCAGCCCGGCAAAAGACAGCCTCGTCCTTCGAGACGCCACCCTTCGGGCGGCTCCTCAGAGCCTGGCCGGAAATGAATTGAATGTTTTCAGCATGTTAGTGTCAGGTCGATCAAAAATGCTCCGATCGTGCACAACGCGCTGGAATCGCTTGCAAACAGTTGTGGCTCGGCGGGCCGCTTCAAGCCAATACCACGACTTTCACACGCCTTACGCGACCAAATTCGTGACCGGAGTAAACACAAGTGCTTGAAAACACACAATTCATTTTGAGTCAGACTCTCAGGATGAGGCTTTGTGAATATATTACAGAATTCCTCATCCTGAGGGCTCGCGTAGCGAGTGTCTCGAAGGACGAGGAATTCCAGCGCCGGGCGCTAACGCCGCGCCTACGCCTCGGCGAGTTCCGGGGTGCTTTCCAGGGTGGTGAGGAAGCGGATGTCGGGGGCTTCCTTGGCGGCGTTTTCCAGGTGCCAGGCGTTGCGGGCGAGGAACACCGGGGTGCCGTCATGGTCGTCAGCGATGGCGGCGCTGTTCTTGTCGATGAACTTTTTCAGCGCATGGGCATCGTCGGCCTCGAGCCAACGCGCGGTGTGAATGGCGACCGGGCTGAAGCGCACCGGCACGTCGTATTCGGTGCGGATGCGGTCGGCCATCACTTCGAACTGTAGCGCGCCGAGCACGCCAACCACCCAGTTCGAGCCCAGCCGGGTGCGGAACACCCGCGCCACCCCCTCCTCGGCCAACTGGGTGAGGGCGCGGCCGAGATGTTTGACCCGCATGGGATCAGCGGCGTTGACCGCCATCAGCAATTCCGGCGCGAAGGACGGCACCCCGGCGAATTGAATCTGCTCGCCCTCGGTCAACGTGTCGCCGATGCGCAGATTGCCGTGGTTGGGTATGCCGATAATGTCACCCGGCCAGGCGTCCTCGGCGGTCTCTCGATCTTGGGCCAAGAACATCATCGGGTTGTGCAGATTGATCGACTTGCCGCTGCGCACCGCGAACAGCTTCATGCCGCGCTTGAAATGGCCCGAGGTGACCCGGAAGAACGCCACCCGGTCGCGGTGCTTGGGGTCCATATTGGCCTGAATCTTGAACACGAAGCCCGACACCTTGTCTTCGTCGGGCGTCACCTGGCGCGCGCCGGTCTCGCGGCCGCCTGGCGGCGGGGCCAGGCGCACCAGCCCGTCGAGCAGTTCGGCGACGCCGAAATTATTGATCGCGGACCCGAAGAAAACCGGGCTCAAACTGCCCTCGCGGTAAGCCTCGATATCGAGCGGCGGGCACAGACCACGCGCCATGGTGAGTTGCTCTCGCAACTCCGTGGCGGCATCGCCGGGCAGCAGCGTATCGAGCCTCGGATCATCGACGCCGTCGCACTGCGCGGCGCTGCCGCGGTCTTCTTCCAGAGCGCCGGTGGCGTTGCCCTTTTTCATCAGCACCAGCCGGTCGCCGAGCACGTCATAGCAGCCGTGGAAATTCCGCCCCATGCCGATCGGCCAGCTCGCCGGGGTGACGTCGAGGGCCAGGCTCTGCTCGATCTCGTCCAGCAATTCGAACGGGTCGCGGCCTTCCCGGTCGAGCTTGTTGATGAAGGTGATGATCGGCACGTCGCGCAGGCGGCAGACCTCGAACAGCTTGCGGGTCTGGGTCTCGATGCCCCTGGCGGCGTCGATCACCATCACCGCGGAATCGACCGCCGACAGGGTGCGGTAGGTATCCTCGCTGAAATCCTCATGGCCCGGCGTGTCGAGCAGGTTGAAGGTGCAGTCGCCATAGTCGTAGGTCATCACCGACGACGCCACCGAGATGCCGCGCTCGGCCTCCACCTTCATCCAGTCCGAGCGCGAGCGCCGCACCTTGCCGCGCGCCTTGACCGCGCCCGACATCTGGATGGCGCCGCCGAACAGCAACAGCTTCTCGGTCAACGTGGTCTTGCCCGCATCCGGGTGGGAGATAATGGCGAAAGTCCGCCGCCGGGCGATCTCGCCCTGAAGCCTGGTCATGGAAGTTCTGGGATGGTGATGATCAAACGGCGCTTATAGTCGCTCGAAACCGTTAATTACAGGTGCAAATTTCGAACCCTGGGCAAGGCGCGTCGGCGGCGGCCAAATAATGACGTCGCTGAAAATCTGACATTATCCAGGAGAAGTGTAAGATCATTGAACATTAGCGACAACGCATTGACGTCATTCACTTATTTCGAGCGACAGCCAAGACCTCAGAATCTGACACTATTGGGAATAGTGTAAGATGGGCGGCTGGTTCACCCCACAAAGCCGCCGCAATTTGGCTTGGTCATTGACGGGGATTTATAGCCAATAACAGACATACCGGATTATTTAAGAAAGATAATGGCCTAGTCTTTTAATTACCTTCAGGATTTCCCTCGACGATTTTTCTGACTTTAGCTTTTCCATAAAAATAACCATCACCTGATTTGGAAAATGCAAAACACAGACGACGACCAATTTGGTAAGAGGCGCCAGTTTTCCACTCTTGGCAAACCTGATTTTCATTAATCGACCATGGGCCACTAATATGGCCATATTTCGACCCACAACAGGCACCTTTCCATTCGCCGTTTGGGGCATAATAATAATAGCCGTTCAAATCTTTATTCGCATTTCTCCAGTAAACTGTATTCCCAGAAACTAATTTCTCAATCTGAGCACCGGATAGATCAGAGACTGTTTCTGGAAGGGGCATTTCATTTGCAGTTAGATCCCCCACCGCGACGACGGTGCACATTAGAAAAATACCAATCGAGTACGTTGCTACCTTCATATTTCGTTCCCCCCGTAATCCGTCAAAATATTTCTGGCCGTTATTCTATTTCCTAAAGTCTTCGGAACGGTTGAATATGTTCCAAATCAGGCTGGTGGGCAACCCAGAGAGATGAGCAGGAGACCACAGAAAATGATGTCCGTAGTGGGTCAACTCCCGCCGAAATCGCCCATGGCGACCCACGTCCGATCACCCCTGGTCACCTCAACCGATCGATGCAACACAAGCGTTAAATCGTTCTGCTGGGG